>NZ_VUNC01000003.1 GCF_009695875.1 Olsenella porci
TCGTCGGTTCGGGGCTGAGCCTAGTTGGTGAAAGTGGTGAAACTACGCTGGTTTGGCTGGCGCATTCGCGCTGGTCGGATTGGGGCGCGTGTTGGTCAATCTGGTGAAACCTAAGCTAGCGCTATCACAGCGGACCGCCAGCCACGCCACCCAGTCCTCGAAGTCGCGCGTGAAGCGCGCCCCGTGCCGCGCCCAGGGGACGGCCTCGGTGCGCACGCCGTGCTCCGGGCAGCGCACCCTGCAGGGCGCGTACTCCAGGTAGCAGGCCGAGCGCGCCAGGTCCATCGCCCTCCACAGCCTGGGGGCCCCGCGGTTCGCCATGTCGTAGAAGTCGCAGGCCCTGCCGCATACGGGGCAGCGGCGCTGCTCGCGCTTGTAGGGCCGGACGCTCACGACGATGCGCTCGGCCTCGATGCGCGCGCCCAGGACGACCGTGCGGGCCAGACCGAGGGCGAGAAGTAGTAGACTCTTCATGCGTCACACCTCTTCGGTTGTCTGAATTTGGCTTAGCAATCATAGGCGGATGACGCGGAAACGGCCCCTCCCGGGGCCGTTTCAGTTCCAGATCGTTGTTTTCGCCCGCTGAGCTGGGCCTATGCCGGAATCTCTCCCACAGAAACCACCGAAGAGCCATTTTTCTCAGCAGGTTGCCGCGTCAGGGTGGTCGTGGTCCAGCGCTGCCTGCGGTTCCTTCGCACAACGACGGGGCCTACCCCCTCTTGTGGAACCTCTCCGCTATGGCGGCACGGGGTGTCTGGCCCGTGGCGATGCCACGGATCGCGTCTCCGTGCGCTAGGTACATGAGGGCGGAGAGCACCAGGCCAAAGAGGGCCTTTCTCCAGCTGCCAAAGAGGGCCTCGAGCGCGGTGTAGCAGATGGGTATGGCCATGGCCCCGCGGCACAGGTATCCGGTCACCAGCACGGTCGCGAATCCCGCGACCGATGCGACGGAGCCCAGGAGCGGGGAGGCGAGGATGATGCCCGCACAGGTCGTGGCAACCCCCTTGCCGCCCTTGAAGTGGTGCCAGGCGGGATAGTTGTGCCCCAGGGTCGCCCCCAGCACAGCGAAGGTCCCCGCTGCGTCCGCGGTGGCGGGGAAGGCTGCCCGCGCGAGTGCGAACGAGGCGACGGTCTTGAGGATGTCGCCCGCCAGTACCTCGACGGCAGCCCCCTTGCCCAGCTCGTGCCCCACGTTTGCCATGCCCGGGTTGCCCACCCCGATGTCGAAGGCGGACTTGCCGCACCTCCTGCGGCTCACCACGTCGGCGGTGAGGAAGCTGCCGCATGCATAGCCGATGGCGAGGCTACCCAGTGCGCAGAGCGCGTCCATCTCGACCACCCCTTCCTCGCGACCCTAGCCGCGGTAGGTGTCGCTCACGCCGTCCGCCATGCCCCATCCGCGCGCGAACGCCGCGTCCACGTTCATGCGCACGAGCATGGTCTTGGTGAGTGGGAACCACCGCGTGGCGAAGGCGTACCTCCCGCCGTTGGCAAACAGCTCCACGGCGGACTCGTCCACCACGATCCTGAGGTCGTCCACGTGGCCGATGGGAGCCCCCACCTCGGTCCTGCCGCCGCCCACGGTGTGCGGGTTGGGACCGCGGAAGCCCAGGTACAGCACGCCCTCGCGGTGCCTCACGTACAGCTCCTCGTCCAGCACGACCGTGAACTTCTCGCCCGTGATCCCCTGAAGCCGGATGTCGGCGCGGTGGCTGCGGAACAGGCCGCCCGCGTGCGGGTCCATGCTCGCCTCAAAGGTGTGAAGCTCTGCCAGCTCCTCCACGGGGAGCTGCGTCACGCTCCCGTCCTCCGCGCGGCCCACCTGGCGCGGGATGGTCAGGCAGTTCTCCCACTTGAGCCCGCCTCGGGTGTTGACGTAGGGGGTGTCGGGGGTCCGCATCAGGGCGATGGCGAGGGTCCTGCCCTCGTCGTCCACAAACTCCTGGGGAGAGGAGAAGTCAAAGCCATAGTCCACGAGCTCGCCCGGCATGGCGGCAGGCACCTGCGGGTCGTCGGCCGTGGGCTCCGGCTGCGGGTTCCTCTCGACCGACCAGTGGATGAGGTTGTGGCTCGAGAAGCGCACGGGGCGAGACGCCGAGCCCGCGAGCGTCTGGTGGGCGTCCACCATGTAGCTGCCATCCCGTTGGCAGAAGCCATCCACCCGGTCGATGGTTCCCGTGACCGGCATGAGGTGGAACGCGTTTCTCCAGCTGTCCTGCGACATGTGATGCCTCCCCGCACGCCCCCCGAGGGCGCCTCGATTTCACTGCCACTACGGTAGCGCAGCAGGGCGGGTTGTTGGCCCCTCGCCGAGCGACGGGTCGTGCGCGGGTGCTCCGCTTACATCAGAGAGTGAAGCATGAATATAAGCCGTTTACAATTCGCACACGCCGTTCACGGAGGAACGTGTATCGCTTGCAAAAGTTTCGAACGTGTAAACGATTTTCACTTTTATATTTCCAAAAGGTTACATGAAACTGATATGGAAGAGATGTGGCCATCTTTTAGGTTGGTCGCTCTCTTCCATGCATCGAAGAGGGGAGAAATCCATGCAGCCAATCGACCGCCTCCTGCGTTACGTCGCGGTCCGCACGCCCAGCGACGAGAACAACGACTCGTGCTGCCCAAGCTCAAAGGTTCAGTTTGACCTCGCAAACATGCTCGCGGGCGAGCTTCGCGAGATGGGGGTCTCCGACGTCCGGGTGAGCGACGATTGCTTCGTCTACGCCAAGCTGCCCGCCACGGAGGGGTGCGAGGGCCGCAAGAAGCTCGGGCTCATCGCCCACATGGACACGGTCTCGGCCTACTGCGACCACGACATCAAGCCCAGGTTGGTCCACGACTACGACGGCGGGGACCTGCCCCTTGGCGAGAGCGGTCGCACGCTGAGCTCGCGCGAGTTCCCCGAGCTGCCCTCGCTCGCGGGACGCACGCTCCTGGTGTCCGACGGTACCACCATCCTGGGCGTGGACGACAAGGCGGGCATCGCCGAGATCATGTGCGCGCTCGAGCGCATCATCCAGGACGGTACGCCGCACGGCCCCCTGCGCATCGCCTTCACGCCCGACGAGGAGATCGGAACGGGCGTCTCGCACTTTGACGTGGAGGGCTTTGACGCCGACGTCGCCTACACCATGGACGGCGACGCGGAGGACGAAATCCAGTACCAGAACTTCAACGCGTGCGACGCGGAGTTTGAGGTCACGGGCTTTGTCGTCCATCCCGGCTCCGCCAAGGACGTGATGGTCAACGCGTCCCTGCTGGCCTGCCAGATCAACGGGATGCTCCCCCAGGCTGAGGACCCTCGCCATAGCGAGGGGTACGAGGGCTTCTACCACCTGTACCAGATCAGCGGCGACGAGGCGAGCGCCAAGCTCTCCTACATCCTCCGCGACTTTGATGCCGCCTCGCTCGAGGCGCGCAAGCAGACCCTCCGCCACATCGAGAAGACCATGAACGAGCAGTGGGGGAGCGGCACCGTGACCCTCACCATCAAGGACGAGTACCGCAACATGGCGGAGGTCATCGAGTCCAACCCCTTCGCCATCGACTTCGCGCGCGAGGCGTACGAGGCTGCCTGCATCAAGCCTCGCGTGACTCCCATCCGCGGCGGCACCGACGGCTGCCAGCTCTCGTTCCGCGGGCTCCCGTGCCCCAACCTTGGGACGGGCGGCTACGGCTACCACGGCCCCTACGAGCACGCAACGGTCGAGGGCATGGAGGCAGCCACGGGCGCGCTGGTTGAGCTCGTCGGCGTGTACGCCCACAAGGGCTAGCCCCACTCGGCACGCCCTCGCATGGGGGAGGTCGAGAGGTTCGTTCTCATTCTTACAGTCAGGCACGACCATTGGAGGTATCGAGGCATGGCAGAAGCTGAAGCCATCGACGCGCAGGACGCCGAGGCGGCCACGGGCGGGGAGAGCGCCCCGAAGAAGAAGCACAAGCTCCACTTCCCAACGGCAATCACCGTGCTCTTCATCGTGATGCTCTTCGCCGCGGCGCTCACCTACATCGTCCCCGCAGGCGAGTACTCAAAGCTCCTGTACGACAGCTCGCAGGACGCGTTCGTGATCACCAAGCCGGACGGCAGCCAGGAGAACATGCCCCCCACCCAGGAGACGCTGGACAAGCTGGGGGTCTCGGGCAGTCTCGACAGCTTCCTGGACGGGTCCATCACCAAGCCCATCGCAATCCCGGGCACCTACCAGAAGGTTGACCAGCAGCCCCAGGGCGCGCTGGAGTTTCTCCTCGCCCCCATCAAGGGCGTGTACGACACCATCGACATCATCCTGTTCATCTTCATCCTGGGCGGCTGCATTGGCGTGCTCAACTACATGGGCGCGCTCAACGCCGCGGTCGCAGCGCTCTCGCGCGTGACCAAGGGCAAGGAGTACATCCTCATCATCGTGTTGGGCCTGATCATGGTCGCGGGTGGCACCACCTTTGGCCTGGCCGAGGAGACCATCGCCCTGTACCCCATCCTCATGCCCGTGTTCATCGCGGCGGGGTACGACGCAATGACCTGCATCGCCGTGATCTTTGTGGGCTCCTCCGTCGGTACCATGTACTCCACCGTTAACCCCTTTGCCACGGGCGTTGCCACCAAGGCGGCGGGCATCTCCATGGCAGACGGCATGAGCTGGCGCTTCGTCGCTCTGGCAATCGGCACCATCATCTCGTTTGCCTACGTGCTGCGCTATGCCCGCAAGGTGCGCCTGGACCCCAGCAAGTCGGTCTGCTACGACTTCAAGGACAAGATCGAGGAGCGTTGGGGCGCCCAGGGTGAGACTCCCGAGTTCACCGGCAGGATGAAGATCTCCCTCGCGGTGTTTGGTCTCTCATTTGTGGTGCTGGTGTGGGGCATCGTGACCGCCCAGTGGTGGTTTGACAGCATGACTGCGGTGTTTCTCGCCTGTGCCATGATCCTGGCCTTTGTGTGCGGCCTCCCCGAGGAAACCTTCATGGACCAGTTCATCAGCGGTGCCGGTGACCTCATGAGCACCGCGCTGGTCGTGGGCGTTGCCCGTGCCGTCAACATCCTCCTGGAGGACGGCCTTATCTCCGACACCATCCTGCACTTCTTCTCGGGCGTGGTCTCTGGCATGAGCCCGATCCTGTTCATCCTCATGATGCTCGTGGTCTACATCGTGCTGGGCTTCTTCATCAACTCGTCCTCGGGCCTCGCCGTGCTGTCCATCCCCATCATGGCGCCGCTGGGCGATGCGGTCGGCGTCTCCAAGTCCGCCATCATCGCGGCGTACAACTACGGCCAGGGCCTCATCTCCTACATCACGCCCACGGGCCTCATCCTCGCGAGTCTCGCGATGGTCGACGTGCCCTTCAGCCGTTGGCTCAAGTTCATCAACCCGCTGCTGATCATCACCATCCTCCTCAATGCGCTGCTCCTCATTGGACAGGTCGTCATCTAACCCTGGTTGGCAGCGGGCTCGATCGCGGGCGGGCGTCGGTCATTCGGCCGGCGCCCGCCTCGTGCGTAGGGGGAGCTGCGAGGTCGGTGCGCGGCTCCTCCGTGCGCCGTGATGGGGCATGGGGGACGCGCTGCCACGGGGTTGCCTGGCCAGGACGGTTGCGGGCACCTCTCCCCACGTGACGCATGCCTGCGTTGGGCTACCATCGAGGTAGCTCAGGACGCGGGGGGAAGGGCGTGATGTCGGTGTTCAGCCCCTTTCGCGACGGCCCCGCTGTTTGGGCTGTACCTGTTCAGTCTCGGGCGCACCTGGGGCGAGGCTCCCACGCGGGTGCAGGCAAACGAGCGGGCGCAGGCGATGCAGGCGGTGTTCGGGCGTCGCGAGCGTGGCTGCCGCGTTCAGCACGCGCACGACAGCCTGGTGTTTCGCGTCCCCTCGCGCGACGAGGCCACGGTCGCCCACTCGGCCATCGAGCTCTTTGCCGACGACTCCATGAAGCTCTCTGTTCCTGCCGTGGTGCTGGGGGAGAGGAGCGTGCGCGTGCGCTCGCCACGCTCTCGCGCCAGGCGTACTTTCCGCCCGCCCCGAACGCGCTTCTCATCGACGCCCGGGCGACGCTGCACAGGGTCACGCGCATGGCGACCATCCTGGACGACTAAGTGCGCGACCGTGGGATCAGTTGGGGTTCGTATGCCGTCGCGTACGAGCTGGAGGGCATGGCGGGGGTCACGCTGTGGTCGGACGACCAGGCCTATTTGCACTACGTTGCGCGGCATGGCGTGCTCAGCTGCGCTACCACCGACTGCCTGAGCCGCGTTCGGTACCTGGATGACGGCGCACACGACAACTTCCGCGCCCGCCAGTTTGCGGGGAGCCACTTCTTCGAGGCGTGCAGCCTGCCGCCGGGTTCCCCGTCCGTGGAGGACAACCGGCTGGTCGGTGCCCTTCTCAGGGGATAGGGGAGAGGGCGAGCCGCCTTGCCCGCGACCCATCCCGCTGGCCCCGCGGGGCACGCTCCTCTCGGCTGAATGTGGAGCGTCTCCACATCTGGTTGCCCGAGTTTGACATCGTCTGCCGTAGCCCCTATATTACTTTCTTGCGCACACGGTGCGCCCAGACATTGCGGGGTGGAGCAGTCTGGTAGCTCGCCGGGCTCATAACCCGGAGGTCGTTGGTTCAAATCCAGCCCCCGCGACCAAAACTAAGGTCCCAATTAGCAGAAATGCTGGTTGGGATTTTTGTTATGTAGAGACTCTCCAAACAGCCCGTGGACGGGGTCGCGTGAGGGGGAGGTGCTCGCACTTCTATTGGTTCGTAGCGACTGTGACTGTTGGGCGAGCTTGGACAGAACGGCCTTGATGGTTGACCGGTCCTCTATACGTGTGATGGCGAAGCTCCTCCTGCCTGCGTCCTTGAGCGACGCGACCACGAGGTGGCCCTAGGTTCCGTCCAAGATCAGGAAGCGGTCGTGGAACGAGGATGCGTGGCGCACCGTCAGCTCGGGGTACTGCGCGTTGAAGGCTTCGACGTCCCTCTCCGTTAGCTTGGCCTTTGGGTGGGTCCAGATGGTGGACGCCACGCCCTCGGCCTTCTTCGCCAAGATGTTGAGCGTGCCCGCATCCACGTAGCCGTCGATGAGGATGATGCCCTCCTTCGCGCGTTGCACGAGCGAGACCAGAAGCACGCATGCGTTGTAGACCTGGCCCTCGAAGAACACCCTCTGGCGGGGCTCCTCGTGCGCCCCCATGTAGTTGAAGACGCGCTCGAAGCGCTCGCCGCATCGGCACGTGAGTCGGCGGCAACGGGAAAGGCCGATGTTTACGACGACGTTGAGGACCTCATTGCAGACTTGCACAAGGCAGTCTAGATGGCTTATCGCCTCCAACTTGAGAAGCAATTCATCAAGCGATACTCCAAGCTTGCTCCAAAGGAGCGAGATATGGTTGACGCAAAGCTACGCATCCTTGCCCGTGACCCTTGGCATCCATCGCTGCGAACAAAGCGTATTCAAGGTACGGGGGGGTTGAGATCAGCGTGAACATGGACATCCGAATGACGATTTCCTTCGAAGGAGACAGGCTCATCGTCTTGCTTGACGTTGATCACCACGACAAGCCACTGAAGTGAAGGTCAATCCGGTAGCCTTCTCAGGGCCCCTAATGCTTCGCGGTGATGTTGCGGCTCCCGTCGGGGTGGGGAGGCGCCGATGCACGACAAAGTTGATCTGTTCCTCTCCCTCTTTCGTGGTCGTGTGGACGTGCATGCCCATGGCTACCGTCGGAAGGACGGCGGAATTGGCTATGCGCCCGCCTGCAAGAACGAGTGGCGGCGCGGCGTCTGCCCCCGCGCTGCGGACAACAAGGTGAGCTGCGCGGAGTACCTGGCGCGCTCCTTCCTCCCACTCGGCCACAAGACGCTCACCAACCACTTCAGGGGTGCGGACGAGCGCCTGATTGGGGAGAAGGTGAGTGACCATACGTACGACAAACGCGCGGGTGAGGGGAGAGACGAATGGCAGACGACGGGTTCTTCCAGAGGGCATACGACATCGTTAGACAGGTCCCCGAGGGGCGTGTGACCACATACGGGCAGGTGGCACGCATGATGGGTGAGCCACGCAAGGCGCGCTACGTCGGGTTCGCGATGCACTCCAGCCCGGGAATGAAGGGTGGGGTACCGTGCCATAGGGTCATCTTCGCAGACGGAAGCCTCGCGCCCGGGTTTGCCTTCGGAGGACCTGAGGAGCAAAGGCGCATGCTCGAGGCGGAGGGGGTCGGGTTTCTCCCGAGCGGCAAGGTCGACATGAGCCGCTTCTCGTGGGAGGCGTGAGGGAACAGGCCTGGGAAAGTTCCTGCTGCGCGTCACGGAAGCGCATCGGTGATGGCTGAAGGTGTCTTCGAGACGTCCCTCGTGGCGTTGCCTGCTGAGGAAATGCGACCTGTGGCAATCAGCGGGGTCTCAAGGGGTCTACCTGCTGATGAATCATGAGTTATGGCAGCGATTCGGTTGCTTCCACAATCCGAGAGCTGACGTTTCCCAGTCGAGGCGGCTTTCAGATTGCCACAGCTCGCATTTCCTCAGTACCTATGCCTGGGGAGCACTATCACGACGTCGCTTCCCGCATGTGAGGAGGCAGAATCTCCTTACACCAGCCCCTCCATCCACGTGAGGCACCGCTCGTATGCCTGCCGGCCGTCCGGGCTGCTGGTGTCGCGGTCAAACTCGTGGTCGTTCCCATACGACGTGAACGTCTGGGCGTGCAGCTTCCGCGCCAGCGACTTGGACGTGGCATAGGGGATTTCTCCGTCGCCGGTGGCAGCGGCGTAGAAAACCGGGGGCATGGCATCGATCTGTCGTTGCGTCAGAGCGAACGGATCCCGTTCGCCATCACCAAGTCCGAGCAGGTCCGCCCAGCGGCCAGTCTGGCGTGCATACATGTAGAGGGCGAAGCGCCTCTCCGCCGGTCCGCTCGTGACGGGCTCTGGTTGCGTGATGCGGTCCACCACCTTGCTGCCGATGGTTGGGTATGAGAGGTACGTCTCGCATGGAGTGGTGATCGAGGGGTCGGTCGCGCTGCCGTAACCATAGAAGTCGATGACCCCTGTCGGCTTGCGTGCCCCATTCGTCTCTGTGAGCCTGCCTGCCAGTGTGAGCACCAGATATGCGCCCGAGGAGCGTCCAAACAGGAAGACGGAGTCGCATCCCAGCCTGGGGGCGACCTCATCACTCACCCACGACCACAGCGCATCGACGAAGGCGTGGATGACGCGGAGGCTTGATTCCGGCGCCAGCGGGTAGTCCGCCTCGACCAACGTGCAGCCCCTATCAAGGAACATAGCCTCGTACGTCTCGGGAAGATCCGTACGGCTTCCCAGAAGAAGGCCACCCCCATGGAGGTACAGCACGAGCGCATGCGAGAGGGGGCGTTTGCGTACCCCTACCTCGTCGTCTGGTCGCAGGATGGTCACGCCTGCCGTGATCCCGCTCCACGAGAAGCACTCTTCCGTTCGCATGGCGCCTACCTTTCGTTGAGCTCGGGCTCCCAGTCTGGTCCCAGGAGTGCGACGAGCTTGTCCGCGAGCAGCACCTGCATCATGTCGTCGGTGGCGTGGACGTCGATCCCGTACTCCTCGCGAATCCTTCCCACACGATACCTCACGGTCTTGGGGTGAACGTACAGTTGGTTGGCGGCCTCCTTGTAGTTGCACTCGCATTTGCAGAGGGTGATGAGGGTACGGAAGCCCTCGGGGCTTTCGCTGTGCAACCTGGAAAGGCGGGAGTCCATGTAGGAAGCCAGCTTGGAGGGGTCGCCAACGTCGACAAGGAACTTGTAGAATCCCAGGTCGTCGTACCGCACGCAACGGTTTGACAGCTGGTTTGAGTCGAACAGCCTGTAGATCGACAGCACCTGGTCGTTAGCCTTGGGAATTGAGTACCGGTCCTCGTGCCCCGAGAGGACGATGAGATGGGCGAAGTCGGGGAGGCCCGCGTCGGCATGCATCTCACCCAAGATGCGAGTCACCTCCCCCGCGTCGAACCCGACGGAGCCTGACGTGTGGTTACGCAGGAAGGACAGTCGGTTGTTGCCCTCGAAGAAGACCGAGTTGGGATAGAGCCTGCGGACCCTCCTTCGAAACGTGAGAAGCAGGTCTCCAATCCTATCGGATTCCATCGGGTCGTCGATCGAGAGGCGAACGAGCATCACCTGGTAGAGCGCATGGGCGCCAATGCCCAGCTCCGACACCGCCTGATCAATCTCGTCGTGCGAAGTGAACCTCCCCTGGATGAGGTCGTGAACCAGCATGTTGTTGCGGTTGTACAGCCTTTGGTCAATCGCCTCCTGCTTGAGGAGCTCGATCATCAGCAGGTTAACGAAGTTCTCGATGGTCATCCTCTGGAAGGCGGAGACGTCCTCTGGCTTTCTGTGGGCAATGAGGTAGCAGGACGTGAGCGACTGGCTGGGAATCCGCACAGCAAGGCCAGACCCCATCGTGCCGCCCCGATAGCCAAGGGCTGCCTCGAAGTAGCGATAGCCCTGGTAGCCCTGCTCTGGGAGCTCCTCAAGATGCAACGAGCTCCAACCGCTCGCGCCCTCGCTCGTCCCGACCCGCGCATCCTCCACCCTGTTCACAAAGGTCACGTCACACCCGATGTTCTCTCTCAGCTGTGACACGACCTGATAGATGCTCGGCTGCTGTATGGCAAGCCGCATCGTCTTCAGGTGCATGTCGTAAAAGCTGTCGAGGAGACGGGCGTTGGAGTCGATGACCGTACCCATAACGTCCATGAGCACGTCCTCAAACGTGACGCTGGGATCCATGCGGACAAGCGGCATCGCTATTGCCTCGCAGGTGTCGCGGCAGGATGAGAGCAGGTCGGGAGAGGTCCTGCCCGGCTTGTAGATGATTCCCGCAATCCCAAGGTTGCGGATGGTGGAGAAGAACTCGTCCCTCTGAGCGGGGGAGAGGGGGACCAGCGCGAAGAAGCTGGTGACGAGCACGAGGCCGGGCCGACCCCACTTCTGGACGTCGGGTCCCTCCATGACCATTGCATTGGTGACCTCGCGGTCGAGTCCGGAAGAGCCGGCAAGGAGGGAGGCTCCCTCGAGGGGGCGAAGCTGAAGGACGTCCCGCATCGTCATTTGCCGTGAGTCCTGCTCTCGCGTTTTGCCGTCCATCTCGCCCCTTAGCACCGCTCCGTTTCCGCATCGGTCCCTTTTACAGAATGAAAACGGCATGAAAACGAATATTCATAAACAAAAATGCAAGTCTACCTCATGAACTTTACCGATAGACCCACAAAAAGACATTTCCCAATTGGGACAAGAATTGGCTCCAAGGTTATCCCCCGGTTGAAAAGACCTGGGCACATCGATGGAAGAGACTTGGCGCGAGACAAGACGCAGGGCTTGGCCGCCCCTGCGTGCAAGGTCAGGAACATCGTTGTGCGATGCGACGCAACCGAGGAGGTTACCCATGCTCCAGACAGTCGTGAAGAAGAACAGCTATCAGGACTCGATCAACCTCATGCTGCTCACCAACGCAATCAATGCGCTTGAGGGCGTGAACAAGTCCCAGATCATGATGGGGACGGATGCGAACAAGGACATCTTCAAGAATTCCGGGCTGCTCACCCCGGAGGCGGAGGCAGCAGACCCCAGCGACATGGTCATCGTTGTTGACTCCGACTCAGCCGACGTCCTAGACCTGGTGCTCGACAAAACCGAGGAGTTCCTCTCCGACCTCTCCGTGAAGCACGAGGCCTCCGGCCTGAAGGAGGTCGACTGCTGGGATGACGCCCTCGAGGAGCTGCCCGACGCAAACCTGGCGCTCTTCTCGACGCCAGGCGAGTACACCGCCCCAGAGATCGAGAAGGCGCTCGACCGTGGCCTCAACGTGTTCTCGTTCTCCGACAACATCTCGCTTGAGGACGAGGTTCGCCTCAAGCAGAAGGCGCACGAGAAGGGCCTCATGCTCATGGGCCCCGACTGTGGCACGGGCGTCATATCCTCCATTCCCATCGCGTTCACGAACGTGTCGAAGCCGGGGAACATCGGCATCGTCGGTGCGTCCGGAACCGGCATCCAGGAGGTTGCTGCAATCATCGACCGCTTGGGCGGTGGCCTGATCCATGCCATCGGAACGGGTGGTCGCGACCTCAGCAGCGAGGTGGGGGCCATCACGGTCAAGGATGCCATCGTCGGGCTCGAGAACCACGAGCCGACCGATGTGATCTGCGTCATCTCCAAGCCACCCGCGCCAGCCGTTCGCGATGAGGTGGTCGATCTCCTGGAGAAGTGCTCCAAGCCGGTCGTTGCCATCTTCCTGGGAGAAAAGCCCACACATCACCTGGGCAAGGTCTATCTGGCTCACACATTGGAAGAGACTGCCCACATCGCGGTGGACCTCGCCAACGGCAACCCTGTGAGGAAGAACTACCTCGAGCCGCTTGACTTCGAGTGCACCAACCCGCTTCCGGAGGAGAAGACCGTCATCGGGCTCTATTCCGGCGGAACCCTGGCAAACGAGGCGGGCATGCTCGTCTCCGAGGCGCTAGACCTCGGCGGCGTCGTGAAGGAGGACGGTTACATCCTCCATGCGAAGGGCTACGATGTCATCGACCTGGGCGACGACATCTACACCCAGGGCAAGCCGCATCCCATGATCGACCCTGAGGTCAGAATCGACTACATCCGCAAGTACGCCTCCATGCCCTCGACCGGCGTGATCCTCTTCGACTGCATGCTGGGCTATGGGTGCCATCCCGACATGGCGGGCGCACTTGCCCCGATTATCAGAGAGCAGCTGGACAAGGCGAAGGCCGAGGGTCGCGAGCTCTACTTCGTGGGTTCCGTTACCGGAACCGAGAACGACCCGCAGGACTACCACAAGTCCTTCCAGGAGCTCCGCGATGCCGGGGCGATCATGGAGACCTCCAACGCACGCGCAATCCGCCTCGCCCTTGAGCTCAAGGGGATCCACTTCACCGAGGAGGACCGCGAGGTCGTGCCGTACGAGGTCAAGGACGATTCGCCCCTCCCCGAGCCCAGCCCGCAGCTGGTCGAGCTCCTCAACACCACGCCACGCATCATCAACGTGGGCGTCAAGAGCTTTAACGAGTCGCTGCGTGACTACGGTGCGAAGACCGTTCAGTTCAACTGGAAGCCGCTCGCCGGTGGCAACAAGCGGATGATTCACCTGCTTGACGAACTGGACAAGCGTCGCGATGAGATTGACGCAGCCAACGAGCGCATGATCGCGCGCTTCAGGGAGTCGCAGCCGTTCCTGGTGGACGTCGTCCCCGCAAAGACCGTCATCCCCGAGCTCAACCGCGCCCGCAAGACCCTGCTCCATGCCGGTCCTCCCATCACCTGGGAGAACATGATGGGCCCGATGAGGGGCTCCTGCATCGGCGCGGCTCTCTTTGAGGGTTGGGCTAACACCGAGGAGGAGGCGCTCGCGCTCCTCGAGTCCGGCGAGGTCGAGTTCATTCCTTGCCACCACTGCCACGCGGTTGGTCCCATGGGTGGCATCACCTCCGCGAACATGGCGGTGCTTGTGGTGGAGAACAAGGCTGACGACACCGTTGCCTACTGCACGATGAACGAGGGCATCGGCAAGGTCCTGCGCTTTGGCGCCTACAGCCAGGAGGTGGTCGACCGCCTTCACTGGATGGCGGACGAGCTCGGCCCCGTGCTGGCAAAGGCACTTAAGCTCAAGGAGGGTGGAATCAACCTCTCCGTCCTCATCGCGCGCGCCATCACCCAGGGAGACGAGTTCCACCAGCGCAACATGGCCGCCTCCCTCAACTTCCTCAAGGAGGTCGCGCCCCTCATCGTCAAGACCGACGTGGACGAGGACGCCAAGGAGCGCGTGATCCAGTTCCTGGCGGATACCGACCAGTTCTTCCTCAACGTGATGATGGCGACGGGCAAGTCCATAGTGGACTACGCACGTGAGGACGAGGAGAGCTGCATCGTCACGACGATGACCCGCAACGGCTACGAGTTTGGCGTCCGCATTGGCGCGTGCGGGGACGAGTGGTTTACCGCGCCCGTCAACACGCCGCACGGCCTGTACTTCACCGGCTTCACCGAGGATGACGCCTGTCCCGACAACGGAGACTCCGCAATCTGCGAGACCGTGGGCGTCGGTGGCATGGCCATGGTCGCCGCCCCCGGCGTGACCCGTTTCGTGGGTGCGGGCGGCTTTGAGGACGCCCTTAACATCTCGAACGAGATGGAGAGGATTTGCGTGTCGCATAACCCCAACTGGACCATCCCGACCTGGGACTTCAAGGGCACCTGCCTTGGCATCGACATCCGAAAGGTGGTTGCCACGGGTATCACGCCGCTGATCAACACCGGCATCGCCCACAAGAAGGCGGGCCTGGGCCAGGTTGGCGCCGGAACGGTCAGGGCCCCGCTCGCCTGCTTCGAGAAGGCGCTCGAGGCGTACTGCGCGCGGCTTGGCATCGAGTAGGCAAGTGGGAGGGGGCGAGACATATCGCCTGGCGCAGGGCATGGTGAGCGACTATGCCCTCGCCAGGCTCGCCTCTCCGGCTGAGGGCGTGGTCCACAGCGTCTTCCGCTCGAGCCTCAACGTCTCGCTGCCAGGCATTCTCCTCCACGTGGGACCCATCTCCTCTGGGCTCTCGGTGCTCGGCATCGCCCTTCCGGACGAGATGGCAGAGAGGTTCGTGCGCTCGGTTCGCGTTGGTGGTCTCGTCCGGCTTGGCGACGGGGCGCTGGGCATCTGGTGCCAGGGAGGCGTGACTCGAATCAACCTTCGGGGCCTCGAGGAGCTCCCCTGCAAGGTCGATCGGCTGAGGGGGGCGGAGGCGGTGGGGCTGTGCGACCTCCTGCAGTCGATGGGCCTGGAGGGTCGGTTGGGCATCCCCCCGACAGGGGAGTTCGACCGGGTTGCGAAGATCCTCTCGCATGGCATTTTCGCAGACGAGGAGTCGATGGGATGTCTGCGGTGGCTTCTTGGACGGGGGAGGGGATTGACCCCCTCCGGCGACGACGTCCTGGTTGGGTATGGCATCGGCTCCCTCATGACGGGCAATGCAGAGCCCTTCCTGAGCCTGGTACGGCAGCTCGACCTCAGCCGCACCACGGCGGTGAGCGCGGCGTACCTGGGGGCGATGATGGACCGCTTTGCGAACTACGACTATCGGTTGCTCGCCGATCGTCTCGGGCGAGATGACCTCGAGGGGGCGAGGGAGGTCCTTGATGGGCTCCTCCGCTACGGGGCGACCTCCGGTGCTGACGGGTTGTTTGGCATGAGGCTCGCATTGGAGTCCGCCCTACGCAACCAGGTGGACGGCTAGGTTTCCAACAAATCGAAAGGTAGGTTCAAAATGGCAGAGACGAAGAAGAAGGTATCGTCTACGACCTGGATCGTGCTATCCATGGTCCTGGGTGTCATTGCTGGATTCGTCATCGGCGAGCCGATGACCCAGGTCAAGTTCATCGGCGACATCTTCTTCCATCTGGTGCAGATGGGCATCATCCCGTTCGTGATGTGCACCATCATCGAGGCGGTCGGCGCGCTCGACGCGAAGGCCCTCTCGGGCTACGGCCTCAAGGGCATTGCCTGGTTCGCCGGGTCGTCCCTCCTCGCGGCTGGAATCGGCCTCGTTCTTGCGGTGATCATCCAGCCTGGTGCAGGCATCGCCGCGGCGTCCGCCGCCGTCGACTACGAGGCCTCCAACGTCACGTTCCAGGACACCATCTCCGGGTTCTTTGGGTCAAACATCGTGTCCTCCATGAGCGAAGGCTCCATGGTCCAGTGCATCGTGTTCGCGATTGCCCTCGGTCTCGCCTGCTCCGCGTGGCGTAGGGCCCACGACAACGAGTGCCTCGTCTACGACGTGTGCAGTCAGCTCTCTAAGCTCATCCTGAACATCATCCGTGGCGTCATGAAGATCGCCCCGATCGGCATCTTCTGCTACGTGGGAGCGATGATTGGCAGCCTCGGCCTTGCCGTCCTCATCCCCGTTGCCATGTACCTTCTCGTCATGCTCATTGCAGTTGTGATCATGTTCGCCATCTGGATCGCGCTGGTCTCCGTGCGCTGCCACTACAACCCCGTCAAGCTCATCCAGAAGATGTGGCCGATGAGCGCGCTCGCCCTTGGCACGATTTCCTCCGCCGTCACGCTGCCCACCGCCCTCGAGGACACCAAGTCCAAGCTCGGTGCCGACCCCGAGATCGCCGACCTCCTCATGGCCCTCGGCATGCCGCTCAACTCCAACGGCGCTGCGATTCACCTTGCCGTCACGGCCCTCACGATCGCCCAGATCTACGGTGTAGCCTTCGGCCCCGGCGAGTTGGTCTACGTGTGGGTCATCTCCTTCCTCCTCTCCCTGGCAAACGCGGTCTCGCCTGGCGCCTCGCTTGTCTCGATGACCATGATCGTTCCTCAGCTCGGCCTTCCCATGGAGTCGATCGCCATCTTCGCCGGGCTGGAGTACCCCACCGGTGCACTCCGTACGATCCTCAACGTCGACGGCGACGTCTACACCTGCCTCATGGTCTCCGCCAGCGAGGGGAAGCTCCACCCCGAGGTGTTCAACGGGGAGGAGAAGGCCGCCTAGTCGTGTTTCGTTCCTTGGCCTGGGGGTGACGTGGGGCCGCTCCCAGGCCCATTCTCTTTTTTATCCAACTGGGTGAGGTGGAGACATGGCCAATCACGAAGTCGCTCGCTTTGGAAAGAAGTCCCCGACGAAGCTCATTGCTCTGTCAATGGTCGTTGGCTTCATCGCTGGCATGGTGGTCGGAAAGCCGATGGCGCAGGTGAAGTTCATCGGTGACATATTCTTCTCGCTCGTCCAGATGGGCATCATCCCGTTCGTGATGTGTACCATCATCGAGGCGGTGGGTGGGCTGACGACCCGAGACCTGTCCGATGTGGGCCTCAAGGGCATCGTCTGGTTTGCGGTCTCGTCGATACTCGCCTCCGGGTTTGGCATCGCCACCACGCTACTGTTTCAACCTGGCGCTGGACTGGATGGGAGTGCGCTGGTGCAAGGTGCTTCGGCCAACACGGTCCAGGCATCAAGTGGCACGTGGCAGGACACGGTGTCTGGATTCTTTGGCTCAAACATCGTCGCCTCGATGGGCGGCGGCTCAATGGTTCAGTGCATTGTCTTTGCCATAGCGCTCGGTCTCGTCTGCTCTGGCTGGCGGCAGATGCACGAGGGGCACTGTGTCGTGTACGACTTCTGCGTCGAGCTGGGCACCCTGCTCCTCTCCATCATCAGGGGTGTGATGACCGTCGCTCCGATAGGCATCTTTTGCTACGTGTCGGCAATGGTGGGGTCGCTTGGGGCGGAAGTGCTAATCCCCCTGCTCAAGTATCTGCTCGTACTGGCGGGTACGGTTCTCGTCTTCACATGCGTATGGATTGTCGTCGTTTGCGTACGCTGCGGGCTTTCCCCAGTCGTGCTCGTCCACAAAATGTGGCGCATGAGCGTGATGGCGCTCTCCACGACCTCAAGTGCGGTGACGCTTCCCGTGGAGATGGAGGACGCCAAGCAACGGCTTGGCATTCGTTCTGACATCGCGGACCTCGTGCTTCCGCTGGGCATGCCGCTCAACTCAAACGGAGCCTCGATTCACCTTGCCGTGACTGCGCTTACCATCTCTCAGATCTATGGGGTCACGTATGGTGGGGCGGAGCTTGTCTCGCTTGCAGTCATCTGCACGCTTCTCTCGTTGGCCAATGCCGTCGCCCCTGGTGCAGACCTTGTGTCCCTTGCGATGATCGTTCCCCAGCTGGGTCTGCCCCTGGACAGCATTGGCATCTTCGCCGGACTGACGTACCCGGTTGGTGCTATCAGGACGATCCTCAACGTCGACTCGGACGTGTACTGCGCCCTCATGGTCGCCGCGAACTACGAGGACGGAATCGATCGGGAGGTCTTCGAGGCGAGGAACTAGATTGCCGCGTCGTGGGCATGCGACAAGTTATTTCTGATTGCACGTCGATTGAAAGACGGAGAGGTCTATAGCATCTGAGTTTTCTCCAAGCTGAAGGTTTGCAATCGTTTCGTTCATACGCCCTGCTTGTTGGTGACTGGAAGCCGCGCCGCAGGTCTCGTAAGGATTAGGGGAATAGCCAGAGGTCATTGACGAAATGATTTCGCGCAAGCAGGGGAGCCTTGGCAGAGATGTTCTCGCACCTTTCGAAGCTGCACTTTCCTTCGTGGAGCCTCGGGCAAAGATTGAAATCTGTCGTGACCCAGATGATGATAAGTTCCTGGAATGTGCAATAGATGCTCGTGCCGTTCATGTCGTGAGCGGGGATAAAGACCTTCTCGCAATAGGTAAGTACGAGGGTGTGGAAATCGTCACAGCCGCCGAGTTTTGCGAGAGGTACCTGTAGGTGATTCCTTCTGCTAGATGGTAGTTCCGGCTGGAGAATCGGCGCTGATTCACGTGGTCAGATTTGGGGCTCTGAGCTCAAGATGGGGGTTAAGCCAGCTCGTTGCTAGAAGGGGTCACGCATGGCGTCTCGCGGGAGCGTCTCCATCGGGGAGATTGCGGTCTGCGAGTTTCTTGGTGCGGCTGACATCCCTTTCCAGGAGAAGTCCGTCGGCGACTTCTAGAACGAGACGGGAAGAATACCGGTGCCCGTAGTGGACCGTCTAGGCTTCTCGAGTCCGACCTCGGGAGACCGATCTCCGAAGAGCGCTCCGAGATTATTGCAACGATATACGGAATCCGGAGTCCGACGATCGCGTGCCGTTCCGCCGGCCAATGCCACTTGTAGGTAGTTGGTTGCGAGCTGCATGGGGCGCCGCGGCCACTGTGCGTCGCATGAAGTCCGAGCGCTCCTTTGCGTCTATTGCTCTGACCATCACGCTGGGAACTTGACGTTGACGCTGGCTAGGGATTCGTTGGAGAGCCATGGCCTGCCCTGCGGATGCACAACCCATTCACCGGGCTCCCTGGGGTAGTCTCCGCGCTTGCACGGCTTGTCGTGGCGCTCCGGCTCTTCGTCGGTGACCTACATTCTGAAGCCTTGCAGATATCGGTTTGCTTCACGCGGTAACGCGAAGGAAAAGAGATGACCCCGCTTGACCTGATGTACTCGAGCTCGCGTGCGGGTATTGTTAGCGCCGTATACGCCAGCGTTGGTGGACTCAACGTACGTTGCGCCTCTTGTTCTCAATTCGCATGCTAATCGAGCGGTGAAGGGAGAGGGGCTGCCCCCCTTGTCTGCCGTCGAACGTCCCCGCGTTACTGGCTAGGCATCTGAACAATCTCCCTTCCCGTTTGACTGGAAGCGAACGCCGTGTGCCGCTAGGCCTGGATGGGCCGTGTTGAAATTGGTATATAAATCAGCTGTAGTTATCTTTCTCTTGAGATGAAGCGCAAGTGGGTGCGCACCTCTGTCCCTTTGGGGGAGACCCGCCCACTGCGCTTGGGGGACGTTCGGATGGAATCGTATGGCGAGAAGCTGACTGAGGTACTGGCGAGGCCGGACATCCCAAAAAGGCGAGAGGCCATCAGCCTCATTCTGCACCTGGGCCTACCCGCGGTGCTCGCGGAGGTGAGCACGACCGTGATGCAGTACATCGATACTGCAATGGTCGGGAGCCTGGGCGCCAATGCTTCCGCCGCGATTGGTGTGGTGCAAACGACAACCTGGCTTCTGTTTGGTTGTTGCGAGTGCGCTGCCTTGGGCTTCTCCATCCAGGTCGCACAGTTCCTTGGCGCCGGAAGGGACCGTGCCGCGCGCAACGCGGCGTGTCAGGGGCTGGTGGTGTGCAGCGCGTTCTCCCTCGTAATCGCATTCGTTGGAATGGCCCTCTCCAAGTCAGTGCCAAGGTGGCTTGGAGGTCCGGCGGGCGTGCTGGACGATGCGGCGGGGTACTTCTTCTTCATGAGCGCGTTCATGCCCGTGGTGATGTTGCAGCGGTATGGTGCCCTCATGCTTCAGTGTACCGGGGACATGGCTACCCCAAGCATCATCAACGTGGTGTCGTGCTTCCTGGACGTGGTTTTCAACTTCCTCCTCATCATGCCGGGGGCTGTCCATTCCCTTGGCGGGGTCTCGGTATTTGTCCCTGGTGCGGGAATGGGCGTGCGCGGCGCGGCAGCCGGGACGGGCGTGGCCACCGCTGCCGCGGCCTTCCCCATGCTCTGGTTCGTGTTTGGGCGAAGTGGAAGGCTCTCTCTTCGGAGGGGAGCCAGCTGGACGCCGGGGAAGCCCTGTCTGCGAAGTGCGCTTGTCCTGAGCGCACCTCTCTTCCTGGAACGCTTCGTGATGAACGGTGCCTACATAGCTCAGACCATCGTGGTTGCTCCGTTGGGGACCATTGCCGTCGCCGCCAACTCGATTGCGACTACTGCCGAAAGCGTCTGCTACATGCCGGGGTATGGCCTCTCGCAGGCAGCCACCACGCTGGTGGGACAGGCCTTTGGCTCGGGGAGGCGTGACATGGCGAAGGCCTTCGGCAACTATTCGGCCCTGCTGGGAGTCCTTCTCATGGGGGCAGCTGGCGGCATGATGTGGTTGCTTGCCCCCCAGGTGATGGCAATCCTCTCGTCTGATCCGGCCGTCTCCGCCCTTGGGTGCAGCGTCCTCAGGATCGAGGCATTCGCGGAGCCACTCTATGGTGCCGCGATGGTCATCCCCGGCGGGCTGAGGGGCGCGGGGGACACCGTCGCCCCGAGCCTCATCAACCTTGGGTCAATGTGGGCGATCAGGATTCCCCTGATGGTGCTTCTCGCCCCAAGGCTGGGACTCGTGGGAATCTGGAGCGCGATGTGCATCGAGCTGAATGCGCGTGGGTGTCTCATGCTGGCTCGCCTGCTTAGGGGAAGGTGGCTGAACAGGTCCTCCGTCACCGAGACGCACTAGGGGATGGCGCTCGGGTCTCTGCGCATCCCGGGGACGCCTCTCTGAGACTGACGGCCCTACAGCCCGAAGATGCTCTCGAGCGTGACGAGTACCCCCGACTCCTGGTTTGAGGGGCATATGGAGTCAGCGGCCTCCTTGGCCCGCACGGAGGCGTTTTCCATTGCGTAGCCCCAGCCTGCCTCCCTGAGCATTTCGACGTCGTTCTCGCTGTCCCCAAAGGCGACACATTCGGATGCCGAGAGACCCCAGCGGCTGCAGAGGAGTCGCAGTGCGCTGGCCTTGGTGCATCCGGGGACCATGAGGTCAATCGAGCCATTTCCCGAGACAACGGGAACGAGCGCGCTCTCAAGGGCATCCGAGAGCTCCCCGGCGACCTCCCCCTCGCTTCCGTCTTCCACCGAGAGCGAGAACTTCAAGGGGGTATCGTCGACGTCGGCGAGGTCGTCAACCCATTCTATTCTTGTGAAGTACCTGGACATGGTCCTGAAGAACCTATCGCTGGCGGTACCGCGCTGAACGTGGCAGCACCTCCGCCCGCAGAGGGCGGCTTCTGCCCTTCCGTCGTCCTGGATCACCTGCCAAGTGCGTGCGAGTACCTCCGCCTCCATCGAAACGCACGAGAGTACCTCTCCGTCCACGACGGTAAGAGCTCCGTTTTCGGCAACGTATGCGAGCTCACGGTCGTCCTCGAAGAAGCTTCTAAGCTGGTAGTACTGATTTCCGCTTGCAATGACAAAGCGACAGCCTGCCCCTTGAATCGCGCTGAGTATCCTTGCAAATCGGACCCTGTCGTAGCCGCCATGGTCGTCAAGGAAGGTTCCGTCCATGTCGGTGGCAACCAGTCGAGGAAGATTCGCGTTTGGTTCGGAGTGGGACGGGTCTGACGGGCTGTTGGCTCTCTGGCCGAGCGTTTGCATCCTGGGCTCCTTCGGGGCGTTCTGGCGCGTTTGCATCCCTGGGCGTTCGCGTCAGCTCTTGGCGGATTTATTCTTGAAAGCAGGGACTAAATAAGTTAATACGAAATATATACCATTGCGGTAGCGTGTACGCCAGGAAAGCGAGGCACCTGCTTCGCCATGCAAGCGTGAGAGGAGTTCTCATGGAAGGAATCAAGGGCAAGGTGGCCATCGTGACAGGTGCCGCGAGTGGCATCGGCAAGGCCACCGCAAAGCGATTCGCGGACGAGGGCGCCCTCGTCGCGATGCTCGACCTCCGCAAGGAGGCAATCGAGGAGGCGGCAAGGGACCTCGGTCTTGAGGAGGGCTCCTTCGTCGCCCTGCCTGTTGACGTGACGAAGGACGACCAGGTTAGCTCGGCGGTCGACGCCGTTGTGGAGAGGTTCGGTCGCATTGACGTTCTCTGCAACATTGCCGGGATTGGCGGAAAGGTCGGGCCGGTCGAGGACCAGCCGGTGTCAGACGCACGGACGGTCATCGAGGTCAACCTCCTTGGGACCTACTGCATGATCAATCATGTCCTGCCGATAATGAAGTCCCAGAACGAGGGCGTGATCCTGAACACGGCTTCCGTTGACGGGACCGCCTGCTATGCGTACGAGGCCCCCTATGCGATGAGCAAGGCGGCCGTCATCCACCTCACCCAGTGCCTGGCAAACGAGAATGGCAACACGATTCGCGTCAACTGCGTCTCTCCTGGTTGGGTCAAGACGCCGATGATGGACGAGACGGCAGACGGCTTTGGTGACATGGACTACCAAAACGAGGGCGACCTCGTGGATTATGGACCCCTTGGCCGTGCGGAGGAGCCTTCTGAGATAGCTGGCATATTCGCCTTCCTGGCCTCCGATGACGCGAAGATCCTCAACGGCGTTGACATCCATGCCGACGGGGGGAAGTACCTCGGGAAGCAGTAGTACGTTCGCCTGAATGGGCAGGTCAGGGATTTGCCCGGACTACGTGCTCGCGTTAATGACGGACTAGTCGTGTGGGAGATAGCGAAAGGAAAGTATCGTAATGATCAAGTATGACAAGCAGCACGAGCTCGACAGCGTAAACGGGGCGCTTGCGATTCGCCCAACGGTCGAGAAGGTCGTGGACGAGATTTGCGACAGGGGCTACGACCTCATCTGCTTCATGGGGATTGGCGGTACCTGGGCGTCGTCCCTTCAAGTTGAGTCCCACATCAAGGAGTTGAGCGACCTCCCGGTCCTGGTCGAGAACGCCGGCCAGTTCAACGCCATGGGGAACAAGCGCATCACCGACAAGAGCGTGGTCGTGTTCTCGTCCGTTTCTGGCAACACCGCCGAGATGGTCGTCGCCATGGAGACGCTCAAGGCAAGGGGCGTGACGACCATCGGGTTCGTCGATGTTTCAGACGCCCCTCTCGCCAAGGACGCGACGTATTGCATCACGTACCCCGAGAACGAGCAGCTCAAGTTCTTCATGGTCGCGGACCGCTTCATGAAGAATGCCGGGCAGTTCCCGCAGTACGACGAGTACTACGCGCAGCTCGATGCCCATCTTGCCGAGGCGCTGGTGAGTGTCGCCGAGGCGTCGGACGAGTTTGCATGCCACTTTGCGCAGGAGCACCACGACGACCAGATGCACTACTTCGTCGGAGCGGGGGAGCAGTACGGCTCCACATACTCCTACGCCATGTGCTACTGGGAGGAGCAGCACTGGCTTCGCACGAAGTCCATCCATGCGGCAGAGTTCTTCCATGGCATGCTTGAGGTCGTTGACAGGGACACGAACGTAACGGTGTTCCTCGGCGAGGATGCGGAGCGTCCCCTGGCGGAGCGGGTTGCACGGTTCCTGCCCAGGGTATGCGCCCGGTATACGCTCATCGATTCTAAGGACTATGAGTTGGAGGGGATTTCCCCGGAGTATCGTGGCTATCTCAGCCATCTTGTGACGCATCAGGTCACCAATCGCATCGACGTCCACATCGAGCGCATCAACTGCCACCCGATGGAGATCCGTCGCTACTATCGTCAGCTCAAGTATTAGGGAATGTGGCGGGGCCATCCCACACGGGGCGGCCCCGCGTCCTTCTTTAAGAACGGTTCGATTCCTTTTGTCGGAGGTTGATCGCATGTCGACGATTACCATGCACGATGTCTCCGTGATGGGGACGTCCTATGTGCACTATTCCTTCGAGTACTTCCTCGACTCAATGGCTCGGCTTGGGATTCGGAACATCGACCTCTGGGGTGCCGAGCCCTTCTACTGCAGGCTGGACTATGCAGATGACTACGCAGCGACCCAGTGCCTGAGGAAGATACGCGCTGAGGTCGAGGCCCGGGGCCAGCGCATCACGATTTACACCCCAGAGACCCTTGGGTACCCGTTTAACTTCAGCGACCCAAACCCTGCCATGACCCTGCGAACCATCGAATACTTCAAGTGGGCATTCGACGATGCCCATACGTTGGGGTGCAACCGTGTCTTCATCAACTCGGGGTCTGGGTTGAGGAACGCGGACCGCGAGGAGTCGTTCAAGCGCTGCGTAGACACGTTCCGGGTCATTCTCGACCTCGCCGAGCAGGCGGACATCCTCGTTCCCCTCGAACAGCTTCAGCCGTACGAGTCAAATCTTGTGGTGAGCCTGGAAGGCGTTCGTCGCATGCTCGAAGAAGTCGGCTCCCCCAACCTCAGGGTTTGTGTCGACCTGACCGCCATGGAGGTCCAGGGAGAGCACCTGGAGCAGTACTTCGAGGCGTTTGGAGACAAGGTTGAGTGGATTCACTACTCCGACAGCCATCATGAGGTCGTTGGGAGCGGCGAATACGGCAGGGAGAAGCTTGCGGGGTATATCCGCACGCTCGAGGAGCACGACTTCAAAAACGGCATCGACCTCGAGGTGAACGATTCCATCTACTGGGAAGACCCCCATTCTGCCCATGCCGAGACGTGCAGGTATCTACGCGAGGAGCTCGGATTGAAGGGATAGCAGGTTCCTCTTCGACGGCAGAGGGCTGAGGAATGCGGGCGGTGCGCGGTCTGTTTCCGGGTCGCGCACCGTCTCGCTTGCTATTCCACCTCGCAGAGCATTCGTATGGAACGCTCGATCGCCTCGTTCCAAAAGAGAAAGTCATGCCTTCCCGGCCAGCTTGAGTAGCTATTTTCAATCCCCAGGCTGGTGAGCTCCTCGGCAGTCGACCTGACATGAGGGGCAAACGGATCGTCGGCGCCAACCATCTGGATGATTCGGGGGATGGCCCCAGCTCCATTCTGCTTAACCGATTGCTCTGCCTTGGCGACGATCGAGTCTGCCTTGGAGGGTCCCTGGGATCCGAATACCGCCGCTTGTTCGGCAGCCCCAAAGAAGAGTTCGGAGAAGTCACTCGCGAGAATAGTGGGGTCAGTGACGGGGGAGAGCGCTACTATCCCCCCGTAGGCCCCTGGGTTCTCGAGGCCGATGCTCAAAGCTCCATAGCCACCCATGCTCTCTCCTGCGATGAACGTGTGCTCTCGGTCGGAGGGCAGGTTAAACCAGGCGTGAATGATCGCGGGTAGCTCCTGCGAGACCCATTCCAGATAGCGAGGGCCAGACGGGGCGTTCTCATAGAAGCTGCGGTTTCCATCTGGCATAACGACAGCCAGGTCGTAGATCTTGGCATAGGCCTCGATCATCGAGAAGCGCGTCCATTCGTCCGCGTTTGCACCGAGCCCATGGAGGAGGTACAGCACGCGGACCTCGTCATCTATCGTGGACCAGAAATCATCAGACTTATCGGGAATGATGATGTTCACGTGCTGCGTAATCCGAAGCGATTCGGAGTAGAGGTCGCCGCTCAAGGTGCTCAATGGAATCCTCCTATCACATGATTAGCACACATAGACATGCCGTTGAGGAGCACTTTGCCCGCACGCAATAGATGAATGGGTGGATGGCCATCTTACGTACAGGTAGCTCGCGTCGAGGGCTTCCTCATATACTAGTACGAAGTCAAGATAGATAACTACAGGACTGAATTTGTACCACTTACCGATAAATAAACAAGTTGGCAAGATATATTGACCACTTGTGCAATCCTACTCCGTAAGCAATGCCAGGCGTGCTCAAGGGTGCACCTGGTTTAGTGCAACGCCAGTGAAGTAGCGAGAGGAGTGGGCATGTCTGACAGTAAGGAAGTTGTCAAGGGCGGCGAAGGGATGGAACGCCATCTCGGCCTGAGTACGGCCATCGCGCTCGGTGTCGGAACCACCATCGGGTCAGGTATCTTTACTTCGGTAGGTGCGGTTGCGGGTGCGGCAGGGACGCCGCTTCTGACCATCCTCGCCTTCCTCATCGGTGGCCTGATCATGATTCCGCAGAACCTCATCTATGCGGAGTACTCAACGGCATACTCAGAGGATGGCGGGCAGTTCGTCTACTTCCGCGAGGCCGGGTGGCCTTTCATGGCCATGTTCTTCGTCTGGTCGTGCTGGTGGGCAAGCGACCCGGTTGGCATCGCGATTATGGGTCTTACCGTTGCCAACTACCTCGCCTTCTTCACCGGGTGGTCGTCGGTGACCGTCTCTGTCGTCGCGTGCCTCCTCATCATCTTCTTCACCTGGCTGCACATGTGCCACAAGCACGCGGGAGCCAAGTGGCAGAACTTTATCACCGCCTTCAAGGTCGTTCCGTTCCTCCTCCTCGTTCTCGCCGGCCTGTTCTTCATTAACGGCGGCAACCTCGAGGCTGCGCCTGTCTCCAGCTCCGCTGCGGCACATGGCGGGATTCTCGCCGCCATGATTGCGGGCATCGCAGCGACCACGTGGTCGTACGACGGAATGCAGACCTGCGTCACCATGGGCGGCGAGGTCAAGAACCCCAAGAAGAACATGCCCATCGCACTCATCGGCACGGTCTTCGTCGTCACCCTTCTTTACGTCCTGCTCTCTGTCTCTGCCGTCGGCTTGGTTGACATCGACACCCTTGCCGCTTCTGATGCACCTGTCGCCGAGGCCTTCTCGCACATTCCCGGTATCGGCTCCCAGGCGGGTAACATTGCCGCTATCCTCGCGGTCATCGTCGTGACCGGTTCCCTCTCCTCGCTCATCATGTTCCAGGCTCGTGGCGAGATGAAGGCTGCTCAGGAAGGCTACTGGTGGCGCTCCTGGGGCAAGATCGACCCCAAGTACGATTCTCCCGTCATCTCCATGCTGTGGCAGTCCGGCTTCGCGCTCGTCCTCGTTTGGGCTACCAGCATCCAGGACCTCGTGGCAATCTTCACCTTCATCTGCCTCCTGCGTAACGCCCTTCTCTTCTGCGCCTGGTTCCCTCTGCAGAAGAAGAGCAACTACCACCCCACCTTCAAGGCCCCCGGTGGTCCCGTCATGGCAATTCTCGCCATCGTCCCCTCGCTGATCCTGATGTTTGGCGAGCTGAGCGGCATCATCTCTGGTGAGGTGCCCCTGTTCAGCTTCAACCCGATCAGCGCAGGAATCCTGGTCGTCATCTCCGCGGTCCCGTTCTACCTGCACTGGAAGAAGGTCAACGCGGACATCATCGAGGCTGCCGAGGCAAGGCGCAACGCCGAGATCAAGGAAGAGGTCGCCGAGGAAGCCACGGTAGAGCAGTAAGAACGGCTGCAAAAGCACATACGTGACTGAGCAATGAGCGCCACCCGGTCGTCTGACGAAACGTCGGGCGCCGGGTGGCCTCCTTATTAGAGGGGTTTCGCCATGCTGATGAACAGGCTTACGAGCGAGGAGATCTTCAAATGGTGCTCCATTCCCTGGCAGAGTCTTGAGGGATGCGAGGGCAAGAAGATTAAGCTCGCAGTCCGCAAAGATCGAGCGGAGATGATGGCGGAGATCGGAAACCTCATGGCAGATGAGGTGCGCGACCACAATGCCAAGGGGCTCCCGACGAAGTGGGTTCTCCCCGCCGGGCCGTGCGACGAGTACGACACCTTTGTGAGGAGGGTCAACGAGGAGAGGATCGACTGCAAGAACCTCTGGGTGTTTCACATGGACGAGTTCCTTGACTGGCAATGTCGTCCCTATCCCGTTGCGGACACCTACGAGAGCCTCGAGGGAACCATGCTGGCGTGCTTCTACAACAGGATTGACGAGGAGCTTCGGCCCCCTGAGGATCACAGAATCTGGCCCAGGATCAACAACCTCGACTACCCGGACGAGATGTGCGACAAACTTGGCGGGATCGACACCGTCTGGGCGGGGATCGGGGCAACTGGCCTCGTCGCCTTTGACGAGGAGCCGCGTGACTATTGGTATCGGCCGACGGTCGAGGAGTACGCAGACTCCAAGACGAGAATCGTCGACATCAACTCCGACACCATGGTCGCCATGGCGGAGCGTTCGTTTGGCACGTGCCTCGACCGCATCCCCCCGAAGGGCCTCACTATTGGGTTCCACGTTATCTGCTCGGCAAAGCGCGCGGTCTACATGGTCGCGACGGGTGACTGGAAGAAGACCGTCTGCAGAATCATGCTCTTTAGCGAGCCAACGACCGAGTACCCGGTGACGATTCTTCCAAAGTACGTCCCGGACGTCACCCTGTATACCGACGAGTACACGATTGACCACCCCATGTCCCATGACACGAGGGGGTGGTAGTCGATGACGGCAAGGGATGCCATCGTCCTCAACAGCCACGGTGTCGGCCAATACGCATATTGCGACCACATGCCGAGCTGGGGGGAGACGCTTTCGGTGAGCAAGTGGCACATTGCCGAGGATGGGGGAAAGGGTTCAAACGTCACTGTTGCCCTGGGTCGCCTTGGACTCGATGTGGCATATGTGGGGAAGGTTGGGGATGACGCCTGGGGTGACCTGGGCGAAAAGTGGATGAGCGAGGCGGGCGCCGACACGACCTTCCTCTATCGGGATCCCTCCGTCTCGACGGGAACGGGACTCGTGCTCCTGGGGCCGGACGGAAGCAACGCGATCATCGACGGGGACAGCTCGAGCTCGGCCCTCACGGTGGATGAGGTGACGGCTGCCATCGAGGGGATGCGTGGCTCTAAGTATTTCATCACGGGCTTCGAGGTGCCTGAGGGTATAGCCCTCGAGGGGGCGAGGAGGGCCCATCACCTTGGGATGAAGACGGTGCTCAACCCCTCTCCGCTCCCCGCCGGGAGCCTTCCGCCCCTCGGCTTCATCGACTATCTCTTTGTGAACGAGGTGGAGGCGGCCGCCCTGGCCGGGATGGCGAAAAGCAATCTGGAGAGCCTCGCAAGGGGCGTGTTGCAGGCGACCTCGGCAAGGAACGTAATCGTCACCCTTGGATCCGATGGGTCCTGCGCCCTGACAGAAGAGGGCGAGTTCCTCAAGGTCGATCCGGTGAAGGTCGAGAACGTGGTCAACACGGCAGGTGCGGGAGACGGTTTCATGGCTGCGACGGTCGCCAACCTCGTATGGGGGAAGACCCTTCGCGAGGCGATGGAGTGGGCAAGCTACTACTCTGCGCTGGCGGTCACCATCGATGGGACCATTCCCGCCTACCGGTCCCTCGACGAAGTCAATGCCTTCATCAATGGCTGCCAGTCCAAGACATGCGAGGAGTGATAACGGTGGCAAGGTTCCTTCTGAGGTCAAGCGCAATCTTCGACTCCAATGCGGGCGTCACGTACCCTGGGTACGTCGCGGTCGAGGGGGACAGGATCCTCTCGGTTGGCGAGGGCGACGGGGGAGAGCTGGTTGAGGGTGATACCGAGGTCATTGACCTTGGCGACAAGCTGGTCACCCCTGGACTCGTGGACGCCCATTGCTTCTTCAACGGTTGGCTTCTCCAGCATTATGGGGCGGACCTCTCTGAGGCATCAACGATAGAGGACGCGATTGGGATTCTGCGCTCCTCGCGACACACCGACTTCCTCGTGGGCCACGGGCTGCCCGTCGATCTTGCCGGGGTGGAGGAGTCAGTGATCGACGCCGCCTTCGGCGACCTCCCCACCGTTCTCGTGTGCGTTGGGGCAGAGGAAATGGTGATGAACACCGCCGCCGAGGATCGCTTTGGCTTCACGCCGAGCGCATGCTGGTCCGAGAAGGCGTATCGCCTGCTCAAGGCAGTGATGGAGGACTCTGAGGAGGCAACTCGCCTCTATCGGCAGTACATGCGGATGATGAACTCGTACGGAGTCACCTCGACCAAGGAGATCGGCTACGACGACACGTGGTTCTTTGATCAGGCGAGGGATCTGGAAGAGGCCGGTGAGCTCACGTTGAGGGTGAGCGTCATGAGCCAGCCGGTCGGCAGGGACGCCGACATCGAGTATGGTATCAGGGCAAGGGAGTCTCTCGAGGGCGACCCCATGCTCTCGTTCTCGGGCTACAACCAGATGACCGATGGTTCGATCAGCCAGAACGAGGGGGAGATGAAGGAGCCGTATCTCGACTTCGATGGTACGTGCTCGATGGACATCGACTGGGGCCACCACAAGGACGAGGTGCGCCGTGCCGAGGAGGCGGGGTTCAGGTTCTCGCTTCACGCGCAGGGAGACGGCGCGGTGGCGCATGCCCTTGACATATTCGAGGGGTGTGAGAGGGACGAGGAAGGGGCGCTGCGCCTCCGCCACGCGATCACCGACCTGGAAGACGCAGACCCCGTCGATTTCGAGCGGATGGCTCGGCTCGGCGTCATTGCGGAGGTGTACCCGCTCATACAGTCCATTGCGGACCGCGAGGGCAAGCTGTCGATGATCGCGGAGAAGATCGGACAGGTGCGGGGGAGCCACTACTGGAACCGCCGCGGGCTCATCGACGCCGGTGTGACGCTTGCGTGCGCGACAGATCTGCCGATGACGGTCGACGACCTTGGAGAGGGGGTCTACTGCGCCTGCGGCGGATACTTCCCCGAGGGCGGAGAGTCCTTCAACCCGCAGAACATGATTGCCCCCGCAGAGCTCCTTGCCGCCTGGACGAAGGGCGGGGCGTACGACCTCATGAGGGAGGACGAGTTGGGGACGCTTGAGCCTGGAAAACTTGCGGACCTGGCGGTTTTTGACACCAACGTGCTCAAGACCGAACCCCGTGAGGCGAGGACCTGCAGGTGCGTGCTGACGGTCGTTGGCGGCAAGGTCGTGTATGACGCGCGATAGGGACTCAGGTCAAAGACGTTGATGGCATGCACGGCGGGGCGCGCCCAGGGTCTTGGCGCCGCCCCGCCATCTAGTTCATGGGAGGGACCAAATGGTGGAGTCGGATTTCTCCGTCGCGTTCTCCGAGATTCTGGAGCAGCCCGATCTTCTTGCCGGGCTTAGGGACACCAGGGACACCTGGACGAGACCATTCGTGAATCTTTGCCGGGAACACGACTTCAAACGGGTGCTCCTCGTGGGAAACGGCTCGCCATACTATGCCGGACGGACCCTGCGCTATGCGACGGAGGGGCTCTTGGGGGCAAACGTCGACCCCGTCATGGCAGGGGAGTTCGCCTTCCATGGGTCGTTCGACTGTACCGGAGAGCTGAGTCCGGAAGAGGTGCTGCTCGTCTGCCCTGCGGAGACGGGACATTCCCGAGGCCAGGTCGACGCCGCGCGACGCGCACGACATGCAGGGGTTTCCGTGGTGTGCACCACGCTCAACCCCCACGGGGTGCTTGCGAGGGAATGCGACGTCGTACTGGTAAAGCCCGGGGCGAGCGAGCGCTCCATCGCAGCCACCAAGAATCAGACGATGGCCCTGTACATGCTGCTCTCTTGCCTTGTCGAGGCCGGACACTGTCTGGGTCGCCTTGGGGACGGGGAATACACGAGGGCGCTCCATGCCTTGGACTCCGTGCCTGATAATGTGCGAGAGACCATTTTGATCTCGCGTGACTGGTACCTGGGGAATCGGGAGAGGCTGCTCGCCGCACCAGGGTTCTTCCTCATTGGATACGGCTCAAACTACGGGACCTGCCTCGAGGGGGCCCTCAAGTTCCTGGAGTGCCACGAGAGGCCGACGCAGGCAGTTCAGCTTGAGGAAACCCTCCATGGCCCGCTACGCTCGCTGCACAGGGGTGACGTGGTGCTGCTCCTCTCTGCGGACGCCGGCCCCGAGCGAGACCGCATGGCCCTGCTCGCAAGGCAGCTTCCCCGATACTGCGACAATGTCATTCTCGTCAACAGCCTTATCCAGGCGATGACCCCTGGGTCTTCCGTTGACGGCTCCCTCACAATCGCCTCGTCTGACGAGAAGGACGTGTGTGCCATCGAATACCTTGTCCCGCTCCAGGTCATTGCGACGATGCTCGCGGAGGACCGTGGAATTGACCTGACGATTCCCAAGCTGCCCGAGCTTGACCCGATCATGATTCCTGCGTACGAGGACTAGGGAGGTTGTGGTGGTGTTCGCGAGCCTTGTTCCAGACCGCCTGATTGCCTGCATTGACATTGGAGGGTCCAAGTACATGACGGGCATCTGTGACGACGAGGGCAACATTCTTTGCTCGACCCGTCACGAGTGGTCGGGAGTGAGCGAATCGCAGATCCTGAAGCAGGTTGAGGATGCAATGGGGGAAGAGCTCGCTGAGCATCCGGACCTCGCCAACCGGGTGGTTGCTGGAGGGGTGACCATTCCCGGCTTCGCCGATCCGAGGGAGGGAATCTGGATCGAATCAGACTATCTCGACGTTCACGACCTCCCGATCTGCGACCACCTTGCCATGCGGCTTGGGATCCCGTTCTTTGGCGACAACGACTGCAATGCCTGCGCACTTGCCGAGCGCTACTTTGGTTCCGCGAGGGATTCCAGTGACTTCCTGTACATTACCGTGAGCTCGGGAATAGGTGGGGGGCTGTTCTTGGGCGACAGGCTGTTCTATGGGGACAGGCTTCTGGCGGGCGAGGTTGGCCTGACCGTGGTCGAGGATCGTCCGAGACCCGACCTCTCCTGGTTTCCACGTGGCAGGCTCGAGGACTACTGTTCCACCCTAGGAATGGGCAAGACCTATGCGTCGCTTGGCGGGACTGCCAAACCGCGCCTTGGTGGCAGGGAAATCGCTGCCAGGGCTGTGGCTGGAGAGCCGGCGGCCCTTGAGACGATGAGGCTTGAGGGGGTCTATCTTGCCCGAGCGATCGCTCGAGTGGATTCCGTCACTGCGCCCTCCAAGGTGGTTATCGGAGGCGGGATATCACTCGGCTTTTCAGGATTTGGCCCCTCGCTCATCTCCGAGCTCAGGAGGATTCGCCCCGCGAGCCGGCTGACTGTGGAGCCGTCGGCCTTGGGATATGAGGGGGCGCTGCTTGGGGCTTGTGCCTGTGCTCTTCGTGGTACGGAACGCCCCCTTGACGAGGATTTGCTCCCTGGAAGGGGGTCCGAACTTCGGGTCGTGTACACGGATGACAAGACGACCTGCCAGCTCTCTTGCGGGGGAGAGGACCTCCTCGCTCATCCTGGGGCAGGGGAGCTGGGGTCATTTCTGGTGGCATCGGGAGTCATGGAGGATGGCATAGCCCTCGATGGGGTGTTGGCAGACATGCCGCTGGGACTTCTGACGAGTCGGGCGAGGCGGGGCGATTCTGAGGCACTATTGGGGCTGGAGAGGTTCGGCTCTGCCCTTGGCGAGGCAGTGTCGTTTTGCGCAACGTTCCTCGATCCCGCATCGATTGTGTTTGAGGGAGACCTTGCCCTTGCGAGCGACCTGTTCCGGGGCGAGGTCCTCAAGTCGATCGAGGGAGATAGCTATTGGCAGCGAGAGGGGCTGCCATATTCCATCGAATGGCGAGCCTCTCCAGAGTGAGTGTTGCTCCCGTGGTAAATGTCAGCGGCTGTCACCACCCCTTTTTCGTTGAGGCGGTACCGGCCGCTCGTGCGTTTTGGGTGACGTCAGAGCACTTCCTTGTCGACGTAGTTGTCGCTTTTTCCCGAGAGCCTTCGGTCGAATCGTGCGACGAGCGGATGCTTGTGCCAAAGATGCTTGTCCTCGGTCAGCTGGTATGCCAGCACCTGATAGAACGGCAGAAGCGACAATGGTGCGAGGAGGCTGGACTCCAGCGGGTCAACCGTAACCGTTGCTCCCTCGAAGCCTCTGTCGTCGGTGAGGACGAAGACGTGGTCGGTGACGAGTCGAGTGGCCTCCACGATTTCCCTTGCCCGGGCGCGGTCAGATGCCCCCACGGCGTTAACAAAGACCGTGTAGGTCGGGGCGAGCTGCAGGTTCGGGCCATGGAGGTACTCCTCAAGCTCAAGGGGGATTGCAGGAATCTGCAGGCACTCGCCGAACTTCAGGGCTCCCTCGCAACTGATGCCGTAGTTCGTCCCCGCCCCGATCAGAAATGTCCTCTCCATGGAGGAGAGCTCCTTGTATCGATGCTCGAGCACGAGAGGTGCCTGTTCGAGCACACTCATGTAGCGTGGGACGAGAGCCTCGATCTTGGCAATCTCGCGGCTGCGCTCCTCCGTGCTCAGGCGACCCTCGCCGAGGGCGACATCGATGCCAAAGAGCCAGAGGAAGACGACGAGCGACGTGACGCCCTTGGTGACGTATCCGACCTCCTCGTTACCGACCCCGTAGTCAAACAGGGCGTCGGCTGCCTGCCTGAAGTCCGAGTTCGCGTCACCCGTCACCCCAAGCGCCTTCATGCCGAAAGACCGGATGAGGTCGAGGGCCGCGAGCGCGTTCGTCGAGTACCCGCTCTGGGAGACCACGAAGGTGAACTCCGAGGCGGGCAGCTCGTGCTCGTACGCGCAGAACGTGTATGGCTCGGTGACTATCACCTCGCGTCCCAGAGACCTGCGAAGATATGGCCTTGCAATCATCGCCGCGTTCTTTGATGACCCGCAGGCGACGATCCTGACCCTATCGTAGGACGACCCAAGAAAGGCATCCGCCAGCGGTCTCGCCATGTCTTGGGCAATCTGGCCGTTCAGAACCTGTGGTGTCTCCCGAACGTAATCAAGCATCGTTTTTCTAGGCATTCGCCCTCCAATCGTCGGAGCAGAACAATGAGGCGGCTCCAATCACGCCCGCCTCTTCTTCTAGGGATGTCAGACGGACCTCGGTGCGCTGGCCCTCAAAGACCCATGAGGTGATTCCGGCACGTATCCTGTTGAGGTATGGCGAGAGGCCATGCGCCACCCCTCCACCCAAGACGATTACGTCTGGGCAATAGGCATAGACATACTGGTTCAGTGCCCTCAACAGGTATGTGATGTACCAGTCAACGACGGCCTTCGCCTTGAGGTCGCCCTGGCTTGCCATCTCGAACATCCTCTTGACGTCAGTTCCCTTGCCAAGCTCGTGCCTTACGTGGAGCGCAAGGGCAGTCCCAGAGCATGTTGACTCGGCGCAACCGCTTATTCCGCAATAGCAGGGGGTTTCATCGAGCCAGGGGAATTCCGTTCCCTCACGCACCTTGAGATGTCCGGCAAGGTGAAAGAACGGCTCTGATCCCAGGGGCTTTGAATCCTGACAGATGCCGATGCCAATCCCAGTCCCAAGGGTGATGGTGAGAACGCGTGAGAACCCCCTCCCACTTCCGGCAACTGCCTCTGCAAGGCAGATGAGGCGCGCGTCGTTGTCTATTCTGACGGGTTTGCAGAGCGCATCCGATAGCTTCGTGGCGAGTGGATATCCATGCGTCATGAAGCGGATCATCGAGGAGAAGCCGTCGATGCTTCCATCGCGGAACGCATAGGAACCTATCGACACCCCCGCCGCGCTCGGGTTTCCGACCTTGTCCGTGAGCCTTTGGACGGATTTGCGGATGTTCCCCAGAAACAGCTCCTCGGAGTTGCGCTCGGTGTCAAAGACCTCCATCGCAAGCACCGCGGACGGGTCTTTTGGGTCGATGAGCCCGACCTTGGTGCGCGTGCCGCCAACGTCGATGCCGCAGAGGAGGCGGCTGCTGCCGCAGGAGGCGGTCCCGCTCACCTGACCACCCACCCGTCCTCGAAGAACATCCCGGGCTCGATGCCGTTTGCGATTGCCGTCTGGTAGCTCAGGAGCTGAAAGTACATGGCTTGGACCAGCATCATCCAATGAGCTGGCAGGCCAAGGTCGGGAAAGGTGAAGCGATAGCCCGCCTTGGACGTTGGGTCGGACCCAAAGTAGAGGGTGTCTTGAGTGGCGTCGTTCACATATCCCCAAATCATCTTGGACCGAGAGTCGGGAATGGCATCGAGGAGGACGGGGACCGTCTTCGACTTCGCGATGCCCTGGGCACGGACGAGCTCCATCGGCCCATGGTAGAAGTTGTCAATCGACATCACGTTTGCGGGAACCTTGGCGGTCTCCTCGAGCCAGAGGGAGGCACTGCGCATCATGTTGATTCCCCATCCCCGCGAGAGGAGGTAGAAGCTGTCTGCCTGGGGGAGGCACCCGACGCCCTCCATTGCCCCAAGGAGGGATTCCTTGTTGTCTTCCATCCAGGAAAATGCGTTTTTCAGAGAAGCGACGAGGGATTTGTCCGGGGTGTCCCTGTTCATCATCGAGACGATGTACAGACCACAAAGCGCCATCGAGCTGTACGCCTTGATGCATACGATCTTGTCATAGCTCGCAATGTCGTGCAGCACGTAGGTGCAATTGGTGGCCATGGTGGAGTCCGGGGTCATCGTCACGCAGGCAGATGTAAAGCGGTGCTCCCTGAGCCAGCGAGAGAAGTCCGCCACCTCGCGGCTCTCGCCAGAGCGGCTCATCATGAAGTAGAGCGCGTTCCTAGACAGGCGCTCGGGATGATGAATGAGCTCCGCGGTCTCTACGAGCCTCACGTTGCGCATTCCCGCATCGAGCATTGCCTCGTACATGGGCATGAGAGAGTACAGGGCGCTGCCCATCGAGGTGAGCACTATCTCGCCGGCAAGGTGCGCGACCCTGCAGATCTCGAGTACCTGGGCTAGCTTTGGGCCAGACAGGTCGTCGAGGACTCTCTCCAGCTCCTTCGGCTGCTCGTAGATGTTCTGGAGTATGGGATTGGTGTTCATGGCATTCCCTTCCCCGAGCTCGTCGAGAGTTCCTGAGGCGTGGCCAAACGCTGGTGACAACGGTATGGAAAGCATATAACTAAGTGAGACCAAATACTGTACCAAGCAGGAGAAGAATACGTCAGAGGCCCGTTTATCGCTAAGGGGAGAGGGGGCTACTGGACAGGTTACGTGTTTCTCGGATCAGACTATGGTCATTCAACAGGTGATATGACCCTTCCGCCGATGCCCGACTGGTTGGATGCGCTTTGATGCTACATTTCGGTTAGGTGGTATAGAAGTATATAGAAGTCATCTGTATAACAAACCACATACCGGAGGGACGGACGAGAATGGGACATTACATCACCGGCGTGCTTACCGAGATCTGCACTCCGTTCAAGGAGGACGGCAAAATCGACTTCGAGTACCTCCATGACATGATTTGCTGGCAGATCGACTGCGGTATCGAGAACTTCTTCGTCAATGGGTATGCGGGCGAGTCCTTCGAGCTCTCCTTCGAGGAGAAGCTTGCCGTCCTCAAGTGCGTTTACGAGGCAAACCAGGGCCGTGCAAAGATCATGGGTTGCTCCTTCGAGAACGATCTGCGAGCAAACAAGCGCCTCCTCGACGCCTACGAGGAGACGGGGATGTGCGACTGCTACTGCGTCACCGCACCTCCCTTCTACAAGTTTTCCCAGGCCGCTCTCTATGATTGGACCGCAGAGCTCATCGACTACGCAAAGCGTCCCGTCTTCATCTACAACTGTCGCGAGCAGGGGGTCATGTATGCCCCGGAGACGCTGGGAAGACTGGCCCGCGAGCACGAGAACCTTCGCGGATTCAAGGACGCCTCCACGAACATCATCAACTTCCAGAACGACCTGCTGCAGGTCGACCCGGAGAACTTCGACCTCGTCGGTGGCTGCGACGGCTTTGACGGCGTCATGATCCTGCTTGGAGGGGTTGGGTGCGTGTCGTTCATGGCCGTCCCCTATCCCCGGGAGATGAAGGAGATCGTCGACAAGGGCCTCGCGGGGGATTGGAAGGGCTGCATCGAGGCCCAGCAGAAGGTCCTGCGTATCCGCAACATCCTCAAGAAGACTCCGTTCAACGCCGGGTGGAACTGGGCAATGCAGTATGGCTTTGGCCGCCCGACCGTCTCTCGCATGGGGGAGAAGCAGGACTGGGTTCCCTACGAGGTGAAGGTCGAGCTCGATCGGCTCATGGTCGAATACGGATACCAGAGCCTGGGCGACAAGATCTTCCCCACAAAGCTCGACGAGGAGATGGCGGGAAAGGCCGACTTCCGCTAGGGGGTCGTCGAATCGCGGGTGACTTCGAATCACCCCAGCGGTGTTCGAGTTTGCCGGAGCAAGGGCGAGCGTCCTGGAAGGTACGGCGCGCTCGCCTGCCTTCAAGAGGGTCCTCCTCGGGGAGAGAGGTGCGGAATTGTCTTTCACACGGGTTGGCTTCACCCAGTCATTCTTCTCAGACCGGCCAATCGAGCTCGTGAGCGATGGCGAGCTCAAGGCGACCGCGTTTCGGTACGAGACGGGGGTCGCCGGGCTGCGCGTCCAGAACTCCCGCTCGAGCATGGTCGTCCTTCCGTACATGGGGATGCAGGTCTGGTTCGTCACCTTCGACGGCAGGAACGTCACCCAGAAGTCCATGTTCGACATGCCGCTGGCGACGACGAAGTTCGGCGACAACTACGGGGCGTTCCTGTACCATTGCGGTCTCAACAATGTGAACGGGCCGGAGGAGGGGGAGGATCCCTACCCCATGCACGACGTCCTGCCATTTGCCGTCTACGAGAACACCTACACGGGCGTTGGCGTGGACGAGGAGGGTAGGTACCTCGCCGTTGGTGGCACCTACGTGTTCCGCAACAGTCAGGAGTTGTATTGGGCCTACGCCCCGGAGCTCAGGCTCTATGAGGGGAAGACGATGGTGGAGATGAAGGCGACGGTGCATAATCGTCGAACCCATCCGCTTGAGTACCTCTGGCTATGTCATATGAACTGGCTGGGGGTGGAAGGGGGCCGATTCTACTACAGCGCTCCCCAGGATCCTGATCACGTCCTCGTCGCCCCCACGGAGCTTGGGAACGACTCCCCTCGCGCCGTTGCGATTCGCGAGTGGGGGAGGAAGCTGGCCTCTGACCCAACGCTCGCAGATGTGCTTGACTCCAGCTCCCAGGTGTACGACCCGGAGATGTGCATCAACTATCGGTACGAGACCGACGAGGACGGGTGGGCCCACTCGCTCATGGAGCTTCCCGGTGGGGGCTCCTACTACGTGGCGTGGGACGCCACGAAGGCCCCGTATGCCCTGAGGTGGCTGTGCAGGACCGGCGACGAGGACGGCGTCGGGATTGCGGTGCCCAGCACGGGGACCAACAGGGGTTCGGCCTATCAGCGGGAGCACGGGCACTTCAACACGCTTGGGCCGGGAGAAAGCGACGTTCTCAGGTGGCGTTTTGGGCTTCTGGACGAACGCGAGACAAACGACGCCAAGGCGTGCATCGACGCGATCCTTGGCAGGTAGTTCCCTTGGGCTTCACTCGGCTTGATGCCGACAGATGAAAGGCGGGGCACATGGCGATGAAGGTGTCGCTCTTCTCGACGGGGTTTGCGAGCTGGCCATTGGAGAGGGCCTTCCAGGCGGCCGCGCGCTGTGGGTACGATGGGGTGGACGTTGGGGGATTCCGTCCCCACGCATATCCACCTGACGTGCTTGGGGGAGTAAACGGAGGAGCCTCCGCGATTCTCTCCTATGTGCAAAAGTACCAGGTCCCCATCGTCAGCTATGTTCCCGAGAACACCGGATCACCCCATAGCTTCGTGTTCAGGGAGCGGGAGCTGAACGACATCTCCGTCGAGTACTTCAAGCAGTCCGTTGACGCTGCTAAGGCGATTGAGGCACCCATGGTGATGTTTGCGATTAACATGCCGGGGTTTGGGATCGACCGGGAGTACCTCAAGAGACAGGTGGTCGAAGACCTCAAGGTCATCTCCGATCATGCCGCAGATCTTGGGGTGACCGTCATCCTCGAGCCCGTGACCCCATTTGAGGGCAAGCTCTGCTGCTCGTCTGACGACGTGAAGTACTTCCTGGACGAGGTCGACAACGATGCCCTTCAGGTCGTACTTGACCTCGCCTGCCCGCTTACGTGCGGCGAGCCGATGAGCGAGTACTGGGAGAAGATGCCCGGCGCGGTGAGGGAGATTCACTTTATCGACGCGGAGCCAGATTGCGAGGACCATCTGATACCTGGCGATGGCTCTATGGATTGGTCGCGCATCGTCAACTACCTGAGGAGCGTCGACTACGACGGCTACCTTGCGCTCGAACTGTTCAGCAGGTATGGCAACGAGCCGGACTTCGCGGCGGAGAGGGGCATCGAGGTGATCAGGGGCCTGCTTGGCCAGTAGCCCCTGCCTTGGAGGAACGTGCGTCTCGCCAGCGGGGAGGCGTCTGACGGAAAGAGGGTGTCTCAATGGGCAAGAACGGTCCGATTGATGTAATCGTTATGAACTCCCACGGCGTTGGGCAGGTGTGCAACGTCCACAGGCTGCCGCGTCGAGGCGAGACGATGGAGGCGTGGAACTGGCATGTCGAGGAGGATGGCGGCAAGGGGGCTACGGTCTCCGTCGCCCTCGGACGGCTCGGGGTGTCAACTGGCTACATCGGGAAGGTCGGCTATGACCCCTGGGGGGACATGGGCGACACGTGGATGAGCGAGTCTGGCGTAGACACCACCTACATGTATCGCGACCACAGCGTATCGACTGGCACGGGGCTGATCATGATCGACGATGACGGCCTTAACACCATCGTCGATGGCGACTCTGCATGCCGCGCCCTCACGGTTGACGAGATCCATGATGCGATTGCCGCCATGAGCGAGGCAAAGGTGTTCATCACCGGCTTTGGGATGCCCTTCCAGAAGGCGCTTGCGGGGGCGAGGATCGCGAAGGAAAAGTACGGGATGACGACCTTCTGCAACGCGTCCCCCCTTCCCTCCGAGCCACTCGGTGACCTCGGGTTTGTTGACTACCTCGTCGTGAACGACGTCGAGGGGAGGGTCCTCTGCGGTTTGCCGGAGGACTCGGAGACACCGTTCGAGGAGATCTGCCACCAGGTCGTCGCCACGTATCATTGCAACGGCGTGATCATGACCTGCGGGGCAGAGGGATCCGCGGTGCTTGATGGAGACGACTACTTCTTCGTCCGGGGCACCAAGGTCAAGGCGGTGTACACGATTGGTGCGGGCGACGGGTATCTTGCGGCGACCGCAGCCGGTCTCGTGTGGGGCAAGACCCTCAGGGAGGCATGCGAGTGGGCGAGCAAGTACGCGGCCTATAAGGTCACCCGCGAGGGCACTATGACGAATAGGCCGGGAGAGGGTTACCCACCGCTCTCCGATGTCGAGGAATGGATGAAGTCCCTCCAGGAGTAACGGATCAGATGGATCAGATGTATCGCTTCCCCCTCGGCGCTGTTTCCCACGGCGCCGAGTTTCTTTTACGGGGGTAAACCGGCGGTAAAGGAAGGCGGCGCGGCCCATCGCGTGGACGGGTCGCGCCGCACCTGAGCTTTGTGGGTCAGCCTGCTGCTACCAGGCACCAGAATACTGGAGTGTCACCGAGGAGCTCCTTGCCCCCTCGCTCATGCAGTCTGGGACGTCCTTGTTCTCGAGAACGCCCTTGATAAAGCCGGCGATGAAGGAGTCGCCCGCGCCCATCGTGTCTTCCACCTCGACCTCGATGATGCCCTGCTTGTAGAACCTCTCGCCATCAAAGGCGAGGCTGCCATGCTCTCCCAGGGTGACAATGACCACCTTGGGACCCAGGGCCTGCTTCTCCTTCATGAACGAGCGGACCTGTTCGGTGTCATCGGACTCGAGCCCGAAGAAGGCGTAGTCGACGTTGCCGATTGACTGGTCAACGACCGGATCGTTAGGCTGGTCGGAGTAGTCGAAGGCGACGAGGGTTCCCGACTCCTTTATTCGCCCGAGGTCCCCGGCCGTGTGACCCCAGATGCCACTGACGACGAGGTCGTGGGAGCAGACGAACGAGAGGTCCTCCTCGCTCATCTTGAAGTCTGCCATCACGCCCTCGACATAGTCGCCGAAGACGCGGTTTCCGTTGACAATCTGGACGTAGGTGACAGCAGTCGACCCCTCGCTCACGTGGACGTGACTGGTGTCAACCCCCTTTGCCTTAAGCGAATCGACGAGGAACCTTCCCTGCTCGTCGGTCCCCACGACGCCCGTGTAGGAGGCGTCTATGCCCATCCGCTCAAGATAGACGGCGACGTTGACGGGGTTGCCGCCGGGATACTGCCTTCCCTCCTCCTTATAGACGTCAACGCAGTTGTCACCCACAGCCGCGACTTTCATGTGTGTCCCCCTCTCTGCGCCATGAGGCGCGTCGTTTGAGCCCTCTTGTGAAACCCACCCTCCATGGTACTTGAATTCTGGCTAAGGTATAAAAGAGAGGGGTAGAAGTATAGCATTCGTCGATAGGTGGTAAATTCACTTTTGAGAGGCTCAAAACCCAGGTGAACGTAATGAAAATACCCGCAGACGGCAGATGATCCGGATGCGGTTCTGTGGCAGAAAAAATGACCTACCATATAAGTAATGGGAAAAACTATACCTTAGCTTGGGAGGTCAAATGAGAGCGGCATGCATCGGTGACAACTGCATTGACTACTACCGAAACCTCGAGAGAAAGTATCCCACCGGAAATGCGGTCGACACGGCGGTAAACATGGTGAAGCTGGGGGTGCCGACCTCCATCATCTCGACAACCGGGTCTGATGAGTACGGCAAGTGGATGATTGAGACCCTCAAGCACGAGGGGCTGGACACGTCTCACCTTAAGGTCGCCGAGGGCAAGACCGCTATTACGTACATGGACCTAGAGGGCTTGGACCGCGTGCACGGCACCTACGAGGAAGGCGTCCTTGCAGACATGGTGTTTGACGATGAGGACGTTCGCTTTGCGATTGAGCACGACATCGTCCATACGGCGCTGTGGGGCAACGCGGAGTCGACCCTGCACAGGATCCACGAGGCCGGAACAAAGGTGAGCTTTGACTACGCGGATAAGCTCGATCACCCATTGGTTGAAAGCACGCTTGGCGACGTCGACTACGCCTTCTACTCCTATCACAAGGGGAAGGACGACTTCATCAGGTCGTTCCTGCAAGACAAGGTCAACAGGGGCGTTACCGTGGCGACGGCGACGTTTGGGGAGGAAGGCAGCCTCTCCTGGGACGGAACGAGGTTCTACGACGGACCGGTGTATCCCACCAAGCACCTCGTCAATACGGTTGGGGCGGGGGACTCGTTCATCGCCGGCTTCCTCGTCGGCGTTCTCAATGGGGATGACATCGCGGGATGCCTCGACAGGGGAGCGCGCATTGCCTCCGAGGTAGTAAGCGTTTTTGAGCCGTGGGTGGTTTCCGAGTGAGCGAGTGCCGCTCGGGGCAGTTGTTGGTCAAAGGCGAGATGGGAGAAGACAATGTTCAAGATCGGAATGTTCACCTCGGGATATCAGCGCAACAACCTCGAAGACATGTTCGTTGACGCCGCACGCTTTGGCTATGACTACATCGAGCTGTGGGGCGGCCGTCCGCATGCCTACGCGCCAGACCTTGCCGCCGGCGACATCGATGAGATAATTCGGCTTCGGGATAAGTACGGCGTCCCAATCACGGGGTACTGCCCCGAGCACAACGCCTATCCGTACAACTTCATGATTGGGTCTGAGCGCCAGCGCGAGGATGCGGTTCGCTACCTCAAGGTCTGTCTTGACCAGGCGGTAAGGTTGGGGTCAGACTTCATGCTCGTCTCGCCTGCCCACGCTGGCTACGACACGACGTACGCCCAGATGCGCGATCGGCTGTACAGGACGATAGAGGAGCTTGCCGCGTATGCCCGAAACGTTGGGGTGAAGCTGGTGGTAGAGCCGCTCACTCCCGAGGAGTCCAATTGCTTCAACAGCGCAAACGACCTGTTGGAGCTCTTCGAGCACGTTGACAACGACTATCTGTACGGGATGATGGACATTGTTCCCCCCTATCTTCAGCAGGAGCAGATGATGAGCTACTTCACCCTCCTGGGCGACAAGCTGTATCACCTGCACATCCCAGACTCCAATGGAGCGGATGCGACGCACCTCGTTCCCGGCGAGGGGGTCATGCCCTACAGGGAGCTCATGCAGGAGATCCGCGACCTTCCGTATGAGCGCACGGCAACCATCGAGCTCGTGACAAACTACATCAACGAGCCGCGCCTGTATGCAAAGCGCGCCATCAATAACGTTCGCGCCATGCTTGCCGAAGAGTAGGTCGGAGCCACCACATGTTTATCGACATACATGTTCACCCTGCATTCTATGAGCCAATCAACGATGATCCCATGCGCGAGGACATGCGTCATGAGGTGCTTGATATCCACTTAAATGGAGTCGCCAAGCTCGAGCACGTACGAAACCAGATGAGGCTGGCAGGGTTGGACAAGCTTTGCCTCCTCCCTCAGGACTACCTCACGGAGGAGGGGGAGGTCCCGGTAACAAACGAAGAGATAAAGAAGCTTGTTGACCTGATGCCTGATCAGTTCATCGGCTTTGCGTCTGTTGACCCGCACGATCCCGAGGCGGCCGAAAAGCTCGACCATGCCTTAGGTTTCCTTGGGCTGAGCGGGCTCAACCTCCATCCCGGTAGGCAGCGCTTCTACCCGATGGATGAGTGCGTGCAACCTCTCTATGACATATGCGAGACCTACAACAAGCCAGTGATGTTCCATGCCGGGATGTCATGGGAGCCTCATACGCTTGCCAAGTACGGAAGGCCGATCGAGTTCGAGGAGCTGGCAGAGACGAGGCCGGGACTGCGCTTTTGCCTCGGTCACTTTGCCTGGCCGTGGCTCGAGGAGGCTGCGATGCTCATGGTGAAGCACAAGAACGTGTATGCGGACACCGCCGCCCTGTACTTTGATTGCGCGAGGGAATTCTACTCGCGTCTCTTCACTAGGGAGCTCGAGGTGACCTGGATTGACAGGAGCCTGAGGCACCAGGTCATGTTTGGGAGCGACAACCCCCGGTTTGAGCAGATCAGAATGGCGCATGCCCTCGAAGGCCTTGGCTTGAGAGACAGTACCGTCGAGCTTATCAAGGGGAAGAACGCACTCGAATTCCTCAATGGTTTGGAGTAGTGGGTGAGATGGTTTACGAGGAGAAGTTCACTCTCTTAACGAGAGAGTACAACCAGTACATCGTGGTGACCAAGATGGTTGAACGTGCTGTTCGCGACAGCGGCGTACAGAACGGGATGGTTACGGTCATCTCTAAGCACACGACCGCTGGCGTTACCACTAACGAGTCCCTGGAGTGCCTCGAGAGCGATATCGATGTGTTCCTCAAGCGGCTTGTTCCGGAGGATTACCCGTATTCGCATGCCAGGATGTTGGCTGACTATGGCTCCACCGCGGGAAACCCAACGGGGCATCTCAAGGCTATGCTGGTTGGGAACCATGCGCACTTTATGGTTCGTGACGGGGAGATAGAACGAGGCGGTGCCCAGGAGGTCTACTTCTGCGAGTTTGACGGACCGTCCGAGAGGACCTTCATCGTTCAGGTCATGGGAGAATGATGGGAGTGGCCAATTAGAAGAGAAGGATACCCCTTGCTCGAATAGAGTCCCGCCAGACGGTGTTTTTTAATTGCACAACCTCTTGTCACCCATATCGTCAGAAATATGGTTTGAACTATACTGAGGATATGGAACCATGATTCATGGCCCTTGAGGCGTCGTACAGCAAGGCATTGAATTTGGGAAATCTAAGGGACACGATTTCGAGCGGACAGAGTTTCAGATGAGTTCAAGAGAGAAGATTGCTGAACTTATCCAATCTTTCATCATTGAGAACAAGCTCCAGCCAGGGGACAGGCTTCCATCGGAGCGTGAGCTGTGCGAAATCTGGGGCGTCAATAGGATGACGCTCCGAAACGCAATCAAACGCCTCGAGGACCTCGGCGTTCTAGAGAGCAAGGTTGGGCTTGGCACGTTCGTCGCCAAGCCCAGGATTGTCCGAAACCTACAGGATACGCTGGGGTTCTCTGATGCCGTCCATGCAGCGGGTGGGGAGCTGACGCGAGAGGTGGTCTTCTGCAAGCTCGTTGAGGCTAACAAATTTGCGGTCAAGCACCTTCACGTCATGCTCGCCTCGCCCGTTCTCGCCCTGACTCGTGTCGGTAGCGTCAACGGTGAGAAGGCGGCGATGGAGAGCGTTTTGGTCAATGCTCGAAATTGCGAGGGGATAGAAGAGCATGACTATTCGAAGGAGTCCCTGTACGGTGTGCTCAGGGACTCCTACGGGATTATCGCTGACCACGGGTCGGAGAAAATCGATGTTACCTCCCTCTCCGAGGATGAGGCGGACCTGCTTGGGTATCCGGTGGGTACCGCCGCGTTCTTTCAGGAGGGGCTGATGCTCAACCAGGAGGGAAACCCCCTGGAGTACTTCATGAACGTGATACTACCCAAGAGAATCATCCTCGGCTCAGAGATGAGGCCATTTGCGGGCATGGGGGAATTTGACAATGCATGAGATTGACGAGAACTCACCAATATTCATGCAGCTGCGCGAGGTGGTGCGAGAGCGCATCACGACGGGGGAGTATGCTCCCGGAGTCGCGATTCCCTCGGAGAACGCGCTTGCCCAGACGTATGGAATCAATCGCCTCACCGTGAGGAGCGCCCTGGATGGGCTTGTGAAGGAGGGGCTTCTCAAGCGGATCCAGGGGAAGGGCGTCTTTGTCGTTGGTAAGCGCATCGAGCGAAACCTCGACTACCTAACCGGCTTCCACAAGGCCATCGAGGGGGGCATGTCAAACCCCTATGTCAAGATTCTCGAGAAGGAGAGGAGACGCGCCGGCTATCTCTATGCCCATGAACTTGGGATTTCCCCCGATGATGACGTCTTCTTCATCAAGAGGCTTTGCTATGCCGACGGGAAGCCCATTTCCCTTGAGTCCGTATATGTCCCATGCGAGCTCTTCCCAAACCTCATGGACGTCGACCTCGAGGTGTTCTCGCTCCAAGATGTGTACGGCTTCTACGGGTCGTCTCCTGATCGTGCGTGGCAGACGCTGGATATCGTCTCTGCTGAACCGAAGATGGCACGCATGCTCGAGCTTGGGGAGAACAGGAACGTGCTCCTCTTTACCTGCTACACCTATCGGGCTGATGGCAGGACGATTGAGTACATGCAGTCCTACAACAGGAGTGACTCCTGCTTCTTTACGGTCAAGGTGACGAACGGCTAGGGTCGGGCGGCTCTTCTTAGATTGCGAGACCGGCCACATGAATAGGTGACAAGCTCTCGCTCGTCATCCGTCGGGCAGACCATTTCTATCCAGGGTTTTGCCGCTTGCGGCTTCTTTTGATACTGCGCAGGCCGCTAGTCTGGCCTTGCCTACCGCTAACGCGCGAGGCAAGGCGCATCTCAATCTTGCTGGTATAAAATTAAATAGAAGTTATATAATCCATCACTCATAGAGAGAGGGTGCATGATGGCTGGCTGTTATTTCATGGGCATCGATACGGGGACATTCGCTAGCAAAGGCGTCATCATCGATGCTGACGCCAACGTTATTGCCGAGAGCTCGGCGGAACACGGCATGGAGAATCCAAAGCCGGGTTATTACGAGCATGACGCCGAGGCGGTCTGGTGGCATGACTTCTGCCAGATAAGCAACGACCTCATTGCCAAGAGCGGAATAGACCCGAAGGACATAAAGGGGGTCGCGGCAAGTGCGCTGGGCGCCGATTGCCTGCCGGTGGACGAGGAATGCAGGCCACTGCGCAAGGCAATTCTCTACGGGATTGACGCGCGCGCGCTTGACCAGTGTCACGAGCTGACGGAGATGTATGGGGAGAGCCAAATCAAGGAATGGTTTGGCCGTCCCCTCGGCTCCTCTGACGTGATGCCGAAGATCCTTTGGATCAAGGAGAACGAACCTGAGGTATATGCCAAGACCCACAAGTTCCTCACGGGGTCCAGTTACATCACCGCAAAGCTGACGGGGGAGTATTACGTCGACAAGTTCCTCGGCCTCGCAAGCTTCAACCCCCTCTACAGGGAGGACGGTACTCCTGACCCGGACCTCTGCAAGCCGATCTGTCGTCCCGAACAGTTGGCAAGCGTTGGGGAAACGACCGATATCGCCGGCTGCGTCACCCCCCAGGCAGCACAGGAGACCGGGCTTGCCGTTGGCACGCCAGTGACGGTTGGAACGGATGACTCCGGAGCCGAGGGCATCTCGTGCGGCATCGGCAGGCTTGGCGATCTGATGCTGCAGTTTGGTTCCTCAATCTATATGTTCCTAGTCACCGACCACCTCGTCAACGACGACAGGATCTGGCGCGAGCGCTTCATCATCCCTGGGACGTTTGACGTCTCGGCTGGCACTAACACCGCCGGTACGCTGACCCGCTGGCTGCGTGACAACGTCTTTGCCGATCTTAAGAAGGCTGGCGAGGATGGGGGCAAGAACGCCTATGCCGCCATGGCGGAAGAGGCGAGCGACGTGCCCTTGGGTAGCGATGGCCTGATCTGCCTTCCGTACTTCGCAGGGGAACGCACGCCCATCAACGACCCATACGCGAGCGGGGTCTACTTTGGGCTCAGGACTTCACACACCCGTGCGCATCTCTATCGGGCGGGACTCGAGGGGGTTGCCTTCTCCATCAATCAGCACTTCAAGATCTTCGAGGAGGACGGTGCTCCCATCTCTCGCGTCATGGCAGCGGGCGGTGGCACCAAGAACCCGCTATGGATGCAGATCGTAGCCGACGTCACCGGCAAGGAGATCTCGGTTCCCTCGATTGGGATTGGCGCAAGTTACGGTGACGCGATGATGGCAGCCGTTGGGACTGGCGCATGGAGCGGGTTTGGCGAGCTGGCGAGCAAGGTTCGGCCGGGAGTCACCTACAAACCGGATATGGAGAACCACGAGAGGTACGAGAGGTACCAGAGGGTCTTTGACGCGCTGTATCCCGCGACAAAGGAACTGATGCATGAGCTCAATTGCTAGGCAGGCTCGGATGCCTTGCGAGCGAATCAGCGGCGAGATGATGATCAAGGAGGTCTGTCGTGTGGATTAATGAGATGTTTGGGACCAAGAAGCCAATAATTGCCATGCTTCATCTGGATCCGCTACCAGGGGACCCTAGGTTTGGGCATGACGGGGGTGGACTTTCGGATGCCGTCGAGCATGCAAAGAGGGACCTCGACGCGCTCCAGGAGGGGGGCGTTGATGGCGTAATTGTCTCGAACGAGTTCTCTCTTCCGTATCAGCGGCACATGGACTTCGTAACGCCTGCCTCCATGGCATACATAGTCGGCCAGCTGAAGTCGCAGCTTTCTGTCCCGTTTGGCGTGGACGCAATATCAGATGGTCTTGCCTGCATCGAGCTTGCTGCCGCCTGCGAGGCAAACTTCGTTCGCGGGACGTTTTCGGGGGTCTATGTGGGCGATGGCGGACTCTACAACAACGATTTCTCCATGCTGATGAGGAGGAAGGCGGCGCTGCATCTCGATGACCTAAAGATGCTCTATTTCATCAATCCCGAGTCAGACAGGAATCTCGATACGAGGGAGCTTTCAGAGATTGCCTCGTCAACGATCTTTAAGGTTCACCCGGATGGGCTCTGCGTGTCCGCCACCGCGGCGGGATCTGACGTTAACACGGGATTGATAGCTTCGGTCAAGAAGAAGAATCCCGAGGTAGCCGTCCTCGTGAACACGGGATGCCGCCCCGACACGATTCGCGAGAAGCTCTCCGTCTGTGACGCGGCAGTTGTTGGGACGTACTTTAAGGAGGGGGGCCTCCTTGAGGATGAGAATCTCAACAATGTTCGCGTGGACGTGAACCGAGTCAGGGAGTTCATGAAAGTGGTTCGTGACGTTCGTAGCGAAATGTAGCCGTGGGCAATTATGAGCTGGGGGTCGCCGGACCGAAGATGGTCCAGCGGCCCCCATTTTTGCTAACGGCAGGCAATAACGAGGCCCGGTCTCCTTCGTGGTGTGTTCTGCCAAATATAGCTTGACGCGATTATGGATTCCTTAACCGCGTCAAGTTTTTCGGATCGGGTCTCGTAAGAATCGGCGCGTTTACACGCTCCCTAACCGCGTCAAATCTTATGGAATGGGGTCCGCTCGACTCTCGTGGGCGGTTCACACCTCTGTTGAAGGAGAGGGGGCTGCTGAAGGCGAGTGATTGCCAAGCTCGTAGACTAAACGCCGAATCTGATACTTAGCATGCAAAAAGGTCACGGGCAAACAATGCCCGTGACCTGCGAATTTCCATGGAGCCAGCTATCAGACTCGAACTGATGACCCCCGCTTTACGAGAGCGGTGCTCTACCAACTGAGCTAAGCTGGCCTCCTATGTGGCTGCATCGCTGCAGCAGATAGTACTATACGGGAACCGCCGAGGTTTTCAAGCGGCAATCTGAGCAATCACGGCATTGACGTTACGTGAGGGGCATGTTCTATGCTTCTTGTGCACAACTAGGCACCACGGGAGGGGAGAGGCACACCATGAAGGTCCTGATGCTCAACGGAAGCCCGCGTCCCAAGGGTAACACTGCGTTTGCGCTCGCCCAGATGGAGGAGGTCTTTGCACAGGAGGGGGTGCAGACCGAGACCATCCTGGTAGGCAACAAGGACATCCGTGGCTGCATCGCATGTGATCGCTGCGCCACCCTTGGCCGCTGCGTGTTTGCCGATCTCGTGAATGAGGTGGCCATCAAGCTGAAGGATGCCGATGGGCTCGTCGTCGCGTCTCCCGTCTACTACGCCAGCGCCAACGGCACCCTGATCGCGTTGCTCGACCGCCTGTTTTACAGTGCCCACTTTGACATGCGCATGAAGGTCGGTGCCAGCGTCGTGTGCGCTCGCCGCAGCGGCACCACGGCAACGTTCGACGAACTCAACAAGTACTTCACCATCAGCGGCATGCCCATCGCGTCGAGTCGGTACTGGAACAACATCCACGGCATGGATGCTGGCGAGGCGACTCAGGACGGCGAGGGCATTGCGACCATGCGCGAACTCGCTCGTAACATGACCTTCCTCATGCGCTCCATCGCTCTGGGGCGTGAGAGGTACGGCCTGCCCGAGCGTGAGTCCGCAGACACCTACACCAACTTCGTGAGGTAAGGACGCAAGCCACGCCTGCCGCCGTCTCGTCTGCCGCCCCGGTTGTCTTCGCGTCCGGGGCGGCGGCTCGTTTGTGTGCCGCCGCCACCCAGGGGAGAGGCGCGTCTCCCACGGAGTCGGCCTCCGTCACACGGGGGAGTGGTCCCTCTGCAGCGGAGCCGTCAATAGTCGTGCGGGCCCGCCTCACGCGGTGTCGCCACACGTCCATGGGAGAGACGCACCCTACGCGCGGTCCAGGATAAGCTTGTGAAGGGCGTGCGCAACGCCGTCGTGGTCATTGTCATTGGTCACCATGCCGGCGTCCCTCCTGATGTCCTCGGGTGCGTTACCCATCACCACCGAAAAGCCCGCGGCCTCGAGCATCCTGAGGTCGTTGTAGTTGTCGCCAAAGGCGATGGTGTCCACCACGTCGATGCCGCGCGCCTCGCACAGCTCGCGTACCGCGACGCCCTTGTTCACCCCGCGTGCGTTGACCTCCACCAACACGTCCGACGACCTGGTCACCGCCAGCTGGGGAAACGCCGCCCGCAGGTCGCGCTCGATGGCGGGGGAGTCCTCCGCCTCGCTCATCAGCAGCAGCTTGCACACAACGTCGTTGGCGTCGAGGTCCTCTGGCCGACCATCGTGTGCAGTGGCTCGCACCAGGTTCTCCTCGCGCCGAACGCGCGGGTCAGTCTCGTCGCGCACGATCCACTGGTCCGCCGTGTACACGTTCCACGTGACGTCGTATCCCCCGCGCTCCAAGAAGCTGACCACGTCGCATGCCATCCGGGGCGAGAAGCCATGATGAGCCAGGACGCGCCGTCGCTCGTCCAGCAGCAGGCCACCGCCAAACGCGCTGATGCAGCAGCGCAGGCCGTTGTCGTGCACCAGAGGCTCGATGCCCTGCGGACTCCGCGACGACGAGAGCGTCAGGAGCACACCCCGCTCCACGCACGCCCGCAGCGCCTCTGCCGTCGCGGGTGACATTCTCTTGTCCGACCCAATCAGCGTTCCGTCGATGTCGCTGAAGATCGCCCGCCACGTGTGTTTGCTATCAGCCATCTGTCACGTTCCTCTCGTCGTCTCCTGCCACGATGATACGACCGCGCGGCGCGTGACGTACCCACCAGCGCTGGGGGTGCCGCGACAGAGGGCGCCGCCCCCCAGCGACTGCGACCGCCCACCTACCGCTCGCTTAGATTCCTCCCTTGGCTCGGGTAACGTGGGCGATGTCTGCAGGCTCACGCAAGGAGGTCGTATATGTCGGGAATTCAGAAGGTCGTGGTCGCCGGAGGCGGCGTGCTTGGCTCCCAGATTGCCTTCCAGAGCGCCTACACTGGCCACGACGTCACCATATGGCTGCGCTCGGAGGGCTCCATCGGTCGCTGCCGCCCCAAGCTGGACATGCTGAGGGGTGCCTATCACGAGGCGATTGAGGATATGCGTGGCGCCAAGGGCGAGGACGACCCCGCCTGGTGCGCGGGCATCAGCGACTTTGAGGGCTTTGACGCGGACGCGTGCGACCGCAGGGTGGACCAGGCTTACGAATCTCTGGTGCTGGAGCTCGACCTCGCCAAGGCGGTGAGAGACGCTGACCTGGTGGTGGAGTGCATGGCCGAGGTGGCAGACCAGAAGTCCGCCTTCTTCTCCAAGCTTGCGCCGCTCATGCCGCAGAAGACGATTGTGGTCACCAACTCGTCGTCGCTTCTCCCCTCGCAGTTCACCAAGGTCGTCGGCCGTCCCGACCGGTACCTGGCGCTGCACTTTGCAAACTCCATCTGGAAGCACAACGTGGCCGAGGTCATGGTCCAGGACCAGACCAGCCAAGACTCGTTTGCGGCGGTCACCGAGTTCGCTCGCTCCATCCGCATGATTCCGCTGCCGGTCAAGAAGGAAAAGGCTGGCTACCTGCTCAACTCGCAGCTGATCCCCTGGCTGCTGAGCGGCCTGGACCTATACGCCAACGGCATCAGCGACCCCCGCAGCATCGACATCGCCTGGACCATGGGCACGGGTGCTCCCAAGGGGCCGTTCCAGGTGTTTGACACCGTGGGACTGACCACCGCGTACAACATCGTGGAGCAGTACCAGCGCGTTCCCGGCATCGCCACCCCATTGCTGCGCAAGATGATGCTGCCCTACAACTTCAAGGGCATGGAGAGGGTGCTCAAGGAGTATATCGACGCCGGCAAGCTGGGGCGCAGCGCCGGCGAGGGCTTCTACAAGTACGACAAGAACGGCAACGTGGTGGAGTAGCGGCGCAGGTGGGGGAGAGGTGCCGCCCACGTGGCAGGCGCCCCTCCCGCCGGCTTCCCGTCGCGCGTGCCCCGGGTGGGATGCGTCGCCCGGGCGGCTTGCCTACAAGAAGCGACCCCCGGCCCGTGGATTAGGTCGGGGGTCGCGTGCCATCGCGTCTCTCCCCTAGTCCTTGAGCTGTGACTCCATGTCGCGGACCTCGGCCTCCACTTGGGCGAGCGCCTCCCTGCGGTCGTCCAGGCGCTCCTGCATCTCCTCCACGTGGTCGGTGGCGTAGGCGTGGTTGAGGCGGTCCTGCAGACGGTCGATCTGCTCCTGGAGGTTGGCGATGCGCTGCTTGCGGCGATCGATGGCGTCGCGCGTGCGCTGCAACCACTCCTCGTGGCGCTGGTCGTTGTGGGCGCGCCGCTTGTCCCAGAACTCCTCCTTGGCGGTGGTGAACTCCTTCCACAGGCGGTCACCCAGCTCCTTGCCGGCAAAGCCCGTGGCCTTCCAGTCGCGGTCCAGCTGCTTGGCGCGCTCCGTGGCCTCGTGACCAAAATCGTTGCCCTGCGCGAGCTGCCTGGCCTGGTCGATCAGGCGCTGCTTTGCCTCGGCAGCAGCCTTGCGGGCGGCGTCCAGCGCCTCGTAGTGGGCGTGCTGAGCGTCGAAGAACGGCTTGCGGGCCGCCTGGAACTCCTCCCACAGGCGGTCGTTGTCCGCCTTGGGAGCGACGCCCGCGGCCTTCCACTGGTCCATGAGTTCGCGCATGCGCGCGGACGCCTTGGCCCACTGGTCGCCCGTCCAGTCGGCGGAGGTTGCGGCTGCCAGCGTCGCCTCGTGCACCAGGCGCTCCTTGGTCTCCTTTGCCTTGGCACGCTGCTCGTCGAGCTGGGTAAAGTGCTCGCTCCTGCGGTCGAAGAAGCCCCTGCGCGCTGCGTTGAAGCGCTCCCACAGGCGGTCGTCCTCCTCGCGGTCCCCCGTGCGTCCGGCCGCCTTCCAGTCGTCCATCAGCGTGCGCATGCGCTCGGCGGTCGCGTTCCACTGGTCCGACTTCGCCAGGCGCTCGGCCTCGGCTACTAGCTTCTCCTTTGCGGCCCTTGCCTGCTCGTGGGCGGCGTCGCGCGCCTGGTAGTAGGCCTCGCGGGCGGTCTTGAAGCGGCCCCACAGGGCGTCCTCGCGCGGGTCGTGCCAGCGGCGGATGTCGTTCCACTGCTCCTGCAGCCGACGGAGGTCGCCGGAGCCATGGCGCCAGTCCCTCTCCTCCGCGACCTGCTCAGCCTGGCGGCACAGCTCCTCGCGTCGGTCGAGGTCCTTCTGCAGCTCCTCTTCCGCCTGGGTGGGTGCTGCCGCCTGCTGGGGCGCGTTCTGCTCTGGGGTGTCGTTGGAATCGGTCTGCGGCTGAGTGGTCATGGGGTCTCCCGATGGTGGGGTGCGTGGATGCGTGCGACCCCCATTCTATTGTTAGGCGGCGGTCATGTCGCCCCGCGGCCCGGGGAATGGCACCGGTGGGGTCTGACGGTCGCGCTCGCGCTTGGTTGGGACGTGATGCAGGGGTCTCGAAGGGCTGGGGAAACGGACGGGCTCAACTCCCAAAAGTGCTCACGACGGGCTCTCCTTGCCATAGTTCGAAAACTGATGCGAAGCCGATGCCGCTTCCAAGACCCAAGGAGGGGAGGAGCGCAGTTCAAGGGGAACGACCGCCGAGAGGCACACCCGTCCCCCTCGGGCAATCGGGAGTTCCGTCCCGCTCCGAGGCGGAGGACACGGTTCGTCCGGCTTGCGGACAGCCACAGATGAGCTCATTGAGGGGAATCGACGTCGCATAGTACCCGGGCATCGGCTGCCATGCGACTTATTTAGGGTGAGTATGTCTGGGCCCCTTGGGCTTGCGGAAAGGGCCCGGGTACGCTCCCCTAGACCGACTTCAGGCTCGCGCGGAAGCGCTCGAGGTCCCTCTCGTCCAGGCCGTCGATGGCCCGATCGAGGTGGGGGAGCATCTCGGCTGCCTGGTCGGGGAGCTTGCCCTGCAGGCGCAGCACGTTGGTGGAGTGCTGTCCCATCAGGAAGGTCCGTTTGGGGTAGGTCGCCACGAACTCGCGGACCTCCCGCAGGACCTCGAGCTCGGGTGCGGGCTCAAAGGCCCCGTCGCGGACGTCGTCCCACAGGGGCGTACCCTCCAGGGGCGTGAGCGTCTGGAGCATTACGATTTGCGGGTTGACCTGCGAGAAGGTCGCAACCGTCGCCTTCGCGGCGTCCACGCAGCGTCCCCTGCCCGCCATGCCAGCGACGTAGAACAGGGCGTACGTGATGCCCGCCTGGTCCAGGCGCGAGCACTGCTCCACGACGTCCGCCGCGCTGAAGCCCTTCCCCATGAACGCCAGCGCGGGGTCGTAGCCGGTCTCCGCGCCGATGGAGACGAGCGACATCCCCAGCCGTGCCAGCTCGCCCAGCTCCTCGTCGGACTTAGCCGCGACACTTCTCACGCCGGCGAAGCATCCCATGCTCTCGACGGAGGGCAGCAGCTCCCGGATTCGGTGCAGGGTCCACTCCAGGTCGCCCTGCGGCAGCGCCATGGCGTCGGCGCCGGCGAGGAAGATGCGCGTGGGTCTCGCCCCCGAGGACGCGAGCTCCCGGATGTCCGCCTCAACCTCCTCGCGGGGCGAGGCAAGGCATCCGTCGCCATACATGTTGCAGAAGCGGCACCGCTCGTATGGGCAGCCCACCTGCACCTGCAGCAGCTCCATGTTCGTCTCGAAAAGGGGGCGCCAGAACGCCCCGTCCGCGTAGTGCATGTCTCTCCCTCGCTTTTGGGAGGGTCCACCCTCCCCGACGTCGTATGGTCAACGGCTCCTAGGGTAGGCCAGGGCAGGGGAGACGAGCGCCCGTCTCGCCCACCCAATCGGCGGGTGGGGTCTGAGGCGAGAATCTTCGTGGCGCAAAGCGTTGGGCTTGGGGGCACATTCCGGCCGCGTGTGCGTTTGGGCCCCCGCCCGGGGAGAATCGCCAACGTGACCGGGTGGCACGACGATGGCACGCGATGGTCTCCCATGTGGGGGAGAGGTGCAGGGCCCGTCGCCCCGCCCCGTTCCGCCGGCAGCCCGGTCAACGCGCCCCTTACATGAAGAGTCCGCAGGCGCGGTGGACCGAGGCGGCAAAGTCCCCGATCGACGTTTTCGCCCGTCCCTCCCGCCGAAACTCGGGGAAGCCCAGCGCGAGGTAGGCCGCTGCCCATGCCTCGGACTCGATGTCGGGCAGCGGCGTTCCGGTCCTCTCCGCGTACCTGGTCAGCTGGGCGAGGACGATCTTCCTGATCTCGTCGAACACGTCCACGTCGTTGGAGGGGACCCAGCGCAGCGTCGCCAGGTCCTCAAGGCAGCTCTCGGGCGCGTCCACCATGGGGGCGATGCTGTCGCCCAGCGGTCGCAGGCCGGGGTCCTCCTGCTCAAAGACCGAGAGCGCCAGCTGATGGAAGTCCTCCAGCCGCCGACGCTTCACTTGGTCCGCGAGGTCGAACTTGTCCCTATAGTGATGGTAGAAGGTGCCCTTGTTCACCATCGCCTCGCTCGCGATCATTTGTACCGTGAGCTTGCTGAACGTGTGGGTGCGCAGCAACCTGAGAAACGCCGCCTCGATGCAGGCGCGCGTCCTGGTCACCCTGAGGTCCTCGTGCTGGTCGGTCTGCTCCATCGCGGCCTCCAGATAATAGACTCCGTGTATGGATAACTATACTCCTTGGATTAAGTTGCCCATTGTCCTACCATTCGGCAAGGGTCACAATTGACCATGCTTCAAAAAAAGTGGTTTGGAAGTGGCGCCCATTTGCCCTGTTATGAATAGGTAAGCGGACGCAAGGGTTCGAAAGGACGAGCAATGCAGTCAAAGATCGCGCACGCAGCGGAGCGCAAGGCGTTCAGCGTCGCAGTCGACAAGATCCTCAAGGCGGCTTCGGGCGAGGACCGCGAGAAGACCGTCGAGAACCTCATCTCGATGGCAAGCAAGCTGCTGAAGGACACCAACCCCGGCGCCATCGACAGCATGCACGCCGCCCTGTATCCCGGGTCCAAGTGGGAGAAGTGGCTCTTCGACGTCATCGACAACACCGACCACAACGTCCTCAAGAGCGCCGTACTCAACGGTGGCTACGAGGGTGCCTTCCGCGGATTCCGTACCGCCATGGCCAACGCAGGCAAGCTCGACTGCAACGTGCCCTGGATCGTGCTGTTTGACCCCACGAGCGCCTGCAACAAGCACTGCGTGGGCTGCTGGGCGGCCGATTACGGCAACAGGCTCAACCTCACCTACGAGGAGATGGACAAGCTCATCACCGAGTCCAAGGCCCTCGGCACCCACCTCTTCATGCTCACCGGCGGCGAGCCGCTCGTGCGCAAGGCCGACCTGCTCAGGCTCGCCGAGAAGCACGACGACTGCCTGTTCAACGTCTTCACCAACGCCAGCCTGGTGGACGAGAAGTTCTGCCAGGACGTCCAGCGCGTGGGCAACATCGTGTTCTCCGTCTCGCTCGAGTCCTACGAGCCCTCGGTCAACGACCAGCGCCGTGGCGACGGCTCCTTCGAGGAGGTCATGCACGCCTTCGACCTGATGCGCGAGCACGGCCTGCTCTTTGGCACCTCCACCTGCTACACGCGCCTCAACACCGAGCGCGTCACCAGTGACGAGTTCTTTGACCTCCTGGTCAAGAAGGGCTGCCGCTGGGCCTGGTACTTCCACTACATGCCCGTGGGCGAGGGCGCCAACGCCGACCTCATGCCCTCCGTTGAGCAGCGCGAGTACATGCTGCACCGCATCCGCGACGTCCGCGCGTTCGACGGCGGCTGGCCCATCTTCGCCATGGACTTCCAGAACGACGGCGAGTACGTGCGCGGCTGCATTGCCGGGGGCAGGCTCTACTGCCACGTCAACGCCCGTGGCGACGTGGAGCCCTGCGTCTTCATCCACTACTCCAACGCCAACATCAAGGAGAAGAGCTGGCTGGAGTGCCTGCAGCAGCCCATCTTCCAGGAGTACCGCAAGCGCTATCCCTGGAACGACAACATGCTGCAGCCCTGCCCCATGCTCGAGAACCCGGGCATCCTGCCGCAGATGGTGAAGGAGGCCGACGCCAAGTGCACCCAGTACGTGGCGGAGGAGACCCCCGAGGACATCATGAAGCGTACCCTGCCCTATGCCAAGGAGTGGGGCCCCGAGGCTCAGAAGCTCTGGCTTGAGGAGCACCCCTCGGGCAAGAAGGAGGACCGCATCGGCTCCGTCGAGCGCGAGATGAGCCTTAAGGACGAGGCCACGGTCTCCGAGTAGCGGTTTTTCTCAACAAACGGACGTCCATAGGCGAGAGGGACGGGGCCACAGGGCTCCCGTACCTCTCACTTTGTCTGCGCACGCATCGTGGGAGAGAGACGCGATGTCCCGGCTCGCTCGAGAGGGTGTCGCGGTGGGGCGAGACTTCCGCCTCCGTTCGTGAAGGGCGGCTCGCCCCGCGCCAGCCTGTGGGTCGCGGACAGCGGGCCAGTGGCTATCCTTGGGCCCACAGCTTGGCGGGGCGGCTCTCCACCACGTAGATGCCCACGCTGATCAGCGCGAGCGCCACCGCGGTGTGCGGTCCCACGCTGGTGCCCTCGGGCCCGAGGATGGCCAGCGACAGCAGCACGCCGAACACGGGGATCAGGAACTCGAACACGGCGACCTGCGACACATCGTGGCTGCGCAGCAGGTGGGACCAAACGCCGTAGGCCACGGCCGAGACCATCACCAGCCAGGCGAGGATGCCCGCGCCGCCGGCCCCGGCGGAGGCGAGCGACCCGCCCAGCCCCAGGCCCACCGCCAGGAGCGCCGCGCCGCCCATCATGAACTGCCAGCCGCAAACCAGGACGGGGTCTGCCTCGCTCGCGTGACGCCGCAGGATCGATGAGGCCACGGAGGCGGATGCCGTGGCCAGCAGGAGGAGCCCCTCGCCGTCGAGGCGGAAGCCGGTGCCACCCACGGCGCGCTCGCCCATCCCGGCGACCATGATGCCCGCGAAGCCGATGGCACAGCCCAAAAGCTTGCGTCCCGTGAGTCTCTCCAGCCTAAACACGAGCGCGGACATTATGAGCGCCGCGAACACGCCAAAGCCCTGCATCAGGGAGCCGTTGACCCCCGTGGCGCGCGAGAGCCCCATGTAATAGAGAAGGTACTGGCCAAAGGTCTGGAACAGGGCCACGCTTGCCATCACGCGCAGCTCGCCCCGGCGGGGGAGGCGCGCGGACCGGTTGATGGCGCACCACGCCACGGTGACGCAGACGCCCGCGAGCACGAAGCGTAGGCCCGCGAACAGCATCTGCGACCCCGTGTCGCCGGGGCCTATCCCAAACGCGCGGTACCCCAGCCGCACCATGGGGACGGCGCTGCCCCACAGCACGCAGGAGAGGGAAGCGAGCGCCACCAGACTGCCCGTCCCGCCCCGGGACGAGGCCCGGGTGCCGTTGTCCCGCGATGCCGTCGGATCGTCCCCGCCGCCCGAGGAGAACGCCCCTCTCGCCATCAGCCCTGCCTCCGCGAGGCGGCAAACTCCAACAGCTGGTCCACGTCGTCCTGCCGCGTTGCCCACGAGCACACAAAGCGGATCACGCGCTCGCCCGAGGGCAGCACGGCAAAGGTCTCGCTGCCCACCGCCTGGGCAAAGGCGGCCTCGTCCTTGGGGGAGACCACAAAGAACTGCTGGTTGGTGGACGAGGGGAGATACGTACGGTACCCCAGGCCAAGCATGCCGTCGCGCAGGCGCAGGGCGCACTCGTTGGCATGGCGGGCCAGGCGCCAGTAGGGGGCCTCGCCGTCTGGGCCGGGAGTGAAGGCGGCCTCGAACTGCACGCCCAGGAGGCGGCCCTTGGCCATGAGGCCGCCGCGCTCCTTTACCAGGTAGGGGAACGAGTCGCGCAGCTCGGGATCTGCGATGACCATGGCCTCGCCAAACAGCAGGCCGTTCTTGGTCCCGCCCAGGTAGAACGCGCTTGCGCGCCGAGCGATGTGCTTGAGCGAGAGGTCGCTCTGGGGCGACGTGAGGGCGCTCGCCATCCTGGCGCCGTCCACGAACACCCTGAGGTCGTGTCCCTTTGCCCAGTCGCAGATGGCGTCGAACTTGGTGCGGGTCCACACGCCGCCAAACTCCGTGGCGTTGGTGATGTAGACCGCCTTGGGGCGCGTCATGTGCCGCCCCGTGGACATGTGCTCCGCGTACACGCGCTCCGCCTCGTCGGGCGAGAGGAAGCCGTCCGCGTCGCGCGTGGGCAGGATGGTGCGGCCGCAGGCGGCGATGGCGCCCGTCTCGTGGACGTTGATGTGCGCGTCTTGCGTGCATATCACGCCCTCCCAGTCGCGCAGCATGCCGGTGACGCCGATCAGGTTGGCGGACGTGCCGCCAATGCAGAACTCCACGTCCACGTCGTCGCGCCCCACGGCCTGGCGAATGAGCTCGCGCGCGTGGTCGCAGTGCTCGTCCCCCTCCTCGGTGTAGCCCGGCCACTGCTCGTCGTTGGTCTTGACCAGGGCCTGGAGCACCTCGGGGGCCGCGCCCTCGGAGTAGTCGTTTCTAAACATGCGCATGCGGGTCTCTCCCTTCCGCGCCGGCGGGACTCGCGCGACGCATCGGTCTCACGGTGCCATTATGCGCCGCGGTGACGCGGCACGCGGCGGCGGGGGAGAGGGGCGTGCCCCCATGGCAGCGACTCGCCGCGCCGGCAGCCAGTCCCTCTCGCCCGCGACCGGGCGACCGGCCTCCGCGCCCCGTCGCTAAGTGACAAGACACCTGACTTGTCACGGTACAAGACACGTGCCATACTGCCCACCCAGTTTGCCACTCAGGCAAGGAGAGGGGACACCTTGAAAAGTTACGTCCGCACACCGCTGGAGGAGTCCAGCTATCGCACAGCGCTCGAGGGGTACCGCCGCGATGGGGGAGCCGTCCCCACCGACTTTGGCCCCGACTTCGGGCGCATTGCCGCGCAGGTGGAGGAGCTCAAGCGTCAGCACGACGCCGTGGTCCTGGCGCACTACTACGTGCCCGCCGCCACGCAGGCGCTCGCCGACCACGTGGGCGACTCGTTCTACCTGGCGCGCCTGGCCCGCACCCTGGACTGCAAGACGATCGTGCTCGCGGGCGTCTCGTTCATGGCCGAGGCCGTGAAGATGCTCAACCCGTCGCGTACGGTCCTCAACCCAGAGCCCCGCGCCAACTGCCCCATGGCGCACATGGTGCGCAAGGCCGACGTGGACGCGGTGCGCGAGCGCTACGACGACCTTGCCGTGGTGTGCTACGTCAACTCCACGGCCCAGATAAAGAGCTGGTCCGACGTCTGTGTGACCTCGTCCAACGCCGTGAAGGTGGTCGGCGAGCTGCCGCAGCACAACATCCTCTTCATCCCAGACATGAACCTGGGGCGCTACGTGCGCGAGCAGCTGCCCCAAAAGAACGTGATCCTCAACCGCGGGTACTGCCCCACGCACCAGCGCATCATTCCGCAGGAGGTGGAGCAGCTTGAGCTGGAGCACCCCGAGGCGGAGGTGTGCGCCCACCCGGAGTGCAGCGAGGAGGTGCTGCGCGAGGCGGACTTCGTGGGATCGACCAAGCAGATCATCGAGCACATAGCCAACGGGGACGGGCGGGAGTACATCGTGCTGACCGTGGTTGGGGTTGCGGCGGAGATCACCCGCCTGACAGAGGGGCAGGACAAGCGCGTCTACTTCCCGGCCACCCCTCCCATCTGCCCCAACATGGCGATGGTGGGTCCCGAGAAGGTGCTGCGTGCGCTCCAGACCGGCGAGGGCGAGGTCGAGCTGCCCGACTGTGCGGACAGGGCTGCGGCCCCACTCGAGCGCATGCTCGAGCTCGCGGCACGATAGGGGGAGAAGATGGAAGACGAGAGGAACCGTGCCACCGGGGCTCCGCAGGCTGCCGCGCCGGCAGGCGGGGAGGCGCCGAGCCGCCTCGACTGCGACGTGGTGATCGTGGGCTGCGGCGTGAGCGGGCTCTACGCGGCGTACAACCTGCCGCGCGCGCTCAGGATCGTGATGCTCTCGAAGGAGGACGTGGCGACCTGCGACTCCATGCTGGCGCAGGGCGGCATCTGCGTGATGCGAGATCGCGACGACTACGACTCGTGGTTCGAGGACACCATGCGGGCGGGTCACTACGAGAACCGCGCCCAGAGCGTTGACACCATGATCTGGAACTCGCGCGACGTGATCTTCGAGCTCATGCGCCTGGGCGTCCGCTTTGACCGCACCCCGCAGGGCGGGCTCGACTACACCCGCGAGGGGGCGCACTCGCGGCCGCGCATCGTGCACCACGAGGACGTGACCGGGCGCGAGATCACCACGCACCTTCTCGCCCAGGTCCGTCAGCTGCCCAACGTCACCATACTGGAGAACACGGTGATGGACGACCTGCTGGTGGAGGGAAGCGCGTGTGCCGGGGTGCATGCGGTGCGCCCGGATGGCACGGGCCTCTCGCTTCGCGCCCGCGACACCATCCTGTGCACGGGCGGCATCGGCGGCACGTACGAGCACAGCACCAACTACCGATGCCTCACGGGGGACGGCTGTCGCATCGCGGCAGCGCATGGGGTGGAGCTGGAGCACATGGACTACGTGCAGATTCATCCCACCACGCTGTACACCACCAAGCCGGGGCGTTCGTTCCTCCTCAGCGAGTCGTGCCGCGGCGAGGGGGCGATCCTGCTGGACAACTCGGGCAAGCGCTTCTGCGACGAGCTGCAGCCGCGTGACATCGTGAGCCAGAACATCCTGGCCAAGATGCGCGAGGAGGGCTCAAGGCACGTGTGGCTGAGCTTCCAGAACGTTCCGCGTGACGTCGTCACGGGTCACTTCCACCACATCTACGAGACCTGCCTGGAAGAGGGGTATGACATCCTGAGGGAGCCCGCCCCCGTGGTTCCCGCCCAACACTACCTGATGGGCGGCATCCACGTGGACCAGAACTCCAAGACCACCATGGACCACCTGTACGCGGCGGGCGAGACCAGCTGCAACGGGGTCCACGGCAAGAACCGCCTGGCGTCGAACTCGCTGCTCGAGAGCATGGTGTTCGCCCGGCTGGCGGCACGCGACATCGTACGGGGGAGGCACGCGCAATGGATCCAGTCACGCTGAGGCTCAAGGCCGAGCCACTCATCCTCATGGCGCTCAACGAGGACATCACGAGCGAGGACGTGTCCACGGCGTCGGTCGTGGACGCGGACGAGTGGGGGCAGGTGAGCCTGATCGCCAAGGAGGATGGCGTCATCTGCGGGCTCGACGTGTTCGAGCGAACGTTCCAGCTGCTGGATCCCAAGGCGCACGCGGAGCTCGGCGTGGGCGAGGGCGACGAGGTGACGTCCGGCCAGGTGCTGGGAACCGTCTACGGCCACGTGGCCGCGCTCCTCTCCGGCGAGCGCGTGGCACTCAACTACCTCCAGCGCATGAGTGGCATAGCCACGCTCACCCGCAGGATGTGCCGCGTGCTCGAGGGCACGAACACCCGGCTGGTGGACACGCGCAAGACCACGCCCAACATGCGCGTGTTCGAGAAGGAGGCCGTGCGCGTGGGCGGCGGCACCAACCACCGCTACAACCTGAGCGACGCCGTGATGCTCAAGGACAACCACATCGACGCCGCCGGAGGCATCGGCCCCGCGGTTGCCGCCGCGCGCTCGCACGCGAGCTTCGTGACGAAGGTGGAGGTCGAGACCGAGACGCTCGACCAGGTTGCCGAGGCGCTTGACGCGGGGGCCGACATCATCATGCTGGACAACATGGATCACCAGACCATGGGCAAGGCGGTGTCGATGATTGGCGGCCGAGCCGTTACGGAGGCGTCCGGCAACGTGGGACCACAGAACCTCGCCGCTCTGGCCGACCTGGGTGTGGACATCGTGAGCTCCGGGGCCCTGACCCACTCGGCACCGATCCTGGACCTGAGCCTGAAGCACCTCACGGTCACGGGGAGGGCCTAGCATGGCCGGCGACGGGGAGCGCCGCCGCCAGCGCCTGGTCGCCGCCCTCGCGCATGCGAAGGGACCGGTCCCGGGCAAGCGACTGGCGGAGGCGCTGGGCGTGAGCCGCCAGGTGATCGTGCAGGACGTGGCGCTGCTGCGTTCGTCCGGAACCAACGTCGCCTCGACCAACCGCGGCTACGTGCTGGTGGAGGCCCAGGGGCACAGTCGAACGTTCAAGGTGCGCCACACCGCCGATCAGATAGAGGAGGAGCTTAACCTCTTCGTGGACCTGGGCGGCACGGTGGAGGACGTGGTGGTGAACCACCGCACCTACGGCAGGCTCAAGGCCAAGCTTGGCATCGCGAGTCGGCGAGACGTGCGACGCTACCTGGACGACATCCGCTCCAGCAAGTCCACGCCCCTCTCCACCATCACCTCGGGCTACCACTTTCACCACGTGAGCGCCCCCAGCGAGGACGTGCTGGACGACATCGAGGACGCCCTGAGGGAGCGTGGGTTCCTGGTCGACCGCCTGCCCTACGAGCTGGGCCAGGACCTGGACTAGCGTCGGGGGGGCCGGGAGGGGGTTCCCGCCGCCGGGAGCGGGTGGAAGTGCGTCCGTGCTCGTCTCCCCCATCTGCCTTATCCAATACCTCGTGGGGGCCATGCTTTGCGTGTACATTAGTTTCTGTACATTTTGGGGTACGCGTGATGACTTGTTTCAGAACAGTGACCTCTTAGGGGCCTGATTGGAGCGGGTAGTACACTGTGCGTCACTGCACACGATAGGTGTCAGAGGGTAAGTTTCGCGTCATCCAGAAGGAGCATTCCAATGGAGAAGAAGGACATCGATTGGGGTAGTCTTGGGTTTGCGTACCAGCACACCGACTACAGCTACGTCTCCAACTACAAGGACGGGAAGTGGGACGAGGGCACCCTTACCCCCGACCACACGGTCACGCTGTCCGAGTGCGCCGGCCTTCTCCACTACTGCCAGGAGGTCTTCGAGGGCCTCAAGGCATACACCACCAAGGACGGCGACGTGGTGTGCTTCCGTCCCGACCAGAACGCCGAGCGCATGTACAACTCGGCCCAGCGCCTCTGCATGCCGCCGTTCCCCAAGGACCGCTTTGTGAAGGCGGTCGAGGAGGTCGTGAAGGCTAACGCCGCGTGGGTGCCGCCCTTTGGCTCTGGCGCAACGCTGTACATCCGCCCGTTCATGTTTGCCACGGGAGACGTGATTGGCGTCAAGCCCGCGACCGAGTACCAGTTCCGCATCCTGGTCACCCCGGTGGGCCCGTACTACAAGGGCGGCGTGCACCCCGTCAAGCTGCAGGTCTCCAAGTACGATCGCGCCGCGCCCCACGGCACCGGCAACATCAAGGCCGGCCTCAACTACGCCATGAGCCTGTATCCCAGCGTCGAGGCGCACAGCAAGGGCTATGCCGACAACATGTTCCTGGACCCCCAGACCCGCACCTACGTTGAGGAGTCCGGCGGCGCCAACATCCTGTTTGTGAAGGAGGACGGCACGCTCGTGGTGCCCAAGTCGTTCACCGACTCAATCCTGCCCTCCGTCACCCGCCGCTCACTGGTGGACGTGGCCACCAAGATGCTCGACATGAAGGTTGAGCAGCGCCCGGTCAAGTTCCAGGAGATCCTGGATAACGAGTTTGTGGAGGCCGGCATGTGCGGCACCGCTGCGGTCATCTCGCCGGTGGGCGAGGTCGACACCGACGACGTGCACTACGTCTTCAAGAGTGGCATGGAGAACGTGGGCCCCGTCATGAAGAAGCTGCGCGAAACCCTCACCGGCATCCAGTCCGGCGAGATCGAGGACAAGTTTGGCTGGGTCCACAAGATCGACGTGGAGTAGCCGGTACGACCAAGTGTCACCAGTTGGAGGGGCGTCTGCCACGGGGCGGGCGCCCCTCTCGCCTTGCCATGGGGCCTGGCCCAGGGGCGGGGGAGAGGCACGTTCTTAAGCTTCCTCGAAGCGTCGTGCCATGGTGATGGGCTCCGGTGACGGGAGGAAAAGGCCCCTCGCGCCCGGGGAGACTCTTCCCAACGGGACGGCAGGGGCCGTCCCCCGAAGGGAGTTGCTCTCATGCAGAACGAAGGTGCGACACAGGGGTTTCGGGACGATCCGCTCGCCGAGCCGGTGCGTTGGTGGCGCAGGTCTCCCGCAAACACATCCACGCTCTCTAAGGCCGTCTGCGTCATGGCGGCAAGCTTTGCCCTCACGGCGGTCCTGGGCGGCACCTATCCCACGCACGCACTGGCGGTCGACGAGACGGGCGGCCAAGCGGCTGTGGCGTCGGCTGACTCTGACGGGGCCGACTCGGCGGCGTCGGCGCACGGCCCTACGGATGTTGGCTCGTCGGGTGAGGGCGCGGTCGGCGCGGCGCATGTGACGACCGCGACCGAGGGTTCGTCGGCGGAATCCGACGACGGCACGGGCTCCCGGGGCGTGGCGTTCTCCTCCACCGACCAGCGTCGCCAGACAATGGGCGCGACGGTCTCCCAGACGGCTGAGACCCACGTGGAGGCGCTGCGCGAAGAGGCCGAGACCAGCACGCCCGCGTCCCTTTCGGTTGCCGCGGCATACGTCTCGGAGGAGAGGGACGAGGACTCCGATGACGCGACCGCTCCCAAGGGGCAGGACGACGGGACCGACTCCAACGCCACCGCCGGCTCCGAGGGCACGAGGCAGATTGCCGACGCCGTGATCACGTCGACCATGGGCAAGAGCCCGGCGGTCGAGGTCAGTGGGGGAACGAGCCTGGCGGCGGTGCGCTCGACGGTGGTCTCGGTGGCGCCTGGCGACGGGGCCGACGTGGTTGCGGTTGCCGCGGACGGGGCCTCGTCCGTCTCGCTTGGCGAGGGCTCCACGGCATCGGCGCGCGGCGTCAGGAGCGTGGCGGTGAGCGCAACGGGTTCCGGCACCACTGCGACCCTGAGCGATGCGTCAGCGTACGCGTCGGGCAGCGGCTGCGCGGCACTCCAGGCGGCGGATGGCGCGAGCGTGATCATGACCGGCGGCTCGCTCGAGGCAACGGGTGGCACGGCCCTGCGCGCGGAGGGGGAGGGCTCGAGCATCCGCGTCAGCGGGGCGCAGGTGCTCTCCCACGCGAGCCTTGCAGAGCTTGCAGGAGATGTGGCGGTCGAGCTGAGCGGCGTCGAGAGCACGAGCGAGCATGCACCTGCCGTCTACGTTGCAGCCGGGGTCCCCACTCTCAGGCTGACCAACGGGACGGTCGTGCACGGATCCGTCGTGCTGGCGGGGGAGGCGGACATCGACATCCAAACGGACTCGACCTCGCGGCTGGACGGGTCCATCGTGAGGGTTGCGTAGCGGCGGCATGCTTCGCGGGCAGGGGAGAGGGGCGTGGCTGCCGGGCCGTCGCTCCCCCTTTGCTCCTGTGGCGGGGGGTGCCCGCTGCGAGTGGGACGATAGGCCTCGCGTCCCGAGACGCGAGGCATGGTTGAAGCCTTGGAACACGGCCCCAAGCCGAGCCCCTCGAAGGCTCGCAACTTGGGGGTGCCCCGCCGGGCGCGAATCGCCAGCAGCTAGTCCTCGCGGGCTCTAGCTCAGGGTTCGGGCGAGCATGTCAGCTTCGTCCTGCGGGCTCTCGAAGGTGCGCGGGTCTCCACTCAGCCGACGGGAGTCGTCGTGGAGAGCCGAGATCGCGTCCATCTCGGCATTGGTGAGCTCGAAGCCAAAGAGGTCGAGGTTCTCCCTCATGCGCTCGGGGTGCACGGACTTGGGGATCACCACGCGACCCGACTGCACGTGCCAGCGCAGCACCACCTGCGCACAGGTGACACCGTGTGCCTCCGCCGCCGCGCGGACGGGTGCGGACTCGATGTCGCGGCCGCGACCGAGCGGCTGGTAGGCTTCAACCACCACATCGTGCGCCCCGCACCAGGCGCTGACCTCGGGCTGCCAGAAGCGCGGGTGAGACTCGATCTGATCGACCGCTGGGACCACACCCGTCTCGAGCACCAGCCGCTGGAGGTGCCCCACCAGGAAGTTGGACACGCCGATCTCGCGCACCGCACCCTCGTCGCGAAGCTCCGCCAGGGCTCGCCAGGTCTGAACGTAGAGGTCGCGCGCCGGGCACGGCCAATGGATGAGGTAGAGGTCGACGACGTCCACCCCAAGCCGCTCCCTTGATTCCTCGAACGCACGTAGCGCCTGGTCATGACCCTGGTCGCAATTGCGGAGCTTGGCGGTCACAAACACCTTGCCCGCCATGCCGGTTGCCCGGAGAGCGGCGCCCACCTCCCTCTCGTTGAGGTATGCCGCGGCACCGTCTATGTGGCGGTAGCCCTGCTCCAGGGCCTGCTCAACCGCCTCCTGCGTTCTCTCGCGAGGAATCTTGAAGGTGCCAAACCCCACCTGGGGGATCATCGTGCCGTTTGATAGCTTGAGGCTCTCCATGGTCGCTCCCCTCTCCCTGGGTCGTCCAGAGGCCAAGCTACCACGTTCGTTGGGGCATGGGGGCGATTCCGCGCTCCTTGGTAACGCATCGGAACCCGTCTCCTTACGACGCCGTGGCAAAGATGTCCAGCACGTATCGGGAGGGGAGAGACCCGCTTTCCAAGTTGCAAACTCCGGGCAAACGAAGTCTGTCCCTCGCGCCCGGATGCTAGCATCGGCATCGGTTGGTCCCCATTGGCCTGCGGATACTGGGGTGGGGAGGGTGCGTGGTCGCCCGTCCCCGCGCAAGGGAGGCACTGATGACAAAGCGACTCAGGCTCACCGTGGACGGAACGGAGCTGTACGCGGACCTCCTGACCAAGGAGGCGCCCCTCGCCTGCATCGAGATGGAGCGTGCCGGGCGCTTTAGGACGGTGCTCTTTGCCGCGAACGTGTGCTATGGGGAGATGACCTTCAACACGCCCGTCGCGGACTACTGGGGCGAGCAGAACGTCCAGGCAGAGACCGAGCCCGGGGATGTGACGTTCTACAACGACTGGAGCTCGGTGTGCGTGTTCACGCGCAGGATGGAGCAGTTTGGGCCGGGGGCAAAGTTCGCGCAGGTGAGGGAGGAGGACCTCCCTGCCTTCCAGCGGCTTGCCGAGCGCGCGTGGCACGAGCAGCCCATCACGGTGGAGGTCGAGGTCGTGAGCGATGCCCCCGGGGACGAGCCGTGCGCCCTGCCGGCGCCGGAGCGGCTGTTCCCGCTGCCCGCCCCCAAGACGCTTGAGGTCAGGGTGCTCGAGGACGAGCTCGAGGCCATCTGGCTCAAGCGACCAGGCGAGATCGACCGCATGGTGGAGCGCAACGCCCAGACGGGGCGCGAGTTTGGGGTGTGGGCGTATGCCTGGGGCGAGGCCGTCACGCTCGCCGACTTCCTGCGCGTGCTGTTGGGGATGGCATACGAGCGTGAGGGGAGCGTGCGCACGCTGCGGGCGGTCGCTGCCCGGGAGCTGAGGTTCTTCTCGCCCATCTTCAGGGACTCGGCGCATATGGCGCACGTCTCCGAGCTGCTTGAGGAGGCGGCGGCAGCATACGGCGAGGTCGTGTCGTTTGCCGAGTTCTATGCGCTCACGCGCGCGGTTCAGCGCTACCTGGTGCAGCTGAGCTTCTGGCTCGACATGGAGCTGCCGTGGGGCGGCGTGAGTGCGCTCGTGCATCGTGCCTGGAATCCCGAACTGTCGGACCCCAACCTCCCTGGCGGTGCTGATGGGGTCGCCGAGCGTGACGGCAGGGAGAGCAAGGGCAAGAGGGAAAAGGACAAGTCGAAGAGCGGCGGCAAGGGCAAGGACCGCAAGAAGGGCAAGGGTCACAAGGGCAAGTCGAAGGGCCACGGCAAGGGGAAGTAGGGGGTCGAAAAGCGCCTTGCAGGTCGCCGGACGGTCCCTTCGGCGAGGGGTGCTGAGGAAATGCGACCTGTGGCAATCTAAAGCCGTCTCGACTGGGGAAAGTCGGGCTTTGTCCATGAGCGCTACCTCGAATCGCTGCCACGGCTCCGTTTTTTCTCAGCGGATATGGCTTGCCAGACCTCACCGATTGCCACAACTCGAGATTCCTCAGTAGGTGTAGTCCTGAAGGCTCTCGGGGATACCTCCCGAGATTGCCATGGCTCGCTCTTCCGCAGCAGGGGACCACGACTGGGCGATGGGCTGGGCAGCAAACTCCAGAAGTGAGTGCCTTCCGCGTTTCTCGCCCGTGGATGATCTTGCGTTTCACCGGCTGTCTGACGGAAATGGCTCCAGCAATGGCGGCAAACTCCCGACGTGAGCACTCACTACGGGCTCCCGTTGCCATGGAAGGGAGTCAACTGCGGATGGACGTCTGCGCTACCTGGGCAAACGCGCGGACTTTACGGGGGCTCGTCGACGGCCGTCCTCCCCAGACCGCTCACATCGGGACTTTGCTGCCACTGAGATTGCGCCCCTCGGTCAAGGTGAAGGGGCGGCGGCCACGTGCGTGCCTTCCTCCTTGACCTTGAAGTACTTCCCTGCACTCATGGGGACGTTTGCCTGACGTCGTTGCCAGGCTGGCCGGGAAGAAGGCGGACTGTCTTCAAAGGATCCCTCTGGCATCCCCCGCGAGTCCTTTTCCTCAATTGCCTGACGAGAGTGGTCGCTTGCGAATTGGATAGATACCGGAGGGAGCGTTCGAGGAGCTCCCACACCAAGAAGGCTTCGGCTGCGGGCGATCAGCACCCTCACCCGCGAGGAGTCCCAAACCCAACCGCGGAGCCCCCACCACCCCGCACGCGCCGCACCGATGTGCGCGACGCCAGGCGTATACTGCCCAGCGATGGCCGTGGAAGGCGCTGCGCGACGCGCACCGCTCGTGGCCGCGGCCAAGGGACGCGCTGAAGGCGCGGGAAAGCGAGACAGAGCATGGCACAGAAGATCCAGGGGACCGAGGACCTGTTTGGCGGCTACATGCGCGCATGGCAGCGCATGCAGGACGTGGCGCGCGACCTGTTTGGCGCGTACGGCTTCGACATGATCGAGACCCCCGCCATCGAGCAGGTGGACACCTTCGTGCACGGCATCGGGGAGTCCACGGACGTCGTTCGCAAGGAGATGTTCCGCGTGTTCTCGGGTGCCCTGATGGACCGCCTCCTCGAGGCGGGCACCGAGAGTGGCCTCAAGGCAAAGCAGCGAATGGCAATGCGCCCCGAGGGAACCGCGGGCGTGGTCCGCGCCGCGGTCGAGAACAACTTCGTCCCCCAGGGTGGTGCGCCGGTCAAGATGTGGTATGCAGAGGCGATGTTCCGCGGGGAGCGCCCGCAGAAGGGTCGCCTGCGCCAGTTCCACCAGGTGGGCGTCGAGTGGCTGGGCGCACCCGACCCGGCGGCGGACGCCGAGTGCATCATCATGCTCATGGAGTTCTACAAGCGCATGGGCTTCCCCGCCGACAGGCTGACGCTCCGCATTAACTCGATGGGCGACGCCGCCTGCCGTCCCGCCTACCGCGAGAAGGTCCGCGACTTCATTCTGGCCCACCGTGACGAGATGTGCGAGGACTGTCTGGAGCGCGCCGAGATCAACCCCCTGCGCTCCTTCGACTGCAAGAACGACCACTGCCGCGAGGTAATGGCCGACGCGCCGCTCGCAAAGGACAACCTGTGCGACGAATGCGCCGCCCACTACGCCAAGGTCAAGGCTTACCTGGACGAGGCGGGCATCTCCTACGTGGAGGATCCCACCCTCGTGCGCGGGCTCGACTACTACACCCGCACGGTCTTTGAGGTCGAGGTCGCCGACGCAGGCGTGGGTGCCATCGGTGGCGGTGGCCGCTACGACGGTCTGATGGAGCTCGAGGGCGGCAAGCCCACCCCGGGTATCGGCTTCGCGGTCGGCTTCGAGCGCATGTACCTGGCCCTCAAGAGCCTTGGTGTCGACCTGGACGGCGAGGAGCCGGGATGCGTGTACGTTGCCTGCACCTCCGCGGCGGAGAGGGACGCGGCGTTCTCGGCAACGCTCGCCCTTCGCCAGGCGGGCATCCGCACCGAGGCCGACTACCAGGGCCGTTCGCTCAAGAGCCAGTTCAAGCAGGCCGACCGCCACAAGGCGCGCCTGTGCGTGGTCCTGGGGTCCGAGGAGATAGCCTCCGGGGTGGCGACCCTGCGCGACATGCAGACGCACGAGCAGGAGCAGGTTCCCATGGACGGCCTGGTGGATGCCGTGAGGTCGCGTCTGGCCTAGGCGACGGCAGGGGAGAGGGACGCCGCCCACGTTGCTGCTCCCCTCTCCGCCGGCATCGAGAGCTCCTCACCCCAAAAACGACGAGGCCCGGCCCTCCCATCGGGAGTGGCCGGGCCTCGTGTATTAGGCGACTCGTCCTGGGCTACCCGCGTCGGGCGTTATGCCGCCGGGCGGAGCGGGAGGCTGCTGGTGTGGTCGGGGTGAAAGCGACGGACGTCGTCCCTGGCATCCAGCCCCATGGCGCGGGCGAAGGCGGTGTCCACGAACTCGGGGTGGCGGTGCTCCCAGGCGGAGAGCGCCAGCGTCCAAAGCGGGATGAGCCAGCACAGGAACGTGAAAAGCACGCTCGACGTGGGCAGGCCGAGGAACGCGATGATCCCGATGCACGAGGTGGACCAGGGGATGAGCGCCGGGATGATGGCCGCGCTGTTCTCCAGGTCGAGGGCGAGGGCGCTGCCGTCGCGCTCGGTCTGGTCGCACAGCTGCGAGGTCAGCATGAGGGCCACGACCTGGTCGCACGCGATGGTGCAGGTGGCGATGCTGGTGGCGAGCACGCTCACGAACGGGGTGAAGTTGCGAGCCACCTTGTTGACGTAGTCACGCAGCCCCAGCAGGAGTCCGGTCCCCTCGAAGATGCCCGAGTACGTGGAGGCGACGCCTACGATGAGGACGATGTCGAGCATCGAGACGATGCCGCCCCCGTTGACCATGCGGGCGATCGCCTCGTTGTGGGTGCTGAAGCCAAAGGCCAGCATGTAGGGAATCTGGGCCAGGGGGATGTGCTGCACCGTGACGCACAGGACGAGGGCGCAGGCAAGGCTGGCAAGCATGGTCTTCTTCACGCTGACCTTGAGGAGCGAGAGCACCAGCACGATCGCGATGGGAAGGAACACGTACCACGAGAGGTCGAAGGTGTGGGCAAACAGCGACTCGAAGTCCGGGAGCGCGATGGGGCTTGCCTGCGAGACGCCCAGGACGGCGTACAGCACGAGGCACAACGCAACGGGGATGAAGGCGCTGCGGAACATGCGCTTGACGTTGTCGAGCACCTGGGTGCGGGTGAGGGTCGCCACGAGCGCGGCGGCGCTGGAGAGCGGGGAGCAGCGGTCGCCAAAGAAGCAGCCGCTCATGACCGCGCCACCCAGCAGGGCCGGGTTCACGTGCATGGCGGTGCCTATGGTCACGCAGATGACGCCGGTGGTCGCGGCGGCGGCAAACGAGCTGCCGGTGATGAACGACATCATGGCGCAGAGCACGAACGAGAGCAGCACGAGCGTTGGTGGGCTCACGAGCCTGGTGCTCCAGCAGGTGATGGCGGGGATGGTCCCGGCAGCGCGCCACGAGGCGGTTAGCATGCCGATGATCACGAACAGCATGAGCACCGAGCCGATGGTGCGAAGACCCTCTCCCGCCATGGACAGGACGGAACGCACGGAGTTGCCGCGGTACAGGCCATAGCCCGCAAAGAGGAAGAAGCCCCCAATCAGGATCGCGAGCAGCGGGATGCCCGCCACGATGCCTATCACCAGCGCCGCCGCAAAGGTGACGAGCACCAACGTCTCTACCATGAGTTCCCAGCTCCTTCCGCACGCCCGTGCGTCGTCTTCCCACCTGGCGGCGCGGGCGCACCCGCGCGCGTACCTCCTTTTGCAGAAAGAAGACTATCCCCCTCAAAACCTTGAGTCCAACTGTTATATTCGGTATGCGAAACAGTTTGTATTTGTGCTGGAACAATCGGTGTCGCATGTGCATCGGTCGTGCCTCACGCCCTGCGTCGGGGGCACCGTGACCGTCATGGGGAGAGGGGATGCCATGAACTTCACCACCATGGACTACTTCGTGGCGGTGGCGGAGGAGAGGAGCTTCACCAAGGCCGCCGAGCGGCTCTCGGTGACGCAGCAGACCCTCTCGGCGCACATTGCCGGGGTGGAGCGAGAGCTGGGCGTGCGCCTGGTCAACCGCAAGGTGCCCCTCACGCTCACCTACGCGGGCAACGTGTTCCTGGGCTACGCGCGCAGCTTTCAGGCGCAGGAGCGCTCCATGCGCCAGGAGTTCCAGGACATAGCGGGAGACGAGCGCGGCCTTCTGGGCGTGGGCGTGGCCAGCACGCGCGGGCACATGATCATGCCGCGTGCCGTCGCCGAGTTTCAGGCCGCCCACCCCGGGATCAACGTCCTCCTGCACGAGGGCGAGAACCGAGAGCTCGTGACCGACCTCAAAGAGGGTCGCATCGACATCGCAATCGCGACGGTGGCGGAAGACGAGCCCGGCCTGGTGGTCCACCGCCTGTACACCGACAGGGTGGTCCTGCTCCTCTCCAACGAGCTCCTGGCAAGGCTGTACGGCGACCGCGCGGAGGAGGTCGTGGCGTCGGTGGCCCGCGAGGGGTCGCTCGCCCCGCTCGCATCGTGCCCGTTCATGATGCTGGGGCAGGGCGACGAGCCCGGCGACCTGGCACGACGGCTGCTGGAGCACAGCGGGGTCAAGCCCTGGGAGCGCGTGCAGTCCTCCAACTCAGAAACCCTGGTCGACCTCGCCATCCGCGGCGTGGGTGCCTGCTTTGTCCCGCTCGACCTCGCCCAGGCCGCGGCGCGCGAGGAGGGCGGGCAGACCCTGCGCTGCGTCGACTTGGGCCCCCAGGGGTCCATCCCCATCTGCGCCGCCTGGCGCGACTCCAAGCACGTGTGGAGCGTGGTCGAGGCGTTCTACCGGCTCCTCCTCTCGCAGCTCGCCCGCAGCGAGGAGGGGCCGGCCCCCTGGGGCGAGAGGGTCGTCGCTCCCGACGCCGGGGCTCGCGAGCAGGGGGGACAAGCATGAGCTCGGTGAGGGTCACCTACCGTGACCGCTGGGTGTTGGCAGCCGACAAGCCGCAGGGTCTCCTCGTGCACGGCGACGGCACCGGCGCACCAACCCTCACGGACCGCGTCACCGACCTGCTGCGGGGGGAGGGGGATGCAGCCACGCGCCCACAGGCGCTCCAGCGGCTGGACGTCGATACCTCGGGGCTCGTGCTCCTCTCGCTCGATCCCTCCACGCAGCCCGCCTTCGACGCGCTTGTGGCGGGGCACCAGATGGGCAAGCGCTACCTTGCAGTGGTGGAGGGGAGACTCCCTCGGGGCACGCGCACCATCTCGCTCCCGTTGGGACGCGACCGCCACGACGCCCGGCTCATGCGGGTCTCCCGCACCGGCAAGCCGTCGCAGACCGTGGTGACGCCGCTCGCGGTGGCGGGGGGTCAAACGCTCGTGCGCGTTGAGCTTCTCACCGGCCGCCGCCACCAGATCAGGGTCCACCTGGCCCACCTGGGGTTCCCCATCGCGGGGGACCGGCTGTACGGCAGGCCCGCACTCAGGGGCCGGCGCGGGCAGACCCTCATGCTCCACGCCCTTGAGGAGGAGTTCGACCACCCCGTGACCGGCGAGCACCTGCTCGTGCGCACTGAGTTCCCCCAGAGGTTCCTGGATGCGTTCCCAGACTGCCCGGGCCTGTGGGAGGGAGGGGCCACGTAGGGCCCCACAAGGCTCATACTGTGGGGTGGGTCGGCCATCGGCCGAGGAGAGGATAGGGGAAGCGCGATATGTCTGACACCATGCGTGGCGTGTACACCAACCTGACCAAGATCCGTCGTGACGTCTTCAGGGAGGTCGCAAAGGTCTGCTACTCGATGGGAGACGACCCAACCCAGACCGATGCCGACCTGGACAAGCGGTTTGACGAGCTCCCGTTCAAGATCCTGCCGGGAGACGTCGCCACCTATCGCGAGAGCGTGTTCCTCGAAAGGGCCATCATCGCCGAGAGGATCCGCCTTGCCATGGGGCTGCCCCTCCAGGGGGTCGACGGGCCCACGCGCATCTCGGAGGGCTTCACCCAGACGGGTGACCTCTCGTACTACGAGCCTCCGCTGGTCAACGTAATCAAGTTTGCGTGCAACGCCTGCAAGGACAACGTATACGAGGTCACCAACACCTGTCAGGGATGTCTGGCCCACCCGTGCCGCGAGATCTGTCCCAAGAAGGCCATCACCTTCGTGGACAAGCACGCCCACATTGACCAGGACCTGTGCATCCACTGCGGTATGTGCGCAAAGACCTGCCCCTACCAGGCCATCCACCACCACGTGCGCCCCTGCGCGGCTGCCTGCGGCATGCACGCCATCGGCTCCGACGAGCACGGGCGCGCTCAGATCGACTACGAGAAGTGCGTGAGCTGCGGCCAGTGCCTGGTCAACTGCCCGTTTGGCGCCATAGCCGACAAGAGCCAGATAGCCCAGGTCATCTGGTCCATCCTGGCGGGCGAGGAGGTCATCGCCGCGGTGGCGCCCGCGTTCGTGGGCCAGTTTGGCGGAAAGGGCAACGTGGGCAAGCTTCGCGAGGCGTTCAAGGAGCTGGGTTTCTCCGGCGTTGAGGAAGTTGCCCTGGGTGCCGACCTGTGCACGGTGCAGGAGGCGGAGGACTTCTTGGAGGAGGTGCCCGACAAGCTGCCGTTCATGGGGACGTCGTGCTGCCCTGCCTGGTCGGTCATGGCCAAGAAGGAGTTTCCCAAGTACGCGGACTGCATCAGCATGGCGCTCACGCCCATGACGCTCACGGCCCGCATGATCCGCACGCAGCACCCCAAGGCAAAGATCGTGTTCGTGGGGCCCTGCGCCGCCAAGAAGCTCGAGGCCATGCGTCGCAGCGTTCGCAGCGAGGTCGACTTTGTCCTGACCTTCGAGGAGATGGCGGGCATGATGGATGCCCGCGGCATCGACTACCTTAGCCTGGAGGACGACAACAAGAGCGACTTCGACGTGGCGAGCGCCGACGGCAGGGGCTTTGCCGTGGCGGGCGGCGTCGCCAACGCGGTGGTCAACGCCATCCACCGGCGCTATCCCGACCGCGAGGTCAACGTGGCCAACGCCGAGGGGCTCGAGGACTGTCGCAAGATGATGCGCGACGCCACCAAGGGGAAGTACCCCGGCTACCTTCTCGAGGGCATGGCATGCCCGGGCGGCTGCGTGGCGGGCGCGGGTACCCTCGTCGCCATCAAGAAGTCGGCCGCCGCGGTCAAGCGCTACGCCAAGCGCTCCCCTCGCAACAACGCCACCGAGGACTCGTACCGCATGCTCATCCCCATGCTGTCGCAGGGCTTTGGCAAGGGAGACCTGGACCACGAGGTGGAGGAGACCATCGAGGCCTCGGTCCCTACGGAGCAGCCAAAGGAGTAGGGCCCGTGGAGAGGCGCGGGCCGTCTGGGCGGCGGTCCGCGCCATGCCGGCGGGGGTGGTGTCAGAACAGTAGTCCCGCTCCTCTCGCCCGCGATGGCAAGACGGGTCGGGATTGCTCCCGACCCGTCCCGAGTCGTCTGCCATGAGATGGGATCGCCCTACGGCTCCTTGACGCCCTTCATCGAGGGATAGAACGTCGCGTGGTCAAACACATCCTTGATGGTGTGGCCGTTGACAAAGGGGAGCGCGAGGAACTCGTCCACGGTGCTTACGAGGTCGCTGCAGTCCACGAAGTGGTTCTTGGAGTTGCGCCGACTGGTGTCCTGGGCGCGCCAGGCCTCAAAGTTCACGTCGGTCAGGTAGTAGACGTCGTCGTCGACCTTCATGTAGACCGAGTGGTTCTTGTGCAGGTAGTCGGCCAACTCGTCGTAGTTTATCTCGAGTGCCTCGGCCGCTTTCTTTCCCATGTCGCGTCCTTTCTCGAAGGGCTTGCCTTCCTTGCTGCTCAACGGGAATCTTACCGCCGTCTAACCGGCCACATACAATCGCGGCGTCCCGTTTAGGCAAGCGTAGCGAACTCCCATGTGGGTGGGGGAGCGCGAGCCATTTGCCGAAACGAGTGAAACCGAGTCGCCAAAAGCGGGAACAGATGCGCCAGGTTCTTGGGCATCGCGGTCCCTGGGGGAGGGAATCGTGTCCCTTTGGCGCGAGACCGTGGCGCGTCGCGCCGCGATGAGCCGCCCGCCGGGGGACCTGCTGAGAAAAGTGGAGTTGTGGCAATCCGGGGGCCAATACGACAAGGGACCTGCCGGGAAAACTTGAGTTGTGGCAATCGGAAGCGGGCTGCTGGGCTGCCGGGGCGAGAATCCGCTGATAAAATGAGACTTGTGGCAAATGGTGGCGAGGGTCGATTGCCACAGGTCGTCTTTTCTCAGCAGGCTTTCTGCGCGAGCCTGTCTGGTCGCCTGCCGCGGCCGTGATTTCCCTAGCAGGGCTCTAGGGCGTTGGCGCCGGTGTCGGTTGGGTTCTAAGCGTGGGCTGAGAGTGGGCGTGCCTGCGGTGGTGCCCCGGGGCTCCGTGCGGATTTTCGTTGCGCGATGCCTAGCCGCGCTAGTCCAGGCATGGATTACTTTGTCTGGTGCTCGCCTAGCGCTGGCCTCCCGCGCCCAGGATGGCGGTCCGAAGCTCGTCGGGTGTGCTCACGATGACCTCTGCCCCGTGTTCGCGCAGAAACGGAACGTCGCGGAAGCCCCAGCTCACGATGACGCAGTCGGTTCCGGCATTCGCCGCGGTCTGCACGTCCACCTCCGAGTCGCCCACGTACACCACGTCCCTGGGCGAGAGGCTAAGCTCGCGCATGACGGCGAGGAGGGAGTCGGGCGCCGGCTTGCGCCGCACGTCGTCGCGCTGGCCCACGACCGCGTCGAAGAGACCGGGAAAGTATGAGGCGATGAGGGCCTGAACGTCCCCGTCGGGCTTGTTGGAGACCACGGCTCGGGGCATCCCCGCGTTTCGCAGGTCCCGCACCAGTCCGACGATGCCGGGGTAGGGGGCGGTCGAATCCGCATGGTGCGCGTTGTAGCGGTGAGTGAACACCTCGAAGGCGCGCTCCTCCGTCGCGGCGTCAGTTCCCTCGGGCACCGAGAGGTGCATGAGCGCGCGGGTGCCGTTGCCCAGGAAGGCACGGACCTCCTCGCGGCTGCGGGCTGGCATGCCCATCTGGGCCAGGGCGTAGTTGTCTGCCGCGGCGAGGTCGTCCAGGGTGTTGAGGAGCGTCCCGTCCAAGTCGAAGATCGCAGCCCGGTATGCCATGTTCCTCTCCCCTTGCCTCGTCCAGCTGGCGGCGTCATGCCACCAGCCACGAGCCTAGCACCACGGCGCACGTCGCCCCACTCGTGTCGGGAAGGTTTCCGCAGTCTGCATATCTCGAGCGCTGCCATCCTAATGTCCCGACGCTGCTATTATGTGAACCCGCGCGCGCCTCCGCCGTCTACGCAGGCGTGCCGTCATCTGCAGGTCCGCCCGTCACGGCACGGGGCGGAGGAGACGAGAGGAACACTATGGCCCAGCACTCCATGCACACCCACACTTGCGGCGAGCTCCGCGAGTCCAACATTGGCGAGGAGGTCACGCTGACCGGCTGGGTGTGGCACCGCCGCGATCACGGTGGCCTCATCTTCGTCGACCTGCGCGACCGCACCGGCGTGACCCAGCTGGAGTTTGACCCGGAGGTCTGCGACGAGGGCACCTTCCACGAGGCGGAGACCATCCGCTCCGAGTGGCCCATCCAGGTGAGCGGCACTGTGCGCGAGCGCCCCGAGGGGCAGGACAACGAGAAGCTGGCGACGGGCGCCATCGAGGTGTACGTGACCAAGATCGTGGTGCTCAACACCAGCAAGACGCCTCCGTTCCAGATCGAGGACCACCTGGACACTGCCGAGGACGTGCGCCTGCGCTATCGCTACCTCGACCTGCGTCGCCCCAAGATGGCCCAGAACCTCAAGATGCGCTCCGACTTCACCTTCGCCCTGCGCGAGGCGTTCCACAAGCGCGCCTTCATGGAGGTCGAGACCCCCTCGCTCTTCAAGAGCACGCCCGAGGGCGCCCGCGACTTCCTGGTTCCCAGCCGCATGCAGCCCGGTCACTTCTACGCGCTCCCGCAGTCGCCCCAGCTCCTGAAGGAGCTTCTCATGGTGGGCGGCGTCGAGCGCTACTACCAGGTTGCCAAGTGCTTCCGCGACGAGGACCTGCGCAAGGACCGCCAGCCCGAGTTCACCCAGGTGGACGTGGAGATGAGCTTCGTCTCGCAGGACGACGTCATGGGCGAGCTGGAGGAGGTGCTTGCCGACGCCTTCGCCAAGATGGGCGTGAAGCTCGAGCTTCCCCTGCGCCGCATCAACTACTGGGACGCCATGGACACCTATGGCATCGACAAGCCTGACACCCGGTATGGCATGACCCTGCACGACGTGACGTCGATCTTCTCAAACTCCAAGTTCAAGCTGTTCGCGAGCGCTGCCGCCACCGAGGGCCAGTACGTCAAGGCCATTAACGCCAAGGGTGCAGGCAAGTGGCCCCGCGCCAAGATCGACCGCCTTGCCGACGTCGCCGCCGAGTTTGGCGCCAAGGGCCTGGCCTACATCGCCTTCCGCGAGGATGGTTCCGTGACCAGCCCCATCGTCAAGTTCTTCTCCGACGACGAGATGGCCGCCCTGCGCTCCGAGATGGAGGTCGAACCCGGCGACCTTGTCATGTTCGCCGTCGCCGACCGCCTGCAGGCGGACCAGATCCTGGGTGGCATGCGCTGCCACATGGCAGATGCGCTCGATGTCCCGCGTCAGGGCCACGACTTCCTTTGGGTCGTCAACTTCCCGCTGTTCCACTGGGACGAGGATCGCAAGTGCCTGGACTCCGAGCACCAGCCCTTCACCCAGCCCAACGAGGACCAGCTGGACCTCCTGGAAGCCGACCCCCTCGCCATGGGTTCCCACACCTACGACTTCGTGATGGACGGCTACGAGGCGGGCGGCGGCGGCATGCGCATCCACGATGCCAAGCTGCAGGAGAAGATTCTGGAGAAGCTGGGCTTCACCCCCGAGCGTGCGCACGCCCAGTTTGGCTTCCTCATGGATGCCCTGGAGTTTGGCGCTCCTCCCATGGGCGGCTTCGCGCTTGGGCTCGACCGCGTGTGTATGCTGCTGGCCGGCGCGGACAACATCCGCGAGGTCATGGCGTTCCCCAAGACCAGCTCTGGCTCCGACCTCATGAGCGACGCACCCAGCGAGGTCTCGGGCAAGCAGCTCAAGGAGGTCTCGCTCAGGCTCCTGTAGGTGGGGGAGAGAAGAGCGGTGTTCAGGGAGGGGGTCGTCCCACGGGCGGCCCCCTCGCCTTGTCGTGCTCGCCGGTCCCAGCGTTTGCCGGCAATGTGGGGGGGCGATTTGCGTAACGTTGCAACCCGTCGCAGCGGCTTCGGACGCATACGGGCCCCTAAGCGTCCGAAGTTGCTAAGGGAAATCGCTCGGGTCTTATGAGGACGGCACCTAGAATGACCCGTCGTACCACTCGTACTCAATGGGCGTGTTGCGTACCAGGCCACCGTCTGCGCTTGCCGTCGCGAGCGCGCACACCCGATGCGAGGAGAGAAACCCCTCTATCCGCTCGCGTAGCACCTTCGCTGGCATACGCCTCGCATCGTGCTCGCGGTCGGTTCAGTGCCTTGCCGCAGCCTCGTAGTCGATCATCGTGTCCACCGTTCCCTGCCCACCTTCTTGCGCGACCCCGTTACGCTAGCAGCAGAGCAACAAACAACGTGAGCTGTCCGACTGCGTTTACGCCCTGTTCGGCCCAGTTTGCCCGGGCGTCGAGCTGGTCGCGCCTGCGTGCGAACCGCACCATGAGCAGCATGCAGCCCAGCCACGCCACCACAAGGGCCAGGCTGGGCATGCGTCCCAGTGAGCTAAGAAGGTCCAGAGTTCCTGCGGCATCCAATGTGGCACCCACAACCATCAGGGCGAAACCCACCGGCATCACGTAGCGCATCTGCCTGCTCAGGGCCGGCACGTTCTTGTGCGCCAGTGCCATCAAAAATTTCCAGGCGACCTTCCCCACACCGCCAGCGGTGACGAGGATTGCCCCAAGTGCCCAGGCAGGACTAGCGATGCTCCCTGCCGCAACAAACGCCGAGGAGGCAAAGAGCGCTACGGGTACCACATCTGCCAAAGCCAGAGAGAGCGAGAAGCCCTCTGGCACCTCGCCCTTCTCGCCCTGTTCATGCCGATCCCCTGACATGTCACTCCTGCCTTCGCGTGCCGTGCCTCGTACGTTCCCGATGTCTGGCACTCACGTTACCGCAACCGTATCATTGGGCGGAGAGAGACGTGCGCCGTCGGTGCGAGGCGCCAAGTTGCTGGGTGGGGGAATGTCATGGGGTTCTTGGTCATGTTCTGCATAGCACTCGCCGTCAGTGCGATTGGCTTCCACAAGTTCGTGTGGTTCATCTCGCTGGGATACGGATTCTCGATGGTTGCCATCGGCGTGGCACTGCTCGTGATGTTTGCCCCCGGTGCCAGCGCTGATGCGACGGTCCCGCTCGTCATGAGCGCCCTGCTCGTGGCGTACGGGCTCAGGCTGGGCGGGTACCTGCTCGTGCGCGAGCGTCGCAGCGCGGCGTACAACAAGGTCATGAAGACGCAGGTTAACGATGGGTCGGGCTTGGGGCTTCCTGTGCAGATACTCGTGTGGGGGTCGTGCGCGCTGTTGTATGCGTGCGAAGCCGCGCCAATCTACTTCCGACTTGCCAACGGGACACCCGCAGACGCCTGCGCCGTCGTGGGCGCCTTCATCATGGTAGGTGGCATCGTGCTGGAGTCCGCGGCTGACCTCCAAAAGACGGCGCAGAAGCGCCGCAACCCGCACCGCTTCTGTGACGAGGGCCTTTTCTCGTTCGTTCGGTGCCCCAACTACCTGGGTGAGGTCCTCACGTGGACCGGCGTCCTCGTGTCTGGCCTCACGGCACTCGCGGGTCCGTGGCAGTGGCTTGCGGCCATTGGTGGGTACGTGGCGATTGTGTACGTGATGTTTGGCGGCGCGCGCCGACTGGAGCTCCGCCAGAACCGCAATTATGGCTCGGACCCGGAGTACCAGGCCTATGTGCGTCGCACGCCCATTCTGCTGCCGTTCGTGCCTCTGTACTCCGTGGCGGACTGCACCTGGCTCAAGGGATAGGCGGGTCTCCGCGCTCCAGGGCTTCTGGGCTCACGCGAATGGCGGAGGCGAATTCTTCTGTCAGACCGCTACAGCTCGACCATCGTTCGAACGCCGACGCGCTCCTCCTGGTAGTCCCTCCCGCCCACTAGGTACCTCACACCTGCAAATTGACGCTCCGTCATGCAGAAGGCGCAGATGGAGCCCGTTGTGGGAACGTGCTCCTCGAGATCGCGAAGGCAGCGTGCCGCCGTCTTCCTGCTGGGGACGGCGCGTATGCAGACCTCGGGCTGCACGAGCGAGTATCCCAGCGTGACGAGCCGCTTCCTATAGGCGGTGTACTCGGTTTTCGTCCCCCGACGGTTTGTGGGGCGGAGCATGACCACTATGCGCATTGCGTCTCAGTTCCTTGCGCCAAAATTGTCGGAGTGAGCATGAGGCTCGCGTCTTCGCATGTGGTGGCGCCGCGCAGTGACTCTCCCATCCTGTTGGTCGCTCGGAGCACCGTCATCTTCTGGTTCTCCAGACATACGGTGCGCAGAAGCACACCGCGAAGCTTGCTGCGCTGCTGCCGGGAGAGCTCGCACGAGGATTCGACCACCTCCAAGGCGAGAATGTCGACCACCGGCCTGAGCGGCTCCATGATGTCGTCGGCAAGGTTAAAGGCGTTGAGCTGCGAATGATGGTGAATCCCCAGCGCGGGAACAAACCCCGCGACCACGAGTGACCGTGCTACCGCTGCCTGCACGATGGCAGCACCGTAGTTGAGCGCACTGTTCAGGGGATCCCTGCAACGTCTGTTGAGATCGGGCTGCAGATGTTGGAAGTAGCATCGGGCGGCGACGCCCTCTCGGTTGTCCGGGTCACCAGGGCAAACGCCAAGCGAGAAGCTCCACACCTCCTCTGCGCCGTCTAGCCCAAGGATGGATAGCGCCCTCGCCTGGTTCTCGATCTTCGAGACAACCACCCTCTTCCACAGAGTGGGGCCTTGAACGCTTCGGGCATGGCGGCCTGCCGAGCCGTGAGGCGGGACTGTCGTGCGTTGGCAACCATCGGGATGGTTAGGGTGCAGGGGAGATGGTTTCTCCCCATCGTGACAAGCATGATGCGATGGGCAGAAAGCTCGCCAAGGCACGTGGTTGAAAGCCTGATGTTAGGGGCATCAGCGATGAGCATTGCGATGTCCTCTAGCGGAATGGAGGCCGTCCCCTGGTCTTGAATAACCTGGAGCTGTCCGGAGCGAGCGTGAACCTCTGCCGGGTGTTCGATGGTAACGACTCTGAAGGCCATGGCTTCCCGTTCCTGTACGACTGGGTGCGTTGAGTGAGATTGTCGTACGATGGCCGAGAACGGATGGACAATTGCGGCAAGCGCAGGAATATTCGTTCAACGGGGGGACAAAACTGTCCCCCCCGCTGAACGGACGGCTACGAGGACATCGTGCTCAGGGAGGAGGACGGCCCCGTGACCGTGATCGGGACGGTCGTGTGGGTCCAGTCCGCCGACGAGATGCGCGAGGGGTAGGGAGCGACGATGGATACGACCGACATATGCTCGCTTTTGCTGGGCGTACCCCTCGACAGGGTCGTGGTGTTCGACACGGAGACAACTGGCCTTAGGCCGGGATTGGACGAGCTGCTCCAGGTGTCCATCGTCGACGCCTTCGGGAACAGGCTGATGGACAGCCTCGTCAGGCCGACGCGAAGGAAGTCGTGGCCAGACGCCGAGCGCATCCACGGAATCTCCCCGAGGGACGTCAGGAGGGCCCCGACCATCGACAGGCTGGCTCCCCAGATCAGGGAGATCTTCGGAGGGGACAGGCTCCTGGTCGCCTACAACATGAAGTTCGACATGGGGTTCCTGAGGGCTGCCGGGATATTCGGAAGCGAATGGAGCCCAGACCAAACCTTCGACGTGATGCTCGAGTACTTAAGGGTTCGCGGGGCTTCCTCCTGGAGCGACAGCGGAAGGTACAGGTACTCAAAGCTAACCGACTGCGCGAAGTTCTACGGGTACTCCTTCTCCGCGCACGACTCCCTCGAGGACGCTAGGGCCACGGCATGGTGCTTCCGCTCGCTCCTCTGCGACCCCGAGTACCTCAGCCTCGTGACCGAGCCCTACCCGTCCGCCAGGCAGATATCGGCGACCCAGTCCAAGTCGACGAGGGAGGCGGCATCCGACCTGCTGCCGGGACAGACGACGAGCCTGACGGGGAGCGGCGAGCTGACCCTGGGCGAGTTTGCGAGCGGCAAGTCGAAGGGCATGCCCCGCTACTTCGTGCGACTCAACGGGAGGGAGGTCGGTGCCTGCACGGCACGCGCAACCGAGAAGGTGCGCAAATTCATGCAGCTCGGACCGGAAGACGACCTTCCGGGGTCGGTGGCATGCGAGGTCGCCCTGGGCAAAGCCGACTCCGGGTCGATTCGCTGCTCGGTCACGATCTCCGAGGGGTCACCGCTAGCCAAGAAGGCGGCGGAGCTCGCCGAGAGGGACAGGCCCAAGCTACGAGAGCTCGAAGCGAACGATGCCGCCGCCAATCGGAGCATGGAGGTCAATACGGTCGCGGAGGCAAAGCCAGCAGGCCATATGCGCACTTCGCCTGAAGTGGAGCGCCACGTTGCCGGGCGGGGGCAAGCAATCATTAGGAAGCTGGTTCTCTGGTCCATCGGAGTATCACTCGCGATCCCGGGAGCCTTCGCGCTCATGTATGTGCCGTTCGGCGGCGGCCTGGCATCCCTCATCGTCGCCGTGATTCTGCTATTGCCCGCAGCGAGACTAATCGGGAAGGCCAAGAAGAGCTGACAGGGCGTCAATACAGACGACAAGGGCCTGGATTGCGGTAGAAAGTAGCCGCTGACGCGACCCGCGGCGCATTTCTAAGACGGACTTACCTGGGGCGGTTGAACGGGGGGACAAAATTGTCCCCCCGTTCAATCCGGGCTGCCGCAACAACTGGCACATTCACCACAGGGGTGGCCAGGTGCTCATCTGCATCGCCGGTCGCGGCTGGTACCAGGAGTGGGGCAAGCCCGCGCAGGAGCTGAAGCCAGGCGACGTGGTGAGCATCCAGCCCGAGGTCAAGCACTGGCACGGCGCCGCGGCGGACTCGTGGTTCCAGCACATCGCTCTGGCCGTGACCGCTGAGGGCGCCAGCGCCGAGTGGCTGGAGCCCGTCGACGCCCAGGCGTACGAGCAGCTGTAACGTGAACGGGGGACGGAGGTTTGTTCATGCTCATGTGTGCTCCCCGCCGAACGTGCCCGTAGCTGAGCACGCCTCCAATCGAGTGCACCCTAGTCGAATGCCCCTCCACCCCAAACATGCAAGCAGTTAGGAGTACCAACATGCAGGGGAACATGCGCAAGGGCATGAAGGTCCTGGTCGACGTGGCCATGCTCCTGGACCTGGCATTCCTTGTGGCGCGCTCGCTCACGGGATTCGCCATCCACGAGTGGCTGGGCATCGGCTTCTTCGTGCTCGTCATCGCACACAACCTCCTGAACCGCCCCTGGTGGAAGACGCTTCGCAGGGGACGGTGGACGCCGCTCAGGGTGGTGGTTGCCGTCCCCATCCTTCTGCTTGCGGGCATGGGCGTGGTACTGCTGCTGACGATTGGGCCGCTCACGACGGCGCTGCCCCTGCGCCTGCCGAGCCCTCTGGGCGTCTGGACGTCGCGTTCCGTACACGCGGGACTCGCATGCTGGATATACGTGCTGGCGCAATTCCACGTGGGGACGCATTGCGGTCGCGGCCTGCGGGGCTGGTGGAGAAGTGCAAAGGGCTCGGCGCGCCTGCTCTCTGTTGTGGTCTGCCTTGCACTTCTTGCCCTGGGCAGCTACGACTTCGTGGTCATGGGATTCCCCGTGCACCTGGCGTTTGCGTACGGATTCACAGGCGTCGCCGTCGACGCGCCCGTTGCCTATGGGGTGCTTGAGGTGCTGTTGGCGGGCTCTCCGTTTGTGTTCCTGGGTGCGTTGGCTCGCATGTTGTCAGGTCGCGGTGCTCGCTCGGGTGCCGGTGCTGCATGACAGAATTGGAGAAGGTCATGGGGAACCATGAGGACATCACTCGCAGGATGTTTGTCACGGGGGCGTTTGCGATTGCTGCCGGGCCAGGCCTTTCAGCATGCGGATCCACTTCGACGGGCAGCTCGAGCTCCTCGCAGGCTTCCTCCCAATCTGCGACTGCCGCATCAGACTCCAACGACGGCGCCACGGGAGAAAGCGACTCCCGCAAGGTCCTGGTGGCGTACTTCTCGGCCCAGGGCCACACCAGGCGCGTCGCAGAGCGCATCGCCCAGGACGCCGGTGGCAACACGTTCGAGGTCCTGCCCACCCAGGCCTACTCGGATGACGACCTGGGCTACAACGATGACACCAGCAGCGTCAGCAAGGAATACCAGGACCAGAACCTTCGCGACGTGTCCCTGCGGCAGACGACCCCGGATGGTTGGGCCGACTACGACACCGTCTTTGTGGGGTACCCCATCTGGTGGGGCGACTACGCGTCGCCCATCACTCACTTCGCCAGCGATAACGACTTCACGGGCAAGAGGGTCATCCCGTTCTGCACGTCTATCTCCTCCGGCCTGGGTAGTTCCGCAAAGAACTTGGCCACTGTTGCGGGTACCGGTGACTGGTAGGCTTGCCAGCGCTTTAGGGAGAACCCGAGCGAAAGCGATGTCGACAGCTGGGTCAGAGAAGGATGAACATGGGACGAAGGGATGAACGGTCCTCCGTCCCTTGTTCATGTGTGGCCTATTCCTCAAAGAGGTCGAGCACTCGGCGTACCTGGTCGCTCGAGTCGTTCAGGCATACCGCGAAGTACGTGGCGCTGGCGCCGGTGCCCCAGATGGGGATGCGCACGCGTCCCGTGGTGGGGTGCGAGAACGCCGACGCATCAGTCACGAAGTTCAGCAGGTCGGACGAGGCTATCAGCTGCGTAAAGACCTGCGGGTCCTGCTGCACGATAATCTGCGAGTCGGGCAGGTTGTCGTGCACGACGTCCATCCAGAATCCGATGGACTCCAGCACCAAAAACGGCCTGCCGTTGAGGTCGTTCCAGGTCACGTGATCCATGCCAGCGAGGTCGCTGTTGGGTGGCATTTCCACCGACAGGTTCTCGGTAAGCAGGCGGCGGGAGCTGACGGTGGGGAGGGCCAGCGGGTGCATCAGGATGGCCAGATCTACCGTCCTGTCAAGGAGGCCCTTTTCCAGATCCTGCTCATCCATGTACTCGGTCGAGAAGATCGTGCCGGGATGGGCGGCCACCGTTCGCTCGGTGAGAAGCCACATGGGGGCGGGGGCCACGGTGCCCAGCCTGATGGTCCGCATGCGCTTTGCATGCTCGTCCAGGTCGCCGCGCATCGTCTGCACATCCGCCAGCACCTTGCGTGCCCCATCGACGGCAATGGCTCCGGCGTCGTTCAAAATCACGCTGTTGCGCGTGTGAGTAAACAGGTCCTGTCCCAGCTCGTGCTCCAGCGCGCGGACGCTCCTGCTGATGGACGGCTGTGATATGTGCAGCTGCTCGGCCGCCTTTGACATGGTTCCGTATTCTGCGATGGCTACCAGTTGTCGCAGTTGCTCGAGTTCCATTGAAGCCTCCTAACGCTATGCATCTGAGGAATAGATATAACCCAATCTAACATTGTACTTCACTCACAGCGATTAGTAGATTGAATACAGACAAAGAAACGACGAGCCGGCCTCCGCAGGTTGGACAGAAGGGAGGCCTGTGCAGCAATGGCCGAACAGACAAAGCAGAGATTCGGGGCGGTGCTCCCCATAGTTCTATTGGGGTACTTCCTCATATTGATGGACAACTCGGTGGTGTTCTCCAGCAGCCTCAGCATCGCACGCGAACTGGGCATGGACAGCGTTGCCGTCTCATGGGTCAGCACGGCATACGCCCTGACTTTTGGCGGGTTCCTTCTTTTGGGCGGTAGGCTGGGCGACATCATTGGCCGTCGCAGGATTTTCCTGGCGGGTCTGGCAGTCTTTACGGCCGCGTCATTTATGGTGGGCTCTGCCACTAGCGGAAACATGCTGGTGGCGATGCGCGCCCTCCAGGGCATGGGCTCTTCCATGCTGGCGCCGTCCACCCTGGCTCTTCTGATAGACAACTACGAGGGCCAGATGCGCACACGTTCCATCGCGGCGTATGGCACGGTGGCAGGCATCGGCAGCAGCGTGGGCATGGTTCTGGGTGGCTTCATCACTGCCTATGCATCCTGGCGCTACGCCTTCTATATCGACGTGCCCGTCGGAATCCTGCTGATAGTCCTCACGCTGCGCTTCATCCCCAGCAAGAGTGGTTCCAGCGGCTCGAACGTCGACTGGGCGGGCGCCATCCTTTCGGTCATCGGATTTGCCTGCCTTATCTATGGCATCGACGGCCGCGTTGGTCGTGAGGTCTCGATCGTCATCGCCGTCGTCGCCCTGGTGGCTCTGGTGCTGCGCGAGCGTCGCGCCAAGGTGCCCCTGATGCCGCTGCGCCTCTTTGGCGACCTTGGTCGTAGCGCCGCCTACGTGGGCCGCTTCCTAATGATGGGCGCCAGCATGTCGTACTTCTTCCTCATGCCTACGGCGCTTCAGCAGGTATATGGCTTCACTCCGCTCGTGGCGGCAGTTGGCTTCCTGCCTCTAACGGTCACGCAGTTCTTCTCGTCCCTCACGGTCCCCGCGCTGACCCGCAAGTTCTCGAACGCCCGCGTGCTCATCCTGGGCTGCGTCATTGATGCCCTGGGTCTGTTCTTGGGCTGGGCCGTTGGCGTCCAGGCAGGTTATCTGCTGGGGGTTGCCATCCCCATGGTGCTCATCGGCATGGGTCAGGCTCTTATCGTGAGCCCCCTTACCGTGGCGGGTGTCGCGGGTGCTAGCGAGGACATCTCCGGCGCTGCCTCGGGCGTGGTGAACGTGTTCCACCAGGTGGGTGCAGCGGTTGGCCTGGCCGCCGTCTCCATGGCCGTGTCTGGCATGCAGGAGGTGGCCGCCATCGACGCGGCCCAGGGCATGATGCTCCTGATGATCGTGCTGACTGGTGTGTGCGGATTCCTGGTGCTGGCGAGCGAGCAGCGTTGTCTGGTGCAGGCGCTGAGCGACGTTGAGTAGCAGTGTACATAGAACGTATCCAAGGCATTGTTTCATCGAACGAGAGGCGGTTTCACCATGGAAAGCTTTGTGTATGACTACCCCGTAAAGAACTACTTTGGCAAGGGTTCCCTCGACCGTGCGCTCCAGGCCGAGCTTCCCCAGATGGGTGACGTGGTCATGCTGGCGTATGGCGGTGGCTCGCTGAAGCGTAGCGGCCTATACGACACCCTGGTGTCCGAGTTCAAGGCCGCGGGCAAGAAGGTCGTGGACTTTGGTGGCATCATGAGCAACCCCACCTACGAGAAGGTGCAGGAGGGTGCTCGCCTGGCGCGTCAGGAGGACGTCGACTTCATTCTGGCGGCAGGTGGCGGATCGGTCTTCGACTGCTGCAAGGTCATCTCGGCTCAGGCCTGGCTGGACCAGGACATCGACGAGTTCGAACACGTCCAGCATAAGGTGCCGAACGAGTTCATCCCCATGGGCTGTGTCGTCACGGTGTTTGGCACGGGTGCCGAGCAGAACAACGGCGCCGTCATCACCAACGAGGAGACGCACGTGAAGGGTCCCTTCCTGGGGGCCCTGCCCAAGTGGGCCGTCCTGGATCCTGCGTTCACCCTCACAGTGCCCCACGACCAGCTGATTAGCGGTGCCTTCGACACGCTGAGCCACTGCATGGAGACCTACTTCGGTACCCCGCGTCAGGACAACGTGTCGGATGACATGAACTTTGCTGTCCAGCGCAACATCATCCGCAACATGCGCGCCCTCGTGGAGGATTCCGGCAACATGCAGGCTCGCTCCGAGTTGGAGTACGACTCCGCGATGGCGGAGAATGGCGTGCTGAAGGTCGGCAAGGTCACTGACTTCCAGTGCCACATGATTCAGCACCAGTACGGTGCCTACACCCACACGAACCATGGGAAGGGCCTCGCAGTGATACATCCGCACGTGTACCGTCACCTGGCCTCCAGTGCCCCGACGCAGTTCGCGCGCTGGGCAAGGGAGGTCTGGAACGTCCAGGAGGGTGAGACCGATTTGGACACCGCCTACCGCGGCATCGACGCGTTGGCTGCCTTCATCAAGGAGATGGGCCTTCCGACCACCTTCGCTGAGCTGGGTGGAGATGCATCGGACCAGACTCTGAGCGCAGTTGCCGACACCGCCATTCTGACTGCCGGCTGCGCAAAGAAACTCTCCAGCGACGAGCTGTTTGACATCCTGGCCGAGTGCCGCTAGCACCCCATGGGCTAGATGCAACTGACGCCCGCCTGCCAACCGGGCAGGCGGGCGCCGTTTTTACATCGATGAATGAGGGGCTATTGCATCGACCCCGAGTGCCTTTGCTCGGCAGCGGACTGCAGCAGGTCCACGAATTCCTGCACTCCCTCGCTGGGCGTGCGGGAGTACAGCATTCCTACTGATGCCCAGAGGTCCCAGTCGGTGGGAACGGTCCTCATCTTGGGGTGGACGTCCTTCCACAGGGGCAGCGTTGCCAGCGCTACCCCTTCTTGGACGCATCTGTTGAACACCTGGGCGTCAAAGTAGGGAAAGCCCACAATGCGGATGCTCGGGTGGTTCAGCTGTATGGCCTCTGGTCCGTTCGAGAAGGGCATCACGCGTATGCTCAGACGTGGGTTTTCCTGGTGCACGTGCGCAAGGAGCCTCTTGAAGGATGCGGAAGGCGTCAGAGGCGAGATGCCCACGCGGATGGTTTCGCCATCGGAGCGACTTATGGCCTGCGCGCGGGCAATCGCGTCCTTCGAGTAGCTGATGATGTGCCGCGAGTCCTGCAGAAAGCTCTGACCCGCGCGGGTCAGCGTGAGCCCCGCGTGTGACCTGTGGAACAGCTTTGCCCCCCAGGTGCGCCTCCAGGAGATTCATCTGCTTTGCGACCGCCGCGGGAGAGATGTACAGCTTCCGTGCGGCGCGCATGAAGCTGCCCGACTCCGCCACGTATACGAAGGTGTCCAGCTGATGGTTGTACATAGAACCATCCTCCCAGAGTGATGGTCGGGAACGGTATAGGGTCAACATGCGGGGACAACTGATGGCCCGCCGCTACTGAGGGGTGGCCACGGCAGGGCTACGAAGAGCAATCCATGACTGTGTTGTGGTTTTGCGAGTCGTAGGCGTCCCAGGCTAGACCGTCGATCGACGGATTACCCGTTCGCGCGAATGCGGTGCCGGCCGCTCCCACTCCCATGGTTTGTAGCAGTCTTCTTCTTGTGATGGTCCTCATGTCCAACGTTTCCTTCCCTTGATTGCCAGGAGCGGGTCTCCCGGGTTACGCATAGTAGATATATGAGATTAACGAATACATGATTAATAGCTGAAATATAAAAACCTCCCCTTGGCACCATGCGGCGCTACGGGTGACAACCCGTGCATGCCGGCTCTTAGGTAATGCCTCGAGGAGGAGTAACAAGCCGCGTGAACAGCAGATATATTTAATGCGTAAAGCAATGATATGCCGCTCGATAATAACTGTGAAGTGATGACTGGTCGTGTCGACCAAACCCTAAGGTTACATCGCATCACATTATGCTATGCAGTTACCTAATACTAAGATACCTACTGGATATTGTACTTGGGCACTTTCGTTCCGCATACTGAGACTCGAAGACGTCATGCGACAGCCAAGGTGAAGCCCAATGTCAGTCAACGATCGCCGTTTCCCTCGCGCGGCAAACCAGCTTCGTCACTCGTTCACCAGAAGAAGCGCGCTATCCCTTCTGGTGGGAGGGGCAGGCGTCCTTGCGGTGGCGGGTCTTTCTGCCTGTGCGGGTTCTGGTGGGGCGACGGTAAGTACATCAACGAATGGAGCACGGATGTCCAACGGTGGCTCTGCCCAGACGCAGGGTGGCTCGACCAACCTGCAGCCCTTCTCGCAGAACACGAACATAGATGACGTGCGTAACGATCCCGCGTTCGGCAGCTGGGGCAGGTTGCTGTTTCCCGTAGACGAGGGCTACATGAGCGGCAGTACGCTCGGAAGCATGAATCTGGCGTGGTACAGCTGCATAGACCCCGACAAGACGGTCGAGATCTGCAACTACTTCTACGAGAAGGCCAGCTCGGGTCAGCAGGTGTTCTATGACATCTACTCCGACCAGGAGAAGGCGGATGACCCCGCAAAGCAGGACACAGGCCTGTTCTTCTTTAGGGGAGACGCCGGCAATCCGTTCGCGGTGTGGAGTGCCGGTGGCGGCTTTGCCTACGTTGCAGCCATGCACGACAGCTTTCCCCATGCCCTCGAGTTGTCGAAGCGCGGATACAACGCCTTTGCCGTCATCTACAGGCCTGGGGCCCAGACCGCTTGCGAGGACCTCTCACGGGCCATCTCGTTCATCTGGGATCATGCCGACGAGCTGGGCGTCCAGACCGACGGTTACCTTCTGGGTGGAGGCTCTGCAGGAGCGCGCATGTCCGCCTGGGTTGGCGGCTATGGCACGGCGTCGTTCGGGCAGAGGGATTTGCCCCAGCCTGCCGCGGTGGTGACCCAGTACACGGGGCTCTCGGACTGGTCGCAGACCGACCCTCCCACCTACGCCAACGTGGGGACCTCCGATGGCATCGCCAACTGGCGCGTGATGCAGGCGCGGCTGGGCCAGATGTCTGCGGCGGGCATTCCGACCGAATTCCACGTTTACGACGGGCTCAGGCACGGTTTTGGCCTGGGTGCAGGCACCGTGGCCGACGGATGGCTGGACCAGGCCGTTTCGTTCTGGGAGGCAAATAGGTGAAGAAGAGCAAAAGGCGGCAGCTCGCCGTATGGGGTGGCATAGGCGCCATCGTCATTTTTGCACTGGCGATGCTATATGAGGCGAGATCGGTATGGCTGGGTGCCCTGGCGGGTGACCAAGGCGTCCAGGCATCGGACAGCTCGCAGGTGCAGACCGACGTGGCGTCGGCGTCCAGGATGAATCAGAGCGCATTGGGGGAGGACTATATGCCCACGAGTAGCAACATACGGCCTTACATTCCATCCGATCAGGAGGGGCGGGACTTCGAGTCCATCCCGCGGGAGGACTTTACCGACCACGTGATTCCTGACCTGTCTTTGGTCGCAGGCAGCGTGTCAGAACCGCAGAACTTGGATTCCGGCACCCAGCAGGTGTTCTACCTCTGGGACGAGGACAACGTCCCGGGTGGTGGTAGGGCCCTAGGTGCCGACAGCGCTGGTTTCCGGGCCGCCGTCACCACCTTCCCGGTGCCCCAGGGGGTCACGGTCAAGGGGGCGGTGCTCTTGGAGGCTGGTGGCGCCTTCATGTATCGTGGCGCACGTGGCGATGCATATCCGACGGCTCGCAGGCTGGCTGATCGCGGCTACCAGTGTTTCGTCGTGGATTATCGTCTGAGCCGTGACCTGGGCGCCATTGACCTGGCACGTGCGGTTAGGTTCGTGCAGCGTCACTGGCAAGACTACGCACTGCCAAAGCGCGACGCGGTGGCGGTCATGGGTTTCTCGGCGGGAGGCATAGCCGCAGGCCAGATGCTGCTGGACTGGGATGGCACCAGGAGCCCTCGCGACTACGATGCCACGTACGTGCCCGACGACCTGGACGGGGAGCCCGTGGACGTATCTGCGGACGGGATGATCTACTCGTTCTACGGGAGGCTCTCCGTTGCCAGCAAGGACGTGGACCAACTGCGCGCTGGCGACCTGCCGCCCACCTACTTCGTGTATGGGTCGCGCGACCCGTTCGTTCATGAGTTTGAGGCAAACATACAGACGCTCGAGCAGGCCGGCGTCGAAGTCCAGGGTGTCGCTCTGCGCGGTTGGCCACACGGCTTTGGTGCCGTGGGTGGCTGGATCGACGGATATGATGCGTTCCTCCAGCAGGCGTTCGCCGCGTGAGCTTGAACGGCTGGTCCTTAGAACGGATGTCCACCAAGCGAAAGGTTATTTATGAGCACAATGACTTGGCTGATTACGGGTGCGTCTTCGGGACTGGGCAGAGGCATCGCAAGGGCGGCTCTGCTTCACGGTGACCGGGTGGCGGTCACCGCCAGGGACCCGCACAAGCTAGAAGACCTGGCAGACCAGTTTGGCGACCGGGTGTTACCGCTGCCTATGGAGGTTACCGACCCTGCGCAAAGGCATGCCGTGGCGGCTCGGACGATTCAGGAGTTCGGTGGAATCGACGTACTGGTGAACAACGCTGGAAAGGGACACTTCGGCTCTGTAGAGGACAGCACGTCGGAGGACATTAGCCTACTGTTCCAGACGAACTTCTTTGGCCCCGTAGGAATGATTCGTGAGGTCCTGCCCCACATGCGCAAGGCAGGCAAGGGGATGATCGTGAACACCTCCTCCATGGGGGTCATGTTCGAAGGTGCCACGGGCAACGCCTACTACGTCGCGTCCAAGGCCGCCCTCGAGATGCTGAGCGACGTGCTGGGCAACGAGGTCGAGCCACTGGGAATCCACGTGATGATTCTGGAACCCGGCGCCTTCCGGACCGAGTTCAGGGCCGCCGCCATACAGAGTCCGGACACCCAATCGGAGGCTTACGAAAAGACTGCCACCGCATCCATGAAATACCTGAGTGAGAACCCCTACAACCAACCAGGGGATCCTGCGAAGGCGGGGGAGGCCCTGTACGTCGCCGTGCATATGAATCAACCTCCCAAGGTTCTGATTCTGGGGAGGGGGATGATCGAGGTGGCGACGAAGACCTTGGACGACCGCAAGGCTGAAATTAGCAAGTGGCGCCATATCGCCGAGAGCACGGACTACTAAGGAGCCGGCCATGAAGGTGCTTATGATCAACGGAAGCCCCGACCCAAAGGGGTGCATCCACACCGCCATGTCCGAGGTCGCGAAGATTTTCGATCAGCAGGGGGTGCAGTCGGAGGAGATCCTCATTGGCAGTAAGGACATCCGCGGATGTACGGGATGCCGCTACTGCAAGACCACGGGCAAATGCGTGTTCAACGACCTGGTGAACCAGACGCTCCCAAAGCTGGAGGAAGCCGATGGCATCATCCTGGGCTCACCGGTGTACTACGGAAATCCCAACGGCACGCTCCTCAGCTTTGCGCAGCGGCTGTTCTACAGCAGCGAGGCGGACCTCACGATGAAGGTGGGCGCTTCCATAGTGTCCTGCAGACGTGGGGGCAACAGTGCCTCTTACCAGGCGCTGAACCAGTTCTTCAGCATCTCGGGCATGCCCATTGCCCCTTCGCTCTACTGGAACGACGTCCATGGCTATACGGCGGAGGACGTGTACGAGGACGAGGAGGGCGTTCAGACCATGCGGAACCTGGCGAACTCCATGGTCTTCATGATGCGGTCTCTGGCCGATGGCCGCGAGCGCTACGGCTCGCCGGAGCTCAGCAAGACCCACTTCACGAACTTCGTGAGGTAGCGGCTGGAACGGACGCGATCGCAATCCAGAAGTTCGGGACGTTCTTCTCGCAGGGGCTCTAGCGACGGAGCGGGACGGCAGGCAATCGCCAGTCGTCCCGCTCGATTTCTCATGGATGTCCGAGCCGCTAGGCCTCCTGGCGCGACCACCTGAAGCGCATCACGAAGAAGTACGCGGCTGCGACGAGAACGCCCACCATTGTGGCTGGCGGCCAAATAAGGAGCGATAGCATGAGGGCACCCACCTTTATCGCGATGTCAGGGCCAAGGACCTTCCGGTACCTGCGTGAGGTCTCGATGAGTTCGGGAACGTCCGCGTTCGGCCTCTCGAGCGTCCGATGCAGCATCCAGTTGGCGCCTGTCATCAGCAGGACCACAAGGCCATAACCGCACTGCACGATGCGGCTCTCGAAGTAATAGCTCACGAGATCGGTCGCGTAGGGAATCAGGGACGCAAGAAACAGCAGGACGAGCGTCCATAGGACCGTGGCGTTGTCTATGTGCCGCGCACCGTCCCACACCTCGTTGAGGCCCATCCAAAGCGATCCCAACCAGAAGAACGAAAGCGCATAGGCCAGGTAGCTGTTCCGTAGCGCCCAGAATGCCTGTAGGGTTGGCTCGCTGGGTCGCTCTAGGGCCAGTACGAGGATGGTCATGATGATTGCCAGGATGGCATCGGTAAACGCCACCAGACGCTCTTTGTTCATAGGGCCTCCAATGCTGCACGAAGGGCTACGCCGCAGAGCAGTCCTTCTTTGACTATGCTATACAAACACTGTCAGATACAAAGTATATAGTTAATTATGAGGTATGACGGCACATTTACAGCGCAATGGTATGCGTGTTACAAATACCGACTTCTAACCTGGACATTGTACTTCCGTGCGAGGCGCGCCTAGTCTTGAAGGCGTCCAAAGGAAGGTGCGAGTTGCACCCACGGAAAGGAAGTCTCACCCATGAGCAAGATTCTCTTTGTGAACGCTAGCCCCAACCACGATGGGAACACCGCAGCCCTCGCTAAGGCAATGCTGGCCGGTCGCGATTATGAACAGCTGGACCTGGTCGACTACAAGATCTACGCGTACGGACAGCGCTTTGACGACGACCAGTTCGACGAGGTGCTCCAGAAGATCCAACAGGCCCAGGTGGTGGTCATGGGGTCTCCCATGTACTGGCACAACATCTGTGGTCTGATGCGCAACCTGCTGGACCGCTTCTACGGGCCGGTGGGGTCGGGGAGCCTTGCGGGCAGGAGGCTGTATCTCGTCTTCCAGGGCGCCTCTCCCGAGAAGTGGATGCTCGACGCGGGCGAGTTCACCATGAGCCGCTTCGCCGGTCTGTACGGCATGGACTGGGGCGGCATGGCCACGACCCCTTCCGAGGCAAAGAAGCTGGGGCAGACAATCTAACGCTTCTGAGTGCGTTTGCCTTGGGGCCGCAGCGGACTTCGCACGTGGCTGTGCCACGGCGGGGTTTCCGCTGCGGCCCTTTCCAACAACTGATTACTTCATAGGAGGTCGTTCATGGAATATCCCTTCAGCCGTCGAAGGTTCCTGGGCGCTCTGATGGGCATGAGCGTCGGGACGATTCTGTCGGGTTGCTCGCGTGCACCTGCAGATGGGGGAGCGAACGTCTCCCAGCTGGATGGTGGTGCCCAGGGCCCCGCATCCTCGGCGGGCATCGCGACCGAGGCCAAGTTCACTCAAGGTAGTAGAGTGGACCGCGGCTTCGTTGTGGATGACTCCCTCGATGTCGGTGGCCGCACCCTGCACTTCAGCCTGCACGTGCCGGACGGCTACGACGGGTCGGCCGCCTACAGGCTGTACGTCTCGTGCCCCGGCTGGGAGGGTCTCTACTTCCAGGGGGTGGGCGCCAACCTGGTGGAGGACTTCCCCTTCGTGGCAAACGACTACATCCCAAACATGATTGTGGCTTCGCCACAGCTGGACGACTGGGGCCAGCAGTCCGCTGACGATGTGGTGGCGCTGACCGAGTGGCTGCTGGCCACGTACAACATAGACGCGGGCCACGTGTACCTTTCGGGGAACTCCGGTGGCGGCGAGACCATTTCGCTGGTGCTGGGGCAAAGGCCGGACCTGTATCGTCGCGCCCTGCACACCATATCCCGGTGGGACGGCAACCTGGACGTTCTGACCGATGCACAGGTGCCGGTTTACATGGCCATCGGCCTGCACGACGACTACTACGGCTCAGATCCTGATCGCGCGACCTACCAGCAGATTTGCGACGCATATCGTCAGAAGGGGCTAACCGACGCCCAGATATCTGAACTGGTGGTCCTGGACGTGAAGCCAGACTCGTACTTCACGGACCATGGCCGCAGCGCTGGCGCCAGCCAGCATGCGGGTGGCGGCGCGCTGTTCCCCCACGACTCGGACATCATGGGCTGGCTCTTCCGTGACTAGAGGTGTCACGCTATGCAAATAGTGAATCGCAATTTGACACAATAGGCATTGTACGTCGTGTTTTATCAAACCTAGACTTTTAGATAGCGCAAGCATCGCAACTCAAGAACGAAAATTGAGAGGAAGGGCCATGTCGTTCCAGAACATCATCAGCCGCAGGTCGTTTATCGCAGGCACCTTTGCCACCATCGCTGGACTGGGGCTCTCCGCCTGCGCGTCGGGCGGTAGCTCGTCTAGCTCTGGTAGTTCTGCGTCCACGAGTTCCTCCAGCTCCACCGGCGGTGCGAGCTCCGGTTCTGCCGTTTCTAACAGTGGATCCCACAAGGTGCTCGTTGCGTACTTCTCGGCCACGGGGAACACCAGGCGCGTGGGGCAACGCATCGCCCAGGACCTGGGTGCCGATACGTTCGAGATCACTCCCGCGCAGCCTTACAGCAACGACGACCTGAACTTCAACGACAGCTCCAGCCGCGTGGTCAGGGAGTACCAGGACCAGAGCCAGCGCGACATTCCCCTGAGCGTGACCACTCCCGACAACTGGGCGGACTACGACGTTGTCTTCGTTGGCTATCCCATCTGGTGGATGAACTACGCCTGGCCCATCGCCCACTTTGCCAGTGACAACGACTTCACGGGCAAGACGGTCTACCCGTTCTGCACCTCCATGTCCTCCGGACTGGGCAACTCCGGCCGCGATTTGGCCAACCTGGCGGGGAGTGGTGACTGGCAGGATGGCCACCGCTTCGGCGAAAGCGCCAGCAACGACGACGTTGACAGCTGGGTCTCGAGCCTGGGTCTGTAACGGATCGTCGCTGCGTCAACGTAGTAAGGGCAGCCGCGACTCAGCGGCTGTTTTTATGGCGACGCTAGCAAATGCTATGAGATGAATGCATAGCAACTAGGAAATTGCGCATTGTACATGCAGGTCAGTTGTCCATACGATGTATACAGAACGACAGAAGGAGCAACCCCTTGGGGGACAAGGATTAGGAGAGACCATGGAGTACAAGGAGCTTTACAACGGAGTCCAGATGCCCATGCTGGGCTACGGCGTGTTCCAGATCGACAACGCGCAGACGGAGCGCTGCGTGAAGGACGCTATCGATACCGGCTACCGCCTGATTGACACGGCGCAGGCCTATCACAACGAGGAGGGCGTGGGTGCCGCCTTAGCCAAGGCCGGCGTGCCGCGTGACCAGCTGTTCGTCACGAGCAAGGTCTGGGTGACCAACTACGGCGAGGGCAACACCATGCGCTCCATCGATGAGTCCCTGAAGCGTTTGGGTACCGACTACCTGGATCTGATGCTGCTGCACCAGGCCTACGGCGACTACTACGGAGCTTATCGCGACCTCGAGAAGGCCTACGACCAGGGCAAGGTTCGCGCCATCGGCGTCAGCAACTTCGACGTGAACCGCATCCTGGACATCAGCACGTTCGCGCGCATCAAGCCCATGGTGAACCAGGTCGAGACCCACGTGTACTGGCAGCAGAGGCAGAACCATCAGGTAATGGACCAGCTGGGAATCGCCCATGAGGCCTGGGGTCCCTTCGCCGAGGGCGCCAACGGCTTCTTCAGCGACCCCATGCTGTCAGCCATCGGCCTGATGCACGGCAAGGGCGTCGGACAGGTGGCGCTGCGCTACCTCATGGACCTGGGTGTCATCGTAATTCCCAAGTCCACGCACAAGGAGCGTATGGCCCAGAACATCGACGTGTTCGACTTCCAGCTGTCGAAGGAGGACCGTTCGCTGATTGCCTCCATGGACGCAAACAAGTCCATCATCTTTGACCATCGCGATCCCAAGGTGGTCGCCGGCTTCATGAAGTGGTTCGAGAACGCTCCGAAGCAGGCGTAGAGCGCAAGTTCGCCTAGTACCCAATCCACAACGAAAGGAAGCAATACCATGCAGTACCTGACCATGAACGACGGCAACAAGATTCCCCAGCTCGGCTATGGCGTGTTCCAGATGAGCTCAGCTGACGTCGAGAAGCACCTGCCCGAGGCCATTGCCGCCGGCTACACCCACATCGACACCGCGAACGCCTACTACAACGAGGTGGCCGTGGGCAAGGCCATCAAGGCCTCAGGCACCAGGCGCGAGGACCTCTTTGTGACGTCCAAGCTGTTCCCCCAGGATTATCCGTACCAGAAGTGCAAGGCTGCCATCGACGCGACTCTGGAGCGTCTGGACATGGACTACCTCGACCTTCTCCTCTTCCACCAGCCCTATGGCGAGTACGTTGACGGCTGGCGCGCCATGGAGGAGGCCGTAAAGGAGGGCAAGGTCCGCTCCATCGGTCTGTCCAACTTCAACGAGCACAAGATTCGCCAGATCCTGGACGTGGCCACCATCAAGCCTGCCGTCATCCAGGTCCAGATGAACCCCCGCTGGAACCAGCATCCGCTCAAGGCCGCCCTTGCCGACGAGCACTTTGTGTGGGAGGGTTGGTATCCGCTGGGCCACGGCGACAAGGCGCTGCTGAGCCTGCCCGTCTTTAAGGAGCTGGCCCAGAAGTACGGCAAGTCCGTGCCGCAAATCGTCCTGCGCTGGCACATGCAAGAGGGCAACGTCGTCTTCCCGAAGACCACCAACCCCGCGCACATGGCATCCAACGCTGACATCTTCGGCTTCGAGCTCACGGACGACGAGATGGCGCGGATTAACGCCATCCCCCAGCGCACCTACTACAACGTCCCCGAGGAGGCACCCGCCTGGGTCTGGGGCCCCAACGACTACTCCAAGCAGGCGTAGCGCGTGAACAAGGGACGGAGGCTCGTTCATCTGCCGGGTGCTCTTCTTTCCGAATGAAGAAGGACGTCGCCGACGTATGGCGATGCCACATTTGCGCGATGGTACCAGGTAGAGAATGATGGGGCCGCCCGCAAACGCGGGTGGTCCCGTTTTTGGAAGGAGCGTTTTGACGCGACAACATCACGAAATACAATTCCTGTCCGGCAACCTCTGGACGAACGTCCTGCGGTTCGCCATTCCGGTGGCGCTGACCAGCATCCTGGAGCAGCTCAGCAGCCTGATCGACACCGTGATGATCGGTCGCCTGATGGGGCCCGAGGGCACGGTGGGCATGGCGGCCGTCGGCGCAAACACGCAGCTGACCAGCCTAATCATCGTGCTGTTCGTGGGCATCTCGCTGGGTACCAACGTCACGGTCGCCAGCGCTCTGGGCGCTGGCGACCACGAGGCGGCGTCGAGGGCGGCGCACACCTCCATCCTGATGGCGCTGGCGGGCCTCGCGGTCATCGCGCTGGGCGAGCTGGTGGCACAGCCGGTGCTGGTGCTTTTGCAGGTGCCGCCCGAGACGCTGCCCGACGCGGTGCTGTTCCTGCGCGTGTTCCTTCTGGGCATGCCGTCCGTCCTGCTGTACAACTTCGAGGCGGCCATCCTTCGCGCCGACGGAGACGCCCAGTTCCCCATGCAGGCGCTGTGCCTCTCGGCCGTGATGAACGTGGTGCTGGACCTGCTGTTCATTGGCGTGTTCGGTTGGGGCGTGGTCGGCTCGGCAATCGCCACCGACCTGTGCTACACCACCATCGCGGTGCTTTTGTTCGTGCGCCTGCTGCGCCTGGACTCGCCGGTGCGCATCGACCCGCACCGCCTGCATGTGGACCGGAAGAGCCTGCGTACCATCGTGCAGATAGGTCTGCCCGCCGGCATCCAGAGTGCCGTGTTCTCCATCGCCAACATCGTGATCCAGGGCGCCATCAACAGCCTGGGCACCGAGGTCATGGCAGCCTCCAGCGCCGGCATGAACATCGAGTTCGTGTGCTACAGCCTGCTGAACTCGTTCAGCCAGGCATGCACCACATTTGTTGGCCAGAACCATGGCGCGCGCAACCTTGACCGCTGCAAGCGTGTGCTTGCCGTGTGCGCGGCGGAGGGGGCCGTGGCGACCGCTCTTCTCATCCTGTTTGCCGTGTTCTTGGGGCGCCAGGTGCTGGGGCTCATCAACCCGGACCCCGCCGTGGTCAAGTACGGCTACATGCGCCTGTGCACCATCTTCCCGGCGTACGCGTTCAGCATGTTCTACGAGGTCATAAGCGGCTACCTGCGCGGCTTTGGCATGTCCACGCCGCCTGCGCTGACCACCATGATCGTAATTTGTGGTCTGCGCTTCTTCTGGATTGCGGTCGTCTTCCCCGCCAGCCACACGTTCCAGACCATCATGAACATCTATCCCATCAGCCTTGGGCTTAACTGCGTGTGCCTGATCGCGCTGCTGCTGATACTGCATCCCGTGAGGACGCTGACCAAGAAGCGCGTGCAGGGGGCGTAGCGGTCTTCGACCAGGTGTGGAACGGTGCTTGCGGAAAATCCATCAGTAGTGACGGTGAAAATCGTGTAGTAGAGATTGGAAAAATCGTTCAGTAGGAGAAGAAAAAATATCACCACCGCAGCCCCCTCCTCTGCCGAACGCAGTTCGGCAGAGGAGTTTCTTAAGCCTCAGGAAGCCTTTCAAAGCTGTTGAGCCAGGACTCCTGCTATTTGCTGCCAGGCAAGTTGCGCTTGCCCGTTATGACGTCGAGCGTGTATCGTTGCCGCCGATGGGGACGTGGAGCATGAGCAGAAGCGCTACGAGTCCCAAAGGCTTGCTGGAGTCCGCTCGCTTTGCACTGGAGCGACATCGAAGGTTTGTTGCGCAGGCTCCGATCAAAAACGTAACACCTGGCATTGTGTGGACAGCATCAGGGATGCGTCATTAGGGTGTTCTTCGCCTGGTTGCAAATCCGCTTTGCATCCAGGCCAGAGCCACGCTACAATGCTCGACGACAATTCATCGGCGGGGCCTTTGGCAAGCGCCGCTTCGAGTTAGGTCAGGTTAGATGAAGAACTAGCGATGCCCATTTCGGGCGCCCCATACGACCATTCTGCCAATCCGGTCGCGCTTCAGGGTGCCGCATCGCTTCAGTATCTTCTTGTTTCAAGTTCATGCATCGCGTGCCTGACCCTTTGCGCGACCTCCCCTCGAAGGAGCTCGCCATGCAACTGAATCTCAATCACATCAGCTATACCTACCCTGGTACGGTATCGGCCGCCATCGATGATGTCAGCGTCGCGTTTCCGTCGGGATGGACGGGCATCATCGGCGATAACGGATGCGGGAAGAGCACGCTTGCCCGTATCGCCGCGCACTCCATCGTGCCAGATTCCGGAACGGTGAGCCCGAAGCTGTTCTCGGCGTACTGCCAGCAGGATTCGACCCAGGAACCGGACCATCTCTTCGACCTCGCATCGGACTGGGGCAAGGAGGCGCAACGAGCAAGGGCTTTGCTTCGCGTCGAAGACGACTGGTTCTGGCGCTATGGCACTCTCTCCGGCGGTCAGCAGAAGCGGCTCCAGATCGCATGCGCGCTCTATGCGCGACCGGAAGTCCTTATCATGGACGAGCCGACAAACGACCTCGACATCGTGACACGCGACATCGTGAGGGAAGCCCTCGCTTCATTCGGCGGCATCGGAATTCTCATCTCGCACGACAGGGCTCTGCTGGATAGCCTTGTGAGCCAGAGCCTGATGTGCGAGGGGGTGCGTTGGACCATGCGACCCGGAGGGTACACGAAGGCGAGTGTCCAAGCGGCCATTGAGCGCTCTGCTGCAATCAGGGACCGCGAGAAGGCTGCCCGCGAAGCGAAGCGCTTGAAGGCGGAAGTCCAGCGCAGAAGCGAGGAGGCGGCGCGTCAGAAGGGCAGGCGCAGCAAGCGCAACCTGGACAAGCACGACAGTGACGCACGGGAGAGGATTGGACGTGCCATAGTCTCAGGAAAGGACGGCGTGGCTGGCAGGCTCTCGTCCAATATGAGTGAACGGCTGGCAAAGGCCGAGGGAGAGCTCTCGAAGAGAGTCGTCTCGAAGCGATACGACCATACTATCGGCGCGTTCGGCATTGCCGCGCGTTCGAGCTGCGTGGTGCACCTAGAGGCGACGCGGCTGTCCGCTGGTGATTTCTCGATAGACGTGCCAGAGCTCTGGATCTCGCCAATGGATCACGTGGTGCTGACTGGCGCGAACGGAACGGGAAAGAGCCTGGTGGTACGAAGCGTCATTGAATCTGTTCCCGATACCGTCAAAGTGGCGTACGTCCCCCAGAACGTTGGACCGGAAGAACGCAGGCGGGCCCTGAGACGACTACTAGGTCAGGACCAAGAGACGAAGGGCCGCATCCTCTCGATCGTGGCACGGTTGAATTCCGACCCCGATAAACTGCTCGATGGAGACGATTTGAGCCCTGGAGAGCTCCGCAAGCTCATGCTCGCGCAGCAGCTTGTTGCGAATCCCAGCCTCCTCGTGCTCGATGAACCGACGAATCATCTCGATGTGGGCTCCATCGAAGCGCTTCAAGGTATGCTGATTGGTTTTCCTGGCGCGTTCCTGCTGGTCACGCATGATGGGCAGCTGTCGGAGGCGGTCACGCAGATTGGGTGGGAGACGAGGCGAGACGAGAATGGGATGAGACTACAAGTCGCCGATGAATAAGTTTTGTTCGCCTTCGGCCGATGCGGATACCTCTGTACGCAGGCCGACGCTGGTCTATTTCCACGGCGGCGGCTTTTCGGGGGGAAGCAAGAGCATAGGTGGTCCGCTGGCCGAGCGTGGCCTTAAGATGCCGCATTGCTTTGTGGCCTCCGAGCGCACGGACAAGGTCGCACGGGATGCATTCGAGCGGATGCTGGCCTTCCTCGTCGGCCAGATGGACTAGATGAAATACCTTATGACGCAGCGGGAGAAGTCGGGGTGGGGGAATGGATGCCTTGACGCCTAGATGGCGCGCAGCATTACTTGCTTCCTGTTTCTCGCAGGAGGTCCTCAACAAGGTAAGGGTTATTGAAGCGACGGTACATGGAGGCGCCGCGTCGCATTAGCTCGGCATTGGCACGATAGCATGCTTCGAGGGCATTTTGCTTGTGTAGTAGGCGGTCGGCTTCCTTGAGCGTGTCGAAGTAAAGCCCGATGGCGTTCGGCAGCGTTCCGTAGTCTTGCCTGTAACGTTTTCTCCATTTGGGGAGCATCCCGCCTTCTGGTTGCTTGACATTCACGAAGCCGAATGGTCCGGGATTGTCTGGCTCGCCCTTCAAGATAACGAGAGTCTCAGCGTTCTGGCAGGATATAGTGCAAAGGCGCGACCCCCCGCTCGTGGTGGGGAGGGCCGTGGCGGTCCAGAGGGTGCCTGCGGTGTCCTCCGGAGCCGGTATTGTCTCTCTGATGTAGTAGCGCAGCAGGGCTGCTAGCTCTGCGTAGCAATTCATATTCTTCAGCTTTTCGAAACGATTCCGTTTCTCCTCGTCGGGCTGGTACTTGAATGGGCGCGCGCTCTTCGGAAGGTTCTCTCGTTCCCAGGGGATGGGCACGCCCCAGCCTGCTCCGGTATCGACTACGATACTCATTTCCCCGCGAGGTCTTCCGGTCTTCATGGTGTTGAGAAGCGGATATCCTCTTTGCTCGAACCAGGCAATGGCCTGTGTTTCGGCGTAGTCGAGCTGTCTCTCGTTGCCGTGTACCTCTGCCCACAGCATTCTCTTCGGGATACGGGCTGGGCATTCATGGCGGTAATCATGCATGTGCTGTACATGTCGCGCCTTCACGTTTTTTGACTTGCCGACGTACCACATGCCGTCGGTAAACTCGTAAACATATATTCCAGACGCTTGTTCGTCGGTGAGGTCGGTAGATATGGAAGCTCTTCCATCGAGTTCGAGTTGTTTGAAGCGCAGCCCATGAATCATTGGCGTTGGCATTGATGCTCCCGATTGGAATTGAGATACATCAACTCCTACTCTACCAGTTGTTAGCTTGCCAGGGTGTGGAGGGTGGTCAAGACGAGCGAGGGGAGCATCCGTGAGAACCGTGCATGAAGTCAGCGAGCTTGCGCACGTGAGCGTGCGGACGTTGCATCACTGCGAAAAGATAGGCCTGCTCAAGCCAAGTGCCCGCAGTGAGGCAGGCTACAGGCTGTATGGCGACAAGGATCTGGCGCGGCTGCAGCAGATCATGCTCTTTCGGGAGCTGGAGTTCTCGCTTGCCGACATAGGGGCAATTCTCGACAGCCCGGACTTTGACCTGCGGAAGGCGCTCGACCACCAGATCGAGCTTCTGGAACTTCGTCGGGAGCACATCGGCAGCCTGATAGACATGGCAAAGGCCCTAAGGGGCGAAGAGGGGAGCATCTTGGAATTCGAGCGTTCGACACGAGCAAGCTGGACGAATACGCCGAGCAGGCGAAGGCTTCGTGGGGAAAGACCCCGCAATGGAAGGAATATGAGGACAAGTGGGTCGGAAGGCCAAAGGAGGAGCAGGTCGCGATGGGCAAGAGCCTGATGGAGCTCTTCGTGCCGTTTGGGCGGATGTCCGCCGAAGGGGCCGACCCTTCGTGCGAGGAGGCGCTGGCTCAGGTTGCAAAGATTCAGGCATTCATCACCGAGAACTACTACGACTGCACCAACGAGATCCTGGCGGGGCTTGGCCAGGCATACGGCAGCGGTGGCGACTTCACGCGAAACATGAACGCGGCGGCCGGTCCTGGTGCCGCCGAGTCTGCCGCCGCCGCGGTGGGAGCGTACTGCGAGCGAGCGTAGTTTTTGCGAGACGTCGGCCCGTCGCCAAGGTAACTCGGCCCGTGGTCCCGAGGTGTGGGATGATGTTTGGGACTCAATAGAGCAACGAGGGCGGGGGCATGCCAGCCATGAGGCAGTACATCGTGGACGCCTTTACCAACCAACTCTTCAGCGGGAACCAGGCTGCCGTCTGCGTCGTCGACGAATGGCCCCCTGACCAGCTGATGCAGGACATCGCCAAGGAGAACCGGTTCTCGGAGACGGCGTTTGTCGCGCACGAGCCGGAGGGATGGCACCTCCGCTGGTTCACGCCGGGTGGCGAGATCGACTTCTGCGGTCACGCGACCCTCGGCACCGCATTCGTTCTCTTCCACTTCTATTGTCCGGATGCCGGGTCCATTACCTTCGACACGCAGGTGGGCAAGTGTTCCGTCGAGCGGCAGGGAGACCTCCTTGTGATGGACTTTCCGTCCTACACCTGCACGGCCGTACCCGTCACCGATGCCATGGAGGCGGCGATTGGCGTGCGGCCGGAGGAGGCCTACCTCGACCGCGACCTTCTGCTCGTGCTTCCCTCTGAGGAGGACGTCCGCGACCTTCATCCCGACCAGGGACGCATGAAGGAGCTGGACGGGCTCCTTGTGGCAGTGACGGCGAAGGGCGAGAAGTACGACTGTGTCTCAAGGGTCTTTGCACCCAAGCTCGCGATCGACGAGGATCCCGTAACCGGCAGCACGCACTGCATGATCGCGCCGTACTGGTGCGCGAGGCTGGGCAAGACGGAACTCAGCTGCTATCAGGCGTCCGAGCGGGGAGGCGAGCTCCGTGCCACCCTGTCAGGCAACCGCGTGAAGATTGCCGGCAAGGCGGTCCTGTTTGCGAGTGCGGAGCTGAGCGTCTAGCCGCCGAGCCGAGACCTCGCCTTCAAGCGCGTTTGGCCAGCTGCCGCCATGATCGCAAGCCCGCCCGGCAAAGCCTAGCTGGCGGCGATCAGGCGGATGTCCTTCTCGACGTCCGCCATGGTGGTACGCCGCAGCTGGTCCTCGAGCGCCTGCTGGGCGGCCTCCAGGCGATCGTCAAGCGCTGCATGGATGTTGCCGCCCACGGGGCACTGTGGGCAGGGGTTCTCGTGAAAGTGGAAGAGCGAGTCCGCGTCGCTCTGGTCCACGGCGCGCCACAGGTCTAACAGGGTTATCTGCTCCAGCGGGCGCGCCAGGGTGATGCCGGTCTTGCCCTTGCTGGAGTTAATGATGCCCGCCTGCTTGAGCATGCCCATGATCGTGCGGACCATGACGGGGCTCGTGCCGATGCTGCCTGCGAGGAAGGTGCTGGTGACGGGCCTGGTGCCGCCAAAGTAGTCTATGGCGCACACCATATGCGCCGCCATCGTGAGCTTGCTGGTTATCTGCATGTGCGTACCTATTCCGTAACTACTACCTTGCCGAAGTATTATCTCTGCCTTTGGTGCGAGAGTACTACTTCGCGGCGAGCGCCGCCCTTGCGCGGGCCGCTCCGCTGTGATTGCAGGCACACAACTGATCTTCCGGCAGGTCGCAGGCGTGGCGCTGGCGCAAGACCAGCTGCTCGACGAACGCCGTTGCGGGGCGCGCCAGAATCTCCTCGGGCGCACTGTATTGCTGTACCTTACCTGCGTCAAGCACGAGCACGCGCGTGCCCAGCCGCAGCGCCTCGGCGATGTCGTGGGTCACGAACATCACGGTGATGCCGGTCTTGCGGTGGATGCGGGCAATCTCGGCCTGCAACTGCCCGCGGGTGATCTCGTCCACGGCACCGAACGGCTCGTCCATCAGAAGGATGTCCGGCGACGCTGCAAGGGCACGCGCGATGCCCACGCGCTGCTGCTGTCCGCCCGAGAGCTCGGACGGGTAGCGCTCCAGGAGGTCGTCGGGGAGCCCCACGATGTCCATCCACTTGCGCACCGCCTTGCGTGTGCGCTCGTGGTCGCGCTTGTTCAGCAGGTTGGGTACGTAGGAGATGTTGTCCTCCACCGTCATGTGGGGAAACAGCACGCTGCCCTGGATGGCGTAGCCGATGTTGCGACGCAGCTGGATGGGGTCCACGTCACGGACGTTGCGCCCATCGACCAGCACGTCTCCCGAAGTGGGCTCGATCAGCCGGTTGACCATCTTGAGCGCCGTGGTCTTGCCGCTGCCGGAGGATCCGATCATGGTGACGAACTCGCCCCTGGGAATCTTGAGGTCCAGGTGCTCAAGCACGCTCTTCTCGCCATAGGACTTGCAGATGTCGCGATACTCGATGGCGACGTTGCTGGTCGTCGTGGTGTTCATCAGATCAGTCCCTTCGAGCTGAGAAACTCCTTGGCTACGGTCTTGGGGTCCTTGCCCCTCTCTTCCACCTCATAGTTCATGCGTGCCATATCCTGCTCGGAGATGGTGCCCTGAAGCTTCTTCAGAACGCCACGCAGCTCGGGGTGCTGACGCAACACCTGGTCGCGCACGACGTTGCCGCACTGGTAGGAGGGGAAGAAGCCCTTGTTATCGGTGAGGACCGTTGCGTCTGCGGTGCTCAGCTTGCCATCGGTGGTAAAGATCACGATGGCGTCGACTCTGCCCTGGGCCAGTGCGTCGTACTTGAGGCCGATATCCATCTGTATGGTGTTGCCAAAGTTCATGCCATAGGTGTTGCAGAGGGCATCGTAGCCGTCCTCCCGCTCGAAGAAGTCCGCCTCGGCGCCTAAGGTCAGCTTGTCTGCCACACGGGCCAGGTCCGAGTAGGTCTTGAGGTTGTACTTCTCCGCGACATCTTTGCGCACGGCAATGCCGTATGTGTTGCCAAAGCCGTACATCCCCACCCAGCTCATGCCAAGCTTCTGGTAGCCCGACCGCAGCTGGTCGAACTCATCCTCGGAGTAGGTGCCCTTTTTCTTGAGGACCATCGCCCAGCCGGTGCCCGTGTACTCCGGATACAGGTCGAACTGGCCGGACTCCATGGCGGGCTCGATGTTGGAGGTGCCACCACCTACGCCCTCGGTGAGCTCCACCTTGAGGTTGGTGTCGTGCTCGATGAGCATCTTGAGGGCCTCGCCCATCACGTACTGCTCGGTCATGGGCTTGGTGGCCACGTGGATGGTGCCGCCTGCTCCGGCGAGCATGCCCGGTGCGGTCACTCCCAGTGCCACGGCCGCACATGCCGCGGCGGCACCAATGGCCAGCCTGCGGTTGGTGCGCCGCGCCTTGGCACCGCGCATCTGTACGCGCTTCTCTACAAAGCCCAGAACAGCATCAACTACCAGGGCAAGCACGGCAATAAGAAGGCTGCCCACGATGGTCATTGCGGCGTTGTTGGTGGTGATGCCTCGGTAGATGGCCACGCCCAGGCCGCCCGCGCCGATGAACGACGCGATGCCGCCAAGCGCGATGGTCATGGTGACCATGTTGCGGATGCCGCTCATGATGACGGGCAGGGCAAGCGGCAGCTGCACACGCACGAGCGTCTGCATGCGCGTGCCGCCCATGCCCTCGGCGGCCTCCATGACGGTGGGGTCCACGTTGGTCATGCCCGTGTAGGTGGAACGCACCATGGGCAACAACGCATAGACGGTAAGCGCGATGATGGCGGTTGCGTCTCCCACGCCGCTGAAGGGGATGAGAAAGCCCAGCATGCTGATGGACGGGATGGTGTACAGGAAGTTTACGACGGCCAGCGTGGGCTTGGCCGCCTTCTGGTACTCGGCAATGAGGATGCCGGCGATGCCGCCAAACACGATGGCGATAAGGACGGCGACCAGGCATATCTCCACGTGCTCCAGGAGCAGGCCCGAGAAGAAGCCCCAGCGTTGGACGAGCAGGTTCCAAGTCTGCGCAAGCATCTATCCCCTTTTCTCTATGGCCTGGACGGGGCAGTTCTCGTAGCACAGCCCGCAGTGCAGGCAGTGCTCCTGGGCTATGGCGAAGGGCTTGCCCGGGGTGATGCACTGCTGCGGGCAGTTGCGTGCGCACGTGCCGCAGCCTATGCAGGCGTCGGTTATCTGGAAGCCCTGCAGGTGCGTGGGTGCGCCCCCCAGCGAGAAGGTCTGACGATAGATGGGGGAGACCCCCAGGTCGAAGATCTCGACGCAGCCGTTGTCGATCACGAACGGGTCCAGCACGTAGCGCGACCTGCCAGGGTACACGTCGTCCATCGACGGGTTCTGCTCGAAGATGCGGTCGATCCAGGCGTGGGGGTCGTCGGTGACAAAGCGCACCTCGCCGGCAAGACGCACCATCTTGAAGTCGTGCGTCATGCCCACGATGGCCACGTGCGGGTCGCGCATAAGCTGCGCGTGGAAGTCCTTTCCGCGCGAGGTGCAAAAGTACAGCGCGCCATCTCTCACCAGCATCACGTCGATGATGCGAATCTGGGGGTGACCCTCCTGATCCACCGTGGCAAACGACACGTCTTTGATATCGCGAAGCGTCTGTAAACAGTCCTGTGCGTTCATGGGGCTCCTCTCCTGTGGCTTACGTGTAATATATGTTGTGACACGTAACATGTCAAGAAAAACTTGACACGTTTGCTACTATTGCGCCGGCAAACACGAGCGTCCCATGCGAGCGTTCTCGCCCGCGAGGGAGGAAGGGACACCACATGGCGGAGAAGGACATGACGCAGGACGAGCGCAGGCTCTGGCTCATCCGTGCGCTCGAGGAGGAGAGAAGGGCCTGGGGTGGCGACACCCCCGACATGCCAGACGACGCGGAGGGCCAGCGGCTGCTGCTGAGGGCCCTCGTGAACGTGCGCCCGCCCGAGCCGGCCGACCCCGAGCTGCTGCGCGTGCAGGATGCGTACCTGCGGGGACGCCTGGCCGAGCGCGGTGGTGCCGTGGGCGAGAAGGACGTGTCCTTCTCGCCTGACGGCATTGCCGTGTGGCGCGGCGACATCACCCGGCTTGCGGCGGACGGCATCGTCAACGCGGCAAACAGCCAGATGCTGGGCTGCTTTGTGCCCAACCACCGCTGCATCGACAACGCCATACAGACGTACGCGGGCATCCAGCTGCGGCTGGAGTGCGCGCGCCAGATGGCCGCGCAGGGACACGAGGAGCCCACGGGTCGGGCAAAGGTGACGCCCGGCTACAACCTGCCGGCCGCGTACGTGCTGCACACGGTGGGCCCCGTCGTGGGCGGCGCCATGCCCTCGCGGCGTGACCGTGCTCTGCTTGAGAGCTGCTACACGTCCTGCCTGGAGCTGGCGCACGAGCGGGGGCTGGCCAGCCTGGCGTTCTGCTGCATATCGACGGGAGAGTTTGGCTACCCCAATCGCGAGGCCGCGCAGGTGGCCGTGGCCACGGTGCGCGACTGGAAGAATAAGACCAACAGCAAGATGAAGGTGATCTTTGATGTTTTCAAGCCAGTTGATAACGACATCTACCGGGAGCTTCTCGGAGTGCGTGGATAGGATTGCAGACGCGATTCGCGATGCAGACGCCATCTTGGTGGGCGCGGGCGCGGGGCTTTCGACCGCTGCGGGCTTTGCCTACGCGGGAAAGCGCTTTGACGACAACTTTGCGGACTTCCGCGACGCATATGGCATAACGGACATGTACTCCGGCGGGTTCTATCCCTTTCCGGACGAGGAGTCGCTCTGGGCATGGTGGAGCCGCTCGATCCTGCTCAACCGCTACGACTGCCCTGTGGGCCAGCCGTACCTGGACCTGCTCCACATGCTGCGTGGCCGCGACTACTTTGTGCTGACCACGAACGTGGACCACCAGTTCCAGCGCGCGGGCATCGACCACGACCGGCTGTTCTATACGCAGGGCGACTACGGCTTGCTGCAGTGCTCCAAGCCCTGCCACAAAGCCACCTACGACAACGAGGGCCTAATACGGCACATGGTGGCCGAGCAGAGCGACCTGCGCGTTCCCAGGGAACTGGTACCGCACTGTTCGCGTTGCGGCGCGCCCATGTCCCTCAACCTGCGCTGCGACGACACATTTGTGGAGGACGAGGGCTGGCATGCGGCGGCAAAGCGCTACGACGACTTCCTGCGCGAGCATCGCCACGACCGCATCGTGCTTCTGGAGGTGGGCGTGGGCGGCAACACGCCGGGCATCATCAAGTACCCGTTCTGGCGCATGGCGGCCCAGAACCGCCACGCCACCTACGTGCAGCTCAACAAGGGAGAGGTGCTGGCGCCCTCGCAGCTGGAGCGACAGAGCGTCATCCTGGACTGCGACGCCGCGAAGGCCCTTTCCTCCGTGCGCGTGCGGCTGGGCTAGGGTCTCCAGGACATCTATATCATGAGGAAGGGGCTCGCGAGGGGGCGTGCACGAGTTGGCCTACATGGGCGGGCGGCGGGTTCCTCGGATGGTCCTTCAGCAGCCGCATCCGCCCGAGACCGCAGGGGGGTGGCCACAAGCCGGGGCGGTGGCGGTGCGCGCCACCGCCACCCTCGCATTGGCAACCTTGCGCGCGATCTCCTGACATGCCGCAGGAGGGGTATAAGAGTTCGTGGCCTTGCAGTTCAAGGGAAGGATGGTTCCATGGCACGCATCTTCATCAGCCCCAGCAAGTACATCCAGGGTCCGGGCGAGCTCGACAACCTTGGCGACTATGCCAAGGCGTATGGCACCAAGCCGCTCGTGATCATCTCGGCGGGAGGCGTCCGTCGCTTTGGTGACCGCGTGAGGGCGAGCCTGACCTCCGCTGGGCTGACTCCCGTCTTTGAGGAGTTCAACGGCGAGTGCTCGCAGGACGAGATCGACCGGCTCTCCACGCTGGCCAAGCAGAGCGAGGCGGACGTTGTGGTCGGTCTTGGCGGGGGCAAGATCTTTGACACCGCGAAGGCGGTTGCCAACTCCGTCGACACATCCGTCGTAATCGTTCCCACGATCGCCGCAACCGATGCGCCCTGCTCCGCGCTCTCGGTCATCTACACGCCCGAGGGCCAGTTTAAGGAATACCAGTTCTTCAAGCACAACCCCAACCTCGTGCTCATGGACTCGGAGGTCATCGCAAAGAGTCCGCTGCGTCTGACGGTCTCTGGCATGGGAGACGCGCTGGCAACCTACTTCGAGGCCCGCGCCTGCAAACGTTCCGACGCCACGACCTGCGCGGGCGGGCACGTGACCAATGCCGCCATGGCGCTCGCCAGGCTGTGCTTTGACACGCTCATGTCCGATGGCGCGAAGGCCAAGTGCGCCCTCGAGGCGGGTGCCCTGAGCGAGTCTGTTGAGAAGATCATCGAAGCCAATACGCTGCTCTCTGGCCTTGGCTTTGAGTCCGCCGGCCTTGCGGGCGCCCATGCCATCCACAACGGCATGACGGCGATGCCCGAGACCCACAAGATGTACCACGGCGAGAAGGTCGCCTTTGGCACAATCTCGCAGCTGGTGCTGGAGGACGCGCCCGAGCTCGACGAGGTCTTGCTGTTCTGCGTGGAGGTCGGGCTACCCGTCACCTTCAGGCAGCTTGGCGTGGAGGATGCCTCCTTCGAGCGTGTGCTCGAGGTCGCGAAGCTTGCCTGTGCGGATAACGACACCTTGCACAACATGCCGTTTGAGGTAACGCCCGAGAAGGTCGCGCATGCCATGCTCGCCGCCGACGCCCTTGGCAAGAAGGCGTTGGCCGACTGGAGCGACTAGCGACCTGCTGCGGCGACGTCACCTTTGGCAGGCACAGACGTACGGATGGTTCCTATGTTGCGCTGGGGGTGACGGGTCGAGACCATTGGCGGGGAGTCGGGCAGCCGACTACGGGGTTTGGCGCGAGGAAGGGAGCAACCATGCGCATTGCGATGGCAAACGACCATGCGGGAACTGACCTCAAGAACCAGATCAAGGGGTGGCTGGAGTCACAGGGTCACGAGGTGAAGGACTTCGGCACGTACGACCACGAGTCGTGCGACCTCTCCGACTTCGTGCTGCCAGCCGCGCTCAGCGTGGCAAAGGGGGAGTGTGACCGCGGGATCTTCGTGGACGGCGTGGGCTACGGCAGCGCCATGATTGCGAACAAGGTGCGCGGCATCTTTGCCTGTGTATGCCAGGACCCTGTGTGTGCCGAACTGGCCCGCAAGCACAACGACGCCAACGTCCTGTGCCTGGGGGGAAAGATCATCGGTCCCGTGCTGGCGATGGCAATCGCTCAGACCTGGATGGCGACCGAGCCCCTAACCGCTGCCAAGTACGTGCGTCGCCGCGACAAGGTGGCGCAAATCGACAAGGAGTACACGCGGTCCCTGACATAGCGTTGTCAGCAAAAGCGCCCTCGTCTCTCCTCCGCAGAGATGGCTGAGGGCTTGGGGCAACAAGCAGACGAGCCGTAGGCTTTGGAGGATCATTCCCCTACAGGCCTACGGCTTCGTCGTGCGGGCGGCACTACCCTAGGGGAGAGAGGCCAGTTCAATCATTCGGACCACGCGCCATGGGTGCCCGAGGGGAGATCGCCCCGCGCGTGTTGGCTCCGTTTCCATCGACTTCTGAAATGCTGCGTCTGCGGGATTCCGCTGTGGTAAGGCTGGGCTTAGGCTAAACTCATCGGAGGTGGGAAAACCAGCTTGGCGTCGAAGGCGTATTTGAGAATATGATGAATTGCATGTTCGCTTCAAAAGCTGTTCACGTAGCGAGCGTCCCCTACGGTGTGCTCCTCTACATTGAGGTTGCGCTCATCTGCCTTGCCCTCATTTTCGTCATGCTCTTTCAGATTAGGCGAGACCACCTCTCGAAGTTCGAGGAAGTCGTCTTCACCACCGCCCTTAGGATGACGGCGCTCTATGTGTTGAGCGATGCGTTGTGGTTTGCTGCGGACAAGTCCTTGCTGCCAAGAACCTATTGGGTTCTTGCGGCTCCCAAGTACGTGAATTTCTTTAGTGGTGTCTTGATGTGCTCCATGTGGGCGCTGTTCTTCGAGAGCAGGCGGGTGCATGCACCTGCGAGCAAGCGGCTCATCATTCTCTTCACAGTCGTCCCAATTGTCGCAGAGGCCGTGCTCCTCCTCGTTAACTCGCAGACCGGGTTGGTGTTCTTCTTCGACAGCACCCTCAGCTACGTGAGGGGACCCTTGTTCCTGGTGCAGTACTGCATCTGCTACTGCCTAATTGGGCCTGAGTGGCTTTCGGCGCTGCTTCGCGTGTTTCAGGACAAGTATTATTCGGAGAGGGAAACCTATCTCTCCATCGCGACGTTCCCGATCCTGCCCATGGCATGCGGCGCCTTGGACGTTTTGTTTCCATCGCTGCCCTGCATGGGCCCCGGTGTGGTCATCTCTGCTTGCGTCATCTATTCCACCACGCTTCAGGAGCTTGTCTCACGTGATCCCCTCACCGGTCTCAACAACCACCGGCAGATACTTCGGGACCTCGAATCCGCCCTCAAGGTGCATGGGCAGGACGGCATGATCTGGCTGCTCATGATTGACATTGACCACTTCAAGTCCATTAACGACACCTACGGTCACCTGGAGGGGGACCGGGCGCTCATCGAGACCGCCACGGTTCTGAAGAGGGCGGTCAACACCACGGGGGCACGAAATGTCCTCGCGAGGACTGGAGGGGACGAGTTCCTCGTTCTTATGCCTCTGGCAACCAGGTGGAATGCCGAGCAGCTGAAGGAGAACATCCTCAGGGCGATCGAGTGCTATAACGAGTCCGGCAAGAGCGAATACAGGATTGGCCTGAGCGTCGGCCTCTCGAACAACGGGACGACAACCTCCATCCCAGAGATGCTGTCTGCGGCAGACGAGCGGATGTACTCAGTCAAAGAGGCTCACCACCGGTTCACTCACTAGCGGCTGGGACTCGTTGCGACGTAGGCGTACGCGCTGTACACGCGCCAACGCAGCGTTCTTGTTGGGCCTGGACCGGAAGGTCCTTGCGCGGGGGATGCACCGGCAGATCGTTCGTAGGTAACAATGCTGGGAAATTTGGGCCCATGTCGACCTGCCTGTTCGAATGAAAAAAATAGTATGCCGTACGATAACGGAGAGGTTGGCGGCGGTGCCGTTGCAAGTGGGGGACATCGCACTGGTCCTCGTGCGAATCTCGTCTTGCCCAGAGCCGCCTTTTTCCGGAAGGCAAGTGGAGGGGGCTATTGGTGACGGGAAGGCAGATACCCACTCGCATGGCCTTGGTCAGGTGCGTGCGCGTCATGGGGTCCTCTTGGCAACGTGCCGTTGCCTTGGCGCCGTGTGGTTGTGGCTGGCTGCAAAGACGCGTCACTCGCTCGCTAGGTTGTTACCGACGTATGACCTGCTGAGCCAATGCCCATCGTGTTACCCGTGATTTGAAGGACCCAGTCGAAAACTCCACGCCTATGAAAACGACAAGCCTCGATAAGAGCATCAACTCATACGAGAAGCTCACTCGCAAAAATCGAATCCTATTGGTCGTTGTCGGCATCGCGCTTGCCCTGGGCGTCGTGTTTGGGGTGGGCTGGATTCATTCGTTCGAGATTCAAAACAAGAAGGCCCGGGTGGAGGACGTCACCAAGGCGTACTCAGAAGAGCTGTGCCGAGACCTCCAAAACGCCATCGACAAGAGCGAGGCGCTTGAGGCCGCGATCGTTCAGAGCCAGGGCGATCTGGAGGACTTTAAGCTCGCCGCAAGGATGTTGATGACAAGCGACGTCAGCCTTATCGAGCTTGCCCCAAACGGCGTCATCACGCAGAGCTACCCCGAGCCATCCCAATTCTCACCGATTGACCTGAACAAGAACAAGGATGCCCTCGTCGTCTTGGACTATGCAAAGGAGAAGGACGAGCCCGTCTTGTATGGGCCGCTCTCCATCCCGGCAGTCGGGGAGTGCATTGCGATAACGGACCCCGTCTATCTCGGCGACGGGAACGGTGCCAAGACGTTTTGGGGCTACGTTATCCTTACCGTTCGCGTTCCCGCAGTGTACGAAAACACCCTGGGTGCCCTCGGCTCGCTTGGCTACGACTACAACCTCAGTAGCACCGTCTCACCCTTGTCGAGCGGCTCCGTCCTCGTCTCCTCTTCGCTAAACAACGGGGGGTCTCTGGACGATCCAGTTGGACACTCATTCACGATTGGTGACTGCATCTGGACGCTCAGCGTCGAGCCAAGGGGAGGATGGCGGTTCAACGGAAGTGTGCCCTTCATAGTCTTGGGCGTGCTGCTCGTCGCTGCGATCGAAAGCCTACTGTACCTGACCCTAAAGACGCGGCAACAGGAGCACACGCTCCACAGGCTCGCATACCAAGACGCCTTGACTGGCCTTCTCAGTCGCGGTGGGTTCATGCAAAAGCTCGACATGCAGATTCAGCAGAACCCTGAGGTTCCCGTGACCGCTGCATTCCTGGATCTGGACGACTTCAAAGTCATCAACGACGTTCACGGCCACATAGCGGGCGACGAGGCCCTCATCCATATGGGCAGGTTCCTTGAGGAGTCGTTTCCCGCCGACAGCATCATTGGTCGCACGGGTGGTGACGAGATTTGCGTGGCCATCACAAACCAGACGCCCGAGCAGTGTTCCGCCCTCATCGAGGGGGTCATCGCAAAGGAGCAGGAGATCACGTACAGGGGGAAGACCATTCGCTTCTCGCTCTCTGCGGGGTACTCCGACTATCCCTCCCAGGCCAGGGATCGCTCCGAGCTCATAGTCTTGGCGGACGAGGCCCTGTACGCTGCCAAGATTGGCGGAAAGCACGAGGCTCGCCATTACGCACCCTTTATGGCGCACATCAAGCGAGAGAGGCTCGGGTTCAGTGCCAAGGCCCTTGCCTCGGGCATCCCGGGGGCCTTCCTCATCTACAAGGCAGACCCGGCAAGTGAGGAGATTCTCTTTGCCAACGACTCGCTGATCCACCTTCTTGGCTGCGACGACTTCGATGATTTCTGCCGGTACACCAAGTTGAGGTTCCAGAGCTTCATCTATCCCGAGGACCGCGCTGCCGTGGAGGAGTCCATCTGGAATCAGATAGAATCGCAGCAAAAGACGGAGGAAAGCAGGCAATACCTCGAAGACTACGTTGAGTACCGTGTTGTCACCAAGGATGGCCGCGTGATACCCGTAATAGACGTTGGCCGCCTCATCCACGACGAGTTTCATGGGGACATCTTCTTCGTCTTCATTCACGAGCGAAGCTTGATTGATGGAGTCAGCTCGGGGCAGAATACGTCACACTAGGCATACAATGCGGCGGCAATCAACGCCGGCGCGTCGTCAGGAGACATTCGGAATATGGAAGGCAAGTCATCGGGCCTTTACCTCATCGATGAGGATTACAACGTCATCGCTGTCAACCAGACCATCCAAGAGCTATACCCATCGCTCAAGGTTGGCGAGAAGTGCTACAAATGCCTCATGAACCAGGAGGAACCCTGTGCCGTCTGCCCCGTGGCAAACCACGTGCAAGGACCACAGACCTACATTGACCCCATCCGAGGGATTGGCGAGACGGTAGATGCCGTGGAGGTCAACCTCCCAAGCGGGGGTCTTGGTCACGCCTTGGTTCTGAGCACCGTTGGGGAGAGCGCAACGATTGCGGCGAGGCTCCCCCGAGATAAAAACGAGCTGAAGAAGCTCCTGGAGCAGGAGTACTTCGACAGCCTCACGGGCGGGTGCACGCGCAAGGGCTTCATCCACCAGAGCGAGCGCGTGCTCTCCAGGTCCAACATGACCGACTACGCCATGATCTTGTTCGACATCCGCAACTTCAAGGCGATCAACGACACCTTTGGAGTCGAGGATGGCGACTCCGTGCTCAAGTTTGTCTTCGAGACCCTGAAGGACAGCTATCTCAAGCCAATCGTCTCCGCACGCATCGAGTCTGACTGGTTCCTGTTTCTCGTGCGGAGGGGTCGCATCGACAGGGACCAGCTTGAGCCCCTGCTCAACCTCGAATGGGCGAAGGATAACCATAACGTGCACCTGCATCTGCGTTGTGGCATCTACTATCTGGAGGATAGCCAGGCGTCCACCTCTCGCATGATCGAGTGGACCATCATGGCAGAGCAGCTCGCCGGCAGGGAGGACCACGGTAACGTCGTGGTGTTCGATGCGAGCATGCGCGAGAGGTACATCGACCAGGCGGAGATACTCACCAGCTTCTCGGATAGCATCACCAACAAGGACTTCAAGGTCTACTATCAGCCGGTCGTCGAGGCCGCCTCGGGGAAGATCATCGGTGCCGAGGCGCTGGTGCGCTGGATACACCCCACGCGTGGCCTCATAGGGCCAAATCGCTTCATTCCGGCGTTGGAGACGAATGGGTTCATCACGCAGCTCGACTACTATGTGCTCCAGCAGGTGTACACGTTTCAGCAGTCCTTGCAAACGGGGGGGATGCCCTTCGTTCCCATCTCGGTCAACCTCTCTCGGCAGGACTTCTATGATGACTCGTTCATAAGCCATGTGTTGAACCTGGCACAGGAGAGCTCACTGCCCACAGATAGCATCAACTACGAGGTGACGGAGACGGCCGTCGCCCTCCTCAAGGAGAACTGCAGGTACCTGCTCCAGCAGGTTCGCCTGGGCGGGGCAAAGGTCTTGCTCGACGACTTCGGCAGCGGGTTCTCCTCGCTGGGAATGGTTGGCGACTATTCGTTTGACGTTGTGAAGATCGACAAGTCGTTCATCGACCAGATCGATGCCGAGCCTACGGTCAGGACCGTCATCAAATCAACGATAGACATGTGCCACGGCATCGGGCTGAGGGTCATTGCCGAGGGCGTCGAGGGCGCAAGTCAGTTGGAGTTCCTCAAGGGATGCGGCTGTGACTACATCCAGGGGTTCTACTTCTCGCGCCCCCTTTCCGAGGGGGACTTCTGCGCCTACCTGTCCAAGGCCCAGATAGGCACGCAGAGCGATGCCGTGGTGCTTACCCCTCGCGATAGCCAGCCGTTCGACCTGAGGGACATGCTTGACCTCGTCGACCACTCCGGCTTGTTTATTCAGGTGTGCCACCCTGAGGACTACAGCATGGTGTATGCCAACGCCATGACAAGAAATATCTCCGGCCATCCCGAGCGACCCTACGAAGGGGAAAAGTGCTACCGGTACATGCTGGGGTTTGATGCCCCGTGTGGGCATTGCCCCATGAAGCTCATGGGCGACGAGGACGAGAGGGAGCTCGAGGTGGACGATGGGTCCCACGTCTTCGCCCTCAAGGCTCGATATGCGAACCTGCATGGTAGGAGGGTCTTCATCGAGTATGGCCACGATATAACGGGCACGAAGCTTGCGCAGCAGCGCTACACCGACCAGATTCGCTCCATCCTGGAGACCATCCCTGACGGTCAGGGGGTCTTCCACGTGGATCTTACGGCAGACGTCTGGATCAGCTCGGGCGGCAATGCGCAGAACGCCCGTGACATGCAGAATCTAGAGGACGTGGATTCGCTCATCCGTCGCATCGGCTCCTTCGTTCCAGACGAGAAGGGCGAAGAACGGTTCTTCGATACCTTCTGTCGGGACGCCCAGCTTCAGGCATATGCAGACGGCAGGCGAGAGGTCGTCCTCGAGACGGAGTCCTACTACGACGACCGCTCGATTCGCTGGTCGCGCATCACGGCTCACCTGATTGACAATCCCAGCACCGGCAACGTCGAGAGCATCATCTATGGCGTCGACATCTCGCAAGAGAGGGAGCGGATCAAAGAGATCGAGCGCGAGAAGGGGCTAGCGGATGGGGGAAACGACCAGCTGCCCTTCAGTGCCGACGATGCATCGGAGCCGCTTGGACGGGCAGACCTCGATAGGCGCTACGACCTTCTTACGGGCCTTGGCAGCCGTCTCGACCTTACCGACTCCTTCCGTCGCATGAGGCGAGGGGAAAAGGAGCGTGTGTTTGCCGCCATGATGATTGACGTCGACGACTTCAAGGGCCTCAACGAATCACTTGGCTTTGAGGCTGGCGACGAGTGCCTGTGCGCGCTCGGGGCAATGCTCGGGGAGTATGGGAAGCGAGAGGGTGTCACGTTCTATCGGTATGGGGGAGAGGAGTTCGTCGGCTTGGTTCGCACCAACACCAAGGCGCTGGACGAGAAATGCCAGCGGCTTCTTGATGAGGTGGGGGGAAGGAGGATCTCCCTCTCAAACGGAGACGAGGCCTCCCTCACCGTCTCGCTGGGCTACACCACGCACGTTGACGACTACCTAGAGATGATCGCCCGGTGCGACCGTGCCTTGTATGCTGCAAAAAAGCGGGGGAAAAACCGCTTCGTCTGTCTCGATTGACGAGGCCAGGCGCGACCGCCGGCAGGGCCAGGTCCCCTAGTTCCGTCGGCGGTCGTGATGGGCGTAATAGCGTCTCTTGCACTCGTACATTCGCTGGTCCGCAAGCTGAATGACCGCCTGGATGTTGACTCCGTCGGCATCCCAGGCGCATCCGGTGGCAATGACGTAGTCGCGCTGTTCGGCAAAACGACCTTTAAGCCGCCTCGTCAGCGCCATAAACTCCTCGCGTTCGATGCCGGGGAGAAGCGCGACGAATTCGTCCCCGCCCTCGCGATACACATGGGTCTGGCCGAGGACCTCTGTCATTGTCCTCGCCACGTGGCAGATGACGTCATCTCCTGCGCCGTGCCCCCGTCTGTCGTTAATCTGCTTAAGACCATCCACGTCGGCGTAGATCACTCCGATGCTCTCGCCGCTCGCCTTGCCCCTCTCGCAGAACTCTATGCGGGCGTTCCTGTTCTTTGCCCCCGTCAGCATGTCGTAGCGGCTCAGATGGTCTAGCTTCACCAGAAGCCGCTGGTTGAGGACCTTTGCGCCAATGAAGAACGAGACCATCTCGAGGAGTCTCTGGGTGTTGATGGCGTCGTTTTCCTCATAGTTGTCTACGCAGAGGTAGCCAATGAGCTGGCTGCTCTGGAAGAAGGGGGCTGCGATGAGGCGCTCGATTCCCTGCCGCCTGAGGATCTCGTAACACTTTGGGTTCCTCTCCCACAGAACCCTGATGTCGGGCATGATGACCGTGGTGCCGTTGTTGGTAAAGGACTCCCAGTCTTTGAGGAACTCCTCGTATCCCAGGTCTTGGAGGGTGTCGATTTCCGAAGAGACGCCAGGGGCGCACCATTCGAAGGTGTTGGTGAAGGTGATGCGATCGGTTTCGAGGATGTAGATGCGGTCGGGATGCATGACCTTCGAGAGCTCCTTGAGGACGCGGTTCATGCTGTCCTCGTAGCTCATCTCGCTGCTGAGGATCCTTGACATGCGAAGGATGAGCTGACCCGTCTGGTGGTCTCTCTTCTCGGTTTTTAGGAGCTCCTGCTCTCGGTCAATCTCCCTGAACGTGAAGGCAACGTAGCCAGGCTTCGAGACGGGGGCGACGGTGAATTCCAGCCAATGCTGAATGACGGGCTCGAAGGTGCGGCCGTGGACGGTCTCTCGCCTCACCCCCGCCTGATAGCAGTAGCTGAACCAGTGGTTGTCGGCGTCGGGATAGACCTCCTTGTACGTCTTGCCCAAGATATCAGCGCGCCGCATGCCTGCCATCTGGCAGTACCTGGCATTGACGAAGGCATAACGTGAATTCAATACGCGACTTCCGTCGTCGCTCAAAATGATTTCGAAGACGGCGTAGGGAAGCGGAATCTCGTTGAAGTCATCTACTTGGTACATCGACAGGCCCCCAAAGAAGCCTTGGGTTCTGTTGGCAGTTCGTCTCTCCGTAACAATATAGTCAATAGAACCCAAGCTCCGGGGTGGAAGTGGCTGCGGGTCAATGCAGCCTCGGCCCGTCTCCGGAAGCGCCTGCCGTACCCGTCGCGGCGCAACCGGGTCCGCCGCAACCTTGGGAAGCCACGGGACGGCATGTATCCGAGGTTGCTTGGTGGTGGAGCATCGCCCGCTTTGACGTGTATTCAGGCGTTGGAATTTTGCTTCCGTTCCCGATTCGGTCTCGTTTGTACGAGACGCACGTGTTTGAACGACCCTTGGGAAGTGGTAAGTCTTACGATAGATATGTGAAGAGACGTTGAATGTCGAGCATCCGTTTTTGCCTGACATTGGGCAGAGACGGATTACGGCAGGCGGATGGACGGAGGCACCGTTGGCAGATGACAGGAAGGTGGCGTGATGGCGATGATCACGCGCAGGATGTTCCTGACCATGTCCTCGATGTTTGCCACCGTGTTAGTGCTCTTTTTGGGAACGACCGAAGCCCATGACCTTCAGGTGAGCTCGGGCGAGAGGGTGCCCCCCAAGGGCCCTGGCTCTGCCGGTAGCGATTTTGATGTACGCGAGGTCGACGACATCGCGGAGCTCTCGGAGCGGGACGTGGTGTTCGTGGGTAGGTCCCAGGTCCTGGAGCGCACTGCCGAGGAGTGGTGCCGCCTTGGTCGCAGGCACCTCGTGAGTGCGCTGCGCGCAGAGGACCTGCAGGGAAAGAGCATCGCTGCCATGGTGCTCGTGCAGGGATCGGGGCTGTCCGAGAACGGGGTAGACGCCCTTTGCAGCCTTGCCGACAGGGGAAACACCATCGTGTTCATGGACCTTCCCCCCGCCTCGTTCGTCGAGTCCCAGTGGAGGCTCTCCGGCCTCCTGGGAGTGCGCGAGGTGCGTGACAACAGCGTCAGGATCGAAGGCTATCACCTGTTCTCCGGCTTTCTCCTGGGTGGCGAGACCATCTATGGGACAACGGCTCGGGAGGAGAGGCTGCAGGACCTGAGCCTCTCCATCCCCTGGTATGTCACGCTGGACGGCTGCGAGACCTACATGGTCGGCATGATGGGGGAGAACTTCGATGACGAGGACCAGAACCAGTACCTTCCGGCGGTGATCTGGCGCTGCGGGCTGCGCAAGGGCAACGTGTTCGCCGTCAACGGGGACTTCATGCAGGATGACCTTGCGGGCATGGGCATCCTGTCGGCCATGCAGTATGCGGGCAGCGACTACGTGGTTCAACCCGTCGTCAACGCGCAGGTGTTCTCCGTTCTGGACTTCCCCGGATCGGAGGATGGCAACGAGAGGAGGATGAGCGAGGTCTACGGTCGCTCCCAGACGGGCGTTCAGCAGAAGATCATGTATCCGTCACTCTCCACTCTGATGGCGGACACCGATACCGTCATGACCGACCTCTGGTCTGGGGACGATAGCTCGCAGCTCTATCGGGATTCCCTGCGTGAGTTGGGGGAGACGAGCGGCGAGATGGGCATCTCCTTCAGGCAGGGCACGTCTAGCGTGCATCACGACTTCCTGACGGCATACGCGCCGGACTCCTCGCCGCTGCCCCAGAGCGTTCGAACGAGGGTCCTTCCCCAGGCATCGGGGGAGGACGTCGTCTCATACGTAAGCGATGACGTCACGGGACAGCGGGTCACCTCGGTTCCCTCGGAGTTCACCTATAGCGCCGACCTCGCGCTCAAGGGCAGCGAGACGATGCTTGCCTATGCCGGGGCGATGCTCGACGGTCACAAGCCGCTCTGGCCTAAGACCACGGACGACGAGTGGCAGAACTACTTCCGTCGCGTCTCGGCAAACTACGCAACCTACTGGAAGCCCTTCTCATCGTTCTCGCGCGTCAGCGCGTCGGAGGCAGATGCGAGAATTCGCACCTTCCTGCACATCGACCTGGGGGTGGAGGAGAAGGACGGGTCCGTCTGTCTTGCCAGTGGGGTGTCCGACCCCTCCTACTACCTGTTGCGCACGCACGGCAGCAAGCCGGTGGGCGTCACGGGTGGGTCGGTCACGCAGATAGAGAAGGATGCGTGGCTGTTGAGGATGGAAGGCTCGAGCATGTCCTTCAAATGGCGGGAGGAGGCGCAATGAGAATCTGCATGGTGGCGGAGGGCTGCTACCCCTACGTGGTGGGCGGCGTCTCCAGCTGGATTCACAGCATGATCAAGGCCTTTCCCCAGCACGAGTTCGTCATCCTTGCGATCGTTGCCGACCGCTCCTACCGCCACCGGTTTGTCTACGACCTTCCAGACAACGTAAGCGGCGTCTATGAGGTGTACCTCAACGACCTCGATTGGTACTCAAAAAAGCGGAGGGGGAAGCCCCGCCTCTCAAAGGGGGAGCGAGCCGCGCTGAGGTCGCTCATCTTCAACGAGGACGTTGACTGGGACACCGTCTTTGACATCTTCCAGCATAAGGACCTTTCGATTAACGACCTGCTCATGGGAGAGTTCTTCCTTCGTTGCGTCGTCGACTACTACGACGAGAACTATCCCGAGATCGTCTTCTCCGACTTCCTCTGGACCATGCGCTCGATGTACCTGCCCCTGTTCCTTGCCCTCAAGAGCGAGGTTCCCCAGGCAGACCTCTACCACTGCGTGGCAACCGGCTACGCCGGGGTGCTCGGGGCGATGGCGCAGCGAAAGTACCACTGTGGGCTTCTGGTTTCGGAGCATGGCATCTATACCAGGGAGCGCGAGGAGGAGCTGATCAAGGCATCCTGGGTGCAGGGCGTGTACAAGAACATCTGGATCGAGCAGTTCTACAAGATGTCCCAGCTCGCCTATGACCGCGCCGACGTGGTCACGTCCCTCTACCAGGGTGCCCATCGTCTTCAGATTGAGCTTGGCTGCCCGGAGGAGAAAGCCATCGTCACTCCCAACGGGGTGGACATGTCGCACTTTGAGGACATCCCCCAGAAGACTGAGGAGGACCGCCAATTCGTCAACGTTGGAGCCGTCATCAGGGTTGCCCCGATCAAGGACGTCAAGACGCTCATAGCTGCCTTCTCGTTTGCCCGGAAGCAGGTTCTGAACCTGAGACTATGGATTATGGGACCCTACGAGGAGGAGAGGAAATACGCGGACGAGTGCTTCGAGATGGTTCGCTCGATGGGTCTCGAGGACGAGGTTGTGTTCACGGGCCGCGTTGACGTGACACGGTACCTGGGACGTATGGACTTCACCATTTTGACCAGCATCTCGGAGGGCCAGCCCCTGACGGTGCTCGAGAGCTTCTCCGCCAAGAGGCCGGTGATCGCCACCGACGTGGGCTGCTGCCGAGAGCTCCTGTACGGCAACGACGACGGAATAGGGCCTGCCGGGATACTGTGCCATGTGATGGGCGTGGACGAGATCGCGGACGCGATGGTCACCCTCGCCGAGCATCCCCAGATGCGCCATGACATGGCCGCCAACGGCTACGAGAGAGCCAAGCGCTTCTATCGGCTCGACCAGATGAAGGAGACCTATCGGGGCCTCTACGACGCCTTTGAGCAGGGGGAGGCAAGATAGATGGCCGGCATAGGAATCTCGCTCAACCGAATCTTCAAGAAGAACACCCTGGGAACGGACCTCTACGGATTTGCCTACAGCACCATCTCGACCGTGGCCCCCATGTTCGCCGTCATCGGTGCCATCATCATCTCGCAGATGATCCTGCACTTCGAGACCGTGTCGTACGCCTCGCGAGAGCTGTTTGCCGACACGATCCTGTACATGTTCATCTTCTCGCTGCTCTGCGCCTCTCCCTTCAACGCGGTCCTGTCCCGCTACCTCTCCGACACGATCTTTGAGGAGAGGTACGAGGACATCCGCCCTTGCTACTTTCTCGGTCTGCTCCTGAACGTTGTTCTGGGCTGCCTCTTGGGCATCCCGTTCTGCGTTCACGAATACGTGGTGGGTGGGGTCCCCCTCTACTACGTGTTCACGGGATATGCAGGCTTCATGGGGCTTCTCCTCGTGTTCTACTCCATGCTCTACCTGTCCATCACCAAGGGCTACCGGCGCATCTCGCTGTTCTTCGCAATCGGCATGGCGGTGGCGGTCTTGCTGTCGTTCGTGCTCCATCACGTCCTCGGCTTCGATGCCTCCTACGCGCTGCTCCTCTCCATGGCCATCGGGTTTCTGATGATTGCGAGTCTCGAGGTCGGCCTGATCAACTCGTACTTTAGGGAGTCGAGCGGAAACTACCGCGGCGTGCTCGCCTACATGCGCCAGTATCCGTCGTTGGTCATCGCGAACTTCCTGTATACCCTCGGACTGTTCGTGCATAACTTTGTGTTCTGGACGGCTCCCGACCACCTGGTTTTGGTGGGGTCCTTCGTCACCAACATGACCTACGACATGGCGACCTGCCTTGCCATGTTTACGAACATCTCCGCCACCGTGATCTTCATCAGCGAGGTCGAGATGCATTTTCACGAGCGCTACAAGGCTTACTCCGAGGCGGTCATCGGTGGCAGGCGTCACGACATAGAGAACGCAAAGAGGATGATGTTCCTCCAGCTGAGGGCACAGCTCATGGACCTGGTTAGGATCCAGTTCATCATCACCGTAGCCGTCTACTTTGTGGTCAGCCTCGTCATGCCGCACGTGTTCCTCGACGGGGAGCTGCTTCGAGTCTACCCCGCGCTGGCGGGGGGCTACTTCATCCTGTTTGTCATGTATGCCGAGATGCTGTACCTGTACTACTTCAACGACACAAAGGGCGCCGTCCTCATGTCGCTAGTTTTCGCCCTCGTCACGCTCCTCGGCGCGCTCTGGTCCATGCATCTCCCGCAGATCCTTCATGGGTTGGGCCTGGTTCTTGGGGCGGCCGCCGGCTTTACCGTGGGTTACCTGCGCCTGCAGTGGATCGAGAGAAACCTTGACACGCACATCTTCTGCAGGGGGAGCATCTTGAGGAGGGGATACGGCCATAAACCAGACTCCTACTGGAGGGTGCCCCGTGAGTAGGACTGATCCTGCAAGGATGGGGGAGGCAAACGTGCGTCTGCTCGCAGCCCTGCGTCAGAGCCTTCGACCACGGCCAGGCCTATCGCCCACGTCGCTTGGCGATGCGGTGCTGGACGAGGCGGAGTGGCACGAGGTGCTCCCGCTGCTCTATCCGGTCTGCCATGCCGACCGCGTGCAGAGGGCGGCGGAGATGAACGTCCATCTCTTCTACAGGCTCCTCTTCTTGGGCAAGTATGCGATCCGCACGCTCAAGGGCGCCGGCATGCAGGTCCTCGTCCTCAAGGGTGTCTCGGTCGCGAGATGGTACCCCACGCCGGAGCTGCGCCCCTCGTCTGACGTTGACCTGCTCCTTTGTGACTCAAGCCGGCTGGACGAAGCCCTCAGGGTGCTGGAGGACGCTGGCTTTGTCGTGCTGGGCGAGCAGAATGCCCACCATCACGTTGCCCTCTCCCTGGATGGGTTGCAGGTGGAACTGCACACCAGCCTGGTCGAGGCATTTGACGACGCCAGGATAAACGATGCCATCCGCTCGATAACGTCGGGCTTCGCGGGACGCATGGAGAGCTTCTCGTTCCTAGGCATGGACTGGCCCTGCGCGTCTCCTGCCGACCAGGCGTTCTGTCTGGTCCTGCATGCGCTCCAGCACTATCTGCGCTCGGGGTTTGGCCTCAAGATCCTGGCAGACTGGGTCATCTTCTGGGATCGCGGCATTCCCGAGGAGGAGAGGCGCGCGTATCGCGAGATGTGCCGCGAGTGCGGCATCCTCGAGTTCTCCGAATACCTCTCGTCAACCTGCGTTGCCTATCTGGGCATGCGGGGGGAGCAGACCGTGTGCGACGAGGACTGCGCCCTGCTCATGCAGGACATCCTCTGCTCGGGGGCCCACGGGAAGTCGAGCAACGCACGCATGGTCGCGCTGCGAGGGACGGGGCTCGCTGACTACGCCCGTGAGTTTCATCACCAGATGCGCCTGAACTATCCCGAGGCAAGCAGGGTCGTCCCGCTCTGGCCAGCCCTGTGGCTGAGCACGCTCTTTAAGTTTTTCTACAATAACCGCAAGGTGAGACACACCACGCTGGGCAACGTACTCGCTGAGACCAGGGAGCGTAGCGAGGTCTCCGCCAAGATGCACCTGTTTGAGCGGGGGTCAGACCGATGAGAGAAGGTTATGTCGTGCGGAAGGCAGCTGGGCGGTACTGGCTTATCGACGTTGCCCAAAACGGGCATCCCTACCACGCCCCGCTAGTCCTGAACGAATCCGGGGCAAAGATGGCGGACCTCTTTCTCAAGGGCATGGACGAGGGAGAGATGACCGCAAGACTCAGCGAGGATGGGGGCGTGGACCAGACGGTGGTCCGTGGCGATGTCCGCGACTTCGTCCACTCCCTCGGCGAGTACATGAATTCAGGTGTCAAATGAGAGTTCTCGTAGCGGGTGGCACATGCGATCTGATTAATCGGCTGATTGCTGACCTCAAGAAAAACGGCCATCAGGTCTACCTTCTCACAGGCGCCCGGCGCAAGGGCGATTGGTACGAGGAGACATTCGTTCGGTACGACTTTCCCTACGATGAGCCCAACATGCACGAGGTCTTTGCCAGCGTCGACCCGGACGTCGTCATCTACATGGGTGCCTTTGATGCGCACTACACGTGGGAGGACGAGGGCGACGCATCCGCCTACCTGGGAGGGCTGACCAACCTCCTCATGGCCTTCGCGCGGCAGAAGAGGGGGCGCTTCCTCTACCTCTCGTCGGAATGCGTCCTCCTTGACGCGCATACCGAGACCGTGGGGGAGGACGTTCGGCCCGACGCGAGAGACGACAAGGGCATGACGGTTGGCCTTGGTGAGCTCATGACCGCGGGCTTCCACCATTGCAGGAACCTGGATGCCGCGGTCGTGCGCCTGAACGGGCTGTATCACGTCCCCTCCTCCCTCTGCGAGGTTCGTGGTCCCATTGAGCGGATGTGCCTCTCCGCCCTTAACGAGAAGAGGGTCACGTTTCATGAGGACACGACGCTCACGGGGCTCTATCAGGCGGATGCCCTGTACTTTCTCCTGAACCTCGTATCCCGAGAGGGTGCCTTGAGGCAGAGCCTGTACCAGATTGGCTCCATGGCTCGCACGCCGGAGGAGGAGGTTGCCGCGCTGGTGTGCAAGTCCTGCGAGCGCTACGGCATCCAGGACGTTGCCCCCCAAGGGGAGGGCGCCCAGGCGTCAGAGGTTCTGTTGGGCAACGACCGCTTTGAGGGGGAGTTTGGAATCAATCGCCTGGTGCCCCTGGAGGATGGCATCGACACCATCGTCCACACCATGTCCCAGCACCCGGAGCGCTACCAAGGCGAGCCTGCGAGGAGGGAGGGGGAGAACAAGCTCCTCACCCTGCTCAGGGCGGCGCTTCCGTTTGTCGAGAGCGTGGCCGTGTTCCTGCTGGTCACCTGGCTGCGCCAGACGTTCGGTGGCACGGAGTACCTCAAGTACATCGACCTCTACTTCCTCTACGTCCTGTTCTTCGCCCTGCGCTACGGGCAGCAGCAGGCGGTGTTCGCCTCGGTCCTTGCCTCGGCGGCGGTGCTGGTCGGCAACTTCCATCAGGCTGGCTTTGCCAGCCTGATGGGTTATGCCGACTACCTCTGGATCGCCATGGTCTTCGCCTTTGGCCTGGCATCCGGTTACGTGAAGGACCAGTTGACCAAGCGTGACGAGGAGGCAGACGAGGACCACGAGTACATGCAGGTCCAGATTGACGACATCCGAGCGATCAACGGGACCAACGTGCGCGTGAAGGACTCGCTGGAGGACCAGGTCGTGAGCGAGGTTGGCAGTATCGGCGAGATTTACGGAATCACCCGGTCGCTTGACCGCGCCGAGGGCATCGATGTGCTGTTCAGGGCTGCAGGGATCGTGGAACAGGTTCTTCGCGTGAATGATGTTGCCATCTACCTGGTCTCCAACGACAAGTGGGCTCGCCTCATCGCCTCGACCAGCGACACGGCGCGGTCACTGGGCAACTCGTTTGACTACTCCAGGAAGAGGGAGATGTACGCGACGCTCGCCGACCACAACGTCTTCGTCAACCGCGGCTTGGAGGCGGGCCTTCCCCTCATGGCAAGCGCCCTTTACGAGGAGGACCAAATGCGTGCCCTCGTCTGCGTGTGGGGAATTCCTTGGAGCCGTCTCACGCTGGCAGAGTCAAACCAGCTTGCGGTGGTGTCTGCACTTATCCAGAACGCCGTCCTGCGCGCCAACCGCCTCATCGAGCTACAACGAAGCCAGTATTACATTCCCGGCACCTCGGTCCTTAAGAAAGAAGCCTTCCAGCGGACCCTTGCGGCATATAAGAACGCGGCAGAGCACAATCTCGTGACGATGGACGTAATCCAGATTGACAGGCCAAGGCGACATGCCAAGGCAACCAAGACTGCGTCGGCGGCGACGGGGCTTCTGAGGTCGACCGACTACGTGGGTGTCGTGGACGGCAAGGTGTACGCGATTCTGACCAACACGACGAACAAGAACAACCAGATGGTGCTCGAACGCTTCCGGAGCGAGGGGTTCATTGCGACGGAGGCGAGTGACGAGTCATGAACCACGAGGTAGCAGTCTTTCTGCTGATACTGCTCGCGAACGCGATCGTCGTCGTGGCGTATCTGCTGGTTAACCTCCTGCGCAAGAAGAAGGCGTCCAGGAGTGGCCTGTTCCGCGCGATTGTCATGCTTGTCTGCCCGGTTTTCGGGCCACTGTTCTTCCTGTTTGGGTGGATATGCTTTCATGCCTTCTTCCATCGAAAGGTCGATCTTGAGGACGTCGTCTTCTCCAAGGAACGCGTGATGAGCTATAACGGCGCGGATGTGGAGAGGGAGAGGAACATGGTCCCCCTCAACGATGCGATGTCAGTCTCGGATAAGAAGTCGACCCGACAGCTCATGATGAGTATCGTTCGGCAAAACGAGGAGAATGCGCTCTCGGTCATCGCGAGGGGGCTCTCGAGCGATGACAGCGAGGTGGCGCACTACTCCGCGTCCGTGCTTCAGGAAACGCTCGACAAGTTTCGAGACAACACCAACCAGAAGGCCCTCAAGGTCAGAGAGGACCGCAAGCGGGAGAACAGGACACCCGAGGAGCGTCTTGCCTTCATCCAGGAGGTGCGAGACCTGTTTGACGAGCTCAATCACATGACCTCGCAGCACGTGGTGAGCCCAAGGGAGGAGCAGGCGTTCGTGGAACTCCAAGATGGTGTCGCGGGACTCCTCGAAGAGATGGACGCGATTCGTTCCGACGAGGTGTATCAGATCGGATCAAGGCTATTGGAGGTCAGCGACTACCCGGGCTGCTGGAAGTGGTGCCAGATGGCAGCCAAGCAGTTTCCCGATGTGCTGCCCACCTACAAGCTGCAGCTGCGCTATTACTATGAGACGGGCAAGCGCGAGGAGTTCCTCTCCATGCTCGGGGCCCTGAAGCAGTCGGACATTGCGGTCGATCACGAGACGCTGCAGATGATTCGCTTCTTTGCGTGACGGGAAGGAGTCAAGCGTTTGGATATCGGCTGGCTCTCGCTCTTGCAGGCGACTGGCGTTTTGGTGCTGTACTCGGCCTGTGTAGTGCTCCTGCCGTACCTTGCGGCAGGCCGCGTGCTCAGAAGGTTCTCGCTCTCCCAGCAGTTTCTCATGGCCTTCACCGCGGGAAACTGCGCCATCATCAACATTGGGTACGTGCTGGAGCTCCTGCACATCTCAAACCGCATCACCTTGATTGCGCTCACCGCGGCGGTTGTCCTGTCAATTCGCACGTATGTGTATGAGATTGACTGGAAGCGATGGCTCGGGACGGCCTTTGACGGGCTGATTCGGCTGGCGCACGGCACGCTGCAGCTGCGCATGGTACTCCACGACATGCGTGACGCCCTGGGGCGGGCGCTCGGGTCTTTGGGGAGATGGGCCTGGGGCCAGGTGAGGCACAACCTCATCGACTGGGCGTTCATTCTCGCCTACGTCGCCTCCTGCTATTACGTGTTCGGTCACATGGTCATGCACTGCCTTGGCTACATGGCCTCGGACGTGCCCGTTCACCTAGCCTGGATAAACCAGCTGTTCGAGAACAACCTGTTCTCGGGGGGCATCTACCCCATGGGGTACCACGTCGTCATCTATTACCTGTCTGCCGTGTTCGGCATCCCCGCGTACCTCATCCTGCGCCTTTTCTACTTCGTGCAGGACTTCTACATCTTTCTCATGCCGTTCGTCGTAGCTCGTTGCCTCTGCAAGAGCAGGTTCGCCTATGCGGGCCCCATCATCTGCATGGTGCTGACCGGGGCGTTTGAGCTTGCCTTCGACCAACGCTATTTTGCATCCCTTCCCGAGGAGTTCGGCATGCTCTTCGTCTATCCCTGCCTCTACTATGCGGTCAGGTTCTTCTACTGGCGGCATGAGGAGGTTCAGGGAGGGAGGCTCGCGCCCACGCTCAGGCAGGCGCACGGCCCGAGGGGATGGGTCCTGGGATGGCGGGAGTCGCAGTGGTGTCTCGCCTTTTTTGCCCTTGCCTTCGGCACGCTGCTGGCGGTGCACTTCTACGATGCCATAGCCGCCGGACTGATGTGCCTTGCAGTCGTCGTCGGCTTCATGGGTCGGTTCGTGCGAAAGGGCTATTTCCTCTCGGTCGTGAGGACGGTGGCGCTCTCGCTTTCCTTGGCCCTTTACCCCATGCTCATCTGCTTCGCACTCGGCACCCCGCTGCAGAACTCGCTGCGCTGGGGCCTTGATGTCATCAACAACGACGCCAGCACCCAGACCCAGGAATCCATGAAGGTTCAGGAGGACTCCACCAGCGTGGCGAGCGCCTCCTCGCGAGGGGGGACAGACGGCGCACGGGCCGATTCTGGTTCGGTTGCCTCCGTCGCGGCCGGCAGAGCGCCCGAGGCGGAGGAGCCATCTCCCACCACCCTCCAGGGCCTTGAAGGCAAGGTGCGAAAGCTCTACGCCGCCTTGAGAAGCGGGATAACCGTCACGTTTGCCGAGGATCCCGGCCAGCTGGCAGACGCCCTTCTCGCTTCTCTTGGCGTCCTCATCCTCTTGGGGATCGCGCACCAATGCATTCATGACTACCAGTACGGAGCGACCTTGGTTGCCTCGTCGCTTGGCGTCATCTTCCTTCTCCTGCTGCGGCAGGCAAACTCCCTCGGCCTCCCCCGCCTCATGGATGAGGTGAGAACCACGTACTTCCTGGTCTATTCGTTTCTCCTTGCCATCCCGCTCTGCGTGGACGCTGTCGTGGGTATTCTCGCCTTCGACCGCAGGGGAACGCTGCGCTCCGGGCTCTGCCTGGCATTCTCGTGCCTGATGATCGCCGCGCAGATTCAGACGGGCTACACCAAGGTCGACAAGAGCGACGAGCTTCAACGGCTGACCCAGATCATGCCCAACGGCAACATCATCGTTGCCTCAGATATCCTCAAGAGCGAGAAGCCATTTCACTGGACCATCGTCTCGGCCAACATCGAGACGGAGATGTACAGGTACCGTGGGTGGCACTACGAGATTGGGGACCTCCTGAAGAAGATTGACGCGGGGGAGTCCTCCTACTTCGCCATCCCCACAGACGACGTGTACTTCTTCGTCGAGAAGAGGGCCAACTACTACTATAGCCAGCTTGACGGGCAATACGCGAAGGTCTCCAAGGAGGCGGCGGGGGAGCCGCTGCCAGACATCTCCGGCCAGAGTGCCTACCGATTTCGCAATCGCGTCATTGTCATGTCAAAGCTCTACTACTGGGCACGCCGGATGCAGCAGCTCTATCCCTATGACATGACGGTCTGCTACGAGACGGACGACTTTATCTGCTTCCGGCTCCACCAGAACACGTACCGTCTGGACGACCTGGGTATCGATTACCTTGACTACCTGGGCGAGCTCTCATGAGGGGGAGACCCTGGGTCGCCCTGGCATTCGTCGCGGCGATTGGAGCGCTCATGCTGACGTGGTTCTGGAAGACGTGGTGGAAGGTCGAGGCGTTGCCGCTCTGCGAGGGCACCCAATGCGTGAGCTACCCCGGTCAGGGGACGTACAAGATTCACGCAGTGCGCATCGACGAGGCGAACCACGATACGTACGACGGGGAGCAGCTGGTGATGCTCGAGGTCAACCTCAGCGCCTACCGTGACGTTGCGCTGCCCCACACCGCGCTCGTGAACCTCCACAGCCTCCTCGACGCCGCCTCCTCCGGGGGGCGCAGGCTCATCCTGCGGTTCTGCTACGACTGGGATGGGCAGGCAGCGCTGCACGAGCCGTCCGACATCTCGACGGTGCAGACGCACATGCGCCAGGTCGCCGACGTGGTCAACTCCTATGCGGACAAGGTCGTGGTAGTGCAGGGCCTGTTCTGCGGGGACTGGGGAGAGATGCACGGCGGACACTTCTCCGGCGAGGCGTCGATGCTCCGACTGGCAGACACGCTGGGTGGCTGCCTCGACCCAAGCATCCCGCTTGCCGTTCGTACCGCGGGGCAGTATCAGTCGATCGTGCGCAACGACCCATCGCTGAAGGGGCGTCTCTCCCTCTTCAACGATGGGCTTCTGGGAAGCGCTACCGACCTTGGAACGTTCGACGCCGATCAGGAAGACGGGGGCCTGAGCCTGGAGAGAGTGGTCTCGGGGCAGCTACCCTATGGTGGCGAGGTGGTCTCGACGGAAGAGACCGACTCGGGCGTTGTGAACCAGATGGAACACCTGAGGCAGCTCCACGTCTCGTACCTCAACGAGGACTATGACCGGAACGTATGGGATGCCTGGGCTGCGGCGCAGTATGACGGAACCACGGTGGCACAGTATGTGAAGGCTCACCTTGGCGCGCGGTTCATGGTCAGTGCCGCGAACGTTAGGCAATCGTTTCTCTCGGACTGGACGACCGTGAGTGTGACCATCAAGAACACGGGGTTTTCCCGGGCATCCTCGAGCATCTCTGCCTGGCTGCGCCTCTCCGGGGGAGACGGGAGCCGGGACATCGCGCTCGCCGCGAACCTGCGGGAGGTGCCTTCCGGGGGCTCCCAAACCTATTCCGCCACGCTCCCCCTCGACGAGGGGGCAGACGGGTATTCGGTCGCGGTCGTGCTCAAGGATGAGGCGGGAAACGAACTTCCATTGGCAAACCAAGGGTGCGAGGACGGTGCCCTGACGGTTTTCGGGCTCAGTCACCTACGAGTCGGCTAATCGCTCAAACCACAAACAATCGCTTGGAGGACCATGGACTAAACTGAAAGTGTCCCGTAGGAAGACAGAGGGGTTAGTGGGAAGAGCACCCCGTGAAGAAGAAGCGACTGCTGTTCGTGATCAACACGCTGGGGATGGGTGGGGCGGAAGTCGCCTTGCTCCGTCTGCTGCGATGCATTGACCCGGCCGCCTACGACATCGACCTCTATGTGATGCTGGGGCAGGGTGAGCTGATCGACCGCCTCCCGCCCTACGTCCGGTTGGTCAACCATACGTTCCACCCCATCGACGTCCTCTCCTCCAAGGGTCGCAGGTGCCTGCTCAAGACCGTGCTCAGGTCCTGCCTCGTGCGCTGCTCGCTCCTCAAGAATGCGGGCTATCTGGCAAAGAACCTCATTCGCATGAGGAAGTCGGGAAGGGTTCATGCGGACAAGCTGCTGTGGAAGGTCGTTGCGGACTCCGCGCCTATGCCCGAGAAGCACTACGACCTCGCTGTCGCATTCTTGGAGGGTGGTTCTACCTACTTCGTTGCCACTCACGTGAGAGCGAGGCGCAAAGTCGCCTTCCTGCACATCTCCTATTCCGAGGCGGGAAACTCCGCAGATCTCGATCAGGGCTGTTATGACTACTTTGACCAGGTCTTTTGCGTGTCCAACGAGGTGAGGGCCTCGTTCCTCTCCGCCTATCCCAACTATGCCGGCAAGACGAGGGTCTTCCACAACATCCTGAGTCCGAGCGAGATTAGGGAGAGGTCGCAGGAGGGCGAGGGCTTCTCCGATGCGTTCCCGGGGAGGCGCATCCTGACGGTCTGTCGCCTGGTCCCCCAAAAAAAGCTCGAGGTGTCCGTCGAGGCCATGCGTCTGCTCAAGCAGCGGGAGGACCTCCCGGAAGTGCGCTGGTACGTGATGGGGGAGGGAAGGAGCCGTGCGAGGCTGGAGAAGGCGATCTACAGGGATGGCCTAGAGGGCTGCTTCGTTCTGATGGGAACGCGGGACAACCCGTATCCGTACTTCAAAGAGGCGGACATCTACGTTCACTGCACGGCATACGAGGGGAAGAGCGTTGCCGTCGAAGAGGCCCAAATCCTGTCTAAACCCGTGATCGTCTCGGATGCCCCGGGAAACCGTGACCAGGTTAAGGACGGCTACGACGGCATGCTCGTTCCACTCGAAGCCGAGCGGATTGCTGAGGCGGTGTCATGGATGCTGTTGAACCCATCGGCTGCCAAACAAATGGGCCTGCGCGCCTCTCAACGCGACTTCAGCGGTGGCGACCTGGCCTTGCTCCTGGAGGGGGGACCTGCGCCGGCAGAGGCGCTATGCTCGTGAGATATGCAAGCGGGCGATTCAGCATGCAAGCTTAGGAAGTACGGTTTCGGTGGTATAACAGGGTTAATGTGGTGTCAGTTGGCTTTCAACAGTCAAGGAACGCGGCAGAATCTGCTTGCGGTGGGAAGCCAACTGGTGGCTTTACAGGAAGAGCGGAGCAAGCCGCAGGGGGAGAACAGAAAATGTACGAGAAGCCATTGATACTTAGGACCGAGGACCTCGCCGAGGGCATCTATGCCGCAAGTGGGTGCTATACGGCAACTGCCTACATTCACCAGACGCCCCAGACGGGTCGCGGAGACTACCGCATTCAGGTGAACGGTGTCCACAAGGCCGATCACACCAAGGAAAAGCAGCGACTGACCATCTCGTTCAACATGCCCGTCAACTATAGCTCTTCGAACGGGACGCTGGTGAGCGGAGATGGAACGAGCACGCTTGTGATTGAGTATAGCTACCACCAAAACCCCTCCGACAACATTGGGCTCGGAGACCTTGTGGTCCGAGCTGATTCGGGGCTGGCTGTTACCGGCGTCAAGATTACCGATTAGGCGTCCTTTTTGCGACGATGTGGGGAGGCACGGGACTCTGTCCCCTGTGCCTCCTCTTTTTTGGTCGGCCGACCCTGCACCATGAGGCGGCCCAAGCGGGCTCTGTGCGTGGCGCTAGAACTCTCGAATGAGCTCATCGACCTCCTCTGGGTTTAGTGGCGTGCATCTTTGCCCACGGATGCTGTAGACCCTCGTGCACATGGTGAGGACGGTCGGGCGGTGGGTCGTGACGACGCAGGCTCGGGGATACTCGTCGGTCATGATGTTGCGCAGCACCTTGCGCTCGGTTGCAACATCTAGGGCGGAGCTCGCCTCGTCAAGCAGTAGGATGGGCGTCTTGCGAAGCAGGGCACGGGCGATGGATAGGCGCTGCGACTGACCTTCCGAGAAGCCGCCGCCCCTCTCGCCGACCTCGGTGTTGATGCCGTCAGGCAGCTTCCGGACAAAGTCCCAGGCACAGGCGAGCTTGAGCGCCCGCTCGATCTGCTCGTCGGTGGCCTCGGGACAGACGTTGCGCATGTTCTGGGCGATGGTGCCCGAGAACATTGTGTTGCCCTGCGGAACGTAGGAGAACAGCCTTCGGGCGCCAGGGGTCATTGGCATGCGGTCGGTCCCGGAGGTCAGGAAGACGGCGCCCCGCTTGGGTCGGAGTAGGGCAAGCAGGAGGCGCAACATGGTCGTCTTGCCCTCTCCGGATGGTCCCACAAGGCCAATGACCTCGTGTGGACGAGCTTGGAACGAGGCGCCGCGAAACACCTCGGTCCCGTTGTGGTAGGCGTACCACACGTCCTCGGCGCTGATGCCGATACCGTCCGTGCGGTGTCTCTCCAAGAAGGCATCCGCCTCCGTGCGACCGCTGTAGTCCTCCTGTGGCATCTCGACGATGTCCATCAGCCGCTTTGCGGAGGTGGTCAGGCTGATGAGCTGGGGAACCAGGCCCGACAGGCTGTTGATGGAGCCGGTGAGGTTTCCGGTGAGGGAGAGGAACATCGTCATGGTGCCGTATGTGATTGCCCCGGTCCAGACACGATAGATGCCCCAACCGTAGCAGCCGTACGTTACCGCCAGGCCAATAAGGCCCAACAGGAACGAGGTCATCATGTTGAGCTTGCTGTACGAGAGCTCCATTTCTATGTAGTTGCGTTGCAACTCCTTAAGGCGGTCAACGTAGAGTCGCACCAGGTCGAACGCCTTGATGGTCTGCATGTTGGAGAAGCTTTCCTGGTTGAAGCCGGTCATCTTAGCGTTCATGTCAGCATTCTTGATGTTCTGGCGCTTCATGCGCGAGAGCAGCGTCTTGGACATGAGCATGGAGAACGGGATGCCAATCATCGCAAACACGGCGAAGGTCCAATCGCTCCTGACCACGATGAGGAGGGTGCCCGCGAATTTGAACACGTTGATGATTGCGGTGGGGATGAAACTGAGGACGCCAGACGAGATGTTGGAGGCGTCGTTGGTCCAACGGGTGAGAAGGTCGCCCGTGTGGTAGCGAGAGACGGACTCCCAGTCGGTCACGAGGATCTTCGAGAAGATGTCGGCCTTGATCTCGGCATCGACCTGGTAGCTGATCTTGTTTGAGAAGTAGCTCGTGAACTGGTTCACCACGATGCTGCTCACAGACATGCCGATCATCCAGAAGAAGGTCCGAGCGAGCGCTCCCGTCTTCATCCCCGTGACGATGTCCACCATGTCGCGCGAGATGAGGCTCGAGACGAGCCCTAACAGCACCCCGCCCATGCCGAGGACGGTGTAAAAGACCATCTGCTTCCAGTAGCTTCGCGCGTAGGCATAGACCCAACGGACCTGAAGGCGCATCTCCTTCAGGCGACCCTCGCGAATGCGCTGGATGTAGAACTGTAGCTTCTCCCTCATGGCCCCTAGCGTTTTCCAGCCCTCTCCCTCGGGAAGCCGTGAATGGGCGGTGCCCGTTACCTGGCTCCCTCGCCGTCATCCAGCCAGGAGTCCACGGCATCCCTCATCAGGCGTGCTGCCGTAGGTCGTGTGGTCGCAGAGAGGCTCCAGACGGGGACTCGCTGCGCAAGCTCTTGCGAGAACCCCACGCAATCCCTGAGCATCTGTTCGGTCCATAGGGGCGAGATGAGCCTCTGCATGGTCCGCAGCTGCTTCTGGTCCTCCCGAATAGGGATCAATCGGTCGGTCTTCCCACGGGTCAAGAGTATAACCCCGCCCAGGGGCACCTCCTGCGTGGTGGCAATGCCCGAGGTGCCGCACCACGGGATTCCGCAGACGCTCATGGTGTCTGCCCTGATGAGGTTGAGGTCGCCGTTAAGAACCGTCGCATAGCCCAGGGTCTCCCAGAGTCTCGCATGCGTCGACTTGCCCGTTCCGGACGGGGCGGAGACGAGCCACGCCTTCCCCCGGTATAGAAGGGAGCAGGAGTGCAGGGCATACATGCGCTCCTGCTCCGCACGAACGAGGAAGGGGAGGCGCAAGGCGTGGAACACCTCGAAGCGCAGGCGCTCCATCCCGTCCTCGTCATCATGGCAGACAGGGCTGACGTGAAGTGCCACCCGGCTCCCGTCCTTCGTGACGCGCACCAGCCGCACGTGGCGAAAGCCGGGGTATGCGAGCCGCCAGAGGTCGCCCTCGTCCAGAACGGCAAGCTGGTCGTTCTCCAACAGAACTCGTGCCCCAGGACACGGCCGGGGGAGCGCGAGGGTCACGGTGACGGTCTGGTCTGCAGTGCCCTTCCCCAAGGGGTCAGGGGTGGCAAACGGGATATAGCCTGCTGGGAAAAAGTTTGGCGAGCCCTGGAAGTCGATGGCAAGGTGCGCGATCTTGACTCTCTTGTAGTGGGGTTCCGCCGGGAAGCGGAGGGGTGCGGGACCATCCAGGAGGTGGCATCGCTCAAAGGAGCGCATGCAGGCCTCGAAGTCCGCCCGTGCCTCATCCAGCTGCTCCGGAGGAATCCGATCGTGCTGCACCCACGCGCGAAAGAGGTCCTCCGGCTTCTCGAAGTCGTCTGCGTGCGACCAGAGGAAGAGCGCGGTGTCGTTGACCTCGTAGGCACCCTGCTGGTCGACGATGCCCTGTCCAAACGGCAGCAGGTAGTCCCTTCCCGCCAACCTTGCGATGGAATAGCGGGGAGATTTCTTCTCCATTGTCACCTCCCGGCGCGTTGCCTTGTTAGGCAGATATCATAGTTCCACGGTGATGCGCCTCGGCCGTGTTCGAACACGGGGCTTTCGAAAAGAGGAGATGGCGGCTCTGAAGCTCAATCCCGCAGGAGGGCGGAATCCGGAGGAGCTGCTTCGCGCGGGCCTCTCCATACAGGTCAGCCCCACCGGTTGGAGCATGTACCCCATGTTCGTGCCGGGCAGGGACTGGGCGGTGCTCGAGCCGATCGAGCCGGGATACCGCGTGGGGCGGGGGGACGTGATCCTCTTTCGCAGGAGGGGTGGCATCCTCGTGATGCACAGGGTGCTCTCCGCGAGGCCAGACGGTACCTTCTGGTTTGTGGGAGACAACCTCCCGGACATCGAGAGGGGCGTCGGGGCAGACCAGCTCATCGGCATCCTGACGGGCTTCACGCGCAAGGGTAGGGAGCACCGGGTAGACGAATGGACGTACCGGATCGCGAGCGCAGCCTGGCTGCTGCTTCGCCCCCTGCGTCCGTTGGGTCATCAGATCATGAGCTTGGCAAGGCGGCTCCTGCGGCGCGAAGGGCTGGCGTCTCGGCAGGCACGCCAGTAGTGCGTGTCGTGGGTGTCTCTGCGAGGTTTGCAAAGGCTCCTTGGCGAGGGGGTTCCTTCCCTCCCTACAGCCCGCCCAAGTCCTGGTCTTCCTGGCGTCCCTCGGGGAGGCCGCGCTTGCCGCGGCCGAGGGCCTTCAGGAACAGGGAATCCCTTGAGACGAGCAGCTGAAGGGCGTACATGCCAAAGAACACGACCCCCGTGACGACCAGGCGCAGGAATATCTGAGACGTCGAGAGGCCGCTGCCGGTGAGGATGGAAACCGTGCATTGCACGATGCCGTGGGGTGTGAGGGGAATGCCCGTAATGACGCCCGTGCAGAGCGTTCCTGCAAGAAACGCGCAGACCCCGCTTGTCGTCGACAGTCCCAGATAGGTGAGGAGGCTCCCCAGGATCCCGGAGCGCACGCCGGGCTTGTTCAGGAGGTCGCGCGCCAGATAGAGCTGGGTGACAAGCACAAGGCTCTCTGCGATGAGCGTGGCAAGTGCCGAGCCCGTCGCACCTTGGGTGGGGATGAGGGCGAGGTTCAGGACAAAGTCTGCCACCGCGCCGACGGCCACCGAGACGAGCACCTGGAGCTCCCGGTCGAGTGCCGTGAGAACCTGGATTCCGATGATGCCGGTAAGGCCGATGGGAATGACCGCGAAGATGATCACCCTCATGCCAGGCACGGCGGGAAGGAACTGGCTACCTGCCAGAAACAGGACGGAATCCGTTGCCTCTGCAAAGAAATAGACGGAGAGGGGAAGGGACATCAAGAGGGAGGCTGACAGCGCGAGCGTCATGAGCCGTTCAAACAGGTCCCTCCTTCCCTGACGGACGTAGTAGGACATCCGGGGGAGAAGGACGTTTCCCAGGGACGTGACGATGCTCGTGAGCATGAGCTTGACGTTCACCGCCGTCGTGTAGTAGCCGACTTCGGCATCGTTCTTCATGACGCCGAGCATCACCGTGTCGAGGTTGGCGAAGATGGAGCTCATGGCGCTCTGTGCGAAGAGGATGAAGATGGGCCGCAGGTGCCTCCTGAAGTTGTAACTCCCCCTGGGAAGGCGCTTGAGCGATACGAGATGGTGCAGGCGAATGACATTGAGCGTGTTGGAGCCAACCCCGCCGAAGACGATGGTGGCGGCATAGATGCGGTAATCGGATGCCGTGTGCACGAGCAGGAACATGGCAGCGACTGCCATGACCTTGAAGATGAGGGACCTGATCGTGATGTAGTCGTACTGCTCGAGCGCCTGGAATACCCAGCTCGAACCGATTGTGTTGAAGATGACGTTGATGCCCTCGATGGCATAGAGGACCTTGTCCTGGGCGAGGCGCGGAACCATGAGGACCATGCCGGCGTAGGCGGCCATGGAGAGGACTAGCGAGACGCTGTTGATGATCAGGATCTCTTGGACGGTTTGCGACAGGAGGCCGGGGTTGTCGCGAACCTTGGCGCACGCACGTATTCCGTACGTGGGGATGCCAAGGCAGGCAGCCAGATAGAAGTAGTTCGAGACCGAGATGGCAAAGTTGACCTTCCCATAGCCATCGGCGCCCAGGACCCTTGACACATAGGGGAACGTGATAAGGGGGAGAATGGTGTTCAAGACCGTGAGCAGCAGGTTCATGACAAAGTTATAGCGAACCGAGTGAACCTTGAACGTACCCCTCTGTCCTTCGTCTCTCATAGTCCTGAATCATGCCTCGGAATGCTCAGCGCTGCCCGTCCCGCATTGGCCCGGAAGTGCGGCGCCAGGAGGTGGGAGGCCGCAGGATGACCGGTTTGCCATGCCCTACGAGTTTAGAGGGTACTGCCCCGCTCCCTGCCGCGTTGAGGCTTGCGTGGTCTGTAGGGCAAAGGATGAGTGTCAGTGGTCCCTCTCTCCCAAGATACAATTGGTCGGGCGGGTGTTGGCCGTGCCGGCTGCGGCGCGTACGCCTGTTAGGGTTTTGCATCGCGGGCAAATCATCGGATGGGGGCGATTGGTGCAATGTGTTCTGCCTCTTCCGCGTCGGTCGGCTCTCGCGCCTTCCCAGGCGACGAGGGTGTCATCGACTTCGTTGTCACCTGGGTTGACGGTTCCGACCCCGAGTGGCAACGGGCACATCGGCTTGCACGGTCTGTTTCGCAGCGCGTTCCCCATGTGCAAGTGGCCGAAATCGACGATGGAAGCCAGCGCTATCGCGACATGGGTACGTTGAGGTACTGGTTTAGGGGCGTCGAGAGGTTTGCGCCGTGGGTGCGTACCGTTCACCTGGTCACTAACGGTCAGGTTCCGGATTGGCTTGACCTTGGGAATGAGCGCCTCCATCTGGTGACGCACGACCAGTTCATGCCGCCTTCGTGTCTCCCAACGTTCAATTCCAACGCCATCGAACTCTGCTACCACCTCATCCCCGGGTTGGCGGAGCACTTCGTCTCGTTCAACGATGACGTGTTTTTGGTTGGTCCCCTGGAGCCGTCAGACCTCTTCCGGGGTGGGCTGCCACGCGATATGCTGGCTTGCCAACCAGTCATCGCGAACCCGGCTAACCCCGTGATGTCTCACATCTACCTCAACAACTCGCTGCTGCTCTCGCGCCACTTTGCAAAGCGCAAGGTCATGCGAGAGCGGCCCGGCACGTTCTTCCACCTTGGGTATCCGCCCCGATACTTTGCCTACAACCTCGTGGAGCTTGCCTTTCCTCAGATGACGGGGTTCTTTACACCACATGGGCCAGCCGTGATGCTGCGCTCGACGTTCGACGAGGTTTGGAGGGAGGAGCCCGATGTCCTGGGTGCTACCGTCGCGTCGCGCTTTCGCGGGGACGACGACGTGAGCATCTATGTCCTGCAGGAGTGGCAGAAGCTCTCGGGAGGCTTTTGCCCCGCCAACGTCACGCGTCGCCTGGGCTATTACGCCTTCGAGTGCGACCGCGACCTCGACCGCCTGGAGCGCGACCTTGCGGGCGGTTCCCGCACCTTCGCGTGTGTCAACGATGGGGAGTGCAGCGACTTCGAGTCGCGTGCCGCTCGCGTGAGGTCGTTGCTCGAGCGCCTGCTTCCGGAGCCGTGCTCGTTCGAGAGGTAGGAGAGAAGGCCGGACTGACCCGTATCGCTCAAAGTAGCAACTTCGGACACTTAGGCGGCCCTAAGTGTCCGAAGCTTCGGCCGGGGTAGCGACCTCGGACGGATAACGGGCCCTAAGTGTCCGAGGCTGCGGCCGGGGTAGCGATCTCGGACGGATAGCGGGCCCTAAGTGTCCGAGGCTGCGGCCGGGGTAGCGATCTCGGACGGATAGCGGGCCCTAAGTGTCCGAAGCTGCGAGGGCGAGGGGGTGGTGCTGGGACCGAGGGTGCGGCTGCGCTGTCCGAGCCCGCTTCGATGCCTAGGCAAGCAACTGCGCGAGCTCCTCCGGCGCAAAGACGTAGTCGGCCCCGCAGAAGTGGCAGTGCACGTTGGCAGGCTCGCCCTTCTCCACCATGTCGCGCATCTCGTGCTCGCCCAGCGCCATCACGCAGCGAGCCGCGCGATGGCGGTTGCAGCCGCAGTGGAACTCTGCGGGCATGGCGTCGAGCTCCCGGTAGTCCAGACCGCGCAGGAGGTATCCCAGCATGTCCGACGGCGTCATGCCGTCCTCGAGCATCTGGGTGACGGACCTCACGCCCCTCAGGTTCTGCTCCAGCTCGTCGAGTACGTAGTCGTCATACCCAGGCATCGCTTGGATGATGAAGCCACCCGCCTGACGCACGGAGTAGTCCACATCCACGAGCACGCCCACGCCAAGCGAGGTCGGAATCTGCTCGCTCGCCGCGAAGTAGTAGGTGAGGTCGTCACCGATTTCTCCCGAGACCAGGCCGACGGTGCTGGAGTACGGCTCCATGTGCGAGATGTCGTGCACGACGGTGAGCGTGCCGGGGCCAAGCGCGCCACCTACGTCCAGGTGAGAGTCCTCGCGCAGGGGCAGCCACGCGTTGGGGTTGTTAGCGAACCCCTTTACCTGACCCTTGTTGTTTGCGGTCACGGTGAGGCCCCCGATGGGCCCGTCGCCGCGTACCTCCAGGGTGATGAGCTCGTCGTCCACCTTTGACATTGCGCCAATCATCTGGCCTGCCATCATGAGGCGACCGAGGGCTGCGGTTACGACGCTGCTGGTGTGGTGGTGGTCGCTCGCCGCCTGGACGGTCTCGCGTCCGTTGATGGCAAACGCGCGAAGCTGGCCGTTGGCTGCTGTGCCACGGACGATGTGGTCGTGTGCGCGAACCTTCGCGTCTGCGAAGTCGATGATGTCCTCTGCCATGGGGCCTTCCTTTCTCGCCTGTGTCCAGGCGCATGTTCAATGGCTAGATAGATACCCCAAAGTCGCGCTGTCATGGTGCGGGCGTTGTGACGTCGTAGGTTGCATATGGAGGGGGCAAACGCGGCTCGCGAACAAGGGGCAGAGCGCGCCGCTCGTCTCGTCCCGCCCCGTGCGTCATAGCCCCTCTGCCCCGCGGTCACGCGTCGTTGGCGCAGGCGACGGCATGGCACGCAATGGCTAGGACTCGTGGCGCCAGCCAATCTGTTGCAGCGAGTAGATGGACTTGTCCATGTTGAACAGGTAGGCGACCACGCATACCACGAAGAAGAGGGGCAGGTAGGAGTAGCCAAACACCTCGGTGCCAATGAGGATGGGGGCAAAGAGCGTGTTGGTTGCGGCTCCAAAGACCGCGGCATATCCGAGCGCTGCCACGAGGGGAGCGGGGAGACCTGCGAGGCCGGCGAGAGCGACACCCAGGGAGGAGCCTATGGCGAAGAGGGGAGTCACCTCTCCCCCCTGGAAACCAGCAGCCAGCGTGAGGATGGTGAGCGCGAACTTGAGGGCCCAGTCCCAGGGGAGGACCTGGTCTCCCGAGAAGCTCGCCGAGATGAGGTTGGTTCCCAGGCCGCAGTAGCGTCCCTGCCACAGGAGGAGGAACAGGAGGCTCAAGCAGACCCCCATGACCGCGATGCGCCTGACCGGGTGTTCAAGGTGCGCGGCCGCGATGGCCTTTGCCCACTTGAGGCACCAGGCAAAGAGACCGCCCACCACGCCAAACGCCACGCCGAGAAGCGCCACCCTCCCAAGCGTCGCCGCGTCCAGGGAGACGGGATAGGCAAGGACGACCTCGAACTTCTCCAGTCCGAGCGCCCGCGAGGTCCAGCTTGCGGCGAACGAGGCGGTGAGTGCGGGGAACAACGCCTGGTACTCGAGCCGGCCGGCAACCAAGACCTCGATGGCAAAGAGCGTTGCGGCGAGTGGCGTCCCAAACAGGCCCGCAAAGCCTGCCGCCATGCCCACGATCAGGAAGGTGTTGCCTGGGTTTTTGAACGGAAGCTTCCGTCCCACCCAATGCGAGAGGGTCGCGCCAATCTGCACCGCGACGCCCTCGCGACCGGCGCTCCCGCCAAACAGGTGGGTGAGCCATGTGCCGCCCATGATGAGGGGAATCAGCCGCAGGGGGATGACGTTCTCCCTCCCCAGGCCAACGTCGAACACCAGGCTCATGCCGCGCCCGGTGTTCTTCCCCAGGCGCAGGTACGCCCATGCGATGAGCATGCCCGCCAGGGCGAGGAACGGCACCAGCTGGAACACGTGGGCGTCGCGGAACGCGGTGATCGCGATGAGGACGCGGCCAAACACCGCGTCGATGGAGCCGACCGCCACCCCGATGGGGATGCCCACCGCCCCCAGCAGCAGGATGCCGCCGTAGCTCCCCAGGATGCGCCGTGTCCTCTCGTGCATGCTCTCTCCCTCCCGCCGGTGGTGCCGGCGCACAAAAAAAGACCCCTGCCGCAGAGCGCGACAGAAGTCATCAGCCACAGGGCGGTTTGGGGCACGTGGCCCGGCGGGGAACCTCATCCCGCATGGCCGGGAGGGACGGGCCCGTTCGCGGCGCACGGGGAGAGATGATACGCGAAACCGGGGCGAGACGGGCCGACTTTCTGGGATCGGGCCGCATCTGATGGCGTCCCGCCCGCGCGGCGCCCAATGGTCCCGGCCATCGGCCGAAGCGGTCGTGCGACGGAATCGCATCGCCTCCCGTCTCCTCCGAGGGCGCGTCCGGGGCCGCTCCGCCCCTGTCGCCCGTCCTGCCCGTCCTAGTACGTTCGGACGGGATGGAGGCGGATGTTGACGTATTGGATCACCATCAGGACCATGAGGACCGCCATGACCGCCAGGTAGCCGTACACCGCGCCGTCAAAGCCGACCGTACGCACCATTGTGAAGCTCACCGCCGAGACCACCACCAGGCCCACCAGGTACACCTTGGTCACCGCCTCCTGGCGACGCAGCACCGTGATGATCTGGTACAGGAAGTCGACCACCGCGGACATGCCTCCTGCGACGATCATCAGGTACTGCTGCGTGCGGTAGGGCTCAAAGTCCAGGCCGTACAGCAAGCCCGTGATGCGGATTCCGATGATCGCGGCAATCGCCAGGAACACCACGGTCACCAGGGCGGCGGCGCCTATGACGGCGATAACGATGAGGTCGAAGCGCTTGCGGCCGTCAGGGTCGGCCCAGATCTTGGCCAGGCGCACGAGCTGCGGCTTGTACATGAACCCAACGGCCATGAGAATCGCCTGCGCTGGGAAGTAGATGGCGTTGAAGTAGAGCTGGTCGTCGTAGGGGAGAGGGCCCTCCATCGCAAACTTGGGGATCGCCTCGATGAGCGCGAACAGGAACTGCGCGGCGAAGGCGGGGAAGCACTCCACGAACACCTCGCGCACCTCGACGGCCGCCCACCTGCGCGAGCGCGGGGTCTCGAAGTAGGCGAGGGGGATGGCGAGCAGGAGGAGCGAGGCAAAGCCCGCCACGGCCATGGCGATGCTCGCGACGGTGATGCTGCGGGTGAGGAACAGCGCCACCGTGAAGAGGGCGATCGCCCCGGCGCAGCGGACCCCCTGCGACACGCCGGCGAGCCACAGCTTGTCAAACTGCTGCAGGCGACCCTCGTACACGTCGGCGAGGGAGTCCGCCAGGCGGAACAACAGCGTGGCGTAGCACACCGAGAGCATCTCGTCCGAGTAGCCCCTCAGCGCGAAGTAGAGCCAGCCAGCCGCGACCATGAGCAGGCAGGCGAGCGCGCGCTGGATCTGGTAGGCGCCGAAGGAATCCATCTCGTCGATGTCCGACACCTGGAAGGTCCGCACGCCATACAGGCCCACGAACTGCAGCAGGTTGGCGATCACGAACGCCATCGAGAACATGCCTGCCTGCTCCGCCCCCACCAGGTGGGTGCAGATCATGGTGAGAATGGGGAAGAGGCCGCCCCACAACGCAAGCCCGGCGGTGTTGTACATGTAGTCGCGGGTCTGGTCGTGGCCGGCGTACTGGGCCGTCTGGTCGGCAAGGGAGCCGGAGACGACCGACGAGATGAGGCGGTCCCACCATGCGTTGGCAAGGCGCGCCAGCGCGGGAGGTCGCTTTGCCGCGCTCCTCTCCCTCCCCGCTGCCGACGCCCTCGCTGCCTGCTTCCTGTGGGGTATCTTCATGGGCCCGTATCGCTCCCAAGCATGTCTGGACGGCAATTTCGTACAATCGATTGTATCCCTGCGAGATGGGCGAGAGGCACTCTCCAAAATGTTGCAAGAGACCGTGAACATTGGGTTTCAGGCAGATGGAAGAGGGTACACGTGCGCACTCGCAGAGTATGGTAGACACCGCGAATGCTTCCAAATCCCATGTATCCGCATGTAGGCGGTATGCAACAAAGGAGGAAGGTTGTCTCAGGCAATGAAGAACGACTCCACCTCTGGCCTGTCGGCGGAGGAGATGGAGAGGGCCCTGGCGCAGAGGGCGCTCCAGGACGTCAACGTGCCGGACGAGCTCAAGGACAACCTGGCGTTGTTCCTTCGTCTTGTCCGCAAGGTCATCAAGGAGCATGACCCCTCCATCCGAGATGCGTTCGACCGGCTACTCGAGGACTCCATCGTCGTCAACAACTCCGAGGACGCCAACGCCGATAGCGTCAACTCCGCGTTCAAGGATGCCGTCGACCTCCTCGACGGCATGGGCGTGGAGGACGTCACGGTCCTCATGCGTGCGTTCACCGTGTACTTCCACCTCGCTAATATCTGCGAGGAGAACTACCGTGTGGAATCGCTGCGCAAGCGCGAGCAGGAGATCCCGGTGGACTCCCCCGAGGACCCCATCAACGACATCACGGTGGCCTACCACCAGCTGGTCGACGAGTGCGGGCGCGGCAAGGCCATATCGCTTCTCAACCGCCTGGAGTTCCACCCCGTCTTCACGGCGCACCCCACCGAGGCCCGTCGCAAGGCGGTCGAGGGCAAGATCCGCCGCATCTCGGTGCTGCTCGAGGAGCGCCCGCGCCTTGGTGGCGTCTCGCTTGCCGAGAACGAGCGCCGCATGACGCAGGAGATCGACGCGCTGTTCCGCACGTCCCCCATCGCCATCAAGAAGCCGACCCCCGTGGAGGAGGCCGACACGGTCATCAACATCTTCGACAGCACGCTGTTCGAGATGGTTCCCGAGGTGTACCGTCGCTTCGACGACTGGGAGCTGGGTGACAAGGCCGGCACCGTGCCCCCCATGTGCCCCGCGTTCTTCCACCCCGGCAGCTGGATCGGCTCCGACCGCGACGGCAACCCCAACGTCACCGCCAAGGTCAGCCGCCTGGTGAGCGAGAAGTACCGCGTCCACATCCTCGAAACGCTTGCCGCCCGCACCAACTACGTGGGCCGCAACCTCACCATGGACACCGACATCACTAGGCCCTCCAAGGAGCTCATGAACCTTTGGAGCCACCAGGTGGAGATGAGCGAGGTCCTTACCAACCGCGCCCAGGCCATCTCGGCGTCCGAGATGCACCGCGCCGTGACTATGGTCATCGCGGAGCGCCTCAAGGCCACGATCGCCCGCACGGCTGACATCATGTACAACAACGCCGACGACTACATCGCCGACCTCAAGGTGGTGCAGCGCTCCCTCGCCGCGGGCGGGGCCGTGCGCGAGGCGTACGGGCCGATGCAGAACCTCATCTGGCAGGCGGAGACCTTTGGCTTCCACCTCGTGGAGATGGAGTTCCGCCAGCACTCCCTGGTCCACAGCCGCGCGCTCGAGGACATCCGCGAGCACGGCCGCTGGGGCGAGCGCGGCAAGCTGCAGCCCATGACCGTCGAGGTCCTGGACACCTTCCGCGCCATCGGTACCATCCAGCGCAGGAACGGCGTCAAAGCCGCTCGCCGCTACATCATCAGCTTCACCAAGAGCGCCCAGAACGTCGCCGACGTGTACGAGCTCGCTCGCCTTGCCTTCGCGCACGAGCGCGACGTGCCCACCCTCGACGTCATCCCCCTGTTCGAGCAGGTCGAGGACCTCGAGAACGCGGTCAACACGCTCAACGACATCATCAAGCTGCCCGAGGTCCAGAAGCGCCTGCAGGAGACCGACCGCAAGATGGAGGTCATGCTGGGCTACTCCGACTCCTCCAAGGACGCCGGTCCCACCTCGGCCACGCTCGTTCTCCACGCAGCCCAGGCAAACATCGCCAAGTGGGCGGACGAGAACAACATCGACCTCGTGCTGATGCACGGCCGCGGTGGCGCCGTGGGACGCGGCGGCGGCCCGGCCAACCGCGCGGTCCTCTCGCAGCCCAAGGGCTCCGTCAACTGCTGTTTCAAGCTCACCGAGCAGGGCGAGATCATCTTTGCCCGCTACGGGGACCCCACGCTGGCACGCCGTCACGTGGAGTCCGTCGCCGGGGCGACCCTGCTCCAGAGTGCTCCCTCCATCGAGGTCATCAACACCGAGACCACGGAGAAGTACGCGGACGTCTCCGAGGCACTCGACCTCGAGTCGCGCAAGCGCTTTCTTGACCTTCTGCACACCGAGGGCTTTGCCGAGTGGTTCAGCACGGTGACCCCGCTCACCGAGATTGGCCTCATGCCCATTGGCTCGCGCCCCGCCAAGCGTGGCCTGGGCGCCAAGTCGCTCGACGACCTGCGCACCATTCCCTGGATCTTCTCCTGGTCGCAGGCGCGCACCAACCTCGCCGCCTGGTACGGCCTGGGTACGGCATGCGAGAAGTTCGGCGACCTCAAGAGGCTTCAGGACGCCTATGCGGAGTGGCCCCTCTTCACCACGTTCATCGACAACATCGAGATGTCGCTCTCCAAGACTGACGACCGCCTGGCGCAGATGTATCTTGACCTGGGCGATCGCCCCGACCTCAACAAGAAGGTCATGGACGAGATGCACCTCACGCGCAAGTGGGTGCTCGCCATCACCGGCAACGAGTGGCCGCTGCAGCACCGTCACGTGCTGGGGCCCCTCATCCGCATGCGCCTGCCCTTCGTGAACGTGCTCTCCCTCGCCCAGGTGCGCGCCCTCGACGCGCTCCGCAACAAGGGAGACAAGCTTACGCCCGAGGAGCGCGAGCGCTTCATCTACCTGATCCTCTGCACCGTCTCCGGCGTCTCCGCCGGCCTGCAGAACACCGGGTGATTGACCTCGCTCCAGTGCGAGAGGCTATGTGACGGGACCCCGCGGACTTCGTGTCCGTGGGGTCCCTTTTGTGTGCCGAAGGTTCGCTCGCCATCTCTTACGAACTCAGTCCAGCAACCTGACAAGGGCCTAATTTTGGCCTCCTAACCTTGAATCGCACTGAAGCGAGACCCAAGGACATGCGAAAGGGGCACTTGCATGAGAAGGCAGCATTCTGACGCGACCGATGAGAGGGACAACCTAAAGATGGCGGGGAGGGGTGCGGCTGCCGTCGCCCTGGCGGCGCTCCTGACGCTTCCCGTGCCGGCGGTCGCGCTTGCGGGGACCGGACTCTCCCAGGGTGCGCAGGCTGAGGCCGCGACCGCCTCTGCCGGCCACGTCCTCATCGGCAAGGTGGGCATTGAGGACTCTGACAACTTCGACGACGACGGCAACCCCGATCCCGACAAGGTTATCTACTCCTACGACGTCTACAGCGACGACGAGGGCGTCACGGCTAACAGCTGGGGCGGCTACACCATCAACATCCAGAAGCTCAAGGACTACGTCTCGGCCCATGGTTACAAGTTCCAGGCCGGGCTCGTGGGCAATGTGAGCGTGTCCAAGTCCGACATCGGAAAGCTCAATCGCATCTACGCGGTCGTGAAGGACCCCAACGCCGCCCCTGCCGCTCCCACCGCCACCGACGTGGCGCAGGCAAAGGTCACCGTGCGGAGCGCCTCCGACGCCACCAAGTCCAAGGACTACTCCCTCACCGAGGGCACCTACCAGATTGGGAACGTGATCAAGACCGCCTCGGGCTACACCTGCGTGGTCACCCTGCCCGCGGACAAGCAGCAGTCCTACGTTGACCAGTTTGCCAAGGACGAGGGCGCCGACTTTGCGTCGCAGGGCTTCTCCCAGATCCAGTTCTACTTCTCGTACCAGGGCGGGGCCTGGACCAACACCACCACCGACCAGTACATCTACGTCCGCGACGCCGTCCACACCGTGACCGTCGAGCTTGGCTATGACGCCGACGGGGACGGCAAAGAGGACGCGCTGACCCTCTCCGCCAACGATGACAAGGCAATCTCGGGCAGCGAGCTCTACAAGCTCGACAAAGCCACGAAGGGCGGGTGCTCCCTCAAGGCGCTGACCTTTGACGCGGATGGCAAGTACGCGTTCGATACCACGCAGAAGATCACCAAGGACACCACGCTTCACGCCCAGTGGCAGAAGAACGAGCACAAGCTCGTCGGCACCTTTGGTCTGGCAACCTACAAGGACGGCAAGCCCGACAAGACCGTCTTCTCGTTCGAGGCGTACGCGGACGATCCCGACGTAAAGCAGTTTGGCGGCCAGTACTGGGTCAGCACCCAGCGCATCCACGAGTGGCTCGACCAGAACTCCGACTACGCGACCACCTCGGTGATCCCCAGCACCAGCAGCAGCGGCTATCCCGTCTCCACCAACGAGGGCGCCGCGAAGACCGTCCTCTTCGAGGTCACCTTCAACGGCACCCAGAAGGCCGAGACGGTCGAGATGTTCCGCCTGTACAACCCCAACTCGGGCGAGCACTTCTACACCAATAACGCGGCCGAGAGGGACCACCTGGTGAGCGTGGGCTGGAAGTCCGAGGGCACCGGCTGGACTGCCCCCAAGACGTCCAAGACCCCGGTCTACCGCCTGTACAACCCCAACGCGGGCGACCACCACTACACCACCAGCGCCTACGAGCGTGACAGCCTCGTCAAGGCCGGCTGGAGGGACGAGGGCATCGGCTGGTACTCGGACGACGCCAAGGGCGCGCCCGTGTACCGCGAGTACAACCCCAACGCCACCTCCGGCGCCCACAACTTCACGACCAACAAGGCCGAGGACGAGCACCTTGCCTCCGTTGGCTGGAACCAGGAGGGCATCGCCTGGTACGGCGTGAAGCGGTAGCGAGGGTCGCGGCGCAGGTCACGAACCCAAGCGAGGGGAGCCCCGCAGGCCAGACGGCCCGCGAGGCTCCCTCTTTCTTACTCTTGCGTGCGCCCCTCCCGTGCCGCGATCCCCCCACGCAACCTCGGACACATAGGTGGCGTTATCAGTCCGGCCTCGCTCCCGGGGCTGCAACCTCGGACATATAAGTGGCGTTATCGGTCCGAGGTTGCGAGTATGCGAGGAAGTAGGACTCTGTAGCTCCTCGTGTGAGCAAAATGTCATAAGCCAAGTAACATAATAGTCCGTCCGAATGGGCCAGCCTACCAATGGTTACCTGCGCAAATGGTGTTTACCGCAGAAAACTTGTCCCTTTGGGGTCCCGCATAGAAAGTAAACCCTATACTACTTTTACGAGTTAGGTGAAAGTAACTTCTCCCGTCGGCAGAAGTCGGCGGGCCAATGGGGGTGAGAGGGATGGATGGCACGGTTATGGGAGACGTTCGGTCCGACAGCACCGCACAGGTCCATGTGACGGGCGCGCAGCTTCCGCTTGCCATGGTCCGCGAGGGCGAGACCGTGACCGTCGCGAAGGTTCGCGGTGGCCAGGACCTTCGACAACACCTCGCGGAGCTCGGCTTTGTGCCGGGCGGCACGGTCAAGGTCGTCTCGCGCGTGAACGGGGACGTGATCGTGGGCGTGAAGGGCGCCACCTTTGGCATCGGGCGCGACATGGCGATGAGGATCGTCACCTGCTAGCGCAGATTTCGACGTTAGGTTTCAATGGGCCGGCGACTGCCGGCATTCATGTGGAAGGGGAAGTTGCATGGCAACGCTTCGAGACGTGAAGGTGGGCGAGACCTGCACGGTCGCGCGCCTGACCGGCACCGGTGCGGTCAAGCGCCGCATCATGGACATGGGCCTCACCAAGGGCGCCAAGGTGTTCGTTCGCAAGGTCGCCCCGCTGGGCGACCCCATCGAGTGCACCGTGCGAGGCTACGAGCTGTCGCTTCGCAAGGACGAGGCGCAGGACGTGGAGGTCACCGACATCGCCAAGGCGTAGCCCCTTTTTGCCCTTTAAGTTAGCTGAGTCTAACAAATGTGGCTTGCGAGGTGGCAATAGTAAGACGCGGGAAACAATCCGACTATCCAACCGACGCGTCAGATGGTAGGAAAGAAAGGCGAGTAATGGCAGAGAAGTACAACATTGCCCTGGCTGGTAACCCAAACTGTGGCAAGACGACGCTGTTCAACGAGCTCACGGGCTCCAACGGCTACGTGGGTAACTGGCCGGGTGTCACGGTCGAGAAGAAGATGGCAACCTGGAAGAAGGACCACGACGTCACGTTTGTGGACCTGCCTGGCATCTACTCCCTCTCCCCGTACTCCCCGGAGGAGGTCGTCTCTCGCGACTATGTGGTGAACGAGCGCCCCGACGCCGTGATCGACCTGCTCGACGTTACCAACATCGAGCGCAACCTGTACCTCACCACCCAGCTGCTCGAGGCCGGTCGTCCCGTGGTCGTAGGCCTCAACATGTGCGACCTGCTCAAGCAGCACGGCGAGACCATCGATGTCAAGGAGCTCTCGCACATGCTCGGCGTTCCCGTTGTCGAGGTCTCCGCGCTCCGCAACCACAACCTTGACAAGCTCGTGAGGGAGGCCGAGAGGGCAGCCAAGGAGGGGACTCCCGCCAAGCCCCTGGAGTGCTTCTCGCCCGAGGTCGAGGAGGCTCTCGCCAAGATCGCGAAGGGCATCGAGGGGCAGTGCAAGCCCGAGCTCGTCCGTTGGTACGCCGTCAAGGTCTTTGAGCGCGACGTCGACGCCATCAAGCCCCTGGGCCTCACGGCTGAGGAGGTCAAGGCCTTCGAGCCTACGATCGAGGCGGTGGAGAGGGACCGCGACGACGACGCCGAGTCCATCATCACCGGCGACCGCTACGACTTCATCGCCAAGGTCATGGACCGTGCCGTGAAGAAGTCCGTGGGCGCGCTCTCGACCTCGGAGAAGATCGACCGCGTGGTCACCAACCGCATCCTGGGCCTTCCCATCTTCATCGCGGTCATGTGCCTGGTGTACTACATCGCCATCGGCACCGTGGGCACCGCGGCGACCGACTGGGTCAACGACAACCTGTTCAGTGACGGCTTCTTCGTGAGCTCCGCCTCGCAGCAGCAGTACGAGTCGGACGAGGAGGCATGGTCCGACGCAAACTACGACGACATGATCTCGGGCTACATTGCCGCCGCCGCCGACAAGGGCGTGGACACCGACGGCGTCCAGGACGCCATCGATGCCGACGAGCAGACCTCCGAGACCCAGGCGACCATCGAGAAGTTTGAGGCCGCAGCCAAGAAGGCCGACGTCGTCGCGACCGACGTCCCGGTGACCGACGGTGACGGCAACTTCGTGGACACCGACGGCAACATCATCACCAAGCTTGACTCCGACGGCAACCCCGTGCTCGCCTCGGGTCAGAAGCTCGAGACCCTCTCGACCGTCACCGAGGCGGACTTTGAGGACGCCCTCGACCACCCCGAACCCGACCAGCACGACTACGGCAACTTTGTGGACTCCATCCCCACCGCCGCGACCAACGCGCTTACTGCAGCAGGTGCATCTGACGTCGTGATCAGCCTCGTCGTCGACGGCATCATCGGTGGCGTGGGCTCCGTCCTGGGCTTCATCCCCCAGATCTTCGTCCTCTTCATCCTGCTCTGCTTCCTCGAGGACTGTGGCTACATGAGCCGCGTGGCCTTCGTGATGGACCGCGTGTTCCGACGCTTTGGCCTCTCCGGGAAGTCGTTCATCCCCATGATCGTCTCGTCCGGCTGCGGCGTGCCTGGCGTCCTCTCCACCAAGACCATCGAGAACGAGCATGACCGCCGCATGACCGCCATGCTCACCACCATGATCCCGTGCTCCGCCAAGTTGCCGATCATCGCCCTGGTCATGGGCGTGCTGGTTGGTTCCGATAACGGCGCCTGGTGGGTTGCCCCCATGTTCTACTTCATGGGCGTCGTCGCAATCATCGTCTCGGCCGTCATGCTCAAGAAGACCAAGCCCTTCCAGGGTGAGCCCGTCCCGTTCGTGATGGAGCTGCCCGACTACCATCTGCCCTCCGTCAAGAGCTGGATGCTGCACGTGTGGGAGCGCGTCTCCGCCTACGTCAAGAAGGCCGGCACGATCATCTTCGCCGCGGCCGTGGGCATCTGGGTCCTCTCCAACTTCGGCATCGCGGGCTGGGACGGCGGAAACGGCTCGTTTGGGTTCCTGCAGTCGATGGACGGGGCGCCCGACACCTACATGGACTACTCCATCCTCGCCGGCGTGGGCGGTGCCCTGAGCTTCATCTTCGCGCCGCTTGGGTTTGGCAACTGGCAGGCAACCGCGTCCACCATCTCGGCCCTCATCGCCAAGGAGAACCTGGTCTCCACGTTCGGCGTCCTCTACGGCCTGGGCAGCGCGACCGAGAACTCGGTGAGCATGTGGCAGGGCTTCGCCAACATGTTCACGATCGGCGGGGTGCTCCACGTTGGCGCCATGTGCGGCTTCGTTGCCTTCAACATGCTCTGCGCCCCCTGCTTCGCTGCCATGGGCACCATTCGCAAGCAGATGGACGACCCCAAGTGGTTCTGGTTCGCCATTGGATACGAGTGCGGATTCGGCTGGGTCGTGGGCCTGCTCATCAACCAGTTCTACGAGCTCGCGGTGTTTGGCAACTTTGGTTTCTGGACCGTCGTGGCGTTTGCGCTTCTCGCCCTCATGCTGTTCCAGCTCTTCCGTCCCATGCCCAAGTGGGACAAGAAGGACGACAAGATCCTGGACAGCCTCTCGGAGGAAGCCGCGTAGCGAGCGAGTCATCGTCGGCTGGCGCCCGGTGCGCCAAGCCAGGGGCGCGTCGCCGGCGGACCGTCGGCGGCGTGCCCCCGTTGGAAGGGAGGGGTGCAACATGGACGAGCTCATTGCGGCGGCGCTTGCGGCGGGCGTCTCGCTTGGCTCCGTGCTGCTGAGGGATGTCTGCCTCAGGCGGGCTTCGGGGGAGGCTCGATGAGCCGGACGGAAGCTTTCTGCCACGCAAGAAGGACGAAGGCTTGCCCCTGTGGCGGTCCCGCCTCGTCCTGCGTCGAGGTCCTCGACGGGGTGTGGCTCCTGTTGGTTGGCAGGGCGCCGCACTCTCGTGTCACGCTTCCGCAGGGGCCCAGTCCCCTCGACATGGTGGCGGTCAGCCACTGCAGGCGGGGCATCTGCCTGGCACGGCACGGTGAGGTTAACGAGGTCATCTGCCCCGGCGAGTCGTTTGTGCTCCGCCTGGCGGGGCAGGGGAGGGTCGACCTCGAGGCGGACTTCGAGGGGGTCATCGTCCTCGTCAACCCCGACCGCCTCGCGGGCGCCCCCCGCTCGTCGCTCGAGGAGTTCGACGTGGACCTGGAGGGGCTCGAGTCGGCGTTGTGGGGCGGCGGGTCCGGCTTCCGCCGGCTCGAGGGAGTGCCGCGCGTCCCCCACGTGCTCGTCGAGCTCATGGACTCCTCGGCGGGGGAGCGGGGCGGATACCGGCGCCTCAAGGTCATCGAGCTACTGCGCGAGCTGTCGGTGGTCGGCCGCGCGGACGCCGGATCGGATGTACCGCGGTCGGTTGGCCGCGCCAACCACGAGCGCGTGGCGTATCGCGCTCAGGCCATCATGACCGGCAACCTCGAGACGCCCGTGACGATCCCCGCGCTCGCCCGTGCCTGCGAGACGTCGCCCACGGTGCTCAAGCAGGCCTTCCGCGAGGTGATCGGCGTGCCGGTGTACACGTGGTACCGCTCCTATCGCATCCACGAGGCCGCCCGGCTCCTGGAGGACCGCGAGCGGAGCATCGCCGACGTCGCCGCGGAGGTGGGGTACTCCAACCCCTCCAAGTTCACGAAGGCGTTCGCCGCCTGCATGGGAAAGACGCCCAGCCAGTGGAGGGCCTCGCTATAGCGGGGCCCTCGTCCCTCTCGCCTAGTAAATGGAGCGAGGTGGCCAAGGCTTGGGCATCGGCTATCCTCTGCCGCCTGCCGTTGGGTTGCCCTCAGATGTATGCGGGGGTGATGGCGATTGCGTCCTGCCGCGTCGCATGGGTCCGCCGTGGTCCATCCTCTTTCAGGATGGAGAAAGGGGACCGCATGGAGAAGAAGGCGTTTGCCTCCCGCTACCTCTGCCTTGCGTTCGTGCTCGCGGCGCTTGCCGAGGTCGCCGTGGTGGGAAGCCTGGTACTGGGGTCGTACCTGGGCATCGTCGTGGTGCTCGTTGCCACGGGGGTGCTCGTGATGGTCACGCTCGTGCGTGCCGTGCTGGCGTGGCGGCGGCTCGCCAAGGCTCACAGGGCGGGGACCGACGATGACGAGTCGCCGTTTGCTGAGGACCGCGTGGTCCTGCCCACGGTCGAGATGGGCAGGGAGGAGTACGACCGCCTGGTTGAGGTCTACGAGTCGCACATGGATGCCGCTGCGGCGCTGGAGCGCACCATCCAGGTCACGAGGCGCGTCATGGGGTCCCAGAAGCTGCGAGGGCGCTTCAGGCACCTGCTGCTGAAGCGGCTCCTCAAGGAGGAGGACCATCTCGCGCGCCGTTCGATGGACCTTGCGGTGGAGCTTGCGGGCGCCATCAACGAGTCGCCCCTCGCGGACGGGGACGAGACCGACCCCGATGCCGATCTGGAGGAGCGCCTGTAGACCCTGCCGCGTGGCTTTGCGGGGGGGGGTGCTGAGAAAAGTCGAGTTGTGGCAATCCGAGGTTGGCCTGTTCTGAGGGAAGACGAGTAGTGGCAGCAAACGAGGACAGAACGAGGGTGTCCCGCTGCCAATAGTCGCGATTCCCGGGCAGAGTCGGGCCTCGGATTGCCACAGCTCGAGATTCCTCAGCAGCTTACCCGCATGTGGGCCTCCAATCCGTGTGGGGCCGGGGTACCTTGGGCGTTCCGACTGTGACAACACGGCGCAGAGATTTTAAAGTGATCGGCTTCGGCATCCATCAGCCTTGGCGTCCGCATGGCGCCAGCCTCGCCAGGACCCTCTGGACAAGCGGCGTCCGGTGCGGCGTCGTCGGGGTGCGTCGAGACGCGGTGAAGACGCGACCGTTTGGGCCATGTGACCGCGGGGAGTTGCCCCGCCATCCCCTGGAGCCATAGATTCGCCCCTTGACCTCCCGCTGCAGGGTCGGGAGGAACGACAAGAGAGAGGACTGACCATGGCTCATCACTTCTGGATCTTTGCAGGTGGCGCAGCCGCCGCCGGTGCCGTTGCGGGTCTTGCGACCTCAGGCATCCTCCACAGGGGTGCGGTCGCCGTCACGTCTGGCTGCATGCGTGTAGCCGACGCGGTGAGCACCGAGACGCAGAGCATCGTGGACGACGCGAGCGACGCGACCGCCGAGGCGCGCCGCCAGGCCAAGATCGACGCCGCGGTGCGCGAGCGCATGGCGGAGCTCGAGAAGGGCGTGCGCGACGAGGTCATCGCGAAGGTCGACGCCGAGGGGGCAGAGGCCTAGCACATGCTCTACTCTATCGTCTCGGACATTCCGGGGCGCCTAAGGCTTCGCTGCGGCGCGCGGCTCTTCGACGAGGGAGAGGCGCGCGGCATCGCGTACCGGCTGATGCGCACCCCGGGCGTCCGCCATGCCGAGGTCCATCCTGCCAACGGCTCCATCCTCGTGCGCTTTGACCCAGTGGCACGCGGTCGCGTGCTGCGGGTCGTCGACTCCCTCGACGTGCTGGCCCTCCCGAGCGAGGAGGTCGGCACCGAGGACTTCTGCACCGCCATCGAGGTCGCGGACGAGAACAACCGGTTCGCCCTGAGGGTGGGCAACCTCGTCGCCTGGCGACTCATCAGGCTGGCGCTCCTGCCCACGCCCCTGCGCATCGCTTGGACCGTGGTGCGTGCCGCGGGCTTTGTGCGAGAGGGGCTTCGCAGACTCCTCGCGGGTCAGCTCACGGTGGAGGTCCTGGACGCCACCGCGATCGTGGCGTCGCTGCTGCGTGGCTCGTTCGCCGAGGCGGGCACGGTCATGTTCCTCCTCCAGCTCTCGGACGCCATGGAGACCCACGTGCAGAGCCGCGCGCACCTCGCCCTCAAGGAGGGTCTGGTGACGCGCGCCGAGAACGTGTGGCTCGTCGGGGATGACGGTGACGTGCGCATCTCGATGGCGGAGGTCCGTCGCGGGCAGGTGCTGCACCTTACCGCCGGCTCCGTGCTGCCCGTCGACGGCACTGTCGTGGACGGCGAGGGTAGCGTGGACGAGGCGTCCATGACGGGGGAGGCGCGCCCCGTCCGCAAGGCGGAGGGCTCCACCGTGTACGCTGGCACCGCCCTCCAGGACGGCGACCTCAGGGTGCGCGTCGACGCGCCTCCCGGTGCGTCCCGCATAGACGGCATCGCGACGATGGTTGAGCGCTCCCAGGAGCTCAAGGCCAGCGTGCAGGGGAGGGCCGAGCGTCTCGCCGACGGACTCGTCCCCTACAGCTTCCTGGCCTTCTTCGCCATCTGGGGCGTTACGCGCAACATGACCAAGGCCATGACCGTCCTCATGGTGGACTACTCGTGCGCCATCAAGCTCTCGACCCCCATCGCCGTCATGAGCGCCATGGACGAGGCCTCCCGGCAGCGCATCGTGGTCAAGGGTGGCAAGTACCTGGAGGCCCTGGCCGCGGCTGACACGGTTGTGTTCGACAAGACAGGCACCCTCACACACGCCTCGCCGCGCGTCGAGCGGGTCCTGTCGTTCGATGAGATGGATGAGGCGAGCGTGCTGCGCTACTCGGCCTGCATTGAGGAGCACTTTCCGCACAGCATGGCTCGCGCGATCGTGGAGGAGGCGCGCCGCCGCGGACTCCGCCACGAGGACGAGATGCACGCCGAGGTGCGGTACGTGGTCGCCCATGGCATCTCGACCACCGTGGACGGGGCCAACGCCGTTATCGGCAGCGCGCACTTCGTCTTCGAGGACGAGGGGGTGCCGCGCCCGGACGGCCTCGATGCCATGCTCGAGGAGGTGGCGCCGCGCTCCTCCGTCGTCTACCTTGCGATCGACTCGCGGCTGGTGGGCGCCATCTGCATCGGGGACCCGCTGCGCGAGGAGGCCCCGGCGGTTCTCGCCAGGCTTCGCCGCCTGGGTGTCCGCCGCCTTGTGATGCTTACGGGCGACTCGGAGCGCTGTGCGTCCCACGTTGCCGCCCACCTGGGGATAGACGAGTACCACGCGCAGGTCCTCCCCGAGGACAAGAGCTCGTACGTGACCACACTGCGTGACGGGGGTCACGTCGTGGTCATGGTGGGGGACGGCATCAACGATTCCCCGGCGCTTGCGACCGCCAACGTGAGCGTTGCCATGAGCGACGCGAGCGACATCGCGCGCGCGGTGGCGGACGTGAGCGTGCTCGACGCCTCGCTTGAGTCCCTCGTGACCATGCGCGTCCTCGCCCAGCGCCTCATGAGGCGGATTCACGACGACTACCACCTGATCGTCGCGCTCAACTCAGTGCTCATCGCGCTGGGCGTGGCGGGCGTCCTCCCGCTTACCACCGCGGCATACATGCACAATGGGTCCACGTTCGCCGTGGCGGCGCTCAACACCCGTCGCCTCCTGCCCCGCGGGCGCGAGGCGTGGCGTCTTGGGCTCCCTGATGCGGAAGCCCCAAGCGGAGGGTGCTGAGGAAAGTCGAGCGGTGGCAATCCGAGGCCGGTCTGCGCTGAGGGAAGACGAGTAGTGGCAGCGAGCGAGGACAGAACGATGGTGTCCCGCTGCCAATAGTCGCGATTCCCGGGCAGAGTGGGGCCTCGGATTGCCACAGCTCGAGATTCCTCAGCCGCTCGCGCGCGGGCGCGCCGCGTGGATTGCCACAGCTCGAGATTCCTCAGCACCCCAACTCCGCGAGGCGCCCGCAAGCCGACCCCTGGGGCGCCTCGTCGTCAGCCCAGCAGGCCAATCACGTCGATGAACGTGACGGTGACGCCGATGGCGACCAGAACGACCTTGGTCGCCGTCGAGTTCCGCCACCTGCCCATCACGCGCCTAGACGACGTGAGGTACACCTGCAGGAACACCGTGATGGGAAGCTGCAGGGAGAGGAGCGCCTGGCTCACCACCAGGCCCTGGAACGCGTTGGGCACCAGCAGGCACGCCAGCGCGGCGGCAGCCATGCATGCGACCACGCCCACGGAGGAGTGGCGGTCGTGGATGTCGTACTCCTCCCCAAACATGCCCGCGCTGATCGTCCCCGCGGCCATGGCGGCGGTGATGGACGACGAGAGCCCCGCAAGCAGGAGTGCCAACGCAAAGGTGACGGTCGCCGCCTGACCCAGGATGGGGGAGAGGGTCTGCGCCGCCACCGCGAGGTCATCCACCACGATGCCACGCGCAAAGAACGTCGTGGCGGCCAGGATGACCATCGCCGAGTTGATGGCCCAGCCCACGCCCATGGAGAACAGCGTGTCCACGAACTCGTTTCTCAGGCGCTCGCGAACCACGTCGTCACCCCGCGCCTCGAAGTGTTGGCTCTGGATCACCTCGGAGTGCAGGAACAGGTTGTGGGGCATCACCACGGCGCCCAGGACGCTCATCACGATGGCGAGCGAACCCGACGGGAGGGCGGGCGTGACCCACGAGACTGCTGCCTCGCCCCAGCTCACGTCCACGAGCGCGAGCTCGACCAAAAACGAGATCCCGATGAGGGACACGAAGGCGATGATCCACCGCTCCACCCGCTTGTACGAGCTGCTCATGAGGAGGGAGAGGGACGCCGCGGCGACGAGGACGCTCCCCACGGGCAGGGGGAGGCCAAACAGCATCTGCAGTGCGATGGCTCCGCCCAGGACCTCGGCGAGTGCGGTGGCAACGGTGGCGAGGTAGGCGCTCGCCAGGATCAGGCGCGAGACAGGTCGCGGAAGGTGCGTGGTCGTGGCCTCCGCAAGGCACTGTCCGGTGGCGATGCCCAGGTGCGCGGCGTTGTGCTGCAGCATGATGAGCATGATGGTGGAGAGGGTCACCACCCAGAGCAGCGAGTAGCCAAACTGCGAGCCTGCCGCCATGTTCGACGCCCAGTTGCCCGGGTCGATGAAGCCTACCGTCACCAGCAGGCCGGGGCCGATGCTCCTCAGGATCTCGAGGCCACCGTGCCCGCCCGTCCTCATGCCGCCAAACCTCCGCCGCAGGCGCTGCGGCAGCGTGTCTCTCGCCTGCTCTGAGTCGGTGGTCCCGTTGCTGACATTGGTCATGGTCATGTCCCTTCGCGATTGGGCCTATTGTCTCGCAGGTCCAAAAAGTTAGGTTGAGTTAACTATTAGATACCCGGTGGACGCCGTGCCATACGGGAGGGCTTCGTAGCTGTCGGGCGAGAGGGGCCAGGGCACTGTGCCTGCCACTCACGTCCGTTGGGTGCCCGGCTTGCCCGCCGGCAGCGAAGGCGCTTGCCACCCCGCAGCGGACGCGCTTCCGGAGGCACCGACCTCGCACCGCCCCGTGGACCGCGCGCCGTGGCTTGCCCCGCCCCCCCGGAGACGCTGGAATCGCGACGAGCCTGCGGCCCACCTCTGTGACCTGCCGGGACCTGGCAGCCGCTGGCCCAAACGGACGCAGGCGAGAAAATCCCGCCCGTCTCCCCTTGTACAAGTTAGACATGGTGTACTCTATGTGCCAAGGAGTTAGCCAAGTAAAACACTTGCAGCAAGCGTCATCTCCTTCCTGACGCAGGCGGACCCTCTCCCCGCAACGCGCTCAGGTTTTCCCAGGCGTCGCCGGCATCCCCCCTTTCCTATGCCGGCGACGCATTTTGAACTAGGCGAACCTGCGCCGTCCCCGGGCGGCGCGACACGGAGGTTCTGATGTGTGGAACGGGTGCCATGTCGGTGAGGGCGGATTCCGACAGCCTTGAGGGCTGCGACTCCCTAGAGAGCAGGGTCTGCCACGGCTTTGCCTGCACGTTCGTGCGGGCGGCAGGTGCGGTGATCGAGGGCGAGAAGCCCGCTGCGATCTTCTCCGTGCGCATCGAGCCCGCTGGCACCCCTCCCGGGCCGCAGACGCGCAATGCCCTGAGGGACGCCGTTCGGACCTACGAGGTCGAGCTCCCTCTCCGCGGCATCATCCTCATTGCGCTGGGCGAGCGCTCCAACAGGATCCAGCTCCTCGCGTACCGGCCAAACCTGGTTGCGGAGGTCCTGGGCGACCCGGCGACCCGCTCCTTCCTCAAGGGGCTTGGATATCCCGTTGACAACGTCGCAGAGTTCATGGGCACCCTCCGCAGGCGCCTCGCGGCACACCTGCGCGGCGAGGGAGTCCCCTTTCCCCACGAGATCGGCGTGGTCCTTGGCTATCCGCTGGAGGACGTCCTGGGTTACATGCACGGGGCAAGCGAGACGTGCCGTGGCCCCTGGAGGTCCTACGGGGACGCTCGGACGGCCGAGCTCCGCTTCTTGCGCGTCGCGTGCAGCGAGAGAGCGTGCAGGGAGCGCTTTGTCTCGGGGCTGACGTTGGACCGCCTGCTCGCGTGACCAGGGGACGGACGACGCAGGGGCGGCCGCACCCTGACGTCCACCGTCGCCCGCGCCCTCGTCACACGGACGAACATACACCCAAGGAGGAACCATGAAGAACGTAGCGGTCGTGTACTGGACGCAGTCGGGAAACACCGAGGCGATGGCAAGCGCGCTGGCAGAGGGTGCGTCGACGGAGGCAACGGAGGTCTCGTCCTTCTCGCCCGCCAGCGTGGCGGACTACGACGCCCTGGCATTTGGCTGTCCCGCCATGGGCTCGGAGGAGCTCGACCCCGACTTCGAGGAGGTGTGGAACGAGTGCGTTCCTCATCTGGGGGAGAGGCCCGTGGCGCTCTTTGGCAGTTACGACTGGGGCACAGGTGAGTGGATGGACACCTGGCGCCAGGCGGCCGAGGACGCGGGCGTCAACGTGGTGGACTCGGTTATCGCCAACCTCGAGCCGGACGACGAGGCGCTCGCCCGCCTGAGGGAGCTTGGGTCTCGGCTGGCGTCCTAGCGGCGATGGTGACGGGAGTGCTCGAGAATCCGGTCTCCGCATGGACTGCGGGCTGGTGCTGCTTAAAGAATCCGGTGCTTGCATGAGTCACGAGCGGGGAGTGATTAGGGAACTCGGCGCTCGGCAGGATTCTGGGGTGCACGGCTCGTGCAAGCACCGGTGAAATTAAGCATCTCGCCTGCGAGTGAAATCGCGCTGCTCGTCTGGGTAAGAAGCAAAATGACAGAATGAAACTAACATATTGGGAGGTCCGATATGGCAGAGATTATCGACGTGTACGGTCGCGAGGTCCTGGACTCCCGCGGCAACCCCACCGTTGAGGTGGAGGTCACGCTTGCGGACGGCTCGCATGGCAGGGCGATCGTCCCCTCAGGAGCCTCGACGGGCGAGTTCGAGGCCTGCGAGCTGCGCGATGGTGACGCTGCCCGCTACCAGGGCAAGGGCGTTTCGCAGGCGGTCGCCCACGTGAACGACGAGCTGGCGGAGGCGATCATCGGCCTCGACGCCGAGGACCAGCGCGCGGTCGACGCGGCCATGCTCGCGGCGGACGGCACACCCAACAAGTCCAAGCTCGGAGCCAACGCCATCCTGGGCTGCTCGCTTGCCGTTGCCCGTGCCGCGGCCGAGTCCACCGGCCAGCCGCTCTACGCGTACCTGGGCGGCGTCAACGCGCACACGCTCCCCACGCCCATGATGAACGTGCTCAACGGCGGCGTCCACGCGGACAACAACGTGGACTTCCAGGAGTTCATGATCATGCCCGTTGGCGCGCCCACCTTTGCCGAGGCGCTTCGCTGGTGCACCGAGGTCTACCACACGCTCAAGGCTGTGCTCAAGGAGTCCGGCCACTCTACCGGCGTGGGTGACGAGGGCGGCTTCGCGCCCGACCTCAAGACCAACGCGGAGCCGCTGGAGTACCTGCAGCGCGCCGTCGAGCGTGCCGGCTTCAAGCCCGGCGAGGACTTTATGTTCGCCATGGACCCCGCCACGAGCGAGCTCTACAACAAGGAGACCGGGCTCTACGAGCTCAAGGGAGAGGGGCGCAGCCTCACGAGCGACCAGATGGTCGACTACTGGGAGCAGCTCGTTGACAAGTACCCCATCATCTCCATCGAGGACGGCCTGGCCGAGGAGGACTGGGATGGCTGGGTCAAGCTCACCCAGCGCCTGGGCAAGCGCGTCCAGCTTGTGGGCGACGACCTGTTCGTTACCAACACCGCCCGCCTCAAGAAGGGCATCGAGCTTGGCGCCGCCAACGCGATCCTCATCAAGGTGAACCAGATTGGCACGCTCACCGAGACGCTCGAGGCCATGCAGGCGGCCCAGCGAGCTGGCTACGCTTGCATCGTCTCGCACCGCTCCGGCGAGACCGAGGACACCACGATCGCCGACCTCGCCGTCGCGACCAACGCCGGCCAGATCAAGAGCGGCGCACCCTGCCGCAGCGACCGCGTCGCCAAGTACAACCAGCTCCTCCGCATCGAGGACGTTCTGGATGACGCCGCCGACTTCGCCGGCCGCGACGCCTTCTACAACATCCGCTAGCGGCATCCCCTGAAGGAGGGCGGGCCATACGGGGCGGGACGCATGCCGATGGGTGTGCGTCCCGCCTTCGTGTGTATTCGGCCGTGCAATGCTTAAAGACCCTAGCCCTCGTGTTGATTTAGCGATGGTGTGCTTAGCGCCCCTAGGCCTCGTGTCGTTTTTTGTCCGTTCCCGTCACATGAGGGTTAGGGTGATTAAGCATTCCGTGCCAGAAATCAACACGAGGGCTAGGTTTGTTAAGCACGGGGCGGTGGAATCCGCATGGGGTCTAGCGCGGCTAAGCATTCCGCTCCCGAATCAACACGAAGGCCAGCGCGGCTAAGCCTCTCCCATTCGTCTGTCACCCGCCCTGGCGACAAGGAGATTGCCACCGAATGCGCAACCTCGTATTCACTGCAGCGCCAGGCATTTCCTCGCGGCGGACTGGGCGCATCTCCGCCACGTTCCCTGGTCGCATGGGCATGTCGCCCCCCTCGATGCCATCCTCCGACGTACCGGCGGGGATGTGGCGTACAGTTCGCGCGCGTGAAGATTGCATGCAATACAATTGCGCACAATAAAATGTGCGGCAGGGGGAGGACAATGGCCGCTAACGCCACGACCAAGGAGGGTCCCGCATGAACGACTACTTCGACTTCAGCGTCACCGCGCAGGACGGGAGCAGCGCTCCGCTCGACGCGTATCGCGGCAAGGTCCTGCTCATCGTCAACACCGCCACCGGGTGCGGCTTCACCCCGCAGTACGAGGACCTCGAGCGCATCTACGCGGGCCATCACGACCAGGGGCTCGAGATCCTGGACTTCCCGTGCAACCAGTTCGCCGGCCAGGCGCCCGGGACCGACGACGAGATCAACCAGTTCTGCTCGCTCAAGTTTGACACCAAGTTCCCGCGCTTCAAGAAGATCGACGTCAACGGCGAAGGCGCCGACCCGCTCTTTGCCGCGCTCGCCACCGAGGCCCCGTTCAAGGGGTTTGGCAAGGGGATCAAGGCGGCGGCCCTCTCGCGCTTTGCAAAGTCCAACGCCAAGAAGTTTGGCGACAAGGCGTATGTGATGTGGAACTTCACCAAGTTCCTGGTGGGCAGGGACGGCCACCTGGTCGCCCGCTTCGAGCCCACGGACGACATGGCAGACGTCGAGCGCGCCATCGAGGGGCAGCTGTGACGTCCCCCCAGGCCCAGGCGGGGGAGAGGGGCGTCGCCCCCGTCGCAGCTGCCGCGCCATCCTGCGGCACGGGCGGCACCGACCAGACGCCCACCCCCATCCGGCTGCAGGACCAGCTGTGCTTTCCGCTCTACGCCTGCTCAAAGGAGGTCGTGCGCCGCTATGCGCCCCTGCTCGACCCCCTCGGCCTCACCTACACCCAGTACATCTGCATGATGGTGCTGTGGGAGGAGGGCGAGGCAACGGTCAGCCACCTGGGCGAGCGCGTGCTCCTGGACTCCGGCACCCTCACCCCGCTGCTTCGCAAGCTGGAGGAGAAGGGCTACGTCACGCGCGAGCGGGGCATCCGCGACGCACGCCAGCTCATCGTTCGGCTGACGCCCGAGGGAAGGGAGCTGGAGCGTCGGGCCGCCTCGGTGCCGCGCGGCATGCTCCAGTGCGTCGACCTGTCCATAGGGGAGGCCGCCGAGCTCAAACGCCTGCTGCTGAAGGTGCTGGGGCAGCTGCGACAAGACCAGCACTAGCCGGGGGAGAAAGGCGAGAGCGACATGACCGCGCCCCCATCACGTGGCGCGGTGGTCCGGCATGCCCCGTGCATGCCATGCGACAGAGGGAGATGGGCCGGAATGGCCGATGGCAATCAGGATGAGATGATGACAGGGTCGGACCCGGAGGGCGTGAGCGGGACCCGCGAGGGGGCGCTTCCCCCAACGGGACGCGAGGCGGCGATCGTGCGGGCGAGCGTGACGGGAATTGTCGCCAACGTCCTGCTGGCGGGCTTCAAGGCGGTGGTGGGGACCCTCTCGCATTCCATCGCCATCACGCTCGACGCGGTGAACAACCTCTCGGACGCGCTCTCGTCGGTCATCACGATCGTGGGGACCAAGCTCGCGGGACGTGCGCCCGACCACAAGCATCCCATGGGCTACGGGCGCGTCGAGTACCTCAGCGCGGCGGTCATCTCGGTCATCGTGCTGTATGCCGGCGTCACGTCGGTCGTGGAGTGCGTGCGCAAGATCGTCTCGCCCGAGACCCCCGAATACACGCCGGTCGCGCTTCTGGTGGTCGCCGCTGGCGTGGTGGCCAAGGTCGTCCTGGGGCGCCACGTGAGGTCGGTGGGGCAGCGCTTCTCGTCCGACTCGCTGGTCGCCTCGGGAACGGACGCGCTCTCAGACGCAGTGCTCTCGGTCTCCACCCTTGCCGCCGCACTTGTCTACCTAGCGTTTGGCGTCTCGCTCGAGGCGTGGGTGGGCCTCGTGATCTCGGCGTTCATCGTGAAGGCGGGCCTTGACATGCTCTCGCAGACGCTGGGGCAGATCCTGGGAGAGCGCGTGTCGCCCGAGGTGGCCGAGACGGTCAAGGGCATCGTGGCCAAGGACCCCGACGTCCTGGGGGTCTACGACCTCATCCTGCACAGCTATGGCCCCGAGCGCCTGGTGGGGTCGCTCCACGTCGAGGTGCGCGACACCATGGACGCCAATGCCATCGACGAGATGGACCGCCGTATCCAGGAGTCGGTGTATGCAAGCACCCAGGGCAAGGTCATCATAGTTGCCGTGGGGATCTACTCGCGCAACACGAGCGAGTGTGTCACCGCGGTGAGAAACGACGTCACGCGCAGGGTCATGGCCCACGACCACGTGATCCAGATGCACGGTTTCCACCTGGACGAGGAGCGAAGGCTCATGGCATTCGACGTGATCATCTCGTTCGACGCCCCCGACCGGATGGGGGAGTACCGCCAGATCGTGAGCGAGGTGCAGGGGGCCTACCCGCAGTATCACGTAGACGTGACGCTGGACACCGACGTGAGCGACTGACGGCCGACGGGGTGGTCTGTCTGTCCTCGCCCCTCTCCCCTTTGCCATACGAGACAAGAGAACGCCCCGGAGCGGTACATGCCGTTCCGGGGCGTCGTTGTGACTACGTGGGAGAGAGGCTCTACTTCTTGGCCTTGCCCTGGTTGGCGACGGCCTTGATCTTCTTCTCGATGGTCTCGGGATCACCGATGTAGTGCTTGTCCAGGATGTTCCAGTCCTTGTCGAAGGTGTAGGAGCAGGGGACGCCGGTGGGGATGTTGACCTTCAGGATCTCGTCGGGAGTGAGGTGCTCGAGCTGCATCACCAGGGCGCGCAGGCTGTTGCCGTGGGCGGCGATGAGCACGCGCTTGCCGGCCTCCATCTGGGGCTTGATCTCCTCCTCGAAGTACGGCCACGCACGGGCGATGGTGTCCTTCAGGCACTCGGTGTAGGGGAGGTCCTCCTGGGGGACGTCACGGAACTGCGCCTGGACGTGCGGGTCGCGCTCGTCGCCCGGCTTGAGCGCGGGGGGCTGGACGTCGAAGGAGCGGCGCCAGATGAGCACCTGCTCCTCGCCGTGCTCCTCTGCCGCCTTGGCCTTGTTCAGGCCCTGGAGGGCACCGTAGTGGCGCTCGTTGAGGCGCCACGTCTTGTGCACGGGCAGCCAGGCGCGGTCAAGCTCGTCCAGCACGATGTTGAGGGTGTGGATGGCACGCTTGAGCAGCGAGGTGTAGCACACGTCGAAGTCGTAGCCCTGCTCCCTGAGGGCCTTGCCGCCTGCGGCCGCCTCCTCGCGCCCGGTGTCGGTGAGGTCGACGTCGGTCCAGCCGGTGAAGAGGTTGAGCTTGTTCCACTCGCTCTCGCCGTGGCGGATGATAACAAGGTGCATGTTCTCGTCTTCTGCCATTGCCATTCTCCATTCTTGATTGGAACTGCTGCCAACGGGCATGACGAGGTCATTTTATCTCACTTGCTTGGTGCCTATATCGATGGGTATAGTTGACCTAGACTAACTTATAGGTTGGCCACGGATTGCCGTCCAACCGTCTGGTATCAGGAGGTGCCGCGATGATCGCCAACATCCTCATAGTCGCCGTCGTCGGCGTTGCGCTCGTTCTGTGCATCCGCTCGCTCGCGAGGGGTGGGGGCGAGTGCTCCGACTGCTCGAGCGCCTCCACCTGCGCCGTCCACGCCACGGGCAAGGGCAAGTGCCCCGTGGCGGAGGACATGGTGCGCAAGGCGGACGCTGCACTTGGGAGTGGGAGCCACCGCTCCTGAACCGCTGCCCGACCTCGGGCGAGGGTATGCCTGGCTGCCGGCGGGAGGGGTCCCGACCGGCGCAGCTCGCCCCTCTCCCGCCGAGCCGCGCCATCGTCCCGCCCACGACCTCGGAAACAGAAGCGTAACGTCCGTATGTCAGCTTTAGTATGATGGGTCGTGCTGCATTGAAGGATTGTCGGCCGCGCGCTGCGCCCTCGACAGGAGGAGGTCATTTGTGAGCGATAGAAACGTGGACTTCGTCCTCAGGACAGTCGAGAAGCGTGGGGTTCGCTTCGTCAGGCTGTGGTTCACCGACGTCCTGGGCAACCTCAAGTCGTTCGCGATCTCGTCAGAGGACCTCGAGGAGGCGTTTGAGGAGGGCATCGGCTTCGACGGCTCGTCCGTGGAGGGCTTTGTACCCCAGCAGGAGTCGGACATGCTGGCATTCCCCGATCCCACCACCTTCCAGATCCTGCCCTGGCGCCCCGAGACCAAGGGCGTCGCCCGCGTGTTCTGCGACATCAAGACTCCGTCGCGCGAGCCCTTCGAAGGCGACCCGCGCTCGTGCCTCGACCGCCTGGTGCGCGAGGTCGACGCAAAGGGCTACGTCATGAACGTGGGACCCAAGATCGAGTACTTCTACTTCGAGAACGACCACGACCCCATCCCGGTTGACAACGCCGGCTACTTTGACCTCACCTCCACGGACGTCTCGACCGACCTCAGGCGCGAGACCACCCTCATGCTCGAGAAGATGTCCATCCCCGTGGCGTACTCGTACCATACCAGCGCGCCGTCGCAGAACGCCGTCGAGCTTCGCTACACCGAGGCCCGCAGCTGCGCGGACAACATCATGACCGCCCGTCTGGTGATCAGGCAGGAGGCCTTTGCCAACAACATGTTCGCCTCGTTCATGCCCAAGCCGCTCAACCACTGCGCGGGCTCCGGCATGTTCCTGTACCAGTCGCTGTTTGACCACGAGGGCAACAATCTGTTCTGGGCCCCCAAGACCCAGAACGACGCGCACCTCTCCGAGCTCGCCCAGCACTACGTGGCGGGGCTGCTCAAGTATGCGCCCGAGTTCATGCTGGTCACCAACCCCACGGTCAACTCGTACAAGCGCCTCATCTCCAACGACGTGGTGCCCGTGTACGCCACCTGGGGCCGCAAGAACCGCACCGCCCTGGTGCGCATCCCCACGCACAAGCCGGGCAAGCACCAGTCCACGCGCGTTGAGCTGCGCTGTCCCGACCCAACCGCCAACCCGTACCTCGCCATCGCCGTGTGCCTGGCGGCGGGCATTCGTGGCATCGAGGAGGAGCTGCCCCTGCCCAAGGAGTCGCCCGAGGACATCGACCGCATGAGCGAAGCGGAGCTGGAGCGCGCGGGCTTCAAGCGGCTTCCGCGCAACCTCAGCGACGCGATCAAGGAGTTTGGCTCCAGCGAGCTCATGCGCGAGACGCTGGGAGACCACATCTGCGACTACCTCATCGAGCAGAAGTGGGCGGAGTGGGACGAGTACGCCGCCACCGTTACGGAGTGGGAGCGCAGGCACTACTACGCGGGCTACTAGGGGAGAGGGGCAAGAGCCTCTGTGCCAAGGAGTCTTGATGGCGGGGTCACTGGCAGTTGTGCCGGTGGCCCCGTTTTGTTGTGGGAGGTATCGTCTTCGGTGGTGTCTTGGATGCGCCCCGGGAATATGCCTGCGCCCGTAGGGTGGACGAATCTCTCGTCTGCTGTTGGATGCATCCAAGTTTGGTTGCTGACCTTAGCCTGTGGAAGGGCCCGTCCTTTTCGAGCGTGTTGCGAGTGACGAACGTGTTGGCAACGATGGGCTCCGACCGATTCCGGCACATTAAAGTATGAAAATACACGGGCGCGGGAGCCGCGTTCGCGTCTATCAAGCCTTGAACCTAGGACTAGCAGGGCTTGATATAGTGTCCGCCAGCCTAGGAGGAAAACATTATGCAAGAACTTGCATCAAGGAAGCCTCACCCAGGAGGACTGGTCGCAGGGGCACTCGCGCTTGCCCTCGCGCTCGTGCTCGGTGGCTGCGGTTCCGCAACCTCAAGCTCCTCGACAGGACTCGACTCTTCCGGCATCACGACCGCTGCGGATGCGGGCGAGGTCGTGGTCAAGAGCGCCACGGCCCGTCCCAACGAGGATGGTGGCAGCAGCGTCTTTGGCGGTCAGGAGACACGTCTGACCTGGGAGGGCACCGTCAACGTTGACTCGGGCATCACCGAGGTGACGCTCGCGCTTCCCGACGACGCGACCTTTGACGGCTCCACCACCCGCGTGACGGTGCTCGATGGCCTCAAGCGCGTCAACATCGATTCCACGACCTCCACGAGCGGCAACACCATCACCATCAAGTTCGCCGAGGCCATTCCCTCCGGGTCGCTCCTGCGCCTCGAGGTCACCAACATGAAGTTCCCCACCAAGGGTGGTTCGTACTCCGTCACCGGCACCTATGTGACCGGCACGGGCGAGAAGGCGGAGCTGGACGCATCGCCCAAGATCAAGATTACTGAGCTCACCACCACGCAGGCGATCGTCAACTGGCTTGATGGCCAAGCCTGGGTCTCCGCATGGAACTCCGTACCCTTCCTCAACATGTTCTTTAAGCCGCAGCTGCTCGTGACCTCGTTCCCGTCGCTGTTCTCCGGCTGGATCCTGTGCCTCATCATCATCCTGGTTGCGTTCCCGTTTGGCATCCTGCTTGGTCTGGTCTTCGCGTTCATGCGCATATCTAAGCACCGCTGGGTGCGTGCAATCGCGGCCATCTACGTCAACCTGCTTCGCGGCACGCCGCTGTTCCTGCAGATCTACATCGCGTTCTTCGGCCTGCCCATGGTCGGCATCAACATGGACAACAACATCCTCGGCATTATCGTGGTGGCCATCAACAGCTCCGCGTACCAGGCCGAGATCTATCGCGCCGGCATCCAGTCGATTCCCAAGGGCCAGTACGAGGCCGCAACCTCTCTCGGCATGACCTATCGTCAGACCATGACGAGCATCATCCTCCCGCAGACCGTCCGCCGCGTGCTGCCCACCGTCACGAGCGACTTCATCACGTCCTACAAGGACACCTCGCTCCTCTCGTCCGTGGGTGTCATGGAACTCATGATGTTCTCCAAGAACCTGACCACGGTCTCGGGCAACATCACGCCGTACATCGCGGCCGCCATCTACTACCTCATCATCACGCTGCCGCTGATCAAGGTCGTGGGCATCATCGAGAAGCGTCTCTCGGCAGACGAGAACGGCGAGGGCCCGCGTCCCAAGGACGACGACATGGAGACCGAGGACGAGTTCGAGGCTCCCGCCGCCGACGAGAAGGCCAAGCCCTCCGCGTTCCAGGCGCTTACCGCCCCGTTCCGTGCCCACACCCTTTCCGACGGAGGTGTCGAGGATGCCATCTAAGTCAAAGAAGACCCCAATAATCGAGGCCCCGGTGGTCCCTCCCGCGATGGACGCCGCGGTGGCAGCCAGGGAGGCCGCCGCGCACGACCGCGAGCTCACCAACCATCACTTCAAGGAGGGCGAACACCCCATCGTCCGCATCGAGCACCTCAACAAGACGTTCACCGACACGCCTGTGCTGCGCGACGTCAACCTGGACGTCTGGAACGGCGAGATCGTGGTTGTGCTCGGACCCTCCGGCTCCGGTAAGTCCACCATGCTCAGGTGCATCAACCTGCTCGAGACCCCCACGGCCGGCCACATTCTCATCGACGACGAGGAGATCACCGGCTCCAAGAAGACCGACGTCGTCAAGTTGCGCCGCAACCTCGGCATGGTGTTTCAGCAGTTCAACCTTTTCCCGCACCTCACGGCCCTGGAGAACGTCATGATCGGCCAGACCAAGGTCCTCAAGAAGGGCAAGGAGGAGGCGAGGGCCGAGGCCCTGAAGCAGCTCGACCGCGTTGGCCTGGCGGACCGCGCGGACTTCAAGCCGCCCCAACTCTCCGGTGGCCAGCAGCAGCGCGTGGCAATCGCCCGGGCGGTTGCCATGCACCCGCAGATCCTGCTGTTCGACGAGCCCACGTCGGCACTGGACCCCGAGCTCGTCCGCGGCGTCCTCAACGTCATGCGCGACCTTGCACTCAACAGCGGCATGACCATGATTGTGGTGACGCACGAGATGGGCTTCGCGCGCGACGTGGCCGACCGCGTGGTGTTCATGGAGGATGGCGTCGTGGTGGAGCAGGGGAGGCCGGGCGACGTGTTCGACCACCCTCAGCACGAACGCACGCGCGAGTTCCTGGGCTCCATCTCGTAGGATCGCACCCCGCTTGCGCCCCGTCCCGAAGGGGGCGGGGCGCTGCGGAGAGTCGCTTGCGACTAGAAAATAATCGGCTGCTCTCGAGAGGGTGCGGCCGATTATGATATACATGGAACAGGTGTAAGGTACGACCGTCTATTCCGCCAGAGGAATTCTCGGCCTCCTAAATGCGGGGGAGCTTGGAATGCACCACAAGAATATCTTGCTCATATCCAATGGCTCACGTTACCTCGAACGGATGCGCGAGCTCAAGCACGCGCTTGACGTATCCATCCTCCCCACCACGTCGGACACGTTCTCCCAGGCGGTCTCGTCGGGGCATGACTTCGACCTCGTGATCCTGGACATGCAGGGGCTAGGCAAGGAGACGCTTGCGAGCGTGGACTCCTACGTCTCTGACAATGGCTTCATCCCCACCCTCGTCATCCAGGAGGAGAGTGCACTCAGCAGCCTCCACCTCCCTGCGCAGGGGCGCAACGACTTCATCCTCTCGAGCGCGGGCGAGGCAGAGTTCGAGGTCCGCTGCGCGTTGCTGCTGTGGCCGGGGGAAGAGAGCGCCCCGTCGGACATCGTGACCGTGGACAATATGACCATCAACCTGGCCACGTACCAGGTCTACATCGACGAGCAGCCGGTCGACCTCACCCTCATGGAGTACTCGCTCCTCTCGTTCCTTGCCACGCATCCCTCTCGCGCCTACTCCCGTGAGACCCTGCTGCACCGCGTGTGGGGCTTCGAGTACTGCGGCGGCACCCGCACCGTCGACGTCCACATCCGTCGAGTCCGCTCAAAGGTGGGACCGCAGATCGCCTCGCACATCGTCACGGTCCGCGGCGTGGGGTACCTGTTCAAGCTGTAGCCTCCATCCTTACGTCGCCTTGCGCGTGCCCGTCCCCGTCGGGCTTGGGGGCGGGCACTTTTGTGTAGCGAGATTCAGAAAACCAAAAGCGTTGTTCTCCATCAATGATGTGTGGGGTGCCCCGCCTCTTGAGCTGGGAGGTTGGGTAGAGACTGTGTGGCTACAGACACATCCACTGCGACGCGATCGCACAAGAGGAGGGAGCTGCCATGAGCAGCAACGAGGATGGGCGTCCACCAGTTCCTGGCATGGATGGGATGGACGGCGGCTCCGACGAGACGGTGAAGGCGACCCCCGTCTCCCCGGTCCCCGATGCAGCCGGCCAGACCGGTGAGGGCGGAAGTGCCACGCAGGGTCCCGACGGCGAGAAGCACAAGGGCAAGAAGCACGGGCACCACAAGATGAAGCCTGGTGTCAAGACCGCCCTGATCGGTGCGTGCTCGGGCGTCGTGGGCGCTGCCGCGATCGTCCTCGCGCTCAACGCGACCGGCGTGATCGGCAACCAGACGGTGACCACCACGAGTGGCTCCGGCCAGACCATCAACATCACCGCCAACTCCGAGGACGCGACGGTCGCCAAGGCGGCTGCCGCCAAGGCGCTTCCCTCGGTCGTCTCGGTCAACGTGACCACGAGCGACGGCTCGGGCATCGGCTCGGGCGTCATCCTGGACACCGAGGGCGACATCATCACCAACTATCACGTGGTTGACGGCGCCACAGCGGTGAGCGTGACCATCGACGGCAAGAGTTACGACGCCACGATCGTGGGGTCCGACGCGTCAAGCGACATTGCCGTCATCAAGGTCGACCTCAACGGCACGTCGGTGACCCCCATCGAGGTCGGCGACTCCGACAGCCTGGAGGTCGGCGACTGGGTCATGTCCGTGGGCAGCCCGTTCGGCCTCGACCAGTCCGTCTCGGCTGGCATTGTGAGTGCCCTCACGCGCAACCAGCTCATGGAATCGTCCTCGGGCGAGACGCTCTACACCAACCTCATCCAGACCGACGCCGCCATCAACCCCGGCAACTCGGGTGGCGCGCTGGTGAACGACGAGGGCAAGCTCGTGGGCATCTGCACGCTGTACTCGTCGAGCACGGAATCCTCCGCGAGCGTGGGCTTTGCCATCCCCGGCAACTACGCCGTCAAGATCGCCAAGGAGATCATCTCCGGCGAGACCGTGACGCACCCCTACATCGGCCTCACGATGACCACCGTCAACTCCCAGACCGCCTACCAGAACAACCTCAGCGTGAGCCAGGGCGCCCTGGTGGTCTCGGTCACCGACGGCAGCCCCGCGGCCGACGCGGGCATCCAGAAGGGCGACGTGATCACTGCCGTGGACGGCGAGGAGATCACGTCTGCCGACGGCATGATCCTCAACGTCCGCTCGCACGAGATTGGCGACAAGGTCAAGGTCACCTTCGTGCGCGATGGCAAGGAGCAGACAGTCGAGGTGACCCTGGGCTCGGACGAGGCGCTTCAGCAGGAGCAGCAGAGCCAGAGCCAGACCCAGACGCAGGGGACCGGCACCAACGGGAACACCGACTCCAACACCAACGGCAACGGCACGGGCACAAACAGCGAGCAGCAGTACCTAGAGGAGCTCTACAACTACCTCTACAACAACGATCGCGGCGGCTCGTACGACACCAACGGCACCACGACGACCACGGATTCGACCAGCGGGGCTGCGGCGGCGTAGCCAGGCAAGGCAAGCTTATCCAAGCAAGGGGAGAGGCTCGGGGGCACGTTCCCTCGGGCCTCTCCCCTTGTGTTTGACAGGTACCCCTATGGGGTATATCCTTCAGGCGTAGGAAATACCCCCAGGGGGTAATGTGAGAAGAAGGAGCCACGATGGGCGAAGTGGAGTCGAGCGCCAGGGGTGCCAACGCGACGCCAGCGGGATGCTGCTGCGGGGAGGCCACGGGAACGGGGCAGGGTTCCGCTCCACGCATGAAGAGCATGCCTCGCTCCCCTGAGGTCAAGCGAAAGCTCGATGCGCGCATCAACCGCGTGACCGGGCAGCTCAATGGCATTCGCACCATGATCGACGACGACCGCTACTGTGGCGACGTCCTGGTCCAGCTGGCGGCCGTCGAGAGCGCGGTGAAGTCAATCTCCCGCGAGGTCATGCGCGACCACCTGGAGACCTGCGTCACCGAGCGCATACGCAGGGGAGACGACGAGGTCGTGGACGAGGTCATGCAGTTGTTCAAGAAGTTCATGTGAGGCATCGGTACCAACAATGATGGGTTTGCGCGGCGTCGGTGCCGCGAGGGGAGGCATGCGTCTGATGAGACAGACGTTCGACATAGAGGGAATGACCTGCGCCGCCTGTGCGTCGCGGGTGCAGAAGGCGGCGGGTGGCGTGCCCGGCGTGGCCGAGGCCAACGTCAACCTGCTCAAGAACTCGATGGAGCTGGACTACGACGGCGAGGCCAAGACGCGCGACGCCGTGGTGGACGCCATACAGAAGGCGGGCTACGGGGCGAGTCCCCGCGGAGGCTCCGCGGCAAGGGGCTCAAAGGCAAGCGAGTTCGTTGACCCCCAGGTCGCGGCTCGCAAGGCGACGCAGGCGAAGGGACGCCAGCTGGCATGGTCCCTGGCGTTTGGGGTGCCGCTGTTCTACCTGGCAATGGGTCCCATGCTGGGTTGGCCGGAGGTGCCGGGCCTTGCGGGGATGCCGGGGATGATGGCGTCGGCGGTCACGCAGCTCCTGCTTGCGACCTGCGTGCTCTTTGTCAACCGTGCCTACTTTGTCAACGGCTTCCGCACGCTCGCGCACCTCTCGCCCAACATGGACTCGCTCATCGCGATCGGCTCCGCCGCCAGTTATGCCTACAGCCTGGTGGGCGTGTACCAGATGGCGCTCGCGCTGGGGGCCATGGACATGGAGGCTGCCCACTACGCGATGATGCACTCGCTGTACTTTGACTCGGCCGGCACCATCCTCGTGCTGATCACGCTGGGAAAGTACTTCGAGAGTCGAGCCAAGGGCAAGACCACCAGTGCCATCTCGGCGCTCATGGACCTGGCGCCCAAGACCGCCACCGTGGTGCGGGATGGGCGCGAGGAGGTCGTTCCCACCGAGGAGGTGCGCGTGAGCGACCGCGTGGTCGTGCGCGCTGGGGAGTCCATTCCCGTTGACGGCGTGGTGGTGGACGGGACCGCCTCCGTGGACGAGTCCGCCATCACCGGCGAGTCCGTGCCGGTGGAGAAGGCCGCGGGCGACCGGGTGACCGGCGCCACGGTGAGCTCTCGCGGCTGGATCACGGTCGAGGCCACCGCCGTGGGCGACGACACCGCGCTTGCGTCCATCATCCGCCTGGTGGATGAGGCCACCAGCTCGAAGGCGCCCATAGAGCGCCAGGCCGACCGCATCGCCGGCGTCTTCGTTCCCGTGGTCATGGGCGTTGCCGCGGTCACCTTCCTCGCGTGGATCGCGCTGTTTGCTCCCGGCGACTTTGCCGTCGCCTTTAACCACGCCGTGTCGGTGCTCGTGATCTCGTGCCCGTGCGCTCTGGGTCTCGCAACGCCTACGGCCATCATGGTGGGCACCGAGCGCGGTGCCAAGGTGGGCATCCTCATCAAGAGCGCCGAGGCCCTGGAGGGCGCCTGCAACCTGGACGAGGTCGTGCTCGACAAGACGGGCACCGTCACCGAGGGCAAGCCCAGCGTGACCGATGTTCTGCCGGCGGAGGGCGTCTCTGCCGAGGAGCTGGCTCGTCTCGCCGGCGCGCTCGAGCGCAGGAGCGAGCATCCCCTTGCCGAGGCAATCTGCCACTGGGCGGACCAGACGCTGGGCCAGGGGTCCGTGGACGATGAGGTCAGCGGGTTCGAGCAGGTTGCCGGTGGCGGCGTCGTCGCACGAGTGGGCGGCTCCAGCGTGTGTGCCGGCAACGCCCGTCTGATGGGGGAGAGGGGCGTGGACGTCTCGTCCGTCTCCGATGCCGCCGATGCATTCGCAGACCAGGCCAAGACCCCGCTGTACGTGGCGCGCGACGGGAGGCTCGTCGGGCTGCTGGCCGTGGCCGACGTCGTGAAGCCGTCGTCCGCACAGGCAGTCGCCCGCCTGAGGTCCATGGGCATCCGCACCATGCTGCTGACCGGCGACCAGGAGCGCACCGCCCAGGTGATCGCCAGCCAGGTGGGCGTGGACCAGGTGGTCGCGGGCGTGATGCCCGACCAGAAGGAGCGCATGGTCCGCAGGCTGCAGCAGGAGGGTCGCAAGGTCGCAATGGTGGGCGACGGCATCAACGACGCGCCCGCGCTGGCACGCGCCGACATCGGCATTGCCATCGGCGCCGGGACCGATGTCGCGATCAGCTCGGCGGACATCGTGCTCATGCGGTCCGACCCCGCCGACGTCGCCACCGCCATCGAGCTCTCGCACGCCACGATGCGCGACATCAGACAGAACCTGTTCTGGGCGCTGTTCTACAACGCCATCTGCATCCCGGTGGCGATGGGCGTGCTGAGCCCGCTCGGCATCACGCTCAACCCCATGATCGGAGCGGCGGCCATGGGCTTCTCGTCCGTGTTCGTGGTCAGCAACGCGCTCAGGCTGTTTGCCTGGAAGCCCGGGAGGACCCGTGGCATGAGGTCAGCCGGGGCAGCGGGCGCGGGCAGGGCGGAGCTCACCTCGCTCGAGGGCGAGGCTCCGCAGGAATCGGTTTCCAAGGTTGGTCTCCCCAAGCAGGGTGACCAGAAGGGAGAGGGTCAGATGAGTCAGAAGAGGCTGAAGGTCGAGGGCATGATGTGCGAGCACTGCGTGGCGCACGTGACCCAGGCGCTCGAGGGCGTGAAGGGCGTCCGCAACGTCCAGGTGTCGCTGGACAAGGGCGAGGCAACGCTCGACGCCGGTCCGCTCGTAAGGAACGGAGCGCTGGTCAAGGCCGTCGAGGAGGCTGGCTACAAGGCGACGGTGGAGTAGCCGGGTGAGAGTGGCGCGGCCAGGGCGGTCGCAACCCATCCTACAGGGGGACCAGGTCACGTGCCTGGTCCCCTCTCTCTTACCTGTGGGGGTGTCGTGTGTGACGGTCACGTTCGAGGGGCTGTCCCGTGAAAGATCTCTAAGAAGGGGTGGGTGGCTGGGGATACCACAGTTGCAGAGAGGCTTTGTCGGGTAGCGGCCTATTCGGGAAGGACTCAAGGAAGGGATGGGCTGGGGCGCTGCTGTTGCCGTTAGGCCCAATCAAGTGGCAGTTCGATCAGAAATGAGCTCAAAGAAGGGTGGCTGGATGTCGGCTAAGCTGCGGTTGCAGCCCTGACAGCTCCGAAAGCCCATCTACTCTCCTCAGCGCCCTGAAGGCGAGCCTGCTATTCAAGAGCATCAAAGTTCGAATTGTGGCGTGAGAACGCCCCCGGTGGCGACCACCTACTTTCGCTTGGCCCCTCCGCGCGCACACAGCACAAGCGCGATCACTGCCACGACCACGAGGCTCGCCAGCGTCGCCTGGACCCCTCCAAAGTGCAGCATGGGCATCCCCATGAACAGGCCGATGAGATACGGGACCAGCCAGACCAGCCAGACGACGGTGCTCAGGCGATGGAAGGTGCGTGCAACCCCATCGTCGTGCCGCACGAAGACGACCGTGGCCCATACTGCGTGGAAGAGCATCAGCACGATGGCGAGCGCGCCGGTGATTCCGTGGATCGCGGGAGCACCCGTGCCACCCGAGTGCGCAATCATGGTCATGAGCGTGGTCCCGGTGGTGTCGCACGCAAGGCCGCACCAGAACAGGGCGAGCTGCCTGCCGCCCAGGCGCCCGGCACGCCTCTCGGAGAAGACGCCGATCGTGTACAGGACAAGAGCCAGCGTGATGGCAAGGCTCGCGGGCATGACGAGGGACCTCATGACAACCTCCATAGCGACGTTGCGCGGCCCGTTCGGTCGCGCGCGGAACGCACTATATACCCGCGGGGTGTCGAGGCGGCCGGCATCCTCCTCCCGTCTCGTCCCCACATCCCACGTCCACGTGATGCCCCCGCCACGGTCCGCACATGCCCTTCGCCTCCCGCCGGGTCCGCGCGATGCGCTACGCTAGCCACGACTGACTCGCGCACTCGAGGGACCAATCGGACCCCACCGCCCCTGGCGGTCGGGGCGGCAGAAGGGGGAAGCATGTCTCAGCAGGCGGGCACTCAGGGTTCGCTCTTTGGTGATGGAACCACCGGGGGAGAGGGGAGTGCCGCCGTGCCTCCGGAGCCCTCCCGTCGGCAGACGCCCGCCCAGCGGGCGGCAGAGCTCAACCGCATCCTCACGCACGCCGCATACGCCTACTACGCGCTCGACGACCCCGAGATGACCGACGCGCAGTTTGACCGCTACCTGACGGAGCTCCGCGACATCGAGGCGGTTCACCCCGAGCTCGTGACCCCGGACAGCTACACCCAGCGCATCGGCGGCTTTGTGAGCGACCAGTTTGAGCCCGTCACGCACGCCCGCAGGATGTACTCCATCGACGACGCCATGAACCTGGGCGAGCTGGACGAGTGGCTGGCGCGCACCGACGAGGCCCTGGGCGCAACCCCCGAGTCCCCGGTCGCCTACACCTGCGAGCTCAAGATCGACGGCCTTGGCATCGCCCTCACCTACCGTGACGGCCAGCTGGTGCGCGCGGCAACCCGCGGCGACGGCACCACGGGCGAGAACGTCACGGCCAACGCGCTCACCATTCGAGACATACCGCGGTCCCTCTCGCCCGCCGGACTCGCCCGCGTGCAGGACCGCGGCTTTGGCCAGTCGGTTGAGGTCCGCGGCGAGGTCTACATGCCCAAGCACAGCTTCGTGCGCCTGAACGAGCAGAACGACGCCGCCGGTCGTCCCCCCTTCGCCAACCCCCGCAACGCAGCCGCGGGGAGCCTGCGCCAGAAGGATCCCGCGATCACTCGCGCGCGAGACCTCGAGACCTTTATCTACGCCGTGGCCGACGAGGGGCCGCTCGCGGTCTCGACCCAGCACGACTTCTTGGAGTGGCTGCGCGACTGCGGCTTCTCGGTGAACCCCCACGCCCGGCTGGTGGACAGCTCCGCGGAGGTCCACCGCTACTGCGCCGACGCCCTCGCCCACCGCGAGGACCTGGACTACGACATTGACGGCGTGGTGGTCAAGGTCGACTCGTTTGCAAGCCAGCAGGCCATGGGCTTCACGGCGCGTGCACCCCGCTGGTCCATCGCGTTCAAGTTTCCGCCGGAGGAGAAGCGCACCATCCTGCGCCAGATACGCGTCCAGGTTGGCAGGACGGGCGTCCTGACCCCGGTCGCCGAGTTCGACCCCGTGCTGGTGGCAGGCTCCACGATCGCCCGCGCAACGCTGCACAACATAGACGAGGTGCGCCGCAAGGACGTGCGCGAGGGAGACACGATCGTGGTCCACAAGGCGGGCGACGTGATTCCCGAGGTCGTGGGGCCCGTCACCGAGGGTGACATGGCAGACGCCCACGCGCTCCGCCCCCTGTGGCAGATGCCCCAGACCTGCCCCAGCTGCGGTAGCCCTGTGGTGCGCGAGGAGGGCGAGGTCGCCTATCGCTGCATCTCCATCGACTGCCCCGCGCAGGCGACCGAGAGGCTCATTCACTGGGGCAGCCGCAACGCCATGGACATCGACGGCCTGGGTGACGAGATCGTGGGCCGCATGGTCGAGCAGGGCATCCTCCACGATGTTGCCGACTACTACGACTCCCTGGACGAGCGGACGCTCGCCGGCGTGGATACGGGCCGCAGGTACGAGACGAGCGGTCGCGACCACGTTGAGGGCGATTCCATCGTGGTTGGTCCCACCATCGCGCGCAAGATCATGGAGCAGATTGAGGCATCCAAGCAGGCTGGTCTCGCCCGCGTGCTCTTTGGCCTGGGCATCCGCCACGTGGGGGCAAACGTTGCGGGACTCCTCGCCAGCCACTTTGGCAGCATGCAGGCGCTCGCCGCGGCGTCCGAGGAGGACATCTCGCAGATAGACGGCGTGGGCCCCAAGATCGCGGCGTCGGTGCGCGAGTTCTTCTCCGTCTCCAAGAACGTGGCGGTGGTGGAGCGCCTGCGAAAGGCGGGCGTGTCGCTCGAGCAGGAGGGCTTTGGCCAGGAGCCGGAGTCGCCGCAGACGCTCGCCGGCCTCACGTTCGTGCTCACGGGCACGCTCGAGAAGTACAGCCGCACCGAGGCGGGCAACCAGCTCAAGACGCTGGGGGCAAAGGTCTCCGGGTCGGTCTCCAAGCGCACGAGCTTCGTGATCGCGGGCGCCTCGGCGGGCTCCAAGCTCACCAAGGCACAGTCGCTGGGCGTGCCCGTGCTGGACGAGGCGGCGCTCGACCACATCCTCCAGACGGGGGAGGCGCCGCAGGCGCCGGCGGAGTAAGCCCACGCGCGTGCCGCCGCGCCTCGACGTGGTGGTGGCACGCGCGCCGGTCGTGCCCCCGCGCTCCAAGGGGACGCCGAATCCCGTCGGGTCCTCTCGCAAGACGGGGCCCCGTCCCTCTCGTCTGCATGAATACTTCCTGAAATCCAATATCTTGCGAGTGGGGGAGAGGGACGCGGATGCGTTGTCGCGCCCCGTTCAGCCGCCCGTTTGTTTCGTCGTGGCTACGAGAAGGTGACGCGGCTTTGTCATGTTCACGGAGCGGGGGCGTCGTAATCGGCGCGAAACCAAGCGGGTTATATGATTCCAAACCCACAATGGAATCAGTGCCACTAGGAAACGGGAGAGGCAATGAGCTATAGCGAACTGTCCGAGGGCGTGAGGGACCTCGAGAAGAGGGGGCTGTACCGCCAGGAGTTCGACCACGACGCCTGCGGCATCGGCGCACTGGCGCAGATTGACGGCAAGCGCAGCCACGCCATCGTGGACGACGCCCTGTCGGTGCTCCTCAACCTCGAGCATCGTGGCGGCAAGGGGCTGGAGCACAACACCGGCGACGGCGCGGGAATCCTGTTCCAGGTGCCTCACCGCTTCTTCCGCAAGGAGGCGCAGCGCTGGGGCCAGATCCTCCCGGAGGAGGGCGACTACGGCGTCGCGATGCTCTTCTTCCCCCAGGACGACGCGGGTGTCGCGGCAGCCAAGCGCGTGTTTGAGGAGGGCTGCGCCGAGGAGGGCGTGCCCCTGCTGTTCTGGCGCGAGGTCCCCGTGGACGCGCATGACCTGGGCGAGACGGCGCGCGACTGCATGCCCACCATCCTGCAGGCGTTCCTCGCCCGTCCCGAGGGCGTCGAGCGCGGCGACGACTTCGAGCGCCGACTGTACGTGTGCCGCCGCACCATCGAGGGCAGGGCGAAGGCCGAGCACGCGCTGGAGGGCAAGATCTTCTACGTGTGCTCCATGAGCTCGCGCACGATCGTCTACAAGGGCATGCTCGTCGCCACCCAGATGCGCCGCTTCTTCCTCGACCTCAACGACGCCGCCGTGGAGAGTTCGCTCGCCCTGGTGCACTCGCGCTACTCCACCAACACCACCCCCAGTTGGGAGCGCGCGCACCCCAACCGCCTGATCATCCACAACGGCGAGATCAACACGCTGCGCGGCAACGTCAACTGGATTCGCGCCCGCGAGCCGAACCTGTACTCGCCCGTGCTGGGCGAGGACCTCAAGAAGGTCGTCCCCATCATCGACCGCGAGGGCTCCGACTCCGCGATCCTGGACAACGTGCTCGAGTTCCTGCACGTCAACGGCTGGGAGCTCCCGCGCGCCGTCACGCTCATGCTCCCCGAGCCCTGGGACCACAACAAGGCCCTCTCGCGCCAGCGCCGCGCCTACGACGCCTACCTCTCCATGCTCATGGAGCCGTGGGACGGCCCCGCCGCCATCGCGTTCTCCGACGGCCGCGGCATGGGTGCGGCACTCGACCGCAACGGCCTGCGTCCCGCCCGCTACTACGTCACGCGCGACAACCGCTTCGTGCTCTCGAGCGAGGCGGGCGCCCTCGACGTCGACCCCGAGAACCTGCTGCAGTCCGGCTGCCTTGGCCCGGGCGAGATGCTCTTCGTGGACCAGGAGGAGGGCCGCATCCTCTGGAATGACGAGCTGAGGGACCGCTTCGCCAGTAGGAAGCCCTATGCCGACTGGCTGCGCGCCGAGACCCTCGACGTCCAGGACCTGCACGAGCCCGAGGGCGAGGCCGCTCCTCGCGATGCCGGCGTGGGCCAGACCAGCCGCATGGCAAAGCTGGGCTACCACTACGACGACGTGGACGAGGCCCTGCGCCCGATGGCCAACCAGGGCAAGGCGCCCCTCTCGTCCATGGGCTCAGACATCCCGCTGGCCGTGCTCTCGCACCACCCGCGCTCGTTCTACGACTACTTCAACCAGCTGTTCGCCCAGGTCACCAACCCGCCCATCGACGCCCTGCGCGAGAGCCTGGTCACCTCGACGGTGCTCTATCTGGGCAACCACGGCAACCTCCTGGAGGACTGCCGCGACACCTGCCGGCTGATTCGCCTAAAGTCGCCCATCCTCACCAAGGGGGAGTTCGAGCGCATCGCGTCCGTGGACCGCACCGGCTTCCACGCCCGTCGCTTCTCGGCAACCTACCGCCGCGACGGCGGCCCCGACGCCCTGGAGAAGGCGCTCAGGGACCTCTGCCTCCAGGTCGAGGACAGTGTCCGCGCCGGCACCAACATCATCGTGCTCTCCGACCGCGCGGACGAGGGGGAGGTCCCCATCCCGTCGCTCCTCTCCCTTGGCGCTGTGCACAACCACATGATCCAGGCGGGCATCCGAATGCTTGCCGACATCGTTATGGAGACGGGCGACGCAATCACGCCCCACGACTTCGCCACGCTGGTGGGCTACTCCGCCTCGGGCATCTACCCCTACATGGCGCACGAGACGATCGAGCGCATGGCCGAGAAGGGCGCCATCGACGTCACTGCCGAGCAGGGCATTGCCAACTACGACAAGGCCGTGGTCTCGGGCATCGTCTCTATCATGAGCAAGATGGGCATCTCCACCGTCCAGGGCTACCACTCCGCCCAGATCTTCGAGATCGTGGGCCTCTCCGACGAGGTCGTGAGCACCTGCTTCGAGGGCACCGTGAGCCGCGTGGGCGGCCTGGGGTTTGCCGACATCGAGCGCTGGTGCGACCGTCGCTACGACGAGGCGCTCGCCCTCTCAAAGTCGCACGCGCCCAACCAGCTTGCGACCGCCGGCCTCACCAAGTGGCGTCCGCTTGGCGGCGAGGACCACATAATCAGTCCCGACGTGATCTACGACCTGCAGCGCTCCGTGCGCGAGGGTGACTACGAGCGCTTCAAGAGCTACAGCGCGGGCGTCCACCGCAAGGGCCGCACCGTGGTGCTGCGCGACCTCCTGGAGTTTGTGCCCCTGCCCTCCGGCCCCGTGCCCCTGGACGAGGTCGAGCCCGTGGAGTCCATCGTTAAGCGCTTCAACACCGGCGCCATGAGCTTTGGCGCCATCTCGCAGGAGGCGCACGAGTGTCTTGCCATCGCCATGAACCGCCTGGGCGGGCGCTCCAACACCGGCGAGGGCGGCGAGGACCCTGCTCGCGAGGACGCGCTCCCCAACGGCGACAGCGCCAACTCCGCCATCAAGCAGGTGGCCTCGGGCCGCTTTGGCGTCACGAGCCGCTACCTGTGCAGCGGCACCGAGATCCAGATCAAGATGGCCCAGGGCGCCAAGCCCGGTGAGGGCGGCCACCTGCCCGGCAAGAAGGTCTGGCCGTGGGTCGCGCGCGTAAGGCGCTCCACGCCCGGCGTGGGGCTTATCTCGCCCCCGCCCCACCACGACATCTACTCCATCGAGGATCTTGCCGAGCTCATCTTCGACCTGCGCAATGCCAACCCGTCCGCGCGGGTCTCGGTCAAGCTCGTGAGCGAGGCGGGCGTGGGCACCATCGCCACGGGCGTCGCCAAGGGCGGTGCCTCCAAGATCTCGATCTCGGGCGCCAACGGCGGCACGGGCGCAGCCCCGCGCGACTCGGTGTACCATGCCGGCCTGCCTCTGGAGCTCGGCCTGGCCGAGACCCAGCAGACCCTGCTCATGAACGGCCTGCGCTCCCGCGTGGTGCTCGAGGCCGACGGCAAGCTCATGGACGGCCGCGACGTGGCCGTTGCGGCGCTCCTGGGCGCCGAGGAGTTTGGCTTTGCCACCGCCCCGCTCATGGCGATGGGCTGCCTCATGCAGCGCGCGTGCCAGCAGGACACCTGCCCCGTGGGCATCTGCACCCAGAACGCCTATCTGCGCAGTCACTTTGCCGGCAAGCCCGAGCACGTGGTCAACTTCATGACCTTCGTCGCCCGCGAGCTGCGCGAGATCATGGCCAAGCTTGGCTTCCGCACCGTCGACGACATGGTCGGGCACCCCGAGTGCCTGCGCCAGGTCAAGGTCGAGGGCGCCGAGAAGGCCAACCTCTGCGACCTGTCCCGCATCCTCGCGCCGTCCACCAACGTGTTCGGCAAGAACGTGCCCGGTGCCGAGTGCGCTCACCACCTGGAGTCCATGGACTTTGACCCCGAGCTCGACCGCACGCTCGACTCCACGCTCTTCGTGCCCTACACGAGCGACGCGCGCGAGCACCTCAAGCCCATCCACTTCCACGTGGACATCGCCAACGTCAACCGCTGCGTGGGCACGCTGCTGGGCTCCACGGTCACCAAGGCGCATCCCGACGGCCTGCCCGACGGCGCCATCACCATCGACTGCTCGGGCTCCGGCGGACAGAGCTTTGGCGCGTTCCTGCCCAAGGGTGTCACGCTCAACATCCAGGGAGACGCCAACGACTACTTTGGCAAGGGCCTCTCCGGTGGCATCCTGACGGTTGCCCCCTCGCCGCGCGCGAGCTACAAGTTCGACGAGAACGTGAGCATCGGCAACGTCGCCTTCTACGGGGCGACCTCGGGCCGCGGCTTCATCAACGGACTCGCCGGCCAGCGCTTTGGCGTCCGCAACTCCGGTGCCACGATCGTGTGCGAGGGCGTAGGCAACCACGGCTGCGAGTACATGACCGGCGGAGAGGCGCTCATCCTCGGCGAGGTCGGGCAGAACTTCGCGGCAGGCATGAGCGGCGGCGTCGCCTACGTCTACGACGAGTTTGGCACCCTCGAGCAGCGCTGCAACATGGACATGGTCCAGATCGAGCGCCCGAGCGACGACGAGATAGAGCACGTCCGCGAGCTCATCAGGGAGCACGTGGAGCGTACCAACAGCCCCAGGGGCATCAGGCTCCTGTACCAGTTTGACGCAGAGCGCAGCCGCTTCAAGAAGGTCATCCCCGTCGAGTACGCCCAGATTCTGGCACTCGTGCGCGAGGAGGAGTCCAAGGGAGCGACCCACGACGACGCGGTCGAGACTGCGTTCGAGACCATGAGGAGGGGAATGTAATGGGCAAGTCCGGAGCATTTCTGGATGTCAAGCGCCAGGAGCACGGCGAGCGGCCCAAGGACCAGACGCTGCTCGACTACGACGAGTTCGCCATTCCCCTGGACGAGGAGGGCCAGCGCCGCCAGGCATCGAGGTGCATGATGTGCGGCGTCGCGTTCTGCCAGACCGGCATGCCCTTCGGCGACCGCGGGCGCGTCTCGGGCTGCCCGCTTCACAACCTCATCCCCGAGTGGAACGACCTCGTGTGGCGCGGCCTGTGGTCCGACGCCGCCCAGAGGATGAGCCTCACCAACCCGTTCCCCGAGTTCACGGGCCGCGTGTGCCCCGCCCTGTGCGAGAAGGCCTGCAACCTGGGCCTGTACGAGGGCGCCACCACGATCAGGGACAACGAGCGCGCGATCTCCGACCACGCCTGGGCAGCGGGCGAGGTCGAGCCGCTCCCCGTGCCCGCGGAGGGCGCCCCCAAGGTGGCGGTCGTGGGCTCCGGCCCCTCCGGTCTCGCCTGCGCATGGGAGCTCGCAAGCCGCGGCGCCGCCGTCACCGTGGTGGAGCGCAGCGACCGTGCGGGCGGCCTTCTCATGTACGGCATCCCCAACATGAAGCTCCCCAAGGACGTGGTGAGGCGCCGGAGCGACCTCATGGAGAGGAGCGGCATACAGTTCCGCCTCTCAACCGACGCCTCCGACCCCAAGGTCGCTAAGGCGCTCAAGGACGAGTTCGACGCCGTGGTCGTTGCCGTGGGCGCGGGTGACGCGCGCACCCTGCGCGTCCCGGGGATGGATGCCGACGGCGTCGTCCTCGCGGTCGACTACCTCACCCAGGCCACAAAGGGCGTGCTGGGGGACGGTGCTCCCAAGGTGAGTGCCGAGGGCAGGGACGTCGTTGTCATCGGTGGTGGCGACACCGGCACCGACTGCGTTGCCACGGCACTTCGCCAGGGCGCCAAGAGCATCCGGCAGTTCGAGTTCCTCCCCGAACCTCCCCACGAGCGCCTGGCGGGCAATCCCTGGCCCGAGTGGCCCGACGTCCGCAAGGACGACTACGGCCAGCTCGAGGCCGACCAGAGGTTTGGCCACGACCCCCGCACCTGGGCCACCGACACGCTCGAGGCCCTGGTGGGCGAGGACGGCTCCGTCGAGGGGCTGCGCATCGTCTCGCTCGACTGGTCCAACGGCAAGCCCGAGCGCATCGAGGGAAGCGAGCAGACCATCCCCGCCCAGCTCGTGCTCATCGCCTGCGGGTTCACCGGTCCCCAGAGGTCGGTCTACGATGCCCTGGGCGTCGAGGTGGACTCCGTGCGCGGCGGCGTTCGTCCGCGCCTTGCGGAGGTCGGCTCTCACCGCACGGTCACCGATGCTGTCTATGCGACCGGCGACGCGCGCAACGGCTCGACCCTCGTGGTCACCGCCATCAGTGACGGCCTCGCCTGCGCCGGTGAGGTTGCGGCAGACCTGGGGCTCTAGTAGCCGGGGGAGAGAAGAGACGTGCTCAGGCGAGGGGCGCCCGTGGAAACCCGCGGGCGCCCCTCGTTGTATCCGCTCTCGCCGGGTAGGGCGGTTTCCGTGGGTGTAAGCCAAAAGAGTCAGGGAAGGGAGGGGGGGTTGGCTCCCCTTCACACGGGTAAGCGTGTCTTCGCGGACGGGGAGGCCCCAGCCACTCCGCAGGTGATGGAGGCGTCAGAGTCAAAGAACGGGGCGGGGGCAGGGAACTGTCCCCACGGCTCTTCTTCGCAGGTCTGGGTCATCAACCTGGAGGGGAGGGCCGCTTCGGGCTTGCGACTCTCCCATCCCATGGCGGGGACACCCTCCGCCAGAACTGCCATGGCGCGCACGCACGGGGATTCGACGCTCGTGTGCTTAACATCCCTGGCCTTCATGTCGAATCCGTAGAGGGATGCTTAGAAACGCTAGGCCTCGTGCGGGTTTGTCGGCCGGAATCAACAAGAGGCCTAGTGCCGCTAAGCACGCGGGGGCCCAATCCACAAGTGGCCTAGTGCCACTAAGCACACGCTTCCCGAACCTCCACGGAGACTAGCGTGGCTAATCACCCGGAGGAAAACCCGTGCGGGGGGCTAGTGGGACTAAGCGGACGAGGCATCCGTCCATGCGGGGCCACGCCCTCCCAGGAGGCACCTGGTCGTCGGCTCCCCTCTTTGCCGCCCTTCCCCTGACAGGGTAGGCGTAACCCGCCGTCCCGAACGAGGCGCGTGACGCAAACCGAGACCCGGGAGAGGGCAGGGCCAGGGCCCACCGCACCTTACTCGTGAACCCCTTCTTTGACCATGCTCTTTACTCTTGCGAGCCTCTCGTCTGCTTGATGCGCGGAACCGGTGGGGACGCAAAGGCCGAGGGAACCCTTGGGGGCTCCCTCGGCAACGTGGGAGCGGATGCCGACGGATGCCGGCGCCTAGCCGATTTCCCCGTCCCTCTCGCCTTCCGCGTCCTTGCGCGCCTGGTCCCTGATCTGGCGGGAGAGGTGAACGCAGGAGAGGGTGAAGAGGATCGCGAGGAAGGTCAGCGGCAGCTCGCTCACGGTGATGTCCCTGCGCATGAGCTGCAGCACGGTCCAGGCAACCTCCAGTGCGAGGACCGCGGTTGAGACAACGAGGAAGGGTCCGATGTGCTGGGGGTGGTTTGCCCCGAACGTGGCGAGGAGTCCGGATCCAAGGAGGAGGCCACCGGTGATCGCGAGGGCGATTATCCCAGGGGTGCTGACCCAGCCAGCCCCGTTGGGTGCGATGCCATTGGCACCGAGCAGCCAGGCGAGGAGCGAGAGGAGCAGGGCAACCACGCCCTGGAGCAGGAGCACCATGCCCATGAAGTGGAGGCGACGCTGGGTTCCGTCCAGCACGAGGAGCTCGCCCTTGACGCCGAGGGCGTAGTCCTTCTCGACCTCGTCGGCAAGAGAGGAGCATATCAGCACGTAGATGACCGTGGCGGCGAGCACCACGGGGTCAAAGATCACGATCTTCCCGTTTGACCACCCCGCGATGATCACCAGAAGGATCAGGAGGCTCACGGTGTAGCAGAGCGATCGGTAGGCGCCCGCCTTGGAGTAGTCGCGGGCGGCCCGCATTCCGAGCCAGGCGGTGACTCCCAGTAGGGCAGCGGCGCAGGCGACCAGGCCTCCCATGCGGGTCTGCTGGTTTGCGAGGCTTGCGTGGCCCATCACCACGAGGATGACGCCCAGCGCGAGGATGAGCCCTGCGAGGACCGCCATGAGGACCGAGACAAAGTAGAGCAGCGTCTGCGAGGGCGTGCGCCTCGTCACAGTTACGTCGTGTCGCATGGGACCTCCTGACCCTCGCCTGCCTCCACGTCACCATCATACTGTTATGTGCCTGCGGATTTCTCCCCTCGGCCTGTCGTGGTTCCCTGGGACGAATATACTTTCGTGCCATGGAAACTACGCTGCTCTCCCTCTTCGTCATCCTCGTGGTGACCGCGATAGCCCCCTTCCTCGCCAGCCTGGTCCCGGGACGCGCCGTCCCGGAGGTCGTGTTCCTGGTGTTTGCCGGGGCGCTCCTCGGGCCGTATGGCGCCAACCTCGTGAGCAACGAGGGACTTGCGATGCAGACGCTCTCGGACCTTGGCCTGGGCTTCCTCTTCCTCATGGCGGGCTACGAGATAGACCCGCGCGAGCTCCTGGGCCACCAGGGAAGGGTCGCTTCGGTGTCCTGGTTCGTCTCGCTTGGGCTGGGCTTTGCCTTCGTGGCGCTGGTCTTCTCCCACCTGGGGTTTGAGCGGTCGTCGTGGCCAGCCATGGCGCTGCTCATGACCACCACGGCGTACGGAACGCTCGCCCCCATCATGAGGGATAGGAACCTTGGCCCCACGCGCGTGGGCAAGGCCGTCGTGGCGTACGGCTCCACCGGAGAGCTGCTCCCCGTCGTGGCGATGTCGCTCATGCTGTCGGGCAGGACCCTCTCGCGCTCCCTCGTGGTGCTTGGGGTGTTTCTGGCGGTGTGTGTGGTGGTCCTGGTGTTCTCGATGACCCTCAAGCGCATAGGCGGCAGATTCTGGACCTTCGTGACCCAGAGCGCCGGCCCGTCCTCCCACGCCATGATGCGCCTGGTCACGGCGATTCTGGTGCTGCTCCTCCTGGCAGCCGAGTTCTTCTCGATGGATGCCGTGCTGGGAGCCTTTGCCGCCGGCTTCATCCTGCGTGCCCTCTTCCCCGAGGGCAACGAGGTCATGGAGCGCAACCTCCACGTGGTTGGTGCGGGTCTCTTCCAGCCCATCTTCTTCGTGGTCTCGGGCGCGGGCATCGACCTTGGGGCCGCCGCCTCCAACCTCCCGGTGCTGTTTGGGTTCATCGGGGCGCTCGTGCTCGTTCGCGGCGTGGTCGTTGGCATCTCGCTCAAGGTCGACCCCCAGACGCGCGACATGGGCTGGCGCGAGGTCCTCTCGGCCTCCGCCTACTGCACCATGGCGCTGCCGCTCGTCGTCGCCATAACGGGGGTCGCCGTGGGCAACGGCGTGATGCTCGACTCCACCGCCTCGGTGCTCGTGACCTCCGGTGCGCTCACGGTCCTGCTGGTGCCGGCACTCACGTCGCTGGTCCACGCGGCGGACGAGTCGGGCGTGGCGGACATCTCGCAGGAGCTCGCCCAGGGCGACCAGACCGTGCGCGAGGTCCTGCACCGCCACAACGAGGAGTGGCACCAGGCGCACCACGCCTACCTGGAGCAGCGAGCCCGCAGGCGCAGCCAGGGCACCTACCTCTCCGCGGCGGACTTCTACGCGCTGTCGGGCGGGATGTCGGGCTACGTACCGCGCAAGGGGCTCGACCTGCACGACCGGCGCGGGCACGGCGGCCATGGCGGCAGGGGTAAGCCTGCCGCAGAGCATGGGGGACAGGCGCATGGCGACGTCCGTGCCACCGAGGGCATAGGCACGGAGGGGCGTTCCGACTCCTGAGGCAGTCCGCGGGACCCATCGTTTGAGGCATGAGGTGCGACACAGGGCGAGGGCGCACGCAGGGGATGAGGTCCCTAGCGTGCGCCCTCGCGCCTCTCGCCCAAGGCATCTGCCTAGCGTGCCAGGGGGACTCCGTCGTAGTCGCGCGTGACGAACGGGGCAAGGCGGTCGCGCTCGCCCGAGGCATAGGCGCGCGAGATGCCGTCCCACTCGCCGAGTGCGTTCCAGAAGAGGTCCGGGAAGCTCTCGGTGCGCACCTCGCCGGTGGAGGGGTCGTGCCAGGGCTGGTGGTCCAGGTTGGCGTCGGGACAGGCGTCGCCCCTTTGGTTGAGGTGCGCCTGCGCCATCGCCAGCGAGTGTGGGCGCGCGATCCTCTCGACCGAGCCGATAAGGCGATTGCGCCGCCCGTCGGCGGGCTCGATGGCGCGGTAGAGAAACCCAAAGTCTGCCAGGCTGCCCTCGTACTGCCGCGCATCGACCGAGACGCCAAACACCTGCATCGCCACCTGCGAGAAGATGGCACCGCCCACGCGGGAGACGCGTTCGGTCCTCGCCAGAGAGGTGCCGATGATCGAGGGGTCGACCTCTGCCTGCCGCATGGACCAGAGCATCCACACGTCCAGGTCGCTCTCGATGAGGGCGTGGAGCTCGCTCTGAGCGTTCTGCAGCGAGGGGTCGGCGTGCGCGAGCGCGTGCTGCTGCGAGTACACGAACGCGTGGCTGCGGCTATCCAGAAGGTAGTGTGCCAGCTGCCCCAGCGCGAAGGCGCGGCCAACGCGCATGTCGTCGCGATGCAGGTGGGCGACCGTCTCCCTCATGGCGAGGAGGGACTCCATCGCCTTGGGCCCGTGCATCAGGTGCGCTAGGCTGCGGCAGCGCGCCGCCCGGTCGGGCAGCGTGGCGAAGCGAGCGAAGAGGGGGTCGGGACCCAGGTTGCCAAGGAGGAAGGCCAGAAGCTCCTCCTCGCCGTCCAGAAGGCCCTCGGGAAGGGCGTGAGCCGCCTCCTCCCCAAAGAGGTGGTGCGTGATGAGTGCGGGCATGTCTGCTCCAAGTGATCCGGCATCGCGACCGGTCGTTGTTTTCGTTGTGCGTGTGACAGTGAAGAGGTTATCCCAATTTCGCGTGGTTTTTCTCGCGAGGAGCCTGATTGGCCGACCTTTGCCTAGCATTACGCACTTATGCATGCGTGGCGGCATCGTATTCGGTGCGGAAGAAGCGCCCCCGTGCCGCTGGGGGAGAGGAGCAGAGGTGTCGGTCGTAGAGGTCATCCTTCTGGGCGTCGCGCTCTCGGCGGACGCTTTCGCCGTCACCATATCCAACTGCTTCGCCTATCCCTGCGAGTGCCGTCGCAGGCTCTACCTCATGCCGCTCTTCTTCGGCTTCTTCCAGGCGCTCATGCCCGTCCTCGGCTACTTTTTGGGCGGGGTCGCCGCCGAGCTCATTGAGCGGTACGCAGGACTCGTGACGCTGGTGATTCTTGGCTTCATCGGCGGAAACATGATCCGCGAGGGCGTGCACGCGCTCAGGCACCCCGAGGAGGCCTCGTGCGAGGAGGGGAGCCTCACCATCGCGAAGCTCCTCTTTCAGTCGGTCGCCACGGCGATCGACGCGTTCGCCGTGGGCGTTTCCCTGCGCGCCATGGCGGTGAGCCTGCCCTTCGCCGTGACCACGATTGGCATCACGACGGCCCTCTGCTGCTGCGTGGCGCTCGCCATTGGCCGCAGGCTGGGCCAGGCGCTGGGCGATCGCGCCGAGGTCGTGGGCGGTATCGTGCTGGTCTGCATTGGCATCAGGGCGTTCTTGGGCTAGCCGCCTAACGCCACGGAGGGTCGTGTCGGGGGAGGGCGTCGGTCGTCTCCCCGGCAATGGAACCAACGGGGTGCCCTTGTGGCGCCAGGGCTCCTCCGAGGCACCTACGCCGTCTGGCGCCCCTGCGAGCGTGCGTCCGCGCGCCTGAGCCAGCCCCCGCGGAGGTAGTATGCCACGAACAGCGCGCAGGTGAGAATCCACGTCACGGGATAGCCCAGCATGATCATGTTGAGCGTGTGGTGCGAGGGCACAAAGCCCAGGAGCCACACCAGTCTGAACACGCAGGTGCCCAGGATCGTCAGCACCATGGGCATGAAGCTCTCGCCTGCCCCTCGAATGGTCCCGGCAAAGTTGTCCATGAACGAGTAGAAGACGTAGAACGGCCCGATGAAGAGCAGCACCCTGGTCGAGATGCCCGCCACCACCATGTCGCGCATGAAGAAGTACGAGATGGGATAGGCAAACACGACGAGGAGCGCCGACACGCCTCCCACGACCACGACGGCGAGCGAGAGCGACGTGCGGACCCCCTGACGCATGCGGTCGTAGTTGCGGGCGCCAAAGTTCTGGGCGGCGAACGTGGTGACCGAGGAGCCGAGGGCGTCGGAGACCATCCAGATCACCGAGTCGATCCTGCCCGAGAGGCCCCATCCCGCCACTACGTTTGTCCCGAGCCCGTTGATGGCGGACTGGGCGACGATGTTGGACACGGAGTACACGGACCCCTGCACGCCCAGCGGGACGCCGGTGCGAAGCATGGTTGCGGCCATTCTCCGGTCGATGCGGATCTCGCGCAGCCGCATGCGCCAAGGCCCCTTCGCACGGGCGAGGGCGTGCAGCGTCGCCGCGGAGGAGAGGGTGAGCGTGGCGAAGGTGGCGATGGCGCAGCCCTCGACGCCCATGTGCAGACCTGCCACAAGCAGCAGGTCGAGCGAGATGTTGACCACGCAGCTCACGGCCACGATGAGCGAAGGTGTGCGCGTGTCTCCCACGGCGCGCTGGAGCGCCGACCCGGTGTTGAACACGATCGAGAAGAGCATGGCGCTCATGTAGATGCGTGAGTACAGCAGGGACTGGGCGTAGATCTCGGACGGCGTGCCCATCAGGCGCAGCGCCCCTCCAACCAGAAGCACGCCCAGGACGGAGCAGCCGATGCCGCCGATGATGGCGATGCCCATGGCGGTGCGCACGGCACGGGACACGCCCTCGTCGTCGTGCGAGCCAAAGTGCTGGCTCACCACCACGCCAAAGCCCACGCCCATGCCAACGGAGAAGCTCACGACCAGGTCGTTGAGCGTGACCGTCGCCTCCATGGCAGCGAGGGCGTCCTTGCCCGCAAAGCGGCCGACCACCCATGCGTTGGCGAGGGAGTAGGTCTGCTGGAAGAAGGAGCTCAGGAACACGGGGACGAACAGCGTGAGGAGCTGCTTCCAGATGACTCCCGACGTGACGTCGAGCGACTCTTGGGCGGAGCGGCGTGGCATGGTACCTCCCTAGGCGAGGATCGGGTTGCGGTGGATGGGTGGGATGGATGACACCGCCGGAGCTTGCGACGTGGTTGCCGCTTGTGGCGGATTCATACAAGAATATGGGTATCACAAGCGTAGGCCCCGCGTTCGCGAGGCATCGGAGTGAGGAGAAACCATGGAGCGCATGACCACCTCAAAGGCGGGGACGATCTTCGCGGGGATCGTCTCGATCGCCCTCGGTCTCGTCCTGTTCATGAACCCAAACGGCTCCACCGTGGCGATCGTGCAGATCATCGGGTGGGCGTTGATCGTGGGAGGGGGCTTCTCGCTTGCGTGTGCGCTCTCCAGTTGGAACGTGATCCTGATGCAGGCTGACCTCTACATGGGTCTGCTCGGCCTGCTGTTTGGCTTCCTCATGGTCAACATGCCGGGCATCTTCGTGGCGTGGCTGTTCATTCTGCTGGGCATCTACGTCATCGTCCTGGGCTTTGAGTCGCTCGCGGCGGTCAACCTCGCCGGACGGCTCACGGGGAGCAACTCCACGGGCTCTCGCATTGGCGCGCTGCTGGTGATTGCCCTGGGCGTGGTGGTCATGCTGTCGCCCATGGGGTCCGCCAGCATCGCAATGTCCATAACGGGCATCGTGCTTGTTGCCCTGGGCATCGGCAAGATCATGGAGGGCATCCGGATGCCTGGCAGGAAGGGATAGCCCCTCCCGTTTTGGCCCGGGGCTTCCCTCCGCCACCTGATCCGTGAAGGCGCGTCCCCCACGGGGGAGCCCCTCTCCACGGCGCAAGGTTATACGTCTCGTAAGGATTGGCGCGGTTAGCACCCCTCTAACCGCGCCGAATCTTATTGAATCTCGCATCGCGTAAAGATTGACGCGGTTAGGGGCGCTGTAAACGCGTCAAATCTTACGGGAAGGGGAGAGACCCAACATAACGGGGAGAGGCGCCACCCACCCGGGCAGCGCCTCTCCCCCTTGGCATCTGTGGTGCCCGTGCTCGCTACACGTAGAAGAGCATCTTGTTGTAGCTGGGAACGGGCCAGTAGTCCTTGCCGCAGACCTTTTCCATCTCGTCGACGGCGGTACGCAGCGTCGCCATCGCGGGGAGGACGTCATCGCGGTAGGCGTTGTCCTGCTCGGTGCAGTCCTCGATCTGGTGGGCCTTCTTGTTCTTGGCCTCAAGGTCGTCCACGGCGGCCGAGATCTTGTTGATCCCCTCGGTGAGCGTGGTCACGAGGGCCTTCTCGGCGGTCGCGGCGATGCCCAGCTCGGCCTTGGTGGCGACGGTGGTCGCGATGTCGCCCGAGTACTCGAACAGCGCGGGCAGGTACATGTGCCTGGTCATGTACGCCATCGTGTTGGCCTCGATGTTGATGAGCTTGGCGTACTGCTCGGCGGCGGCGACGTAGCGGGCGCGGGTCTCGGACTCGCTCAGGACGCCGTACTTGGCAAAGAACTCGATGTTCTCGGGCTTCACCAGGTAGGGAAGGGCGTCGGGCGTGGTCTTGAGGTTGAGCAGGCCGCGCTTCTCGGCCTCCTCCTCCCACTCCTTGGAGTAGCCGTTGCCGTCGAAGAGGACGCGCTTGTGGTCGCGGAACGTGTGGCGCACGAAGCGCATGGCAACTGCGGTGAAGTCCTCGGGGGCGACGCCGTCCATGTACTTGACGAAGCGGTCGCACTGCTCGGCTACGGCGGTGTTGAGCACCACGTTGGGGTCGGACAGGTTCTGCTGGCTGCCGCACATGCGGAACTCGAACTTGTTGCCGGTGAAGGCAAACGGGCTGGTGCGGTTGCGGTCGGTGTTGTCGCGGCGCGCGTCGGGCAGTGCCGGGACGCCCAGGTCCATGAGCTCGGCGTCCTTGGAGTCGGCGTGCTCCTTCTTCACCAGGGCGTCCACGACGGGGGTCAGGGCGTCGCCCAGGAAGATGGAGATGATCGCGGGGGGAGCCTCGTTGGCGCCAAGGCGGTGGTCGTTACCGGCCGAGGCAACGGAGAGCCTCAGCAGGTCGGCGTGGGTGTCGACCGCGGCGACCAGGCAGGCCAGGAAGACCAGGAACTGCAGGTTGTCCTCGGGCTTGTCGCCGGGCTCCAGCAGGTTCTTGTCGTCGGCGCAGATGGACCAGTTATTGTGCTTGCCCGAGCCGTTGACGTAGTCAAAGGGCTTCTCGTGCTGTAGGCACACCAGGCCGTGGTGCGAGGCCAGGAGGCGCATCTTCTCCATGGTCAGTAGGTTGTCGTCGATGGCGACGGAGCCCTGCTCAAAGATTGGGGCGAGCTCGTGCTGGCACGGCGCGACCTCGTTGTGCTTGGTCTTGGCGGGGATGCCGAGCTTCCACAGCTCGTCGTCGAGCTCCTTCATGAACTCGTTGACGGTGGGGCGGATGGCGCCGAAGTAGTGTTCCTCGAGCTCCTGTCCCTTGGCGGGCTCGCAGCCAAAGAGCGTGCGGCCGGTCAGGATGAGGTCGGGGCGTGCGGCGTAGTCCTCCTCCTTGATGAGGAAGTACTCCTGCTCGGGGCCAACGGTAGTGAAGACGCGGCGGGGCTTGGAGCCAAACAGCGCCAGGACGCGCTTTGCCTGCTCCTCCAGGGCGACCTCGGAGCGCAGCAGCGGGGTCTTCTTGTCAAGCGCCTCGCCGGTGTAGCTGATGAACGCGGTGGGGATGCACAGGACCTCGTCCTTGATGAAGACGGGGCTCATGGGGTCCCACACGGTGTAGCCGCGGGCCTCGAAGGTGGCACGTAGGCCGCCGGAGGGGAAGCTCGACGCGTCGGGCTCGCCCTGGACCAGCTCCTTGCCGGAGAAGGCCATGAGCACCGTGCCGTCAGACTTGGGGTTGATGAAGCTGTCGTGCTTCTCGCTCGTGATGCCGGTGAGCGGCTGGAACCAGTGGGTGAAGTGCGTGGCGCCCTTCTCCAGAGCCCAGTCCTTCATCGCGTGCGCGACCTCGTTGGCGATGTCGATGTCCAGGGACTTGCCCTCGTCGATGGTCTGACGCAGCTTCTTGTAGGTGGGCTTTGGCAGCCGCTCCTGCATGTCGGCGTCTGTGAAGAGCAGACTGCCGTACTCCTGCGATACCTTGTCCATGCCCATGGAGCCTCGCTTCCGATTGCTTGCTTGCCAGGACGTCCCAGATTGTGGCACGGCTGCAGCCCCCGTGCCGCCCTAAGACTGAAGTCATATTAATTTCGAAATGTTACCCGCAGATAAATCGTTTGGGACGCGCGTGTGAACCGCACACTGCCGCTTCGTGAAACGGCTGGTAGGGACATACGTTTGGTCATCATGGACCAAACTCGACAAGACGGGGCGCCTGTGTGGGCGGCCAGGCGGCCCGCTGCACAGAAGCCGTGGCCTTGCCCCCGCGCCATCCGGTCCGTCCCGCCCCGCCGTTACAATGTCAAAAGACAACGCGAGAGGGGACATGCCTCATGCCACAGACCAACCAGGAAGCCGCGCAGGTCGCGGGGGAGAAGCGCGTCATCGCCGTGATTGACGGCAACTCCCTCATGCACCGGGCGTTCCACGCCATCCGCCAGCCCATGACCGCGCCAGACGGCAGGTCGACCAACGCGCTCTTTGGCTTCTTCAACATGTTCATCAAGTTTGTGGAGACCTTCCACCCCGACGGCGTGATCTGCGCCTTCGACAAGGGTAAGCCACAGGTGCGCATGGACATGCTCCCGCAGTACAAGGCCCAGCGCCCGCCCATGGACCCGTCGCTGCACGAGCAGTTTCCCATGGTGAAGGACCTGCTGCGCGCCATGGACGTGCCCGTGGTGGAGCTCGAGGGCTGGGAGGGCGATGACATCCTGGGGACCCTCGCGCGCCGCGGCGAGCGGGCGGGATACGAGATGCTCCTGGTCACGGGCGACCGCGACATGTACCAGCTGGCAACGGACAACGTCAAGGTCGTCAGCACAAAGAAGGGCACCTCCGACGTCGCGATCATGACGCCCGAGAGCGTGGACGACCTGTACCACGGCATCACACCCGACCTCGTGCCCGACTTCTACGGCCTCAAGGGCGACAGCTCCGACAACATCCCCGGCGTCCCCGGCATCGGCCCCAAGAAGGCCGCGGCCCTCATCGTGCAGTATGGCAACCTCGACCAGGTCATCGCGCATGCGGACGAGGTCAAGGGCAAGATGGGCGAGAACCTCCGCGCCCACGTGGACGACGCCCTCCTCAGCCGCAAGGTGGCAACGATCCGCACCGATGCCCCGCTGGACGTGCGCCTTGAGGACGCCAAGTTCCCGACCTTCGACCCCGCCGAGGTGAGCCAGGCCTTCTCCGCCCTGGGGTTTACCGGCATGACCGCGCGGGTGCTCAGGCTCGAGGGGGCACGCCCCGGCGACGTGCCCACCCCCGTGGCCAAGGACGCGCTGAGCATTCCCCAGCCGCTGACAGGGGACGACGCGTGCAGGGCCCTCGGCGAGGCCGTGAAGGCGGGCTCCTGGGTCGGTGCGTGCGTGCAGCCGGAGGGCGAGAAGAAGGGCCAGCAGTCGCTCTTCGATGCCGTCGCGCCTCAGGTAGTGTGGGCCTTCGACGGCAGCCGCCTCATGCGCCTTGAGGGTGACGACGCAGTGGAGGGGGTGGCACTTCTCGCCCGCGACGGACGCATCGTCTCGGCCGACGTCAAGCTGCTGCTGCACGTGGCGTGCCCCATGGACTCGAGTGAGGACGCCGTCCTCGAAGCCGACGAGGTTGAGGCAACGCGCATCTTTGACGTGGGCGTTGCCGACTACCTATTGGAGTCGGACCGCTCCGATTTCTCCGCCAGGGGGCTCGCCGCCACCTACCTGGACTCGCCGCTGCCCGAGGTGACCGACGAGCTGCCTGAGGCGGCAATCGACGCCGTCGCCTCGCTCCTGCTCCGCGAGCCGCTCCGCAAGGCGCTCGAGACCGATGGCAAGTCCCTCGCCCTGTTTGAGGACGTGGAGATGGAGCTTCTCCCCGTGCTGCTGCAGATGGAGCGCACGGGGCTCCACGCCGACCGCACCCGCCTGGCCGAGCAGTCGGGCGAGCTGGGGGCAGAGATCGACCAGATGGTGGCCCACATCCGCGAGGAGGCGGGGGAGGACTTCAACCTGGACTCCCCGCAGCAGCTGAGTCACGTCCTGTTTGAGGTCTGGGGCCTCCCCACCACCGGGCTCAAGAAGACCCGCAAGGGCTTCTACTCCACCAACGCCAAGACGCTCGACGGCCTGGCAACCCGGGACGAGCGCGTGCGGGAGGTGCTCGACTACCGCGAGCGCGCCAAGATCAAGAGCACGTACCTCGACGCTCTGCCGGGCCTCATCAGGGGAGACGGGCGCATCCACACCACGTTTAACCAGACCGTCGCGGCGACGGGGCGCCTCTCCAGCTCCGACCCCAACCTGCAGAACATCCCCACGCGCTCGCAGCTTGGCCATAGGGTGAGAACCGCGTTCACCGTGCCCGAGGGCTGCGTGTTCCTGGCGTGCGACTACTCGCAGATCGAGCTCAGGCTGCTGGCCCACCTCTCGGGGGACGAGCACCTGGTGGCGGCCTTCCGCGAGGGGGCCGACTTCCACGCCAGCACCGCCGCCCGCGTGTTCGACGTCCCCGTGGACCAGGTCACGCCGCAGATGAGGAGCAGGGCAAAGGCCGTCAACTTTGGCATCGTGTACGGGCAGCAGGCGTTTGGCCTCTCCACCTCGCTCAAGATTCCCCGCGCCGAGGCCCAGCAGATGATTGACCGCTACTTTGAGGTCTACCCCGGGGTCCGCACGTTCCTGGACCAGCAGGTGGAGTTTGCCCGCGAGCACGGCTGGGTTGCCACCATGTACGGCCGCAAACGCCACATCAAGGACATCAACAGCCGCAACTTCCAGCTCCGCTCCTTTGGTGAGCGCACCGCAATGAACCACCCCATGCAGGGAACCGCCGCGGACATCATCAAGATCGCCATGACCCGCGTGCCCTCCCTGCTCCGCAAGGAGGGGCTCAAGAGCCGCCTCGTGCTCCAGATCCACGACGAACTCGACTTCGAGGTGCCGGAGGGCGAGGTTGAGGCCGTCTCGCAGCTGGCAAAGGAGGCCATGGAGGGCGTCGCCCGACTAAAGGTGCCCCTGATCGCCGAGGTGTCGTACGGCTCCAACTGGGCGGAGGCGAAGTAGCGTGGCAGAGGGCATGAGCTACGAGCAGATGCTCGCCGCCCAGCGTGACGGGCGGGTCTCGGGCGGCGTGACGCCGGTGGACGAGACGGACCGCATGCGGGTCGTGGCGTACACCGATGGCTCCTCGCGCGGCAACCCCGGGCCCGGCGGCTACGGGGCGGTGCTCCTCTACACCGACCCCAACGGCGTCACGCACACCAAGGAGCTGAGCCAGGGGTATCGCAGAACCACCAACAACCGTATGGAGCTCATGGGGGTCATCGCGGCGCTCGAGGCGCTGCGGCGTCCGTGCCAGGTGGAGCTCCACTCCGACTCCCAGTACGTGGTCAACGCGTTCAACAAGCACTGGGTGGAGGGCTGGCAGAAGCGCGGCTGGAAGACGGCGAGCAAGCAGCCGGTCAAGAACCCCGACCTGTGGAGGCGCCTCCTCCAGGCCAAGCGGGCGCACGAGGTCACCTTCGTGTGGGTCAAGGGTCACGCCGGCCACCAGTACAACGAGCGCTGCGACGAGCTGGCAACCACCAGCGCCGATGGCCTTGCCGGCCCGCTCCTCGACGACGACGGCTTCGAGGGGTAGGACCTGACGGCCGAAGGGACGTGTCGTCCGTTTGGAGTTACGCTCCTCTCCTCTCGCAAGGTACCCCCATGGGGTATATAGTAAACCTCGGATAACAGATAGCGAGAGGAGAGGTCATGCTGGCAAACGTGATCATCGTCGCCGTTGTCGCGGCATTCGTGGTGGTGGGCGTTAAAAGGATCGTGGGGACGGCGACGGGCAAGCGGGACTGCTGTTCCGGGGACGCCAAGGAGGCGGGGAGGAGCTTCCGACCCGTCACCATCGACGACACGGACGAGAGCCACTACCCCTACCATGCCGACCTCACCATCTCGGGCATGCACTGCGACAACTGCGCGCGCAACGTGACCAATGCGCTAGACTCGGTGGAGGGCACCTGGGCAAGGGTCGACCTGGGCACGCGTACTGCCCACGTGCTGAGCAAGGAGCCCATCGACCAGGCTGCATATCGTGACGTCGTGGGCCAGGCGGGCTATCGCGTCATCGGAGTTGCCGAGTAGGCGCCTGGGCGTGAGACTGCGCAACGTTCCAAGTCGCTTGCTGCGGAGGATGCCGACAGGCTGGGAAGCATCGGGGCGCCACGGCGAGTCGTGGCGTTGGGGGTGACGATGGGACGTTCGAAGCACCTAAGACTTTGTGACGGGGAGGGCGCTCGCAAAGGGGCGCCCCTCGCGGTCATATGGCAGCTGTGCCTTGCGTATCTCGCCTGCACGGCGGCGTTCAGCCTGCTCTCGGTCGGAGCGGCAGCGATTCCCGTCGGCGCGGTGGAGGAAAACGTGCGGTCGTCCCTGTCGACCCTTGCTCGGGAGGGCCAGTATCCCAGACTCTGGTCTGGCGGTGAGAGCTGGACCGTCGACAACTACACCACGGCAATCATGCTCAACCAGGCGACTCATGACGCAGGCAACCCGGTCCTCTCGGCTGCCTATAACTTCCAGTGGCATGGGACGGACGGGGGAGACAACCAGATCGTCGCGCTCCGCGACGGGCTCCAACGGCAGATGGGTAGCGTGGACGGCGCGGGGTGGATCGCATATGGGCGCTACTGGCACGGCTACCTCGCGTTTCTCAAGCCGCTCCTCGTCTATTTCGACCTAAGGCAGATCAGGCTGGCGATCTCCGTGGCGTTCGTGGGTCTCCTCGCCTGGTCGGCTATGCGGTTGGGAAGGCGTGGGGGAGCCGTTGCGGCAGTCCTCTACGTCTGCTCCTTCCTCGCGGTTCATTTTCCTGTCGCGATGGCATCCCTGTCGTTTGCGCCCACCTTTCTGATAGCCGTGGGGGCGACCGTCTTCGTGCTGTCCAGACGGGCGGGGGAGAGGGGCCTCCTCGGAGGGGACGCACGTCTCCCATTTTGGGCGACCTTCTACTTTGTGATTGGCGCTGTCACGGTCTACCTGGACTTCCTCGACACACCGATCATCACTCTGGGCGTTCCGCTTGTGGTGCAGCTGTATCTGGAGAGGGACTTCGTCAGTAGGCGAGACCTGCCCCGGGCGCTTGGCGCAGTCCTCCTGGTCTCGGCGTGCTGGGGTCTGGGTTACGGCGGGCTCATGGTTACCAAGTGGGTCCTCTCCACGCTGGTCACGGGGCACGATTTCATCGCGGACGGTCTTGGGACGGCGCTCTACCGTTCGGGAGAGACCTCCACCGCGGGAGACATCACGCGGGCAATGGCCATTAGCAAGAACGTGAGCTTCCTGGGCGCGCGGCGAATGGTGGCTGCGTTCGTCGTTCTCGTCGTGGTGGCTGGGGCGTGGCTGGTGCGGCGCGCCTTCCATGGGGCGGTCCCTAGGGCGTCGTGGTGGTTTCTCCCCCTGCTCCTCCTGGTGGCCCTCTATCCCTACCTCTGGTATCTGGCGGCAGCAAACCACTCGTACATACATACGTTCATCACGTATCGAGACCAGGTCGTCACGCTCGTGGCGCTGGGCCTTGCGATTGGCGCGGCGTTTTACATGCCCCGTCTCGACGGTACTGACGAGAGTGCGGACGGGGCGGACGCGGCAGCATCCCCGCGCTAGCCACAATGGCCAGAGGGAGTGCTTGCGGCGTCGCATGCGTGGGGTTCCCAGGCTGCCGCCCACATAAACCTGGCTGGGGAGATGGGGGAGAGGTGCTTAGCGCACCTAGTCCCCACGATGATCGGCAACCTGGATGCTTAGCCATGCTAGCCCTCATGGGAATCCTGGGACGAGATGCTTAGTCCCGCTAGCCCTCCGACACGTCGGTCTTGCCGATCATGATGTTGAGGATCTCGACGTCGGTGGGGTGCATGCCAACGCGGCCCACGTACCCCATGGAGCGGATCGTCTCCTCGGCGTTCCTGCCCACCAGGCCATCTCCGGCGAGAAAGTTGTCGTCCGAGAGGGCCATGTCGCAGCCCAGGATAGCCGCGTCCACGGCGGCACTGATCTTTGCGGCACAGCTGGGCTTGGCGCCGTCGCAGACGATGCCGCCCACGTTTGCGAGCGTGTTCACGATGGTGGCCTCGTACTGGGCAAACGACCCGCCGCGCAGGTAGCAGATGCCTGCGCCCGCCCCGCACGATGCAGAGACTGCCCCGCAGAACGCGCTCAGCTCGCCGATGAAGTACTTCACGTGCACGGCGGTGAGGTCCGAGAGGACCACGGCGCGCACCAGGTCGTCGTGCGAGGACCACAGGTCGTGCGCGTACTCCAGCACGGGCTGCGAGCAGGTGATGCCCTGGTTGCCGCTTCCGCAGTTGATGACCACCGGCAGGGGGCAGCCGCTCATGCGGGCGTCCGAGCCCGCGGCTGCCGCGGCGCGCGCCTTGCACGAGATGTCGTTGGGACGCGAATGGAGCAGCGTGCTGCCGATGTTCGCTCCCCACCTTCCGCTGAGCCCCTCGCGCGAGATGTTCTGGTTGAGCTCTATCTGGCGAGAGATGAGCCCGTCGACGTCGGTGACCTCAAGCTGGTGGGCAAACTCCCAGATTGACTTGAGCGATAGGTCCTCGCGCCTCGCGCCGGAGCGCCCGTCTCCGCCCTCGCCGTCCGTCGCCTGTGTCACGCCGGCGGCGGTGACCACCTCGCCGTCGAGGGTGAGCTCGACCACGTTGGTGTGGCGCTCCTCTATGCATGCCACGGCCTCGTGGCCCTGTGCGCGGGCGACAACGCGAACGTACAGGTTGGGGACGCCCTCGGCGAGCTCCACGTCGCAGAAGCCGGCATCTACCAGCTCCTTGGTGCGCTCAACGTCCTGCGGCTGCACCGCCTGCAGCACCTCCAGCTCGCGGGTGGGGTCACCACCGAGCGCGCCCAGCGTCGCTGCCGCCTCGATGCCGCGCAGGCCGCCCGAGTTGGGGACGGTGACGCTCTTCACGTTCTTGATGATGTTCCCGCTGCAGGCAACGACCAGCGACTCGGGGCGCTGTCGAAGCGCCGCGCGGGCGAGCGCCGCCGCATAGGCGACGGCGATGGGCTCGGTGCAGCCGAGGGCGCACACCAGCTCCTCGCGGAGGATCGCAACGTGGTTGTCGTATTCGCTGGGGGTCATCGTCTCTCCTGTCGTCCGGTGCCGCAGGTCGCGGCAATTGGCCTCACGTCACTCTCGCCTGCTTAGACCTTCTTGCCAGCGCCTTGCGAATCGAGGGTGGCACAAATCTCCTGAAGGTGGTTGCCCAGCTCTCCAATGGGACCGCGCCACACCGCCCGCTGGGGGAGACCATGTCCCACGTACGCGGTGCAGAGCCCAATGTCCGGGCGTGGGAAGTCCCTGGACGCGTCGTTGCCAACCATCAGGCACTCCTCCGGGGCGAGACCCAGCTGCGCGCAGAACTCCTGGTAGTAGCGCGCCTCGGGCTTGCAGCGCGTGGAGTTGCCAATGTGCGATATCAGCCTGAAGTCCAGGTCGTCCACGTGTGCCCACTCCATGCGCACCAGGTCGACGGCGAGCGAGAACGTGGGATTGGTCGCCAGAGCCACGGTGTAGCCAAGCGACATCGCGCGCTCCACCGTCTTGCGGGCACCCCTCTGCGGCCGCGCCATCACCAGGCCGTCGCGAAAGCGGCGTATGTACTCCCGCTCGTAGAAGCCGAAGGCGTTCACGAGGGATGCCTCGTCCATGGGAACGCCCGAGAGCTCCGACACGCGGCGGTCAAAGAACTCGCCGTTGGTGAGGGAGTCTTGGCGCCGCCCCGGGGCGTTTATCTCGAGATAGCCCTGTGCCTGCCATGCGTAGGCAAGGGGGAGGGGGACGCGTGCGGCACGGGAGAGGATCTTGGCCCTGCCCCAGAGGAAGCGCGCCACGAAGGCGGTGAGGTTGATGTCGAGGAGCGTGTCGTCGAGGTCGAAGAGGACCGCCTTGATCATGTGTGCCACACTCCCTTCCGCGTCCCGAACGTCCTGCATCGTCCCTGTTCCCCACACCGCCTGTGAAATTGCGGATTTGGCAACGAAGTTCTTGAAAAAGGGACGTACGTAAAGGTAACCTATCAAACGCATGAGTAGGATGCTCATGCAAAGTATCTGTCGGCCCCCGAGAGCATGTAAGTTTCCAATTGCGCAACGCCCAAGCCGAGCGCCCTAGGCAGCGATCATGTGGTCGGGGCCCCGTTTTTCGAAAGGGGTCCACCTTTGAGTGAGATTCAGAACTCGTCCATCTTCTCGCTAGATGATGTGTCCGACGAGGAGATGAACAACCTCATCGACGGCACCATCACCAACTTCGACGAGGGTGATCTTGTGACGGGTACCGTCGTCAAGATCGAGCATGATGAGGTTCTGCTGGACATCGGCTTCAAGTCCGAGGGCGTCATTCCGTCTCGCGAGCTGTCCATCCGCAAGGACGTCAACCCCGAGGACGTCGTCCACCTGGGCGACACCATCGAGGCACTTGTCCTCCAGAAGGAGGACAAGGAGGGTCGCCTGATCCTTTCCAAGAAGCGCGCCGAGTACGAGCGTGCGTGGAACCGCGTGGAGGAGAAGTTCCAGAACGGCGAGAACGTCGAGGGCGAGGTCATCGAGGTCGTCAAGGGCGGCCTTATCCTCGACATCGGCCTGCGCGGCTTCCTGCCTGCGTCGCTCGTCGACCTCCGCAGGGTCAAGGACCTCAACGCCTACCTCGGCACCCGCATCGAGGCCCGCGTCATCGAGATGGACCGCAACCGCAACAACGTCGTCCTCTCCCGTCGCGTCGTCCTCGAGGAGGCCCGCAAGGCCGAGCGTACGGAGATTCTCTCCAAGCTCAAGCCTGGCATGCGCCTCAGGGGCACCGTCTCGTCCATCGTGGACTTTGGTGCCTTCGTGGACCTTGGCGGCATCGACGGCCTGATCCACATCTCCGAGCTCTCCTGGAACCACGTCAATCACCCCTCCGAGGTCGTCAAGGTCGGCCAGGAGGTCGAGGTCCAGGTGCTCGACGTCGACCTCAACCGCGAGCGCATCTCGCTCGGCCTGAAGCAGACCACCGAGGATCCCTGGCGCACCCTGGTCAAGAAGTACCCCGTGGGCGCCATCGTCGAGGGCACCGTCACCAAGCTCGTCACCTTTGGTGCCTTCGTTGACCTTGGCGACGGCGTCGAGGGCCTGGTCCACATCTCCGAGATGGCCAAGCAGCACGTTGACCAGCCTTCCCAGGTCTGCAACGTGGGCGACAAGGTCCAGGTCAAGGTCATGGAGATCGACCTCGACCGTCGCCGCATCTCGCTGTCAATGAAGGCAGCTGCCGAGACCCTGGGCACCGAGGTCGAGGTCAAGCCGCTGGACAAGCCCGAGGAGGACGAGGAGAACGCCGCCGAGTAGGCTGCGTCTCTGACAGTCTGGCATTGTGGGGGAGTCGCCTTCGGGGCGGCTCCCTTTTTCATGGGTAATGCGACGCTTGGGGTGTCCCAACGGAGGTCGTGTGAGTTGGAGCCTTGTCGCTCGAGGTTGCCAATCCTCCCGCAATCTTTGAAATGGGCGAGTATAAGCCCCAGCTCATGGGGCATATCAAGAAAAGCGATAGCTGGGATTGCACAATCCCATTATCTCTGGCGTTAATTGTTACCGTGCTCGTCTTGATTAATCCCACCGCGAGGGTATAGTTTCACCAAAGATTGCGGAAGGCCACCTAATCAAGCTCGGTGGCATTCACCGTGCGGAGCGGCCGCTGCCCTTGGCCAACGCTCTGGCACACGAGAAGAAGGGGCTCCACCATGAAGTCAATCGATAACATCGTCCTGAGCAGGCGCCAGGCCATCACGCTGGCTGGCGGCAGCATCGCCACCGCTGGCCTCCTCAGCCTCGTCGGCTGCGGGTCCACGGATGACACGACCGCAGCATCCACCGGCTCCTCGGACTCCTCCGCGGACAGCGCATCCAGCGCCTCGACCGAGCTCGACGCGGATGCGTACGATCAGCTCATCGCTGGCGGCAAGACCGCTGACGACGCAACGATCCAGGCGAGCGAGTGGGCCAAGAAGGTCAAGGACGCCGGCGCGCTCCGCGTTGGCGGCACCCGCACCTCCACGCTGTTCAGCCTCCTCAACGAGCAGGACAACAAGATTCGCGGCTTCGACGCCGGTCTGTACCAGCTGCTCACCCGCTACATTCTGGGCGACGAGTCCAAGTACGAGCTCACCCAGGTGACGTCTGACACCCGCGAGTCCGTCCTCCAGAACGATCAGGTCGACACGGTCTTTGCCACGTACTCCATCACCGACGACCGCAAGAAGGTCATCTCCTTCGCCGGCCCGTACTTCGTGGCGCAGCAGGCTATCCTCGTCCTCAAGGACAACACCGACATCAACAGCGTGGACGACCTCGACGGCAAGACGGTCGCAGTCCAGTCCGGCTCCACCGGCCCCAGCATCGTCAAGAAGTACGCCCCCAAGGCGACCCAGCAGGAGTTCAGCACCGACGAGGAGGCTCGCCAGGCACTCGAGCAGCGTCGCGTCGATGCCTACGTCATCGACAACACGCTGCAGATGGGCTCCGTCGTCAAGAACCCCGGCAAGTACCGCATCGCCGGTGACACCTTTGGCCCGGACGACCCCTATGGCATCGGTCTCCCGCTCAACTCCGATGGCGTCGACTTCGTGAACAACTTCCTCAAGGAGATCGAGGACGACGGCACTTGGGCGCAGCTGTGGAAGATTGCGATCGGCGATCGCACCGGCCTCGACAAGGCTCCCACGCCTCCCACGATCGGTGCCTAGCACGTCTCACGGAAACATTACTTTGTTGTAAAACGAAGTCTGAGGTCTCCGCTGTTGTATGGCGGAGACCTCATATTAATAATGTATGCAAGACCCGGTGTCGCCCCATCGTCCCGGGCCGCCCGTCGAGGGGGAGGGAGAGGATGCATGGGATTCGCTGAGCTCTGGAAGACCTACGGTGGCGACTACCTGGTCGCGCTCCTCACTACCTGGCAGCTTACTGCCATCTCGTTCGTCTTCGTCATGATCCTGTCGGTGCTCGTCACCGTCATGCGCGTGTGCCCCATCAAGCCGCTCAGGGTCGTTGGGGACGTCTACGTGCAGATCTTCAGGAACATCCCAGGCGTCTCGCTGCTGATCATCTGCGTGTACGCACTGCCATTCCTCAAGGTCCTTCTCGACTACCGCACCTGCGTCATCGTGACCACGATCCTGCTGGGCTCCGCCTTTGGGTCCGAGAACTTCATGAGCGGCATCAACACCATCGGCGTCGGACAGATCGAGGCGGCGCGCTCCCTGGGCCTCACCTTCACGCAGATCCTGCGCAAGATCGTGATTCCACAGGCGCTTCGCTCCGCAGTGCTGCCCATGACCAACCTGTTGATTGCGGTCATGCTCACGACGGCCCTGGGATCCCAGGTCCCGCTGTCGCCACCCGAGCTCACCGGCCTGGTGTCGGTGATCAACACGCAGGTGAGCGGCGGCATCACCACGTTCTTCATCTCCGCCCTTGGCTATGCGCTCTCGGCCCTGGCCATAGGCTACGTCGGCAACGCGATTGACAAGAGGGTGAGGATTCTTCGATGAGCGATGCAACCACCTCCATGCGCGACGCGCTCTACGAGGCCCCCGGCCCCAAGACACGCCGTCGCATCCGCTTCTGGACGTTCGTCTCCCTGCTCCTCGTGGCATGGGGGGTGTGGGCGATCATCCGGCGGTTCTACGTCACCGGACAGCTGTCGCCCAAGTACTGGCTGTTCTTCACCCGCTGGACCACCTGGCGCTTCCTGTTGCAGGGACTGATGGGCACCATCGAGGTTGCCGTCACCTCGGGCATCATCGCGCTCGTTCTTGGTCTTCTCCTCATGCTCGGCAGGATCAGTTCCAACCGCGTGCTGTCCGCTGTGTGCCACGTGGTCATCAACTTCTTCCGTGGCGTCCCCAGCCTGCTGCTGATCTACTTCTTCTTCCTGGTCATTCCGCAGTACGGGATCAAGATGTCGTCGTTCTGGATGATTGCGCTGCCGGTTGCCCTCGCCGCGTCGGGCGTCCTCGCAGAGGTCTTCCGCGCCGGCATGAATGCGGTCCCCAGGGGCCAGACCGAGGCGGCCCTCTCGCTTGGCATGAGCCCCATGCACGTCAAGCTCAAGATCGTGTTTCCCCAGGCGCTGCGCATGGTCATACCGTCGCTCGTGTCGCAGCTCGTGGTCGTGGTCAAGGACACCACGGTCGCCTACGTCGTGAGCTTCCCGGACATGCTCCAAAACGCGCGCGTGCTCATCACCAACTACGATGCGCTGGTCTCCACGTACTTCGTCATCGCAATCATCTACATTCTCATCAACTACGGCATCAACCAGCTCTCGGTGTACCTTGCGAGGAGGTCGGGGACCAGGATCGTCGCACGCACGTCCGAGAACCCCATGTAGGTTCGCTCAGGGTCATACTGATCGTGGCCCACGTGCCACGGATGGGAGGGACATGGCCACCACCATGCAGGACGAGGGCAAGCAGACCCCCGTCATCGAACTCAGGGACGTCGACAAGCACTACGGCGACCTCCACGTGCTCAAGAACATCAACCTCGAGGTCGACAAGGGCGAGGTCCTCGTCATCATCGGGCCCTCCGGCTCGGGCAAGTCCACGCTCTGCCGAACCATCAACCGCCTCGAGACCATCGACTCGGGCCAGATCCTCATCGAGGGCAAGCCGCTCCCCCAGGAGGGCAAGGAGCTCGCCGCGATGCGCGCCGAACTGGGGATGGTGTTTCAGCAGTTCAACCTCTTCGCCCACATGTCCATCCTCGACAACGTCACCATCGGCCCCATCGACGTTCTGGGCGTGCCCAAGGAGAAGGCGCAGGCGGAGGCGATGGAGCTCCTCAAGCGTGTGGGAGTGGCGGAGCAGGCCTCCAAGGTGCCCGCGCAGCTCTCCGGTGGACAGCAGCAGCGAGTGGCCATTGCGCGCTCCCTCGCCATGCACCCCAAGGCGATGCTGTTCGACGAGCCCACGAGCGCGCTCGATCCCGAGATGATCAACGAGGTCCTCGACGTGATGGTCGAGCTCGCTCGCCAGGGGATGACCATGATCGTGGTCACGCACGAGATGAGCTTTGCCCGCCGCGTGGCCGACCGCGTCGTGTTCATGGCGGACGGCCAGATCGTGGAGGAGGGTGCTCCGGACGAGTTCTTCGACCACCCCAAGAGCGAGCGCGCCAAGGAGTTCCTGGAGTCGATTAGCGGACACTAGGCGTCTTGGGTGTTCTGTTTCCATGAAAGCGCCTCGAGGTTGCCATAGGCCCCGGGGCGCTTTCCTAGAATGCATGGAGTTCAAGGCGAGCGAGAAGGGGGAGTCCGAGTGACTGAGGCTCATGTGGACGAGGTCGTATCCAGCAGAAGGGAAGAGGAGCGTGGCCCCATCATCGGCGTCGCCCCTCGCTGGGAGGTCCAGGAGCCGTCGCTGAGGATCCCCGAGCACCTTGCGCCGAGCGAGTCCATGATTTCGGTCTTTGCCGACGCCATCATCGACGCGGGCGGCGTCCCCCTGATGCTTCCCCTCACCCACGACGAGGGGCTCATCTCCCACCTCGTCGACATCTGCGACGGCTTCGCGATTCCCGGCGGTCCGGATGTTGACCCGCGCCGCTTTGGCGACGAGAGCCCCTACGACCAGTCCCTGCTGTGCCCCGAGCGCGACGGCTTCGAGTTCCCCCTCGTCGAGAGGGTCCTCCAGGCGGACAAGCCCCTGTTCACCACATGCAGGGGGACGCAGCTGCTCAACGTTGTCCTCGGCGGCACGCTGTGCATGGACGTCCCCGGCCTCAAGCCCCGCGAGGGCATGGCCCTGTGGCGTCACGCGATGGTGCTCACCGATCCCGCCCACCCCGTCGAGGTGCGAGAGGGGACGCTCCTGTCGAGCATCGTGCGGTCGCCGCTCATCCAGGTGAACTCCAGCCACCACTGCTGCGTGGGCAGGCTGGGGGAGGGCGCCGTCCTCTCCGGCGAGTCGACGGACGGCGTGCCCGAGTGCATCGAGCTCCCTGACAAGCGGTTCGTGCTCGGCGTGCAGTGGCACCCCGAGTACACGTGGCGCTCGCTCGCAAGCGACCGTGCGCTCTGGCACGCGTTCGTGGAGGCCGCGAGGTAGTCCCTCGCTGGCGCTCGGATCGGGTGGTGGGCTTTGTGGGGCCATTGCGGGGGCGCGGGCATAGCCCTGGCGCGATGCGCTAAGCTACTGTACTACCGTAGTACCTGGGCGGGTTTGACCCGTCCGATGGCTTGAAGGACAATCGCACGGGAGCCTCGTCCCGGGAAAGAGGTCATGGTGGCAAAGAGCGGCTTTGGCGGCAACTCATCCAACTTCATGAACGGTCGCAACGGGGTTGACCAGTTCTCCATCCTCGTGGTGATCGTGGCGGCGATCCTGCTCGTTATCAACCTGTTCGCCCGCACGCTGCCCCTTACGATCATCGTCCTCCTGCTCGTCGCATACGCGGTGTTCAGGATCCTCTCGCCCGACGTGGCGTCTCGTCGCAGGGAGAACGACCAGGTAATGTCCAAGCTTGGCCCCGTGAGCGGCTGGATCTCTAACCCCGCTGCCGCCGCCCGCGAGGGGCGCGAGTTCAAGCATGCCACCTGCCCCAACTGCCACCAGCACGTGCGCGTCCCGCGTGGAAAGGGTCACATCAGGGTCACCTGCCCGCGCTGCCACCAGAAGTTTGACCTTCGCTCCTAGACCCACTTCCAATTATCACGGGGGCGCGGCTGGCTTCTGGCCTGCCGCGCCCCCTGCTTCTTCCGCGTACCCTACCGCCAGACGGGCGTGAGGCGCCACTTCTCAAGGGGGAGAGATGTACGTTGCGTTCGTGGCCGGTGGCATCGCCTCCGGCAAGTCAAGCTTTGCCCGCCGCCTCCAGGCCAGAGGGGCGCGGAGGATTGACCTCGACCAGCTCTCTCGCGAGGTCCTGGCACCAGGGTCAGACTGTCTCAAGGCGGTCGCACGCGAGTTTGGTGGCGACCTCCTGGACCCCGTCACTGGCGAGCTGGACCGGGCGCTCCTCGCCCAGAGGGCGTTTGCCACGGCAGGGGACACGGCGCGTCTCGAGGCGATTGAGCTTCCCCACATCGGGCTTGCGCTCATGAGAAGGCTGTCGAGCCTGAGCAGGCTCTCCGACGCACCCTCCTGCGTCGTGGTCGAGGTCCCGCTCCTCGATCGGTTTCAGTCGTACGTCCATCTCGCGGACGAGGTCGTCGCCATCGCCTGCCCACTGGAGGAGCGTCGACGCCGTGCCATCGGGCGCGGCATGGACGGTGCGGACTTCGATGCACGTGCGGCACGCCAGCCGAGCGACGAGTACCTGGGCTCTCACTGTGACACGCTCGTCGACAACCGTGGTGGCGCCGACGAGCTGATGGCACGTGCCGACGCCTGGTGGGAATCCCACCAGGCCAATGGCTGGCGGCCTGCCAGGAAGGCGGAGTGAGCATGGGAGACACGCGCTTTCTCAGGTGGTACCGGACCATCCCCATCACCCTCATGGCCATCGTGTGCGCGCTCACCTTTGGCTTCTCGCTGGTGCCGGACAACCTCGTGAGGTCCATCTTCTACCCGGTGAAGTATGCGGACATCATCCAGGAAGCGTCGGATCGCTACGGCGTGGACCCCTACCTGGTGTGCGCGGTCATCAAGTGCGAGTCAAACTGGAACCCCACCGTGCAGTCTGACGCAGGGGCGCAGGGGCTGATGCAGCTGATGCCTGCGACCTCGCAGGAGCTTGCGACCCTGGGTTCCGTGGACTCGTCCACCTACGATCCCACGGCGCTCACGGACCCCACGACCAACATCGAGTATGGAACGGCGTACCTGGCCTACCTGCAGGCCAACCTTAACTCCACCGACGAGGTGATAGCGGCGTACAACGCCGGGCTTGGCTCCGTGAGCAGCTGGCAGAGCTCGGGCGGCGACATCTCCAACAACATCACGTATGCCGAGACGGCCGCCTACCTCGTGCGGGTGAAGGATGCCTACGCCAAGTACCAGGAGCTCTATCCCAACGGCATCACCGACTCCAACTAGCCGCTGCATGTGCGGGGCAGCTCAAATCCGCACGGGTGCCAGGGAAAGCACTGGTGGCATCGCCTCCATGGCTGTGGAAGGCTCCTCTCCCATAGGGTACACTTGTTCTGCTGGAGAGAAGAAGGAGGCTTGCCATGACACAGGCGGGAGAGGGTCGCTCGTTCGTGGCGGAGGACGGCAGCACGGTGCGCTACGAGCCGCTTGCTGGCACGCCGGAGGCCAAGGAGCGCTTTGGCGCCGAGCTCCGACGCTTTGGCCTGACGCATGGCGGGGAGCGCCTTGAGGTCGTCTCGCCTTACCAGCCGGCGGGAGACCAGCCGCAGGCAATCGCAAAGCTCGCGGATGGGGTCGAGCGCGGCCTGCGCTACCAGACGCTGCTGGGCGTCACGGGAAGCGGCAAGACATTCTCCATGGCAAAGACCATAGAGGCGGTGCAGCGCCCCACCCTGATCATGGAGCCCAACAAGACCCTCGCCGCACAGGTTGCGAGCGAGATGCGCGAGCTGTTTCCCAACAACGCCGTGGTCTACTTTGTCTCGTACTACGACTACTACCAGCCCGAGGCCTATGTCCCGCAGACGGACACCTACATAGAGAAGGACGCCTCGATCAACGAGGAGGTGGAGAAGCTCCGCCACCAGGCTACCTCGAGCCTCCTCAGCCGGCGTGACGTGATCGTGGTCGCGTCGGTCAGCTGCATCTACGGCATCGGCAGCCCGCAGGACTACGCGGGCCTTGCGCCCAACGTGGACAAGGAGGTCCCGCTCGAGCGCGACGACCTCATTCGCGAGCTCATCGACATCCAGTATGACCGCAACGACTACGACCTGTCGCGCGGCACCTTCCGCGTGCGCGGTGACACCGTAGACGTGTTTCCGCCCTATGCCGAGAACCCGCTGCGCGTGAGCTTCTTTGGCGACGAGGTGGACCAGATCGCAGAGATCGACAACGTGACGGGCGAGGTCGTGCGAGAGTACGACGCCATCCCCATCTGGCCCGCGTCGCACTACGTCACCGAGCGGCCCAAGGTCACGCACGCCATCAAGACGATCGAGGACGAGCTTGAGCACCGCGTGGCGGAGCTCAAGGCAAACGACATGCTACTGGAGGCCCAGCGCCTCTCCCAGCGCACCAACTACGACCTTGAGATGCTCGAGACCATGGGCTACTGCTCGGGCATCGAGAACTACTCCCGGCACCTGGACGGGCGCAAGCCCGGCGAGCCGCCCTACACGCTCATCGACTACTTCCCCAGCGACATGCTCTGCATCATCGACGAGAGCCACGTGACCGTGCCGCAGATCCGCGGCATGTACGAGGGCGACCGAGCCCGAAAGATCACGCTCGTGGACCACGGCTTTCGCCTGCCCTCCGCGCTGGACAACCGTCCCCTGCGCTTTGACGAGTTTGAGCAGCGCATCCCGCAGTTCATCTATGTGTCCGCGACGCCGGGAGACTACGAGGAGGGCGTCACGCAGCAGGAGGTGGAGCAGGTCATCCGTCCCACCGGGCTGCTCGACCCCAAGGTGGAGGTCCGTCCCGTCCGCGGGCAGATAGACGACCTTCTTGACGAGATAAAGGCACGCACGGCAAGGGGGGAGCGCGTGCTGGTGACCACGCTCACCAAGCGCATGGCAGAGGACTTGACCGACCACCTGCTGGACGAGGGCATCCGCGTCAACTACATGCACAGCGACACGGCGACGCTCGACCGCGTCGACATCATCCGGAGCCTGCGCCTGGGCAAGATCGACGTGCTGGTGGGAATCAACCTCCTGCGCGAGGGCCTCGACATCCCCGAGGTCTCGCTCGTGGCGATCCTCGATGCCGACAAGGAGGGCTTCCTCCGCAACCGCCGCTCCCTCATCCAGACCATGGGACGCGCGGCGCGAAACGCGCATGGCGAGGTCATCATGTACGCGGACACGATCACCGACTCCATGCGAGAGGCCATGGACGAGACGGCACGGCGTCGCAGCATCCAGATGGCCTACAACGACGAGCACGGCATCGTCCCACAGACGGTCAAGAAGTCGATCACCGACGTCACGAGCTTCATCGAGGAGGCGAGCAAGACCCTCGACACCAAGTCGCGCGTCAACGGGGAGTTCTTCACCGCGAGCGGGGCGGAGGGTGACGCCGGTGAATCCGAGACGGAGCGCGAGGCGACCATTGATGCCGTTGCGGACGAGCTCTCGGCGCTCCCCAAGGAGGAGGTCTCCAAGGTGCTCGGCTCGCTCGAGGACGAGATGATCCAGGCGTCGGCGGACATGGACTACGAGCGCGCCGCCCGGCTACGCGACCAGGTGGTTGCCCTTCGCGCCAGGTTGGAGGGGGAGTCGGAGCAGGACGTGATCGCCCGTCTCAAGGCCACCGACCGCAAGGGATCCGCGCATGCCACGCGTCGGAAGTACCGTCCGCGCAAGCACTGACGGCGGTCCAGCCATGTGCAGCCAACGGGGGGCGCGTCCCGCGGGGGACGCGCCTTCCATCGCGTTTCGACAGGCATGTCTCGCGTGCATGCGAACATGTTCATTAGACTCCTGTTTCCGATTGCCCAAACGGGCGAATTCTGCGTAGACTTAGTGCAGTTGTGAGTCAGTTGAGAGGGGATGCACATGCCCAAGGTCGTTGTCGCATGCGGGTCGGGCGTCGCCACCTCGCAGGTCGTGGCAGACAAGGTCAGGAAGATGCTGGCAGCCCGTGGCGTCGACGCGGATGTCGTCGCGGTTGAGGTCGCGGACCTGCCCAAGGCGCTCGAGGACGCGGACGCGTACGTCTCGGTCGTGAAGTCCGAGGGCGAGGACTACGACGTGCCCGTGTTCAACGGGGTCGCCTTCCTCACCGGCATGAACGTGGAGTCCGAGCTGTCCAGGCTGATCCTGGCACTGGGCAAGTAGAAGTTTCCGCGGGCCTTTCGCCCAGTGGGCGTTCCTTTGTGCGGGAACGTTCCCACGCCAGCCTGAAAGACGCAAGGGGCGCCGCCGTCCGTGATGGGCGGTGGCGCCTCGCTTGTGCGCATTTGTACGGTGCCAGGGCTGCTACTTGAGGGATGCGACCAGGGCCTCAGCAACGCGAAGGCCGTCGGTCGCGGCGCTCATGATGCCACCGGCATAGCCCGCACCCTCGCCGCACGGCCAGAGGCCTGCGCACGAGACGGACTGCAGCTCCTTGCCGCGCGTGACGCGCACGGGGGAGCTGGAGCGGGTCTCGACCCCCGTGAGCACCGCGTCTTCCGTCGCAAAGCCGTGCAGGTAGCGGTCCATGACCGGGATGGCCTCGCGAAGGGTCTGCGCGATGTAGTCGGGGAGACACGTCGCGACATCGCCCCAGGCGACCCCGCGCGGGTAGGTGGGCAACACGTCGCCGCCCGCAGTGGAGGGGACACCCCTCAGGAAGTCGCCCACCAACTGCGCGGGAGCGACGTAGCCGCCGCCACCGGCCTCGAACGCCGCACGCTCGCATGAGCGCTGGAGCTCCACGCCAGCGAGCACGTCGTCGCCGGGAAGGTCCTCCGGGAACACGTTGGCAAGGAACCCCGCGTTGGCGTTCTGCCCGTCGCGCGCGGAGAGGCTCATGCCGTTGGTAACCACGCCGCCCGGCTCGCTGGCGGCGGCGACCACGTAGCCGCCCGGACACATGCAGAAGGAGAACGCGCTCCTGCCGGAGGGGAGGTGCGCCACGAGCTTGTACGAGGCGGGGTCGAGGGCGGGATGGCCAGCGACGGGGCCGTACTGCGAGCGGTCCACCATCGACTGCAGGTGCTCGATGCGCACGCCCATGGCGAAGGTCTTGCGCTCGAGGCGGATGCCCGTCTCAACCAGCATGGAGAAGACGTCGCGCGCGGAGTGGCCGCAGGCGAGCACCACGTTGTCCGCCGGGACGCGTTCCTCCACCACGATCCCGGTCTGGGGGTCGCGACGCTCGAGCGTGACCCCGCTCACACTGCCACCCGACGTGGAGATGCCCGTGAGCCGGGTGCCAAAGCGCACCTCTCCGCCCAGGACGCCAATGCGCCCGCAGATGTTGGTCACGACCGTGGGAAGGACGTCGCTGCCCACGTGCGGCTTGGCGTCCCACATGATCTTGGGGTCTGCCCCCGCGTCCACGAAGGTCTTGAGGATGAGGCGGTGCGCGGGACTCTTTGTGCCCGTCCCGAGCTTGCCGTCCGAGAAGGTCCCGGCGCCGCCGAGCCCAAACTGTATGTTGCTCTCGGGGTCGAGCTCGCCGGTCTCCTCAAAGCGGTCGATCTTCTCGCACCGCCGCTCGGCGTCCTCGCCGCGCTCCACGAGCAGCGGCTCGAGCCCCGCCTCGGCGAGTGCGAGCGCGCAGAAGAGCCCGGCACAGCCCGCGCCAACGACCACGGGGCGCTTTGCCGGCATGGTGCCCAGGTGCGCGGGGAAGCGGTAGGTGGTCTCGTTGTACTCGCGAACGCCGCGCAGCTCGTGATGCCTCCTCAGGCGGTGGAGCAGCTCGCGCTCAGCCTCCGCGCCGCCGCAGAGCGTAACGAGGAGGGTGTAGTTGTAGCGGACGTCCGACTTCTTGCGGGCGTCGAGAGAGCGCTTCCTGAGCTCGATCTGGTCGATGTCGCTAAGGGGGAGGCGCAGCTTTCGGAGGACCGCCTTCTGGATTGCCTCCTCCTCGGTGGGGAAGGTGCCGTCCAGGCGGTCCAGGGGGATGCGAATGCCGGTGAGCTCGAGCATGCTAGCGTGTCCTCTCCGCGGCGTTTGAGCCGGCAACCAGTCCGCTCTTCCAGGCCCAAGAGAGATTGTATCCCCCGCAGTCCCCATCCACGTCGAGCGCCTCGCCACAGGCGAAGAGACCACGCATCCCCCGTACCCCCATGGTGCGGGGATCAACCTGCGAGGTTGCGATTCCGCCCCTGGTGACCTGGGCAGGTCCGCCCTGGTGCACTCCCGTCACGCGCAGGGGCAGCCCGCTCACCAGGCGCACGAGGGCCTCGGAGTCGGAGCGGGGAGGGTCCTCTCTTCCGGGGAGCTCGAAGCCGGCGTCCCAGCGCTCGCGCGCGAGGCGTTCGAGAAGACGTGCAATCGCGGGGTCCAGGATCCCGTCAAGGCAGCCCTCCTCGAAGGTGCCGTGGGCGAAGGGGTCCACGAGCCCCTGAAGCTCGGAGCGTGCCACGTCGGGTGCAAGGTCGATCGTCACGGCGTCGCCCGGCTGGACGCGGCGGGAGAGGTCGAAGACCACGATTCCCGAGAGGCCGTAGTCGCGGAAGAGGACCTCGCCCCTCTCCCTCCAGCAGGGGAAGTGCCCGTGGACGAGCGAGACCGCGGCCTGGTCCCTCCTGCCGTCGAGGCCGAGCACGGGGGAGTCCTCGCAGTCGACGGGACAGAGCGCCCGGGACGTGGGGGTGACCTCCAGTCCCAGGTGGCGGGGGAGGTCCAGGGCGCCGCCGCCCATCGCCAGGACGACGCGGCGGGCGAGGAGCCCGGAGACGGCCTCCTCGCCCTCTGTGGAGAGGGCGAGGGAGAACCCGTCGGGGCCGGGCTCGAGCGAGACGACCGTGCGTGCGGGAGCGAGGGTGACGCCCGCCTTGCGCGCGCGGCGAAGCAGCACGCTGCGCACCGACGACGCCTGGCGCGAGACGGGGTACAGGCGTGGACCCTCGAGGGACCACCGCAGCCCGGACTCGCGGAAGAACGCGAGGATGTCGTCCAGGGGAGTCTCGCCGAGGGCGGCGGAGACGAACGCGGGGTCGTTGTAGCGGTCCGCGCCCAGCTCGACGGTCGAGAAGTTGCAGCGGCCGTTGCCCGTTGCGAGGATGGTGCGACCGCACTCCAGGTCGCGCTCGAGCACGACGACACGTGCGTCAGCCTCGGCGGCGGCGATGGCGGCACAGAGGCCCGACGCGCCTCCTCCGACGACGGCGACGTCACAGGACGTGGGCAGCTCGATGGAGCGGGCCCGCCGAAGCTGGCCCTCGCGGACCGCCGCCCGGGAGGGGCCGCGTCCAGCCCTGCGCTGCGTCATCGGCCGTCCGCCTCGTCGTGCGCGAGGATCTGGTCAATTGTCTTGGCGACCAGGCCCTGTGGCATCTTCTGCTCAAAGTCGCCCTCGTCGCAGCTGGCGGCGATGGCAGGGTCAATGGGGAGCTGGTCAAGCGCCATGATGCCAAAGTGGTCGGCGGTCTCCTGGAGTCGGCTGGGACCAAAGGGCTCGATCCTCTCGCCACAGTGCGGGCAGGTGAGGTAGCCCATGTTCTCGACCAGGCCGACCACGGGGACCTCCATCATGGCGGCCATGTTGAGCGCCTTGCCCACGACCATCTGGACCAGGTCCTGGGGGGAGCTCACGATGACCACGCCCTCGACGGGGAGCGACTGGAACACCGTGAGGGCGACGTCGCCCGTTCCCGGGGGCATGTCCACGAGCAGGTAGTCGAGCTCGCCCCAGTCCGTGTCGCCAAAGAACTGCTTGAGTGCGCCCATGAGCATGGGGCCGCGCCACAGCACGGGGTCGGTCTCGCTCTGCAGCACGAGGTTGGTGCTCATGACCTCGATGCCGCCCTTGGACACCGCGGGGAGGATCTTCTCGTCGCGTGCCATGGCGTGGACCCCGGACATCCCGAACATCTTGGGGATGGAGGGGCCGGTGATGTCGGCGTCGAGGATGCCAACGCGCTTGCCCGCGCGCCTGAGGCTGGTTGCCACCGCGCCGGTGACCAGCGACTTGCCGACGCCGCCCTTGCCCGAGATGACGCCGATCACGTGCTTTGCGGAGGAGCCCTCCGCCATCTGGAACTGCTCCGGACCCTGGTGCTGGGGGGCGCTCCCATGCCCCAGCGCCTGGTCGACCTCGCGGCGGAGCTGGTCCCTGTCCAGTTCGTCTGCCATGAAGGCACTCCTTTTTTGCTTGCCAAGCTTGCGGATGTCTGACCAGACGATTCTACCCCGCGGCATGGCCATCATGCGCCTTCTGTGAGTCGTCTACGGCGGCTATACACTGGTAGGCTGACCAAAACGATTTGTCCCGTGCCCAGGCCGTCACGGCCGGGCAAAGTAGCATAGGGGTCTCTCACATGGCATCAGACTCGATCGTCATCCGTGGCGCGCGCGAGCACAACCTCCGCAACGTGGACGTCACCATTCCCCGCGACAAGCTCGTGGTGATCACAGGGCTCTCGGGCTCGGGCAAGTCGAGCCTTGCGTTCGACACCATCTATGCCGAGGGGCAGCGTCGCTACGTGGAGTCCCTGTCGAGCTACGCCCGCATGTTCCTGGGCCAGATGGACAAGCCCGACCTCGACTCCATCGACGGCCTGTCGCCGGCGGTCTCCATCGACCAGAAGACCACGAGCCGCAACCCCCGCTCCACGGTGGGGACCGTCACCGAGATCTACGATTACCTGCGCCTGCTCTACGCCCGCATTGGCACTCCGCACTGTCCCGAGTGCGGGCGCGTCATCGAGCGGCAGACCACCGACCAGGTTGCCGACAAGGTCCTTGCTGCGGGAGAGGGGAGGCGCGCCCTCGTGCTGGCACCCGTGGTGCTGGGCAGGAAGGGCGAGTACACCAAGCTCTTCGAGGACCTGCGCAAGGAGGGCTTCTCGCGCGTCCGCGTGGACGGCGAGGTCCGCGACCTGGACGAGGACATCAAGCTCGACAAGAAGTACAAGCATTCGATCGAGGTCGTCGTGGACCGCGTGGTCATTCGCGAGTCCTCGCTGGGCCGCGTTGCCGAGGCAGTCGAGACGGCCACCAGGCTGGCCTCGGGCAAGGTGGGGTTCTACCTCCTGCCGCCGCGTGACGCCCCCGAGGGGACGGAGGGCGAGCTTCTCCAATACTCCCTCGCCCTGGCCTGCCCGGAGCACGGGCACTCCATCGACGACCTGCAGCCCCGTGACTTCTCGTTCAACGCGCCCTACGGCGCCTGCCCCGACTGCGACGGCCTGGGCGTCAGGCGCGTGGTGGACGCCGAGGCCCTGATCGACGACCCGTCGCTGCCGCCCGCTGGCGGAGCCTTCGGCGGCATCTTTGGCCATTCCAACTACTACCCGCAGATCATCGCGGCGGTCGTGCGCCACATGGGCGAGGACCCCGCCACCCCGTGGGAGGGGCTCAAGCCCAAGACGCGCAAGGCCCTTCTCGACGGCCTGGGCGACACCAAGGTCGAGGTGGAGTATCACACCCGAGACGGGCGCGACACCAACTGGACCACCAAGTTCTCGGGCGTGCGCACCATCCTGTTTGACAAGTACCAGGAGACGACCTCCGAGACCATGCGCAAGCACCTGGAGCGCTACATCAGCGAGGTGCCGTGTCCCACGTGCCATGGAAGGCGGCTCAAGCCCGAGTACCTGGCAGTGACCGTGGGCGACAAGAACATCATGGAGGTCTGCGACCTCAGCTGCCGGCAGGCGCTGGAGTTCTTCAAGGGGCTGCAGCTCACCGAGAGGCAGTGCCTCATCGGCGCCCCCATCGTGAAGGAGGTCATCGCCCGCCTGCAGTTCATGGTCAACGTGGGCCTGGACTACCTCACGCTCAGCCGCGCCGCCACCACGCTCTCGGGCGGAGAGGCGCAGCGCATCAGGCTCGCGACCCAGATAGGCGCCGGCCTCATGGGCGTCCTCTACATCCTGGACGAGCCCTCCATCGGGCTCCACCAGCGCGACAACGACCGACTCATCGCCACGCTCAAGCGGCTGCGCGACATGGGCAACACCGTGATCGTGGTCGAGCACGACGAGGACACCATCCGCGCCGCAGACTACGTGGTGGACATGGGTCCCGGAGCGGGCGAGATGGGCGGCACCGTGGTCGCCTGCGGCACCCCGCGGCAGATCATGGAGAACCCGGACTCCCTCACGGGCGCCTACCTCACGGGACGGCGCATGATCGCCCTGCCCGAGAGCCGCCGCAAACCCGGGCGCGGCTGCCTCAAGGTGGTCGGCGCGCGGGCCAACAACCTCAGGAACGTCACCGTGAAGATCGAGCTGGGAACGCTCACCGTGGTCACGGGCGTCTCGGGCTCGGGCAAGTCGTCCCTGGTCACCGACACCATCGCCCCGGCGCTCACCAACGCCGTGCAGCACTCAAAGCGCATCGTGGGGCCCTATCGCCGCATCGAGGGCGTGTTTGACGAGGATGGCCGCAAGATCATCGACAAGGTCATCGACATCGACCAGAGCCCCATCGGCCGCACGCCGCGCTCCAACCCCGCGACCTACATCGGACTGTGGGACGACCTCCGCGCGCTGTTTGCCTCGACGCCCGAGAGCCGCGCCCGCGGCTACAGCGCCGGTCGTTTCTCCTTCAATGTGCCGGGCGGGCGCTGCGAGGCGTGCAAGGGCGACGGCCAGATCAAGATCGAGATGAACTTCCTGCCCGACGTGTACGTGCCCTGCGAGGTGTGCCACGGCCAGCGCTACAACCGCGAGACGCTCGAGGTCACCTACCACGGCAAGAACATCAGCCAGGTGCTGGACATGACCGTGACCGAGGCGCTCGCGTTCTTCGCGAACATCCCGCGCATCAAGAACAAGCTCCAGACCCTCTACGACGTGGGCCTGGGCTACGTGCACCTGGGACAGCCCGCCACCACGCTCTCGGGCGGCGAGGCGCAGCGCGTGAAGCTTGCGAAGGAGCTGCACCGCCAGCAGACGGGCAAGACCTTCTACATCCTGGATGAGCCCACGACCGGCCTGCACTTTGAGGACGTGCGTCAGCTGGTGGACGTGCTCGAGAAGCTCGTGGACGCCGGCAATACCGTGCTGGTGATCGAGCACAACCTCGACGTGATAAAGATGGCGGACCGCATCATCGACATGGGCCCCGAGGGCGGCGAGGGCGGCGGCACGGTCGTCGCCTACGGAACGCCCGAGCAGGTGGCCAAGGTCAGCGAGTCGTACACGGGCAGGTACCTTGCGCCCATCCTCGAGCGCGACCGGGCGCGCATGGCGGAGGAGAGGTAGATGACCAAGCGGGACAAGGTCCAGAAGACAAACGCCATGCGCGAGCTGGAGCGCGGGGGCGTCTCGTACGAGTGGCACGAGATGGAGGAGGACGACCTCTCGCGCGGACTGGGGCTGCGGATGGCCGAGGAGGCGGGCGAGGACCCCGACTCCTCGTTCAAGACGCTGGTGACCGTGGCGCCGTCGGGCGACCACGTGGTGTGCTGCATCCCCGTTGCGCAGGAGCTCGACTTCAAGAAGGCGGCCGCGGCGGCGGGGGAGAAGAGCCTCTCCCTCATCCCCGTTAAGGAGCTCGAGGGCCTCACGGGCTACGTGCGCGGCGGCTGCACGCCCGTGGGCATGAAGAAGGCGTTTCCCACGCTCATCGACGAGACCGCCCAGCTGTTCGACACCATCATCATCTCGGGTGGGCGGCGTGGCCTCTCGCTCACGCTCGACCCCGTCGCGCTCCGCGACTTCCTCGGCGCCACCTTCGCCGACATCACCCGATAGAGGAGGAAGCCTTGTCTTCGGCACCCAAGCACCTCGCCGCGGGGGACGGATCGACCCCGCGCCCCAACATGGATCCCAGCCAGCGCGGAAGGCGCCTCTCGCCCGACGAGACCATGCTCTACGTGCGCCTTGCCCAGGAGAGCAGGGAGGGGGCGGCTCCCGTCTCGTCCGGCACTTCGCGCGAGGTGTCGGGCGGGTCCGTCAGGGCCGGACAGGGCGACCCGTGGCTGGTGGATGACTCTCTCGCCAATATGGAGCCGATTGCCGTGGAGGACGACGCGCTTGCTGCCATCGGGACGATCGGGGCGGAGGACGGCGCGTCCCTCTCCCCTAAGGAGGGGTCCGTCGAGGCTTCCGAGCAAGAGCCCTCCGAGGAGGAGAAGGCCGCCCAGGTGGGCCGCAACACCGTCCTGATGAGCGTGCTGGTGATCATCAGCCGCCTGACCGGCTTCTTCCGCACCTGGGGACAGGCCTACGCGCTGGGCGTCACGGTCACGGCGAGCTGCTACTCGGTGGCGAACAACCTGCCCAACCAGCTCTACGAGCTCGTGGTGGGCGGCATGCTGGTGACGGCGTTCCTGCCCGTGTACCTCTCGGTCAAGAAGAGGCTTGGCACCAGGGGGGCGAGCGAGTACACCTCAAACCTCATCTCGCTCGTGGTACTCATCATGGGCGCGGTCACCATCCTGGGCTTTGTCTTTGCGGCGCAGGTGGTGTGGACGCAGTCGTTCTCGGCGAGCTCGGACTTCGACTCCAACCTGGCAACGTACTTCTTCCGGTTCTTCGTGATTGAGGTCGTTCTGTACTCGCTCGACTCGATCTTCTCGGGCGTGCTCAACGCCGAGCGCGACTACTTCTGGAGCAGCGCCGCGCCAATCTTCAACAACTTCGTGACCACGGCGTCGTTCTTCGCGTACGCGTTCCTGGTGCCGAGCAACCCCAAGCTTGCGCTCCTCGTGCTGGCCATCGGCAACCCGCTCGGCGTTGCCATCCAGGCGGGCATCCAGATCCCCTCGCTCCGCAAGCACGGCATCCGCATTCGCTGGCACGTGGACGTGCATGACCCGGCGATCAAGGAGACCCTCTCAATCGGAATCCCGTCGCTCGTGGTCATGGTCTGCTCGTTCGTGACGGTCTCGGTCATGACCAGCTCGGCGCTCTCGGTCACCGCGGCGGGCGCCTCGGTCTCGTACTACGCGCGCCTTTGGTACACGCTGCCCTATGCCATCCTCGCGGTGCCCATCACCACCGCCATGTTCACGGAGCTCTCCGACGACGTCGCGCGCGGCGACATGGAGTCCTACCGCCACGGCGTGTCGGCGGGCACCAGCCAGATCCTCTTCCTCATGATTCCGTTCATGATGTACCTCATCGCGTTCTCGCGCCCGCTCATCACGCTGCTTGCCGCCGGCAAGTTCACGGGCGACCAGATTGGCCTCACGGCGACGTACCTCGCGACCCTCTCAGTGTCGCTGCCCGTGTACGGCGTGTGCATGTACCTGCAAAAGGTGTGCTCGTCCCTCAGGAAGATGGGCGTGTACGCCGTGGCAAACGTGGTCGCTGCGGGCGTGCAGGTGGTGGTGTGCATGACCCTCACCCAGAGGACCGGGCTGTGGATGGTAGCGTTCTCGTCTTTCCTATACTTTGCCGCGGTCGACATCGTGACCTTCGCGATGCTGCGCGGCGAGCTCGGACACGTGGGGCTTCGCAGCATCATCGGCGCGGGGGTGCGCGCGACCCTCTACGGGCTTGCTGGGACCGCCATCGGGATGCTGATCGTGGGCCTTACGCCGTTGGGCGACTACGCGGTGACCAACTCGGTTGGCCGCGCCCTGCTCTACATCGTGGTGGGAGGGGTGCCTGCGGTTGCCGTCACCTTTGGCCTTGCGCTCGCCACCAAGGCGCCCGAGATGGGCGTCGTCCGCCGTCTTCTGAACCGGGTGCTCCACCGCGGGTAGGGGGTCACCCTGACCGGACGGGGCGCGTGGCACGCCTCTGGCTCGCGCATGGTGTGAAAGGCCGGTATTTGTGTCCCAACGGTGGTTACCGGATCTCTGGCGGGTTTGCGGGAGGCCGAGGTGCTGAGGAAAGTCGAGTTGTGGCAATCCGCAGACCCAATCCGCCGAGGAAGGCGGAGCATTGGCAGCTGGAAGGGGACCCCGGGCTGCCAAACCTCGCGATTCCTGAGCTTCCGACAGGCCCGGATTGCCAATGCTCGGCTTTCCTCGGCGGGGAATCGGCGCCTCGCGCCCCCGCCAATCGCGTCGATTGCCACAACTCAAGATTCCTCAGCAGGTTGGTTGCCGGGGACGGAGCCAAAAGACTGACGAGCTCCGTGAGGGCAGGAGCGGGGCCCCGCACCCCATCGTCCTAAAGCAGTGACAGCAGCACGTACGCTAGGACTCCCGCAACGCAGCACCAGAGCATCGACTTCGTGCGCCATGCCACCAGCACCACGACGCCTCCCGCGACGAGCGGCATCAGGCCCGTCCACGGGCCAGCCGAGAACATCCCGGGGGAGAGGAGGTCGTTGGCGACGAGCGCGGCAAACGCCGCGGGCGGGATGTACCCCAGCGCGTCGACGACCCGGGGCGAGAGGGGCCGCCCCCTCAGGGCGACGACCGGCGCCACGCGGCAGAACAGGATGAAGCCGAACGAGGAGAGCCAGAGGATCATGAAGTCGCCGGTGCCCATAGGTGCCGTCATGCGCGTGACCTCCCGCTCTTCCTGGCAGGTAGCGCCTGCGACGCCATTCCCGCGGCAACTCCCACCAGGGCGGCGACGGGGACCGCAATCCCCGAGACCCCCGACCACTTGCAGGCGACCACCGCCGCGACCGCCCCGACGACGGCGCAGGCGTTCCCACGGGTGTGCGGCTGGGACCAGAGCAGATAGATGAACAGCGAGGTCATGGCAAAGCCCGCGATTGCCGTGGGCACGTCCACGATGCTCCCGAGCGCCGCCCCGGCCGCGCACGAGAGCGCCCAGGTTAGCTGTACCGTCACGTTGAGCGCGAGGGCCCGGCGCGCGTCCCAGTCGCCGCCGCCGGCGAGCTTTCCCAGCGTGATGCCGTACGCCTCCTCCGTGTAGCAGCAGGAGATGGCAAGGGCGTCCCTACGACGGAATCGGGTGAGGTAGGGGGAGAGCGACGCCGAGTACAGGGCAAAGCGCGTGGATATCGCGGCAACCGAGGCAACTATCGAGGGGAGGGGAGTCCCCGCCAGCCACAGGTTGCTCATCATGAACTGGCCGCCGCCCGTGAGGAATGTGAGCGAGAGGACGAAGTTCATCAGCGGGTCCATGCCCGCCTTGGCGGCAAGCACCCCGCAGGGCAGTCCGACCGCGACGTACGAAAGCATAACCGGCCAGGCGACCGTCAGCACGTCGCGCATGACCGCCCGTCTCTCTTCTGCCACGCTCGCTCCCCTCGGGTGAAAACGGCCCGCCCCGCGTCGCCGGACGATCCCGGTGAGCGGAGCGGGCCTCTGTCGGTGGAAAGCATGGTACACCATGGTCGGCGACGGGCGTGGTTAGGGGCGCTGGTCACGTCGCCTGCGTCGGTGCCGTTCCGCGGCCCCCTAGCGCAGGGCGCGGGTCGCGTTGAGCACACAGAGCACCATGACCCCCACGTCTCCAAACACCGCGAGCCACATGGGCGCCAGCCCCAGCACCGCCAGAATCAGGATCGCGACTTTCACGGCGATGGCGAACACGATGTTCTGGCGGGCAATCCCAAGCGTGCGGCGGGCGATTTGGATGGCGACCGCGATCTTGGACGGCTTGTCGTCCATCAGCACGACGTCGGCCGCCTCGATCGCCGCGTCGGATCCCATCGCACCCATGGCGATGCCCACGTCGGCGCGTGCGAGCACGGGCGCGTCGTTGATGCCGTCTCCCACGAAGGCGAGGCGGGCGCCCTCGGGCTCGGTCGAGAGGAGCCTCTCCACGTTCGCAACCTTGTCCGTCGGCAGCAGCTCGGCGTGGTACTCGTCCAGCCCCAGCTCGTCCGCGACCCTCTTCGCAACGTCCTCGCGGTCGCCGGTGAGCATCACGGTCCTGCGGACGCCCTCGCGCTTGATGGCGGCTATTGCCTCTGCGGCGTCGTCCTTCACCTCGTCGGAGATCAGCACGTGGCCTGCGTACGTTCCGTCAATCGCCACGTGGATGATGGTCCCGGTGTCGCCGCTGCACGTGGTCCACTTGGCGCCCACGGCGTCCATCAGGCGAGAGTTGCCCACGGCCACGCTCCGGCCGTTGACCTTGGCGACGATGCCCTCGCCTGCGCGCTCGACGGCATCGGTGACCTCGCAGGAGTCGTCCTCGTTGGGGTAGGCGTCGCGCAGCGCCGCGGCGATGGGGTGCGTGGAGTTGCGCTCCACGTGTGCGGCAAGGTGCAGCAGCTCGTCTGGTCCCACCAACGAGGGGTGCACGGCGCTCACGGCGAACACGCCCCTGGTCAGGGTGCCGGTCTTGTCGAAGACGACGGTGTCCGCCTGCGCGAGCGCCTCCAGGTACGACGAGCCCTTCACGAGGATTCCCTTGCGCGATGCGCCGCCGATCCCACCAAAGAAGGTGAGGGGCACCGAGAGCACCAGCGCGCAGGGGCAGCTCACCACCAGGAAGGTCAGGGCTCGCAGAAGCCACGTGGCGAAGTTCGCCCCAAAGTCGCCCGAGACAAGCGGGGGGAGAACCGCCACGGCTATGGCCAGGTACACTACGATGGGCGTATACACCTTTGCGAAGCGGCGGATGAAGTTCTCCGACTTTGACTTGCCCTTGCTCGCGTCCTGCACCAGGTCCAGGATCTTGCTCGCGGTGGACTCGCCAAAGCTCTTGGTCACACGTGCGCGCAGCACGCCCGAGACGTTGACGCAGCCAGAGACCACCTGCGAGCCCACGGTCACGTCGCGTGGCGCGCTCTCGCCGGTCAGGGCGACGGTGTTCAGGCTCGAGCTGCCCTCGACCACCACGGCGTCCATGGGGACCTTCTCGCCCGGGCGAATCACGATCGTCTCTCCCACCTGGACCGTCGACGGGTCCACGGTCTTGACCGAGCCGTCGCGCTCCACGTTGGCGGTGTCGGGGCGGATGTCCATGAGCTCGGATATCGACTTGCGGCTGTTGCGCTGCGCCATGCCCTCAAAGAGCTCGCCCACCTGGAAGAACAGCATCACAAAGACGGCCTCGGCAAACTCGGGCTCGCCGCCGGGGACGAACGCGATGAGCAGCGCGCCCAGGGTCGCCACGGACATCAGGAAGTCCTCGTCAAAGGGGTGGCCGGCAAGGAGGTTCTCGCCCGCCTCGCGCAACACCTCACCGCCTGCGACGAGGTACGAGGGGAGGAAGAGGAGCAGCTGCGCCACCAGCGGAAGCTGAGTCACATGCTGGATGACCATGGCAACGACGAGCAGGATTGCCGAGGCGATGATCCGGCTCAGCGTCTCGCGCGGGTCGTCGTCATCATCGTCGTCGTCCCCGTCGCACTGGCAGCCGTCGCCGCAGCAGTGGCTGCTGGAGCATTCGCCCTCGCCCTCAACGGCTTCGTCGTGGCAGTGGCAGGCGTGCTCGCGCTCGTCCTCGTCGTCGTGGTGGCAGCAGCTGCATGCCATGGTGACCTCCTAATATTGAACACATGAACAGACACTCATAACTACTGGTGCATAAGCTATCAGGGGCAAGGTGGGGTGTCAAGTACGGAGGGAGCTTTGGCTGGTCGATCTTCTCGAGTAATTGAGGCGCGGAAGGGAGAGAGAAGAGCCGTCGCCTCGCCCCCGACTGGTCCCGCCGGCATCAGCGTTGACGCGCTGGTTGGAGGTCGTTGTGCCCCCGGTTCCCGTCGCTGGCGTCCGCTGAGCCGCGCGCAGGGCGCGGCAGCCGTGAGCCTAGCTCAGCGTCAGAAGTTGCATCCCGCATGGGCACACGGGACGTGGTTTCCGACAAGGCTTGGGCTCTGGTGGGCCACTAGGTTCGCGTTGCTGAGTCGCCCTCCCCGTGCGCTGCCTGGGGAAGGCGCACATCCACGCATTCCAATCCTCTCGGCTCGCCTGGTACATGACATCAAGGCTCGAACCATGGAGACGAGAGTCCGACGTGAGCGCTTCTTATGGGGGGTTCATCCGGGCGTTGGCCATAACCTTCATGTTTTCGCAGGTAAAAAGGATGGGAGAGGCACCGTCTCCCAACTGCTGGCAAGAATCTCCCGATGTGAGCACTCACATCGGGAGTTTCCAGCCAGATGCCCAGTGCAGCCGCACTCTCCTTGAGTCCTTTCGTCTTGATCTGCATTGCTTCGAACCCGTGGTTCTCGCGTCGACGCTGGACGAGGATTCTTGGAAGAGGCGCAGGAGCAGCCAGCTTACACCGGGTGTCTGGAGTCATCTTGGCTGTTGCGCCGCCGTGCCCTCCACCTCTGGGCGGTCGTGAAGACATGAAGGGCAACCCGATGCGTTCCGGCCCTAATCTCCGTACCCGTGATCCCCTTCTGTGAGTTCTTCCGAAGTGGCGCCATGCAAAACGAGCGCCACTTCCGATCCCTAGTGTCCCCGCGCTTCTCTTCCAAGAGCTCTTCTTAGAACCTTACCCGTGGAGGTGAGCTGGGAGCCATCGTGAGCAAGGCATGATGATTGCGCTCCTCCAGCCAGAGGAGAAACCCCGTTCCTGTCACCCGCAAGGTGCGCCCAATGTGGCGATGACATTTCGAGCGCGTTACCTCAGCGCCGGACTGTCACCACTGGCACTTTATCGCGCTAAAGTACAACCATCACGAAGGGAGCGAGACGCCGCACGGGAAGGTCGGCGTACCGCAGCCGGGCCGTTGGGGCCCGCCAGACGAGGGGAGCAAGCGTGCTGTCAGGAACGCCCAGCGGATTCAGGGACATCCTCCCGACCGAGGCGCTCGCCCGCGAGCGCATCAGCCGAACGGTCACCGAGGGCTTCGCGTCGCATGGGTACCTCCCGGTGGAGACACCCCTCCTGGAGGACCGCGCGGTCATCGAGCGGGGCGGCCGCATACAGGACAGCCCGTTTCAGCTCTTTGACACGGACGGCAGCCTGCTCGTCCTCCGTCCCGACCTCACGCTTCCCATCGCGCGCCTGGTGGCGGCCCGCGTTTCGGACGCGCAGCTGCCCGCCCGTCTGCGCTATGCGGCACCCATCGTGCGCGAGGAGTCGGTCCTCGGCGGCCAGCCCCGTCAGTTCACGCAGCTGGGCGTCGAGCGCTTTGGCGGCGACGGCATGGAGGGCGAGGTCGAGGTCGTGACGCTGCTTGGCGAGGCCCTGCGCGCCCTCGACGTGCCCGCCTGGCGCATCGTGTGCGGCTCCGTCTCGCCCCTCAAGGCGCTGCTCGACTCGTGCGCTCCAAGCGACGAGTTCCGCGAGACCGTCCAGCGCCTGGTGCACGAGTCCGACCTGGTCTCGCTCGACGAGTTCGTTGCCGCCTCTGACGTCGACCCCGCCGCGGCCCGCGCAATCTGCGCCATTCCGCGCCTGGCCGGAGACGCCTCGGTCATCGACGAGCTCGACCGGCTCCTCGACGCAGCGGGCGTTACGGCGGAGAGGCGCGGCACCGCCGAGCTCCGTTCCTTCGTCCGCGGGCTGGGCAACCTCGTGGCTGAGGACCACGTGTCCTTCGACTTCAGCGTCATCAACTCCTTCGACTACTACACCGGCCTCATCTTCCGCGCCTACTGCGAGAGCTCGTCCGGCGCCCTCGCCATGGGCGGGCGCTACGACGCGGTCCTCGCCAACTTCGGTCGTCCCGACGTGGCGTCCTGCGGCTTCGCGCTTCTCCTCGAACGCCTTCAGGAGGTCTTGGGCGAGCAGGGCGAGAGCGGCGTGGTCTCCGGCGTCGCGCCCCGTGGCCAGCGGCCGCTCAGGGTCGCCGTGCCCAAGGGCTCCCTCTTCGAGGGCTCCGTCCGCCTCCTGGAGCAGGCGGGCATGCCGGTGGACGAGCTGCGCGAGCCGGGACGCCGCCTGATCATCCCGGCGGGCGACGTGGAGTACGTGATCGTGCGCGCCCAGGACGCCCCGAGCTTCGTGGGCCACGGCGGCGCGGACTGCGGCATCTGCGGCAACGACTCGGTCATCGAGGCGGGCATCGACCTGCTGCAGCTCGTCGACCTCGGCTTTGGCCGCTGTCGCTTTGTGGTGGCGGAGCCCAGGAGCCGCGCGGGCGAGGCAGAGCGCGCCTATCAGTGGCGCGGCACCGTTCGCGTTGCCACCAAGTACCCGCGCATCACGCGTAGGTACTACGACGCCATCGGCCAGCATGCCGACATCGTGCAGCTGCACGGCAACATCGAGCTCGGGCCCATCGTGGGCATGACCGACCGCATCGTGGACATCACCGCAACGGGCACCACGCTGCGCGAGAACGACCTGGTGGTCGTGGACGACGTAATGGAATGCACCGCCCGCTTCTTCGCGAGCCCCGCCGCGTACCGCACCGACGTGCGTGTGCGCGACCTGGCCGCGAGGCTCGGGCGGATCTGCCAGAGTGAAGGGAACCAGCAATGAGAACGGTGGAGCTTAGGGGAGAGGAGCGTCTCTCCAAGAAGGACCTCGCGCGCACGGGCGCACTGCCCCGCGAGGTCATGGACAGCGCGCAGGCGATCGTGGACGACGTCCGCGAGCGCGGCGACGTCGCGGTGCGGGAGTACTGCCAGCGCTTTGACGGCGCCTGCCCCAGCGAGTTCCGCGTGCCGGACGAGGTGGTGAGGGGCGCCCTCGACATGGTTGATCCCGAGTTCCTCTCGTCGCTGCGCAAGGCGTACGACCAGATCCGCGACTTCCACGAGCGCGAGCGCGAGCAGTCGTGGTTCACGACCAAGCCCGATGGCACCATCCTGGGCGTCAAGGTGACCCCGGTCCCCTCCGTCGCCGTGTACGTGCCCGGCGGGCGCGCCCAGTACCCCTCCACCGTGCTCATGGACACGATCCCGGCCAAGGTCGCCGGCGTGCCCCGCGTGGTCATGGTGACCCCGCCCCAGCGCGATGGCTCGCTCTCGGCCTACACCCTCGCCGCGGCTGCGGTCGCTGGCGTGGACGAAGTCTACGCCGTCGGAGGCGCCCAGGCCATCGGTGCCGTTGCTTACGGCACCGAGAGCATTCCCGCCGTCTCGAAGGTGGTGGGCCCGGGCAACGCCTACGTCGCCGCGGCTAAGCGCTACGTCTCGGGCGACGTGGGGATCGACATGGTCGCCGGCCCCTCCGAGGTGTGCGTGCTCGCGGATGCCACGGCCGACCCCGCCATCGTCGCAGCCGACCTCATGGCCCAGGCGGAGCACGACCCCATGGCCGCCTGCTACCTGGTCACGGACGACCCCACGCTTCCGGACCGCGTGTTCCCCGCCATCGAGGCGCTGGTCTCGCAGAGCCCCCGCGAGGAGATAACGCGCGCCTCCCTCGACGGCAAGGGGCTCTGCGTAGCATGCGACTCCCTCGACGCCGCCGTCGACGCCGTCAACCTCATCGCCCCGGAGCACCTTGAGCTCCACTGCGCCGATGCCTTCTCGCTTCTCGGCAGGATCCAGAACGCCGGTGCGATCTTTGTCGGCCCCTGGAGCTCCGAGCCCCTGGGCGACTACGTGGCGGGCCCCAACCACACGCTTCCCACGGGCGGCACCGCGCTCTTCTCCAACCCGCTCGGCGTCTACGACTTCCAGAAGCGCTCGTCGGTCATCGGCTACACCCCCGAGGGGCTGCTCGCCGACGCACCTGCCGTCCAGGCGCTCGCGCAGGCGGAGGGCCTGTGGGCCCACGCGCTCTCGGTGGGCATGCGCCGCAAGCTCCTGGCGGAGGGCGGCGACAATTTCGCCGATGTAACGGAAGCCTGCGCAGATGCCATGCAGACGGCGTGGCCGCGTAAGCTGGAGGAGCCCGGCAGGCCCGTCCTCTCCGGGTACGAGTCGCGCTGACGCGGGGGAGGTCGTCCTTTGGCACAGCAGATTTCCCAGGCGGTGCGGGCGGTCATGAGGCCGTCGGCGGTGAGCCTGGAGCCCTATGACCCGTCCTTCTCGCCCTGCAGGGTCAACCTGTCGGCGAACGAGAACACCTACGGCATGCCGGCCGAGGTGCGCGACCACGTGTCGCAGGCCCTCGCCCAGGTGGCGACCAACCGCTACCCCAAGCCCATGAGCGACGAGCTCAGGGCGCAGATCGCGGAGTGGCATGGCGTCATGCCGGAGCAGGTGATCGTGGGCAACGGGGGAGACGAGCTTCTCTTCAACCTGTTCCTGGCCTTCGGTGGCAGTGGGCACACCATGGTCGACTGCCCGCCCACGTTCTCGGTGTACCGCCTGTACGCGGAGCTGGTCGAGACCACCGTGCGCGACGTGCGGCGAAATCCGGAGGACTTCTCGATCGATCCAGACGAGCTGGTCAAGGCCGCCACGGACGCGAGCATCGTGGTCCTGACCTCGCCCAACAACCCCACGGGCAACCTCGTCCCCACCGAGCTGGTTGCACGGGTGTGCGAGGCGTGCCCGGGCGTCGTGCTCGCGGACGAGGCCTACGGGGAGTTCTCGGCTGCGGGCTCCTCGGCCGAGCCGCTGCTGTCCGGCCACCCCAACCTCGTGGTGCTGCACACGTTGTCCAAGGCGTACTGCATGGCCGGCGCGCGCGTGGGCTACCTCCTGGGCTCGCCCTCGGTCATCGGCGCGCTCTCGGCGGTGCGGCAGCCCTACTCCGTCAACGTCCTCTCGCAGGCGGCGGCATCCGTCGTTGTAAGCGAGCGCGAGGCGTTTGAGCCCACCATCGCCCGGATCGTCTCGGAGCGCTCCCGCCTCGCGGGCGGGCTCTCGTCGCTCGAGCGCCTGGGCGTGCGCGTGTGGCCCAGCGAGGCCAACTTCCTCCTCGTGCGCATGCCGGACGCCCATCGCGTCCGCTGCCTGCTGCGCGACGAGCACTCCATCCTCGTGCGCGACTTCTCCAGCACCCCGGGGCTAAGGGACTGCCTCCGCGTCACCGTGGGCACCCCCGCCGAGAACGACGAGGTCGTCTCGGCCATATCCCAGATCCTGAGCAGGGAGGACTGATGGGCAGGACATCCACCGTATCCCGCAAGACGGGCGAGACGGACATCACGGTCACCCTCGACCTGGACGGGTCGGGACGGTGCGACATAGACACGGGCATCGGCTTCTTCGACCACATGCTGTCGGCGCTCGGGCGCCACTCGCTCATGGACCTGACCGTCCATGCCAAGGGTGACACCTGGGTGGACGACCACCACACGGTCGAGGACGTGGGGATCGTGATGGGGCAGGCCATCCGCCAGGCGCTGGGGGACAAGAGCGGCATCGCGCGCTTCTCCCAGGCGATCGTCCCCATGGACGAGGCGCTGGTGCTCGCCGCCATCGACGTGAGCGGGCGCGGGGAGCTGTACTGGGACGTCCCCATTGGCCCCGACAAGGTGGGGACCTTCGACACCGAGCTGGGCCACGAGTTCTTCCAGGGGCTCGCTCGCGACGCCGGCATCACGCTGCATCTGCGCGAGCTGGCGGGCGAGAACGCCCATCACATCCTGGAGTGCGCGTTCAAGGCCGCCGCGCGCGCCCTCAGGCAGGCCGTCGAGCCCGACCCGCGCGTGAGCGGCATCCCATCGACCAAGGGGAGCCTGTGATGAGTGCCGGCGACATCGTCGTGGTCGACTACCACAAGGGGAACCTGCAGAGCGTCGTCCGCGGCATCAACGCCGTGGGAGGGAGCGCGACTGTCACAGACGACCCGCGGGCCATCTCCGAGGCCTCGGGCGTCGTGCTCCCGGGCGTCGGCGCCTTCGAGGACGCAATGGCCTTCCTCCGCCAGAGCGGTCAGGCCGACGCAATCGTCGACTCCATCCGCCGTGGCGTTCCGTTCCTGGGCATCTGCCTGGGCCTTCACCTGCTTTTTGAGCGGGGGGACGAGCGCAGCGCCACTCCCGGCAAGTCGTTCGAGGGCAAGTGGGTCCCCGGACTGGGCGTGCTCAGCGGCTCGGTGACGCGCCTTGAGTCGACGAGGCTCAAGGTCCCGCACGTGGGCTGGGACCAGGCCTACCTCACCCAGGTGGGCGAGAGGTGTCCGCTCCTGGTGGACGTGCCCCAGGGCGCCAACGTGTACTTCACGCACTCCTACGCCGTCTCGGACGACGTGGACGACGGCATCGTGGCGGCGCGCACCCACTACGTGCGCAGCTTCGCCTCGTGCGTGTGGCGCGACAACGTGTACGGGGTCCAGTTCCACCCCGAGAAGTCCTCGGGAACGGGCGGCAGGATCCTCTCCAACTTCGTGCGCGTGGTGAGGGGATAGCGATGGTCCTACTCCCGGCGATAGACCTGGTGGCGGGCAAGGTCGTTCGTCTCTCCCGCGGCGACCGCTCCAAGATGGACGTGTACTCCGACGACCCGGTGGCGGTGGCGCGCGACTTTGCCGCGAGCGGGGCCACGTGGGTGCACGTGGTGGATCTCTCGGCGGCGTTTGGCGAGGACGAGCGGGCGCTCGAGGCCAACCGCCGTGCCATCTCGGCCATCTGTGCTCTCGGCGACCTCAGGGTCGACACGGGTGGTGGAGTGCGGTCCATGGAAGCCATCGAGCGCCTTGCGCAGGTGGGCGCAACCCGCATCGCCGTGGGCACGGCACTCGTTCGCGACGCCGACTTCGCTCGCGAGGCGGCACGGCGCTACGGGTCGCTCCTGGCGGCAGACGTTGCGGGCCGTGACGGCATGGTCCGCGTGAACGGCTGGCGAGAGGGAGTCGGCCTCAGGGTGGACGAGCTCGTCTCGTCGCTCGCGGCCATGGGCTACCGGCACCTGGTCTACACCGACGTCGCCCGCGACGGCATGCAGTCGGGCATCGACGACCAGGCATACCGGCACGTCGCCCAGGTGGCGGGCTTCCCCGTGGTCGCCTCGGGCGGCATCGCGTCGATCGACGACGTGCGCCGGCTCGCTGGTCTGGGGAGCGACGTGGTGGAGGGCGCGATTACCGGACGTGCCATCTACGAGGGGAGCCTTTCGCTGCGCGAGGCGCTTGCCGCCGCGGCGGGCGAGGGTGATTTCGTGACCAAGGGAGAAGCGCATGCTGACTAAGCGCGTCATCCCCTGCCTGGACGTGAAGGACGGCAGGGTCGTGAAGGGCGTCAACTTTGTGGGGCTCCGCGACGCCGGGGACCCCGTGGAGCTTGCGGCGGCGTACGACCGCGAGGGCGCCGACGAGGTCGTGTTCCTGGACATTACGGCGACCTCCGACGACAGGGACACCACCGTGGAGCTCGCCTCGCGCGCCGCCGAGGAGGTCCGCATTCCGTACTGCGTGGGTGGCGGCATGCGCACCGTGGCGGACATGAGGCGCATGATAGCCGCGGGCGCCGACAAGGTCTCGGTCAACTCCGCTGCGGTGAGAGACCCGTCGCTCATCACCTCCGCGGCGGACGCCTTTGGCAGCCAGGCGGTCGTCGTCGCAATCGACGCGCGTCACGTGGGACCCGGCGACAAGTGGGAGGTCTACACCGCGGGTGGCCGCACTCCCACGGGCATCGACGCGGTGGAGTGGGCCGAGGAGGCCGCGCGTCGCGGTGCGGGCGAGATTCTCCTCACCAGCATGGACCGCGACGGCACCAAGGACGGCTTCGACATCCCCCTCACCAGGGCGGTCGCCCGTGCCGTGCCCATCCCCGTGATTGCCTCGGGCGGCGTGGGCTGCCTGGAGCACTTTGCCGAGGGCATCGTGGACGGCGAGGCAGACGCCGTCCTCGCCGCGAGCGTGTTCCACTTTGGCACGTACACCATCCGCCAGGTCAAGGAGTACATGGCCTCGCAGGGCATCGCCGTGCGTCTGGACTTCTAGGCTTGTCTCCCCGTGAATGAACTCCCGCCTCCTGCGGTAGGAATCCCCTGGCGTCGCATTTGGCGCCAGGGGATTTTTAGTCGAATGGAAGTGGTTCTCGTGGGGGAGAAGATCGGTTTCATCGGGCTTGGCAACATGGGAAGGCCGATGGCGACCAACCTCGTGCGTACGGGATACGACCTCATGGTGGGCGACCTCAACCGGGAAGCCGTCGACGCGCTGGTCGCCGAGGGTGCGCAGACGGGCACCAACGACCAGATCGCCGCGTGGGCGGACGTCCTGGTGACGATGCTTCCCAACGGCCCCGTGGTCCAGTCGGTCCTCTTCGGTGCGCCGGGGGCGACGTCCGTCGAGCCCGGCACGGTCGCCGCATCGCTGCGGAAGGGTGCGCTGGTCTGCGACATGAGCTCGGTCAAGCCGTCGGAGTCCCGTGCCTGCGCGCGTCTCCTCGGCGCGGTCGGCGTGGGCTTTGTGGACGCTCCCGTCTCCGGCGGACAGAAGGGTGCCGAGGAGGGCAGGCTCGCAATCATGTGCGGTGGGAGCCAGCCAGACTTCGACCGCATGTCTCCCATGCTCGACGTGATGGGCGCCTCCGCCAGGCTCATCGGACCCGTTGGCTCGGGCAGCGTCGCCAAGCTCGTCAACCAGATGATCGTCGCCAACACCACCGCGGTCGTGTGCGAGGCGTTCACGTTCGCTCGCAAGGAGGGCGTGGACCCCAAGACCGTCTTCGAGGCGATTCGTGGCGGAGCGGCCGGCTCTGCAGTGCTCGACATGAAGCTTCCCCAGATGCTCGCGCACGACTTCACGCCGCCCAGCGCTGCGACGAGCATCCTCCACAAGGACGTGGCGAACTGCCTGGCCGCCGCGCACGAGGCGGACTCTCCCGTGCCGTACACCGCCCAGGCGTACGAGATCCTCCAGGCGATGAGGGCAAACGGGCTCATGGACCAGGACTTCGCCTCGATGGTGACCTACTTCGAGCGACTGGCGGACTGCACGCTCTAGGGGACGCCGGGGAATCCGTGGGCCATTGCCGCCCCACGTGACCCTGGAGACCCCGGCCGCTTAGAAAAACCGGTGCCCGTGCGAATCCCGAGACATGCCTGCTTAGCTTTCTCGGGCCTCGTGCGATTTCCGTCTCTCGGTGCTTAACAAACCTAGCCCTCGGGTGGATTTAGGTGAGAGATGCTTAGACACGCTAAGCCTCTTGTCGATTTCGGGGCGATATGCTTAACAACGCTAGCCCTCGTGTGAGTTGCGCGGCGGTAATCCACAAGAGGGCTAGCATCGCTAAGCACGCGGGAATCAAATCCACACGAGGGCTAGCACCGCTAAGCATCCCGGGACGGAATCCGCATGGGAGCAGTGACTCTCCGTGCGCGTCTCGACGGCGGCGAATGAGCGGTTACCCCCAGCCAAAAGGCACCCTCCGTCGTCCCTCCTTAGCCGCTCTTCCCTCTCCCGCGGAACCTTTGGAGTCTGCTTCGCCGCACCCCCGGGCGGCTCCGCGACAGCCCGACATCCCACGCCCCCAAGCCGCCTTCCGTTTCCAGTTGATGCGACCTTGTCGGCCTGGCACTGTAGTGTAGTAAAGTGAGCGCGAACGCAAGGCGTCCAGGGGAGGTTGGCACACATGGCGGAGTCGCGGCAGGGGGGATCCCCCTCCACGTATGCGGGCGAGTCACTGCAGCAGGTCACGGCAGGCGAGACGAGCATCAGGTACGATGACCGCGGGCTCGTCCCGGTGGTGGTTCAGCAGGTCGGCACCGGCGAGGTCCTGATGGTCGCGTGGGCAAACGACGAGGCCGTGCGCCTGACCTTCTCCACCGGCACCAGCTGGTTCTGGTCGCGCTCCCGCCGAGAGCTGTGGAACAAGGGCGCCACCAGCGGCAACATGCAGCAGGTGCGTCGCGTGCTCGTCGACTGCGACGCTGACACGCTGCTGTACGAGGTGGACTCGCCCGGCCCGGCGTGCCACACGGGAAAGAGGAGCTGCTTCTTCCGCCAGCTCACGGCGGAGGATGACGCAAAGGGGGAGTGTTAGATGGGTGTGAGGACGGCCAACGTTCAGGACGGCGACATGGGAGAGACGCTCGCGAGCCTGGCCCAGACCATCCACGGCCGCTGGGATCACGACCCCGCCGAGTCGTACACCGCGCGCCTGCTCAACGGCGAGGAGGACGAGCTCCTGAAGAAGCTCGCCGAGGAGGCCAGCGAGGTCATCATGGCCTGCAAGGACGACGACCACGACCACATTCGCTACGAGGCCGGCGACCTCGTGTACCACCTGCTGGTGACGCTCGAGCGCTACGGCGTCACGCTGCCCGAGCTCGCGGGTGAGCTCAACGCCAGGATGAGGTAGCCCCAGCCGCGTGGCCCCGTCCCTCTCGCCTGCCGGGAATGTCTGCGTCGTGTGGCGGGCCCAAGGTTGCCATACACTGTTGAGCGTCTTTTTCGCAGCCAACACCATGGGGGCGTCCAACCTATGTCAAAGAGTCCCGCGGCAGCTTCTATCAACAGCCTGGACGATGTTAAGGAGAAGCTCGTTCCCGTCGTCCTTGGGGGAGACATACTCGGCTACTCGTACGTGAGGGAGTTCCACCGGGTGTACGGGATCAACTCGATCCTGCTCGCCACAGCGGACGTGAAGGCGGCCTCGTCGAGCCGCTTCTGCGACTACCGGGTGGTCAAGGGGGTCGACCAGGAGGAGTCCCTCATCAGCTACCTCATGGACCTGGGAGACGAGCTCGCCGCAAAGGGCAAGGTGGGCATCCTCGTGGGCTCCGGCGACTGGTACGCCCGCATCTTCTCGCAGAACAAGGCAAAGCTCGAGCACCGCTTCGTGGTGCCCTACATCGACTTCGACCTCCTCGACCAGATCACCCAGAAGGAGCGCTTCTACTCCATCTGCGAGGAGCTGGGCATCGACTACCCCAAGACCTGGCTGTTCGACTGCGCCGACCGCGACGCCACCATCGACGCGGACCAGTTTGACTACCCGCTCATCGCCAAGCCGTCCAACTCGGCGCGCTACCACTACGCGGAGTTCCCGGGCAAGAAGAAGATCTTCGAGGTTCAGACGCCGGACGAGCTGCGCGCGATCTACCACAACCTGCAGGAGTCCAGCTACGACCGCGAGCTCATCGTGCAGGAGTTCATCCCCGGCGAGGACGACGGCCTGCGCTCCGTCACCACCTTCAGCGACGACGAGGGCAACCTGCGCGTGAGCTGCATGGGCCAGGTCGTGCTGCAGGACCACGCCCCCTCGGCCATCGGCAACCCCGTGGTCATACGCGACGCCCGCGTGGAGTCCGTGGTGGAGCAGGCCGCGCGCTTCCTCAAGCACGTGGGCTACCACGGCTTTGCCAACTTCGACGTCAAGTACGACCCGCGCGACGGCTCGTATCGCTTCTTCGAGGTCAACACGCGTCCCGGCCGCAACACGTTCTACCTCAGCCTGGCCGGTGTGCCGTTTGTGAGCCTGTTCGTGGAGGACTACGTGCTGGGGCACCAGATTCCCGTCACCGTGGCGGGCGACCCCTTCCTGTATGCGTGCGTGCCGCCCACCGTGGTGCGCCGCACGGTCAAGGACCCCGCCCTGCGCGACGACGTCCTGGCGCGCTACCGCAGCGGCATGGCACAGTTCCCGCTGTTCTACGAAGCGGATTCGCTCAACCACTGGTTCTGGGCCGAGGTCACCTACTACCACCAGATCCAGAAGTTCAAGAAGTACGTGTGGGACACCGGTGGCAGGCAGGCAGATGCGGACTAGCCCAGACCACGGCGACCCCTCTCGGGAGGATGGCCCGAGCGAGGGCGGCGCGCGCGATGCCGGCGAGGTTGCCAGCAGGCGAGAAGGGACGTCCCTCTCGCCTGACGATGGAGTCGCCAAGGCCGTGACGCCCCCGTACAGTGCGGCGGGCGCCCCCGTTGCCCCAGCGCACCTTCCCTCGATCGCCGAGCAGGTGAACCGGGTTCCCACCGAGCCCGGTTGCTACCTGTGGAAGGACGCCAAGGGCGAGGTCATCTACGTGGGCAAGGCCAAGAACCTGCGCGCCCGCATGCGGCAGTACGTCACGCTGCAGGACGACCGCGCCAAGATTCCCCTGATGATGCAGGTCGTGCGGGGGTTCGACTACGTGGTGGTGGGCTCGGAGCACGAGGCGCTGGTGCTGGAGCGCAACCTCATCGCGCAGTACCACCCCTACTTCAACGTCGACTTCAAGGATGACAAGAGCTACCCCTACATCGCCGTCACCGAGTCGGACGTGTACCCCGCCATCAAGTACACTCGCGAGCGTCACCGCAAGGGCACCAGGTACTTTGGGCCCTACACCGATGCCAAGGCGGCGCGCGAGACCATCGACACCCTCCGCAAGGCGGTCCCCATCTGCATAGGCACCTGCGCCGAGTGGAAGCGCGCGCGGCGTTATCTCAACAGCCACCCCGATGACATCCCGGTGGCCAACATGGTGCTGGCCAAGCGCGGCCGCCCGTGCTTCGACTACCACGTGGGGCGCGGTCCCGGCGTATGCTGCGGCGAGATCGACACCGTGGAGTACGCCCGTCACGTTGATCAGGTCGAGAAGTTCCTGGGCGGCAAGCGCTCGCAGATCGTGGACGAGCTCCAGGACCAGATGCGCGAGGCCGCCCAGAACCTGGAGTTTGAGCGTGCGGGGCGCATCAAGCGGCGCCTCGACGTGATCGCCGGGCTGGACGACCGCCAGGAGGTCATGTTCTCGTCCGACGTGAGCATCGACCTCATCGGCTTCTACCGCGAGGAGACCATCAGCGCCGCGTGCGTGTTCGTGGTGCGCGAGGGGCGGACCATCCGCTCCAGCGAGTTCGTGCTCAACAAGGGCATGGATGTGGACCGCGTGGAGCTGGCGGAGGGCTTCCTCAAGCGCTACTACGACGAGACCGCCGACGTCCCCCAGGAGGTCGACCTGGCGTGCGAGCTTCCCGACGAGCCTCTCCTCGAGGAGTGGCTGGGCGAGAAGCGCGGCCACGTGTGCCGCATCCACCATCCCGTGCGGGGCGAGAAGGCACACCTCCTCAAGATGGCCGAGAGCAACGCCCGGCACGCGCTCAACCGCTACATGGTGCGCACGGGGTACGCCGACGACCGCACCAACCAGGCACTGCTGCAGCTGGAGAGCGCGCTCGCCCTGGACCGCCCACCGCTGCGCATCGAGTGCTTTGACATCTCCACGCTGCATGGCACGTTCACGGTCGCGTCCATGGTCGTGTTCACCAACGGCCGCCCCGACAAGGGGCAGTACCGCCGCTTCAAGATCCGTGCCGAGCTGGACGAGGCAAACGACTTCCAGAGCATGGAGGAGGTCCTGGGCCGTCGCTACGGGGAGAAGAACATGGCCGACGAGCGCTTTGCCGAGCGCGCGCCCGACCTGCTCGTGGTCGACGGCGGAAAGCCGCAGCTCACGGCAGCCATGAACCAGCTCTCGGCGTTGGGGCTCAATATCCCCGTGTGCGGACTCGCCAAGTCAGACGAGGAGGTGTTCGTCCCCTGGGACGAGACCCCGGTGGTCCTGCCGTCGGGGTCCGCCTCGCTCTACCTCATCAAGCAGGTGCGCGACGAGTCGCACCGCTTTGCCATCACCTTCCACCGCGAGCTGCGCACCAAGGCACAGTCCGTCTCGATCCTGGACGAGGTCGACGGGGTGGGGCCAAAGCGCAAGCGCGCCATCATGCGTGCGTTTGGCTCCATGAAGCGGCTGCGTGCGGCGACCGAGGAGCAGATCGCCGCCGTCAAGGGGGTTCCGCCCGAGGTCGCGCGTGCTGTGTGGGAGACCCTGCGTGCCTGGGACGACGAGGCCGCGGGCGTCGCCGCTGCCGCCGCGGGTGACGGCGCGCCCGACGGCAACCCTGGGGCGGGCGTCGCCGACTAGCCCCGCTGGTAGCCTCGAGGAAGGGCACCTCGCCTCCCCTCACGTGGGAGGGCTTCCTTGTCAAAGAAGAGGAGAGGGGGCATCTTCCGTGGCCGTGGTCGCGCATGGCGGCTGTGGCTCCTTTCTCATCCTAGGCGCCCCGCCGGGGCGTCCCGTAAGACTTCGCACGTTTAGGAGGCGGTTAACCGCGCCAATCCTTACGGGATTCCAATTCCCGTAAGGTTCCGCGCGGTTACGGGGTCCCTAACCGCGCGAAGTCTTACGGGACCGGCTTCCGCGCGCCGCGCAGCTCCCTCTCCCCGGGCGGCGGCCCCGGCGCGGGGGTTAGGGAAGGGGAGGTGACGCGTCCTCGCCGTAGGGTGCGGGACACGTCGTGTCTTCGACTGGGGGAGGGTCTGCCGGTCAAAGAAGGGGGAGGGCCTCCTGGCACGCGCGAGTCTTGGCCAGTGTGCAAGCCTCCCTCACCGGTGATCGCCGTTGCCCGCCCGGTAATCCCCTGCTGCCACTTCTCCGAGGGCTTTCTGCACGGTAGCGGGCCCCCTTTCCTGGGGGAGACCCTAACTCCTTACGGACGCCTGTCGAAAAGTTCCCCGCGTGTGTACACACGCGACGCGATTTTGGACAGAGTGGCCTTCCGTCGTAGACTTTCCCCAGTTGTCATCCAATCAAGTTTCTAACTTTGGCAGATAGTCCTTCGCGTGTGTACACACGCGGCGCGGTTTCTGCCATTCGGGCACCCGAGATGGGGCCGATTGTCAGAAAGTCCCTCGCGTGTGTACACATGTGACGCAGTTTCTGCCAGCGGAGTTTGCCCGACCGGCATTTCCACAGGTCGCATGACATCAATATTCGAATGAAGGCAGGAACTCGCCCGCGTGAGTGCTCACGTCGGGAGTTTGCTGCCACTAAAGGGGAACTGGCTCCACCTCAGTCCATCCCGAGGCTGCCTCGACGTTCGCCATGAACATCGCCTCAAATGAGTGGGCACATTTTTCTGCGAATCGATTTCTCTGAGCACTTTCTGACGCCATCAAAGTCAGGATCACCCATCCCTTGAGGATTGACCTCTCTGCCCTTCCCTTCTCTGAGTCCTTTCCTACGTAGCCCTTCGCGTCGGGTTACCCTCTTGCCCCCTTCTCGGAGCTCTTTCGGATGGACCGCGACCAAAGTCCCTCCCAATGCCAGCGGGATCGCTCGCTGCCGTGGTGGTGGCTCTTCTCTCCCACCACTAACGGCCTCTCTCTGACTAGAAATGACGTGAAGTGATCGAAAGAGGTTGAAAACACGCAAAAACGCGCAATAATGAGCATAACAGCGCACGGGGTTTCGCAGACAGGTGCCACCAGCACCGCAAGAACCCATCGAACACAGGAGGACACAATGGCAGCAGACAAGACGCCCGCAGGTCCCATTGACGCGGCGGCAGCCGCAAAGGCGGCGTTCTCCGCAGTGGAGGGCAAGCCCTTCCCCAACGACATCTTCGCCGCCCCGCAGCTCCGCTGGGCGGTCATCGGGTGCGGGGTCATCGCCAACCAGATGGCGATCTCGCTTTCGCTCGCAGGTCGCCACCTGCATGGCGTCGCCAACCGCACGCACGACAAGGCCGTCACGTTTGCCCAGCGCCATGGCGTCGAGCGCGTGTACGACTCCATCGAGGACCTCTACGTCGACCCCGAGGTCGACGCAGTGTACATCACGACCCCGCACAACACCCACATCCGCTACCTCCGCGGTGCCCTCGCCGCCGGCAAGCACGTGCTGTGCGAGAAGTCCATCACGCTCAACTCGCAGGAGCTCGACGAGGCGCGCGCCCTTGCAGACCAGCACGGCGTCATCCTCATGGACGCCACGACCATCCTGCACATGCCCCTGTACCAGGAGCTGCTGCGTCGCGCCAAGGCAGGGGAGTTCGGTCCCCTCAACCTGGCGCAGCTCAACTTTGGCAGCTACAAGGAGTACGGCGACCTCACCAACCGCTTCTACAACCCCAAGCTCGCCGGTGGCGCCATGCTCGACATCGGCGTCTACGCCTTATCCCTCATGAGGCTGTTCATGGTGAGCCAGCCCAACCAGGTCGTCTCGCTCGCCAACCTCGCCTCCACGGGGGTTGACCAGACGAGCGGCATCGTCTGCCGCAACGAGCAGGGTCAGCTCGGCGTCCTCTCGCTCTCGCTCCACTCCAAACAGCCCAAGCGTGCGGTGCTGAGCTTTGACAAGTGCTACGTCGAGGTCATGGACTATCCCCGCGCCGACCACGCGACCATCGTGTGGACCGCGGACGGCAGCCGTGAGGAGGTCCACGCCGGCGTCGAGGGCTACGCCCTGTGCTACGAGATGGCCGACCTCGAGCGCGCGGTTGCGGGCGACGAGCGGGCGGCATCTCTCATCGACTACGCCGCCGACGTCATGGACCTCATGACCAGCCTCAGGCGTGAGTGGGGCGTCACCTATCCCGAGGAGCGCTAGGTGCTCGCGCAGGAGCGCCTGTCCCGCATCGTCCGCATGGTGGGGGAGAGGGGCACGGCCACCGTGTCGGACCTCGCCCAGGCCACGGGTGCGTCGGAATCCACCATCCGTCGCGACCTCGACCGCCTGCACGAGGCAAACCGGCTGGTCAAGGTGCACGGTGGCGCCATGGCCATGGAGGCAGCTCACCTCACGCGCGACCTCACGCTCGCGGAGCGCCACGGCCTTCACGCGGGGGAGAAGCTCGCGATCGCCCGGCACGCGGCATCTCTCGTCGGTCCCGACGACTTCGTGTACCTGGACTGCGGCGCCACGGTCGAGCGGCTGGTCGACCAGCTCTCCCCCTCGTGCGGGGCGACCTTCGCCACCAACTCGGTGGAGCATGCCATGAGGCTTGCGGCAAAGGGGCTCGCGGTCATCGTCCTGGGGGGCAGGCTCACGAGCGCGACGGCGGCGCTGACCGGTCCCGACACCCTGGAGGCGGTCGCGCGCTACCACTTCACGCTCGGCTTCTGGGGCTCCAACGGCATCACGGAGGAGTGCGGCTACACCGTGCAGGACCGGGGCGAAGCCGCCGTGAAATCCGCCGCGCTCGCCCACTGCGCCCGCGGCTTCGTCCTGGCGGACGCCAGCAAGCTGGGCCGCACGAGCCTGATTACCTACGCCCCCCTCTCCTCCGCGACGCTCGTCACCTCGGGCGACGTCCCGGACGAGTGGGCGCGGCGCGACAACGTCGTGGTCGTGCCCAAGGAGCCTGGCGAGTAGGTCGGGACCGCGAAGATTCGCGCTCTCAAGGTGTCGGGGTTGCGTGCGAGTCGGTGACTACCCAAGGAGGCGCACTCGCGCGATTCCTGCGCCGTGGTGCTTAATATTCTCCGCCCCCGTGCGAGTTCGTCGTCTGCCTGCTCAACAACCCTAGGCCTCATGCGGATTCTGTCCCGGCATGCTTAGCGTCCCTAGGCCTCAGTGGGTTTTCTGCCGACAAACTCACATGAGGCTTAGTTCGACTAAGCACCGCGCATCAAAATCGACAAGAGGCCTAGAGCAGCTAAGCATCAGGCGTCAGAATCCGCGCGAGGCCTAGGTTTGTTAAGCATCGGGCGGCCAAAACCATGCGGGGCCTAGCGTGACAAAGTACCCCTCAGCTCCCGGGGGCACCAGTGAACTGCCGCACCCCTCCGTTCACGGCGACCGAGCGAAGCCGGCGGGATTGGCGGCGCCACGACCTCGGTGCCCCTCCATCCGTCCCCTTCTTTGCTCCGGCCCGCCGTCCGTGAGGGTGGGCCGGGAGCCCGGAACGGCCGCACCTCCAGCCAGGGGCTCTCGGCGCATCCGCAGCCCACGGGATGCCTGCCTACTCGCGCCAACGCCTCCTCTCGCCTTCCCAGGGGAGAGGGGCACCCTCCTCGACTGTCTGGGCCACCGCATGGCGTGGAATATACTGGGGTATTGGGTTGACGCCAACAGGGGAGGGACATGACGACCCAGAGCAGCAACCAGAGCATGAGGCTCGCGGCGCAGGACGACCGCATTCCCGACATCGTGGTGATCACGGGCATGTCGGGCAGCGGCCGCACCCAGGCCATGCACGTCTTCGAGGACATGGGCTACTACTGCATCGATAACCTCCCGCCGCGCCTGATCTACGATCTCGCCAAGGTCGTGGGCATCAACTCCAACGTGGGGCGCCACCTCGCCGTCACCTGCGACCTCAGGAGCCAGGGCCTGTTCGACGAGATGAGCGATGCCATCCAGCAGCTCAAGGACCACGAGCTCACGGTGAAGATCCTCTTCCTCGACGCCTCTGACGACGTCCTGCGCCGCCGCTACGACGAGACGCGCCGCCGCCACCCCATCGCGCACCCCGGGGAGTCGCTGCCAGATGCCATCGCGCGCGAGCGCCGCATCCTGGCACCAGTGCGCGACCATGCCGACCTGGTCATCGACACCAGTCGGCTGCGTACCAACGCCCTGCGCAGCCGCATTCGGCGCAGCTTCTCGGAGCTGTCCGACCAGCAGCTGATGGACGTCAACGTGTTCAGCTTTGGCTTCAAGCACGGCATGCCCGTCGAGGCCGACCTCATGATCGACGTGCGCTTTCTCCCCAACCCGTTCTACGACCCCGAGATGCGCACCCTCACGGGCAACGACCCCAAGGTGCGCGACTACGTGCTTGGCAACAAGGTCACCGTCGAGTTCCTCAAGGCCTGGTACAACCTGCTCGACATCGTGATGCCTGGCTACATCGCCGAGGGAAAGTCGCAGCTCTCCATCGCGGTGGGGTGCACGGGTGGGCAGCACCGCAGTGTCGCGATCGCCAACGCAACGGCGGAGCGCCTCACCAGGCAGGGGTACCACGTGCACCTCTCGCATCGTGACCTGCCGCTCGCCAACGTCACGACCGGATAGCGGGTAGCCATGTCGTTCACCGCCCAGGTAAAGGACGAGCTGTCTCGCGTGGAGGGGGAGTGTCCGCTCTGCGCGTACGCCCAGCTATCGGCCATCACGCGCATCTGCGGGACCCTCTCGTTCAGGGGGCCCGGCCGCTACTCCATCAAGGTCTCCACCGAGACGGGAGCGGTGGCGCGCACCATGATCAAGCTCACGCACGAGCTCTTCGACCTCGAGACGCCGCTTACCGTGCGCCACTCCAACCTGCACAAGACGCGCAACTACCTCATCGAGATACCCGAGCAGGACGAGCTCGAGGCCGACCTGGTGAGGCTGGGGATCCTCGTCCCCGGTCACGGTCTGTCTTCCGGAATCCCGCGCGAGCTGCTGGGCAGGGAGTGCTGTCGTCGCGCCTTCGTTCGAGGTGCGTTCATGGCGGGAGGCTTCATCGCCGACCCCAGGGGCGACTTCCACCTCGAGATCGCGGTGACGGGGGAGGAGTACGCCCACGGCCTCATGGACGTGCTTGCCAACATGGGGGTCTCCGCCCGTCTCAACCGCAGGCGCGGGACCTTTGCCATCTACCTCAAGAGCTTTGACGAGATCGTGCGCCTCATCCAGGCGATGGGGGGACGCCGCTCGGCCCTGGCGGTCGAGAGCGTCCGGCGCATGAAGTCGCTCAAGAACGACGTCAACCGCAGGGTCAACGCCGAGATGGCCAACCAGGCGCGCTCCACCGGCGCGGCGGCCGACCAGCTCGCCCTCATCGACCGGGCGGAGCGCGAGCTGGGGCTCCGCTCCCTCCCTCCTGCCGTCCGCGAGTTCTGCGAGCTCAGGCGTGCCCATCCCGAGCTCTCGCTCTCCGCACTGGGCGAGATGTGCGATCCCCCCGCGTCAAAGTCGGCGATGTACCACCGGGTGCTGCGTCTCGAGGCCCTTGTATCAAGTCCCAGGGACGAATAGCGGCGATGTGCCCCCCCTCGTATGCTCCAAAAGGGGAAAAACATCACGAATACTGCAGAAACGTGGCGTGGAACCTACCGCTTGCGGAGAAAACTGGTCATCCTACAGATTGATTAGCAATAGATGTACATCTCCTCTCCGCAAAACAAAATTTGTCATAGGACGCCGTTCATGCGTAGCGAAGGCATAAATGGGGATAATATGAGTGGTGTGTCGCTTAGTCTTTGGTCGAGCTGGGGATAGGCCCTGGTCGGCCACGCGAAAGGAGACAGCATGGCAGTAAAGGTTGCTATCAACGGCTTTGGCCGCATCGGTCGTCTGGCATTCCGTCAGATGTTCGCACACGAGGGCTCCGAGATCGTCGCCATCAACGACCTCACCTCGCCGGACATGCTCGCCTACCTGCTCAAGTACGACTCGACCCATGGCAACTACGCTCGCGATCACAAGGTCGAGGCCACCGATCACTCCATCATCGTCGATGGCAAGGAGATTACCATTTACAAGGAGCCCGACGCCTCCAAGCTCCCCTGGGGCGAGCTCGGCGTTGACGTCGTCCTCGAGTGCACCGGGTTCTACACCTCGAAGGCCAAGTCGCAGGCTCACATCGACGCCGGCGCCAAGAAGGTCGTCATCTCCGCTCCTGCGGGCAAGGACCTCAAGACCATCGTCTACAACGTCAACCACGAGACGCTGACGGCCGAGGACAACATCATCTCCGCTGCCTCCTGCACCACCAACTGCCTCGCCCCCATGGCCAAGGGCCTCAACGATGCGTTCCCCATCCAGTCCGGCATCATGCAGACCATTCACGCCTTCACTGGCGACCAGATGGCTCTGGACGGCCCGCAGCGCAAGGGCAACAAGCGTCGTAGCCGCACCTCCTCTGCCAACATCGTCCCGACCTCCTCGGGTGCTGCAAAGGCAATCGGCCTCGTCCTCCCCGAGCTTGACGGCAAGCTCATCGGTGCCGCTCAGCGCGTGCCTGTGCCCGATGGCTCCACCACCCTTCTCTATGCAGTCGTCAAGTCCTCTGAGGCCCTCACGGCCGAGAAGGTCAACGCTGCGATGAAGGCCTACGCCGAGACCATCCCCGAGACCTTCGCCTACAACGAGGACGAGATCGTCTCTTCCGACATCGTGGGCGAGACCCACGGCTCCATCTTCGACGCCACGCAGACCTCCGTGCTGCCCGTTGGCGGCGACGAGTACCTGGTGCAGGTCGTTTCTTGGTACGACAACGAGAACTCCTACACCTCCCAGATGGTCCGCACCATCAAGTACTTCGAGAAGTTCGTTGCCTAAGGTGACGCTTCCCAAGTAACCAGGGGCGCGGTTCGCAGCTTTAGGGCCGCGGCCGCGCCCCTTTTCCTCGGCAATGCAACGTGTCAACAGAAGGAGTGAGCATGGCCTTTACCAAGAAGACCGTTCGCGACATCGACGTGGAGGGCAAGCGCGTCCTCATGCGCGTCGACTTCAACGTCCCCCTAAAGGACGGCGTCGTCACCGATGACACCCGCGTCCGCGCTGCCATCCCCACCATCAAGTACCTCAAGGAGCACGGTGCGGGCATCGTGCTCATGAGCCACCTCGGCCGCCCCAAGGGCGACGGCCCCGAGCCCGAGCTCTCGCTCAAGCCCGTTGCGGCCAAGCTCGCCGAGCTCACGGGCTACGACGTCAAGTTCGTCGACGACACCTATGGTGACAAGGCCACCGAGGCCGTCAACGCCGTCAAGCCGGGCGACATCCTCCTGCTCGAGAACGTCCGCTTCGACAAGCGCGAGAAGAAGAACGACCCCGAGATCGCAAAGAAGCTCGCCTCCTACGGCGACCTCTTCGTGCTCGACGCCTTTGGCACCGCGCACCGTGCTCAGGGCTCCGTCGTGGGCCCGGCCGCGTACATCCCCGCGGTCGCCGGCTTCCTGCTCGAGAAGGAGGTCGACACCCTGACTTCGATCTTCGCCGACCCCGAGCGTCCCTTCGTCGCCATCGTCGGCGGCTCCAAGGTCTCCAGCAAGATCGGCGTCCTCGACCACCTCATCGACTCCTGCGACACCCTGATCATCGGTGGCGGCATGGCCTACACCTTCTTCCTGGCCCAGGGTCACACCGTGGGCACCTCCCTCAAGGAGGAGGACTGGGTCGACCGCGCCAAGGAGATGCTCGAGAAGGCCGAGAAGAAGGGCGTCAAGGTCCTTCTCCCCATCGACAACATCGTCGCCGACCACTTTGGCGAGGATGCGCAGGGCCAGGCCGTGGACTCCGACAACATTCCCGACGACCGCATGGGCATGGACATCGGCCCCAAGACCGAGCAGCTCTTCGCCGACGCCATCAAGGGCGCCAAGACCGTGTTCTGGAACGGCCCCATGGGCGTGTTCGAGTTTGACCAGTTCGCACATGGCACCGAGGCCGTTGCGCGCGCGGTCGCCGAGGTAAAGGCCAACGGCGGCACCTCCATCATTGGCGGTGGCGACTCCGTCGCGGCCATCAACAAGTTCGATCTTGCCGAGAAGATGAGCTGGATCTCCACCGGCGGTGGCGCGTCCATGGAGCTCGTCGAGGGCAAGAAGCTCCCCGGAGTGGAGGCGCTTCTCGATGCGTAACAGGATGATTGCGGGCAACTGGAAGATGAACGAGACCTACACCGAGGGCGTCGCCCTCGCCGAGGGTCTTGCCAAGGAGCTCGAGGGCGGCACCGGCGACGTCGACGTCGTCGTGTGCACCCCCGCCGTCGATCTCAAGGGCGTCTCTGAGGTCATCGAGCAGCATGACGCACCCTTCGCCCTGGGCGCGGAGAACGTGTACTGGGAGGAGAAGGGCGCCTTCACCGGCGAGATCTCTCCCAGCATGCTCACCAACGTCGGTGCCAAGTACTGCATCATCGGGCACTCCGAGCGTCGTGGCTACTTCCACGAGACCGACGAGGACGTGAACAAGAAGGCCAAGGCCCTCATGGCTCACGGCATCGTGCCCATCAGCTGCTGCGGCGAGTCCCTCGAAGTTCGCGAGGCGGGCAAGCACGTCGAGTTCGTCGTCGACCAGATCAAGAAGGACACCGAGGGCCTCACCATCGAGGATCCCTCCAAGTACGTCATCGCCTACGAGCCCATCTGGGCCATCGGCACGGGCAAGACCGCCACTGCCGACGACGCGCAGGAGGTCTGCGGCGCAATCCGCGAGACCCTCGCCCAGATCTTCGGCAAGGAGACCGCTGACGGCATCCGCGTACTTTACGGAGGCTCGGCCAAGCCCAACAACGTGGCCGGCTTCCTCGAGAAGGAGGACGTGGACGGCGCCCTCGTGGGCGGCGCCTCCCTCAAGGCGGACAGCTTCGCCGCCATGGTCAAGGCTGCGATGTAACGAGCCCCTCCAAGGGAACGCGAAAGGGGCATCCGGTAATCCCGGGTGCCCCTTCTGCTTTTGCATGGGATGTCTGGCTCTGGACGTTTTGTGGCAGGACCCCACTGTGCTAACCTGTTCTGATGTCTAACTGAGCCGCACAAGCGGCATGCCCGAAGGAGCCATACAAGTGAGCCCACTCAACGTCTTCCTGCTGGTCGTCATGACCATCTCCGCAATTCTCACCATCCTCCTCATCCTCGCCCACTCCGGCAAGGGCACGGGCGTGTCTGACATGATCGCCTCGTCCATGTACAACTCCGCCGCTGGCTCGGGCGTGTGGGAGAAGAACCTCGACAGGCTCACCGTCATCACTGCCGTCATCTTCGTGGCGTGCATCTGCATCATGGCGCTCACGTTCCCGCTTGGAACCATCTAGGACCGTCTCATCTGGCGTATTGCGGGCACCTCTCCCCAGGGGTGTCCGTATTTTTTTATCCCGAAAATAGGGGATTGGTAGCAAGTTCCTATCGCCGTCTGCACGAAACATTGATTTAACAATGTGGCTAAATTGGCGTTTGCCCACGTGAAGGGCTTTACGGAAGCATCACATCTGCTAAGGGGCGGCATTCACAGCTTAAATGGAATTGCATTAATTTGAATGCGGGACGAAAATGGGTGAACGGGTTGGACGGGGGAGCCGTCCAACAAAGACGGGCAGTCGGATGACTGCAAAAGTCTACACATGGGAGGCATGTATGGCGGATAAGCTCATGATGGGCCGTCGCACCTTCGTGAAGGGTGGGCTCGCAGCAAGCGCGCTCGCCGCTCTCGCAGGCTGCGGAAAGAAGAGCACCAGCTCCTCTGCTGCCAGCGACAGCACCGCAAAGGGTGGCACCTTCAAGTTCTACATCGGCAACCCCGTTGCCATCGATCCCTACAACGCCCAGGAGTCCGAGGGCACGCAGGTCGAGCACATCCTGTTCGACGCCCTCACCGACTACGACTGGGACAAGGAGAAGGTCGTTCCCAAGGCGGCCAAGTCCTGGGATGTCTCTGATGACGGCCTGACCTACACCTTCCACCTGGTCGAGGGCGCCAAGTTCCACAACGGTGACACCGTCGACGCCAAGAGCTTCAAGCGCGGCTGGGAGCGCATCGCCAACCCCAAGATGGCAACTCCGTCGGACATCAACTATCACCTGGCTCCCATCGAGGGCTATGACGAGATGAACTCCGGCGACGCGACCGAGATCTCTGGCCTTACCTGCCCGGACGACAACACCTTCGTCGTCAAGCTCAAGTACCCCATGGCCGACTGGCCTTACGTCTGCGCTCACCCCGCTCTCGCGCCCGTGCCGCAGGCGGCCCTGGACGACCCCGACAGCTTCCTCGTTGCCCCCATCGGCAACGGCCCCTTCCAGATGGATGGCAAGTGGGTCTCCGACCAGTACATCAACGTCAAGAAGTTTGACGATTACTACGGAACCAAGGCCAACCTCGACGCAATCAACTTCTCCATCCAGAAGGACCCGGACACCGCGTACCGCGAGTTCGAGGCCGGCAACCTTGACTTCTGCCAGATTCCCTCCGGCCGCATCAAGGAGATCGAGGGCGACAAGGGCACGTCCGAGGACGGCTACACCGTCACCCCGGGCAAGCAGGTCCTGACCGGTGCCGAGACCGCCATCTACTACCTGTGCTTCAACCTCCAGAAGAAGGAGCTGCAGGACCTCAACGTCCGCAAGGCGATCAACCTGGCCATCGACCGCCAGAAGATCTGCGACACCCTCTTCGAGGGCTCCCGCAAGCCTGCTGACGGCGCCATCCCCACCATCCTGGACAAGGATAACGACAACTCTTGGGAGTACGCCAAGTACGACGCCGACGCCGCCAAGAAGCTCGTCTCCGACAACAACCTCGGTAGCATCGAGCTCGAGCTCGACTACAACTCCGGCGGTGGCCACGAGGACATCATGAGCATCATCCAGGACGGCCTGGAGGCGGCTGGCTTCAAGGTGAAGCAGTCCTCCCAGGAGTGGGCTGCCTACCTCTCCTCGATGAGCGAGGGATCCTTCTTCATGGGTCGCCTGGGCTGGATTGCCGACTACCCCACGATGGACAACTTCATCTACCCCAACTTCTACACGGGGTCTGACAACAACTACGGCAAGTACAGCAACACCGAGGTCGACAAGGCCATCGACGAGGCTCGTCAGACCGAGGACGACGACGAGCGCAGGGCAAAGTATCGCGAGATCAACAAGAAGATCGGCGAGGACCTGCCTATCGCGCCCATCATGTTCTACGCTCACAACCACGTGGGCAGCGACCGCGTCCAGAAGATGTACTACGACCCGCAGGGCAAGGCGGAGCTCGGCAGCGCAAGCATCACCGCGTAGCTGAAGCCCTACCGGGAGAAGAGCGTTCAAGGGGCGGGGTGTCTACCTGGCACCTCGCCTCTCCCATTTTTTGGGTTACCTGACAGGTTTTCTGTCAATAAGCCTTGGCCTGCAGGTGCCCGGCCTACGGGACCGTGCCCGTTAGCCTATAATTCACCCGTTTGTATGTGAAAGGACCACATCAAACGCAGTGTAAACCCGCGGAAAGGGGAGTCCACCCTATGGGCAGATACATTGTCAAACGCGTCCTCCAGTTCATCCCAGTGTTCCTGGGCGTGACGCTGATCCTGTTTCTCATGGAGAACGTGGTTCCCGGCGACCCCATCAAGCTGATCGCCGGCGAGAAGAAGCTTGATCCCCAGACGGAGATCAACCTTCGCATCAAGTACCACCTCATCGAGTCCGACTCGAATGGCAAGCCCATCTACGACGAGAATGGGAACACCATCGAGACCCCCATGTGGGAGCGCTACGTGGACTACGTCGGTGGTCTGCTCCATGGTGACCTGGGCTACTCCTACCAGCAGAACGGCAAGCCCGTCGCAGACATCCTGGCGGAGAAGTACCCCTACACCATCAAGCTCGCCGTGGTCGCCATCATCCTCGAGGCGATCATAGGCATAGGTGCCGGCATGATATCCGCCATCAAGAGATATTCGTTCTGGGACATCCTGGTGACCCTCATCACCTCCATCAACGTGTCCATCCCCGCGTTCTGGCTGGGAATGCTGCTCCAGCTGTTCTTCGGCATTGTGCTCAAGAACGCAACCGGCGGCGCATTCTACCTGCCGATCTCGGGTGCGGGCGGGCCCACCGCGGAGTTTGACGACTGGGTGTACTACATCCTTCCTGCCGTCACGCTGTCCGCAGTCTCCTGCGCGTACGTCGCTCGAATCATGAGGTCCCAGCTCCTTGAGGTCCTGGGTCAGGACTACATTCGTACCGCGCGCGCCAAGGGCCTCTCCAAGCACGACGTGATCGTGCACCACGCGCTCAAGAACGCGCTCATCCCCGTTGTCACCTACATCGGCATGGACTTTGGCGGCATGCTCGCGGGCGCCATTCTCACCGAGACGGTCTTCAACTGGCCTGGCGTCGGCTACGAGACCTACCGAGCCATCACCAAGCGCGACTGGCCCATCGTCCTGGGCTCCGTCACCGTCATCGTCGTGGTGGTCATGGTCATCAACCTGATCGTCGACATCAGCTACGCGTACCTCGACCCGCGCATCAGGTACGGCAGCCCCAAGGAACAGGGCTAGGAGGCTCGCACAATGGCTAAGAAGAAGATCTTCAACGAGAAGCCCGTGGGCGTGGAGACGCCCGAGCAGGCGCGTGCGAACGCCCCGAAGGAGGGGAGCGAGGTCGAGACGACCGCTCCCGTCAGGACGCTTTGGAGCGATGCCTGGAGGCGCCTTCGCCGCAACAAGCTCGCCATCATCTCGGTGATCTGGATCGCGATCGTCGTCCTGATCGCCCTCACGGCGGACCTGTGGGTCCCCGCAAAGCTCGGCGGTCCGACCCAGCAGCTCTATGACGCCCGCCTCCCGATGTCCTGGGAGCACCCCTTTGGCACCGACCAGGTCGGTCGTGACGTTCTCTCGCGCGTCATCTATGGTTCGCGCATCTCGCTGGCTGTCGGCGTCATGGCAACCGCCATCTCGACCGTGATCGGTCTCATCATGGGCGCCCTTGCCGCCTACTACGGCGGTCTCTGGGACACCATCATCATGCGTCTGGCAGACATCTTCCTGGCGTTCCCGTACATCCTGTTCGTCATCGTCATGCTGGCGGTCATGGGCAGCGGCATCCAGAACGTGTTCATCGCCATCGGCGTGCTGGGATGGCCGTCAATCGCCCGCGTGTTCCGCTCGGCGATCCTGTCGGTCAAGTCCAACGACTACATCGACGCCGCGCGCTCCATGGGTGCGTCCGACTTCCGCATCATCACGCGCCACATCTTCCCCAACTCCGTTGCCTCGATCGTCGTGTACGCGACCATGAACATCGGTGGCGCCATCCTCACCGAGGCCTCGCTCTCGTTCTTGGGCATGGGCGTCGTTCCGCCCGACCCCTCCTGGGGCATCCTGATCGAGGACGGCCAGAAGTACCTCGCCACCAACCCGTGGCTCATGATCATGCCCGGCCTCGCGATCATCTCCACCGTTCTTGCCTTCACCCTGCTTGGTGACGGCCTTCGCGATGCACTCGACGTCAAGATGAAGGACGCATAATGAGAAAGAAGAATCAGGAAGACACCTGGACGGAGCTCAAGGAGCAGCCCGTTCCCGAGGGTCACCACCTCCTCGAGGTCCAGGACCTCAAGATGTACTTCTACACGCAGGACGGCGTGGTCAAGGCCGTCAACGGCGTGTCGTACAACCTCGACAGGGGAGAGACCCTGGGCGTCGTGGGCGAGTCCGGCTCCGGCAAGTCCGTCACCTCCCTCACCATCATGGGCCTGGTGGACATGCCTCCCGGAAAGATCATGGGCGGAGACGTGCTGTACCGTGGCAAGTCGCTCCTCAAGATGAGCGAGCGTGACATGCAGCACGTGCGCGGCAACGACATCGCGATGATCTTCCAGGACCCCATGACGTCGCTGAACCCCGTGTACACCATCGGGCGCCAGCTGAGCGAGGGCATGAGGCTCCACCTGGGCTACACCAAGGAGCAGGCGTGGAAGCGCTCCATCGAGCTGCTCGACATGGTGGGCATCCCCAACCCCGAGCAGCGCGTGAAGGACTACCCCCACGAGTTCTCGGGCGGCATGCGCCAGCGCGTCATGATCGCCATGGCCCTTGCCTGCAACCCCGACATCCTGATCGCCGACGAGCCCACCACCGCACTGGACGTCACCATCCAGGCGCAGATCATCGAGCTCATGCAGGAGATGCAGCAGAAGAACGGCAACGCCATCATCATGATCACGCACGACCTGGGTGTCGTCGCGGACGTCGCCGACAAGATCATGGTCATGTACGCCGGCTCCCCCGTGGAGTTTGGCACGGCGGACGAGATCTTCTACGGCTCGCTCCACCCGTATACCTGGGGTCTCACGCGCTCCATCCCCGACCCGGTCTTCACCGAGAAGCACCCGCTCACGCCCATCGAGGGCAACCCACCCTCGCTGGTCAACGTGCCCAAGGGCTGCCCCTTCTCGCCCCGCTGCCCCTATGCCACCGCGCTATGCCACGAGAAGTACCCCGACCTCTACGTCACCGAGACGGGTCACTACTCTCGCTGCCACTACGCGGGCGACCCGGAGTTCGTCAAGAAGAACGCACCCGCCAACTCCCGCACCAAGGCTGCGGCCAAGGCGGCCAAGGAAGGAGGTGAGGCGTAATGGAGCAGGACAGGACTGGTCAGAAGCCCCTGCTGCATGTGGAGCACCTCACCAAGGAGTTCCCCGTGGAGGGCGGCGTCTTCAACCGCTCGCGCAAGAAGTCGGTCCACGCGGTCAACGACGTCTCGTTTGACATCTATCCCGGCGAGACCTTTGGCCTGGTCGGCGAGTCCGGCTGCGGCAAGTCGACCACCGGCCGCTGCATCATGCGCCTCACCACGCCCACCTCGGGCAAGGTCGTGTTCGACGGCAAGGACGTCTCCAAGATGAACAAGGCGGAGCTCAAGGAGATGCGCCGCAACATGCAGTTCATCTTCCAGGATCCCTACGCCTCGCTCAACCCCCGCATGACCATCGGTGAGATCGTCTCTGAGCCGCTGGTGATCCACAAGGTGATGCCTGACAAGGACGAGCGCATGGACTACGTCCGCTCGCTCCTCGACGTCGTGGGCCTCAACCCCGAGCACATCAACCGCTACCCGCACGAGTTCTCGGGCGGCCAGCGCCAGCGCATCGGCATCGCGCGCGCATTCGCGCTGCGCCCCAAGCTCATCATTTGCGACGAGCCCGTCTCGGCACTCGACGTGTCCATCCAGGCGCAGGTGCTCAACCTGCTGAGCGACCTGCAGCAGGAGTACGGCACCGCGTACCTCTTCATCGCGCACGACCTCAGCGTGGTTCAGCACATCTCCGACCGCGTTGCGGTCATGTACCTGGGCAACATGATGGAGTACTCGGACTGGAAGACCCTCTACGCCGAGCCCTATCACCCGTACACGCAGTCGCTGCTCTCCGCGGTCCCCGTTCCCGACCCGGACCTCCAGCGCAACCGCAAGCGCATCATCCTCAAGGGCGATCCCCCCTCGCCCATCAACCCGCCCTCGGGTTGCCGCTTCCACACCCGCTGCCCGATCGCGCAGGAGATCTGCAGCAAGGAGCCCATGCCCGAGCTGCGCGAGGTCGCTCCCGGCCACTTCTGCCGCTGCCACTTCGCCGCCCCCAAGCCCATCAAGGAGTCCTCGGTGGAGCTGTAGGCGTTCCTCCTCAATCAAAGTGACTGCCCTGGCGAGAGGGGCCTGGCCAACGCGGCCGGGTCCCTCTCCCTTTGGGTCGATGAGGGTCTCGCCTGAGCTAGTTCGAGGGAGGGCAAAGAAGGGGAGAGGAGCGTGTTCCCCTGTTGGGGGCGGAGCCATCGGGGAAGGTGCCTGTTCACTTTTTGAGCCATTGCGGACGTCACCGGGCCTGCCGTGGCGACGCGAACCCTGTCTCGGCACCGACACCAGTTTTGTGCGTCTCCCTCGTCCTGCGATGAGTCAAAGCCCACTAGGTCCTTAATGGCGGCGGGAGCCGGATGTGAGTGCACACATCCGGAGTTTGCTGCCAAGAGACCATCTGTCAACCTCTGATTGGTAGCCGCTTCCCCAAATGAGCACACACGTCGGGAGCTTTCTGCCACGGTTCCCTTTCTGACGGGAACACAATTGGGGAAATGCCCCGCCAATCCGCTGCCGAGGCCACGCGGAGGTGCTCACCTCGGGAGTTCGCTGCCATTGGGCCCTCCGCGGGAGGCTCCCGTCTCGTCGCGGTTGCCATCCACTTGGAGCTCTGGGAACTGGGTCGTGGGGATCCGCCACATGTGGGAGGCCGGCGCGTCCGGGGGCCAGGAGACCCGCCCCATTCCTTGCGCATCGATCCCCTGCCGTGGTCGTCGTGGCGTAGAGCCCGTGTGGCCGGATGATGGGGGAGCCGCCCTGTACCTACAGCCTCGACCCATGCGTACACACGCTCGGATCATTCACGCGAGGGGCTATTTGCCAAGGTCCGATGTCTGATGCTGGCTCTTGCGCCGTACGCCCGTGTGGGGATGATTCGGGAGCTCCGTTTTACAGGGCGATTGATGGCGAGCCAGAGGGGCGCGACGGCCTCGTCTCCCCGGATGCCGGGGGGAGGTGTCCGGAGTCGGATCGAGGATCTTCTCGCCCCGATAGTGGACAAAGTCGTCGACGGGCAATGCTGGCGCATGGGGGAGACGCCCCAACTAAGCTCGTGACCTTGGGTGTCTCTGACGGGTGAGAGGTACGTCCCAACTTTTTCCAAAAGTTTGGAATTGACGCTTGCCAGAGTCGGACGTTCTGTTAATATTCTTTCTGCTGCAACGCAGCAAGCCATGTCGGAGTGGCGGAATTGGCAGACGCGCTAGCTTGAGGTGCTAGTGACTGACTAAAAGGTCGTGCGGGTTCAAGTCCCGCCTCCGACACCACGAAGGTGCAGAGAGGCTCCCACGGGAGCCTCTCTTCTTATATATTGAGCGCTCGCCATGTCATGTGGGCGGGTCAAACGCCGACGATGCCGCGGGAGACGAGCCGTCACGCCCAGAGCGCGCCATCCGGATGGGTTGCGATTGGCGTCGTGAGAGCGACGTTGGTCGGTGACTCGCGAAGTCCGTCCCGGCGAAGGCACAGCCTCGCGACGTAGACTCTGCCCGCCCGTCGACGTGCCTAACCTTCCACAAAACGAAACCCGCGCGCAACCAATCGGGCGTCCCGCCGGCCTACCATGCGATAAAAGTCCCCGCACGAGAGGTGGGATGCACAATGATTGACCAGGTCACCGTGTTTCTCCCCAACGAACCCGGAACGCTCGCGCACATGAGCGACGTCTTGGGCAAGGCAGGCGTCCAGATTCTCGCCATCATGGTCGCGGACTCCACGGACTTCTGCAGCGTCCGGCTGATTGTGGACGACACCCCGCGCGCCCTCGACGCGCTGCACCAGGCGGGTCTCAGCGCCGCCACCACCAAGGTCATCGCCGTGGACGTGCCCGACGTCCCAGGCGGCCTTGCATCCGTGGTTACGCGCATCGCGAGCGGCGACCTCAACATCCAGTACGCCTACAGCTGCTCCATCCGCGACCGCGCCGTGGACGTGATTCGAGTCACGGGCGACCCCGTTGCCGTCAAGCTGCGCGAGATCGACTTCCACGACCTGGCACTCTCGGACCTCCTGGGCTAGCGACCGTCTCGCTCAGCGCAAGCTCGCGCCAACCGACGTCCACACGCCCGCCCCTCGCAGCTCGGCGCAAGCCCTGGCGTTTACCTGCGCCCATCTGGGTAGAATCTGCCGTGACGCAGTCGGGCGGCAGGGGGATGCATGGCACAGGGCGGTATCGTCCGCAGGTTGGATGGCATAGGGGAGAAGAGCGTGGGCGGCACGCTGGCAACGCTCCTCTCGCTCACGAGCGACGCGGTGATCGCGTTCGACGGCCTGGGAAGGGTGCTCCTCTCCAACGACACCGCTGCGCTGGTGTTTCCCCACCCCTCAGGGGGACTCGTGGGCTGTGACGTGCGCTCGTGCTTCCCGCTGTCGGAGGACGCCGATCCCGACGCCCCCTTCTGCCCGGACGACCTCCCGTTTCCCATGGACGGCAGCTCAAAGCAGCTGGTGTGCCAAGCGGGTGACGGCAGCACGCTCGACCTGACGGTTCGCTGCGACCGCGTTCCCTCGGCGGGCGAGACGTACCTCCTCGTTGCCGTGGCAAGCGATGCGGCGGCGCAGGCGGAGCGTGAGAATGACCGGTTGGTCCAGGAGCTCTCCAGGGCAAACAAGCGCCTCTCGGGCACGCTGGGCATCGTGCTGGGCACGCTCGACTCCGGCGACGTGATGACGCTCTTCAGCCGCGCGCTGGAGGAGATAACCAACACCATGGAGGCCTCCGGCACCGTGTTCTACGTGGCCGAGCAGGATGGCTATCACCTTCGCGGCGTCAGCAAGTCGCTTGCGGGCGCCCGGGTGCCGCGCTACCTCTCGTTTGGCCAGACCATCGACGCCCTGGCAAAGCGGGCGGGTCGCGCGCTCAGGTTACGGGTGCTCCCGCCCAAGGGCGACGAACTCCGCCGCGGCAGGCTCACCAACCGCGAGGTCGTGAACGAGGAGACCCAGGAGGTCTATCGGCTGCGCGCCGGGAAGGTGCCCCCGTTCACGAGTTTCATCGCGGTCCCGGTGTGGTTTGGCGGCCAAGTGATAGCGCTCATCGAGGTCGGCTGGGAGCAGGCGCGTCCCCTCCAGCGCGAGGACAGCGAGCTGCTGGACGCCGTCGCCCAGTACCTCTCCGTGCAGCTTGTCGGAGCCTTCAGCGCGCTCAGGGCCCGCCGCGACGGCGAGCTGCGCGACAGCGCCTCCCAGGTGAGGGAGACCTTGATGGAGGCCGGTGACCTCACCCCAGAGTCGCGCCGTGAGGTGACGGACGAGGTCGAGCGTGCACTGGATGCGACCTGCGTTGAGGTGCGCCTGAACCAACGGCAGGGCAACACCGCGCTGGTCACTACCCCCGCGGGCGAGGACCTGAGCGTCCCGCTGGACTTCGAGCAGGTCCAACGCCTGACGCAGGAGGACGGCACCGCGGTCATGCCCCTGGAGCCCGACGACGCTGCATCCCGGGCACTTGCGGAGGCGGGCATGCCGGCTACGGGCGCCTACGTGGGCTTGGGCAGGATCGGGGACGACGCCCTGGGGGTCCTGGTGCTTCGCCCGTCCGACGGCGAGCCGCTCGATGAGAGCGAGCTGCGCTACCTCGGACGCGTCGCGAGCGACCTGCAGGGCCTTGCCAGGGGAGAGGAGCGCCGCAAGCAGGACAAGCGCATCTCCCAGGCGCTCCAGACGGGCATGCGCAACGAGCTCCAGCAGGTCGACGGCATCACCGCGCGGGGCATCTACTCCTCCGCCACGGCGACCGCGGTCATCGGCGGAGACTTCTACGACCTGATCCGGCTCCCAGACCGCCGCGCGTGCGTGATCATGGGCGATGTGTCGGGCAAGGGCGTGGAGGCCGCGTCCGTCTCCGCCGCCGTCAAGACCGCCCTGGGGGCCTACTCATGGCAGGGCCTCTCTCCCGCCCGCATGGTGCGGCTGCTCAACGAGTTCCTGCTGGGATTCTCTCGCCTGGAGACGTTCGCAACGTTGTTCGTGGGCATCGTGGACCTTGGGTCGGGTATGCTCTCGTACTGCTCGGCGGGCCATCCGCCCGCGATACTCGTGAGAGCCGCCACGGGCGAGATAGAGACCCTCGACGTGCAGTCGGGCGTGGTGGGCGCCTTCCACGAGATGACGTACCGCAACGGCCGCGTGAGGCTGCGCAGGGGAGACGTGTTGCTGCTCTACACCGACGGCACCACCGAGGCGCGTGCGGCGGACGGGTCGTTCTTTGGCGAGGACGGGCTGCGCGACGCCGTGATGCGCGAGGTGCCGCGCGGCTACGACGGCCTGCTCGACCGCCTGTTGGCGACGCTCGACTCCTTCACCGAGCGGCACCTGGACGACGACGTGGCGATGGTCTCGCTCCGCTTTGACATGGTGGGCCCGTCTGACGCGCCTCGCGAGAAGGGGGAGGTGAGCGGCGCATGAGGGATGGTGCCGGAGAGGCCCGGGGGTCCGTGGCGGGTCCCAGCATCGCGCTGGTGCCGGCCTTTGGCGACGTGGACGTGACTACCACGCCTCGCCTGAGGAGGGCCATCGACGCCCTGATCGATGGCGGGTGCAAGCGGATCGTGCTCAACATGGCCGAGGCAACCTACGTGGACTCCGCCGGCATGGGGATGATCTTCCACGAGATCCGCCACATGCGCGAGCACGGAGGGCTGCTCTCGCTCACCAACGTGTCGCCCAGCGTGATGCGCGCGCTCAGGATCGCTCGCGTCGTGGACCTGGTTCCGGTCTCGGCCCAGGGCTCGCGGCCACAGGTTCCGGCGCTGGACCCCTCTGCCATGCCGCTTTGGAGGACCACGGTGTGGATCGACCCGGACGACCTGGGGGCGAGCCGCGAGCGCGTGGCGTCGCTCCTCTCCCGCATGGACCTGTCGCCGGACGACCTGTTTGACCTCAACCTTGCCACGGGCGAGGCGATGGGCAACGCCATCGACCACACGGACGACCGGTGCGCCCTGGTGACCGTGGCGTGCTACCCCGATCGAGCCGTGGTGGACGTGACGGACTGCGGCTGTGGCTTTGAGCTCTCGCCCGACGACGACACGCCCGAGGTGGGGGAGGGAGACGAGCGCGGCCGCGGCATCAAGCTCATGCGGCTGCTTGCCGACTCGGTTTCGATCGTGCGCCGGCAGCAGGGCGGGACCTGCGTGCGCATCGTGAAGCTTTTTCGCCCGTAGCGGGACGGTGGGGTGCTGAGGAAAACGGAGCTGTGGCAGTCAACGGCGGGCTTGGACGCTTCCACAGTGGGTAGCTGCTGAGGAAATGCGACTTGTGGCAATCGGGGCAGCCCGAATGCACGCTAAGTTTCGGGAAAAGTGGGGTTTCTGTGCTGGGGCAGGGTCGGGAACATGGCCTTGGAAGACCAGCACTCCGCTTTCCCCGCCGTAAGCGGCCTTCAGATTGCCACAACTCGATATTCCTCAGCAGGCATGGCCCATCCCCGCATTCTGGATCCGTCTTCCTTAGTTCGTATCTAATCAAACTAGCAATCATATCAGCGAAACGTCGTCGTATGCCTGTCTGCCGGCGAGAACGCGATGGTGCCGAACCTTCGTGCATGATTTAGCGAAGAGCGAGTTCGAGGAAGGCGAGGGATATCAACCTTGGGGACAGATCTGCTTGCCCCCTCAAAGAGGGGGCGTGGTGCAAGTGGGTTTAACTTGGATGGTGTCCCTGGCCTCAGCTGGGAGATGAGCGTTACCTCCCACCCCAAATGCGGATGCGGAGGTCGCGTTCAAGCGCCCTACAACGGCGACAAGGCTCGGTGTGAGAACTCGCTTCGTGAGTCTTCGAGCAGTGGGCCTCTCCCCACAGAGGTGGGTCTGGTCTGCTGTCTGCATCAACCCATCTGGAAAGAGCTTCAGGAGGGGGTGGAGCTTGGTGCGCATAGGGATTGCAATCCGAACGGTGAACGCTCGCTCCATTCTTTCCATTGCTCCCCGCTGTGAGCGTCATAACCTGGGGTAACGAGGAACCGGACGGCATAGGGCGGGACAATCCGCGCTCGGCGGGTGACGCGCTTAGCGTCGCTAGTGCTCGTGGGGGTTTGGCTCGGGCTGCTTAGCGATGCTAGCCCTCTTGCGGATTTCGGCGCCCGATGCTTAATCCCCCTGGCCCTCGTGCGGGTCGGGCGTCGGAAATTGGCACGGAGGCCTAGCGTCGCTAAGCGCGCGGCAACCAAAGCTACAAGAGGCCTAGCGTCGCTAAGCGCGCGGCCGCAGGATCGGCACGGGGCCTGGCTTTACTAAGCGCACGGGGCGCCAGGCGGCTAGGCGCGGAATCCGTGCGGGCGTCGCGCCCTTCGAGGGCGTTCCCTCCGCCGCCAGGGGAGAGCCACGAAAAAGGGCGCCCCCGAGGGGACGCCCGTCGATCGCTTGGAGGCGAGACCCGGATTCGAACCGGGGATAAGGGCTTTGCAGGCCCGCGCCTTACCACTTGGCCATCTCGCCAGATATGCGGCTATGAAAAGGGCCGGCTGAGACCGGCCCGCTAAGCTCATGGAGCGGGCTACGGGATTCGAACCCGCGACCTCCACCTTGGCAAGGTGGCGCGCTACCAACTGCGCCAAGCCCGCGACGCGAGGAGTAAGTATACGAGGAACCTCTCCCATTCGCAAGGGGAGAGGTGCGAGGGCATCGCCCTCAACCTAACGCACACAAATCCGAGCTTGATGAATGACGCGCTTAGCGTCGCTAAGCGCGCGGCAACCAAAGCTACAAGAGGTCTGGAGTCGCTAAGCGCGCGGCCGCAGGATCGGCACGGGGCCTGGCTTTACTAAGCGCACGGGGCGCCAGGCGGCTAGGCGCGGAATCCGTGCGGGCGTCGCGCCCTTCGAGGGCGTTCCCTCCGCCGCCAGGGGAGAGCCACGAAAAAGGGCGCCCCGAGGGGACGCCCGTCGATCGCTTGGAGGCGAGACCCGGATTCGAACCGGGGATAAGGGCTTTGCAGGCCCGCGCCTTACCACTTGGCCATCTCGCCAGATATGCGGCTATGAAAAGGGCCGGCTGAGACCGGCCCGCTAAGCTCATGGAGCGGGCTACGGGATTCGAACCCGCGACCTCCACCTTGGCAAGGTGGCGCGCTACCAACTGCGCCAAGCCCGCGACGCGAAGAAGAATATACGTGGCGAAGCCCGATTATGCAAGCACGAATTTCAAAAATCTTGTCAGCTTGTTCCTCGCGTGGAAGAAAATGCAGGTGAGAGGCACCGCCCTCTTGGCCGCCAGTCATCCCGGCGGCATGGCGCGCGTCCCGACTGCGCTATGCTAGGCAGGGCGCCCGCATCCTGGCGCCCGGGACCGCTAGGCCGTACGCGGCACGTACGTCAGGAGAACCATGTTCCTCAATATCCTCACCCTGCTTTTCCTCGCCTTGGTCGTGAGGGGCTTCGCGCGTGTGATCAGGTACTTCATCACCTGGCTGGGCAGGGGCAAGGACCTCAGGACCGCGGTGGACCACCAGCGCGTGAGCGAGGAGACCGCCCTTGCCTACCTCGAGGAGGGCCGCCACCTCACGCGCGACCAGCGAGCCGAGGTCATGCGAGCCCAGCTCCAGGATCGCGAGGAGTTCCTCGACAACCTCCACATCACCTGGTACCAGGTGGTCATCCTGTTCGTGTTTGGCTCCATGGCGGGGCTGCTGCTAGAGGAGCTGTGGATGTTCGCCTCCGCCGGGCTCACGCAGAGCCGCGTGGGCCTGGTGTGGGGGCCCTTCTCGCCCCTGTATGGGTTTGGCACGGTGTTCCTAACGCTCATCGCGTTTCAGATGAGGAAGCGCGGCGCAAAGGGCTGGCAGGTGTTTTTGGTCTCGGCGCTGGTGGGAGGCTGCCTGGAGCAGTTCACCGGCTGGGCCATGGAGACCCTGTTCCAGGCCCAGTCGTGGACCTACCTGTACCTGCCCGACCACATCACGCAGTGGATCGCATGGCGCTTCCTGGTGATGTGGGGCGTGCTGGGGCTGGTGTGGACCAAGATGATCATGCCCGAGCTGCTGTACCGCATCGGCGAGCCCACCACCAAGCGCCAGGTCACCTTCGTGGTCATCCTGGCAGCCTACCTCGCGCTCGACATCTTCATGACCCTGGCGTGCTTCCAGCGTCGCACCGAGCGAGACGCGGGCATCCCCGCGTCCAACGACTTCGAGCGCTGGATAGACGACCACTACACCGACGAGTTCATGAGCCAGCGGTTCCAGAACCTCGTGATTGGGCAGGACCTGTGATGCCAGGTGCCCCTACCCCTTGGGACGGCAAGGAGGTGTCGCGCGAGGTCTACCTGGACTATGCGGCGGCGACATCCATGGATCCCGGTGCGGTGCGCGCCATGGAGCCGTTCCTCTCGAATGAGTTCTACAACCCCTCCGCCCCCTACGCCCCCGCGCGTCGCGCCCATGCGGCACTGGAGGACGCCCGTGCCTCCCTCGCCCGCGTGATGGGTGCGCGTCCGGCGTCGATCACGCTCACCGCGGGGGCCACCGAGGCCAACAACCTCGCCTTCGCATGCGTGGACGGCGAGGTCGTGACCGACGCGGCAGAGCACGAGAGCGTTCTCGCCGTGGCGCAGGCGCGTGGCGGCGTCATCGTGGGCGTGGGACCCGATGGGCGCGTTGACCCCGACGAGGTCGCCCAGGCCATCACGCCCCGGACGGAGCTGGTTTCGGTTGAGGCGGCAAACGGCGAGGTGGGTGCAATCCAGCCCGTCAGGCGCGTCGCGGCGGTCGTGGCGGCGGAGCGCGATCGCCGGCTGAGGGCAGGGGAGAGCTGCCCCATCCTGCTCCACGTGGACGCCTCGCAGGCTGCCGGGTACGTCTCGGTCGCGGTGTCGTCCCTGGGTGCCGACCTGGTCACGCTCAGCGCCGCCAAGGTGTACGGCCCCAAGCAGGTGGGACTGCTGTGGTCGTCCGACCGCGTGCGGCTCCGTCCCCTCGTGCTGGGCGGCGGCCAGGAGGGCGGCGTGCGCTCAGGCACCGAGAACGTGGCCGGCGCCGTGGCCTTTGCCCACTCGCTGGAGCTGGCGGAGCGGATGCGCCCGCAGGAGGTGCGGCGACTGGCTGCCCTGCGTGACGATCTCGAGGGCAGGCTCAGGCGAGAGTTCCCGTGGTGCGTGGTGAGCGGTCCCCGCCAGGGCAGGCTGCGCCTTCCCGGGCTGCTGCACGTCTCGTTCCCGCGGCTTGACGCGCGCAGGCTCGTGATCCTGCTGGAGCGTCGCGGCGTGTACGTGGGCACGGGCTCGGCGTGCGCGGCGAGCAGGATGCGGAGCTCGCACGTGCTCGCCGCGATGGGCGTACCGGACGTGGTGGCGCAGGGGAGCCTTCGCATCACGCTGGGGAGGCAGACGGGCGCGGAGGACGTAGCCTACGCCTCCCGGCAGATCGCGGCCTGCGTGCGCGACGAGATGGCGCGCCTCTCGCTTACGGACGACGACATGCGGCAGGCCGCGGGAGGCGGTGCGTGATGGGCGAGAGGGTCTTCGTGGGCCTGAGCGGAGGGGTCGACTCGGCGCTTGCGGCCGCGCTGCTGGTCGAGTGCGGCTACGACGTCACGGCGGTGTACATGCGCAACTGGTCGCGCGACCTCCCGGGATTCAAGTGCGCCTGGGCCGACGACCTGGCGGACGCGGAGCGCGTGGCCGTGACGCTGGGCATCGACCTTGAGGTGTGGGACTGCGAGCGCGAGTACAAGGAGACGGTCGTAGACTACCTGGTTGACGCCTACGCCCATGGCCTCACGCCCAACCCCGACGTGATGTGCAACCAGACGGTGAAGTTTGGCACGTTCGCCGAGCGGGCCTTCGCCCGTGGGGCCGACTACGTGGCAACGGGGCACTACGCCCGCGTGCGGCACGGCGAGGGTGGCCGCCCCGCGCAGCTGCTGCGCTCGCGCGACGAGCACAAGGACCAGACGTACTTCCTCTGGCGCGTTCCTGCCGACGTGCTGGACCGGACGCTCTTCCCCATTGGCGACTACCCTAGCAAGGCCGAGGTGCGCGCTGCGTGCGCCGAGCGCGGCCTGGGGGTGGAACGCAAGCCCGACTCGGACGGCATCTGCTTTGTGGGCGAGGTGGGCATTCGCACCTTCCTGCTCGACACGCTGGAGAGGCGCCCGGGCGACGTGGTGGAGTGGGAGACGGGCCGGGTGCTGGGGCACCACGACGGCGCCTTCCTCTTCACCGTGGGGCAACGCCGCGGGCTCGACCTGGGCGGCGGCCCCGCCCGCTACGTGGTGCGCACGGACGTGGGGGAGAACGTGGTCTACGTCACGGCGGACCGCTCGTGCCCCGCGCTGTGGACCGGCTCCCTCGTGCTCGACGGCTGCCGCTGGGTGGCGGGGGAGGAGGGCGGCGCCTGCGAGCCCGTGGTGCGCATGCGGCACACGGGGGCGCTGGTGTCCGCTCGGCTCGAGCCCACGGGCGACGGGTCATCGGCCACGGTGCGCTTTTTCCAGCCGGTGCGCACGGTCGCGCCCGGCCAGAGCGTGGTCGCCTACGACGGCGAGGTGTGCCTGGGCGGCGGAATCGTCTCGCCCCGCTCGTACGAGTCGGTGCGCCCCCCGTTCGAGGCTGCAGCGCAGGGGTAGGGGGCGGGCGAGACGGGCGCGGGGCACGGGTCCGTTGCCCGGGATGCCGGCGGGACGGGCCTGGGCCCCGCGGCCGGCGCTACTCTCCCTCGCCCTCCTGCACCTCCGCGACCTTGGCGCGATACGCGGCGGCGATGACGGCGACGCAGCCCTCGCGGCCAAAGCGCGAGCGGTTGAGCACCAGGTCCTTGCCGTCGTGCATCTCGCACTTGCCGGCGGAGTAGCGGTGGCAGTACAGCTCGCGCCCCTTCTGCATGCGGCGCACGAGCTTCTTGGCCTCCTTGCGGGTCATGCCGCGCTTGGTGCGCACGGTCTCGATGCGATCCTCCTCGGGGGCGGTCACCAGCACCGCGATGCGGTTGGGGTTGTCGCGCAGGATGTAGTCGGAGAGCCGCCCCACGATGATGCAGGGGCCCACCGAGGCGAGGTCGCGCACCACGCTCGACACGCGCTGGAACAGCTTGTCGGCGGTTGAGCGGGCGTCGATGCGGTCGGGGAGAAACGCGCTCATCTCGGCTGTGAGGCGAGCGTCGTAGGCGGCCACCTCGTCCACGGGGGCGCCGGCGCGCGCGGATGCCCGCACCAGGACCTCGTTGTCGTAGAACGGCAGGTCAAGCTCCTGCGAGAGCATCTTGCCGATTTCGTGGCCCTCGGCGCCGAAGTCGCGCTCGATGGTGATGACCACGGGGTTGAGCGCGGGCGTGGTGGGCTCGCCGCCGTGGGGTGCGGCCTCCTGCCGCCGGGCGTCGCTGTCCTTCTCGCTCATGGGTGCCTGCCTTTCTGGCTTGGGGGTTGGGTGATCGTGGCGCTACGCGGCGACGAGGCTGCGCTGGTAGCGGCGCACCGCGAGCGAGATGCCAAAGTTGAGGGCAAAGTACAGCAGGAAGATGAAGCCGTACACCAGGAGGATCTGGTCAAGGCTCGTGGTGGTGGCCATGATGACCTTGGAGGTGTACATGAACTCCGCCACGTTGATGCCCGCCAGGTAGGACGAATCCTTGACCACGGTGGTGCACTGGCCAAACAGCGCGGGGATGATCAGCTTGAAGGTCTGTGGCAGGATGATGAGCCGCATGGACTGGAAGAAGCCAAAGCCCTGCGACTGGGCCGCCTCAAACTGGCTCTTGGGGATGGAGTTGAGGCCTCCGCGCACGATCTCGGCCATGACCGCCGAGGTGAAGAGCGTGAACGCAAGGACCGAGATCAGCACGTCGTTGCCCTTGACCGTGAAGTACACGAAGAGGATCCACAGTAGGTTGGGCGTGCAACGGAAGAGCTCGATGTAGGCGCTGGCTACCACCGAGAGCACGCGCAGCCTGCCCGTGCAGTACTGCTTCACCATGGCCAGCACGGTGCCCATCGCCACGGAGAGGATGATGGAGAGGGCCGATATCTCGATGGTCTTGACGAAGCCGCCCAGCATGAAGGCGACGTTGGTGGCGGTGAAGACGCCCATTACGCCTCACCTCCCGCTGTCTGGCCGGCCTGCGCGGCGACGGCGCGACGGCGACGGCGCGGTGTGCGGGACGAGCTGCGCTCGAGGTGCTGAACCAGCAGCGCAAGCGGGAAGCAGATGAGGAAGTACAGCAGGCAGCACATGACGTATCCCTGCAGGTAGCCGTAGGTAGAGACAAAGTTGTCGGCGTTATACATGAGGTCGCCGCCGGCGATGAGCGCCAGCACCGAGGTGTTCTTGACCAGGTTGAGCGCCTGGTTGCAGAGCGGCGGCAGGATGATGCGGAACGTCTGGGGCAGGATCACGTAACGGTAGGCCTGGGCGCGCGAGAAGCCCTGCGACAGTGCGGCCTCCATCTGCCCGCGGGGCACCGCCTCTATCCCCTGGCGAATTACCTCCGAGATGTAGGCGGCGTGGTACAGCCCCACGCCCAACGCGCCCAGCGTGAACGACGCGATGCGCACGGGGTCGGAGGCGCCAGTGATGCGCTGTAGGATCAGCGGGCCGGCTGCGTACATGAAGAAGACCTGCACGGGCAGCGGCGTGTTCTGGTAGAACTCCACGTAGACGCGGTTGATCGCGTGGAGCACCTTGGAGCGCGTGGTCGAGAAGATCCCGAGCACGGTGCCCAGCACCAGCGCCAGGGCAAGGCCGGCGAGCACGACCCTGAGCGTGAAGCCAAACCCCTCCCAGAACATGTCCATGTTGGCAAGCGTCTGCTGCCAGCGCATGGGGTCGAATAGGTCCATCCGTTCCTCCTCACGCATGCCGGCGCGCGTGGGCGCGGTCGCGGCATGCCATCGCATGGTGCGGTGCTACAGCAGCTTCCAGTCCTTGACCTCCTGGTCGAGCCAGCCGTTGGACAGGCACTCGGCCACGACCTGGTCGCAGGTGGACGAGAAGTCGCAGCCCTTCTTGGTCGCGATCCCGTACTCCTGCTTGCCAAACTTGACGTCGGGCTCCAGAAGCTCGGTCGTGTCGTCCTTGTAGCCGCCCAGGATGGAGCGGTCCACCGAGAACACGTCGATGTTGCCCGAGTCCAGAGCGATCTTGAGCGTGGAGTAGTCCGGGAACTGCAGAAAGGTGGGGGAGACGTCCAGCCCCTTGTCCTTCAGCATGTCCTGGATGGCCTGCTTGGTGCTGGAGCCCTGGGACACCCCGATGTACTTGCCGTCCAGGTCCCGGAGGCCCTTGAACTTGCCCTTCTTCACCAAAAGGCCGATGTAGTCGGAGCGGTACGCGCGGGTGAAGTCCCAGCTCTGCTTGCGCTCGTCCGTGATGGTGTAGGTGGCGCAGATCATGTCGAGCTGGTCGTTGTCGATGAGCGGCCCGCGGGTCTTGGGCGTGACGTCCGTGAAGGCCACCAGGTCGTCCGACTTGGCCTGCTCGTAGCTGCAGCCAAAGACCTTGGCGGCCACCTGGTAGCACAGGTCTATCTCCATGCCTCGGTACTTGCCGGTCGCCGGGTCAAGGTAGCCGTAGCCCGGGATGTCCTTCTTCACGCCGCAGTTGAGCGTGCCGCGGCCCTTGATGGTTGCGAGCTTGGACGACTCCGGGCCGGAGGTCGAGCCCGAGCCCGCCGACCCGCACCCCGTCAGGGCTCCCGAGCCCGCCAGCCCAAGCACGACGGCCCCTGCCGCCCTGACGAACTGCCTGCGAGAAAGGTTCATGCGATTCTCTCCCCAAAGATGGCGCCCCATGCGGGCGCCTAGTGGATGATCTTGTCGAGGAACGCCTGGACGCGGGGGTTGTCCGGATGCGTGAAGAAGTGCTCCGGAGTGCCCGTCTCGATGATCCTGCCGTCGTCCATGAAGACGATGCGGTCCGCGACCTCGCGCGCGAAGCCCATCTCGTGCGTCACGCAGAGCATGGTGATGTTCTCGTGCGCGAGCTCGACCATCACGTCGAGGACCTCCTGGACCATTTCGGGGTCCAGGGCGCTCGTGGGCTCGTCAAACAGGATGATGGGCTGCTTGGTGCACATGGCGCGGGCGATTGCGACGCGCTGCTGCTGGCCGCCCGAGAGGTTCTGCGGGTACTCGTCCGCCTTCTGGGCGAGGCCAACGCGCCTGAGGGCGGCCATGGCGTTGGCGTTGGCCTCCTCCTTGCTCTTGTGCTGCAGCTTGATGGGGGCGATCGTGAGGTTGCCCAGCACGGTCATGTTGGGATACAGGTTGAACTGCTGAAACACCATGGACGAGTACTTGCGCGCCATCTCCAGGTGGTTCTTGCGGGTGAGCGTGGTCCCGTCGATCACGACCTCGCCCGAGCTGGGCTCCTCAAGGAAGTCGACGCAGCGGATGAGCGTGGACTTGCCGGAGCCGGAGGGACCCAGGATGACGACCTTCTCGCCCTCCTGGACCTCCAGGTTGACGTCCTTGAGCACGTGGAGGTCCCCAAAGTACTTGTTGAGGTTGCGAATCTGTATGAAGGCGGGCATCGCATGCCTTTCTCGCCGTGGGTGTGCTGGCCGAGCCCTCGCTGCGCCGACGCACCGAGTGCCCCATGGAGCTAGACATTCTCAAGGTAGGGTGTGTATGTCGTGTGTACATCCTTAAAGTTTTTACCTGTGCGTCATACGGGGTGTTGTTGGGAGCGAGTGGGCGGGTCGTCCCGGGCGCCCTGGCGGGTGACTTTTTGGGGGCCCAGGCAGGTGACGGAGGGGGAGATTTCGCATAGAATGCGCGCATGGACCAGGGTGCCCGGCAACGGGCAGGACCAAGGGAGAATCACATGGCTTGCTTCATCGTGCCCGCTGCGGAGGGCGCCGTCGTGAAGGTCATCGAGCGCAGGGTCGAGAGGGGCGGTGCCGGTGACCCCAAGGCCGTCGCGCGACGGGCGCAGCGGCTGCGCTGGCTGTCGGGCATGCTCTGGGGCGGTAGCGGATTGCTGGCGTTCGAGCACGTTTGGCATGGAGAGGTGGTCCCGTTCGCGCCCTTCCTCACGGCGATGGCGACGCCGTCTGACGCCGTTGCGATGGTCCGCGAGATGGCGACCGTCGGGGTCGGGATGGCGCTTGCGGTCACGGTCGTGTGGGGCGTGATGTGCGCCGTAGCCAGCGCGATCGAGCGCCGTGCAAACGAGGGCGCCGCGGTCGAGGTTCAGGCGTGACGCTGGCGATGACCGTCCTCGCGGCGGTCGCGTTCACCGTTGCGTGGTACTCGGGCAGGGGAGAGGGGATGCTCCTCTCCCTCCCGTGCCTCATGTACTGGGGTGCGTCCCTGATGTGGCTTGTCGACGCCGTCGCGGAGTACCTGGGCGAGGGCGTCGCGATCTTCAACCCCTCGGGTGAGCGGCTTGCGAACGATGCCTTCCTCGGCCTGTGCGTGGTGACGCTCGGCCTGGTGGTCTGGGTCGTCGCGCTGCTGGCGAGGGACCCGCGCGGTCGCGTTCGCGAGGCGGTCCTCCGCCGCCGCTAGGGACTCGCGCTGGGGCAGCGGGGAGGCGGGCGAGACGCGCACGGCTTCCGGGATGAGGCGGCAGACGCCGGCGGCAGGCAGCCAGACGCCACGGACGGAGGCGAGGGCAGATGATATATCTCACCGCGGACCTGCACCTGGGGCACCGTTCCATCGTCACCATTGGGGAGGGGCGGCCCTTCCGTTCCATCGGCGAGCACGACCGTGCCATCATCGCCAACATCAACGACACCGTGAGCCTGGAGGACGAGCTCTGGATCCTGGGAGACGTGACCCGCGAGCGCGGTGCCAGGACCATCGCCTGCGCCATGCGGCGTATCAACTGCAGGCACGTCCGCCTGGTGCTGGGCAATCACGATCGCGAGCAGGCATGCCTGGAGAGCGGGGCCTTTGAGTCGATGGCGCGCTACGAGGACACCGGCGTGCGTCTTGCGGATGGCTCCTGGCAGAGGCTCGTGCTGTTCCACTACCCGGTGTTGGACTGGGACGGCCTGCATCGAGGCTCCGTGATGCTGCACGGGCACATCCACTCGCGAGGGCTGGCGGAGGGGGAGGAGCCCCAGGGCCCCGTTGCCACCGAGCACGCGCACGCGCTCCACGGCTACAACGAGTGGTGCCGCCGTCAGGGCCTGTGCCGCTACGACGTGGGCGTGGACGCCAACGGATACCGTCCGGTGAGCCTGGCGCAGGTCCTCTCGTCCATGGGAATCGAGGGATGCTCCGCGGGACTCTCCTGGGACCCCACTCACTGGAGGTAGCGGCTGGGAGAGAGGGACGCGGGCAGCCGGCTGGACGGCCCCGGCGCATGGGCGTGCGGGCCTCTCGCCTGGCTTGTGCGAGACGGACGGGCCACTCGCCGTGGTAACCGTCGCGTTGCGGACTGCATGCCGTGGGGCGGGCGGGGCTTACAATGCCACGAGGCCCCGGTTGCCACTGCCATGCGACCTCGGGCGCGGAATCGCTACGTGGAACGGAATTGCCTGGTGGACAGCCTTATCTTCAGCGTCAACGCTACCTTCCCCATCTTCCTGACCATGCTCGTGGGCATGCTGCTGCGCCGGCTGGGGATGATGGACCAGGCGTTCACGGGCTATCTCAATGGGTTCGTGTTCAAGGTCGCGCTGCCGGTCCTTCTGTTCCAGGACCTCGCCACGCAGGACTTCGCCGCCGCCTGGGACGGGCGCTTCGTGCTGTTCTGCTTCCTGGCGACCGCAGCCAGCATGGCGGGGATCGTGCTTCTCGCCCGCGTGCTGGTGCGCGACGTGGGGCAGCGCGGCGAGTTCATCCAGGCGAGCTATCGCAGCTCGGCGGCCATCCTGGGCATCGCCTTCATCCAGAGCATCTATGGGAGCGCCCCCTCCAGCATGGCAGCGCTGATGATCCTGGGCAGCGTGCCCCTGTACAACGTGTTCGCCGTGGTGGTGCTCACGCTCACGGCCGATGGCGGCGGGGAGCGGGCTTCTGCGGGCGAGCTGGCGCGCAGGGCCGTCCGCGGCGTGGTCACCAACCCGATCATCCTCGGGATCGCGGTGGGCTTCGCCTGGTCGCTGCTGGGGCTCCCCATGCCGGTGGTGCTGGGGTCGACCGTCAAGAACGTCGCCGTGCTCGCGACGCCGCTCGGGCTCATCGCGATGGGGGCGTCGTTCGACTTCCGCGAGGCACGCGGCAGCGTCGGAATCGCGACGGTCGCGACGCTGATAAAGCTCGTCGTGCTGGTCGCGATCTTCATGCCCATGGCCATCCACCCGGGCTTTCGCGACCAGCAGCTGGTCGCCCTGCTGGTGATGCTGGGCTCCGCCTCCACCGTCAGCTGCTACATCATGGCACGGAACATGGGGCACGACGGCGTGCTCACCGCCACCATCGTGATGATGACCACGCTGGGGTGCGCCCTCACGCTCACGGGGTGGCTGTGGATGCTGCGCGCCGGTGGCTTCGTGGGGTAGGGGAGAGGGACACGCGCTCAGCGTGGTCGCGCAATCCCATGGCAGCGGCGGCGTGGTCCGATTGCGTCGTTGCCGCCTGAGGCTCCCTGGGGCTTGAAGGTCCACTCCAACCGTTTCAGTCTCGAAGAGGGGCCAAAGAAGGGGCCACCGTTTGAGGCATCTGGGGTAGCTAGGCTGTCCGTTCTATTTCCGCTCAGAGGGGAGGGCAAAGAAGGAGGCGTCTTGTGAGGTCTCCTCTCCAGGCTCCCGTTTGCATGCGAGAGGAGTTCTCGCATGTCCCGGCTGATCTGCTCTCCCCGTTGTCAGAAAGTTCATCTTGCGTGTACACACGGGACATACTTTCCGACAGGGCCGTCGCAAGTAGAGGCATAACCGCTGTTGGAGCAACCTCGTTGCACCTGAAAAGGTCAGAAATCGCCTTGCGCGTGTACACACGGTATGGGTTTTCAGACAGCCGCACGGCAGCGAGGGTCCTCTCTGTCAAAAACCTCGTCCCAGGTGTGCACGCGCGATGGGTTTTCTGGCATATGACCCGCCTCCCGACGGTCGGAAAGCTCTCCTCTGTCGGGAAACACGTATCGCGTGTACACACGGGACGTCGTTTCTTGCACAGGACGGCTCTCCTCGGCATCCGACCGTTCGTGCTCCGAGACACGACGACCACGACGGGGAGTCGGTGGGCTAAGAATGGGACGGGCGACCCACCTTCTGGGCAAGCAGGTCCCTGGATTCCCTTCTCAGGGTTCTTCCCTGCGGAGAGACCACTCCGCGGATTCGGCACCTCCGCGATTGTCCCATTGGCAGCAAACTCTCGATGTGTGCACTTCCGTCTGGCTTCTGCTGCTGCGGCGACGCGTCGGCATCGCGTTACCCCAGCTGGTCCTCCATCATCTTTGCAGCCATGGCAGAGCACTCCCGAAGTGAGCGCTCATATCGGGAAGCGGCAGCCATCCGAGCCTGGAGGGGGATTCGATTGGCAGAAACTTCCCGCACGAGTGCTCACGCGGGCGATTTGCTGCCATGGTTTGAGAAATTATGTTTAACCAACTGGACGGAGCGTTCCCGATGGTGTCCGAGTTCCATCCTAACGCGTTCACGGCGGAGACGCGCGCGGGAATGAGCCCCCTATGGCAGTTTCTCTGCACCGCCCCATTCCTTGACCTGGTCCCCCTCCCGAGTGACGGGGCCAGGACCTTTCATCGTCCATTCTCATGGACGAATGCACGGCTTGAAGCTCGCTGAGTAGCGACCGTTTCGCCCAGCGTCTTGGAACGAGCGGCCAACCCACCCCACCCTTTGACTTGACTCCCGCGCATGAGCGGTATGGTCGAGACGCCGTGCTCCCGTCGGCGGAGCCGTCCCTCCCCGCTACCCCGGTGGGCGCGTACCGCCAGCATGGTGGGGATGCCCAGCTCGTGCAGGCGTCCCTCTCCGTTGGTGTCGTCGAAGGCGTCGTCCAGCACGAGTCCCGCGCGAGCTATGCCTCCCAGGAGCTCCCCGGCGGTATGGGAGAACTGCATTCCCGTGTAGCCCGCGCGCACCCGTCTGCAAACGTGCGCTTTTCGACCGGGTCAAAGGGCAGTCTGCGCACAGGAGTAGTCAAGCACCGTGCAACGTGCCCCCGCCGCCGTGAGGATGGGCATCTGCTGCCCATTACAGTTCGAATTGGCCTCTTAAGGACTGGCCCGACTGCCCCGGCGACGGCCGGGCTATCTTCTTTGTCAGTCCCGCAAGGGGCCGCCGACCGGCCGCCGCCGGATGGCCCTCTGCCCCTGCCTCTCGCGAAGGCCCGGGGGGTGTTGCCACCGGCGGCGGAAAGGGGCGCGACGAAGGACTGATGGGAACCTGCCGCATCCGCGGATGACGGCTCGGTAATGTGGGTGTCCTGGCGTCCACCGGCCGGCCGACTCGGTTGGAGGATAGCAGAATGCATGGGTTCGAGAGACCGCACGACGTGACCGTCGGCTTCGACGTCGGGAAGCTCGCCCACCGGGCCTGCGCCGTCACGGCGGGGGGCCAGGTGCTGTTCAACGTTGGCCTCGGCAACGACGAGGCGTCCGTGGACCGCGTCCTCGCCGATGCCCTCGGACGCGGGCGGAGCGTGCTCGTGGTGGTGGACCAGCGCCGCAACATCGGCACCCTCGTCCTGAGGAGGGCCAGGGCCGCCGGCCACGACGTGGCGTACATGCCCGGCATCTGTTGAAGTCAAGATAGATTTCACCAGACTAGACAGCGAACCGCCCCCATCCGCACCAACGTACATTCGCCAGTCCCGTCACCGCGGGGCGCCGGAATCGGCGACCACTGCCGGCGAGGCCCTGTCC
>NZ_VUNC01000004.1 GCF_009695875.1 Olsenella porci
TCGTAGGGCAGGGCGCCCTTGGAGTCGTCCGGGGCGGTCTGGGAGTCCGCGGTGCCGCTGAACCACACGCCCGCGGAGGCGTCCCAGGTCCCCTCGCCCGCCGAGTCGTTGGCGTTCGTGCGCGTGGCGTGGGAGGCCCAGGACGACGAGGTGCTGGCCTGGCCGTTCTCGTCGGTCACGATGACGTGGGACTCGCCCGTGGTGGCGGAGGTGATCCGGAAGGGCACGCCCGCTAGGCGCCGCATGCTTCCGGACTCCGCCTTCACGAGCTCGAGGTCGCCGCGGCGGACCTGCTCGGCGACCGTGGGCGCGGCGTAGGTCGAGACGTGCTCGGCGGTCCCCTCGGCGGTCACGCGCGTGACGAAGGTCTTGTCCGAAGCCACGTATCCCTCCGGCGCCCTGGTCTCCCTTATGGCCACGGTGCCCAGCGGAACGACGGCGTTGCCTGCCGCGTCGCGGTAGAGGTCGTCGCCCGTGGCGGACGAGAGGTCCGCGGTGCCGTCCTCCCCCGTGGAGACGGTCCAGGTGCGGGTGGCCTTCGCGGGGAGGCTCCCCTCGTCGTACTGGCCTGCGTAGTAGCGGACCTCGAACTCCGCGCCCGCGAGGCTGGCCGCGCCGAGCGGGGACGCCTCGCCCGTCTCCGCGTCGGCCTTCGCGAGCACGAGGCCGAGTGGGTTCGTCTGCGGGACGTCCGACGCGCTCGCGTCGGCCTCGCCGCCCGCGGGCACTTCCACCCTCGTCGTCGCGTTCGAGAGGGCATATCCCCTTGGCGCCGAGAGCTCGCGCGCCCAGTAGGTCCCGGGCGAGACCTCGACGGCCTCGCTCGTGCCGTCCTCCCTGGTGGTCAGGCGCACCCCCGTGTCCTTTGTGCAGCCCTCGTCAGAGAAGAGGCCGTATACGGCTCCCCCGACGGAGTAGAGTGTGTTGCCGTCGGTGACCGCGGGGTCGGTTGACGCCTTCGTGACGGTCACCCTTCCCCTCGACTGTCCGAGCGGGATGAGGATGTAGTGCGACGGCCAGACCTTCCCCTGGATCGCGGAGGTCTGGTTGCCGCTCTCGATCGTGCCGAACCCGTTGCTCGAGTGCACGGAGTGCCACATGAGGTCCTCGGAGGGGCTGGAGCCCCAGAAGAAGCCCGCATGGCCGTCCCAGGTGTTGCCGTATCGGTCGGTCCCGCCCACGGGCACGGACGAGTCGGGGGTCGCGACGATGATGTCTCCCCGTTGCGCGAGTCCCGAGGCGAGCAGCTCTTCCTTGGTGTCGAAGCGGTAGGACACGACGTCCTGCGCCTTGCATATCCTCTCCCACACGTTGGTGTTCCACCAGTTGGCGCCGTTCGTGGATAGTGCCGAGTAGGGGTTCCCGCCGGCGGCGGCCATCACGTAGCAGACGAAGCCCGTGCACTGCATCCCCGCTCGGTACGAGCCGTGGTCACCGTTCGGTCTAGGCATGTCGCCGGTGTCCCCGAGCCCGAGGTAGGGCGTGCCGAGGTAGAACGAGTCGCCCTGGTGCGACTCGAGTTCGCCCACCACCTGCTCTCGCGTGACGCCGACGACGTCGCTTATGTACCTCGTGCCGTTCGGGTTGTCGAACCATGAGCTCGATTCCGCCGCGAGCGCGACGGTCGGCGCGAGCGCTCCGAGCAGCTGGCTCAGGACGAGCGCTACCGATAGGAGGGCGGCCTTCACGCGCTTGGCCCCGCCGTCACGTCTCCACGCCCGCAGGGCGCGCCGGGCCGAGTGGGCCCTTTCCTTAGCGATCCTCATCTCTTCCCCTATCTTCTCCTTGGTGTGGCGTCGCATGGCGTGCCGATCGCCTCGGAGGCGGCCCGCGCCTCCTGCGCCCGGGCGGAGAGTCCCCCGGCGCCGTCTGTCCGCTCCTCTGCGCGCCCGCGGCAGTTCTGCTCGTACCACCTGCGCCTCGACTCGACGAGCGCCTCTCCGAGCCTCGACGGGTCCACCTCCGCGCACTCCTTCTGGTTGCGCCCCTCCCCGTCCGGCAGTGGGTTGCCGTCAGCGTCGAGTACGTCCCGGCTGAGCCTCACCGGCCTGTCGGCGAGGAGCGGGACCTCCCTCCAGTGCTCGTCGTGGTACCTGGAGTGGTTGGGCTCCACGTACCTCGGGTGGAACTGCCACCCGCCGAGGTCGACGCCGTCGACCTCGGTCCCCCTGGGAAGGGTCACGGTGAAGAGGACCCTCTCCTCACCCGTCTTGCGGTCGGCGTACTCCGTCCGCCGCACGTACCTCTCGTGGAACGAGAGCCAGACCCGCTCCCTTCGCTTGCCTCCCGGACCTTCCATTTCCTTCCTCCTTCTCTTCGCTTGCCGGGACGGTCCCGGCCCCTTGGCGCCTCTCGGCTACCCGCCCAGGACGTCCCTGGCCCAGGAGCCGCTCTTCGTGAGCGAGAGGATCAGCAGCACGCACATCGCGAGGTACTGGAGCGCGTAGCTGAGCCCCCCGACAACGCTGTCCACGGCTGCCCCGGCCCCGGCGCTCGCCGCGTTGAGCCCTCCCAGCACGACCGGGAAGGCGATGAGGGTGACGGTGATGATGAGCCCCGCGAGGCACACGGAGGCGAAGCTCCTGAGGTACGCGACGCCGGCCTGGCGCGTGTCCTCGAGCCCCAGCAGCGAAAGCGGGATCGGGCTCAGGGCCGCCATGAGGTAGAGCTGTATGGCGCGGGCCCACGAGACCACGAGCGCAACCACGTAGGCGGCGATGACCACGACCCAGCTCACGAGCGCGACGACGATCATCGCCACGAGGGCGGGGACGCTGTCCTCGGTGGTGACGATCGAGACCTTTGCGAGGTCCATCGCGCCGCCGGACCCGAACGCCGAGGTCGTCCTCGTGATCGCGAGCCGCGCCACCTCGTAGACCGCGCGCATGAGCTCGAAGGAGTTCTGCACGAGGAAGAGGCACACGGCGAAGAAGACGAGGAGGAACACGACCTCCCGCACCGCCGGCATCGAGGCGTTCCCGTCCATGCGCTGGGAGAGGTGTATCAGCTGGACCGTGAAGATCATGCTGAGGACCCCGCAGCCTATGGGCAGGATCGCCGTCCTCCACACCCCGCGGGCGATGTCGAAGAGGGTCACCTCGCCCGCCGTGCCCAGCATCCTGTCGAAGGGCTTCGAAAGGACCCCGTCGACCCCTATGGATGCCAGCACCCTGGCCTGGGCGTCGAAGATCCAGTTGCAGGTGTCGCGAAGGACCCCGCACATCCAGGAGTTGATGTCGTCCCCGATGGAAGCCCAGGCGGGGCGCGGGACGAGGAGGGCGATGCCGATGGCGAGCGCGGCCGCCAGGGCCAGGCGGCACGCTCGGCTCGGCACGTGGCGTCCCACGGCTATCCCGTCACCGAGAAGGCGCCGTCGGCCCACGTGACCGAGACGATCGACCTCCCCGGGTCGTCGCAGGTGAAGGTCGCCGTCACGCTGTCAGCCTTCGTGTCGATGTACACCTCGCCGTCGAACGCGGCCTCCGTGGCCCCGGGGACGTGCTCGGACACCCAGAGGGACACGGCGAGGTCGAGCGCGTCCTCGCTCCCGCCGACGAGCGCGAGGTACTCCTCGTCCACGCCCGTGACCCTGACCTCGCCGCCAGGCGGGGCGGGAACCCAGTCGAACGAGGTCTGGAGCTGCTCGCACCTGAGCCTCGCGCCGTCGCCCCTGCCCCTGATGGTCACGGTGGCCTGGACAACGGTCCCGTCGGCGCGTGTCACCCTGAGGACGCACTCCCCGTCGCCGTCGGAGGTGACCTCGTAGGACGACGTGCGCGTGTCGGTGCCGTCGGTCTCGACGAGCCTGCCCCCGGACGCCGTCATCCTGAGCGACGCGTCCTCGGCGCCCATCCACTCCCGCGACTCGAGCTCCTCCGCGCACGACTGCCGCGCCTCCTCCGCGCTTGCGCCAGAGTCGGAGCCCTGTCCGTCCGCGGCGTCGACCCAGGCGGCGGTCTCCGAGCCATTGTCCGTTGGGTCCGCCTTGTCGGCTCGTGACGCAGCGCAGCGCGCCGCGCCCGCCCCCAGCGCGACGGCGACCGCCCCGGCGGCGAGCGCGGCGACGGCCTTTCGCCTCTTCTCCATGTCCCTTCCTCCTTACTGGATTCTGACCGCGCACGTGAACCGGCTTATCCCGGTACCCACGCGGACGTGGTCCCCTGGCTGCGGCGCGTGTATGTAGGAGTCGCCGCCGATGTAGATGGCGACGTGGCCGGGCCTCCAGAGGATGTCGCCCGGCTCCGCCTGGGAGATCGGCACCATCGTCCCCGCCCTCAGCTGCGCGTCGCTCTGGTGCGGTATCCGGATTCCCGCCTGCGCGTAGCACCACTGCGTGAGCCCGGAGCAGTCGAGCGCCTTGTTGGGCGTGGACCCTCCCCAGACGTAGGGCGTGCCGAGCTGGGTCTGGGCAGCGGCGACTATGGTCGCCCCCTTGCCCGATGCGGCGCCAGCGGGCCCGGCCCGCCTGAGGTCGTCCGCGCTCATCGAGTCGAAGCGCCTGAGGCCGTAGGCGTCCATCGCGGCCTTGAGCGAGTCGACGTAGGAGGACGACGTGGCGTAGCCCGCGTCCTTGAGGCCCTCGGCCATGAGGTCCGAGTCTCTGCCCTCGATGGCCCTGCGGATCTTCTCGTTTCCCGAGTACCTTCCCGCCTGCAGCAGGACGCGCGAGCGGAAGCGTATGCAGTCCTCGTAGGACCTGAACCTCGTGAATGCGTCAACGACGGTGACCGAGGCGCCCCCGTACTCCTCCCGCGTCTGCCAGGACTCCTTTCCCGCGACCTCGGGGCAGGAGGCGAAGTTCGGTGCCCACTTGATGCCGAAGAGGTTGTTGTCCCTCGTGGCGAGGCCAGAGAGGTGGTCTCCTACGCCCGACTCGACGATGACCTGGGCGAGCGTGCAGCCCGCCGGGTGACCGTACTTGTCCTGGCACTCGAGGGCCGCCAGGACCATCGAGTAGGTGACGTAGGGAGGGAGCCCCTCCACCGACGCGCGCCTCGAGGCCTCGTTGTCCCAGAACCCGAAGAGCGAGCCGACCGCCTGCGAGATCATCGCCGCGGCGAGCACCGCGACGACGGCTCCGGCGAGGATGCCGGCTATCGGGACCGTCGCTGGCGCGCCCGCCGCGTACGCCGCCTTGCCGGCGGCTCTCGCCGTCTCCGCGGCCCTTGTCGTTCCCGGCATTTCCTCGCGAGGCGGCGCCGCCTCGCGCCTCCAGCCCCTCCGAAGGGGCCCGGTCCTGCGCGGGCGCGCCCTGCCGGGTCCGGCGCCCTCCCTGCCGTCGAGCGCTGCGAGCCTGGACCGCGCGCCGTGTCGGCGGGGCGCCTCTCGCACCGGGGCGGCCGCCCAGGTCGGCCGAGCGTCCCCGGGGGTTCCGGTCGCTCCCGTCGCCGTGATCGCCGCCTCCTCGCGGGTCGCCACCGCCGGAACGCCTTCCGGTGCGGGCGGCACTCCCTGCGCCGGTGCGGGGCGGGGCCCCGCGTGGCCTCCGCCGCCGGTCCCCGGCGAGCCGTCGCCTCCCCGTGCGCGCCGCAGGCGCCTTGATGTAGCGCGGGACGCCGCGCCGGCGGGGCGGGAAAGCGCGTCCGCCCCGAGCTCCTCGTCGGACTCCCCGAACGCGTCGCGCGATGCCGTTGCAGTCGCCCTGCGCGCCCTGGCCGCGCGCCCCATCGCCGCCGCGCGGCGACCCCCGAGCTCCGACAGGGCCGTTTCCGCCTCGTCGTGCGCGATTCCCGCGCTCACGGCGTCCGTGCGCCCCTCGAATGCGACGGCGGACGCGTTCGGGGCCTCGTGCGCTGCGGAGCTTGCCGCACCGGCCTCCCGGGCGCTCACCTCTCCCCCCTCCGCGCCGTCGCCTTCCTGCGGCGCCGACTCGGCGCCTGCTCGCTCGGCTTCGTGTTGAAGAGGTCGTAGAGCGCGCCCCTGGGGAAGTCGTCCTTTATGGGGACGCGCGCGCCACCGGCGACGAGGAGCCCCTCGCCCGGCTTGATCGACTCGTCTATGTAGCGCGACTCCTGCTCGGAGAGGCCCAGGAGGTCGACCCAGGCCCTTCGGTCCACGGGCGACTGCTTGTGGAGGAGGATGAAGTCCGAGTTGAGCACCATGTTCCTGGCCTCCTCGTGCTCCAGCATGTAGACCGAGTTCTGCGTTATGCCGGTGGCCACGAGGCCGAACTTTCGCCCCTCCGCCCAGAAGCGCGAGAAGTACGAGACGATCGCCGGGTGCTCGAAGAGGGACTGGACCTCGTCTATGTAGAGCCAAGTGGTGACTCCCCGCTCGTAGTTCGAGTACATGCGGTTGCGCACGGACTCGAGCGCCGTGAGCATCCCGAAGGTCCGGAGGTTCGAGGTGAGGTCCCTGAGGTCTACGTCGACGATCCGGTTCGAGAGGTCGACGTCCGACTCGTGGTTGAAGAAGGACTGCGCGCCCACGGCGTAGCGCTCGTAGCGCAGCGCGATGTCGCGCGCCTCGCGCTCCTCCTGCGCGAGCAGCTCCTCGTAGAGGTTGCCGAGCGTGGGGGTGCCGCCGTCCCCGGAGCGGCTCTCGTAGCACGCCTCGACGCAGCGGGCGATGATGGACTTGTCCGCCTCGGGGAGCCCCTGGCTCCCCTCGGACATTGTCGCCGCGGAGAGCGCGAGGAAGGCGTCGATCTTGAACGCCCGCTGGGCGCTCGGGCTGAGATCTGCCACGTCGGTGAGGTCGAAGGGGTTGAGGTGCGAGTCGGAGTCCGGACCGAGCCTGATCGTGGTCCCGCCGCACGGCTCCGTCACCGCGGAGTACTCCCCCGCGGGGTCGAAGATGATCACCTGGTCGTCGGGGTACGCGAGGATGGTGTTGAGGATCTCGCGCTTGGTGGAGAAGGATTTTCCGCTGCCAGGCTTGCCGGCGACGAACCCCATGGGGCTCGCGAGGCTGCGCCTGTTGCAGATCACCAGGTTCGAGCTCTCCTTGTTCTGGCCGTAGTAGCCGCCGCCTTCCTGGTTGAGCTCCTGCGTCGCGAAGGGCATCTGGATCGCCACCTCCGCGGTGGTCATCATCCTGCCTACATCCACGCGGTTGGCCCCGAGGGGGAGCACCGAGTTGAGCCCCTCCCTCTGCCGGTAGTCGAGGGTCCCCACGTCGATCGAGTTCGATCGCGCCGTGCGCATGATCTGCTCGACCTGGTTGCGCAGCGCGTCGCGGGTGTCCGCGTAGGTGTACACGAGCCCCGTGTAGCGGAAGAGCCTCTGGTTCTTGTTCTGCAGGTGGTCGAGGAGGTCCTCGGCCTCCGCCTTCGAGTACTTGAGCTCGGAGGGGAGGATGTCGAAGTCGTAGCCGCGCTTCACGGCGGTCATCTGCTCGTCGATGATCTCCTTGTCCATCCACGCGAGCCGCTTCTTCACGAAGGCGATCGCGCGCGACTTGTCCATGCCCCTCACATGCAGGCTCACCGCGAGCGGTACGGGAAGGTCGACGATCTCGGCCACGCACCGGTCCGAGAGCTCCGAGCCGAACGAGCGGAAGGCGAGCGTCTGGCACCACGTCCCGTCGACCCTGAGGCACGACGCGGACCCCTCGGGCTTCGCCTCGATGCAGTTGGGGCAAGCGAGGTCCTTCGCGCGCAGCCCGGAGGTGGCCCCGAGCGCCTCCCACCCGGCGGCGGGAGGGTTTCCGGGGCGCAGCAGCTCCGCGATGGCGCGCAGGCGCGCCGGGCCGTCGAGCGGAGTGGCGTCGCATCGTATCCTCTGGAGGGACTGGGTCACGTCCCCGCGCACGCGCGCGAGCCTGGGCACGGCGGACTCCACGTCTCTCGCCCCGACGGAGAACGTGATGTATCGCGAGCGAACGAGGTTCGAGACGCCCTCGCGCATCTTGTCGTTGAGGATTCGGTTGTACTCCTCGGCGAGCGCGGCAGTCCTCCCCCTCTCCGCGAAGAAGGAGCGGTGCCCGATCTCCTCGGCGGGGATGGGCGTGTTCACGACCGAGAGCTGAAGCGCGACGTCCTCGCCGATGGAGTCGAAGAGCTGGCACCAGGCCGAGAAGACGGACTCCTTCGCCTCCCTGCGGGCGCTCTGGTAGCTGATGTCGGAGAACTCGAGGGTCTGCGAGAAGATTCCCGGGTCGACCTCGCAGATGCCGTCGGCCCACAGCGAGTCGAAGCCGACCGCGTTGTATACGTCGCGCGCCGCGCGCAGCGACCTCCTTCGGGCGGCCGCCCTCTCGCTCGCCTCGCGGTCGTGCTCCCTGAGGTCGCGCTCGGCGGAGGCCCCGCCCGATATCATCAGCGAGAGCCTCTCCCAGGGTCCCGCGCCGCGCGCGCTATCCCTCTGTTTCCCTGCTCGGCTCACGGAGCTCCGCCCCCTTCCTCCTCGCTTTCCTCCTGTGACTCCTGGTCGTCCGCTTTGCGATCGGCTCCGGCGGTGCGGCGAGCATGCACGACGTCCCGTACGCGAGCACCCCGTCCCAGGTCGCGTGCTCCCAGAGCATGGGGGCGAACTCCTCAGCCCTCATCCCGTGCGGCCGCCAGAAGCCCAGCAGCCAGAATGGGAGGGACGCGCACATCACCGGCAGGCTCGCGTCGGCGAGCTCCACGCCAAGAGCCGCGTAGAGCGCGGACGCTGTCGCCACCGACGTGGCGAGCCCGCCCGTGACGCAGAGCAGCGTCCTCAGGCTGAGCTTGCCCACGACCTTCTCCTGGTACTCGCCTATGTCCTTGTGGACCGCGACAGAGAGCGACGCCATCGCCGCCCCCCTAGGCCGGGAGCCAGGACGTGTCTAGCATCCCGAAGTAGACCGAGGCGGCGATGATGATCGCCCCGCCCGCGATGGTCGATATGGCGCTCGCGATCTGCGCGCCGCCCTGCTGCTCGCGTATCGCGAGGCCCAGGCTCACGGCGCCCCAAACGACGAGGAACCCGCCGAGGAACGAGACGCAGCCCGACACGAGCTTGATGATTTGGTTGAGCAACTTGTCCTCCGAAGCGTAGGGACCCATGGTGGCGGCGTGGTCTCGGCCCGGCGCCGCCGCCCTCTCGCCGGGCCGGCCGTTCATTTCATCGCGACCACCTCCCCGCGCCATGCCGGGTGATTCCTCGGGTCGTACTTCCTGTCCAGGACCGGGTTTGCGCCGGCGATGAGGACGATCGCCTTTCTCCGGTCGAGCCTCGCGAGCTCCGAGGGCTGTATCAGGTCGCGCTCCGCGGCCTGCCTGCTCTGGGTGGAGCTGCTGGACGCCCCCCTGCTCTCGCTGGCGCCGATGACCGAGACGGTCTGCTTGCCGACCTTCTCCGAGATTCCCCTGTTCGTCTCGTTGGAGTTGCCGCCCAGGAAGAGCGTCGTGTCGCAGCAGTCCACGATCGTCTGCGCCGACTCCCCGTATCGGGCCTTGAGCTGCGAGAGCGACTGGAGGATGACCGAGACCCCGATGTTCCTCGAGCGGACGACGGCGATGGTGCGCTCGAAGTCCGGTAGCCTCCCGATGTTCGCGAACTCGTCCAGGACGAGGTGCACGGGGGTCGGTAGCGACCCGCCGTGCACCCTCAGGGCTCGCTCGCAGAGCAGGTTCGTCGCCTGCCAGACGAGGAGCGCCAGGAGGAACGAGAAGGTCCCGTTCGTGTCCGACGTTGTAGCGAAGACCGCGACCCTGCGGCCCGGCTCGCCCATGAGGTCGATCCCGAGGTCGTCGCCCGAGAGGACGCGCCGGATCTCCTCGCCGCCGAGCGGGGCGAGCCTCGCGTTGCAGCTGATGATTATCGACTTGAGGGTCCTGCCCGCGGCGACCCTGAAGGCGCGGTAGCGGCCGAGCGCGAAGTCCTCCTCCGGCGCGAGCGGCTCCGCGACCCTGACCCACGTAACTCGGCTCCCGCCCGAGAAGGAGCGCGCGCCCCCGTCGCGGGGGCAATCGTCGACGACGCACCTCTTTCCTGTCTCGAGCTCGTCGAAGAGCACGTCGAGCGGGCTCTTGTAGCCCTCGTCCCCCTCGCTCGCCGACGCCAGCGAGAGGAGCGTCATGAGGCCCGGGAGGTTCCTGTCGGCCTCCGGGCAGTGCCAGACGAGGTATGCCACGAGCGCGCTGTAGAGGAGCCTCTCTGCGTTCTCCCAGAACGGGTCCGCCGAGGAGGAGCCCTCCCTCGTGGTGTTGGCGATGATGCAGTCGACGACCTCGAGCACGTCCTGCTGCGTGCGCACGTAGGCGAGCGGGTTGTAGCGCGCCGAGCGGCCGAAGTCCACGGTGTCGATCCTGGCGACCTCGTAGCCGGCGGAGCGCAGGGCCGGCCCCAGCTCGGCCTCGAGCGTGCCCTTGGGGTCGGTCACCAGGAGGCTCGCGTTCATCTGTAGGACGTTGGGGATCACGTAGGAGCGGGTCTTGCCGGAGCCGGACCCTCCGATCACGAGGACGTTCCTGTTGCGCTCGAGCCTGGGGTCGTGGTCGGCCCTGGACATGGCGAGGGAAACGTGCTGCGTGAGGATGATGTTGTTCCTTGGGTCCCCACGGTCGGCGAACGCCCTGGCCTCCCTCGGGCTCGCCCACCTAGCGCTGCCGTGCTCCTCGCCGCTCCTATGCTCCCCGGCGAGAGAGAGCCTCCTCGCCCAGGCGAGCCAGACTCCCGCGGCGCAGGCTAGCCCAACGGCGAGCGGGATCGGCTCCGCGCTCGGCGACACCGTCCCCTCGATGATCCCTGAAAGGACTCCGCGAACCGTGGATTCTGGGTCGGCGGGCGCGCCGGCTGGCAGTGCCGCGGCGGCGACGTTGCCGATCGCGAACGCGGCGGCGGAGAGCCCGGCCGCGGTCGCGGCGCCCGTTCCTCGCGCCCTCACTTCGACCTCGTCTCCACGCGGTCCTGCTCCGGCACGCGGTCGCGTTCTGCGTCATGCGACTGGGCCTCGGAGGCCCTCCTCGCACGCTCCGCCCTCTCCTTGAGGGGCTCCCGGTCGCGGTCGGCGCCGCGGGACCCGCCTTCCCGCTCCTGCTCCTGGCGGATCCGCTCCGCAGCCCTGCTCGCGGCCTTCCTCGTGTCCGATACGAGCTGGTCGAAGGTCGACGCGACCGCCGGCGCGTCGGCCGTCTTGAAGACGAGCCAGGGCGTGCCGCCGTCCTCCGTCATCCCGTGCCAGATGTCGTTTGCGGCGAGCTTCGCGTCCACCGCGGAGATCACCCTCTGCCCGTCCTCGAGCTCGGCGAACTCCGACATGTCGAGCCGCGCGAACCTCGCATCGGTCCGAGCCTCCTTCGGGGCTCCGCCGGATTGCTCGGGCTGTGCGCCTATGGCGTCCCTGGCGCTCTCCAGCGCGGCCTCGAGGCGCCCTATCGCCTCCTCGACGGCGCGCTGCCCCGCGGGGCCTCCGCCGCGGCGGTACCCCTCCAGGCCGAGTCGCAGCGCCCAGTCGAATATCTGCTGGCCGGCGTCGTCGCCGAAGTCGTCTGCCATGTTCCCTCCATGGCGGGCGGCTCGTGGACGGGCCGGCTTGCGCGGCCTGTCTCTCTCGTCGTTAGCTGGGTGCCGGTTTCGGCCCGCCGCCTACGATTCAATGCGAGGCGGCTGTCCCCGTGGGCCGAGTTGTCCGTGGTGGCCGACCCTAGCGGGACCTTGGGCTGGCTTGAGGGGCCACGTGCGTTTGATTGAGTCAGAGACGCGTCGCCCGGCTCCGCGAGGACCCACGCCGGGGGCTTCAGAGAGATCGGCGGGACGCTCAGAAAGCGCACTGGCGGAAGCGGCCGGCTGTGGATAATGGGGGTTGACGACAGGAGCCTGACCGAGTTCGAGAACGAGGCGGTCGAGAATGCGTAGCGGAAGCATGTCAGGAGAGCGAGACCCCAGAGCGATGAGCGAAGAGGAACTGTGCGAGGAAATGGAGAAGAGGTATGGTGACGACTTTGACTTCAAAGACCTCGACATCAACGACCCATTCGTCGTCGAGTTCCTCGACAGAATTTCAAGAGGCAGGTAGACGGATAAGCGACTCCCGCTCCATGACCTGCATCTTGTGAGCCATCCGCTCGCGTGATGAGCGGCCGGTCGGCGTGGCTTCCGTGAGCCCGAAGGCCCTGGGAGCCCGCGAGGGGCGACGCGACGTGCCGCCCGCCAAGTTCCAGCGCACTGGCAAGGCGGAGTTGAACGACCGGGCGAAAACGTCCGTCGTCCTACCGAACGGGGCCGCCCCGAAGGGCGGCCCCGTTCCCACCGTGGCAGATGGTCCTTGACGCCTATCGTTTTCCCCTGCCGAGGAGCGCGTCTGCGAACTCGTCAGAGATCTCCATGTCATTGTGCTCGAGGTTCCAGGCCTCTTCCCTTGACCAGCGTACGCCGTTCTTCTCGTATAGCATGTCGACAATATCTGTCGGCTTGCCCGTCGAGTAGTCGACCAGGTACCCAGCCGCAATGGCGATCGGCTCCTCGCTTGTCATGGCGCGAAGCAGGGCCTCCTTGTCGCGCCTTGGCACGCCGAGCTTCGGGGCAATGCCGTTATCGTAGTCACTCGAATTTGCGTATATCATCGCCTCTCCTTCCTCGGCGTGAACTCCACCATGTTGCCGTTCTCGCGTCTGCCTATGTAGAGCGACTGTCCGGGTTGACGTATAGCGTGTCGTTCGGTGCAGACACCTTGGCTCCAAGCCTGTCTGCCAGCTCCTGTGCGATGCAATTGCCGCCATCGTCAATTCTATCCGTCGAGCTGCCGCACGCCGCCATGGACCCTCCTGCCGCGAATGACACGCACCAGCGTCCTGCCGTCTATGTCGGGGCTGAGGCGCTTTGCCGACGTGCTGCCCCGTGGCGCCTGACGTCGTGCGCGCTCCAATTGAACGATGGGCGGACCTTTGCCGTTGCGCATCTGACGCCTACCACCCTAGAGAGGTCTCCACTTTGCGGATGCACTGAAGAGGCGCTGATGGAAGCGAGGTAGAATGTTGCCCGTGGTTGGTCTCGACCTCGGTCGGACCGACGGGAAGTTTCCATTCAGGCTGAGGAGGAGGCCAAGGCATGCCGAATCTCGACCCCGATTCCCGCATCGCGGCGGAAGAGCTCAAGGACTTCAGGACCGTGACGCCGAGCAGCGAGTTCCTGTGCGATGACGGCAGGGTGCGCACCTGGTGCGAGATGATTGGCGGCATCGACGCCGGGCTCGCCCCCGACGACCCCGGCGTCTCGGACGAGGAGCGGGCGGCGAGGTACCACGATCTGCTCTGGAGCTTCGGCGCGAAGCGCATCTCTTAGCGGCAATCGTGCCTTATCTCGTGCGACGGGAAGTAGGCCTAGCGTCATGACGGACGGGCGTTTTGCCCGCGCTCTTGCCGGTCAGCGGGGTTACGTCACCCCGTGGTTTGGCGGCTGGGCGAAATGCCCCATCGTTCAAGAACTGAGGCATGGATCGTCTGGCCCGACGGGACCTCCCGCCTGTGGGGGCGGGCCATCGGGCCATTTTTGCGATGGCGGGGTTCGCCGCCGCCCGGCGCGTGCGCTTCGGTGAGTTCGTCTCTCCTTGCGAGCCCCGCGCGTGCCTCCTATCAGCATCCCGCAACCCCGAGGCCTTCAAGCGCGACTCGCCGTCAGGCGCACGACTGGCTCCCAGGCAATCGGGCATGGCAGACCGGGGCGAAGGGCGCTGCGGGCCCGCCGCTACCTGAAGCCATCAAGCCTCGATCGCCCCCTGCCGGGGTCCGTGCCCCGTGCGGGCCGCGCGTCCCGCTGCCCCCAGGCGCCCCTCCTCAGGTCGGGTCCCGTGAGCTCCACGTCGGCGCACGTCGCGGCGATTCGCGAGGCTATGGCGGCGGCCGTCTCCGCCTCGCCGGTCGACGCGAGCCTCGACCTCAGCTGCGACAGCGTGTACTGCGACGTGACGACCGTCGGCCTCATGCCCTCGTACCTGGCGTTGACGATGGTGAACAGCGTCGTGAGGGACCACCTCGAGCTGGACTCCTTGCCCAGGTCGTCCAGGACGAGCATCTCGCACGACGAGTACCTTTCGAGGGCCCTCCTGCTCGAGCCTCCCCCGTCGAAGGTCTCCCTGATGCTCGAGAATATGGCGATCGCCGAGGTGAAGACGGTCCTCAGCCCCCGGTCCGAGGCCGCTATGGCGACCGCCGCGGCGTTGTGGGTCTTCCCCGTGCCGACCGGGCCGTGGATGAAGAGCCCGTTGGGCCCCGACCCGGGAAGGGCGTCCGCATAGGCGGCGCACCGGGCCTCTGTTGGGGTCGCCTTTCGGAACCTGAGCGGGATCCCCGACCTCTCGAGCCTGCGCTCCCTCTCCGCGGCCATCTCGTCCAGGGCCCTCCTCTCCTCCTCTCTCCTCTCGCGCTCGGCCCCGTCGCATTCGCATGGCTCGTGCGACACCCAGGCGACGCTCCCGAAGACTGGGACTCCGAGCGGCCTGAGCGGCCTCCCGCAGTGCGCGCACCTCGCGGGAGGCGGGACCTCGCGGACCAGTCCCTGCGCGAGCGCCTCCTCGGGCGTCACGAGCGCCTGGCGACACGGCTGCCGCCCGTCGCATTCCGCGTCCGCGCCGATCCTGCCAACCGAGTCCACGACGCCCGTCTCCTCTCCGGTCTCTCGTATGAGATTCGTTCTACTCTTCTCTTCTATCTATATAGGGGCGGACAATCTGTCCGCGGCCGTGGCCAGGATGTCCGGAGCCGCGGACAATATGTCCGCCTCCCGCCTTGCCCGCGGACAATTTGTCCGTGGTCTCGCCGCCCTCCACGCGCGTTATCGCCGCGCTGACGGCCTCCCTGCGGAGGACGAAGGTTCTGCCCCTCGGGCACGTTTCGGCGTCGGCGGTCTCTGCTATGAGGTCCCTCGAGACGAGGTTTCCGAGGGACCTTCTGACCTGTCTCTCCGACATGTTCAGGAACGCGGCGCAGCTCTCGGCCGACTCGAAGTAGGTGCCGCTCTCCTCCTGGCAGAAGCTGAAGACCCTCGCGTAGACGAGGAGGTCGGATCCCCTGAGCCCCAGCCCCTCTGTCATGAAGCGGTACACCGTGGCGAACTCGCCGGCCGAGTGCCTTTGCATCACGCCTGGCCCATCTGCTTCTTCGCGGCGTCGCGGACGAGCTGCGAGTTCGACTCGAGCCAGTCCATGAGGTCCTCGCGGTGTATGAAGGAGTTCCTCTGCTGCCCGAAGAGGAGCCGGAACGGGAGCGGGTCCTCCTCGCGGTGCGCGAGCTCCCTCACCGTCCTCTCGCTGATGTGCAGGAGGCGGGATACCTCCTCGACGGAGTAGTACTCCTTGATGAGGATGGTGCTGCGGCTGCCGTTGATTCTCCCTGCGTTTGTGGTCTGTCTCATCTCTGATCAGCTCCATTCGAGACGCCGCGCGAGACCGACCGCAGACGGGATCCGAGCCTATTTGCCATCCATTCCGAGCCAGCAGGACATCCTGCTGTCCCTGGCGAGCGTCCTCATGAGCTCCGTCCTGTCGATGCGCCACTGGCTGCCCACCTTGACGGCGGGGATCTTCCGGTCCATGCAGAGCCGCCTGACCGTCCTCGGGGAGACCCTGAGGATCCTCGCGGCCTCGTCCGCCGATATCATGTCCAAGCTGCTTCCGATTTCCCGACGACTCATCTGGACCCCCTTGCCCCTCGGCAGCGAGGATACGGCGGGATGTTGCATCCCCCGTCGGCAGGCCACGGGACAGCCTTCTGCAAGCTTCTGCAACGGCGGCCTTCGCGGAAAACGCATGACGCCACTCCCATGGGCGGCGTCATTGGTCCAGCATCCCGACCAGCTGGGCGATCTTCCTTGGCGAGTAGTACCAGTTGTGGCCGAACTTCTTTGCTGGAATCTGCCCGTTATGGACCATGCGCAGGACCTGGCGCTCGCAGAGCCCGAGGTACCGCGAGACCTCCTGCGTACTGAGCGGCCGGTTCATCCGGGAGAGGTCTGGTGTCTGCTCTTCCTGCATGCGTGTCGCCTTCCCTCATCTGGTGTCACCTCCCATCCTCGGATGGAGCGTGACGCCCTTGGGTTACCTGACGATTCGCATGCTATCCGCTGGTGTCGGTGCCTCTGGCCGCGTCTGCCGGCCTGTCCCCGCTGTCCGCGTCGTCCGCAATGGCCGGGAATTCCCCCAGGACGCCACGGTTCCTTCACAAGCGCCCAAGCCGAGGATACACAAGGCGGGCCGATGGTTCGTATGCTGCGTGCAGAGTCTCGGGCACTTGTCGACAGGCGATCCACTATGCGAAGGCGAGAGGTCGAACGGCGGTCTGACCTCATGCGCGCAAGCCGGCTTGGGAGCCCCATGGAGGCGCGCGAACTGACGCACTCCTGATGTGGCGATACTGCACGAAGACGCGTATCGCAACCGTTCGCCGAGGAGTTTCTCGCGGCGGGAGAAAAGACAAAAGTGGACTTCAGAAGAAACGAGGAACACGGTTTGTAGTACGTAAATAGTACGTCAAATAGTACGTATAAGAAAAAAGGTCAGAGGCTTAAGCCTCTGACCTGCGGTTTCGTGGTCGGGTGGACTGGATTCGAACCAGCGACCCCTTGACCCCCAGTCAAGTGCGCTACCAAACTGCGCCACCACCCGTCTGCTTCTGCTCGGTCTCCCTCGCAGCGCTTGGCAATAGTAACACTTTAGGAACGTCGGATTCAACCGAGAATGCAAAAACATTTACCACTCGCAGACAGCCTCCCGCGAGGGGAGAAGGGCGAGGCATTCCCCGCGGGCGTGACGGACGGCAGGAATTCACGGTAGGAATTCCCGCGAGGGAGAGGCAACGGCCCTCTCCCCTACTTCACCCCGCTCGGGGCGTGCTTGCTTGCGCCCACGAGAATCCAAGCGCACAGCAGCAGTGTTGGGATGCAAGCGAGAAGCCCCAGCGGCGCGGGACCAAGGATGCCGATCCCATCGGTGGAGAACCACGCGGGGAGCCCTGCCACGGCGTTGAGGGCACCATGCGCGAGGGCGCAGGGTCACACGCTCTGGGTGGCGTCCCTCAGCAGGCAGAGCAGGGCGCCAAACCCCATGCAGAACAGCATCATCGCGAGGATACCCACCATCGGGAACCCAGGATAGGACGTACCGTAGTTGTATCCCATCGCGATGAGCGGGGCATGCCACAGACCCCAGATGGCACCGGTGGCGAGCATCGCCGCGGGACGGGGCAGCCAACCCCTGAGGGCGGGGTACAGGAAGCCGCGCCATCCCGCCTCCTCGCCGATGGCGAAGAGCATGTTGAGGAACGGGGCGACAAGCATCGCAAACGCAAACTGCGCGACCATCAGCATGGGCACCCGCGAGCCATGGGCACCGAGCTGCGCCTTAGCCGCCTGGGCGTAGGCGGTAGCGGCGGAATCGAAGGACCCCGACACGAGGGCGAAGTACACGAGGGCGCCCAGCAGCGTGAGGACGGACGGGGCGAGGAGCGCCACCACGTACCAGCGGACGTTGCCCCTGACGCGCGGCCTCCAGCCCCTGGGCACGTCGGCTCCGGGGACGACCCTCACCACGAGCGCGGCGACCAGGGGGCCAAACATCGTGAGGGGCAGCACGACCGGCCACGGGCCAGACCCCTCCGCCACGCTCCAGCCGGTCTGCGACCCCGCCCAGACCCAGCAAACCCAGTCGATGGCGAACGCGAGGACGAGGAAGAGCGCCACTCTCCCCCGCGATGTCCTACCGTCCATGCGAGAGCCTCCCGTCACGAGGACGCGGCGACACCAGGCTGCCAACACCGACGAAACCGTCCGTACCCGTCGCAATCATAGCCCCGTGCGAACCACTGGACAAACCGGGGAACGGAATAGAGGCCCCATGGCCCAGGAATCGCCCCCAACGGACGCACGCAGCCCCTGAGCCACCTGCGCGCACGGCAGAGGGGCGCGGGGCTGACGCCTCCCGACGCCGTCCCACGCCCCTCACAGGCGCTCGCCGTACTGGACCCCGTGGCCCGTCCCTCTCCCCTACTGCTGCAGGCTCACGTTGCCCAGCGGCGTCTGGTCCACGGTGAGGTCGCCGGTGGCCTCCTTTGGCACCGTGACCGTGTACTTGAGGGTGGCGGACTGCTGCGCGTCGAGGCTCAGCGACTGCCGCACGCCCGCATGCCCGTACAGCATGATGGCATCGCCCGAGGTGGCGCCGTTGAGGGTCACGTCCGTGATGTTGCCGCCCGCGGGGGCAATCAGGAAGCAGTTGATGATCATGGTGCTGACATCGGCCTTTGCCGGGTTGCCGCCCGAGATGTAGGCGGGTGCGGACTTTGCCTCGTCCTCGGTGATGGTGTTGCCGACCGTGGTGGTCACCTGATAGCTCACGGTGCCGTCGGAATTGGTCGTCGCCTGGCCCACCTCGGTCTTGGTCGAGAGATACCAGTCCATCTTGGCCCAGGTGTCGTCGTTGAAGTAGACTCCCAGCACGGGATTGGAGGTGTCGCCCGAGACCTCGCCGGCAAGGCCCGCCTTCTCGATCGCCTTCTCCTGATCAGAGTCGGCCATCCACACCTGCAGGCGACGCTCCGAGGCGGAGGAGTCGATGACCTCTGCGAGGTTGCTGGCGCCCGCCTTGCCCAGGTTGCCCATCACCTGCTTGAATGCGGCACCGGCGACCTCGGCAAAGAACGCGTCCTCGGAGGCGTTGTCGTTGCCGTAGCGCCAGTACACCTTGCTCAGCAGCTCCTCGGCGGCGTTGGAGCCGTCCACCACCGTTCCGTCACTGGCGGTGACCCCGCCCGTGAGCTTGAGCAGGCTCTGAAGGAACACCGGGTCAACCGCGATGGTGCCGTCCACGTGGGTCCCCACGTAGGCCTCGTAGGCCTGCGCGAGAAGGTCGCCGGCGCGCTCGAAGTTGGGGGTGGAGTTGAGGTTGCCGGGGCTCACGCCCATGGCGGCGCCAAACGTGACCGCCTCGTCCTCGGTGAGCTGGAACTCCTTGCCGCGTTGGCCCACGATCGTGGTGAAGTCGCCCACGCTGATCTGGCCGTCGGTCACGGTGATGATCCCCATCGAGCCCGGGAACCCGCCCGTTGCGCGGATCTCGGAGTTGTTCTGCGCCACGAGGAGGTAGGTCTTGGTCTGGCCGCCGTCACCCAGCATCGTGGGCAGGTACGGGGCCAGGTCGCTCAGCCTGGACACCACCGAGTTGGCCGTGTCGATCTTGTCCTTGGCCTTGTCGATGGCGGAGGCGAGCTGGCTCACGTGCGCCTGGGGAAAGCCATCGACGGTCTGTGCCGACCTCTGGAGCGCGGGCGCCGCCTGGTCGAGGACGCCCACCAGCGCCTTGACGCCATCGACGTTGACCGAGCCATCGGAGACGAGCGCCTTGAGGTCGGTCGACTCCGCGTTGGAGGCGAGCGGAGACAGCACGTTGTCCGAGAGGTCCACGAGGACGCCCGCCAGGCTCCTCGCAGTGGTCACGTCCTGGCCGTACGAGGGCACGAGGGAGGCAATCGTCCACTGCGGGCCGGAGAGCGCCGACTGCACGCCTTGGGCGGAGTCGCTCGCCGTGGAGGCCGCCTCCTTGAGCGCGGACGAGTCGCCGTTGGAGACGGCGTCCCTGGCCTGCTCAAGCGCCGCGACCGCTTGCTCGGCGTCCGCCTTCGCGGTCCTAGCGGTGAGCGCCAGCGACGCGCCAAGGGCAACGACGAGCGCGACGATCACGCACGCCACGATCGCCACCACGCGACGGCGGTGGTGCCCGTGGGGATGGCGCCCGTGCCCCCTCCCCCTCGGCTCGTCAGACCCGCCGGTGGGGTTGGGAAGGAACCAGTTTGCCGGGGGCTTCTCGCCCGCGCCGCCGTCCCCCATTCCCGCGACGGGGGCATCGACACGAGCGTCATCTGGCTCGGAGCCACTGGGGACGGAGACGTGCCTGCCCTCGTCCTCGCGGCTCTCCCCTGCATTAGAAAAGTGCTTGCCCATGACCAGCCAATCGTGTTGCGCGAATACGACAAAATGGCGGGGGACGAATCCCCCGCCAGCCTTCCACGACTCTTCAGCTTAGGACTTCTTGGCCAATCTGTCTTTGCGGTGTGGACAACACCATCCAAACATGGCAACCCCCTACGCAAACTGGCTTTGGTACAGCTCCGCGTAGGCACCGCCTGCCGCCAGGAGCTGGGCGTGGCTTCCCTGCTCCACGATGGTGCCGTGGTCCATCACCAGGATGAGGTCGGCGTCCACGATGGTCGAGAGCCTGTGGGCGATGACAAAGCTGGTGCGGCCCTCCATCGCCGTCTCCATGGCGTGGACGATCGCCTGCTCCGTGCGGGTATCCACGCTCGAGGTCGCCTCGTCCAGGATGAGGATCGCCGGATCCACGAGCATGGCGCGCGCTATGGTGAGCAGTTGGCGCTGGCCCTGGCTTATCTCCTCCGCCTCGTTGGAGAGCATGGTCTGGTACCCCTTGGGCAGCGTGTGCACGAAGAAGTCCACGTGCGCCGCCTTTGCCGCCGCCACGACCTCGTCGTGCGTGGCACCGGGCCTGCCGTACGCGATGTTCTGTTCTATGGTCCCCTCGAACAGCCAGCTGTCCTGCAGGACCATGCCAAACTGGGCGCGCAGGTCGGAGCGGGCCATACGCCGGGTGTCCACGCCGTCGATGGTGATTCGGCCGCCATCCACCTCGTAGAATCGCATGAGCAGGTTGACGAGGGTGGTCTTGCCGGCGCCCGTGGCGCCCACAATCGCGACCTTCTGCCCCGGCTCCGCCACAAACGAGACATCGCGCATGAGCGGGCGATCGGGCGAGTAGCCAAAGCGAACGTGCTCGAAGGCGACCCTGCCGCGGACGGGGCTCGCCGGGAGCTCGGGCTCCGCCGGGTCGGGCTCGACCTCGTCCTCGTCCAGCAGGGCAAACACGCGCTCAGCGGCTGCAAGCGCCCCCTGCAGCATGTTCACCGTGAGCGAGAGCTGCGTGAGCGGCTCGGTTGCCTGAGTCACGTACTGAAAGAAGGCCTGGAACACGCCGACCGAGAGCCTTCCGGCGATGAGCATGGACCCCGCCATCAGGCCCACGACCACCTGGCACAGCCGCGTGAGAAAGCGGATGGCGGGGCTGATGGCGTTGGTCACGAAGTCCGCCTGGGCGCTCGTACGTGCGAGGTCCTCCGAGCAGGCGCGGATGTCGTCCAGGCTGTCGCCCTCCCGGCCAAACGCCTTGATCACCGCACGGCCGCTGTACGCCTCCTCCACCTTGCCCGTAAGGGTCCCCAGCGCCTCCTGGCGCCGTGACGCGATGGAGAGCGTGCGCGCCGCGACGACCTTGGTGAGGAGGGCGGACGCCGCCGCAAAGCAGCAGAACACCAGGGTAAGCACCACGCTGTACCTGGCCATCATCACGACGGCGCCCACGAGCGTGACGGCCGAGATGATCAGCTGCATCACGCCGCGCTGCAGCACCTCGGACACCTTGTCCAGGTCGTTGGTGGCGCGGCTGATGGTGTCACCAGGTTGGTGGCGGTCGTAGTACGAGAGCGGCAGGCGTCCCAGCTTGGCCGAGATGAGCCCGCGAAGGCGGAGGTTGAGCCTCTCCGCAAAGCTCGACATCACGAAGGACTGCACGCTGTAGAAGGCCCACGACACGGTCCAGAGGGAGAAGAACGTCAGGATCTGCCTGCCGCCGTTCTCCATGGTCACCACGTAGTCCCTGCCCTGGGCAAAGGACTCCTGCACGTTCCTCCACACCAGGTCGACCACGTAGGCGCTGTAGGCGGGCGCAGCGAGGCTAAACGCAACGTACAGCACCGTCGCAATGGCGGACACCACGAGCCTCCAGCGGATGCCCCGGGCGCTCTCCCACAGGCGGCGCGCCGTCCCCATGGCGTCCGAGGGAACCTCGGAGTCGCCCTCCGCGCCCCCATCGGCGGGAGCGGCGCCGACCCGCTCGCCCTCGATGCCGTCGGGTGCCTTCCGCAGCGCGGCTGCCTTGTCCCTCTCGTCACTCGCCATCTGCCTCGCCCCCCTCCATCTGCTGCGACTCCACGATTGCCCGGTATGTCGGACATGTCCTTACCAGCTCGTCGTGCTTGCCCACGCCCGCCAGGCGGCCCTCGTCCAGAACAACGATCTGGTCGGCGCCGCGGATCGTACTCACCCGCTGGGCGATGAGCAGCGTCGCCGCCCCTTCCAGCTCGCCCGAGAGGGCGTGCCTCAGCGCCGCGTCCGTCTTGAAGTCGAGCGCCGAGAACGAGTCGTCGAACACGTACAGGTCGGCCTTGCGCACCAGAGCGCGGGCGATCGCCAGGCGCTGCCGCTGGCCGCCCGAGAAGTTGGTGCCTCCCTGCGACACGCGGGCGTCCAGCCCATCCGGGAGCTCGTGCACAAACGACGCCTGGGCCACGTCCAGGGCGTGCCACAGCCGCTCGTCCGTCGCCTTGGTGTCCCCGTCACGCAGGTTCTGGGCGATGGTGCCCGAGAACAGCCACGCTCGCTGCGGAACGTACGAGATGCGGTCCCTCAGCTCGTGCTGCGACACGTCTCGCACGTCCCTGCCCAGGAACAGCAGCCTGCCACCCGTGGCGTCGTGGAAGCGCAGGAGCATCTTGGCGATGGTCGACTTGCCGGAGCCGGTGTTGCCGATGACCGCGGTGACCTCGCCCCTCCGGAGCGCGAAGTCCAGATTGTGCAGGGTGTCCTCGTCCGCGTCGCCAAAGCGGAAGCTGACGTGGTCAAAGCGGGCGACCTCCGCCGGAACGTCATCACCAGACGGCAGCTCTGCCGGGACTTCCGGATCCAGGATCACGGGCGTTGCCGAGAGGACCTGGGCGGCACGGGACAGGCAGGCAAGGCCGCGTGGCATCTGCAGGATCGCGAACTGCGCCATCATCATGAAGAACATGATGAGCATGGCGTACTCGATGAGCGCCGAGATGGAGCCTATCTGCATGGCGTGCGCCCCCACCCGGTCGGCGCCAACCCACAGGATGGTGGACTCGACCACGTTCATGAGGAAGAACGTGGCGCAGTCGCAGGTGGAGAAGACCAGATTCACCCGGATGGCACGGTCCGCATACGACTCGAAGGTGGAGTCGAGCCGCTCGCGTTCGCGCGACTCCCTCCCAAAGGCACGGATGACGCGCACGCCCGTGATGTACTCTCGCAGGCGCACGTTCATGCGGTCGATGAACGACTGCAGCATCACGAAGATGGGGGCGGACCTCCACACCGCCAGCCCAAAGATCACCAGGATCACGAGGGTGACAGCCACCAGGAGACGGCCCATCACGGGGTCGACGCCAAAGGCGAGCAGGATCGCCACCACGCACGTGACGGGGACCGGCCCCATCATGATGAACCCCATGAGCAGCATCTGCTGCACCACGTTGGCGTCCGAGAGCGTGCGCGTGATCATGGACCCCGTGCCAAACTGCTCGAAGTCCGAGTGTGCGAGCTCGAGCGACTTCTGGTACACCCTCACGCGCAGGTCCCTGCCCACGTTGGCGGCAAACTTGGATGCCAGGTAGTAGGAGGCAATGCAGCCGCCCGACCCCACGACGGCGGCGACGAGCATGGAGACCCCATGCCCCGCCAGGGCGTCGGCGTCACGAGCCGCGATGGCGGTGTTCACGAGCGCCGCGAGCTCGGTGGGGATGTACAGCATGCCCACGATGTCGCAGAGCAGCGTGACCACCATGCCGGCGACGAGCCACTTGTACGGGGCAACCAGCTCGCGGAACAGCGCGAGTGCCGCCCTCCTGCCCTCGCGGCCGATGGAGGCGGTTGCGACCTCCGCCTCCACGTCCCTCTCCCCCGCGCTCATCGGGCATCGACCTCCCCTAGGGCGTCGAACTCGTCCGACACCGCCGCGGCGAACTCCCCCACCAGGCGGACGAGCTCCGAGCGGTCCCTCTCCGCGAGCCTCTCGAACGCACGCTGCTCCGCAGCAAGGGCGGGCTCAACGCGCTCTGCCGAGAAGGCTCGGCCGGCATCGGTGAGGAGGGCGACCTTGTTCTTCCTGCTTCCCGGCTCAAATTCCAGGCTCACGAGGCCTTTTGACTCAAGCGAGCGCAGAGCCGAGTTGGCTGTCTGGGGCCGGATCGACAGGTCCTCCACGAGGCTGCGAACCGAGGCGCTGCCCCCTCCCACAACCACGCCGTACAGCACCCAGTACGCAGACTCCGAGAGCCCGCAGCTGCGCGCGAACCGATAGTAGAGCTTGTCCGTCTCCCTATAGATGCAGTCGAGGTCGCGCACGGTGCAGCCCGCGCGACCTCCATTGGCGCCCACGCCCATCTCACGCTCCGTTGATACGAGTTCGGATGATTTCTCGCAAAACGATACGGAGGCGAGACGGGCGTGTCAACTGAGGGCTGGAGGAGGGGCTACCCCCTGACCACGACCGTGCCGTCCTCGCGCACCTCGACCTGGTTGCCGTCGCGCACGCTCTCAAGGAACTCGTCGCCCAGGCCGTCCACCACGACCATGGGGTGAGACGTCCAGTTGCGGGCGAGGAAGGCCCCCGCCGCGGCAAGGGCGTCGTGGATGCGGTGCGCCCACGAGACCAGCTGCTCCAGCGAGCATACTAACCAACATTCGAGTTCGTAAGTGTTTAAGGATGGTTGCCGAGGGTCATCCATGGGGCCGTTGCGACGCCCTGTGACGCGACGTCGTACGATGGTGGCGACGAGCGAAGGGAGACGCGCATGTGCCACCGCATGAACCCCCTCACCATGGACGAGGTGCGCAGGATCTGTGAGGAGCTGCGGGAGGGCGGTAGGGCGAGTGCACCCAGCCAGCCCACGCGAACCCCCGACGCCTATCCCGGCACGCAGCTGCCACTCCTGGTTCCGGGTAAGGGCGGGGAGCTGGAGCCGACACTTCTCACCTGGGGCTTCGCGCTTCCCGGACGAGACGGACTCGTGTTCAACACCCGCCTCGAGACCGCCCTGGAGCAGACGCGCGCCGGCCGCGGCATGTGGGCGGGCCCAATGACAGAGGGGCGGTGCCTCGTCCCCGTGCACGGGTTCTACGAGTCGTGGACCCAGCCCAACGCTCCCGCACGGAAGGGAGATGCGCCCGGAGGGAAGGGTCGCAAGAGCAGGAGGCAGGTCCTCTTTCGCCTAGACGGGCACCCCGTGTTCCTTATGGCCTGCGTGCGGACGGAGGACCGGTTCTCCGTGGTCACCACGGTTCCCAACTCAACGGTGTTCCCGGTGCACAACCGCATGCCCCTCGTGCTGGGACGGGGAGAGTCGCAGCGCTGGCTCAACGGCGACTTTGCCGGGCTGGCAAACCGGGGCTCGATCAAGCTCACGTCCGAATTGGAGAGTTGAGAGTAAACGCCCACTCTGTTGTCTCGCTTCCCCATGGCGCAGAAAGCCTCGCGTGAGCACCTTCCCCTGGGAGCAATGGTCGGGGCCTCTGCGTTTCCGCAGTTGGCAACATATCAATCGCTGAACGTTATCAGCAGCAAACTCCCGAAGTGAGCACTTTCCCGCAGGGCAGCCCCCAGGAACCGGGACAGATTGACGCTTTCCCAGTTAAGAGGGGCCAGCGGAGATGCCATCCCCCCAATCCATGGCAGCAAACTCCCGAAGTAAGCACTCACATCGGGCTTCCGTTGCCATGGTTCACGCCTTGGCACCAGACCAAGACCATCCAGAAGAGCTCAGAGGAGGGCAGTGGTCACAATCCACTGGTCTCGGCTGCGGGAACATGTCCCTTTCCTCTCTTTGACCTCGGAGCCCTTCGCTCCGCGCCGAGGCTAGAGCCCAATGTTCTCTTTGGCGGGCGAACGTCTGCGAAAGGGCCCATTGAGGGGATGGAAGGGGGCAGGGCAGGATAACACGCCCCTGCAATCCGCGGCAGGGATTCCGGTGCTCCGATGCGAGGGCAGGCCGCACGTGCTAGGACATCCAGGGCGTCTTCCGAATGGCGATTCCGAGCTGCTGCTGTCGGAGACCCGCAACGGTATGACCCCCTGTCGGAAACCGCATGCCGTGTGTACACGCGGGAGAGACTTTCTGACAGCGTCAGTATCCCCGACGTCTCACCAACAGGGACAACACAATGGAAGGAAGGACCTCCGTCAGAAACCTCGTGGTGTGTGTACACACGGGACGAACTTTCTGACATCAAGAGGGTCTGGAGGGATAATCCTGTCATCAATCCCGCAGAGCGTGTACACATGGGGTGCGCTTTTTGACAAGGACGCAGTCCAGATGCGACTCCATAAGGGGCAACGCGCCGCTGAAGAATATCCCATGTCAGAAATCACGTACCGCGTGTACACACGAGATGGACTTTCTGGCATGAGGAGTCACCGATGCATGCGAGGTCTACCCGTCTCGTCGGGGACGCACCCTCCCCTTCTTTTACCTTGAAGACCCTCCGGCTGACGATTGGATACGAGCCCTCGCCTCGGTGGGTCGTCAGGGGGCATTGCCCGCACGGCTGGTCCGAGCCCACCAAGCTGGGGCCGACCGCGCTCATGAGGAGCGAGGGCCGAACCCGTTAGATCTTTCCCCTGAAGAGCGGGATGCGACGTACGAGCCACGTGATTGCGATCGAGCCCAGGACGCCGGTCACGAAGATCGCGACCTGCACCAGCGGAAACGGCCACTCCATGGGATGCCCCAGCAGGATGATCACATGCCCGAACAGCGGGTGGATAACGTAGATGCCAAAGCTGTAGTCTGCCAGCAGGGCCACGACCGGGTGCGTCTCCACGGGACGGTCGAGCCAGCGCTTGAGTGCGAGAAACACCATCGCCGCATAGGGCAGCATGAAGGCATGCTCGGGCAGCACGACCCCGGCACCCGCATCGTCGGGCAGCGCGTAGAGCACCATGCAGGCCACAACAGAGACGAGACCAGCTGCCACGACGCCACGACTCAGCCGGCCATAGCGGTGAAGCCAGTATCCTGCCAGGTAGTAGACGAGCGCGTACGGCAGCGAGGAGAGGTACACGAAGTACTCTCCGCTCAGCACGTTCACGGTGTGGACCACGCAGTGCATGGCCCACAGCCCCACGATCACCCAGCCGAGCTCCCTCCTGGAGGCTCCCGCGACGAACGGCCTCACCAGCGGGGTCAGGAGGTAAAGGTCGATGAGGGCGTACAGGAACCAAAGGTGATCCCAGGTGTCACCCGAGAGAAGAGCGACCACGGCGGCGCCCAGCTGGGCAAGCCCCAGGGCGTGGTCGTCGAAGGCCTGCTCCATGAGGCAGAAGGCAAGGCCAAAGGTGAGGAGCACGAGGGCGAGGCGCCACACGTGCCTCCCGACCTTGCGCCACCCCATCTGCCGCTCCGGATCGAGCAACAAGGCACCCGAGATCATGAAGAACACCGGGACCGCCCAGCGCGTGAGGGGGACAAGGATCTCCGCCTCCACGAACAGGGACGTGGCATGGGCGTCCGAGAGGGACTGTGACAGCGCGCACGCGACCTGCACGTGCAACGCAACGATGGCCAGGGCGCCAAGCGCCCTGGCCCACTCGAAGTACCCTATCTTCCCCTGCGACGACGCCACGAGACCGAGGACTACGCCTGCTCGCGCATCTTGACGAACTCCTCGACCTCATCCCAGCGAGGCATGGTCTCCTGCGCCCCAACGCGGGTGATGCAGATGGCTGCCGCCGCGGAGGCGTACTTCATGGACTCCTCGAGGGTGCCGTCAAAGGCGAGGTGCGCGACCAGCTCGCCCACGTAGGCGTCTCCCGCCGCGGTGGTGTCGACAACCGAGACGTGATAGGCGGGAACCTTGACCAGCTTGCCGTCGATCACAGTCGCGGAGCCCTGCGAGCCCAGCGTGATGACCGTGCTGCCCACGCCGCGCTCGCCAAACCAGTCGATCGCCTCCTTGATCGAGCCATCGTTCATCGGCGCGATTCCGCAGATGGAACGGCACTCGGTCGCGTTGACGCACAGGAGGTCGAGCGAGGGGTACAGGTCGAGCGGCAGCGACTGCACGGGGGACGCGTTGAGCACCGTGTACAGCTCGTTGCGCTTGGCGCACTTGATGGACTCGAACGTGGCGTCGGGGTCGCAGCCCAGCTGGGCAAGGAAGATGTTCCCGCGCTGGCCAAGCCCGTGGATGGCGGCTCGGACCTCGGCGTAGGTCATCTTGTAGTTGGCGCCGGGATCGGTGACGATGGTCTTGTCCCCCTTGGCACGCGTGATCAGGGCGACGCCCGTCGCGGCGCGGCGCGTGATGCTGACGTTCATGGGAGAGACGCCGTGCTTCGTGAGCGCGGCGACGATCTGGCGGCCGTACTGGTCGTCTCCCACCTTGCCCACCATGAAGGTGTCGGCGCCCATGCGGGCACACTCAACGGCCTGGCAGGTGCCCTTGCCGCCGGGGGTCATGAGAAGGCCCCCTCCCGTGATGGTCTCCCCCCTCTTGGGGAAGTCGTCGCACTCGACTGAGATGTCCATGTTGAGGCTGCCGAAAACGATAACCTTTGCCATCCTGGTCCTCCTTGCCCTACTGCGTCTCGATGTCCCCGCTCATCATCCGATCGTACATCGCCTGGTTTGCCGCAAGCTCCTCCGTGTCGTCGAGAGGCTCGAGCGAGCCGTCCCCGTACCTGCGCTCCAGCGCGCGCGACAGCAGGTAGTCCGCCACGCCCGGGTTCTTGGGGAGCAGCGGCCCGTGCACGTAGGTGCCCACGACGTTCTTGTACAGGCAGCCCTCGAACCCCGAGGTGCCGTCGTTCCCGTTTCCGTACGCGACGCGCCCGAGCGGCTCCACGCCGTCGCCCAGGTAGGTGCGCCCGCCGTGGTTCTCGTAGCCCACGATGACGTGGGGGCAGATGCGGCTCTTGACCGCAACGTTGCCAATCAGTCGCGGAGTCCCCCGCTCGGTGCGGAGGTCGACGAGCGAGAGGCCAGGGAGCTTCTCGTCCCCCATGGCGTAGCTCTCGCCCAGCAGCTGGTAGCCGCCGCACACGGCTGCGAGCACGCCGCCGTCCTCCACAAACGCTGCGAGCTCGTTGCGCACACCCAGGAGCTTCTCGCACACGATCCTCTGCTCGCGGTCGGTCCCGCCCCCAATGAACACCAGGTCCACGTTGGAGAAGGACGGGGTGTCGTCCACGTGGACCTCCATCACGTCGGCGCCGAGCCCACGCCACTCCAGGCGCTTGCGCAGCACCAGGATGTTGCCCGAGTCACCGTAGAGGTTGAGGAGCTCGGGGTACAGGTGCGCGATGCGGACCCTGCGCCCGCTCGATGCGCCTCTTGTGGCGTCTGCCCTTGTGACCTCAGCGCTAGGCATCCTTGCCCCCCAGTCTCTCGAGCTCGGCCTTGGTGGGGAAGAGCGCCGAGTAGTTTGTGAGCACGTACAGCGGGTGCGAGGTGGGGATGTCGCCCATCCTGCCCAGCGCCTCCGCCACGGAGCGCGCGATGGATGCGTCGATGCCCGCGTACTTCAGGCGCACCTGGACGTCGCCGGCTCGCGTGCCACCCGCAAAGACCCTGAGCCCGGGGCGTCCCACGAGCCTCTCGAAGTCCACGTCCCAGATCCACGAGACGTCCGTGCCGTCGTTGGGGTGGTCGTTCACCAGGATGAAGACGCCCTTCTCGCGCGGGTCCTCCTCCATCAGGCTGATGTTCTGGTTGAGGCCGGTGGGGTTCTTGGCCAGGTTGAGCACGACCTCCCTGCCGCCAATCTGGAAGTGCTGCAGGCGGCCGTTCTGCGGGTGGTAGTCGTCAAGGGCCCGCTGGAACGTCTGCGCGTCCACGCCGGCGAGCGACGCCGCCGCGTAGGCCGCAAGCAGGTTGTAGACCATGTAGATGCCACCGAAGTTGGCGGAGACCCTAACGGGCGCCTTCTCTCCCCTGCGCGTTACGTCAAACGAGACGCCCGTGCGGTCCGCCTTGACGCCCGTTGCCACAAAGTCGAGCTCCGGGCGCTGGAAGTCGCCGTTGGGGCACCGGAACGATCCAAGCTGCGCGTAGCTGCGGTAGTCGTACTCAAGCTCGGCGCCGCAGCGCTGGCAGAAGCGGGCCTCGGGCACGCGGTCGGGCCGCTGGTGCAGGTCCTCCCCTATGCCAAACGCGAGGACCTTGGTCCCCGCGGCAGCAGCCCGATAGGCGACCCCAACGCACAGCGGGTCGTCGCCGTCGACAACGAGCGTGGTATTGGGCGAAGCCGCCAGCGCACGCACGATGGTGTCCTGCACGCGGTCAATCTCGCCCGCACGGTCCAGCTGGTCGCGAAAGAGGTTGAGGAGGACCAGATACGTGGGCTTGAGCGCCGGGAGGATGTCGATGGTGGAGAGCTCGTCCGCCTCCATCACCGCCCAGTCAGCCGACGACCCGGGAAGGAGCGCCGAGGTGACCCCCGGGGCCATGTTGGCACCCACGCGGTTGCAGAGGACGGAGTTGCCCGCCGCCTCCACCGCAGATGCCAGCACGTTGTTGGTGGTGGTCTTGCCGTTGGTGCCGCACACCACGATGGAGCCGCACCGGAGCTTGCCGGCGAGCTCGCCCATAAGACCGGGATCGATAGCGAGGGCGACCCTGCCCGGCAGCTGCGAGGCGCTGCGGTGCAGCACGCTCCCCAGCGCCCAGTGGGTGAACCTGCCCGCCCCGGTTGCGACGGCGCTTCTCAGCCCCATGCTACTCTCCGTCTGCCTGCGGTTTGGCGTCCGCCTCGTCGCCAGCGGTGGAGACGCCCTGCTCCTCGTGCTTGCCCTGCTCGTACTCCTCGGGCGTGAGGACGTCCTCGATCCTAAGGTTGACGCCCGCGACCTCCAGCCCCGTCATGCCCGTGACCTGCTTGACCACGGTACGCTTGACGTCTTCGAAGACCTTGGGCGCATAGGCGCCGTACTCCATGAGGACCGAGATGTTGACCTTGACCGCCGAGTCCGGAGTGACCTCCACGGTGACGCCCTTGCGGGGGTCCGTGGCGCCAAAGGCGTCCTGCACGCGGTTGAGCCAGCCGCCCTTCATGCCGATGACACCGGGGACGTCGCGCATCGCGATGGCGACGATCTTCTCGATGACGCCGTTGGAGAAGGTGAGCGAGTCCTCCGAGTCAAGGTCCTCGTCACCCTCGGGGTCGCGCGAGACGATGTCAACGCCGTGCTCCCCCGAGTCGCCCGCCGTCCCGTCCGACGCGGTCGCGTCGGTGGGCAGCGCCTCGTCGCGAAGGACCTCCTCGGCCGCATCGCCCTTCGCGGCGACCGTGTTCTTGTCTTCAGCCATGTGGACCCCTCCCGTGGGTATGTGCGGCGCCCGCAGGCGCACTACCTGTTATCTGAGAAGAACCTGCTAATTGCCCCGACCACCGTGGTGTTGCCGTCGGCGTACTGGCCAATCGCCACGCCAACGAGCACGCAGATCACGATGAAGAGCGTCTTCCAAAACCCGATGGCGAACACCAGGATGGCCACCACCAGGCCGCAGATGCCGCCGAACACCGCGTGCTCGTGTCCCGGGAAGCTCTGCCTAAACCAGCTGCGTGCCGCAACCGCGAAGTCGCGCGGGGACGACTTGGGAGCGTCCTTCCCCGTGGTGGCGTCCGTCTCGCCCGCGGATTCCCGCCGAGGCTTCCCCGCACCCGCAGGCACATCCGCGTGGGGCGCCTCCTCGTCCGGTCGGGCCTCCTCAACGCTGAGCCTGGGACCAGTCTCTGACATCACTGCTCCCCTCCCATCCCGTCCTCGTCACCACCGCGGTCCGCCCTGCCCATGGGGACCACGATCTCTCCCGTCGGCTCCGGCGCGGGCTCCGGACGAACCTGCGTGGGCTCCTCTCCCGAGGTGCCTGACTCCTGCCCGATGGTGGGTGTCGGGTCGCCCGCCGCCGGCTGAAACGAAGTGTCCGTCGCCAATGGCTCGACCTCCTCGCCCTCGTACTCGTCCGCCTCCAGAAACTCGATGCCCACGGAATCCACGTTGTCGCCGCAGACGGTCATCAGGCCCGAGACGAGCCTGTCGTGCAACTCGCCGCCCGCTGCGACAACGTCGACCGTGCGAGTTGGCTGGATGCGAACCGACACGCGCACGTGACCGCGCTTCTTTGCCTTCACGCGCACCCTCTTGGCAACGAACCTGCCGTCGTCCTCAACCACGTGGCGCGCCTGCGAGGCTATGGCGTCGCGCGTGACCGTGATTTGGTCGCCGCCCTCGCGCGAGACCGTGACCGTCTTGCGATTGCGCGTGAAGAGCGCGCGGAGCAGGCACACGAGCAGCCCCACTCCCGTGATCAGAACCAGAACCTGGAGTATCTGAAAGTACCAGTCCTCGTTGATGAGAGAAGCCGCCTCCACCGTCCATGGGCCAACCCACGGCAGGCAGAGGGCAGCGAGCGCCGCCAGTCCCGCAACTCCAAACACGAGCAGGCAGAGACGCTTGAAGATACCCATTCCCTCGACCTCCGGATCCGCCTGGGACAACCTCGTACGCGCGCGGACCAATCGCACCGGTCGCGCTCATACCCATAAAGGATACCCCTAAGGGGAGCCACCAACTCCACCGCCACGAGTTCTGCCATGTGTGCCGTGTGACGCCCTCCCGTGTCTGCCAACCCGCAGGGTCAGGCGAACGGTAGAGATGACCTTCATCGTGAACACGAAGCCCAATCTCCTACAATCCCATTCCAACGCCAGCTGGTAAGCCATCTGAAGTCAAGGAATGGGAGAAGGCTGGCCAGGTTGAACGGGGCAGTCATCGGGGTGGGCTTGCCCCGGGGCCCATCCGCGCGACCCGTTGACGTCAGGGCGTCGCCAGAAAGTGCATCCCGTGTGTACACACGGGGCGTGACTGTAGGCAGGACCATCCCTCGCGGGTGGACGGATGCCAGAAAACCCATCCCGTGTGTACACACGGTACGTGGTTTCTGACAAAGGTCCGTCGTAGCACAGTGTTCCCCCAGTTGGTGGGGCATTCAGGCCTCAGTGCCGCCAGAAAGTGCGTCCCGCGTGTACACGTTGGACGTGCTCTCTGACATGGACCCAACCATTGCGGTCCGCGAGCAGCAGGGACGCGGAGCCGCAGGCCTGGAAGCCGGATATGCGCGTTTTCGCTGGGGCAATCTCCTTTCGACAATCTATCTGATCTTACGTTTGCGCAGTTGAAAGGACCAGGTGACCCCTTGGGCCTCAGCGAGTGGCAGGGGAAGCCCGATGTGAGTGCTCATTTTGGGAGTTTGCAGCCAAGACCAGGCCCCCTGGGTGGCCAGGCGGACTCCGGCCACGGGCAACCTCGTCGTCGCCGCATCAACCTATCGGACGGCGTGCTTCCCGGCGGGACCGCTGGCTGCCGGCTCGTCCGGGTCCGTCTCCCATTGCCCACAGCGCTTGAGCAGAGCCATCCTCGCAACCACGTAGCGGCGCTCGATCGCGGCGCCCAGCGCATGGGAGAGGGACGAGGCGATGCCGCTCCCCAGCGTAGAGAGGAGCACGTCCACGGCGACGACCGCGCCCGCGACCAGGAGCACGACGTGCGCCGGGCCCTCCGGCTGCGAGAGCCCCGTCCCCACCAGCCAGAGGGCGAGCGGCAGAACCAGGATGCCGTACAGCTGGGTCTCGACCAGGGTCGAGAGCGCGGAGCGGTACGCGCCCTTGCGCCGGATGTCCACGTGGACCCTGGTCTGGTAGCTCACGAGTCCGTTGATTGCCTCTCGCAGGGCGGACGACACATTGCCTGTAAGGGCCTCGTAGGCAAGCAGGTAGGTGGGGTAGATCGCAGCAGCGGAGAGGTGCGCCCACGCCAGGGGGTCCAAGCCGGGAATCTCCTGGTGCCCGGGCGTCCCGGACCCCAGGAGCGGGAATGTCCTCCACCACAGCAGGGCGAACAGCGCCACCAGGACAAGGCGTAGGAGGACCGGGCCGAGAAGGACGCGCCTCAGATCGTGCCCCTGCGCGTCGGCGGCGGCGTCGGCCCTCCCCACGGCGGAGCTGCCGCGCGCGTTGCCGTCCTGGTCCCAGAAGAGGCTGTCATCGACCTGGGTGCGAGCGACCCTCTCCCCCGTGGGCGAGAAGTGCACGCCGTCCCCGCGCGAGGGGTCAGCTCCCACGAGGTCGCGGTGCACGACTTTGACGCCACTATCGAACAGGGGCTTGAGCGTGGCATAGGCCTTGTTGACCCGCGTCATCTGCTCCTGCGCCTCGCTCGCGGGGATGCCGTTGCGCTCCGCGTTGTCGGGGTGGAAGCGACGGGCTAGCTGCGTGAGGTGTCTGCGGAGCTCCCCCTGGTCGTAGCGCTCGGGGAGGCCGAGGACCTCCTCCGCCTCTGCCTGGGTCATGTCCTGCCTCAAACGGTCCCTCCTTGTGACAGGGCGGCGACCCGAAGGCCACCGCCCTGATCTACCTCAATTTCGTGCGCACAAAGTCGCGCCCGATGAACCCTAGTCCTCGTCGAGCTGCTCGGCGACCTCGTCGGACACGCTCATGGTGCTGTAGACGTTCTGGACGTCGTCCAGCTCCTCCAGGCGGTCGATGAGACGCTGGACCTTCTTGGCGTCGTTGAGCTCGAGCTGCGTGGGGGTGGTGGGGACCATCGTGAGCTCGGAGCCCTTGACCTCGATGCCCTGGTCCTCCAGGCCCTTCACCACGTCGTTCATCTTGTCGTACGCGGTGTAGACGATCCACTGGTCGCCGGCATCCTCGTAGTCCTCGCCCTCGGCCTCGGCGACGGCCATCATGAACTCGTCCTCGTCGGTGGCGTTGTCCTTGTCGGGAACCTTCTTGTCGTCGCTGTGGATGACCTTCTCCACTGCGATGGAGCCCTTGCGCTCAAACTGGAACGCGACGGAGCCGGAGGTGCCCAGGTTGCCACCCGCGTGCGTGAACGCGGAGCGGACGTCGGCCGCAGTGCGGTTGAGGTTGTCGGTCAGGCACTCCACGTACAGGGCAACGCCCGCGGGGCCGTAGCCCTCGTAGGTGACCTCCTTGTACACGGCGGCGTCGGCACCGGCGCCAAACGCCTTGTCGATGGCTGCCTTGATCTTGGCGTTGGGCATGGAGACCATGCGGGCGCGGGCGATGGCGGCGGCAAGCGTCGCGTTGTTCTCGGGGAGCGGGTCCCCGCCAACGCGAGCGGCAACGGTGATGTTGCGCGACATCTTGGAGAAGAGCGCAGAGCGCTTCGCGTCGATCGCAGCCTTCTTATGCTTGGTGGTAGCCCACTTAGAGTGTCCGGACATGCATGTCTCCTTCGAGTGACGGAACAAACGCAATGATGTTACTATACGCGCCCGCGCTGGGCAAGAAGGCCTATCATCCGCGTCTCTTCAAGTCAAGCACTTACTTTTCGGGTCTCCCGCAAACCCGACGCTACGAGGCCGCGACCTTGGTGAGGTTGAGCCTCTCCTCCAGCGCCGCCCACAGCTTGTCCGACCCCGAGGTGGTGGGGTGGCACTGGTCGGCGTTGAAGTCGCTGGTACCCACCTGCAGGGCGTCGTAGAGCGACACGTGCTCGTACCCCTGCTCCTCGCAGATCTGGGTAAGAGCCTGGTCAATCTGGTCCATGCCATACAGGTTGGTGGCGTCGGTCCTCTGGTTGTTGGGCGGCGAGACCACCACGAGGTGCCTGCACTTGGACGCAGCCGCCGCGAGGGCCTGGGTGGCGTACTCGCGGAACGACGAGACGGGCTCCTTGGCGGCGTCGTTGGTCCCCAGCATCACCACGATCACGTCGGCGCCGTCACCCAGCCAGGCGTCGGGCTCCTCGGCCAGGTACTGCATGCGAAAGCCGCTCACGCCCGCGTTCACGAAGGTGCCCACGCCGTGCGCGGTGGCCCACTCGCGGAAGTCGTTTGCCCAGCACCGCACGCTCTCGGGCGTCTCGTAGTAGGTGCCGAGCGAGCCGGAGTATGCCACGACCTGGGTGGTGGCCGCCTGGTCGTACCCGTCGCAGCCGTAGCCGGCGGTGATGGAGTCGCCCACAAGGCGAATCGACGACACCTCGCCCGCCTGGATCATGCCGGCAAGCGAGCTCTGGTCGAGCGACGACATCGACGAGCTGTCGGAGGTCACCTGCAAGTCGGGCGCCGACGCCTTGGACGAAGCCTCCGTGCCACCCTCGGATGCCGGAGCCGCGCCGTTTCCGCCGCACCCGCGCGCCTGCAGGGCGACGACGACCGCCACAGCAGCAATCGCGACCACTGCCAGCGGGACGAGCCACCGGCGGCGACGCCCATCCCTTCTCCCCGGCGCATTCTGATGCGTTTGACGCATGTGACGTGCCATGTTCCCCCTCACCTATCCCTCTCCCTCCGCGGACGACGCCCTGCGCTCGCGCGGGTCGAGCCCGTACTTTGCGACGACCCTTTGTATGGACCTCCTCCAAGGGACCCAGATCGCGACGAGAAACGCGACCGTCGCAACGCCGTGGACCACGTCGAGCGGCAGTCCCGCACCGTAGGCGAGCAGCACCCCCTGCCAGGTGAGGGGGCGCACGAAGCCCAGGCAGTACCAGCCGTTGAGCAGCAGCCCGTACAGCAGGGCGCTCGCGAACCCGTAGGCGTAGAGGACCCAGCCCCTGCGGAGCGCGCCGTGGTCGGACAGCACGCCGGCGAGGTAGCCCACCAGGCCCCAGGCGTACATCTGCCACGGGGTCCACGCACCCTGCCCAAAGAAGACGTTGGAGGCAAGGGCCGCGAGCGCCCCCACCATGAAACCGCTGCGCCTGCCCAGCACCGAGCCAGCGACGATGGCGATGGCAGAGACGGGCTTGACGTCGGGGATCGGGGCAAAGAGCACCCGCCCCACGGCGGCCACGGACCCCAGGACCACGGTGGGCATGAGCTGCCGTAGCGTTGGCCTCGACGCCTCGTAGCTCGCAAACATGAGCAGGACCGCGAGCGTCGTGACGAGGAGCGTGAGCACGGCGGTTGCCTCCACGTCCAGGACGGCGCAGACCGCCATCGAGACGGGCACCGCAACCAGGGCGAGCACCTCCACGACTACGGGCAGGCCGACCGCCTCCCCGCTGCCACGCATCCGTCGCGCCACGAGCTCCTCCCCTCTCACCCCGTCGGTTCCGTTCCCCCATAGTGTCGCATGTCCCCCTCCCCGGCAATGCCGTCCGCCGCCACCAAACGTCGACCGCCCGCCAGAGCGGTGCGGGGATGCGGCCGCGCGAGCGATACATTGGGGACAGGCAAAACCAAGCAACCGTGCGATCGGGGAGGGGCACCATGTTCTACATTGGGAACTTCAACTACGACGATGCCAACGACTCGGCTGAGAACTACTGCCTGATGCCCGTGATAGTGCAGGCGGACGACCCCGAGGACGCGCTCTCGAAGATGGCGGAGATGTTTGAGGACGTGAGGTCCAAGTCCGACCTCCTGGACGGCGCGGGCGAGATCTACCTGGACTCCCTGATCGAGCTGGAGCAGATCCCCACCGAGCCGCTGCTGACCCAATGGACCAAGATCGTTCCCGCCGTGGACGGGCTGAGCATGGTGAGCGCCGTACTTCCCACCGAGGACTCGGCAGAGGCGGCGGAGGCCTACAGTTGGCAGAGCGGAGACGCCCAGGCAGACGACGACTCGGATGAGGAGGAAGGCGAGGAGGAGCCGTTCCTCACCCTGGAGTAACCGGGCGAGAGGGGCAGCGCCCGTCGTCGCGGCTCACAGCCACGACTGCGCAAAGTACTCCCCCGTAGCCTGCGTGCAAGCCTCCTGGCCGTCGAACAGCAGCGTCACCGAATCCGCGACCGCCCGCACGAACGCGAGGTCGTGCGTCGAGAGCAGGACCGTGGTCCCTCGCCCCCGCTCCTCCCTGAGCGCACGGGCGAGGGACCTTCTTGCGGCGAGGTCGAGCCCCTTGGTCGGCTCGTCCAGCAGCATGAGCGCGGGGTGCGCGAGCGCGAGCTTGGCGTAGGCAAGCAGCTGCTGCTGTCCCCCAGAGAGGTCGTAGGGATGCCGTGGGAGGAGCTCCTCTCCCATGCCCATCTTGTCGAGCGCGTCCACCGCCTCGTCGCGACCGTAGCCCACGTTGCGGGACCACTCCATCAGCTCCTCCAGCACGCTCTGCTGCGACAGGAGCGCCTTTGGGTTCTGTGGCAGCAGCACCTGGCTGCCGCGGAGCCAATTGCGCACGCGTCCCCGCTGGGGACGTCCCACGCCCGCCACAAGTGAGAGGAGCGTCGTCTTTCCGCTGCCGTTGCCACCCACGATGGCGCGGGTCTCTCCCCCGGAAACCGAAAGGTCGAGCCCACGCAGCACCCAGTCGTCGTCCCGACCGTAGCGAAACCACGCGTCGCTCGCCTGGACCTGGGTCGCCCCAAGAGTGACGGCGGGGAGCGGCCCCTCGGCCAGGTCGGGCTCATCTCGCAGCGCGTCCGGCGAGACCTCTCGGAGGGCGCCACCCTCCATCGAGACCGCCATGTCCGCGTAGTCCACGAGGGGGCGGGGGTCGTGCGTGGCAACCACCACGGTCACGCCGAGTTCGCGGTTGACGCGGAACAGCAGGGACGCGAAGTTGCGCTCTGCAACGGGGTCGAGCATGGACGTGGGCTCGTCGAGCAGCAGCAGGCGGGGGCGCATCGCCAGCACCGAGGCGAGCGCGAGCACCTGCCGCTGGCCCCCCGAGAGCTCGGAGCACTCGCGCCGGAACCAGGGGCCCATGCCCAGGAAGTCGCAGGTCTCGGCCACCCTGCGCCGCATTGTGTCGCGGGGCACGCACAGGCTCTCGAGCCCAAACGCCATCTCGCGCCACACGGAGTCGCACACGATCTGCCCCTCGGGGCTCTGGAACACGTACCCCACGGTGCGTGCGCTCTCCCTGGGGTCCGCGGCGATGCGGTCCAGCGGCTCGCCGAAGAGGCTGATCGAACCCTCCCGCCTCCCGACGGGCGCCAGCTCGGGCTTCGCCAGCCTGAGGAGCGTGGTCTTGCCGCAGCCGGTGGGCCCAACCAGCAGGCAGAACGCACCCTCCGGGACGGCCAGGCCCACGTGCCGGAGCACCCAGTCCGTCTCGCCACCATCCGTTCCCGGATAGGCAAACGAGAGGTCGCGCACCTCCAGCGCATTGCACAGACCCGCCATCGTCACCCCAGCCTCGCCCATCGCGCCCGGTCAACCAGGGTGATCGCGGTGGGCGCCGCCGCGAGCACGCAATAGGGAAGGTACCCCAGCCACGGGACCAGGGTGGGCATGGACGGATAGAAGCGCCACTCGGAACAGGCCTTCCATGCGAGAACGGCGCTCCCCAGCGCGAGCAGGGCGAGACAGGCGGCGGCAAGCGCGTCACGCGCGCGCAGGGCCTCCCGCTGGTAGCTGGTCCTCTTGCCCATGGCGCCCCAGCCTCGGGCCCGCATGGAGTCGGACCTCTCCACCGAGTCCTCCAGCGCCCAGCCCAATAGCACGCCGGTCATCCGGACGCGGCCGGCCTTCCCGCCGGAGGACGGACCCCCGCCGGCGGTGCAGGCGTCGAGCGTTGAGCCCACCTCGCGCGACCGCGCCAGCAGCTGGGGGACGAGCCGCCCCGCCATCGAGAGTATGAGCTGCACGGTGGGGAGCGGTCCCCCTCCCAGGCCGAGCAGGCGGTCCGCCGAGAGCACGCGCGACGCGCACTCGATCCAGAGCAGGGTCGAGACGAGAGTCGCCCCCATGCAGGCGCCGTATGCCAGGCTCTCGGCGTGCACCTCCACGGGGCCCACGACCAGGAGCGTGGTGACCCCGGAGCGCACGAAGATGGGGTTTGCCAGGCACACCAGGGCGAGGAGCGGGAGCTGCCACCTCAGTCGCTCGGCGGTGAGGCGCGGGCCCAGACAGCAGAGCGAGAACGAGATGGCCCCGACGAGCGAGACGCAGGAGAGGACCGGCTGGATGGCGAACATCGACACCAGGAGCGTCCCCGCGAGGCAGGTCGCGGGGACCAGGGGGTGCGACCCCTCGAAGGCCACGTGCCGGCGAGACAAACGGGCTGCCATCGCTACACGTAGCTCCACGTGACGACGTCGCCGTCGTGGACGGTGCACTCGTCGCTCATGACCGAGGGCATGGAGCCGTTGACCGCATAGGTCCAGCCGTGCGAGGCGTCCTGGGCCAGGCCGTTGATGCCGTACACCCAGGTTCCCGAGCCATAGGGGTTGGCACCGGCGCTCACCGAGGCGCCCGTCGCGAGGAGGGCGGCGTACGCCGTGGAGCCGGAGGCGACGCTCACCCTCTGCGAGCTACCGCCGATGGACACCGTGACAGAGATGGTTGAGCTGGACGAGCCGCTGGCAGCCGTTCCCGACGGGGAGGACGACGCTCCACCAGACTGGGAGCCGGACGCAGGAGCACCAGACTTCGACGCGGAGGACGAGCCGGTGCCCTGGGAGACGACCTCGCCCCTCCCGCCCGACGAGAGGGTCACCGTGCCGTCGACCGTGGCATCGCTCCCGTCCGGGAGGGTCGGGGCCTCTCCCGAGGTCCGGGGGAAGGACGGCGAGTCCAGGCCGGCGTAGGTCTTCTCCGATATGAGGTAGCCCTTGGATGCCGCGAGCAGCTTGTCGAGAGTGCCAGATGCCTTTGCGTCTCCCCCAACGCACAGCACCATGCGGATGACGCCGTTGCCGTCCTCGGTGATCCAGGTGAGCGTGGAGACGGACACGCCCCTCCCCCGCACCCACTCCGCGAGGGCCGCGGCACGCTCGGCCGTGCGAGTCACCAGGCTAGCCGGGTCGTCCGAGCTCCTCTCCTCCACCCAGACTCCGTCTTTCGCAATCACCACGCGGGCGTCGTCGGGCGAGAGGGACACGTCGTCCGAGCCAAAGCGGAGGGTTCCCAGGGCAGACAGGATGTCGTCGCCCGTGACGCTCGAGGTCTTGGTGACGGTGGAGGTGGATGGCGCCGAGTCCGACGCCGAGCTGTCCGCCGGGGAGGGCGAGGCGACGCTGCTCCCCGCCGAGAGGAACGCGAGCGGGTCCCTGCCGTTGACGTACTCCCCCATGCTCCAGGCGCAGAAGGCGATCACGAGGGCGGCGGCGACCGCCAGGACCACCCGTGCCGCGTTGGGGCGATGTCCGCCGTTCCCGCCATCCGTTGGGGTTTGGGCCGGGGTGCCGGCGCCCCTCTCCCCCGTGGCCGCGGTGTTGACGTTAAGGTCTGCCATGTCCTAGTCCTCCCTGCCGTTGCGCCTGCGCGCCAGGAGCGCGAGGACGAGTGCGATTGCCCCGAGCGCCATGCCCACGATGGGCCAGATGGGGAGGGTCCGCGCGGGGCTTGCGGACTCGTTGTCGCTGCCCTGGGACGCGGGCTTGTCAGTCACGGTCGTGGTGATGCGCTGCTCCCCGGCGAGCGTTGAGGACTCCACGCCGTCGAGCAGTGAGAGGGCACGCCCCTGGACCTGCGTCGACGTTGTCGGCACCCCCGAGCGGGCGGAGATTCCAGCGGTGTCCCGCGAGGCGGAGGCACCTGACGTCCCGGGCGCTGTCCCCTTGGTGGAACCCGACGCCTTGGGACTGGTCGACCCACCCGTCGTGCCGCCAGACGTGGAGCCGCCGCCCGACGGCTTGGGGGGCGCCTGGGGCTCGGGCTGCTCCGGAAGGGTGCTTCCCGTAAGGATCTTGAAGAGGTAGCCGGAGTCGTTGGTGTAGTACAGGCTGCCGTCGGCAGCGGCCACGACCGAGGACATGGTGTACTGCTGGCGCTCCTGGTCGGGGAGGTAGAGCAGGCTTGCCGCAGAGTCGCCGACCTTGTACACGTACACCCCGCCGGGCTTTCCGTTGCAGGTGAAGTACACGTAGGTCCCGTCGGCGGTGGTCGAGACGAGCGGGGCGCTCTTGGAGTCGCCGGACATCGTCGCGCCGGTGCCGAGCTTGGTCGCGGACGCGACCACCCGGAGCGTGGAGGCGTCGATCACGTACATCCCGCCCGTGCGGGACGACTGCGGGCCGTTGCCACCGCCCACGTAGATGCGGCCGTCCACAAGCGTGGGCGTGCTCGTGCTGTAGTCGCAGAACCGTATGCTGCCCGTCTCGGCAAGCGTCCCATCCTGCCCCACGGCCACGCGGTGGAGCACGCCGTCGGTGGTGACCACGTAGGCCGTCGCGCCGTCCGCACTGGTCACGACACCGGCACGGGACCCGGTCCCAAGCGAGAGGCTCGCGCGCACCTCTCCCGTGGAGGAGTCGCGCAGCCAGAGCGTGCCCGAGTCGTCGGCGACGAGCGCGCTGCCGCCGCTCACGGCGACGCCCGACCAGTAGTAGCCGGTGCCCGAGTTGCCCGCCATCCAGCGCACCGCGCCGGTGCGGACGTTGACGCAGCCCAGGTAGCCCCCAACGGTGCCGCCAGAGAAGGTCGCCGCAGCGGTGCCAAAGTACACGTAGCCGCCGCTCACGGTGAGCGTGGAGATGGGCTGCTGCGCCACGCCGTCCCCCGCCGCGGTGACGGAGTCGGGCAGGGCGTCGGTGACCCAGACCGTCTTGAGGGAGTCTGCCGCGAGCGCCTGGAGCCTCCCGCCGTGCAGGGGAACGATCACGAGCCCGTCGGCGTAGACCAGGCGGCAGGTGGACTCCACGTTGGCGGCGAGGTCGGCGGTTGACCTGAGCTCGCCCGTCGAGGCGTCGCGAACCTGCAGCTTAGAGCCCGCCGCAACATAGACGTCACCGTTCACCAGGATCGGGTCGCTCATGAGGGTCATCATCGAGCTTCCGATGAGCGACTGCTGCCATGCCAGCTTGGAGCCGGTGGTCGGGGTGTTCGCAGACGTGGTGCCCGCCTGCCCGGCCCCCTTGTACCCGGGCCACTCGGAGGACCAGCCGGGAAGCTTTGCGTCTGGGTACACCTGCACGTCTCCCGAGGGGACGGACGACCCCATGGTGCCAAAGCTCCAGGTTATTGAGTCGCCCGGCTTGACCACGTAGTTTGCCGCCATGGTGTCGGCAAGGGTGCCGTTGACGTAGAACTGCCACCACGACCATTTGCCCTGGCCATCCTGCGAGTACGAGAGGGACGTGCCACCGTTGGGGAGCGTGGAGCCCCCCGCCGCGCTGATGGTGTACATGCCGTCGTCGCAGGTCATGCCACTGCGCTCGAGGATGGTCTTGGTGAGCTGCGCCGCGGTCGTGCCCTCGGGCACGCTGACCTCGGTCGACGGCACCCAGTTGACCGGGTCGCCCGCCGCGTTGGGGCCAACGATCCTCACCGTGGCCGTGACGTTGTCCTCGTCCTGGGAGGGAAGCGCCTCTCCCCACGAGGAGTAGTACCACGTCACGCTGTCGCCGTCGGACAGGCTGACGCCGTCAGCCCCCACGTCCGAGGCCTTGCCGTTGACGAACAGCTGCCAGTACCTGCCGGTGGCGGCGTCGTAACCGTAGGGGGTCCCCGTCGAGGGAGACGAGATGGACTGCAGGTAGTAGCCGTACTGCGTCTGGCTCGACGACACCGTGAGTCCGCTGGCGGAGAAGAGCCGCTCGGAGAGCGTCGCCGCGGACGTCCCCTGCTCCACGTTATAGGTGGCGGTGCTCGCCCACACCTCCGGCTTGCCAAAGGCATCGCGCCCAATCACGGTGGCGGTGACCTTGGCCGTTGGGACGGGCTCGTCCTCGCCCGTGGTGCCCGCGACGCTCACGGTGGCGCTCACGGTCTGGTTGACCAGCTGCGAGAGCTTCGCGCCCCATGTGGGGTCGTCCGCGTACCTCTCGGCAAGCGCCTTGTAGCGGGAGTCGCTCACAACCGACGTGACGGTGACGGACTTGTTGTAGGTAGGCTGGTCGTGGTGACGACCCAGGTAGTCGCTGGGATCGACGTTCCAGGCGAGCTTGAGGTCCTCGTTCTCGAGGAGACTGGTGTCGCTGGGCTTGAAGGTGCGCGCCTGGTCTGCGGAGCCCATGCTGTCGTAGCCGGGAAGCTCCTCGAGCACGATCCCCTCGTGCGATGCCATCTCGGCGCTGCTGCGCGCCCACACCAGGTTGCCGTCGTCGTCCAGGTAGGCCCCGTAGAAGGTGCTGAGGTTCTGTGAGACGGGCTCCGCCTGGCCGTTGAGGAGCGCGTCCTTGTAGGCGGCCTTCACGCGAGCCATGAGCGCCAGCGCGTCGTCGACGTCGGAGGACGCGAGCGGCGCCACCGTGAAGTCAAGCGTCTTGCTCGCCGTGATCTCTGGGTTCGCCTTGCTCGTGATGGTGCAGGTCACGCTGACGTTGCCGGAGTCCGACCCGGGCAGCCCCCTCACGACCGACGCAGCATACCCGTTGGGCACGATCTGGTCGCTCGAGGCGGTGTAGGTGACCTTGTAGTACTTTCCGTCCACGCCCAGGGTGCGCGTGGTGGGAAGCTGAAGGTCCTGGGAGAGGCCCGTTCCGTCAGAGGCGATGGCATCCCCGGTGGCATAGGTGACGGTGTCGTACGAGAACCTGTCCACCGCCTGCTGGAGCTGCTCCCGCTCCTCCTGGACCTTCTCGGGGTCGGCCTTGACCGTGACCTTGAACGCTCGCTCCACGCTCACGTCTGCGGGGAGGCCGTAGTTCTCAAGCCCGCTCACCTTGGCGGTGAGGGTCACGGCCTTGTCCGACGAGCCCCTGGTCACCTTTCCGGCGTAGTCGTCCCAGCCATACCCGTCCACGGTCACGGCCGAGTCGTCCGAGGTCCACTCAACGTTGGTCCACGAGGCGGAGCCGTTCTCGCCCGCCTTGTAGGGCAGGGTGAGCGTCCCCGTGACGCCCGACGCGTCGTCGCCGTCGGCAAAGCCCACCGAGAGCTGCTCCGCCTTCTCCTCGAGCAGGGCTCGTGCGGCCGAGAGGTCCCAGGGAATCCCAAAGCTGCCCGTTGTGTAGGTGGCCGTCTCCCCTCCCCGGGTCAGCTCGAAGGTGGCGGAGTCCACGGTGTGAAGCAAGTTGTAGGCGTAGCGGCCCACGACGTCGGGGTCGCCCGAGTAGTAGGTAATCGTGCCGTTACTCTCCGACGAGGTGGAGAGCCCCACGGTGGCGTTGGGGTTGGTGGACGAGAAGGTGGCTGAGACGAGCCTCACGCTCAGCCCCGTGGTGTCAAACCCCGTTGCCGCGAGCTCGGCGAGGAGCATGTCGTCGACGTTGGTGTCGATGCCGTAGGTGGGGTTGGGCTTCCAGCCGGACGTCCCCTCGTTGGCAAGGATCGCAGCAGCGCCCTCGAGGGACGAGGCGGAGACCGCCTTGGAGGAGAGGGTCGCAGACGCGGAGCTGGTGCCGCTCGTGGCGACGACGGCGACCCACTTGCCGGCGGCCTCGGCAGGGACCACGAGCGTTGCCGACGTCTGTCCCTTGAGCGGGGTCCACTGGTCCGCCGGCGCGTCCTCGGAGTCCGCGACGTACCACTGGAGCGAGACACCCTCCCTGCCCGTGACCTCCTTGCGAGACCCCGCAAGGTCCAAAGCGTAGGCGGAGGCGCTCACCACGTCACCCGTCAAGACCGCTGTGCCGGAGTGGCTCAGGGTAACACGGTCCAGCTTGTACTCGCCCTTGGGGGAGACCCTCACCTTCTCACTTGTGGCCGGGCTCATCAGAGCCGATGCGGTCACCCACACGAGCTTGCCGGAGAGCGCCGCAGTGGGGACGAGCGCCCCGTCCTCCCTGACGCCATCGGATGGCGTGAGGGCACGCTGGTTGGACCCGTCCGCGTCGCTCGCATACCACGTGTAGGTGAGCCTGGCATCGGAGGGAACGTCCGTCTCGTATGAGGAATACGTCCCCTGAACCTCGTACCTTGCCTGTGGGGTGATGGTGTCGCCGACCTTGGCGTTGACATCCGAGGAGGACAGCGCCACGCTGCTGAGGTCGTAGCCCCCGTCGGGCGAGACGGGCCCCACCGGGTCCACCGCCGTGGTGCCGTAGTACCCCTTGACGCTCGTGCTCACCACGCTGCCGTCGCTCACGGCCCTCACGCGCAGGTAGCACCCAACAAGCGAGACAGTCTGGCCTCCCACCGTGATGCTCTGGGGGACCGTGTAGGTCTGCGACGTGGCACCCGGGATGTCGCTGAACGCGTAGTCGCTCGTGGTCTTGGTCCGGCTGTACTGCCACTGGTAGGTGACCTTGTCGCCGCTCGCGACCGTCGCGTACGAGCTCTTGTAGGCGGTGGCGGTGAGGGTGGAGCCAATTTTGGCGGAGCCCGACACGCTCACGTGGTGGAGCCAGACCGAGCCCGCCTCCCTCACGGGGCCGGCAGCGGTGGTGGACGACACGCCGCCGGTGCCGCCATCGGCCACCGCATACACGTACTTGCCCAGGAAGGAATCATCGGAGGCGGGAATCTGGAATGTGCGACCGGTGGCACCCTCGATCTTGGTCCCACCGTAGGCATAAGGGGACGACGTCACGTACCACGACCATGCGACCCCCTGCGAGTCGCTCACATCGGTGCCCGACGCCTTCGCCGTTGCCGTGACCGTCTCGCCCGGCTGGACCTGACCCGTTCGGTCGAGCGACACGCTGGTGACCGCAACCGCCCCGGCTGCCGTCACCGGGTTGCGCGACCTGGTGACCTTGGTGCTGGTGCCCGCCACGTCACTCACCTTGCAGCGCACGTACCTGCCCGCATAGCCGGCAAGCGAGAGGGACTGCGAGGTCGCGCCCGCAATGTCCTCCCACGTGGAGTTATCGCTGGAGACCTGCCACTGAAACGCGAGGAGCGAGGGGTCCGCAAGAACGTACGTGGACCCGTCCTTGACGCGCCCCTGCGCCCAGAGCGTGTCGCCCTCCCCGTAGAGGGAGGTGCTGGACCCGTCCTGGGAGAGGCTCGTGGTCGCGCTGTAGATGTCGACGGGCGTGGACTTGCCGCCCTCGCCCGGGGTGGACGCAGCGGAGACGTGCGGGAGCCTCTGCGCTTGGATGGACCCGCCGGCGGAGGGCGCCCAGAGCGTGGACGAGCCTACGGTCACGCGCGCGGCGAGGTACTTGCCTGCAAGGTCCGACGTCAGAGTGATGGACTGCGAGGTCTGCCCGGCGATGGGTGCGTAGGAGGAGACGTCCGTCGATGCCGTGTCGCACTCGAGCCACTGATACGAGGCGCTGCCGTCGTTGGCCCAGGTCTCGTAGTCGCCATCGCCGTAGTCCTCGTCCTCGACCCAGTCGTAGACGTTTGCCCAGAGGGTGGTGCCAACCGCCTGGTCGCCGTAGGCCTCGTCCGCCGCGCCGCCCTTGTCCTTCTGGTCTTGGATAGAGACGCAGGCCTGGGAGTCAAGGGCAGTCGCGCGTGCCGACGCGGCAGGCTCGGAGGACTTGGAGTCCGAGGAGGCGTCCTGAGCAGCGGTGGTCGAGGGGCCCTCGCTCGCACCCGCCGCACCCGCCGTGGCGGTACCCCCGTCAGTCGGAGCGGTCTCGCCCGTCTCGCCCGTCGTAGGCTGCACGGTCGACCCTGCTGACGAGCCCGCATCGGACGACTGGGATGCCTCCGTTGCCCCGTCTTGGGTCGAGAGCTCGTCGGCAATCTCGGCGAGCGCCCTCGTGGGCACCCCGCCAAACGCCATCGCGGCAGAGAGGATGATCGCCAGCGCTCGGCTGGCGGTTGTGCATTGCTTGGGAAGCATGTCCCGCACCTCCGGTCCCATCGGACACAAAGAGGGCAGGCAGGATTGGAAGCCAGGAAGGCAACCCATCTGCGGGGGTGGCGCTACGCACCTCTCCCCTGCAACCTCGGAACACAGTTTCCGCTGATCCGGAGTAGAACCGGAATCCTTTTACCTAGGCATGACAGCTGTTGGACCGTGCCCTCAGAGTCTGTTCAGTTGCATGCATTCTAGCAGCAGGAAAAATGACCAGCGGGCGAAAAGGATTGACAAACTCGATATCGCACGAATGAAGTGGCGCCACCGTTGGCGCGAGTGGACCCAAAGCCCACACAGGCGAGAGGGGCGCCCCCTCGGACGGGACGACTTGGCTCCCCCTGGGCCTACCCCCGCGCGGACTCCAGATGCCCCACCTGCGGCCGGTCCAGTCTGTGCGCCCATACCACGAGGACCACGCCCAGGATGGCGAGGGGAACCGATAGGCACTGCCCCATGGTGAGCCAGCCCGTGCCAAGCAGGTAGCCCAGCTGGCTGTCGGGCATGCGCACGAATTCAATCAGGAAGCGGAAGCAACCGTACAGCGCCAGGAAGGTACCGAGGAAGGTGCCCTGCGGCCGGGGCGGGACGCGACGCGAGAGCGCGTACAGCACGACGAAGATCACGATGCCCTCGAGGATGGCCTCGTAGAGCTGGGAGGGATGGCGATACACGTAGCCGCCGCCCGTGTTGGAGAACATGACGCCCCAGGGGAGGTCGGTCGGCTTGCCCCACAGCTCGCCGTTGATGAAGTTGGCGCAGCGGCCAAAGAACAGGCCGATGGGGGCGCCGATGACCGCGAGGTCGCACACCGTGGGGATGGAGATCCGCATCTGCCGGCACACGAGGGCGCCGCCCACGATGGCGCCCACCAGCCCGCCATGAAAGCTCATGCCGCCCTCGTTGAACGCGAGGATCTTGATGGGGTTGGCCAGGTAGTATCCAGCGCCGTAGAACAGGACGTACCCCAGGCGCGCGCCCACGATGACCCCGAAGGCGACACCCACCACGATGTTGAGGACCTCGTCCGACGTGAGCCCCAGGCGCCAGCGCCGCGAGGTGCGCATCATCACGAGCCCCGCGCACACGAACCCCGCGAGGTACGCGAGCCCGTACCAGCGGACTGTGAGCGGCCCAAGCGCAAACGCGACCGGGTTGGTGGCATGGTAGATGGTGTCAAGCCACATGGGCCCTCCAAGCGCTCGATGTGCTCCGCCCCGAAACCGTTCCAGAGCGGAGGGGCGAGGGAACCGCTCCCCTCGCCCCATACCGTACTACTGCGTACTCCCTACCAAGCCATTGCCGGCTGGACCTTGGTGACACCGGGGACGTGCTCCTTGAGGATGCGCTCGATCCCCTCGCTCATGTCGTAGGTCGAGAGCGGGCAGCCTGCGCAAGCGCCCTGCATCTCGAGGGTGACCACGCCGTCGTCGTCACAGCTCACGAGCACCACGTCGCCGCCGTCCGCCTGGAGGCTCTGGCGAATGACGTCAATGGTCGCCTCGAGGAGCTCCCTGTTGACCTTGGGGGCCTGACCCTCTGCCGCACCCGTGGCCTCGGCCGTGGGCTCCGTGCTCTCCTGGTTCTCTGCCATGTGAGTGTCCTCTCCACCGCGGTGGAAATCCCACCGCCATTGTTGCAATTGAATCTGATGGTACCCGTTTGCCGACGCGATTTGCCCGTGGCGGAAAATCCGACGCAGGGAAGACGCGACTTCCCTATCCGATCCCCGAGAACAGATGGCCGGAGGTCGCCCCCGCCATGCACGGGGCGGGTTTCCTCCCGCTCAGCGCCGCCTGGGCGGCACGGGCCACCCGCGCACAGGCAAACTCAGCCTCGTGCGGTGTCAGCAGCGTGCAGTCCGCCATGAGGCGAGAGACGCCCGCCGACACGAGCTCCGCTGCCTGCGGCGTGGCATCGAGCGGGTACGCGGCGTAGATCCTGCTTCGAGCCTGGAGGTCGGTGCGCACCGGCAGCAGCTTGCCGTCGCGGTCCCTGAGCGAGTTCCTCCCCCTCCTGAGTGCGCACCTCGCGCAGTCGTGGATGCAGCGGTCGGCGACCTTGAGCACGCAATGCTCGCTGGTCATGGCACGATTCCTCCCCAGGACCATGAGCCCAACGGGGACCGATGCGGCGCGGCCGAGGGCGAGGCACTCCTCCAGCGTGAGCTCGGGGGACAGCCAGAGCCCGCGGGCGCCGGCACGCTCCAGGGCAACGAGGCACGACTCGTTGTGGACCGGGATGCAGGGCCTGACCTCGGGAAGCGCACCCCTCTCCGCGGCAAGCGCCAGCTCGGAGACGTTGCCCACCCCGCACGGCCTGCGCTTCTCCACGAGGGGGTCAATGCGGTCGTGGTCGCACTCGCGGCACACCTCGTCCAGCCAGGGGATGACGTCCACGCCCTCCGGCCAGCTCGCTCCCCGAAGGCGCGCCTCCTCCAGGGCACCGTCGGTCGCATACAGCCTGGTTGCACCGCCTGCGAGCGCCGCCGCCGCAACCTCGGGCGTGGGGACCAGGGCGCAGACCTCCGCCGCGGGCGTGCCCTCGGGGCGCACCCCCGCCGGGGCAATTCCGGCACCGCTCCGGACGTTGGCGAGTTCGAGCGCCAGGTCGGGGAGGTCGGGGACCCTCGCGAGCGACCCCTCGCGCCCCGAGTACGGCGCGAGGAGCCTCTCCTCCAGAAGCTCGCACGCCTGCGCCCTCAGCCGGTGCACGACGGAGAAGCCCATGCCGCAGCCCTCGTCCATCCTCACGTCGACCGCGGCGGGCACGAAGGGCGTCCCGCCCATGCGCCCCACGTGCTCCACGAGCTCGTCGCGCGTGAGGGCCTTGGTGCGGGCGGGCTCCACCACGGGCCCCTCCGCGCTTGCCTCCGCCGCGCCGTCAACGCAGGAGAGGGATACGACGAGGGGCTGCCCCAGGCGGCAGGTGACGCTCACGTTCACCGCGCGCTTGTAGCGCTCGTCGCCGGACGAGACGCGAGCGGCCTCGTCCATGGCGCGCTTGGAGCGGATCACACGAACCGGGTTCCCCGGCCTCATGGGGCGGACGGTCTTGCAGGTGATGGTCGCGCCAGCCGGCGCGTCCGCCGGGGCATGCGTGGTGAGGAACTGCGACGGGTCGTCGACGGGACGGATCTCGAGGAGGTCGCCCTCCCCCACGTGGCGGTCGAGCCGAACGTCCACCTCGGCGACGGTCTTGGACCTGAACCGCTCGCGGCCGCCGTTGGAGCCGCCCCTGCGCACCCTGGTGCCGCCGAGGTCGCGGGACGCCACCACGCTGCCCACGAGCTCTCCCCTGTTGTTGGAGCGCTCGTAGCTCATCATGTCGTCGTCCGCGCGATGGTCCAGGTAGCTGTTGGTGAAGTCGCGGTTAAAGGCGCGGCGGAGCATCTCGTGCCGGCGGTCGTCGTCAGGGGCCGAGGGGGTCCGTCCCGCCGCAAGGTCGTCGAGGGCTCCACGGTAGGCGGAGATGACCGAGTACACGTAGTCCGGGGCCTTCATCCTGCCCTCGACCTTGAGCGAGCCAAGCCCCGCCCTGGTGAGACGCTCCACGTCGTCGATGGTGCAGAAGTCCTTGGGACAGAGGGGGCGCCCCCTTCCCGGGGCCGAGATGACCTTGCCGTCACCGTCCACCAGGTCGAAGGGGAGCCGGCACGGCTGCGCGCAGAGGCCCCTGTTCGCGGATCGGCCGCCTGCAAGCGAGCTCATCATGCACACGCCGGAGTAGCAGAAGCACAGGGCGCCGTGGCCAAAGCCCTCCAGCTCCACGCCCTCCTGAGAGATGCGTGCGATCTCGTCCACGCTGAGCTCGCGCGACAGGGTCACGCGCTCCACGCCAAGGTCCCGGCACCACGCGACCCCACGCGCATCATGAACGTTTGCCTGGGTAGAGACGTGGCACTCCATCTGGGGGAAGCGCCGACGGACCTCGTCGAGCAAACCCCAGTCCTGGATGATGAAGGCATCTGCCCCCAGCGTCCACGCCTTGCGGATGAGGGAGAGGGCGCGGGGCATCTCGTCGGTCCTCACCACCACGTTCACAGTCACGTACACGCGCGCCCCAGCCAGGTGCGCGGAGCGGCAGGCGGCCTCGAAGGTCTCGTAGGTGAAGTTGTGCGCTCCGCGACGGGCGTTGAAGTCGTGCCCCAACGCACAGTAGATGGCGTCGGCGCCACCCGCGAGGGCTGCGTTGAACGGCTCGGGCCCGCCCGCAGGGGCAAGAAGCTCCGGAACGCTATGCGTGTCTCTAAATGCCAAGGTGATGAGTCTCCCAAAAGTGGGGCGTCACTTCCGCCCCTCCCGATGCATGTGACCCTGCAAGTCTATCGTGACGGAGATGCAGGGAACGCACACGCCCAAAGCAACGCAAAAACAAACCAGCCTGCCCCGTCCCGACGGAACACTCGCATAGCATCGATTGGGAATACCGTTCGACGCGACGCCCAGACGATGCAACCAGGGGAAGGGGCACATGCGATACAGCCTGGGGGCACCTCGGGAGGCGGTGCCCGCGACACGAACGGGTCAGGTGAAGCGCACCGCGGAACACGTGGCGCCCCTGGTGCTCTGCGTGATCATTCCCGCCTACGACGAGGAGGAGGCCCTCCCCGCAACCGCCCCATCCTCCTGGACGAGCTGCGCTCGATGATCGAGGGTGACCTGGTGAGCAACGAGAGCCGCATCCTCTATGCGGACGACGGGAGCTGCGACGCAACATGGCAGGTCACCGTGGCGCTTGCCTCCCGGGACCTCCACTTCGCGGACATCCAGCAGAGCCGAAACCGTGAGCATCAGGCTGCGGTCGTCGCAGGCCTCGTGGAGGCGAGGGCGTTCGCCGACGTCGCAATCAGCGCCGACTGCGACGGCTAGGACGATATCCATGCCATGACTGCCATGGTCGAGCGCTATCGCGAGGGCTACGGCGTGGTCTATGGGGTCCGGAGCTCGCGCACAACCGACACGGCGTTCAAGCGCGGGACGGCCAAGCACTACTACTACCGCCTGCTCCAGGGGATGGGCGAGCACCACGTGCATCATCTGCTTCGTAGGTGGCGTCCAGCTGGTGAGCCTGGAGATTGTCGGCGAGTACGTGGGCAAAAGACCTACCTCGAGGCAAAGCGCCGCCCCGTCTACATCATCTCGTGCGTGGTGGGCGACGTTCCCGACTCGATCGAGGGCGTCTGGGGACTGGGTACCGAATGCCCTACTCCACGCCGATGTCCTCCGAGATTCCGTAGCGCTCGTTCAGCACCGGGTCAGCGTACCAGGTCGTCGTGAGCTCGCGCTTTGTGAGACCATGGACGTACAGGGTATGCGCCATCGACTCGACCATGCCCGGAGTCTGGGGCCAGTTGATAGCCTTGGGGTTGTCGAACCTGCAGGTGGCAACCGTCACCTCGGACTTCCCCTCGCTGTCAGCCCGAACAATCTGGCCGATGAGGTCGTTGGTGACGGCGATGTCCTGCCTCGCCGTCATGCGCCCGCTCACGGGAGGGATGTAGGACCCGATGTTGCCCACGACGGTCACCGCGAGAGCGAACGCACAAAGTGGCGCCAGCACCTGCAACCATCGGACACGCCCAAGGGCGTATCCCATTCCGACGCAGCACAGCATGAGGGGGGCCTCCATAACCGCAAGGAGAACGTCGCCCCTCACGATGTAGTATTCCGTGACCCCATCGACCACGCGGAAGGGGTCGATCCGAGCGGAGAGGCACACCGAGAAGGCGAGAGCAAGCATGAGGTCGACGAAGACCACGACGACGAGCCTCCTGGCATCGCGCGCCTCGCCTGCGGGCGATGCACCGCGCACGTGCCACGCCACGTAGGCGACGAGGCACAGGGCGAGAAGCGCGAGGAGACGTTTGTAGAGCAGGTTCCAGACGATCGCGAGGTTGCCCAGGACGGCGCCCAGGGCCAAGGGCTGGTGGGACATGGCCCCGGAGGCACGAGTCCCACTGAACTCGAAGGCCAGGGTAACGAGCCAGAACGCGATGACCAGCAGGAGAGCCGCGTTCCTGCGGGCGTACGACGCGACCGCCTGCGGCATGGTGGCATCGCCTCTGTGCGCCCTCCCCAGAGAGGGGAGGTCGACAAGGAGGCTCGCGCCGGCGAATGCCGCCAGCGCGATGCTGCTGAACAGGTTCGAGAACATTCCCAGGTAGATGAGAAGGACGCCCAGAGACTTGCGTCCCATGCCCTCGATGAGGCCGTCATTGGGTTCAAGCCCGGCACCGCGGACGATCAGCGAGAAGGCGAGCGCACCACACCACAGGGCAGGGACGATGTAGTGGTAGTACCCGGTGAGGTCGTAGGCGCCGAAGAGGTAGGCGGCCCCACCGTCCGAAAGGGCGCCGAAGAGCAAGGCGAAGTGACACAGGAAGAAGACGAGCATCACGCAGGCCGTGGCGAACGCGCCAGTCTTGGCGTAACGCTCGAGCACGCGCCCGAACGAGACGACGTACCAGGTGATGGCCCCCGCGACCACGAGGGCCGACACGAGCGTGATGGCACCCAGGTAGTCGTGCGAGAGGGGATACACCACGTAGGCGGCAAGGTACCCCGCCAGCGGGAAGAGCGTCTCGGGCAGCACCTTGGACGGGTTGAAGCCTCCCCACTCCGGCAGACCGGAGCGCACCTTGGTGATGTTGAGCCAGTCGTCCGCGTTGCTCATGGCAAGGGGATACACCTGGGTGAAGAAGACCAGGGACGCTACGAAGACGATGATGCCAGCGACCCAGAGGGCGCGGTCGTGGACCCGCGGTGTCGCGCCCCTCTCCCCTGCCAAGACCCTCATAGAGTTACTCCCTCCAAGGTGTTCATACTCGCGGGCGAGCAGCCAAAGCCACCCGCCCGCCCAAACACGTTGCGCTACGTCGCTAGACCAGGCGCGCCCAGTGCTTCTTGCCCGACTGAACCACTGCTCCCGCCTTGAAGGGCTCGGGATCGACGTTATAGACCCTGGGCTGCTGCGCCACGCCGTCCACCTTGACGCCGCCGCCGTCCAGAAGGCGTCTACCCTCGCCGGCGCTCTTGCAGAAGCCGACCGAGGCGAGCAGGCGGGGCAGGTAGACCTTGCCCTCGTCGTTGAGCTGCACGACCGACGACGCGGGGAACTCGGGCATGTCGTCGGGAACCTGGCCCTTCTTGAAGGTGTCCATGAAGACCTTCTCGGCGGCCTCGCCGGCGCCCGCACCGTGATAGAGGTCAACGATGTTGCGAGCCAGCCGGTGCTTGAGCTCGTAGGGGTCCGCCGACCCGTCCTTGAAGGCCTGGTCTATCTTGTCGACCTCATCCACCGGAAGGGTGGAGCACAAGCGGAAGTACATGGGCACGAGCTCGTCCTTGATGGACATGAGCTTGCCAAACATGTCGTTGGCATCGTCCGTCAGGCCGACGTAGTTCTTGTAGCTCTTGGACATCTTCTTCACGCCGTCGAGACCCACCAGCAGCGGCATGGTGAGCGCGACCTGGGGCTCCATGCCCATGTCACGCATGAGGTCGCGGCCGGCGAGGAGGTTGAAGATCTGGTCGTTGCCGCCCATCTCGAGGTCGGCCTTCACCACGACCGAGTCGTAGGCCTGCAGCACGGGGTAGATGAACTCGTGCAGAGCGATGGACTGCCCGTTGGTGTAGCGGTTGTGGAAGTCCTCTCGCTCGAGGATGCGTGCCACGTTGAACTTGCTCATGAGCCCCAGCATCTTGCCAAGGTCCATCGACTTAATCCAGTCCCCGTTGTGCACGACGGTGGTCCTCTCGGGGTCAAGGATCTTCATTGCCTGCGTGACGTAGGTCTGGGCGTTTGCGTTGACCTGCTCCTCGGTGAGGGGCGGCCTGGTGCTGTCGCGACCCGATGGGTCGCCGATGAGCGCCGTGCCATCACCGATGATGAGTGTGACGTTGTGACCCAGATCCTGGAACTGGCGCATCTTGCGCAGGGGGACGGCATGGCCCAGGTGGAGGTCGGGGCTGGTGGGGTCAACGCCCATCTTGATGGTAAGGGGCTTGCCCCTCTTCAGCTTCTCCTTGAGCTCCTCGAGCGGCACGATCTGCATGGTGCCCGAGGTGATGACCTTAAGTTGCTCGTCGACTGGCAGCAATGCTCTGTCCTCCATGTTGTTGCGCGAAACGTCCTCCCCCCGCCCGCAGGCGTGGGAGCCCCTGCAAGGATACCGCACGCAGGCCGCAAGCCACCGCGAGGCGGCGGTGACCTCCTCCGGCACCCCCCACCCGCCGGCCCGTAGACGGCACAGACCTTTTAATACGCTGATGGATGCCACCCCGTTTCGCCAGGATTCTGTAGACTAGAGCGATTGCCTCCACACGCGGAGCCGCCATGGGGTCCTCAACTATAATGTCCTCCGACTGTCTCGAATGAGGAGGATTACATGGGAATCCGCACCCGCAGGGCCCACCGGCACTCGCGCACGCACATCGTTGCGTTTGGCTTCGCCGGCTTCCTTGGCTTTACCGCCCTGCTCGTAGCGGCCCTCGCGATTTCGCTTGGGGCGCTCGTCAACACCTGGCTGCAGGACCTCCCCGACTACACGTCGGCGGACGCCTACCTCGTCTCAGAGCCCACGACGGTGTACGCCGCGGATGGCTCGGTCATAGCCGAGTACTACCTGCAGAACCGCCGCAGCGTGGACATCTCCGAGATCTCCCCCTACGTCCTGGAGGGCGTGGTCGACACCGAGGACGTCCGCTTCTACCAGCACCACGGCGTCGACCTGCAAGGCATCTTGCGCGCCGTCTACGTGCAGCTCGCGGGTGGCTCGGAGGGCGCCTCGACCATCACCCAGCAGCTGGTGAGAAACACGATCCTCTCGGACGAGCAGTTTGAGATGACCCTCAGGCGCAAGGTCCGCGAGGCGTACCTGGCCATCCAGATGGAGAAGATGTACACGAAGAACCAGATTCTCAACATGTACCTCAACACCATCTACTTTGGCCACAGCGCCTACGGCATCGAGGCGGCAGCCAAGACGTACTTCAACAAGGACGCTAAGGACCTCACGCTCGCCGAGGCGGCGACCCTCGCCGGCCTTCCCCAGTCCCCCTCCAGCTACGACCCCTTCGTCAACCCCTCCGCCGCCACCGCAAGGCGCAACGAGGTCCTGGACCACATGCTCTCGCAGGGCGACATCACCCAGGAGGAGCATGACAAGGCCGTGGCTGAGCCCATGCAGTGCAACGAGGGGTCGTTTGACGACGCCACCGGCAACTACCCGTACTTCTCCGACTACGTAAAGTCGGTCCTGCTCGAGGACTTTAGCGAGGACACCGTCATGAAGGGCGGCCTCAAGGTCTACACCACGCTCGACCCCGCCACCCAGGAGGCCGCCCAGAACGCGGTCACCAGCACCCTGGACGACCTGGGCAACGACAAGCTCGACTCCGCCCTGGTCGCCGTCAACCCCACCAACGGCTACATCGTCGCCATGGTCGGCGGCAGGGACTACAACACCAACCAGTTCAACCTCGCCACGCAGGCGCGCAGGCAGCCGGGCTCCAGCTTCAAGCTCTTCACCCTCACCGCGGCCCTGGCAAACGGCATGAGCCCGGACATCTACATCAACGCGAGCTCGCCCATGACCTTCTCCTCCACCTGGAAGGTCCAGAACTTTGGCAACGAGAGCTACGGCACCATCACCCTGAGGAAGGCCTTCGCGGTCTCGTCCAACACGGCCTTTGTCCAGGTGATACAGGCAGTCGGGGCCGACAAGGTGGTGAGCGAGGCAAAGGACATGGGTATTGACGTCGACCTGCCCGCCTACGACTCGCTGACGCTGGGCACCGTGGGCGTGCCGCCCATCCAGATGGCGGAGGCCTACGCGACCATCGCCACCAACGGCGTCCACCGCGACGCGATTGCGATCACCAAGATCCTCGACCGCAACGGCAACACGGTCTACGAGCACAAGGACGACCCCAAACAGGTCGTCGACGCCGCAGTTGCCCAGGACGTCCGCTCGGTGATGGAGGGCGTGGTCCAGGCGGGTGGCACGGCGAGCGCGGTCTCGACAGGCATGACCGTCGACCAGCCCGTGGCCGGCAAGACCGGCACCTCCGAGGACTACCGCGACCTCTGGTTCTGCGGCATCACCCCGCAGCTGTCGGTCTCGATCTGGTGCGGCTACCGCGAGGAGGCGGCGGTCACCATCAACGGCGCCTACGGACACCCCTACACCACGTCCGTCCCCATCTTCATCAGCTTCATCAACCAGGCGCTCGCCGGCCAGACGCGCCAGGAGTTCCCCACCACAGACGAGAAGGCCACGTACAAGGCCAACGGCGAGTGGACGTTCAGCAAGACGAGCGGCACCACGTCGTCCAAGACGTACTCGTACAGCAACGACGATGACGAGGAGAGCGGAACCGACTACACCACGACGACCACGTATGCGCCATCGACCAACACCAACTCGGGCTACACCGGCAACACCGGAAACGGCACGACGACCACCGACACGACCGCAGACACCGGAGGCACCACGGGTGGCGGCGACACCGGTGATGGCGGAGCCACCACGGGCGGCGACGCAGGCGGAGCCACCACGGGCGGCGGTGATACCGGCGGGGAGACCGGAGGCGGCCAGTAGGTATACCGCGTATCCAGCATGGCAAGAGAGGGGCCTCGGGACTTTCCCGGGGTCCCTCTCTTGTTAGGCCAAACAACCATGCGAGCAGGTGTGGGAATTGCCGGCGGCATAAATATGGGGAGAGGGACGATTCCCTCTCCCCTACTTCCAATCCCTAGGGCGCAGACCGCTACTTCTGCGCGTCGCGGAGCTTGTTGATGAGGTTGACCAAATCATCCGAGGCCTCGGAGCTTGCCGCAACAACGAGGACGGTGTCGTTGCCAGCAACGGAGCCGATGACCTCGGGGAGCGCGGCGGCATCGACAGCGGCGGCAACGCCGGGCGCCGTGCCGGGCTGGCTCTTGATGACCACGAAGTTGTCCACACGGTCCACGGAGTTGACGAACTCCGACACCATGCGCTGGAGGTGGAGGTCCTCCGCCAGGACGTAGATACCCTCGCTCAGCTTGCGAAGGCCCATGTCTGCGATGTCGCGCGAGACCGTTGCCTGCGTGCAGTTGAAGCCGATAGCCTGCAGCTCGTCCACCAGTGCACGCTGCGTGCGTATCGACTTGCCTCGCACGATGTCCCTTATGGCATCCTGCCTGTTGTTACGCCTCTTGACCATCTCTACCCCTCAGGTGCCTGCAATCGAATTTGCTGCATGCACGTCGCGTTATTCTCATTCACATGAATGAAGCTAAGCGTAGAGTTGATAAGAGTCAAGAAGTATTGGTTAAACGCACCGCAATTCTCGGCATGCCGACAATTGGCGCAAAACCACGCTCGCCTAAGTTTTTATCCCCTGGCTAGGCCTCGCGGGAGTCCCCCGCATCGAGCCACTTCTTGCGGCTGAGGAAGTTCCACACCATCACGACCGCGGTGGCGATCACCTTGGTGACGGTGATGGCGAGGGGGCTCTTCCCCAGCGCCGCGACGCCCGCGTACATGATTGCCTCGTTTATGAGAAGGCCGATCACGGACAGAATGACGAAGATCACGAACTCCCGCCTCTTGCTCAAGTCCTCGCGGTGGGTGAAGACGAACCGCATGGATGCGACGTAGTTGAACACGACCGAGACGGTGAACGAAATGGCTGCGGAGACGACGGGGTCCAAGCCTATCCCGACGGAAAGGAGCATGAGTACGCCGTAGTCGATGAAGAAGGCGATCACGCCCACCACGCCGAACTTGAGAAACTGTGCTATGAGCTTGCCCATGGATGGCCCTTCCCGCCGCTGAGATTGCGTGAAAATACTAGCACGCGCCTCTCGCCCGTCCCTTCCCCACGTGCATCCCAGCGGGTCGAATATGCCCGTTCCCCTCATTTCCTGCAAACATGCACGCACACCTGCCTTATGATGCGCTCAGACGTTGGGCATCCTTCAGCCTGGCGGAACCAATCCCAGGCGCGCCGTTGGCGCGCGAGAAGACCAGGGGGACGCGCAATGGCCTTGTCAAGCAACTCGGGACGAAACGGGCGCCAGCCTCACGACGTTCGTCGCTTTGGCTCCACGAACGAGCGGGACTACACCAGAAACCGCCCCGGCAGGGACCTCAAGGGGCACTCTCACCAGAGCACGAGGCGGGACGGAAAGTACCGGAGCGACCACAACTACCGCACCCTCACGGGACACGACACCGGCTACTCCCTGAGCGGGAAGCGCCGTGGCCGCTCCCCGCTGGGGGGCGGTGGCCAGCGGAGGGAGCTCATCCTCGCCGTCGTGGCGATCGTCGCCCTCGTAGTCCTCATCCTGGGCATCTCGTCCTGCGCACGCGGCTGCAGCAAGGGGAGCGACGTGACGTCGGACTCCGTCGCCGCATCGGGCACCGGGAACGAGGCAGACTCGCGCGTCTCGGCCGGCGCGTCCTCCGAGCTCACCCAGAAGTTCACGACCGCCCTGGACAGTAACGAGAAGCTCGCCAAGATCGCACGGAGTGCGGGCGACTACTCGGACAAGAGGCTTCCCGAGCTTGCCCTGCTCGAGCCCGACGCGATCTCGTTCGTCGCCTCGCAGCCCAATGCGAGCACAAAGGCGTCCTCCTACGACGACGAGGTGAAGCAGGGCACCTACCCGCAGCTCCTCGACTGGGACTCCCGCTGGGGCAACGTGAGCTATGCAGGCAGCGTCCTCGCGGTCACGGGTTCTGGCCCCACGTCCCTCTCCATTGCTTACATGGGCCTCACGGGCAAGTCTGACAAGACCCCCGCCGACATCGCCTCCGCCTCCACCTCGGCGGGCTATGCCACCGACTCCGACCCATTCACCTCCGACGACCTCTTCTCCAAGGGGACGGCCGACCTTGGCCTGACTTGCACGGGCTACACGCCCTCGAGCGACAACCTCTACTCGATTCTGTCCGAGGGTGGCAGCGTGGTGGTCGTGAAGCTCAAGAAGGACTTCGACTCCCCCTACGAGCACTGGGCCGTGGTGACGGCGCTCAACGACGACAACTCGGTCACGCTCTGCGACCCCACCTCCAAGCAGGCGTCGAGCCACACCTGGGCCATGGGGACCATCGCCGGCAACTCCGAGGGCTTCTACGCCCTGTCGGTGAGCCAGTAGGGAGACGGGCGCGACAACGCCCTCGTTCCGCCGCCCAAGGGGAGAATGCCATCGCGACGGACGCGACCCTCTCCCCCATCGCATCCGCACGCGAGACAGAAAGGGGACCCGAGGGCGATTCTCGGGTCCCCTTTGCGTCAGGCGTGATACGCGACGTGCCTACGAGAGCATCTCCTCCGCGGCCGCCTGCAGCTTGGCGCGGACCTCCTCGGAGTGCTCGCGGGTCTTGCCCTTGGAGAAGAGATACGCCTTGACCTTGGGCTCGGTTCCCGACGGGCGGAAGATGACCTTGTTGTCGTCCTCGAGCCTGAACTCGATGACGTTGGCGGGCGGGAGCTTCTGTGCCGGCTCCTTCTGGAGCCCAGAGACGCGCGGCATCTGGGCACCCGTCTCGTAGTCGGTCATACCGGTGACCTTGAAGCCGCCGATCTGCGCGGGCGGGTTCTTGCGGAGCCCTTCCATGATGGCCGCCATCTTGGCGGCACCGGACTCGCCGGGGAACATGGCGTTGACGGTTCCGTTGAGGTAGTAGCCGTGGCGCTTGTACAGGGCGTCCATGGCCTCGTAGAGGTCCATGCCCTTCTCGGCGTAGTAGGAGGCCATCTCGACGCACATCTCGGTGGCGACGATGGCGTCCTTGTCGCGAGCATGGGTGCCCACGAGGTAGCCGTAGGACTCCTCGAAGCCCATGAGGAAGCGGTCCTCCTCGCCCTCGTCCTTGAGCTGGTCGATCTGGTCTCCGATGTACTTGAAGCCGGTGAGCACGCGCCTCATCTCGAAGCCCAGGTCACGCGCCAGCGCATCGGGCATGGACGACGAGACGATCGTGGAGACGGCAACCTTGCGTGAGACGTCCTCCCCGCCATCCTTGGCGCGACCGGCAAGCCAGTCCATGAGGAGGACGCCCATCTCGTTGCCGGTGAGGAGCTTGTACTCGCCGGCGTGCGGGATCGCCGTGCCCATGCGGTCGGCGTCGGGGTCGGTCGCGACCACAAGGTTGGGCTTCTTCTCGTCCGCGAGCTTGAGGGCGAGGTCGAGAGCCTCGCGGAACTCGGGGTTGGGGTACTTGCAGGTGGGGAAGTTGCCGTCGGGCTCCGCCTGCTCGGGGACGACCGTCACGTTCTTGACGCCAATCTCCTTGAGGATGCGGCTCACGCACTCCATGCCGGTGCCGTTGAGCGGGGTGTACACCACCGAGTAGTCGTCAGACGCCTTGAACCCGGGAACCGAGACCCTCTTGACCGCCTGGATGTAGTTGTCCAGGACATCCTCGGGCGTCCACTCGATGAGGCCCTTCTCCAGGCCCTCGTCAAAGTCCATCATCTTGGGGCCGCCGAAGACGGGCGTGCGGGCGATGGCGGCAGAGATCTCGTCCGCCGCCTCGTTGGCAATCTGGCCGCCGTTGTCGTTGTAGACCTTGTAGCCGTTGTACTGGGCGGGGTTGTGCGAGGCGGTGAGGACGATGCCCGCCGAGGCGTGCAGATAGCGCACCGCGAAGCTCAGGGTGGGGACGGGCTCGATGCGCGGGTACACGTACACGTGCACGCCGTTGGCCGCAAGCACGCCGGCGGCGACGCGCTGGAAGTCCTCGCCCTTCAGGCGGCTGTCACGCGCGATGGCAAGCGTGGGATGGTCGTAGTGTGCGTTGAGGTAGTCTGCCACACCCTGGGTCGCCTGGGCCACCACGTACACGTTCATGCGGTTGGTGCCCACGCCGAGGACGCCGCGCAGGCCCGCCGTGCCAAACGAGAGGTCGCGGTAGAAGGCGTCGTTGAGCCTCTCCTCGTCACCCGACACGAGCCCCTCGAGCTCATCCTTGAGGTCGGGATCGGTGACGTTGTCCCTCCAAAGCTGGACCTTGGCCTCTGTAGCTTTGTCCATCTGCATCTCCTCGATCGCTCACGGGGCGGGGCGCGCCCCTGTTGGTCGTACAAACCGCATGATAGTCGCATCCCGCGTTCCGCCCGTCCGCGATACGGCAAACGCGACGCGCTCGGGGGTCATCGGGACCAGTCGAATCCACGGCGTTCAAATCGCCCCCTGTGGTGTCTTGCTGGTAGCTCCCGCCCGGAGGTCCCAGGCAGGCGAGAAGCCCGTATGATGTGGGGAAACGACGGCATTCCCACGGGCGAGAGGTGTCCCGATGCAACAGCTTGACCAGAACGCGCCAACCCAGGATGGGCAGCCTCGCTTTGTCGCGCGCTGCCCCAAGGGCTTCGAGTCCCTCCTTGCGGGGGAGCTCTCGTCCTTTGGCACCCCCCAGGTACGCCCCCTCCGCGGCCAGGTGAGCTTTGGGGGCACCCTGACCGACGCCTACGGCGTGTGCCTGTGGTCGCGCCTCGCCTCCAGCGTGGTCCTGGAGCTGGGGCACGTGGGGGCGCAGAGCTCGGACGCCCTCTACTCCGGCCTGTACGACATCCCCTGGGAGGACCACGTACCCATGGGGGCAACCGTCGCCGTAGATGCGCACGGCACCAACGACGCCCTGAGGAACTCCCAGTTCGTGGCCCTGCGCGCCAAGGACGCCATCGTCGACCGGCTGCAGGGCAAACGCGGCGTGCGCCCCATGGTCGACACGCACAGCCCCGACGTCCGCGTGTCGGTCCGCGTCTCGCGCGACCGCGCGGCGGTGGGCATCGACCTGTCCGGAAGGCCCCTCTTCCGCAGGGGGTACGAGTCCACCCGCAGCCAGCGCTCGGGCGTCGTGCCCCTGCGTCCCGACTACGCCGCCGCCCTCCTCGAGGTGGGCGGCTGGTGGCGCGCCTGCCGCGATAACGACCCCGCTCTCGCCTCGCTCTACTGCGGCACCGGCACCATCCTCGCCGAGGCAGCCGGCCAGGCGCTCAACCGCGCCCCGGGGCTGCTCCGCACCTCCTGGGGCTTCACGGGATGGGGCGGGCACGACGGCGACGCATGGAACGCCCTGCTCGATGACGCCCGCGAGCGAGCGGAGGAGGGAGAGGCCCACGGCTGCACCCTCGTGGCCTACGAGCACCGCGGCAACGTCCAGGCGGAGGCGCGTCAGACCCTCCGGGCGGCGGGCATCCACGTGGAGCCCCGCTTTGTCGACGCTCCGCAGGTCCCCGCCTGCGTGAGCGAGGCGTCCGGGCGGTCCCTCCTCGTGGCGGACCTCTCCTGGATCGAGGCGGACGAGGTCGCTACCCAGGCATCCGCCCTCTCGGCCCTCACCGCCGCCATCACGGGGCTGCCGCAGGGCACGCAGGCCGCGGTCCTCTCCCCCAACGCCATGACCGACCGGGTGATGGGCGGCAGCCCCGTGGAGGAGACGTCCGTGCTGGTGGGCAGGGACGAGGCCTCGATCCGCCTGTACGACCTGGCCGAGGCGCCCGAGCGCACGACCGTCGAGCTCCCCGGACGAGGCTCCACGCCGGTGCTGGTCCCCACCTCGGAGCAGTTTGCCCGCCGTCTGGCCAAGGTCGCGAGGCTCCGTGCCAAGTGGGCCCGCAGGGAGGGCATCGACTGCTATCGCGTGTACGACGCCGACCTGCCCGACTACGCGGTGACGATCGACCTGTTCCAGGGGTCGCAGATCATGCCCGCCAGGGGAAGGCGCGGCCGCTGGCTGCAGGTGAGCGAGTACGCCGCCCCGCGCGAGATCGACCCCGCCCTGGCGCGCGAGCGGCTGCTCGACGTGCTCTCGATCGCACCCCTCGCCCTGGACGTGCGCCCCGAGAACACCTTCGTCCACGTGCGCACGCGCTCCAAGGGCGGATCGCAGTACGCCGAGGCGGGTCGAGGCCTCGCGGATCGCCGGAGGGCCTCGCGTCCCGGCCAGGTGCCGCTCCCGCCGGGCTCCCACCTGATCGACGAGGGCGGCCTGGTGTTCGAGGTCAACTTCTCGTCTCGCCTGGACTGCGGGATCTTCCTCGACCACCGCGAGACGCGCGCAATGGTCCGCGAGATGGCCAAGCAGACCATGGGCTCCAAGCGCTTCCTCAACCTCTTCGCCTACACCGGCACTGCCACCTGCTACGCGGCGGACGGAGGCGCCAAGCACACCACCACCGTGGACATGAGCGCCCCCTCCCTCGACTGGGCGCGGCGCAACATGGAGCGAAACGGCTTTGTGGGGGAGGACCACGAGTTCGTCCAGGCGGACGTCCTGCGCTGGGTGAGCGACCAGCGCAGGACCAAGAACCGCTGGGACCTGGTGTTCTGTGACGTGCCCACGTTCTCAAACTCGAGCCGCATGAGCGGGAGCTGGGACGTCCAGCGCGACCACGCCGAGCTCCTCATCGGCATCAGCCGCCTGCTCACCAGGAACGGGGTGGCGGTGTTCTCGTGCAACCGCCGCGACTTCAAGCCCGACGTTGACTACCTCGCACGCTATGGCGTCAAGATCGAGGATGTGACCGCCCAGACCATCCCCGAGGACTTCTCCCGCAACCCCAAGGTGCACCACTGCTACCTGGTGAGAAGAACCGAGATTCCCACCCGCCCGTAGCCGCGGGCCCCAAGGCGAGACACAACACGGCCCCCGCCCGCAGCAGTTCAGGTCGCGGACGGGGGCCTCTCCTCTCCCCTGCACAGGGTCGCTATGGTCGCTATGCCTTGTTGTAGAACGCCTCCATGTCGGCGGAGAGCGCCTGCAGCGTGGGGACGTCCACGTAGGCCATGTGCCCGCAGTTGTAGAGGTGCCACTCCACCCGCTCCTTGAGGCGGGGAGAGAGGAACTGCGTGGACATGTCGTGCACCACGTTCCAATAGGTGGTGGCGGCGTCGTAGCGACCTCCCAGGATGGAGAGCTTCATGCGCGGATTGCGGCGCAGCGCCGCGGAGATGTCGTAGGCGACGTTAGGGCTCGCGCTGGCGTCGAGCTTGCCCGGCTCGTGATGCTCCCACTTCCAGTTGGTGCCCACGCGCTCGTAGTTGCTGCTGAGGTAGCGGGCGGGGCCGTGGTAGCCCAGGGTGTCGTGGCAGAACGAGCGGAAGGCGCTCGTCCAGCTGGCCTCCACGGCGTCGTCCGCGGCGTCCTCGCCCGCAAACCACGCGGCGTCGGACTGCAGCGCCAGCGGAGCGTCGCTCGTGAAGCGCATGTCGAGCCTGCCGGTGACGAGCCCCTCGTCAGCCAGCAGGTTGCGGCGGAAGTCGTCCAGCGTCACGCGGAGGTGCGCCCTCCTCACGTGCTCGGCGGGAAGCCCGATGAGCTCGCCCATCTCCCGCGCGACCTCCGCCTCCCGCTCGGCGGGAAGGCGGTCGCCAAGGAGAAGCGCGGGGGCAAGCGTCTGATCGGTCCAGTCCATGGCGCGCGAGAACCACTCGTCGACGCCGACGCCCTGGCCAGCCTTGCCAAAGTACTGCGCCGTCGCCGCCATGGTCGGGGTCATGCCAAGGTGATAGAGGTCCTCTCCCTCGATCACCTGGACCCAGTCGAAGATGGCGCTGAGCATCGTAACGCCGGCGACCTTAACGTCGCGCTCGCCGAGAAGTCTCATGAGAACCGCGTTGCGGACCGTTCCGTACGACTCGCCAAAGAGGTAGACGGGGCTCTGCCAGCGGCCGTTCTCCTCGAGCCACGTTGTGATTGCGCGGCAGAAGGCGTCGGCGTCGCCGTCGACGCCAAACACCTTGTCGGTGTCCGCCCCCTCGGCCACGCTCGACCACCCCGTCCCCAGCGCGTCCAGGAACACAAGGTCAGTCTGACGCAGCAGCGTGTAGGGGTTGTCCTCAATGCGGATCGGGGTGCCCAGGTGGTCGCAGCCCTCCGTGACCACCCTGCGGGGCCCGATACCGCCGAAGTTGATGGGCACAGAGGCGCAGCCCGGACCGCCGTTGTACGCGAAGGTGACGGGGCGCTTGGCGGGGTCCTCCCCGTCGGCCACGTACGAGAGCGAGAACATCTTGCCCACCAGCGCCCCGGTGTCCCCGCGCACGTCGAGGTGGGCCGCCGTTGCCACGTAGTCGATCCTCTCGCCTGCATGCGCGCCTGAGCCCTCCCACGACAAGTGGGCGCTCGCTGGCTCGGGGGTCTTGAGCCGCGCGTCGGCCGGAACCGTCATGAACGCATCCCTGGGCACCGCGGATGCCGCCTGCTCGCGCGGGGCGTTCTCTCCGTCTTCTGCCATCTGGGCTCTCCTCTCTGGCCTGCGCCTACCGGCATTTGGCCAACTGCTCGCAATGGAAACGTCGGATAATTGTATTCCACCTTCCGGCGGCTTAGATTCTCCGAATATGCCCCGCTCAGGACCCCTCCTTTGCATTAGCTTAAAGTGCTAGCATTCTACATTTGCACTATGCTTTTCTCGTTGGGGAGCCAACACGTTCCCTCCCAAGCGAGACGGCTTAACGCATCCGACTGAAGGAGCGAAATGAGTAACGTCAGAGCTGCGGAATCCGGCCGCAGGGCCCACAAGGGGTCGAAGAGCGCCGGGATACCCCTCTCGGCGGGGATGATCCTCGTCACGCTGGGCGTGGTGTACGGGGACATCGGCACCAGCCCAATGTACACCCTCAAGGCCATCATGTCCGACAACGGCGGGCTCACGACCATGGGAGACGACACGGTAATTGGCGCGCTCTCCCTTCTCATCTGGACGATCACCCTCATAACCACGGTGAAGTACGTCCTGGTGGCCATGAAGGCGGACAACCACAACGAGGGCGGTATCTTCGCCCTCTACAGCCTAGTTAAGCGCTGCGCCAAGTGGCTGATCGTCCCCGCCATGATCGGCGGCGCTGCACTTCTCGCCGACGGCATCCTGACCCCTGCCGTCACCGTGACCACCGCCATCGAGGGCCTACGCACCATCGGCCCGGTGTACTCGGTCATCGGGGACAACCAGCAGATCGTGATCGTGATCACCATCGTGATTCTGTGCATCCTGTTTGGCATGCAGCGCGCGGGCACCTCGACCATCGGCAGGCTCTTTGGCCCGGTAATGACCGTGTGGTTCCTCTACCTGGGCATCACGGGGCTCCTCAACGTGGGCGGCAACCTCAACGTGTTCCGTGCGCTAAACCCCGTGCGCGGCCTTACTTTCCTGTTTGACCACAGGATCAACGCCGCCGGCCTCATGGTCCTGGGCAACGTGTTCCTGTGCACCACCGGCGCCGAGGCACTGTACTCCGACATGGGCCACGTGGGCAAGGCCAACATCTATGCCACCTGGCCGTTCGTGAAGGCGTGCCTGATCCTTAACTACCTGGGGCAGGGAGCCTGGATCCTGGCCAACCGCAACGTCGCGTCGCTCGCCACCGTGGCGGACCTCAACCCGTTCTTCCAGATGATCCCCGCGAACCTCCGCGCGCTGGCGGTCATCCTCTCGACCTTTGCCGCCATCATCGCGTCTCAGGCGCTCATCACGGGCTCCTACTCCATCGTCTCGGAGGCCATCCGCCTGGACCTCATGCCCCACATGAAGATCAACTACCCCTCGCAGACCCGCGGCCAGATCTACATCCCGCTGGTCAACAACATCATGTGGGTGGCCTGCATCTTCGTGGTGCTGTTCTTCCAACGCTCCAGCCACATGGAAGCGGCCTACGGCTTGGCCATCACGGTCACCATGCTTATGACCACGCTGCTGCTCTACACGTACCTCTCGCAGATTCGTCACAAGCACGGTGCCGCAATCCTCTTTGTGGTCACGTTCGGGCTCATCGAAGCAATGTTCTTCTTCTCGTCGCTCACCAAGTTCATGCACGGTGGCTACTTCACCGTCCTCATGGCAACGGCAATCTTCTTCGTCATGTACATCTGGCGCCGCGGCACCGCCATCGAGCGCACGCAGACGGTGTACCTGCCCGTGAACAAGTACATCGACCAGCTCCAGCAGCTAAGCCACGACGACAACTACCCCTACATCGCTGACAACCTGGTGTTCCTCACCAACGACTCGTCGCCCGACAAGCTCGACCGCGACATCCTCTACTCCATCCTGGACAAGCGCCCCAAGCGCGCCAAGGCGTACTACTTCCTCAACGTCCAGGTGACCAACGACCCGTTCACGCACGAGTACATCGTGAACGACTTTGGCACCAACTTTGTGTTCAAGATTCAGCTGCGCCTGGGATTCAAGGTCAACCAGCGCGTCAACACCTATCTGTACCAGATTGTCGCCGACCTCATGGCACACCACCAGCTGGCTCCGCAGAACCACAAGTACTCGATCTACCGTGACCACGGCAACGTGGGCGACTTCCGCTTCTGCCTCATTCGCAAGGTGCTCACCCCCGAGTCTGACATCAGCGGCGGCAACGCCAACGTGATCAACCTCAAGTACGCCATCCGCCACGTTTGCGGCTCGCCCGCTCGCTGGTATGGCCTTGAGAACTCCAGCCTGATCTTTGAGTACGTACCGCTGTTTGGCAAGACCAAGCGTCAGCACAGGCTCACGCGCGTCACCGAGCCCTCCGGCACCGGCTCCATGAAGCCCGTCAGCGCCGCCTCCGTGGTGGAGGAGGACGAGGGCGACATCTTCTCGGACAAGATGGTCAAGGAGCACTCCGAGGTCATCGAGGCTACCGAGCACGAGGTCGTTGGCGGCGACACCGCAAGCTTCCGTCCCCTCGTGATTGACGAGGACGAAGACGAGGACGGGTCGGACTCCACCGAGGAGGGCGAGGAGTAGGCACGTCCCCCATCAGGGGAGAGACACGACGGCGCGGGGTCGAAACCAATCGTTTCGGCCCCGCGCCCTTTGTTTCGGAGGGGTCTCTCCCCTGGCACACTGGCGTATGGCGGGGCATCCCACTCAATAGGCTAAGAATGGACTGGCCGCTCGTCCATATGGACCAGCCGCGTCTCTATATGCGCTAGGTCGCAATATTTCCCCCTTAGAGCTCTTCCGCAGTTAGAAACCGCCCCCGGTCGCAGGTCTGGTCCATCTCTCAGCGGACCTGCTGGCAGAAGAATCCCGACGTGAGTACTTGCTTCATACTCCGTCGGCACAGCAGGGGGACCAGCTGCGTTTGCCCAGTTGAGTTTTCATATGCATTGCAATCATGGCAAGGGACTCCCGATATGAGTGCGCACATCGGGAGTCCTCTGCCGTCCGACCACTAAATGTGGCTCGTTTGGCAACAAGCTCCCGACATGTGCACTCACATCAGGCGTTTGCTCCCAGGGACGTGGAGTCGTACTTCTCGCATGGCTCGTCTATCTGCGCAAACGTTGTGATGTCCAGCCTTTTCGAGTGCCGTTCGTCCACGAAAGTTCTCACGCGGGGCGTTTGCTGCCAGCAGGGGTTGATCAGGCGAGAAGGGCCTCCAGATAGGCACCCACGCCCGCCTCGTCGTTTGTGCCGCACACGTGGTCGGCGGCACGGAGGACCTGGGGCACGGCGTTTGCCACCGCGACCCCGTCTCCTGCCGCCTCGATCATCGGGAGGTCGTTGGGAGAGTCACCAAAGGCGACGACGTCATGCGGGTCAACTCCCTCATGCGAGCAGACCCACAGCAGGGCCTCTCCCTTGGTCGCGCGCTCGTCCCCCACCTCAAGGTTGTTGGGGTGGCTACTCGTGCAGCGGAGCCCGGGGATGCGCGCCACGGCCGCACGCACGGCGGAACGGGCTTCATCGGAGCCCAGGTACAGCGTGACCTTCTCCACGTTTGGGTGATTGCGAATGATGTCGTCGGTCCTCTGGTCCAGGACCGTCCTCGTGACCCTGAGCCACCGCTCGTTCTGCCCGTCGATCCCATAGCGGCCAATGCGCGAGAAGCGCTCGCCGTCCGCCATCGACAGCCCGTCCGCGAAGACGTCGAAGGTGCAGTCGACATCCCTCAGCGCCTCCCAGAGGGCGAGCGTGCGCTCCTCGCCCATCAGCGCCTGCCGGAGCGAGGTTCCCGTACGCACGTCGCTCACCATTGCACCGTTGCAACTTATGGCAAGGTGAACGGAGGAATGGGAGAGGAGCTCCCGAGGCATCGCCCCGAGCGCCCTCCCCGTGCATGGCACGAACCCCCAACGCCGCCGGGCGAGGAGGTCGAGCGCCGACATGTTGCCGGCGGGAATCGACTTGTCGGACGCCAGGAAGGTGGAGTCCATGTCCGAGAACGCGAGGCGTCTCTCGCCTGCCACGGCCCTATCCCCTCTCGTCGATGGGGACGTACTCCTGGTGCGTCATGTACGAGTTGTACGCGGGTCGGATGATGCGGGCGGGCCCGTAGAGCTCCTCCATACGATGCGCCGCCCAACCCGACATGCGCGCAATCGCGAAGATGGGCGTGTAGAGGTCCTTTGGGATGCCGAGCATGGAGTACACGAAGCCGGTGTACATGTCGATGTTGGTGCTGATGGGCTTTGTGATGCCCCTGACGTCGCGCATGACCTGGGGGCCCAGCCGCTCCACGCGCTCGATGAGGTCGAGCTTGTCCTCCTGGCCCTTCTCGCGCGCGAGCTTGCGGGCGTAGCCCTTCACGATCTCGGCGCGGGGGTCGGTGATGGTGTAGACGGCATGGCCGAGCCCGTAGATCAGGCCAGAGCGGTCAAAGGCCTGCTTGTTGAGGACCTTGGTGAGATAGTCAGCCACCTGGTCGTCGCTCGACCAATCGCTGACGCTGGCAGCGCAGTCGTCGATCATCTCGCCCGCCTTGGCGTTGGCGCCACCGTGCTTGGGCCCCTTGAGCGAGCCGAGGGCCGCGGCGTAGGCGCTGTAGGCGTCCGTTCCCGAGGACGAGAGAACACGACAGGTGAACGTGGAGTTGTTTCCGCCGCCGTGCTCCGCGTGGAGCATGAGCATCACGTCGAGCATCATGGCCTCGTCACGCGTGAAGCCCTGGTCGCCCCTCAGGACGTCCAGAACCGTCTCGGCCATGGTGTAGCCCTCCTGCGCGGGCGGAACCTTCACGCGCTCGCGGTTCTTGGCGGCCTCGTTTGCCTGGTGTGCAACGCTCGCCACGCGCGGCCAGCGACCAAGGAGCGAAAGGGCCACGTCGATCTCGTGCGTGGGCGAGGTGTCGTCGGGGTTTGGGTCGAACGCGTATAGAAGCAGCGTCGCGCGCTGCAGGACGTTCATAATCGAGGTGCTGTACGTCACGCGCGGGAAGAGTCCCAGGTAACCCTCGGGGAGCTGTCGCCTGGAGCCGATGCGCTCCTTAAAGTCCACGAGCTCCTCCGCCGTTGGCAGAGCGCCCGTGAGCAGCAGATACGAGACCTCCTCATAACCAAAGCGACCCTCGCCGTGGCACCCCGCCACCAGGTCGGCGATGCTGTACCCGCGATAGGTGAGGTCTCCCCTGTCGGGGACCACCTTGCCGTCCACCTTCTTGTAGCCGTGCACGTTTGAGATGGTCGTGAGGCCGACCAGGACACCCGTCCCGTCGGCGTTGCGCAGGCCACGCTTTACGTCATAGCGCGTGTACAGCTCGTCGGGCACGCGGTCCACGCGCTGCATGCCCTCGTACAGGGTGTCAGACACGGGCGGACGACCCATGCCCACGGACGGCATGGGGTAGGCGTCCGCAATGTGCGTGAAGGCAGAGGTGTCCTTTGGCGTGAGGAAGCGCCGCTTGGTGCGACCTATGGGCTTGTCTCCTATGGTCATTGTCCTCCTTCGGGTCACGGGAGCGGCAGGGTGCCCTTGCTTACCGGGCGTGAGACCCGGGGTCAGGCGATTGCCCTCCTCCCCCGTGCGGGAGGGAGTCTCCTTGCGCCTGGGGGCATGCGCCCTGCGCCTGCCTCCCTAGAGGCGATACATGAAGTTGAAGACCTCTTCACGCTGCATGGTGATCTGCACGCCAAGCTCGGACGAGATCTGGGCGAGCTGGTCCTGGATGGCGGAGAAGTCGGCGCTGGAGCCGGCGAGGTCCACCAGCATGGTCATGGTGAAGATGCCCTGCAGGATCGTCTGCGAGATGTCCAGGATGTTGGCGTCGTGCCCCGCGAGGGCGGATGTGACCGCGGCGACGATGCCCGGTCGGTCGCTGCCCAGGACAGTGATGATGGCACGCGTCTTGGAGTCGTCGTTCGTGGTTGCCACAGCAGTTCCCTTCGCCGTTTGCGGGTCAAGGCATAAAAGACGCCTTCCCTCCATGGTAACCCAGGAGAAAAGGCCTCAACCAATTATGGGGGCCCAGTTGCCCATTTTGAAACCTCGGTGACGGGAGAGACGAGCGGCGCGCCACGTTTGCAACGTGACGCGCCGCAGGAAGGGGCCTCTCGCCCGCCGCAGCCGGCGGGATGGGATCCTACTAGTTGTCCTCGGGCCTCTCGCCCTCCTGTGCCTTGAAGAGCTGCTGCACGTCCTCGACGCTGACGCCGAGGGCGACCGAGAGCTCCTCGAGCGAGCGCTGGCTGGCTTGCTTGAGAATGCGCTCGTAGGCCACCGGCGGCTTCTTGTTGCGGGCCCTCATCTGGTCGATCCTCACGCGGAAGGTCTTGACGATGCGGACGGAGTCGCGGCAGGTGCCATGGCGCATCTCGTCCTTGAAGTGCTGCTCCTCGAGCGCGTTGCTCTTGCAGCTAAAGTCCTCGACGGACATGCTGGGATACTCGTCGATGATCTTCTCCGCCTCGTTCTGGGAGAGGACGGGACGCAGGCGCCCCTCCCCCGAGACCGGGTAGCTGATGCGCATGGGGTGGCGACCGCCTACGGGCATGAGCATGTAGGACTCGTTGGGCCCGTCCACGATCTCGTCCACCTTGCAGACGCCCTGGCCAGGATGGACGATGTAGTCTCCAACCTCGTACATATACCAACACTCCCTCCGTGTCAACTAAAACAAGTCTACCACGGAGGAAGCAAAGTTCACACATTTTATCGAATAACCCTTGTGTTAGGCAACTGTGTGTCGTAGCCTATTGCGTTTTGTCGTTCCTCTCTCCCCTATTTGCAGCAGCCCTCGACCCACGTGATGAGGTTGTCCTGCGCGTTCCCCGACTTCTCGGCGAGCTCGAACCCCTTTGCCCACACCGCCGTGAACGAGAGGTCCTTGACCCCGTCGTAGTTCACGAGTGCGCTTGCCAGGTTGAGCTCGTTTGCAAGGGAGTTCTCGGACTGGAACAGGCCCGTGTTCACGCGCCAGTGGGGTGCGACGGTCGCCTTCCCAAAGCCGTCGTAGTGGCCGCTCAGCGTGTAAAGCGGGTTCATTGCGTTTACGCGGTCGGTCACCGTCTGGTCCTCGGAGTCCTTCTTCGCGAGGTCGTTCTTCCAGTCGCTGACGTAGTCCGCCTTCCAGTTTGAGAGCTTGGCATAGGTGTCCTGGTTCTTGTCGAGCAGGTCGCTTGCCGTGGCGTCAAAGTGGAGCGTGCTCTCGTCACCGATGCCAAAGAGCTGGTTGGTGGTGTTGGAGCGGTCGAGCGCGTCAAATGCGCAGACCGACTTCTCCGCCTTGCGGCAGTGCTCCACGTAGTTCCAGAGGTCGTTAACGCGCGCGCTCTGCGCCGATGAGCTGTACGAGAGCCAGCGGTCATCCCCGTTGAGCGCCGAGATGTACGAGGAGGCGGAGTCGTAGACCGTCGACTGGACCTTCGAGACCCCCGTGGTCGAGTTGGCGTCCTGGGTCCCGTCCTCCGTGCCGGAGGCAGACTGGTCAGTGGTGGTCGCGTTGGCGTCGGTGCCCCCGGTCACGGCATCGATCTCCTCCGACGCCGAGGCGTCGAAGTTGGGGTCGCCGGGGAAGCATGGGTCGGACATGCGCGACGGGGTGTAGGTGAAGGGGAACGACGTATCGTTGAAGAAGTCGGTCGCGGCACCCTCCACAATCGAGAGGACCTTGTCGTAGTAGGTCCCCGCAAGGTACGTTCCATCCTCCACGGGGTCCAGGGTCAGGCTGTTGCCGTCCTTGTCACGCAGGTCCATCTGGTTGACGTAGTCCCCGTACGCGTTGGCGAGGTCCTTGGAGAACTGGGCGGTCCAGGTGCCGTCCGCTCGCGCGTCGTCGCTCGAGAACTGCCCCATCATCCACTCGTACGAGCTGTCAATCGTGTCGTACGAGGTAATCGGACACCAGGAAGCCGACCCAAAGATGGCGTCCGAGACGTCCTTGCCGTCCACGTCGTGCGTGATGGCACCGATCTCGTCCAGGTACTTGTCAAACAGCGGGGAGTCGCCCATGGAACCCATCACGGCGCTCAGCCCGCCGCCGGCGCCGTAGCCAAAGGTGAAGATCCTCTCCGCATCGATGGGAAGGCTCTTCTTGTTGTAGCGGATGTAGCGCACCGCCGCCTTGAGGTCCACCGCCGGCCAGGGCGCGCCACCCGCGACCAGCTTGCTCGAGTCGCTCTCGTAGCTGCTCGAGCGGCCGCGGAAGCCGGAGTACACGTACACGCACCCCGCCGAGAGGTAGCGTGACAGCCCGTTGTAGACATACGAGGTGGGGCACGATTGCGGGCTCAAGCGAAGGGAGTTGATGGGCATGAGAACGGGGGCCGTGGAAGAGGTGAAGTTGCCCACCTTGGCGTCCTCCTTCACCGTGCAGGTGTAGGAGCTCCCCTTCTTCTTGCCCTCAAAGTACCCGCCGGGAACGAAGATGGCGAGCGACTCGTACGATGTGCTGCCGGGCTTGAGGCAGTACTTGAGCCCAAGCTGGTAGTAGCAGTCGTTCTCCTTGTCATACTTCCAGGCGTCACCGTCCAGGGCAAGGGACTCAAACTCCTTGAGGTCGACCGACGAGGCCTTGCTGTCGGGCGACGAGTCGCTGCTGCTGCCGCCACCGGTAGCCGCGCGGGAGCATCCCGCAAGCCCAAGGGCCGCCATGATTGACGAAGCGGTGACAAATTCCCTTCTTGTGAGGTTCATGCCTCTGCTACCCCCTTCGCTGCCGGGCTAGGCCTGGCGGATTCCGCGGACCTTCCCGGAGAAGGACTTCTTCGACCTGCGGTCCTCTCCCCAGAAGACGCACGAGAGCATGCCAGGGCCAACGTGGCAACCGATGGTCGGACCGATGTTGGAGGTCATGATCTCGATGGAGTCGTCCAGGTCGGCCAGCATTGCCCCCAGGCGCATCCCGTCGTGGTCGCAATCCGCGTTGCCAATGCAGGCGATTGCAGGGTACTGCGCGTTGGAGTGGTTCTTCTCGTAGTAGTCGACCATCTTCTTCATGGCCTTCTTGCGCCCGCGGGTGACACCAATGATGGTGAGGCCGCCGTCGAGCTTCCACGACAGGAGCGGCTTGGCGTCCAGCGCACCGGAGACCAGGGCGACCGACTTGGGGATGCGCCCGCCGTGATGCAGGGTGTCCAGGTTATCCACCATAAAGATGGTCTGCACGTGGTAGCGGGCGTCCTCGATCCAGCGCACGAACTCCTCGGCGGAGAGGCCCTTGTCGCGCTGCTTCACGGCCTCCTGCATCAGGAGGAAGAGCGACGTAGACGCCAGGAGCGAGTCAACCACGTAGATAGGGACGTCCTCCCCGCGCTCCTCCTTCAGGCGGTCGAGGGCCGTGCAGGCGCCGTTGTAGCCGCCCGAGATCCCGGTTGAGATGCACACCATGACCGAGGGCAGGCCCGTCTCCAATGCCTCCCTAAAGAGCTTGTCGTACTCAGCCTGGGAGGGCTGGGAGGTGAGGGGCGCTGCGCCCCAGCGAATGTTCTCGTAGAAGTCGTGCGGGGAACGGGACTGGAAGAGGTCGTCCACCCCATGGAAGCCGCCATCGGGCTTGTCAGCCTCAACGTAGGTGAACGGGGCGTACCTGAGCCCCCACTTGTCCATGAGCTCCTGCGAGAAATCGCACGTGGAGTCACAGAGCAGGTTGAACTTTGCGGGCATTGGATTTCCTCCGCCATCGTGGGTTACTGAGCTTCTTTGGGTATTGTACGCGTAAAGGAGGCGTTCTAACCCAGCTGGGGGTGTTGGTGTGTTTGGCATGAAGCGCGACGATACAGGTGAGAAGGGCGAGGCACGCGAGCTCCCAACGGGGACCCGCCGGCTTTCGCTCCGCTTTGTGGGCCAGGTGCAGGGCGTTGGCTTCCGCTGGACCTCGCAGCGTGTCGCCGACCGCTCGGGATGCACGGGGTGGGTGAGAAACGAGCCCGACGGGAGCGTCTCGATGGAGCTGCAGGGCACCGACGACCAGATTGCGAACTTCTTCGGCAACTTTCAACAGGCGTACTCGCGCTTTCCCATTGACTACCGCATCGACGAGAAGTCCGAGATCGAGCCCGATCCCGCGAGCGTGGACTTCCGCGTGAGGTTCTAGAGTGCACTGGCCAGTAGGGACAGTCGGCCTCGTCTCACTTCGCAGGTGAGAGGGACGGGGCCATCTGCGTCGGCGCCCGCGCAAATGGCAGCACCGGAAACGGTGCCGAACTGGTAAACCTGCGGGTGGGGGTGCCGATGCTTAATCCCGCTAGCCCTCACGCGGATTTCCGCACGTTCTGCTTAGCGCCACTAGCCCTCATGGGGATTTGAAGGCCAAATGCTTAATCCTCCTAGCCCTCGTGTGATTCGGGCAGCGAAAAACCAACCTGAGGCCTAGGACAGCTAAGCACCGCGAGGTCAAATCCCACGAGACCTAGGAAGATTAAGCACCCCAATGCTGTCAGTAGTGCATTACATCATCTGAAGGGCGCCATCCCGACCGAGCCCCATTCCGATCCCCTCAGTCAAAGTAGGCCAGATGGATAACGTCTTGGGTCCCGCTCAACAGGTCATTTATTGTCGGGTAAGGCCCATAGTTCACCATGGTCAACCCGTACTCGTTCCACTCGCGCTCCAGGTTCGCGCGACGCCTATCAAGCAGTTCCGCCTTGTGTTCATGGGCGCGGGAGTTGCAATATCGTTCGCTTGTGTTCTCGCGCTCGAATTCGTGCGCATCCGCGAGGGCATAGCGGATGGTTCGGAGAATGAGGCTCATTGCCTTTTCCTCGTTGCCGTCCCCCATCTTCGCAAGCTTGTGCGCGTTGCGGTTGCGGGAATCCCATACCCTATCTTTCTTCGTTGACATTGAAACTCCCCCCTTATCTCGCTATGATGTGGCTAGCGAAAAGGGGGCGCGGGACATCTCCCACGCCCCCCAACAGGCTAACGGGGTCGCTTGAGATGTTTTGGTGTGTAGCCTCTTTCATCTCTAGTGGCCCCGTCTGCTATCGCGGCAATGAGCGCCGCAATCGCACGTCCTAGGACTTCGCCTATCGCCCTTATGAGGGCTTCCGCCAATTGGGTGGGCATATCAATCACCCCCCCAACCACGTCGTAACTGATTGGCATGTGCCAACCGAACCACCCGCCATCTCGTGCATAGTGGGCATTTCGGGTGTATGAGGTAGACTCGGAGCATGTGTCCCGAAGGGGGTAACATGAACCCTCGCTTCGCTCGGTCGCGCGGCGGAGTCCGCGCGACTCCGGTCCATGTTGGGGGGTCAGAGCCATGTCCCGACACGGAACCAACCCCCGATACGCCAACGGCAACGCCAGGAGGAAGCTAAGGGCGAGGCTCAGGGCCATGTACGAGCGCTGCCCCGTCTGCGGGGCGACGCTCGACTGGGACCACCCGTACCTCCCCAACTCCGCCGAGCTCGACGAGATTGTGCCCGTGTCCAGGCTCCCGGAGGAGCTGAGGCGCAGGGCGTGCCTCGACCCGGACAACGTGCAGGTGCTCTGCCGCGCTCGACGGCGACCGCTCCATGCTCATTGCGCTAGGCAAGCAGTACCTGGGACAGAACTTCGACTCCACGATCTTCCACCTGCCGTGCCGGGGAGGGGTGACAATGCGCTATGAGTAACGCACGTTAATTGGTGAGAGGTGCTACGTTTGGGATGAGTTGGGAGGTGCCTTCGTGTACGACAGGGAGGACCTGGACTTCGGCCCGACGGTTCTAAGATTGTTGAGGGCGAGGGGCCTGACCCAGCAGGGGCTGGCCAACTACTCGAGGTTCGGAAAATCCTATATTTCGAGGCTCGTTTCCTCGCGCGAGATACACATGCCGACGGTAGACCGCGCCAAGGTAATCGCCGACTACCTTGGCCTATCTCTGCAGGAGCTGTGGGACGAGTACGTCTCTGATACGCGCAAGTCCGACGGTGCCTACAGAGTCCGTGGCCGACGTCCGCTCTAAAGAAAAGCAGGCCAGAGAACATAGCCTCTGACCTGCACTTTTTCATGGTGGCGGGGAAGGGAATCGAACCCCTGACACGGGGATTTTCAGTCCCCTGCTCTACCAACTGAGCTACCCAGCCGAAGTGCCTGCAAAGCAAGCTTGTTTAATATAACAAAGATTCGAGGGGCGTCAACCAGATTCTAGATTTTTCTTCTCACCCAACAAACTGCCTTCGACGCACCGCCCCCGGAATCAGGGTCATACAGTCCAGAACGACTTGCCGTCTTCGGAAAACTCGGCCCTAACTCCCTTGAAGGAGAGGAACTCCCCCACCTTCTCCCGTGCTGCCTCGAGGGACTGCCGCGACACCTCCTGGATGTCACTCCCCTTTGGAGGGCCGAAGGTGAAGAACTGGCTCCCACACGTGTCATGGAGATGGACGTAGACGGGTATCCCCTGGCCCTGTAGAACCTTGTTCATCTCCACGACGTCGCCGATGCTCACTATCCCTCGCATCAGAAGGCACCTCCTCCGCCTCCGCCGCCAAAGCCTCCGCCGCCACCGCCGGAGAACCCTCCACCAAAGCCGCCGCCCGAGCTATTGGATGACTCGGAGAGGGCAGCCGCGGTGACCTTGTGAGCGGAAGCCGCGGCGTTGGCAAAGACCGTCGCGGGCGTCCCGATGGACGGGCTGTAGTAGTACCACCCATACACGGGCATGAAGCCGGGGTCGCTCACGACCTCGGGAACCGCGACCTTGAGCTGCTTCACGACCTCGTCGGCGACCCCCAGGACCACGGCCATCACCAGGAGGCGGTTCCACAAGACCACGTCCCTGGGCACGGCCTCCTCCAGCCGGGTGAAGTCCTTGAGCCACCTGCGCAGGGCCTCGAGCTTGGCGGTTGTCTCGATTGCCTCGGGGGAGAGATCCTTCATCCCCTTTATGGCGAGTATCGACGCAATGGCACCGACCGCGAGGGCCAGCAGCGAGATCATCCCCACCCCAACGGTCACGGTCTCGATCACCATGAGGAAGAAGTCGATGATGGCGAGCAACGCGTCCAGAACGAACAGGGCGATGCAGGGAGTCTTGCTCGTTGCCTTGGGATCGATGTAGAACCCACGCTGAATCGCAACGCCCTCGACGGTGTCCTCCCAGTCCGTGTACTTCTCCGAGAAGAGCTCGGGATTATCCTTGGCAACCGATTCGATATCGGAGAAGTAGAGCTCGTCCGAGTGCGGCTTTGCCCCGTCCACGTTGGATGCGACGGTCTCGAAGAGGAAGTCGAGCACCGCGTCGTCAATCCGGGCGGACTTCTTGTCCACCTGCTCCCTCGCGGGGCCATCGAGACGGGTGAGGCGATAGTCGTCCACGGTCTTCTCGCCCAGCAGAATCCGCTTCTTCGTGAGCTTGACCTGCTCGAGCTTGACCAGGCCAAGGTCGCTCAGGCGCATGAGGGATGCCGTGAAGTCGTCCTGCGTGGGCTTTCCCCCGTTGAGGAGCGCACCCAGAACCGCAGGATGGTCCTTGGTGGGCACGTCGCGGAAGTACTTGTCGTCGAACTGCGCGGTGTGGTCGCGGACGTACTTCCTCCTGCGAAGGACCGCTACCACGACGGAGGCCACCCCGGCAGCCACGAAGACCGCGAGGGCGACGTAGCCCATGAGTCGGGCACGCTCGCGCTGTGCGTTTGCCTCGTCCGCCCACTGCTGCTCCTCGGAGAGGACCGTGTCGAGCCTCTTTTGCTGGGTGACGGCCTCCTGCGAGAGCCATTCCTGCGGGAATACGATGCGCGCCTCGGCATACTCGGAGGTCCCCACCCCGGGAACGCTGTAGGTAACCGTCCCCGTGGTGCCCACGTCCACGTAGGCGTCCAGCGGGCCGTGCCCCCATGCCCTGACGTTGCTGCCAGGGACCACCGTGGTGCCGGAGGGAACGGGAAGGTGGATGGAGCAGGTGACGTTCTGCGACTCCACCTGCCATCCATCCGAGACGAACTTCCAGTAGAGCTCGCCAGTGTCCTCCCACCTGGTGGCGAGGTTGGTATCGGTGTAGTTGACCGTGAAGCTCGCCGACTCGTCCTCGTGGGCGGAGTAGATCTTGACCTCGAGGTAGCCGTCCTCGCGGGTGACGGTGTACGTGCCGTCCTCGCCGCTGCCCGACTCGGCGAACGGGATGAACTGGTCCCCCTCCTGCAGGCCCACCTGCCCGATGGTGGTCCCTATTCCCGAGTCCTCGTCCCCCGTAGGGATGTCCCAGTACACCCCGTGGAACGAGCCGTCAAAGTTGAACTCGCGGGTCTCCCTCACCGAGACGGACCCGTCAGAGGCGACCGTCGCGTCGATGTCGACGCTGTCTATGGAGTAGTCGCCGTCCGCCCACGCCAGGGATGGGAGCAGGACGAGGGCCAGGGTCATCGCGATGAGGGCGGCGAACGCGGGGCGCAGCCTTCTAATCGCAGGTTGCAGGGTCATAACCGCTCCCTTCCGGGTGCGAGCGCTTCGTCGTCCACGCATCGCAGGGCCTATTCGCATGCACACAAAAGTCTACCAGAGGCCCCCGTGCGACGCCGCAGCCATCACGCCACGGGCGGGCACACGAGCGTGATCTTGGTCCCGCACACATCCAGCACGTCGCCGGGGGTCATCTTGGCGAGAGACGACACGTACCTCCCCCTGAGCGTCGCCGGGTTCTCCGAGCCCCCGTCCTCCACGAGCGCACCACCAAGGCAGGGGGAGATGCGCAGCTGCCGCCCCGCGACCGCCCTCGAATGGAGGACGACATCGTTTGCCGGGAGGCTCCCCACCGTGATCCCTCCGTCTGGCAAGGGAATCGTCACTTCGAGGTCGTTGCCGCGGAGTCCGATCGACATGCCCCGCGGGGAAAGCCGGCACCCCTCCCCCAGCACGAGGGTGTCACCCGCCTCGCCCACGGCACCCGGGACCGGATCGGGAGGCCGTGGGATGTCCGGCTCGTCCAGGTCCATCGCCAGCGGGTCGGGGGCAGGCTCGCCCGTCGGCTCCCTGGCGAAGTCGTACATGCAGCCATAGCACACGTCCATGTCGGAGAACAGCTCCATCCCGCAGCACGGGCAGGTCTTGGTCTCCATCTCACTCCCTTCCGCAGGACTCGGGACAGGCGAGAGGGGCGGACCCTCCGACTCTGCTCCCCCTCAGCAGGCGCAGCTCTACGACGTCGCCGACGACTGGCCACCACCCGTCGCGACTCGGTCGCTCCAGCACCGTCCGGGCGCCGGGACAGCTGACGACGTTTCCGGGCAAGACGCCCCTCGCGGCGAGCAACACCCTCCCGTCCCCGGACACGAACGCGACGTCGATGGAATACCTCATCCCATGGGTGTGAATCGAGCCGCACCCCAGGAGGGCGATGGGGTCCGCGTCGTCCCCCGTGCCCAGGAGCCCCCTCAGCCTCCCCACGACGCCTCCCCTGACCCAGAACCTCCCGACCCTCCTGCCTCCCAGGTCGACGACGTCCAGGACCCAACCCTCGCATGCCATCTACACCACCACCCCCGGTCTGTGACAGTCAACGACGACGGAACGCTCGTGCACGAGCGCGAGCGGGGGCGAGAACCCCACGCCCGCAAGGACGAATGACGACGGCCACGGCCGATATCTCAGCGTGCAGGTGAAGGTCGTGAGCGAGGGGGAGAGGGGAAACGTCACCGCCCCCGACGGAGACGCAGCGGAACCGGATCCCTCCGCCTCGACCGACACCTCGCAGGACTCGCTTGGGAGCGCTCCCTCGAGCGCCGCCCGCACCGACTCGACGTCTGGCCCGTCTCCCCCGCCCTCGGAGGGAGAGACGCCATGGGCGATGACGCAGTCGGCTGCGGCACGGTCGAACAACGCGCAGGCACCAACGAACCGGACAAGGTTGTAGGCAACCAGCGCCACCACGATCGTGACCGGCATGAGGACCGCCATCTCCACAGTCATCTGCCCCGACTCGCCGAATGCGTCACGCCTACCCGGCGAGGAGCCCGCAGCCAGCCCCCTCATGCCGCACCCCCGAGGGTGGAGAGGTCGAGGACGAGAGGGACGCCGCTCTCGCCCATCCCGGGGATGGGAACCTCCGCCAGGACGACCTCGCCCTCCCCGAGCATGGACCTCACCTCTGCCTCCATCCTCTCCTCGAGCTCGCCCGGGCTTGCCGGGATCGACTCGATTGCCCTCCTGACCTGCTCGCCCTTTGCGAGACCCGCCCTGTCCATCACCTCTTGGCTGTTGACCAGCACCGGCTTCACGACCCGCATGTCCGCCGGCTCGAACCCTGCATCGCGAACGGCCGCGGAGAGCTCGGACCTGAGCCACGAGGCGACCCTCTCGCCAAAGACGGGACCGATGCCATCGAGCATGTCCTCGGCGACGCGCGACGCGGACTCGTAGGACGAGCCATACGAGACGAGCAGCCTGCCCCATGCACCGACCACGTCTCCGGCGAAGTCCAGCACGAGGCCGCCGCGTCCCCGCGTGACCCCCTCGTACACCGAGGAGAGGACGTCGCTCCCGTCGGTGGAGTCGTCTGGCGCGAGGGTCGCCCCCGCGATGGCGCAGCCCTCGGGCAGCTCGGCCTGGGAGAGGAACGCCGCGGTGAGCTCCGAGGGGACCGGGACGGAAGCCCCGCGCCGCACGACCGAGACGCATCCGTACGCCCCGGGTGGCACGAGCCTGGGGCGCGGGACCGACAGCAGGTCGATGGCCGTGCGAAACGTCCCCCTCCCCTCCTCTGCTGCGTCGCGCATGTCCCGCTCCGCGGCGATGGATTCCTCGCGCGCCCTCTGGTAGGAGCGGGACGCCTCCACGACGATCCTCCAGTAGTGCTCGAACCCATTGGGGATGTTGGTGCTGGCGTTTGCGACGTTGCCCATCGCCTTGGCGTCCATCTTGCACACCTCGCACCTCAGCACCCCGCCGCCCTCCTCCTCCGCGAGCGAGGCATTGCCCGCGGAAGGACCCGTGGCTCCGGGGCACAAGAGCGAGCAGTGCAGCGTTATCCCACCCTCCTCGAGCGTGCAGGGCCAGACCACGTCGGTGTAGAGCTCGGTCCCCCTCACCATGTCGCGGTTGTGCGGGAGCTCGGGGAGGTCGATCTTGACCTCGTCCGGTCCGTCAACGCAGGTCGCCTTCGAGATCTTGTGGTGCGCGTACCGATAGAACTCCTTGCGGGCGCACGAGCGCTGCAGCTCGTCGGGACCGTTGCCGGCACACGGCTCCGCCTCCCAGCGTGCCAGGTAGTAGTTGCACGCCCTCACCCGGGAGTACTCGAACTCCCATGCCTCCGGTGACGGGTAGGCGGGGTTCTGCGCCGCGGGGAGTCCGGCCAGCGAGGCAGCCCTGCTCCGCATGCAGAGCGGGTCGTCCACGTTGTCCGCGCGCCACGCCCTCTCACGCTCCCTCAACGCGCGCTCGTCGGCATCGCGCTTCCTCGCAGACGCCTCGGCGATCCTCTGGCCGCGCCGCTCAAGCTCCTCTCCCCCCAGCCCATCGTCCAGCGAGGAGAAGTCCGACTTCCCCTGTCGCGGGAGCGGGACCGCCACGCCCGAGTAGGGGATGCCACCCGCCGAGCTCGCCCTCGCGCACGAGGCGGAGTTCGCCATAACGAGGGAGGGGATCGCCCTCTCGAGGCGCTGGAGCCCGCGCGCAGACGAGCGCGCGAACGACTTCCTCGCGTCGAGGATCTTCCTCCCCTCCCGAAGGATCGCCGGCGCAGCCTTGCTCACCACCGGGATCGCGGCGACGACCAGACCGACGGCGCACACCATGCTCCCCAGCAGCCCCATGCTCAGGACGCAGGCGTCCATCACCTGCGCGACGGTCGCGTATCCCGCCACCACGTTGGAGCCGGCCAGCGCGACTGCGTCTGCGACCTCCTGGACGTCTGCCGAGCGAGACAGGCTCCACGCCGCCGCGGCGGTTCCAAACGTCAGGACGAGGCTCATGAGCAGAGCCACCGCGACCGCCACCGTGGTGTACCCTCCCTCGTCGTCCAGGAAGGTCCCGAGCCCAAGCCTGCCGCGAGGGCGCGCGGCTCCTCCCCTATCCCCACATCTCCTGCCACTCCTCATACGTCCCTCCCAACCAGCCTGGCCGCAGGTCCTCCTCGACCCTGACGGACAGGACCACCCCCTCCCCGTCGCACATCCCCGCAAGGGCGCCCATCGCCCCCATGAGCGGGAGGGGCCTCGCATGCCCCCTTATCTGGACGCTCGCCCTCCCGCCATCGAGCGATGGGGACACCTCCCAGTCCGCCCTCCCCCCAACGTGGAGGAGGGGGACCTCGGGCACCGCCGCGAGTCGACGCAGCGCGAACTCCCTGCAGTCTTCCAACTCCCCGTCGTAGTCGGTGAGAATCGCGCGGGCGGTCTCGGACGCGGCGGAGAGCATGACCGCCCGCGTGTAGAGAAGGCAGGCGGGCTCCAGGAGGAGCGCGAGGACGAGCATGAGGGCGGGAAGGAGAACCGCCGCCTCCACGCTCGACTGCCCGAGCGACGAGCCCCTCTCACTAGAACAGGAGGACGTCACGCAGCCCCTGCGAGCCGCCAGCCCCCAAGACGTGCGAGGCCGCCTCGAGGGCAACGCGCTGCAAGCTCCCGTCGCCGCCCGCCTGCCACACCGAGGCGAGAGCGAGGACGGACGCGAGCAGCGACCCCAGCACGAGCGCGTACTCGAGCGTCGATTGCCCTCCCTGCGACCACAGCAGGCGCAGGGAGGCTCGTGTCCCATCAAGATCGCCCCTCCCGTCTCCCCTAGCCATCCGTCCTCCCAACCGGGCATCGCTCCGCCCACTCGCGCGAGTCGAGCCTTCTCCTGGTGACCAGGCTCCCGCCGCCCTCCGCGGGGCGCACCTCGCAGACGTCGACCCAACCGTCTCCCTGCACCACGCAGCACCAGACCTCCCCTAGCAGGTCGAGGTATCCGGCACGCACGAGCACACACGTCCCCAGGCACTCGTACTCTGCGAGCAGCTCAGCCGCGCTCTGCTCCACGGGAAGGGGGGAGGGGACGTCCCTGCCGTGTGGGAGAGGCGTTCCGTCGTGCCCCGCGCCTCCGTGGCTCGTGGGCCATGAGCCCTCGTCCCCCGAGTCCGACGGCACCCCCGCCGTCCCGCTCTCCCCTCCATCCGCCCGTTCCACCTGCACCCTCCCCACGGCAGAGGGGAGGGCGATGAGGGCAGCGAGGCAGAGCGGGATCACGACAACCCTCAGAGGCTGTTCATGCCGTCCGCGATGGCGGTCCAGAGCTCCTGGACCTTCCCCTTGAACGCGACGATCGCGATGACCACGAGAACGCCCACCAGGATCGCGTACTCCGTGGTCCCCTGCCCGCTGCAGTCGCGCAGCAACGCGACGGCCCTCCTTCGAACCCCGCACCGTTCCTCTCCCATTCCCTCTCCTTTCATCCGCACCGATGTCGCCTCCGGCTAGACCGTCCCCAGCGACGAGCTGAGGAGCGGGCCCAGAATTGCGAGGAGCATCGCCGGGACGATGAGCGTCCCCAGAGGGACGAGCATCTTCACCGGAACGCGCTCGATCTCCTCCTCCAACTCGGACCTCTGCTCGTCACGGATCACCTGTGCCTGCGCCTCGAGCGCGTCCGCGAGCGGAGAGCCAAACTCGAGCGCCTGAGACACGATCGAGGCAAAGCTCCCCAGCGCCGAGACCCCCATCTGCCCCGCAAGCGCCTCCAGCGCCTCGCCCCTGCCGGAGATCCCCATGCGCCATGAGGTCATCGCCTCGCCAAAGGCAGCCGAAAGCTCGGTGTCGTAACGCGAGAGGTACAGCTCGAGCGAGGCGTCAAACGAGAGCCCCGCCATGAGGCCGAGTGTCAGGACGTCGATGAGCCCGGGCAGCTCGCGCAGGCACGCGGAACGCCTCCTGTCGAGCTCCGCACGCCGCCTCGACTCCCTGACGACGGGAATCGTCGCCGCCGACTCGGCAATCCCGGACATCCAGCCGGGGGTAGTCTCCCGTACGCGACGGGCGTGCCCCGAGGTGAGTCCCATCGTCCCCAGGAACACGGAACCCGCCGCCGCGGTCGCCAGGCACGCTTCCATGGCCCCCATCACAGGACACCCCTCATGAGCCGCCGGATTATGGCGAGCGCCGCGAGGTCCATGAGGGCGGCGATCGCTACCGAGGCGATTCCCACGGGTTGCGTGAGCCCCCTCTGAAAGTCAGGGGATATGAGCGAGAGCGTGAGGATCATCGCGATGGGCATCGCGCAGACGATGCGCACCGACAACCTCACCTGGGCGGTCTTCACCATCAGGAGGCGCTCGAACTCCCCCTGCCTCTCGACCAGTCGCGCGGAGTACTCAAAGAGTCCCCTGAGCGGGCTCCCCGTTCGCTGAGAGATCGCAAGCGAGGTGGCGAGAAGGGCGACCCCCGGGGCGTCGAGCTCCCTGGGGAGGGCCGCCATGACCTCCTCCACCGACTCGCCGCAGCTCAGCCTGAGCGACGCGCGCGAGAACGCCTCGCCCGCCGCCCCGCGCTCGTGGCTCCCGAGGTAGGACACCGCCTGCGAGAGGGTCTCCCCCGACCCCATCGCCATCGCGAGCGTCCTGAACACCCCTGGCATCGCCCGCGAGAGCTCGCGTCGCCTCTCCCGTTTCTTGGATGACCACCACGCCGGGACCGACGACCCCACCACGGCAACGGCGACGGGGAACCCCGCCAGGGATCGGGAGGCGAGTGAGAGGAGCACAGCCAGCGCAGCGGTTCCCGCAACCAGGGCGGCGCAGCCTCCCTCGTCGTCGGCAAGCTCTTCGGTCACCGCAAACCTCACTGCAATCGCGCGGGAGGCGCCCTCCCACGACTCGTTTCTCAGGAGGAGACGAACGAGGCGGCCCCTCCCCAGGGCCAGCAGGAGCGGTTTGAGGGCGCGCCTCGCCCTCCTGGCGATGCCCCCGGAGCCATGGGGCCTCGACAGGACTCCGCCAAGCAGGGTAAACGGAGTCACCCATGCGAGCAGTGCCACCGCTAGCACACAGAGCGCCTCCACTCCCCCACCTCCCCGCCTTCGAGTGTGCCCTCGTCCAACGCCCTCTGGACAAAGCCCGGCTCGCCTACCAGGTGCCAGGACCGCGAACCCTCGTCGAACGAGACGACCTCGCCCAGGCTGACCCCGCCGCCCTCCGCCCTGCCTACGGTGGAGAGCGAGGTGATGTAGCGCCTGCCGTCGGGGAACCTCTGGCTCATGACCAGCAGGTCGAGGGCGGTCGCTACCTGCTCCTCGATGATGTCGGTGGGGAGGTCCATCCCAAAGCGCGACATCAGCACCAGCCGCAGGACCGCCTCGTCGGGCGTCCCGGCGTGCAATGTCGTGAGTGAACCGTCGTGCCCCGTGTTCATGGCCTGGAGCATGTCAACCGCCTCCTCTCCCCTGACCTCGCCGACCACGATGCGGTCGGGCCGCATGCGGAGCGCGTTCTTCACGAGGTCCCTGATGGTGATCTCGCCCGAGCCCTCGATGGACGCCGTGCGCGCCTCGAGCCGCACGACGTCGGGATGGCTGTCAAACCTGAGCTCCGCCGAGTCCTCGATCGTCACGATCCTCTCCCCCAGGGGGACCTCGCACGAGAGCGCGTTGAGGAGCGTGGTCTTGCCCGACCCCGTGCCCCCAGCCACGGCGATGTCCTGGCGCAGCCTCACTGCCCAGCTGAGCAGCGTCGCGTACCAGGGCGGGAGCGACCCCAGCTCCACCAGGCGCGCCATCGACGTGATGCGGTTGGAGAACTTGCGTATGGTCACCATGGGCCCATCGATGGCGACGGGAGGGGCCACGGCGTTCACGCGGTCCCCGTTCTTGAGGCGCGCGTTCACGATGGGGCAGCTGCGGTCGAACCTTCGCCCCAGCGGCGCGAGGATGCGGTCCACGACCATGAGGATCTGCTCGTCGGAGTCGAAGACCGTCTCTGCGGGGTGGATGGTGCCGTCCCGTTCGAAGAACAGGGCGTCCTTCCCGTTTACCATGACCTCGGTGACGCTCTCGTCGTCGAGGAGGCGCTGCAGGGGTCCGAGCCCGCACACGTCGTCGAGCACCTGAGAAACCAGCCGCTCCCCCTCCTCGGGCGAGAGGGACGCAAATTGTCCGCCGTTGAGGATGGCTCGGCAGGCCACGGCAAGCTCGCCGCGAGACTTCTGCGGGTCACGCGAGGCGGCGATGGATGCCACCGCCTCGAGCCCCAGCCTCTCGACCAGCTCGTGCTTGAGGACCTCCCTGAGCTCCCGTGCCCTGTTGGGCGAGAGACCCCCGCCCTCCGCCGCCGCAACCCGCTCCGCTGGCGTCGCTGCACCCTCCTGATCCATGACAAGCTCGAGAACCGACATCACTCCGCCTCCCTTCTCCTGCCGAACAGGCCCCTTCGCCTCCCCGGCCTCGCCTCGAGCGCGCGCCGTGCGTCCTCGCAGTCGGGGAGGCTCCCCAGCTCCGAGAGGATCTGCGCAACGAGGTAGGAGACCGACTCCGCGAGGTCGCCCCTCTCGCCCATGAGATCCTCCACCTCGCCGGCGTCGAGGAGCTCCTCGCCCGCCTCGCCCCCGTCGGCGACCATGAACGCCCGTGCACCCTCAAGGCCCGCCTCCGCCCTTCCGAGCGCGGGCTCAAACCGGGCCCTTGGGTCCGCCATGTTCTGCACGCGCACCATGCGCGTCCTGGCGACTCCCAGCCTCACCGCGAGCGCACTCGCCCTGCCGAGCGAGGCGAGCGACCCGCGCGCGCCGTCGTGGACGAGGAGGACACGGTCTGCCACCTGCGCCGCTCGTGCCGTCGCCTCGCAGAACGTGGTCGACGTGTCCACCACCACGAGGTCGTGGCGCGAGGACAGGTAGTTGAGGAGCGTGGGGACGACCGGCGCGACGCGCTCCGCCATCTCGGGCCGGTCGCAGGGACCCCAGAGGGAGACGCCCTCGGCACACCTGATTCCGAGCCGCCCCATCTGCTCGGCGGTGGGCTCCCCGCCAAGTCGCGCGAGGTCGGACGGCGACCCGATGCCAAAGCGAGAGCAGAGGTCACCGCACGACAGGTCCAGGTCGACCAGGGCGACCTGCATTCCCCAGGACGCCGCCGCAACAGCACAGCATGCAGCGATGGTGGTCTTTCCCACCCCACCCCTCCCGGAGGAGAGGCATAGGATGGGCCCACCGCCGGGAAACACTGCCTCCTCGCTTGAGGAGAGAGGCGTCAGGCGCTCGCTCGTGACGTCGGGACGCGCTATGCCAGCGGAGGGGGATGCGACCTCGGCGGTCCGTGCCTCTCCCCCTCCCAACCCCGTCCGGGCGGAGGTGACGTCCGACTCGACGCGCCCCCGCGCCTGGCTGATGGGAGCCCCCTCCTCCCGGACGGGCTCGACGCGCCGCGGGATCTCGACCACGCGGGTGATGCCTGCCTGCCTTGCCCTTGATCGGAGCGACCCACTCGCCTCGCGCGTGACGAGCAGGACCTCGGATGCCCTGCCGTCGTGCGCGACGGCAGCGGCGACGTTAACGTCGGAGATGCCGTCCTCGGTAAGCCCGACCACGGCACCCACCGTGTTGGGCTCCTCGTCCTCGAACCTCCTCCTAAGATCCGCTGCGTCCGCCGCGAACACCAGAGTCGCGAGCGGCGACACGGAATCGAGCGCGCGTGCGAGGTCGCGCCGCGAGCCCCGGGAGCAGCATCCGATCCACAGCTCCGTCATCGTCCCTCGCCCCCCTGGTCGCCAGATCCCCCGGCGGACGCCTTTGAGTCCGCGGAGGCGACGTCCTCGCCCTGCTCCCGTTGCTCGGGGGCAGAGGTGGCCTGGTCCGCCTTGCCTGCCGCGATGTCCTCGGAGGGCAGCACGAGCCGTAGGTCTCCCCTGGTGCTGGCGGAGAGGACTCGCTCCACGTCCTCCGGCCTCACCGCGAGGGTCAGCTCGCGGGAGTCCATCCCCAGCGACCCCTCCTGCGTGGACGAGAGGACCCTGAGGCCACGGGCGATGACCTTGGCCCCGGAGTCGCCGAGCTGGTAGGCGGTGAGCGATGCCCCGGCGGGAACGCCGCTCGTGACGCCAACCCTCTCGGACGTGGGGATGCTCACGGCAACGTACCCGGAGGGAACCTGGACCATGGGAGAGGGGTCCTCGAAGCTGGTCTTGGTGAGCGGGGCGTTCTTTGCCACGGGAATGGCGACCTTGCTCCCCATGACCACGTCGAGGCTGGTGATCGCCCCCTCGGGGGCGAGGGACGAGACCCAGCCCCTCTCGCGGACGTTTGCCTTGCTGACCTCGTCCCCCGCCTTGAGGTTCTTGGTTGCCACGACGAGGCTCACGACGTCACCGCCAAAGCGCGCCGCAGCCTCCTCGCGAACAGAGTCCGCCTCGGCACGGACGTGCCCCGCGTACACGACGAACAACAGGGCGGCAAGGACGGCGCACGCCGTCGACAGCGCCAACCTGAAGCGCAGAGACATAAGTGACCTCCCCAGAAGCGTTCGAATTGCCCACATGGGCGATTCTCCCGTCTGGGGAGGCGGCATCGGGACACCTTCTGAAATAGCCCCGCAGCTAGGTTGTGCATACGTTGCCCGCAGCTGCGGGCGACCGAACGCGCCTGTTCGGATATGCCAACGCGTGGCCAGCGACCCGCAAGCGTCGCTAGAGGGTCACGTCGGGATCCAGCTCCGCAGCCGAGGCACGCATCTCGGAGGCAAGGGAGACGTACGTCTCGACGCGCTCCGGAGGGACCTCCCCCGAGTCGGCGAGGTCTCGCACGGCGCACCCGGGCTCGTGCGTGTGGGTGCAGTCGCGGAAGCGACACTCTCCGGCCGCCTGCGCCACGCGGGGGAACAGCTTTGCCAGGCCGCGCTCGTGCCCGATCAGCGGGAGGCTGCGCAGGCCCGGCTCGTCGACGATGACGCCGGCGTTGGGAAGCGAGACCATCCGACGTGCCACCGTGGTATGCCTGCCCGCATCGTCAGACGCCCTGACCGACCCCGTCTGGAGCACCTCGTGCCCCAGGAGCGCGTTGAGAAGCGTGGACTTGCCGGCACCGGACTCCCCGAGGACGATGGCGATGCTGCCGGGTGGCACGAGGGCGCGAACGCCCTCCGTCCCCCATCCGGCACCGGAGCCGAGCGCGACGCTGGGAAGGTCGCCGTCCTCCTCATCCGCGCCCGCGCAGCACGCGACCACGGGAACCTGGTCACCCAGCACCGCACGGACCGACGAGATGGAACGGGCTAGACCGTCGGCACCCGCCCTGTCGGCCTTGGTGAGCACGACGGCGACCGACGCCCCGCAGTCCAGGGCGATGACAGCGGACCGCGCGATGCGATTGACGTCCACGCCCGATGCGCCGAGCGCCTGCGCCACGAGGACGGTGTCCACGTTTGCGGCGAGGGTCTGCCTCTCTCCCCTGGACCCGCCGCGCCAGCGCGCGATGTCACTCTCGCGCGGCAGGATCTGCCGGATGATGGCCATGTCGTGCCCCTGGGGGACGAGGACGCACACCCAGTCGCCCACGGCGACACGCGAGAACTCGCCCTTGGTGAGAGACGCGGCAAACTCCGCTCGGACGAGGCCGTCCTCGGTCGCGACGGCGGGATACCCGCGGTCGAGCCTCACGACGCAGCCGATTGCGGGAGAGGCGCCCTCCCCCAGCTCGCGCACCGCGTCGCATGACGCCTCGTCGAACGCTCGAAACTGAGGGGGAGTGGCGTGCAGCTCCCCTAGGGTGGGAAGGTCCTGGAGCGAGGAGAGCGCAGGAAGGGAGCCGACGCCCTCCCCGCGCAGACGGGCGGGACGCGAGCCCCTGCCCTTCCTGTTTGCCCTCCTCGCCATGGGACCTCCCGCGAGCGCGCTAGGCGCGCCTCTTCTCGACCGCCCTCATGATTGCCTTGTAGGCCTCGACGATGGGGATGATGCAGGCCGCAAGCAGCATCGCGATCGCGTACTCCCCTACGTTGATCTCGGCAAAGCCGAAGGCGACGGAGAGCGGGGTCTCGATCACCACGAAGGTGAGGACGAGGGACCCGGCGAACGCGAGCCAGAGCCACACGTTCTGGGTGGGGAGCTTGAAGACGGACTGGCGACGGCTCCTCATGTTGAAGGAGTGGAACATCTCGACCATCGAGAGGGTGAGGAACGCCATGGTCATGCCGTCCCTGCCCAGGTTGGCGCCGGAGATCACGTCGGACAGGGGCACGTTCTCGATGGAGAGGCCCACAAAGTAGGAGATGAGCGTGAGGGCTGCGATGACGATGCCCTGGACCAGGCAGTCGAGCCACATGCCTCCGGCGAACACGCCGTCGTCGGCGTTACGCGGGCTGCGCTTCATCAGGCCGGGCTCGGCGACCTCCATGGCCATGGCGAGCGCGGGGAAGCAATCGGTGATGAGGTTGATCCACAGCAGGTGCGTGGGCTCGAGGATGGTGAAGCCGATCAGCGAGGCAACGAAGACCGAGATTACCTCGGCGAGGTTGGACGAGAGCAGGAACGCGATCGCCTTTCGGATGTTGTCGTAGATCCTGCGGCCCTCCTCCACGGCCTCGACGATCGTGGCGAAGTTGTCGTCCGCAAGGACCATGTCGGCGACGTTCTTTGTGACGTCGGTGCCGGTGATGCCCATGCCCACGCCGATGTCTGCGCGCTTGATGGAGGGCGCGTCGTTGACGCCATCACCGGTCATGGCGACGATCTTGCCCTTCTTCTTCCAGGTGTCGACGATGCGGACCTTGTGCTCCGGCTGCACGCGGGCGTACACGCCAAAGTCCTCGATCCTGTCCATGAACTCCTCGTCGGAGATCTTGTCCAGCTCCGCGCCGGTGATCGCCTGGGAGCGGTCCTTGATGATGCCGAGCTCGCGGGCGATGGCGACGGCGGTGTCGATGTGGTCGCCCGTGATCATGACGACCCTGATGCCGGCGTTGTGAGCCTCGCCGATGGCGCCCTTGACCTCGGGCCGGACGGGGTCGATCATGCCGGAGAGGCCGATGAGCGTCATGTCCTGCTCCAGGTAGGAGGCGTCATAGCTCTCGGGCTCGTGGTCCCATACGCGGCGGGCGGCGGCCATGACGCGCAGCGCGTCGTCTGCCATGGCCTTGTTCTTGCGGAGCATGAGCTCGCGGGTCTCGTCCGTAAGGGGCACCACGCCGTCGGACGTGAGGATGCTGGTGCAGCGCTTGATGATCTCGTCGGGAGCGCCCTTGGTGTGCTGGACGATCCTGCCGTTGACGTCCTGGTTGACGACGGACATCATCTTGCGGCCCGAGTCGAAGGGGGCCTCCCCCAGGCGCGGGTTGGCGGAGTCGAGGTCGGCGGAGGTGAAGCCGCGCTTGGCGGCATCCGCAACCAGGGCCGCCTCGGTGGGCTCGCCCACGGCCTTGCCCTCGGCGTCGTCCCACTTGGCGTCGGAGCACAGGGCCATGCAGGTAACCAGGGAGTCGATGTTCTGGGTCTCGTGGCGCACGACGGTCATCTTGTTCTGGGTGAGTGTGCCAGTCTTGTCCGAGCAGATAAGCTGGGTGCATCCAAGGGTCTCGACGGCGGTGAGCTTGCGGATGATGGCGTTGTGCTGGCTCATCTTGGTGACGCCGATGGAGAGCACGATAGTCACGACGGCGGCGAGGCCCTCGGGGATTGCCGCGACGGCGAGCGAGACGGCCACCATGAAGGTATTGAGCACGAGGTTGATGTTGGAGAAGAAGCCCATGCCGTGCTTGAGCCAGGTCACGACGAAGACGAGGGCGCAGATGATGATGCACGCGACGGAGAGGACCCTCGACAGCTCGTCGAGCTTCTTCTGCAGCGGGGTCTCCTCGTCCTTGGCCTGCGAGAGGGCGTCGGCGATCTTGCCCATCTCGGTGTCCATGCCGCAGGCGACCACGACGGCGCGGCCACGGCCGTACACGACCGTGGAACCCATGTAGCACATGTTCTTGCGGTCGCCGAGCGGGATGTCGTCCTGCCCCTCCGCCAGGGAGAGGGAGTCGGCGTGCTTCTCGACGGGCACGGACTCGCCGGTGAGCGCGGCCTCCTCGATCTTCATGGAGGCGCACTCGATGATGCGGCAGTCGGCCGGGACGGCGTCGCCCGCCTCGAGGATGACGACGTCGCCCGCAACGAGCTCGGAGGAGTGGACCGAGACGATCCTTCCGTCCCTCACCACCTTGGACTGGGCGGCAGACATCTCCTGGAGCGCAGCGAGCGCCTCCTCCGCCTTGCTCTCCTGCACCACGCCGAGGACGGCGTTGACGATGACGACGAAGCAGATGATGATGACGTCGGCGAAGTCCGCCTCGCCCTGCACCATGCCCGTGATGGCCGAGATGACCGCCGCCACAATCAGCATGATGATCATGGGATCGGCCATCTGCTGGAAGAACCTCACGATGACGGGGGTCTTCTCGGCCTCCTTGAGCTTGTTGGGCCCGTCCTTCTCGAGGCGGCGCGCCGCCTCTGCCTGGGACAGGCCGGAGTCTGCGTCGGTCGCGACCCCCTTGACAACGTCATCGACGGGAGACAGGTATTCCTTCAATTGTTCCTCCTGGGTCAGAGTCCTCTCGCGCCCGGCAGATTGATGCCCGCTAATAATTCCCCAGGAGGGGCAAGGGCTCACCAAGGCTGCCATGCCAGACGCCTTGCGTACGCGTATTTATACCACCCAAACGGACTCCACAGACCCCCATGCGCCAGATATCCGAGAGTCGGGCGAGGGGGGACGGTCCTCTCCCCCCCGCGTGCGCACACGGTTGACCGTTCATCGATATACATGTCCTCCTGACTTGTCCGCTATCGACAAAAGGCGTGGTAGGCGTATCTGCCCTGAGCTAAAATATCCACGTAATCGAATCAGGCAGGCAGTTGTAGGAACCGGAGCAGTCGAAGGGAATCTCATGAAAATCCTCGTGTACGGCACCAAGAGCTACGACAGGGACTCGTTTGAGAGGGAGCTTCCCAAGTACCCCGAGCTGAAGGTCGACTTCACCGAGACCAACCTGACCCCGCTGACCGCGACCCTGGCCCAGGGCTACGACGCCGTCTGCGCCTTTGTCAACGCCGACGTCTCGGCCATGACGCTCGAGGTGCTGCGCGGCCTAGGCGTGGGCCTCGTCCTCATGCGCTGCGCGGGCTTTGACGCCGTGAACGTGGAGTTTGCCAAGAGTCTGGGCATGAAGGTCACCCGCGTCCCGGCCTACTCCCCCGAGGCGATCGCCGAACACGCCATGGCGCTCGCGCTGGCCGCCAACCGCCGCATCTGCAAGGGCTACAACCGCGTGCGCGAGAACAACTTCTCGCTCACCGGCCTCGTTGGCGAGACCCTGCACGGCAAGACCGCGGGCATCATCGGCACGGGCCGCATTGGCGCCGCGCTCTGCCGCATCTGCAAGGGCTTTGGCATGACGGTCCTGGGCGCCGACCTGTACCCCAACCAGAGGCTGGTCGACGAGGAGCACGTGATCGACGAGTACGTTGACTACGACACCCTGTACGAGAGGGCGGACCTCATCAGCCTCCACGCCTTCCTCAACGAGGAGAGCCACCACATGATCAACGACGAGGCGATCGCCAAGATGAAGGACGGCGTCATCTTCGTCAACACCGGTCGCGGCGGCTTGGTGGACACCCAGGCGCTCATCCGCGGCATCCTCTCTGGCAAGATCGGCGCCGCTGGCCTCGACGTGTACGAGGAGGAGAACGAGAACGTGTACCAGGACCGCGCCGGCGAGGTGTTTGAGTCCATCCCCGCGCGCCTCTGCTCGTTCCCCAACGTTGTCATGACCTCCCACCAGGCGTTCTTCACGCGCGAGGCCCTTGGCCAGATTGCGACGGTCACGCTCGAGAACGCCAAGGCCTACGCCACGGGCGGGGAGTTTGTGGACCGCAGCGTGGTCTGCTAGGGGGAGACGCCCTGCCTGTCTTTCGTTTCGGCTTGCGTTCACATGACGTTTGAACAACAAAGCCAAAAGGGAGGCAGGCTATACTTCGAAAGGCATCTGCCATATGCGCATCATGGCGGACCGCCTCGCGAAAGTGAGACGTGCCGCCAATCCATACGATGAGGAAGGAACGAAATGGTAGCTAAGAGGACCAAGATCGTCTGCACCATGGGCCCTGCGACCGAGAGCGATGACGTACTGAGGGAGCTCATCAAGAGCGGCATGAACGTGGCGAGGTTCAACTTCAGCCACGGCAGCCACGACTACCACCGCAAGAACATCGAGCGCGTTCGCCGCATCTCCGAGGAGCTTGGCATCCCCGTCGCCATCATGCTCGACACCAAGGGTCCCGAGGTCCGCACCGGCCTACTCGAGGGCGGCCAGAAGGTCACCGTCAACACCGGCGACGAGATCGTGGTCACTGCCCAGCCCACCACCGAGGACTTTCACGGCAATGCCAAGCACATCTCCCTCGACTACCTCGACCTTCCCAAGGAGGTCACCAAGGGCTCCGTTATCCTCATCGACGACGGCCTGGTTGGCCTTGAGGTCACGGGCGTCGAGGGCCAGGACATGCATTGCACCGTCACCAACGGCGGCGAGATCGGCGAGAAGAAGGGCGTAAACGTCCCCAACGTCGAGATCGGCCTTCCCTCCGTCACCGAGCAGGACCGTGCCGACATCATGTTTGGCTGCGAGCTGGGCATCGACGCCATCTCCGCGTCGTTCATCCGCAACGCCAAGGCAGTCGACGAGATTCGCACCCTCTGCGCCGAGAACGGCATGCGCAACGTCTACATCTTCCCGAAGATCGAGAGCGCCATGGGCGTGAAGAACTTCGACGAGATCCTGGCGGTCTCCGACGGCATCATGGTCGCCCGTGGCGACCTGGGCGTCGAGGTCCCCGCGGCTGAGGTCCCCCACATCCAAAAGACCATCATCCGCAAGTGCAACAACGCCTACAAGCCGGTCATCACCGCGACGCAGATGCTCGACTCCATGATCCGCAACCCGCGTCCGACGCGCGCCGAGGTCAGCGACGTCGCCAACGCCATCTACGACGGCACCGACTGCGTCATGCTCTCCGGCGAGACGGCCGCGGGCAAGTACCCCGTCCAGGCGGTGCAGACCATGGCGTCCATCTGCCTCGAGACGGAGAAGTACCTCCTCGAGCGCACCGAGTACCACGACCGTGGCGGCATGCGCAACGTCAACAGCGCCATCGGTGCGGCTGCCGTCGAGGTCGCCGATCGCGTGGGCGCCAAGTGCATCATCTGCCCCACGCACTCCGGCCGCACCGCTCGCCTGATCTCTAACTTCCGCCCCAAGCTCCCGATCTACGCCATGTCCCCCTCCAACCACGCCATCCGCAAGACGTGCTTCCAGTGGGGCGTGAAGGCGTTCAAGACCACCGAGCAGGGCTCCCTCTCCGCAACCTGCTACAACGCGCTCACCGTTGCCAAGGAGAAGGGCATCGCGAACAAGGGCGACCTCGTCGTCGTCACCGCGGGCGACCCGCAGACCTCCCCGTCGCAGGGTGACTACATCACCTCGACCAACATGGCAATGGTCGCCCAGATTCAGTAGCACGACCGCCCGATAGACAGTACACGGGGTTCCCGCATCTCCGCGGGAGCCCCGTTTGTTATGTCCATCACTCCGCAAGGGCGACAAGGCGAGAGGGGGCTCCCACCGTTGGATGGAAGCCCCCCCTCCTCGTCGTGGCTGTGCCTGTCTCGCTACCTCTCGCAGAGCCAGTACCTGCATCCGAAGGCGGGAACCTCTGAGCCACCACCAAAGTCGTGGTCCTCACCCGTGATGAGATCGCGCGCCCTGCCGCACCCGGCGTCGAAGTGCAGCGTCTGGGGCGCGTCGGAGGCGTTTACCGCCACAATCACGCGCTGGTCCGCGGAGGAGCGCTGAAACACGAGTGCCGTGGGACCCACCTGGAGCTGCCGGTAGTCACCCAGCATGAGGGCCGTGGAGCCCCTCCTCGCGTGTGCGAGGGAGGCAATCCAGTCGCTGAGCGAGTTCCACTCCGGGGCGTCGAGGGCGGGGCGGATCTCGTGGTCCCCGTAGTTCTGCTCGCCCTCTATCCCCCACTCGCTGCCGTAGTACACGCAGGGGACGCCCGGCATGCCAAACAGGAGGCCGTAGAGCGGCTCCAGCTGCCTCTTGTCGTCCAGCTTGGTGGCGATGCGCGGGACGTCGTGGTTGTCCGCGAAGTCGAGCAGGTGGAGCCCCGTGTACAGGTCCCAGGGTGCGTCACCGCTCTGGCGGTCGAGGGAGTAGGCGACCTCGTGCATGTTGGCCGAGTTGAACGAGCTCCAGAGCCCCTTGTACACCTCGTAGTTTGTGACCGTGTCGCAGAGGTCGTCGCCCATCCACTGGCGGTAGTCGCCAAACATGGTCTCGCCCAGGAGGAGGAACTTCTGGCCCCGGCGCTCGGACAGCTCGTTAGCGATCTGGCGCAGGTACCCCAGGAAGCCGCGGTCGAGGCAGTACGCAACGTCCAGGCGCAGACCGTCGATGTCGTAGTCTCGCTCCCAGCCGCGGATGACGTCTGCGAGGTATGCGTTGAGGTCAAAGTTGGAGTGGTTGAGCTTCACGAGCTCGTCCACCCCCTGCCAGCACTCATAGGAGAGGTGGTCGTCCCAACGGTCGTTGCCACCCCAGTCGATGCAGAACCACCCCGCGTAAGGGCTCGCCTCACGCTTCTCTAGAACGTCTCGGAAGGCCCAGAAGTCCCTTCCCACGTGGTTGAAGACGCCGTCGAGAAGCACCCTCACGCCAGCCTTGTGGCAGGCGTCGACGAAGGCGCGAAGGTCCTCTCCTGTACCCAGCCTGCGGTCGACCTTGGTGTAGTCGACGGTGTCATACCCGTGACTCTGGCTCTCGAACACGGGGTTGAGTATGAGCGCGTTGGCATTGAGCCGGGCCATCTGATCCACCCAGCCATTTGCCGTGAGCTGGGCAAGCCTATGGACGGTCTCGGATGTTCCGTCGTTCTGGTACGGCGCCCCCGTGAGGCCAAGCGGATAGATTTGATAGAAGACGGATTCCTCGTACCAGCTCATGTTTCCCCCTTGGAACGGTTCGTCGGCATGGCGATCAGGTCGACCCTCATGAAGGGGGCCCGGACGAACCGGGCCCCGAGTAACTGCCTATGCCTTACATGGGCATCGTGGGCGCGACGAAGGTGCGAGCCTGGTACTCGCGGTCGAGGTCGTAGAGTCCCTTGGGATCGCTGCCAAACAGCTCCATGTTCTTGACCATGTCAGAAGCGTTGGTCTCCTCCTCGCCCTGCTCCTTCACGAACCAGTCGAGCAGCTGCATGGTCTTGAAGTCGTGCACGTCATAGGCTGCCGCATAGCACTCGTTGATGCAGCTAGTGATGTAGCGCTCGTGCTCCAGGCCAGCCTGAAGGGGCTCGAGGTCGCTCGAGAAGGTCTTGTCGGGCTCGGCGATGGCGAGCATCTTCACGTTGACATCGTTGTCGAGCAGGTAGCGACGCAGGATCTTGGCGTGGGCGACCTCCTCCTGAACCTGGATCATGTACCAGTTGGCAAAGCCCTTGAGCCCGCGCTCGTCGTAGTAGTCGGCGAACGTGAGGTACAGGTACGCCGAGTAGAGCTCCTTGTTGATCTGGGTGTTGAGTAGGTCCGCAACCTTGCCGTCAAGTGCCATGGGACGTCCTTTCTCCGTGGTTTGGTACCTCTCTATTCGTACCCCCTTTCGCCCCGTGGGTGGCACGCCACACAAGACGAAACGAGACCGCCACGCCACCATCACGGGCGACGGAACGTGTTGGGGCGGAGGTGCCACGCCCCTCTCCCCCGTCCGACGTGTGGGAGCGCCATAATGGGGCGGATTGGGGGGTGGTGCCATGGATGCACCAAAGATCGGCGAGTCGACGAGGGAGGAGCGCTCCGCCTACGTGAGCGCGCGGTTCCCCTGCCTGTCAGACTGCGACCTGTGCGGCAACTGCGCGACGTTCCACGGGAGGGAGCCGCTTCTGGCCTTTGCCGACTACGTTGCCGGCAGGGAGGAGTTTGGGGACGTGCTTGCCCGGTACCGCAGGCGCTAGGCGCGCTGGGTCTCGCTGGAGATGACGCAGCGGTTTGCGGGGAGCCACACGCTCCCCCACTCAAACGGCGTGCCGTCGTCCAGGCGCACGAGCTGGTCCAGCTCGAGGACGGGGGCGTGCTCGTCGCACTCCAGGTAGCCACCGCGCACCTTGCCGGCGGTACGAGCGGTGTAGACCATCTCGGAGCGGCCGATCTGATGTCCGCTCGTGCGCTCGACGGCAGCGAACAGCTTCTCGGTGCCAAAGTCGCTCTGCTCCAGCCCGGGGCACGCGGCGAGGTTGAGGTGGCTCTCTATGAACATGACCGCGCGGCGGCTGACGTAACGGACCCTGCTGAGGTAGAGGAAGTCGTCCCCCACGCCAATCTGCAGGTTCTCGGCGCAAAGCGGACCGGCTGGCCTGACCTGACACTCGATGACCCGGGTCTGGTACTTGATGCCCTGGCTGCTCATGGACTCGCCAAACGAGAGGAGCCGGTTGGAGGAGGGCCGCGCCATGACGGGTTGCACCACGAAGGTGCCACGGCCGCGCTGCTGCACGAGGAGCCCCTCGTCCACCAGCTGCCTGATGCCCTTCTGGACCGTGCCGCGCGAGAGGTGGAGCATGTTCATGAGCTCGTGCTCCGACGGGATGGGCTCGTCGACGCCCCAGTCCTTGGAGTAGATCTTCTCCCTCACGTAGTCCGAGACCTGCACGTACAGCAGGTCCCCCTCGGCTGACTTGTCGATTGGCGTGGAGGCCTTGGTCCTATGCATGCGCCCTCTCCCTTCGGAGCTCGGGTGCCACGGCCCCCTGGCGGGCGTAGGCCAGGAGTCCCTCCCCTATCACGTTCTGCACCTCGTCGAAGACGGTGCTAAAGAAGTCGGACGAGAGGAGCCTGTACACGGGGTCGCCGTCGAAGTGGTTGACCCAGTTGTTCCTCACGATCTGGTTGGCGACCTCCACGGCCGCTCGGGCGTCGCGCACGTCTATCGCATACTGGGGGAACTCCGCCGCCTGCCGAACCAGGTTTGGCGTGGGCTCACAGGTCATGCCTATACGAAGCGTCCTGCCAAACAGGTCGAAGTCACCCTGCTTGCGAATGCGGGTGTCCTCCCCCGGCTTGAGGCCGCGACGAAGGAGAAGCGCGTTGACGGCGTGGTTGTAGCGGTTGTCCGCCACCAGGTGGCACCACGCGCCCAGCGTGGCGTCCGAGACCCTGCCATTCGCGTCCGCGGAGGGAAGGGCGTAGCGCTCCCAGAACTCCCAGTAGTGCGGCTCGGGCATGAAGCCGGGATCCGCAAAATGCGTGACCCGGTACTCGATCCTGCGGTCGGGGTTCTTGACCATGTAACCCACGTTGATGTCGGGGACGAAATTCCCAAAGAGGAAGGCGTTCTGGTCGCCAATGCCAAGGGCAGACGGGTCCCCCACGGAGCGGAGGGTCGCCTCGACATGTGCGATGTGGATGTTCCAGCTTGGCATACGGCCTATCCTACCATGCGTTTCAGTTGCGGGGAGAGAAGACGGCCCCTCCCCCGCGAGGCTTTTCAGACCGGGGGAAGGGGCCCTGGGATCCCGCCTAGCCGCGCACCTCTCCGCCAGTGGACTTGATCACCTTGGTCACCAGCTTGTTGTGCGCCCTCTCGACCTCCTCGGACGAGAGCGTGTGGTCCGCGGCGCGGTACTCGAGCGAGAACGCCATGGACTTCTTGCCCGCCCCCACGCGCTTCTCGTCGCGGTAGACGTCAAAGAGCTCGACGCTCGCCAGCAGCTTGCCGCCCGCACTCCTAATGCGCTGGGACACCTGCTCGTAGGACATGGACTCGTCCACGACCAGGGCGAGGTCGATCTTGACGCCGGGGAGCGTGGGCACCTCCTGGTAGGGCAGCTCGTCCTGGGCAAGCCTGAGGAGAGGTGCCTCGCTGAGCTCGAAGGCGACGACCGGGTCGTCGATGCCAAAGTTGCCGAGCGCCCGCGGGTGGATGTTGCCCACCCACCCCAGCAGCTCGCCCTGCGCGAGGACCTCTGCGGCACGACCGGGCTGGAGCCAGGGGTACTCGTCCGGATCGGCGACGCGGAAGCGCACCTTGGTGATCCTGAGCGCCTCCAGCAACGTCTCGACCACGCCCTTGGCATCGTAGAAGTCGAGGTTGGCGTACTTCTTGTTCCACGCGTCATCGGCCCAGCGCCCGCTCATGACGCCGGCGACGTAGGTAGGCTCGTCGGGCTGGCTCTTGCCCTCGTGGCCAAAGAAGACGCGTCCCAGCTCGTACAGATGCACGTTCTGGACGCCGTGGTCCTTGTTGTAGGCGACGGAGCGGAGAAGCCCGGGGATCATGTCGCGGCGCATCTCGCCCTGGTCGGCGACGAGGGGATGCAGGATCTTCACCGGAATGCCCTTGCCGCGCTCGGGCATGCCCAGGCGCTCTAGGTCGCGCGGGTCGGCGAAGTTGTACGTGCTGGTCTCGCTGAGGCCGGCGGAGCGCAGCGTGGCACAGATCTTGCGAGTGCGGCGCTGCTCCACGGAGAGGCCCCCAGCGTGGTTGCGCGCTGCGGGGAGCGTCGGCTCCACGTCACCCTCGCCCCAAAGGCGCAGGACCTCCTCCACAAGGTCAATCTCGCGCGTGAGGTCGTGACGGTTGGTGGGCGCGACCACGGTCATGGGGTCGTGCTCGCCCTCCCCCTCACTCACCTGGCAGCCAAGACGGCGCAGCCTCTGCGCCATGAACGACGTCTGGATGGGAGCCCCGCAGAGAGCGCGCACCCGGTCGGGCCTTAGCTTGATGGTCGCGGGCAGCGCAGGAACGGGGTACTCGTCGACCATGCCCTCGCAGACCTGGGCGCCGCAGCACGCCTCGAAGAGGGCGGCGGCTATGTTGGAGACATCGGCGCAGCGGGCGGTGTCGACCTGGCGCTCGTAGCGGATGGAGGCCTCGCTCATGAGGTCGAGGTTGCGGCTCGTACGGGAGATGTGGCCCTTCTCGAAGCTAGCGCTCTCGAGCAGGACGTCGACGGTCCCCTCGTCGATCTCGGAGTTCTGGCCGCCCATCACGCCTGCAAGGGCGACCGGGGTCCTCCCGTCGTCGGTGATGACCGCCATGTCGGGCGTGAGGTCCCTCTCCTGGCCGTCGAGGGTCACGATCGACTCGCCCTCGCGCGCCGCGCGGACGACGATGTGGCGCTTGCCGTCGCGCTCGGAGAGCTTGCCCAGGTCAAAGGCGTGGAGCGGCTGCCCCGTGAGGTACATGACGTAGTTGGTGACGTCGACCACGTTGTTGATGGGCCTGGAGCCCGCCGCCATCACGCGCCTTGCCAGCCACTCGGGGCTGGGGCCGATCTTCACGTTGCGTACCACGCGGGCGGTGTAACGCGGGCAGAGCGAGGGGTCGTCAATCGTGACGTCGACGAGGTCCGCCGTGCGCCCTGCGTCCGCCGACTCCTCCGCAATGGAGGGGAGCTCGGCGTGAACGTCCTCGTCGAGCATGGCGGAGACCTCGGTGGCCATGCCGAGCATGCTCAGGCAGTCGGGTCGGTTGGGCGTGATCTCGCAGTCGATGACGGTGTCGGTGAGGCCCCTCCACTCCAGGAAGTCGACGCCCACGGGCGCGTCCTTGGGGAGGATCATGATGCCGCTGTGGTCGTCGTCCAGGCCGAGCTCGCGGCTGGAGCAGTTCATGCCAAGGGACTCGATGCCGCGTAGCTTGCCCTTCTTGATCTTCACCCCGCCGGGAAGGGTGGCGCCGACGAGCGCCGTCACGGTCTTGTCGCCCTGCTCAAAGTTCTGGGCGCCGCAGACCACCTGCAGCGGGACGGGGTTGCCGTCCTCGTCGACGTTGTGGGACCCCACGTCCATCTTGCACACGTACATGTGGTCGGAGTTAGGGTGCGGGACCTTCTCCAGCACCTGGGAGGTGACGACGCCCGTGATCTCGGCCCCGACCCTCTCCACGGACTCGACCTCCGTACCGGTGCGTACGAACTCCCTCACCAGGTCCTGGGGATCCTGGGGGAGGTCAACCATGCTCTTGAGCCACTCGTAGGAGACGCGCATGATACTTGCCTTTCTGTGCGGGGCGTGCCCGCAGACGGTTGCTTGCGGACGCGGGCTAGAACTGCCTCAGGAATCGCATGTCACCGGTCATGAGCATGCGGAGGTCAGGCAGGTCGTAGCGAAGGGCTGCGACGCGCTCCACGCCGATGCCAAACGCAAAGCCGGAGTACTTCTCGGGGTCGATGCCCACGTACCCAAACACGTTGGGGTCGACCATGCCGCAGCCCAGGATCTCGAGCCAGCCGGTCCCCTTGCAGAAGCGGCAGCCCTCTCCGTGGCACACGCCGCACGAGACGTCCACCTCGCAGCTGGGCTCGGTGAACGGGAAGAAGTGCGGGCGGTAGCGGGTGGCGCGGTCCTTGCCAAAGATCTCGCGCGTGAAGTAGTCGAGCGTGCCCTTGAGGTCGCCAAAGGTGATGCCCTCGTCCACCACGAGGCCCTCGACCTGCGTGAACTGGGGCAGGTGGTTGGCATCGGGCGTGTCAGGACGGAAGACGGTACCCGGGCAGATCATGTAGATGGGGGGCTTCTTCTCCTCCATCACGTGGACCTGGACGCCCGAGGTCTGGGTGCGAAGCAGCACGTCGGACTCGCCGAGGACGTGCGCCTCCTTCCCCTCCGGGGCGTTGTCCTCGACGTAGAAGGTGTCCTTCGCCGAGCGGCTGGGGTGGTCCTCAGGAGCGTTGAGCGCGGTGAAGTTGTAGTAGGTGGTCTCGACGAACGGGCCGTCCTCGACCGTGTAGCCCAGCCCGCAGAAGATGTCCTCGATCTCCTCGCGTATCTGGTTCACGAGGTGCTGGGTGCCCGGGGAGAGCCTCCTACCCGGCAGCGTGACGTCCGCCTCCTCTGCGGAAAACCTGCGCTCCATGGCCTCACGGGCAAGCTGCACCTTGCGCTGCTCGATCGCTGCCTGGACGTTTGCGCGCACCGTGTTGGCGAGCTTTCCCATGGTGGGTCGCTCCTCGGGAGGGACCTTGCCCATCATGTGCATGATGGTGGTGATGGACCCCTTCTTGCCCAGCGCCTGTACGCGAACCCGCTCCAGGTCCTCGAGCGACTTGGCGCCCTTGAGCATCTGGTCAACCTGCTCCTGAATGGCATTCAGGTCGTCTGACATCGCCATGCTGCGAAACCCCTTCCAAAAAGAAAACCGCCCCTGAGCCCAATGCCCAAGGACGGAGACTTCCGCGGTACCACCTTGATTGGCGCGCACGTTTTCTCTCGCGCGTGCCCACTCTTGCGTCGCGTGTCGTGCGACGGACGGCTTGCCTACTCGCGCTCGCGCGCTTTGAGCTCGCAGCTGGTGGAGTGAACTCCGACCGCCGGCCTGCGTGGGAGCCTCTCAGCCTACGAGCTCCCTCTCTTCTCCACTGACCACGCGACGAACGGACCTCTCCGTCATTGCCTAGTGGCACAGGATAGCACAGGACCCCTTCTTGGCGAGGAGAAGCCGGGGTACCACTCGGACACCATATCGTCGGGCGGACGGGCCCAGGGCCCCGCGCCCTGACTCATTCGTGGAACGGCCACTCCCCCGCCGCGAGCCCCTCGATGGCCTGGGCGACGGCGTCGTCCTCGCAGGCTCCGATGTGCCAGCGCGCCGCCCGCGCCGCCTCCTCCGTGGCGTTTGCGACCGCGACCGAGTTGGGGACCCGCGCGAACATGCTCAGGTCGTTGCCGGCGTCTCCAAACACCACGACCTCGTCGAGCGAGATGCCCAGCGCGTCCGCCAGGCAGTCGATCCCGCTCGCCTTGTTCCAGCCCGCACGCATAACGTTGGTGAAGCCCGGCTCGGGAAAGTCGAAGTCGAGCCCCTCCACCGCCTGGTTGAGGCCCTCCACGAACGCCCTCGTCTCGTCGTCGCCGGGGCGCCTGCCGTCCCGGGCGAGAAACGCGTTCGCCTTGGTCGCGGGGAAGTCGGGGAGGCCGAGCGGCCCTCCGTCGGGGGCCGTCCTGCAGGCCCTCGCATACGCCGGGAACACGACGGCGAGGTCCTCGAGCCTGCCCGCAACGAGCGTGGGGACATCCCCGTCGAAGGCGATAAGGCCGGAGCCCGGGATGTCCCTCAGGTGCCTGACGACGGGCGCCAGGATGTCACCGTCAAAGCGTGCCTCGCGCAGCCTCTGGCCATCCAGGAACACCTGGTTGCCGTTGGTCGCCACGCAGGTCTTGCAGCACTCCTCGTCTCCCCCAAAGAACGGCGGGATCCAGCCGTAGCCCCTCCCGCTCGCCGGCCCCACATGGATTCCCGCGTCGAGCGCGGCGTGGAAGGCGGCGACCGTCCCGGGCGAGACCCGCTCGGCCCCGTGGGGAAGGATGGTCCTGTCTATGTCCGTGAGAATGAGCTTGATTCCCATCGTCGCCTCCTGGCATCCGCCGCCTTGCTCCAGCCTAGCGCACCCGCGCCCGCGACGGGGCGACGCCGGTCGCCTCGCCGTTAGGAGACGAGGCGGGAGCAAGGAGGAGCCTGCAGTCCGACTCGTCCGCCTCCCGCCCCAGGACCCCCTCCGGGTCCGCCTCGCACACCACGGCGTCGGCGTCGCGCAGCGACCCAAAGCGCATCAGGCCCCTGCCGCCCACCTTGGAGGAGTCGAGCAGCACCACGGTCCTGTCCGCGCACGACAGGAACGCGCGCTTGAGCTCGGCCATCGCCTGGTAGTTGGTCATGAGTCCCCTGCCGGGAACGAGCGCGGTGGGACTGACGAACGCGACGTCGGGGTGGAGGGCGCCCAGCGCGGCGAGGGCGAGGGGCCCGCAGGTGTAGCGGTGACCCTTACGCAGGCTCCCGCCGAGCATCACCACGTCCAGCGCGGGCATCGAGCGGTCCACGAAGTCGGCGATCGTGAAGTCATCGGTAACCACGGTTACGCCTGCTCGAGAGCCCAGCGCGCGCACCAGCTCGAGCGCAGTGGTGCCAGAGTCCACCAGGATGGAGTCGCCGTCCCCCACCAGCTCGGCGGCTCGCGCCCCTATCGCCCGCTTGGCGTCCGCGTGGACGTTGACCCTGCTGTCCTGGATCGAGACCGTGAGCGTGCGCGAGAGGGACACGGCACCGCCGTGGGTGCGGCGGAGCTTGCCGTCGCGCTCGAGCGCGTCGAGGTCGGCACGCGCGGTCACCCTCGACACGCCAAAGGCGTCGGCGACCTCCGCCACCTGCAGCGAGGAGCGCTGGTCGAGCATCTGCAGGATGGCCGCCCTCCGCTCCTCTGCGTATAGGCCCCTCTCCCCCGCAGGACTCTCCATGCGCGTCTCACTCCCTGCCGTCGCGGACGGCCGCGTGCCCCGTCCTATCGTCTCCTCTCGCCCCATTGTGCAGCATTTGTGTTTCCTTTGCTTGCCTGTGGAGAAACGCTTTTCCTTTTCGTTGGTTGCGTTTTGCAGGCATACGACATTGTAGGGGGCATATCAAAAGGGTTTCCTGACCCATGGGCTGCGTTTGCTTTCTCACGGCATAGCCTGGCGGTACCCGCCGCCGGGAACCCGCGCACGTCGAACCCCCTAGAATGCAGGGCGAAGGCAAGGGGTCCGGAGAAGCCGGACGTCGTCCGAAGGGAGTCACAGATGCTGGTCACCACCAAGGACATGCTGCTCAAGGCCCAGGAGGGCCACTACGCCGTGGGCGCGTTCAACGTCGAGAACCTGGAGTTTGTGATGGCGGTCGTGAGGGCCGCGGAGGACAGGCACTCTCCCGTCATCATGCAGACCACCCCGGGCACCATCAAGTACGCCAACCTGGACTACTTCGCCGCCATGGTCAGGGTCGCCGCCGAGCAGGCGAGCGTGCCCGTGGCACTGCACCTGGACCACGGCGACGGCTTTGACCGCTGCATGCAGGCCCTGCGTGCCGGCTACACGTCGGTCATGATCGACGGCTCCCACGTCCCCTTCGAGGACAACATGGCCCTCACCGAGAGCGTGACCAAGGTCGCCAACGCCATGGGCGTGCCCGTCGAGGCGGAGCTCGGCAAGGTGGGTGGCAAGGAGGACGACGGCCCGGCGGTCAAGGGCGAGAACCCCTTCACCGATCCCGACGAGGCCCAGGAGTTCGTGGCGCGCACCCAGTGCAGCTCGCTCGCCGTTGGCGTGGGCACCGCGCACGGCGTGTACAAGGGCACCCCGCACATCGAGCAGGAGATTCTGAAGGAGATCCGCCGCAAGGTCGACGTGCCCCTGGTTCTCCACGGGACGTCCGGCGTGCCCGACGACCAGGTCGCCGAGGCCATCCGCAACGGTATCTGCAAAGTGAACTACGCCACCGAACTTCGCCAGGCCTTTACCCGCGGCTTCATGGGCTACATGGGCGAGAACCCCACCAACTTTGACCCCAAGAAGCCGTCCAAGCCCGGCATGGAGGAGATCTACAAGGTCGTCACCAGCCACATGGACAACCTCGGCTCCACCAACAAGGCTTAAACTGACCCCTGTCGCGAGGGCCCACGCCGTCACAGGCGCGGGCCCTCTCTTCGTGCAACCGCAGAAAGGGGACCAAAGAGATGATCTACACCCTCACGCCCAACCCCGCCATCGACATGAACGTCACGGCGGACTCCGTCGCGCCCAACCGCGTCTCGCGCACCCGCGACGCCGTCTACACCCCCAACGGCAAGGGGCTCAACGTGAGCTTCACGCTGCGGCACTTTGGCGTTGACGCCCCAATCCTGGGCTTCTTCGGCGGTTTCTCGGGCAGGTTCATCGTGGACGGCGCAAGGGAGATGGGCTGCGAGGTTCATCCCGTCGAGGTCGACGGGATCACGCGCATCAACACCTTCGTCTCGTGCGGTGACGACGAGTACAAGTTCCCCAATGCGGGCTGCCCGGTCTCCCGCGAGCACCAGGAGGAGATGCTGCGCCTGGTCGACACGCTCCCCGACCTCGAGTGCCTGGTCGTCTCCGGTTCCCTCTCCCCGCAGATCGAGCCCACCTACTACGACGAGCTCCTGGAGCACGTGCACGCACGCGGCGGCGAGGTCGTGCTGGACATGAGCCACCGGCACCTCGCCCAGCTGGTCGAGGGCGCCCCTCTCCTCATCAAGCCCAACGACGAGGAGGTTGCCGCCATCTTCGGTGTCGACATCCACGACGAGGCCGACATCGTGCGCGCGCTGCACCTCATCCACGAGCGCGGCTGCAAGAACATCCTCCTCACCCTTGGCGCGGCGGGTGCGTACTTCTACGACGGGGGGCACGTGTGGCGCGCCAACGCCGCGAAGGTCAGGATGTACTCCACCGCCTGCGCCGGCGACGCCACCCTGGCCAGCTTCCTCTCGCTGTGGTTCTTCGACCGCGACGATGTCCCCGCCGCGCTCACGAGGGCGATGGCAACGGGCGCAAACGTCGCGATGAGCGCCGGGTTGGGCGACTTCGCACAGGTCGCGGAGCTCGAGAGACAGATCGAGGTCGAGGTCGTGGAGTAGTCTTCGGCGCCGACGATTCCGTGCGGTACGAGCGAGGGGGTCCCGACCAGGTCGGGACCCCCTCCTTTGGTGCTATGGAACAACCCCAGCGCTAGGCATCGAGCCCGTCGTTGATGCGCTCGGCGATGGCCGCGGGGTCATCAGCCGCGAGGACGTCCTTGCGGAAGGTCTCGTCCATCAGCATGACGGCGACCTTGGAGAGGAGCTTGAGGTGCGTGGTGCCCGCCTCGCCGCCGGGGACGCAGAGCGCGATGGCGACCTTGATGGGCTTGTTGTCCATGGACTCCCACTCGACGTCGCCCGCGAACTTGACGACCAGGACCGCGGCCTTCTTGACAGCATCCGCCTTGGCGTGCGGGATGGCGAAGCCCTCCATCATTCCCGTGGTGCCCTCTGCCTCGCGCGCCTTGAACGCGTCCAGGACGGCCTTCTCGTCGTCCGCGATGCCAAGCTTAACAGCCTGGGCGGACAGGAACTCGAGGGCCTCCTCCACGTTCTTCGCGGGGTTGTTCAGAAAGACATGGGAAGCCTGCACAAAGTCACTCATCTGAGCTCTCCTTCTCGTTGGTGGACCATGCCCACGCGACGACCTTGCTGCCGTTCCTCCTGCTGTGCCGGCAGGCCTTGAACGCCAAGGACAGGATACCACCGATGAACAAGCCTACCGCGACGACGGACGGCAACGGCGGCGGCCCGTCGACCACGGGCGGTGCCGTCACCGCGCAGCCACCGGACTAGGCCCTCACACGCCGCTGCTGGAGCGCCGCGTACGCCACGCCATACATACCCGCCTTGTTCCCCAGGGAACACGGGAGAATCTTGGCGCCTGCCGACGTGGCGAGGCAGTGCGAGCGGAAGGCAGTGGAGAGCGACTCGCCGAAGAGGTCGAAGGCGCCCGCGACCCCGCCGCCGATCAGGTAGGCGGCGGGGTCTATGACGCAGCTGATCTGCGCGAGGGCGAGGCCGAGCTTGTCACACATGTCCCCCACCGCCCTGACAGCGGCGGGATCCTGAGCCTTGTAGGCCTCGAACACCGAGATGGTGTCGGTCGCGTGCTCGATCTTTGCGGCCTCCAGGCCAAGGTGCGCGCACTGCTCGCGGTACATGCGGACAAGGCCCTTTGCCGATGCGTACTGCTCGAGGCAGCCCTTGCGTCCGCACCCGCACGAGAGCGTCTCGTTGGGCTCGACGGTGATGTGGCCGATCTCGCCACCGGCACCGAAGGCGCCCGAGACGAGCCTGCCGTTGACGATGACGCCACCGCCCACGCCCGTGCCCAGGGTGACCATCACGAACGAGCCAAAGCCCTTGCCCGAGCCCTGCCAAAGCTCCCCGAGGGCAGCGGCGTTAGCGTCGTTCACAAAGGCCAGGGCGCTGTCGGGGAACTTCGCAGCCAGGGCTGCCATGAGGCCTTCGGGGTCGAGCTGGATGTTGGGGAGCATGCCGACGCGCCCCTGGTCGTCCACGGGACCGGGGACGTCGAGGCCAACCGCCACGACGTCGCCGTCCTCGCGGCCGCAGTTCTCCACGAGGCCGTGAAGGCCCTCGGTGACCCTCGAGAACGCCTCCTCGCCCACCAACGCCCCGGTCGGGATCTTGGTGACGTCCACGAGCTTGCCGTCCGTGGTGAAGAGGCCGGCCTTGATCGAGGTCCCGCCCACGTCAATTCCAAGGACGCATTCGTTCTGGGTGGTGTCTGCCATGTGCTCTCCATCCTCTCGCCCTCCCCCAAGGGAGAGGGGAATCCCTCGCCTGCAACGGCCCCGACGGGCCAATCAGGAACAGAGTATCGCTGGGAAGGGCCTCGGTGGGAGGTGAATGCCGCTGAGCCTGGGGAGAAGCCCGAACGCGACGCGGCATGCCCCCTCCTCACGCTAGACTCAAGCCATGGAATCGCAACGCGGCGCCATCCCCGGACGGGACGGCCGCGAGAGACGGAGGAGGACGAGCATGTCAGACCCCAGCAGCATGCATGACTTCGAGGACATCGACGAGGTAGAGGGCGCCGAGACGAGAAGGGAGCCCACACCGACACGCGTCCCGGGCGCACCCTCCGTCCCCAATCCCGCGGCGATAGGCAACCCCAAGGAGGACTTGGCCAGCCTGGACGGGCTCGAGCGGCACCTCTACGCCCACCGCTATGCCGAGATCGGGATCGACTGCTACGGTCCCTCGATCGACCCCTCCCGCGCGACCGCGGACCGCGGAGAGGCACAGGCGATCCTCAAGGAGGAGGACCAGGCGCTCCTGTGCTCCGCCGGGACGGGCGCCCTCCTCGACCGGCTTGCGTCGGAGTCCTCGCTCCTGAGCCCCATGCAGAGGGCGCAGGTGAGGGTGCTCCACCGCGACCGCGACCGACTCGTCGGTGTCCCAGCCCAGAAGCAGTCCGCCCTCACCAGGCTCCTCGCCGAGTCCGACCAGGTGTGGCACAAGGCCAAGGCCGAGAACGACTGGACCTCGTTCGAGCCCTACCTCAATCGAATCGTTGTGGCCATGAAGGAGATTGCCTCCCTGCGCGACCCCTCGCGCGACCCCTACGACGTGTGGCTCGACGAGTTTGAGCCGGGCACCGACCGGGCCTTCTACGACAACTTCTTCGCCGAGGTCAAGGGCGCGGTGGTCCCCCTCTACGCCGAGATCCGCAAGCGCGGCTGGCAGCCGGACCGCTCGGTCATCGAGGGGCACTTCGACGAGAGGCGCCAGTGGGAGCTCGCGCACGACCTCATGGCCCTTGAGGGCCTGGACCCCGACGTCATGTTCCTCACCAGCACCGAGCACCCCTACTCCGACGCCCTCACCACCAACTACGCAATCATCGCCGCGCACGTGTACCCCGACGACGTGGTGAGCAACGTCTACACCATGCTCCACGAGGGCGGCCATGCGCTATACGAGACGGGCGTAAACCCCGCGTTCAACTACACCTCCCTCAAGGGCGGCACCTCCATGGGCATGCACGAGGGCCAGTCCCGCTTCTTCGAGAACTACGTCGGGCGCGACCGCGCCTTCGCCCCTCGGCTGCTCGAGGTCATGGCCCGGCACTTCAGGGGCCAGCTGGGAAGGGTCACGCCCAACCAGTTCTACCTGGCGACCAACCGGGCCGAGGGCCAGCCCATCCGCACCGAGGCGGACGAGCTCACCTACCCGCTCCACATCCTCGTTCGCTACGAGATCGAGCAGGCGCTGTTCTCCGGCGAGGCCAAGGCGGCCGACGTGCCCGCGCTGTGGAGGAAGAAGTACCACGACTACCTTGGCGTGGACGTAAAGGACGACACCCACGGCGCGCTCCAGGACAGCCACTGGTCGGACGGCCTCCTGGGCTACTTCCCCACCTATGCCCTGGGCGGTGCCTTTGGCGCCCAGCTCAGGCACCAGATGATCGTGGAGGGCATGGACTGGGACAGCGTCCTGGGCAGCGGTGACCTGGCGCCCATCCGCGAGTGGCTCCGCGACCGCGTGTGGCAATGGGGACGCGCCAAGGACAGCGGGCAGATCATCCAGGACGCCTGCGGCGAGCCCTTCTCCGCGCGGTACTACGTCGAGTACCTGGACGAGAAGTTCTCCGACATCTACGGCCTGCGATGAGGGCGCTGGTACAACGGGTGACCCACGCGGAGGTCGCGGTGGGCGGCCAGGAGGTCGGGCACTGTGGGAAGGGCTGGCTCGTCCTTCTCGGCGTCGGGCCGGGAGACACGAAGGACAGCGCGCGACGTCTGTGGGAGAAGGTCCGCGACCTCCGGGCCTTTGACGACAGCGAGGGGAAGATGAACCTCTCGCTTACCGACGTGGAAGGCGAGGTGCTGGTGGTGAGCCAGTTCACGCTGTACGCTGACGTCCGTCACGGCAGGAGGCCCAGCTTCACCGGCGCGGCGTCACCGGACGTCGCCGAGCCGCTGTACGAGTACTTCTGCTCCCTCGCGGAGCGGGACGCGGCACACGTGGGAAGGGGCGTGTTTGGCGCCGAGATGGCAGTCTCGCTGGTGAACGACGGCCCCGTGACCCTTATGATCGATACGGACGAGCTGTCACGCCGCAGGGCGTGACGAGCGTGACGCGGGGCGGCGGGAGAGGCCCGTCCGTCCGCGGCAAGGGGAGGAGTCCCATGCGCAAGTTCATGAGTGAGTTCAGGGAGTTCATCGCCAGGGGCAACGTGATGGACATGGCAGTGGGCGTCATCATCGGCGGCGCCTTCACGGCCATCGTCACCTCGCTCACCGACAACATCATCAACCCCCTCATCACCTTCCTTACAGGCGGTGGGACAGACATCTCCGGCCTCGTGGTACCGGGAACGGCAATCGACTTTGGCAAGTTCATCAGCTCGGTGATCAACTTCCTCATTGTCGCCCTCATCGTGTTCTGCATCGTCAAGGCCATGAACAAGTTCCAGGAGGCGGAGGAGCGCCTTCTCAAGAAGGAGAAGGTCGAGGAGGAGAAGGCCAGCCCCACCTGCCCGCACTGCCTGGAGGAGGTCAAGGAGGGGGCGACCCGCTGCCCGCACTGTGGTGGCGAGATTCCCGGCGGTGCACACGTAGCGTAGGGCTTCGCAAGGCCTCGATGGGGCGGCACCGTCTGCAGGCGGTGCCGCCCCATTTCCTGCCATTCGCGTGAGCAAGTCGCAGGTTTTCAGAGAGCCGGGAAGAGTGGGCTGGACTGAGGACATTCCTCTTGGGTATGACGTAAGTGCACCAGCGGTGCCCGTCCTGGGTTAGAGGATGATGCGGGCGGCGCTAGGTGTTTCGATTTGGAAAGCCCGGTTGCCGCCGGGCTTTCTTCATTTCCTTGCGCTATCCGTTGCTGTGCTTATGCTCCCCTGCCGTCTCCCTCACCTCCCTGGCGATGCCGAGGGCGGATTGGGTGATGCTCGCGACGAGCGCGAGGGCTAGCCTCCAACACCCCGCCAAGATAACCGCACGCTCTACATTTCCCCGAGTATCTCGTTGACACACCTTGTCGATAGGTGCATAATTCCCTCAATTCCTAGTCACACGCTAGGTTATTTCGGGAACAGGGCAGATGGGCGCACCACGCGATGCATGACTCCTCTCCCGTGCAGACGCCTTCCCCCACGTGCAAATGGCACGACGGCGCGCCCACCTGCCATCCTCCCCTTTCGATGCGTGACAACCCAGCGCCGTCCGGGTCAGGGCAGCTCCAACTCCAGCCCGTCGGGCTGCTCGCGGCAGGGAACGAGCTCCCTCGCCACCTTCGTTGCCCGCCGGTACTCCCCCAGGCCGAACATGGCGAGCACGATGCGGTCGAACCTCTCCGCATAGGGACGCAGTGCGTCCACCGACACCTCCACGGCATCCTCCAGCGGATATCCGTAGACCCCGCACGAGATCGCGGGGAACGCGATTGAGCGGTCGCCCACGCCCAGAGCCGCCTCGCAGCTCTCTCGATAGCATGATGCGAGGAGAGACGCACACCTTCCGTCACGTCGCTCGTCGTACACGGGGCCCACGGTGTGGACCACGTGCCTGACGCCCGCGATGTCGTACGCCCCGGTCACGCGCGCCTCTCCCGTTGGGCAGCCGCCGAGCCGCTTGCACTCCTCGAGGAGCCGCGGACCCGCCGCGCGATGAATCGCACCGTCGACACCTCCCCCGCCCATGAGCGTGGAGTTGGCGGCATTCACGATCGCGTCGACCCGCTGGTCCAGGACGGAGCCGTGCACCATGAGGACCATGGCTACCTGCCCTGGCCAAAGAGCAGGTCGCGGCGACCCTTACGCTGCGGGATATCCTGCTCGTCCGGCTGAAAGCGCTCGCATACGTTCTTGGTCCTCAGGTACTCCTTGCCATAGGGGTCGATGACGGGGACCAGGCCTTCCTTGCGGTCGCAGAAGAACATGTCGGGCCGCTTGGACACGTGCGGGTCGGCAAGGGTGTAGCCACGCGCGCAGGCACCCTGGTACAGCCCCGTATGCTCGTTCTGCGTGAAGCTCGCAAAGATGCAGTCGCTGCAGTGATATCCGCTCATGCGCGCCCTCCACCTGAAGTCGACGGTCGAGTATGGTCCCCGGCGAATGGTTCTTCCCCAATCCGGGAGGCGGGAGTCGGGGGCTCCGCCAAGCGGACCGCCATGCCCCGCAGACGGGACGAGGTGATGGGAAGGCGAGTCTCCACCGACGTTTTATCACTTCTCGCGGAGGGAACCTCAAGCGGCCACGGGAGCACCCCTATACTCCCCTCTCATGCAGGGGTGGCGCCTCCTGCCACCATGACCTGCGTAAACGTTGGACCACGAGGAACGGGGGGAGCACATGTCTTCGGAGGGTGCTTGGCAGGTGGCCTCGGGGGAACGCGTGAGCCTCGCCTCGTCCGACGGCACCACGACCCTGAGGGGGTACCTCTGGGAGGCCAAAGCCGCCAGCAAGCCCGCCCCACGAGGCATCGTCGTGCTAGTCCACGGCATGTGTGAGCACATCGAGAGGTACGAGGGCTTTGCGCGGACGCTGGCACGTGCCGGGTTCGCGGTCTGCGGGTACGACCAGATTGGCCACGGGGCGAGCGCGGACGAGAGCCGCTGGGGGGACATCCCCTCCCGGGGTGGCGCGGACTTCCTGGTGGAGGACGTCGGCCGCATGCGCCGACTGGCCGAGGACCGCTGGGGCGCGGGGGTTCCGCTCTTTGTGTTTGGCCACTCCATGGGCAGCTTCGTGACGCTCAACTACGTCCAGCGCCACGGCGAAGGCCTTGCCGGCGCGGTGATCTGTGGAACGGGGACGGTCGGCGTCTCCAAGGCCCGCATGGGCAACAGGGTCGCACACCTGATTTGCGCCACGAGGGGAGACAACCACAAGAGCCCCCTGCTCCACTCCATGGCGGACGGCGCCTACTCAAAGGCGATCCCCGGAGCTCGCACCGAGTTTGACTGGCTGTCGTTTGACCGGCGGAACGTGGACGACTACATCGCCGACCCCGCCTGTGGATTTCCGTTCTCGGCCGGCGGATACGCAACGCTCACAAAGCTGACGGAGCGCGCCTGCGACCCCGCATGCGCACGCAGCATCCCATCTGGCCTCCCGCTCCTGTACATAGGGGGCGCAGGCGACCCGGTGGGCGACTTTGGCAAGGGGGTGCGCGCCGCCGCAGACCTCGCTCGCAGCAGCGGGGTGAGGGACGTCACCTGCACGGTCTACGAAGGCATGCGGCACGAGATACTGCAGGAGGCGGACGCCGAGAGGGTCATGGCGGACGTCGTCGCCTGGATGTCGCGGCGATGCGGGGAGGAACGGGCATGAAGCGCTTCGTGATTGCACTCGACCAGGGAACCACCTCGTCGCGAGCGGTGCTGGTGGACCACGACGGCACGGTCGTGGACAGCGTCCAGCGAACCTATCACCAGATCTACCCCAAGCCGGGCTGGGTGGAGCACAACCCGCAGGAGATCCTCTACTCCCAGCTGGGCTCGCTCACCGAGCTCGTGAGCCGCCACCACCTCAGCGAGTCTAACGTGACCGCAATCGGCATCGACAACCAGCGCGAGACCACGATCGTGTGGGACCCGTCGACCGGAGAGCCCATCGCCAACGCCATCGTGTGGCAGTGCCGCAGGACAGCCTCCATGGTGGAGGAGCTCTGCGGCGACCCCAAGGTGGCGCAGGCGATCAGGGACAAGACCGGCCTTCTCCCCGACGCGTACTTCTCCGCGAGCAAGATCAAGTGGCTCCTTGACAACGTCCCCGGCGCCCGCGAACGGGCCGAGGCGGGGGAACTCCTCTTTGGGACGGTCGACACCTGGCTGCTGTGGGTCCTCTCGGGCGGCATGGTGCACGCGACGGACATGACGAACGCCAGCCGCACGATGCTCTACAACATCCACGAGTGTCGCTGGGACCAGGACCTTCTCGACCTCTTTGGCATCCCCGCCTGCATGATGCCCGAGGTCCTGCCATCCGCCCACGTGTTTGGCGAGACGTCCTACCCGGGCATCCCCTCGGGAATCCCCATCGCGGGCATCGCCGGGGACCAGCAGAGCGCCCTCTTTGGCCAGTGCTGCTTTGAGCCAGGAGAGGCCAAGAACACCTACGGCACCGGCTGCTTCCTCCTGATGAACACCGGAGACCAGCCCGTGGCGTCAAAGAACAACCTGGTGACGACCATCGCCGCCGCTCCGCCCGAGGCGGCGAAGACCCAGTATGCGCTCGAGGGGAGCGTCTTCGTCGCCGGTGCGCTCATCCAGTGGCTGCGAGACGAGCTGGGCATCGTGCGCTCCGCGGAGGACACCGAGTACCTCGCCCGCAGCGTGCCAGACACCGGCGGCGTCTACATTGTCCCCGCCTTCACGGGACTCGGCGCCCCGTACTGGAACCCCGATGCCCGCGGTCTGATCTGCGGGCTCACCCGCGGCACAACGCCCGCGCACATCGCGAGGGCGGCACTCGAGGCACTCGCCTACCAGACCTGTGACCTCGTCCGTGCCATGGAGGCCGACGCAGAGCGCAGGATCGTCACGCTCGACGTGGACGGCGGAGCTTCCAGGAACGGCTTCCTCATGCAGTTCCAGGCAGACGTCCTGAGGGCGCGCATACACCGCCCGAGCAACATAGAGACGACCTCGATGGGCGCCGCCTATCTCGCCGGCCTCACCACGGGGTTCTGGGATGACACCGACGAGGTGCGCTCGCTGCGGAAGGGAGGGGACGTGTTCGTGCCCACCATGCCCGAGGGCAACGCAGAGCGGCTTCTTGAGGGGTGGGCACGGGCCGTGCAGCGCGCAATGTGACTTTTGGAAATTTTTTAAACTCGGTTAACTTGCCGTCCACCGACGCTTTAGGCCCGTCCACCAGTGGTTATGATTTAACCATCCACGCGAGACAGGGGAGCACGGATGGACGCCACGCTGCTTAGACACGCCCGAAGCTACGCAAGGAACTACCACGAGGAGGAGGTCCGTCTCCTCTCCAAGCTGGCGGCGATCCCCTCCCCCACGCATCACGAGGGCAGGCGCGAGGCGTTTATCGCCGATTGGCTCCGTCGCCAGGGCGCAAAGGACGTACGCATCGACGAGCAGGGTAACGTGCTCTGCCTCCTTCGCGGCAGGCATCCCCGCAAGGACGGGAAGCCGCGCGACGTCGCCGTGTTCTCCGCCCACACCGACATCGTGTTCCCCGACACCGACCCGCTTCCTGTGCGCATCGAGCACGGTCGCATGATGGCGCCGGGGGTGGGCGACGACACCGCAAACCTGGTGGCGCTCATGGCGGCAACCAGGCACCTGCTCCACGACGAGGGCGCCTATGACCGCGCCACGCGCGACGTGGACATCCTGGTGGTCGCCGACACCTGCGAGGAGGGGCTGGGCAACCTCGCCGGAACGCGCGCCCTCTTCGAGGGGCTCCGCGACAAGGGAAGGCACGTACGCTCGTTCTGCTCGTTTGACCTCTACCTCTCGCAGTGCATCAGCCATGCCGTGGGGTCCGAGCGCTTCAGGATCCGCGTCAAGACCCAGGGCGGCCACTCGTACCAGAACTTCGGCCGACCCAACGCGGTCGAGGTCCTGTGCCAGGTCATCGAGGCGCTCTATGCCATCGAGCTCCCCGTGGACCCCGACACGGGTGCCAAGACCACCATCAACGTGGGTCACATGGAGGGTGGTGGCACCGTCAACTCCATCGCCTCCCAGGCGGGTGCCCTCTTCGAGTTCAGGAGCGAGTCCGCGGCAAACCTCAAGCGCATGGAGGGCCTGTTCAGGGCTGCCCTCGACTCGTGCCGGCGTGACGGCGTCGACATCGAGGTCGAGACCATCGGCGTCCGCCCCGGCAACGGCCCGGTCGACGCGCGCAGGCTCGCCGCACTCGCAAAGCGGAGCGCTGACACCATCCGCTCTGTCACGGGGCGCGATGTAGACGCCTCCCCCGCCTCCACTGACGCCAACATCCCCCTCTCCCTTGGCATCCCCTCCATCTGCGTGGGCGCCGTGAGGGGCTCGCTCCTCCACACGCGCGACGAGTGGGTCGACCTCGCGAGTCTGGAGGACGGGCTCGCCCTGGTCCTCTCCCTCATGCTCCAGGCCTCGGACGCTCTGTAAGAGTGATTCTCTTGCATCGGAATATTCGGTGGGCGGCAGGTTTTTCTAGGTGAGAAAAACAGCCACGGTTGCGCATCTTCCGAGGTAATGGCGCTACTACCTTCCTAAGCAGGGCATCTCTCCCCCAGCTCATTCTTGAGCATTCATGCACGCATCCCTCATAGTTACCTTTTGTGCATGCATGCCCTAAGATGACTGATGCGAGAAGTGACGCATCTTTCATCGGGGGGAGGTTTGCGTGCGAGACCAGCAGGACGACGAACGGCCCGTGTCCGCGGAGGCGGATGAGACGCCGCGAAGGGGCAGGCACTTCGCAAAGCCGGACGAGCAGGACCTCTCCAAGGACGACGGCAGGTCATCTGCTTCCCCCGCACCTGCCTCGCACGACGATTCCCCAAAGCCCAGCACAGGCCAAGGCGTGCCTGCGCCCCGTGAGACCACGCTGCCCGACGTCACGACCACCCAGGACGAGGAGTCAAACCCGTCGTCCACGGGAGCCGTGACCGCCGCGTCGGTGGACGTCACGGGCATCCTCCCCAGGGGGAGCCGTGGAGCCGCCCGGCGGCATCGTCTGCGCGCCATCCCCCCGCTGGGCGCGCGCCCTCGCCTTTGTGGTGGTGACGGGCATCCTGGGCTCGTCCCTCATCCTCACCAACTGCTTTGGCCTGGTGGCGCATGTGGACGTGCCCGACGTGGTGGGGCAGACCAGCTCGGACGCCTCCCAGTACCTTGAGCAGGACGGTCTGCAGGTGACCGTGGAGGAGCAGGACACCGACAACGCCGCGGACTACGGCAAGGTCATTGCCACCTCCCCCTGCCAGGGGACCTCCGTGGCGGTTGGATCAACCGTAACGGTGAAGGTGGGGAAGTCCGCCTCCCCGACCAAGGACGTCCCCAACCTCGTGGGGCTCACCGAGGATGAGGCCCTGGGCAAGATCGCCCAGACCGGCTTCTTCGTGAAGGACGACGTGATGCACGCATACTCGAGCACCGTCGCGGCGGGCAAGGTCATCAGCCAGGGCCCCGCCGCAGGAGTTCCGGAGAAAATGGGCACCAAGATTGACCTTGTGATCTCTGATGGTCCAAGTCCCGACTCCAAGGCAGGCGGCCTCGTCTCCGAGGAGGACACGCGCGAGAGCGTCTCGATCCCCGACCTCTCTGGCATGTCGTATACGGGAGCGTCCCAGCTCCTGAGCGGAATGGGCCTGATTGTGGAGCGCGGAACCGACGTGAGGACCGACGACGTCACCGCCGGCTCGATAGCCAACACCACGCCGGGGACCGACCAGACTGTGAGGGTCGGCTCCACCGTTGTGGTTCAGGTGGCGACTCCCACGAACTCGTAGCTCCCGGCCCGAGCCACCCGGCGGCGGGACGTTCCGCAGCCGAGATGCCACGCTCCTCTCCCCCGCCGCAATCGCGTCGGTCCGGATGGCCTCTGTCCCCTAGCTCCCCTGCCTGTCCGCGCTGGGGGTCTCCACCTGGTCCGGCTCGATTCCCTCCCCCTGCGCGGGCGCCTCCTCAAGCTGCGAGAATCGCTCGGCGAGCAGCGGGCTGTTCTTGGTCAGCCGCTTGATGGTGAGGTCCTCCGCCTTGCGGTTTGCCCTGCTCAGGTGGGTCTCGGTCAGGCGGAACGACTCGCGGATTCTCTCGAGCTGCGAGATGGCGCGGTCGATGCCGTCGATGGCGTCGGAGAGCTTCTTCGAGGCGTGCTCGTAGTCGCGCCCAAAGCCTGCCTTGAAGTCCCCGAGGGCCTGGTTGAAGTACTCGATGTCGATGCTCTCGCCCTTGAGTCGCTCGATCTGGCGACGGTAGTCGAGCGTGCCCTGCGCCACCGACTGGAGGAAGGTGAGCAGCGGGATGAAGAACTGGGGGCGGATCACGTACGTCTTGGGATGGGAGCACATGCCGCTCACGTCGACGATCCCCTGGTTGTAGAACTCGTTGTCCTTCTCGAGCGTGGTGACGAGGACGGCATACTCGCAGTTCTTGTTGCGGCGGTCGCGATCGAGCTTGTCCAGGAAGTCGGCGTTCTTGTGCCGGTTGGTGGACTCACCCTCCTCGTTCTTCATCTCGAACATGACCGACAGGTACTCGGTGCCCGCCTCGTCGTAGTCCCTAAAGACGAAGTCTCCCTTGCTCCCTGCCACGACCTCGTTGTCCTTGCCAAAGGTGGCGAGGGGGAAGGCGCTCCTCCACTTGTTGAACTCGGTTTCGCAGTGCTGCTCCAGGCTCTCCCCCACCATCTTGACCGTAAGGCGAGACTGCATGGACTTGTAGTCCTCGAGCTCCTTGTCCTTCTGGCGGATGATCTCCTCCTGCCGGCGGAGCGACGAGGCGCGCTCGTCCTCGAGCTGCTGGGAGAGGCGCTTGGTCTCGCTCTGCGCGAGCTCCGCCCTATGGCGGAAGTCGTCCCGCTCCCGCTCCACCGCTGCGGTCGCCTGGCTCACGGCGAGCGCCTTACGGTCCTCGAATGCCTCTCCCTGCGCCTTGATCTGCTGCCGCAACTCGCCAATCTGCCGGTCCCTCTCGGCAAGCGTGCGGTCTGCCTCGCCCCGCTGCTTCTCCTCGCGGAGCCTTGCAGCGGCCTCCTGCGCCTCAAGCTGCGCCTTGAGGGACGCGACCTCCTCCCGCGACTGCGCGCGGGCGCCCTCGAGGGCAAGCTCCTGCTGCGACTTGGCAGCCTCGATCTGTGCCTTGAGCTGGGCGATCTGCTGGTCCCTCTTGGCGACCTCCCCCTGCGACGCCTCTCTGGCCCTCGCCGCCGCCTCGGCGACCGCCGACTCCCTCTCGCGCTCGAGCGCCTTGGTTTGTGCCGAGAGCTCGCGGTTGAACTCGGCGTCGCGCACCTGGCGGACGATGTCCGCAAACTTGGACTCGTCCTCCTCGAACACCGTGTGGCACTTGGGGCACTCGATCTCGATCATGCGTCCTCCCTGCTCCTAGTCGACCGTCTCACAGAGCATACCCGTGACCCCGGACGAGAGGCGATGACGCCCGCGAGCCTACTCGCCCCCATGGCGCCGCAGCCCCTCCTCCCACAGGCGCTCCCGCTCGCGGGCGGGGACCGGCTCCCACTCCTCGCCGGCGAGTCCCGGCGACTCGACGAGCAGCAGCTTTTTGGCTCGCGTCATGTGGTGGAGACGCCACTCGAGCCTGCAGGCGGACGAGCGGTCCGAGGCGCGCCACAGGCCCACGAGTGCCACGGCGGGGTGACGCTGGGTGTAGCGTGCGCCGGGAGCCTTCCGCGACAGGTGCTCGGCCACGCGCCGGGCCACGTCGGTGGTGATGCCGGAGTAGAGGGAGCCGTCCTCGCATCGAAGCACGTACACCCGGTAGGGCCACGCAACATCCCGCGGCGCATCGTTCCTCTCCCCCATGTCACACCCCCTCGATTTGGTCGCGCGAAACACTCCGACAGGCATCACTACGATTCTGACCCCATTTGGGGACATCAGGACACGCTCGGTCCGCGCTAGATTTCCCCGAGGTGCCCAGTTTTGCACACGATAGCGCCCGCCTGCTAAAATGTACCGTTGACCGTAAGTTTTTGTCCGAATGCTTGACAAGCGGTTCTTCGCGTAAATGTATAACCGAATCTGCAACAAAGGCGGGCGATGACCATGAAGCGCGAACTCCACACCATCCACAGCGACGCCCTGGGCCAGGACATGTCCATGATCGTCTACGGAGAGAAGGGCTACCCCATCGTTGCCTTCCAGACCCAGGACCACACCTGCGAGTCGTTTGAGCAGGATGGCCTTCTCGAGCCCCTCGCCGAGTATGTCGAGGGCGGGCGAATCCAGCTGTTCTCCGTTGACAACGCAGACCAGGGGAGCTGGAGCGACCTCGCCGGGGACAAGGCAGAGAGGGCACAGCGCCAGGAGGACTACTTCCGCTTTGTGACCGACGAGCTGCTGCCCCAGGTACACAAGCTCAACGGCTCCGACCTGCGCCCGCTGGCAATGGGCTGCTCCATGGGTGCCACGCACGCAGCACTCGCGGCGCTCCGGCGTCCGGACCTGTTCCAGGGTTGCCTCTCCCTCTCGGGCGTCTATCGCGCGAGCTACTTCTTTGGCGACTGGTCCAACCCCACGCTCTACGACAACGACATCGTCTCGTTCCTCCCCAACATGCCCCTCGACCACCCCTACGTGGAGCTGTACCGCCATCGCAGCCTGCTGTTCTGCGTTGGGCAGGGCGCGTTTGAGGACGGCCAGGACGACGTCCGCGCCATTGATCACGAGCTCGACCGCCTGGGCGTGCCCCACTGGTGCGACTTCTGGGGCTACGACGTGAACCACGACCCCTACTGGTGGAAGAAGCAGCTCCGCTACTTCATGCCCCTCATGCTTGAGGACATTCAGAAGGAGCTTGCGTCCGAGGGCGTGGACGTTGCGGCTAAGACCAAGCCGGTTGCCAAGGCGGAGGCAAAGCCCGCTGCAAAGGCCACCGCGAAGCCGGCAGCCGCCAAGAAGGCGGCTCCCAAGGCCGTTGCCAAGCCCCAGGCGAAGGCTTCCGCGAAGGCAAGCGAGAAGCCCGCGGCAAAGGCAGAGCCCAAGGCTAAGCCGGCGGCGCAGGGCGCTGCCAAGTCCGCCGCCGCGATGAAGGCCCCTGCGAAGGCCGCGCCCGCGACCAAGGCTGCAGAGAAGCCCGAGGCAACCAAGGCCGCTTCCGCAAAGTCGGATGCCAAGACGGCCCCCAAGGCAACGGTCGCGAAGGCGGCAGCCAAGCCCGCGGCAAAGGCAGAGCCGGCGGCAAAGGCCGCTGCAAAGGCGACCACTAAGACCACACCCAAGACCGCCGCGAAGGCAGCCGCAAAGCCGGAGCCCAAGACCGCTGCGAAGGCGACCGTGAGTGCAAAGGCCGCACCCGCCAAGGCAACGGCGGCTGCCGCGGCGAAGCCCGTCTTCTCGCCCAAGCCCGCGGCAAAGGCTGCGAAGACGGAGGCCAAGGCAGTCTCGCCCAAGCCCGCTTCGAAGACCACGACGGCAGCTAAGCCTGAGCCCAAGGCGTCCGAGACTAGCGCAACCAAGCCTGCCGCTACCAAGACCGTCGCGGCAAAGCCGGCGGCGACCAAGTCGACCGCCGCGAAGAGCGCCGCGGGCAAGGCATCCGCAAAGGGTGGCACCACCCGCACGAAGACCGTGAGGTCCAGCAGGAAGAAGAAGTAGGGACGCAACAAGGTCCTGACGATACGGGGACGGTTCCGCGCAGGGACCGTCCCCGTTTTTCTGGCTCGCCCATACGCCCCGGGGAGCGGCGGACGCATTGAGCCCGTTGAGCGCGCACCGCACCCCGGGTTCGTTCGAGCTGAGCCTCGGCTTGCTGAGTCTTATCGCCCGGGGAGTCTTCTCGCCCGGAGTCCGTGCCCCGGGACGGTTCTCCAGACCTAGAGAGCGGGCGTATTGCCATAGCCCGAGGCCCCTCCTTGCCGGTCATGCTTAGTCTTCCCCGACCTCGTGTTGATTTGTCCTCGCGCTGCTAAGCTCCCCCCCCCGGCCTCATGGGGTTTTCCGTCGCGCTACCCACACGAGGGCTAGCGACATTAAGCATCTGCCTCCGAAATCCGCATGAGGGCTAGCGATGCTAAGCAGCGTGCCCCAAAACCCACACGGGAGCTAGTGGAGCTAAGCACCCCCGACTGAGGCGACGCCAGGCGAATGACTCCCCCGTTATGCCGGCGGAAGCCGTTGTCGGGCGCGCCGCCTCGCTACTCTCCCTGAGCCAGGTCCAGCACCATCTGGTAGATGCCCTGGGCAGTGTTGAAGTTCTGCGGCACGATGTCCTTGGCGGGCACCGACACGTCGAACTCGTCGTCAATCGCCCCGATGATCGAGAGGATATCGAACGAGTCCAGGATGCGGTCGTCCACCAGGTTCACCGCCGTGGAGAAGTCCACGCCGTCCTTGATCTGGTCCAGCATGTCGATGACCTGCTCAAGCGTGATGTCGTCCATGTCTGTGTTCCCTTCTCGCCCCCATGCCGGGGACACCACATGGGGCGTTGGCCCCACAACTTGCTATATCCCCATGCCCGGTACGGCTAGCGGCTGGTTGAGCACGCTCGTCTCGACCCTTTTGCGCGCAACGTGCCAACCGTCCTTCCCGCGGATCGCAACGAGCGGGAGCGCGCGGCTGAGGAACAGGGCGATGCCCTCGGTGACCGAGTAGGCGCCCAGGTTGTCAAACGCGAGCAGGTCCCCCTCCGCGAGCGGGATGCGAAGCTTGCGCACCAGGACGTCACCAGTGGTGCACAGGCTCCCACAGACGGTCCACTCCCGCTCCCGTCGCGCCCTTCCGTCTCCAAGCGAGAGGTTCCTCACCACCGGGACCTTGAGCCCCATCAACTGGCCCAGGTAGACCACGTGGTTGATGCCGCCGCCCACGAGGGCGTAGCTCGTCTCGTCGTCCGCATCCTTGAGGTCGACGACCTGCGTGACGTAGCTGCCGCACTCGCTGGCGAGGAAGCGGCCCATCTCCACGGTGAGGTCAAGGCGGGAGGCAACGTGCCACAGGTCGTCCGCGAGCTCCCGGGCGGGCGCGAGCGTGTTGGAGAAGTCGTCCCCCTCAAAGTACGGCACGGCGAGTCCGGGGCCATATTCCAGGCGAGAGGGGCGCCAACCGTGCTCTTGCTCCAGCTCGTCGGCAAGGCCCTGGAGCATGGCGAGGTCGCGCCGCTGGTGGTCGAGCCTCCTGCGCTGCGTGCCGGCGAAGTGGTGGATGCCCACTAGCTCGACGCCGGAAAGCGAGTCGCGCCCGTCCACGGCGCGGACGAGGTCCGCCCGCGACATCCCAAACTGGCTCCCGGCGTTAAGCCTGAGGAGCACGGGAATGCGCGCACTGCACGACCTCGCCGCGCGATCCACCAGCGCGAGCTGCCCCAGCGACTCGGCGGTGAAGGTCCCGGCGCCATACGAGATGGCCTCGCGGACGTCGTCCTCGCCCTTGCAGACGCCCGAGTACACGATCGTCTCGCCCGGCACGCCAAGTGCCTCGCAGATGGCGAGCTCGCCCGGGCTACAAACTTCCAGCCGCATCCCCGCGTCGCGGGAAGCGGGGACGAGGAAGGGGTTGGCCTTGATGGAGTAGCACAGGCCCACCCCAGGCCCAAACGTTTGACTCACCTGGGCGATCCGCCGCTCGAAGGCAGTCTCGTCAAACGCGAAGGTGGGCGTGCCAAACCGCTCCGCCACCCCCAGAAGCTCCTCCTTGGTCATCACAGCCCCTCTCCCTCACGCAGCGCCGCGCGGTCGACCTTTCCGTTCTTGGTGAGCGGCATTGACTCGAGCCGCCTCGTGGTTCCCGGGACCATGTGCGGCGGGAGCAACGCACGGAGCCCCTCCGTCACGTCCCGATGCTCGGCCTCGCCCACATAGAGCAGACGCAGGCGCTTCCTCCTCTGGTCGAGCAGGCAGACCGCCTGCTCGACCCCCTCGATCCGCGTCGCCGCCGCCTCGACCTCGCCCAGCTCGATCCTGTGCCCCAGCAGCTTGACCTGGTTGTCCCTGCGCGAGACGTACACCAGGTTGCCGCCGGCGTCGTAGCGCGCGAGGTCACCCGTGAGGTAGGCGCGATCGTCCCAGCGGTCGTTGAGGGGGTTCTGCACAAACGCTGCGTCGGTGCGCTCGCGATCGCCCAGGTAGCCAAGGGCGAGCGCCGTGCCAGCCACGCAGACCTCGCCCGTCTCGCCTGGCGCAGTGACCTCTCCCCCATCGTCGCGGAGGAGAAACACTCGCTCGTTGGGGAACGGCCTGCCCATGGGTATGGTCTCGCCTGGCCCGTACTCGCGGTCCACCACGAAGTAGGTGCAGTTGCAGGTGACCTCCGTGGGCCCGTATAGGTTGGCGTAGAGCGCGTCCGGAAGGTGGCGACGCCACTTGGCAAGCTGCTTGGGAGGCATGACCTCACCCGAGAACAGGACCTTGTCCACCTCGCGCGGCACGCGGTATTCCAGGGCGTTCATGATCGTGACGAAGCACAGGGCGCTCACCGCCCACACCAGGGTCGTGGCGTGGCCGTTGGCCAGGTAGTCCATCAGACGGGTGGGGACGCTGAAGTACTCGCGCGGGACTAGCTGCAGGCGCGCGCCCGTGAGCAGGCAGGTGTAGATGTCCTTGACCGACACGTCGAAGTCGAAGGGCGCCTGGTTGGCGAAGACGTCGCGCTCGCCCATGCCAAACGTGGACGCGAAGGTGGGGATGAAGTCGATCACCGAGCGGTGCGCGACCACCACGCCCTTAGGAACCCCCGTGCTACCGCTGGTGAAGTTGACGTAGAGGGGGTCGACGTCGGTCGCCTGCCACCGAATGCGGCGGAGGGTCCCCTCGTCCACGGGACGCGAGAGGGGTTCGTCGAGCCTTGCCACTCGGACGCCTGTACCCGCGAAGACCTCGCGAGCGCCCTCTTCCGTCGCGTCGTCGCACAGGACGACCATGGGGCGGAGCGAGGCGCAGATGGCATGGACACGGGCCGCGGGCTGCCTGGGGTCGAGCACCGAGTAGAACCCACCCGCATACACCGCACCCAGCATGCAGGCGAGCGCCGGCACGCTCTTCTCCAGGTAGAGGGCGACCGCCGTGCGCGGCTGCACGCCCGCCTCGCAGGCAAGCCAGCTTCCCGCCGCCCTGCTTGCACGGAGCAGCTCGTCAAAGGTCATCGACGCATCGGGGTCCGCCGCGGCGACCTTGTCCGGCACCCTGCCTGCGGTCGCCTCGAGCCACTCGAGTACGTTGGTCATGACTGCCTCCCAGCATCTGCGGCATCCGGCAGGTGCTCCCGCCGCCAGCCGTCCCAGTCGTCGTAGCTCCCAAGGGCCGCGTCCCTCTCGCCTGCCCCGTCAGGGCCAATCAGCCGGGCGAGGACGTCCGTGAGCCTCTCCGCACCCGTTGCGTTGAGGTGCTCGAAGTCGTCGAAGTCCGAGAGTGGCGGGTCGTAGTAGCTGCGGTGGGCGAGGTTGAGATCGAGGTATGTCGCACCCCTTGCCTGGACCATCCGCTGGAAGTCTGCCATGATCCGCGGGTAGTCGTCTCCAAACGCCGCCACGTCGTATGCGGGGTGGGGCGTGGCGACGACCGTGAGCGAGACGTTGTGCTCGCGGCACCAGTCGCAGATTGCCGCGTACTCGTCCCACACCACCCGATCCACATGGGGGCTGCCAAACACCTGGAGCGAGGTGCGGCCGTCACCTGGTGCGATCGTTCTGTCGTAGTTGCCATAGCCCCGACCCACGTAGTGCCACCCGCGCACGAGCTCCTCGGTGGCGTGAGCCACGTCCCCGCCCTGGATGCGGTTGCGGAGGTTGAGCGCGACCGAACGGGGCGCGTAGGTGGGGAGGCAGGTCCAGGGAAAGAGGGCACGAACGGAGTCTCGCGTGCCAACCACGTCGGGGCGGAGGGCAAACGCAACGAGCGACGAGGCGGCACCCAGCGGGTCTCCCTCGTTGCGGCCGAGCACAAAGGCAACGTGCGAGTTGGTGTCAAGGCGCGTGCCGAGCGAGTCAAGCCCAACGGCGAGAATCACGTGGCACACGCCCTTCTCGCCCACCCCGCACTTGATGGCGTCGAGGGAGTCGTCCGGCGTCTGGCCGGGCGTCGCGAGGTTGACGGTCGTGGTGCCCAGACGCGCGTCGAGGGTGACGGGGTCGATCCCCTGCTGCCCAAAGGACGACCCCACCACCAGGGTGTCGAGCCTCTCCGCCGCATGGAAGTCGTGCCAGGCGACCGCCGTCGTGGAACCGTAGGCGCCCAGGCCCCACAGGGCGAGCAGGTAGGTGCCCGCGAAGATGGCAAGCGAGACGAGCGTGGCGACGCGGCGCGCAGCCGGACGCCGCTGGGTGGGACGGGAACCATCAGTAGTTGGCATACATGAACCCCCCTCCCACACCGAACGAGAGCGAGAGCACGACCACCAGGCACATTACGGCGCAGGCGGCCGCCCTGACCGCGACGGGGCGGCGCGAGAGCCACCCGCTTGCGTCGCCGCCGCGCTCCTCGTACAGGCTGACGCAGGCCACCAGAAGCGCAACGGCCCCTGCCACGAGCACCTGGAGAAGCTCCGACTTCCCCATGTCCAAGGCCGCGAGCGCCTGGGGGAGCCCGGCGAAGTCTGGGTGGAGCACGGACTGGCGCAGGCAGGCGAGGCTGGCGCCAAAGTCGTAGATGCGGTCGAAGTACCAGCCCACGTTGACCACCACAAAGGTGCGCACGACCCTGAAGGCGTGCCAGCCCCGGGTGGAACGGTCGACCCGCAGCAGGGAGCTCGCGCGGTCGAAGGCGGGCCGCAGCAGGTCGGCCAACGCGATGACTAGCCCGTTGTATAGGCCCCAGACCAGGTAGTGCGTCTCGGCGCCATGCCACAGGCCAACGAGGAGGAACACCGCGACGTTGGCCACGCACGCGGGGAGCGTCCTGCCCACGTGGCTGCCAAGCCTCCCGCCCGCCACCTTCCCGAGCGCACGCATGGGGCGCGTGAGCGCGAGCGGGTAGAACACGTAGTCGCGCATCCAGGTGCCCAGGGTGATGTGCCACCGCCGCCAGAAGTCTGCGAGCGAGGTGGAGAGGTACGGGCGCCGGAAGTTGGGTGCCATGCGGATGCCCAGGAGCTCCGAGACGGCCTCGACCATGTCTATGCCGCCGGAGAAGTCCCCGTACTGCTGGGCGGAGTAGAGCAGGATCGCCAGGATCGCGAGCGAGCCCGGAGCACCGTCGCCCGCACCCGCGAGCAGACGCGTGATGAGGCCCACCAGGAGGTCCGCCATCGCGTACTTCTTGAGCATGCCAAACAGCAGGAGCTGGAGCGAGCGCGAGAGGTCGACCTCGCGGGGCGCATGGGTTGAGAAGAGCTGCGGCGCCAGGTCACCATAGCGGTTGATGGGCCCTTGGATCAGCTGCGGAAAGTAGAGGAGGAAGGTGAGGTGCCTGGGGAGGCTGCGCTCCGCCTGGAGGCTGCCGCGATAGGCGTCGATCAGGTACGAGAGCGCCTGGAACGTGTAGAACGAGATGCCGAGCGGCAGAAGCAGCCCCATCCCGTGGGGTGACGACGCGAGCCCCAGCTCGAACAGCACCACGTTCCAGTACTTGAGGTACGCGAGGGTCCCCAGGCAGAGGGCGAGGCAGGCGAGAAGGACGAGCCTCTTGCGCCGATGGACCGCCGCCTTGGCAGCCTTGCGGGCTGAGCGGTCGCGCGTCTCGCCCAACCTTGCCTTGAGCCCGGCGTCGAGACGCGAGAACCCAAGCGCCGCAGCCCACGTTGAGACGCCGGCAACCAAGACGAACGCCAGGGTCTTCCAGGTCCCGGCCATGCCGTAGAAGGCAAGGCTCCCCAGCAGGAGCACGACCCACTGGCCCCGCCCCACCAGGCGGCCGACCGCGTAGTAGGCGGCAAGAAGCGCCACCAGGAAGATGGCGAACTGCAGCGAGAGCAACTCCAACCCAGACGCCCCTCTTCCCCGGGGAGGCGGCGGCCCGTCTCCCTCCGTTATTGACCCGGTAATACTAGTACAGTTAATACACTTAGTACAGTTGAGACGCAAGGCTGGCTACTCATTCGCAGTCGTTCGCGTCCAAGGGGAAAACGTCCCACCACGCCCTGACCTCCCACTGCTACGATTTCTCCCTGAAACGTCCACGAGGGTTGGAGGCAGGGGTGAACTTCGTCTTCGTCTCCCCGCAGTTTCCCAGCGGCTACTGGCAGTTCTGCGACCGGCTGGGGCGGCAGGGTGTGCGGGTGCTGGGGATTGGCGACACCCCCTACGACCAGCTTGATCAGCGGTTGCGCGACTCTCTCGCCGAGTACTACTACACCCCGTCGCTCGAGAACTACGACGCCGTGTTCAGGGCGGTCGCGTTCTTTAGCTACAAGTACGGCAAGGTCGACTGGATCGAGTCGAACAACGAGTACTGGCTCGAGCTCGACGCGCGCCTGCGCACGGACTTCAACGTGACGACCGGCCCGGGCGTGGAGGAGGTGGCGCGCCTGAGGTCCAAGGCGTGCATGAAGCCCCTCTACGCCGCCGCGGGCATCCCATCCGCCCGGCAGGAGCGGGTGACGACCCTCGCGGCGGCACGGCGCTTCTCGCTGGAGGTGGGATTTCCCCTGTTCGCCAAGCCCGAGGTGGGCATGGGTGCCGACGGCGCCAGGAAGATATGCGACGAGGCGGAGCTGGCCGCGTTCCTCTCCCCCGCCCCGCAGCGCCCCTACGTGATCGAGGAGTTTGTGCCAGGGGACATCGTGTCGTACGACGCGATCCTGGACTCGCACTCCAACCCGCTGTTCGAGAACATGGAGGAGTTCCCTCCCTCGATGGCAGACGTGGCCGAGAGGAGCCTGGACCTGGCCTACTGGTGCCGCCCGAAGGTCGACCCGCGGCTGCGCTCGCTCGGGCGTGCCGCCGCGGTGAGCTTTGGCCTCAGGAGCAGGTTCGTGCACATGGAGTTCTTTAGGCTGTCGCAGTCGCGGCCCGGGTTGGGCGAGACGGGCGACTACGTTGGGCTTGAGGTCAACGTCCGGCCGCCGGGGGGCCACACCCCAGACATGATGGACTTTGCCCACTCAACCGACGTGTACCAGATCTGGGCGGACATGGTGTGCCACGACAGGCGCCTTGTCCCCCGCTCCGCACGCGCGAGCTACTGCGTGTACGCCGGGAGGCGAAAGGGGCATCGCTACGCCCACTCCGACGGGGAGATACGCGCGAGGTTTGGCGACGCCATCCGCATGAGCGGACCCGTCCCCAGCGCCATCGCGGACGAGATGTGCGACTACTCGTACACCGCGACCTTTCAAACGGCACGCGAGCGCGACGCCTTCGTGCGCTACGTGCAGAGGCTGGCATAGGCCCGACCCGCCAATCGTGCAGCCGGCTTTCACGATGATGGAGGTTGTCCGCCGTGGCATGCCCACGGTGGACCATTGCACCATCCGGCGAGGTACCGTTAAGCCATCCGCACCTCTCCCCTCCCCCGGTCGTTCGGTCATCGTTTTTATCCCATCAGGAGTTTTCTGATACACCCCACGCCCGAGGGGGAGAAGTACGGTGACCAGACGTCCCGTCGGCCCCTTCTGGCTGCACGGCATGGCGAGGGAGGTGCACGATGGCTCGGGATGCAGACAGCGCGCTGACGCGCAGGCGCAAGATCGCCTCGCTGGTGCGAGAGCAGTCACGCTGCACGGTCAACGACCTTGCCCGGCAGTTCGACGTCACCACGGCAACCATCCGCACGGACCTCGCCGCGCTGGAGGCCGAGGGCAAGGTCGTGCGCACCTACGGCGGTGCCGTCCCGGCAAGCGGCATGCCGCGGGAGGCCTCCCCCGAGCTCCGCGGGTACGCAGCCGAGAAGCGCCGCATAGCCCACGCCGCGCTGCCCCTGGTTGGCTCCGAGGAGACCGTCGTGCTGGCGACGGGGACGACCGTCCTCGCCTTCGCCCGCGCGCTCGCGCGCTCCAACGTGCACGACCTGCGGATCATCACCCCCGACCTCAACGTCGCCCTCGCACTGGACGCGCGGGACGACTTCACGGTAATCGTCCTGGGCGGCGAGCTGAGCCACAGGCAGCAGTACTCCTATGGCGACCAGGCCGAACTCATGGCGGACGCGTTTCACGCGCAGAAGTGCTTCATGTCCACGATGGGCGTGAGCCTGGAAGCGGGACTCACCGCCCCGGACGTCCGCGCCGCCCAGCTGGATCGCAGGCTCCTCTCCATGGCCGGGGAGCACACGCTCCTCGCGGACGCCTCAAAGCTGGGGGTCGTGGCCCTGGAGCGCTTTGCCGACCTGGGACAGATGGACAACGTGGTAATGGACGACTCGGTGGACGACCAGACGGCAGGGGCCATTGGCTCGCTGGGAGTCAACCTCGTCCTGGCGCCGTAGGCACGCCTGTGACCTTTCACGCCACTTTCTGGCGTCGCGCGAACGTGCATCTGCATATACCTGCTTCCCATAGGTGGCTATCTCTGTATTGGATATGTTGCTTTTTGGTATGTCTACCTGCAGTTTATTGAGTTGGCACACCCATCCCACCCCTCTTGTCTCCCTTTGACACGTCCCTCTCCTATCGCTTAAATCGATTGGAGTTTGACACCTGTCAGAGGAGACTCCCATGCGCCTACAGCAGTTGCGCTACGTCATCGCCATCGCCGAGAGCGGCTCGATCAACGCCGTCGCGCACAGCATGTTCGTGTCGCAGTCATCGCTCTCCGTGTCGGTGAAGGAGCTCGAACAGGAGATGGGCATCACCATCTTCAACCGCTCGAGCCGGGGCATCTCGCTCACGAGTGACGGCGTCGAGTTCCTCTCGTATGCACGCCAGGTGGTGGAGCAGGCGGACCTCCTCTCGGACAGGTACCAGCGCGGCAGGACCAGGACCCACCAGAGGCTCTCGGTATCGTCGCAGCACTATGCCTTTGCCGTTAACGCATTCATCCGTTTTGTTTCCGAGCACGACAACGGCAACCCCGAGGAGTTCACCCTGAGGGAGACGCGCACGGCCGACGTGATCGAGGACGTGCGCAGCTTCAAGAGCGACCTCGGCATCCTCTACCTGGGAACGAGCAACGAGCGCCCACTGCGTCGCCGCCTGGAGGAGTGCAGCCTCCGCTTTGTCCCCCTGTTCAAGGCGCGGCCCCACGTGTTCGTGCACGAGGGCCATCCGCTTGCGTCCAAGAAGAGCGTGAGGACGCAGGACCTCGCCAACTGGCCGCGGTACACATTTGAGCAGGGGCCGGACAGCTCGCTCTACTTCTCGGAGGAGCCCCTGAGCTCGCTACCCAACAGCCGGCAGATCATCGTGAGCGACCGCGCGACCATGACCGGCCTGCTGCGCGACTACGACGGCTTCCTGGTGTCCACGGGCGTGCGGTCCGACGAGATGTTCGCGGGGATCGTCTCGATTCCCCTCGAGACCGACGAGGTCATGAACGTAGGGTACGTGGTCCACTCCCAGCGCAAGCTCTCCGAGCTGGCCCAGGACTACATCGAACAGCTCGAGGACCTCATCTCGCAGTTTGGCGACAGCACGGTACTGGTGCCGTCCCGCAGCACGACCCGTCACAGCTCAAAGGCAAAGACAAGCGAGACGGACGAGGCATAGGAGCCAGCAAGGCTAGCCGCTTGCAGCACACCGGTCGTTGGCACGCTGGTCCTCACGCTCTCGCCAGAGGCAACGCATCGCGGTCAAGGAAGGGAGGAGCGTACCGATTGGCAGTCACCCTCCCCTCCGACACCCCACAGCACTGGGTGCCGCTTTGGATGCCAAAGAGAGGAAGGGCCGGCCTGCCGTACCCCACGGCGGAGGCTGAAGCCCGACGCCACGCCGGCTTCCAAGCCCATCGGCGGACGAGCCACTCTGTCACACCTAAATCAGCAGCGACGGAAGGAGCGACGTGCTTAGGGATTCCCTGGCTTGCACGTATTGGAAGGCATCGTGCTTAACAAAGCCAGGCCTCGCGAATATCACCCATGTCGGATGCTTAGCAATCCTAGCCCCCATGCAAATTCCAAAGCACGGTGCTTAGCGTCACTAGGCCTCGTGCGGATTTCCGTCCCGGAAGCTTAGAGGTGCTAGGCCTCGTGCGAGCAAAGCGCCGAAAACTCACACGAGGGCTAGGTTTGCTAAGCATTAGGGCGACCAATGGACATGGGGGCTAGGTTCATTAAGCACATCCCGACCCCACGTGGGCGATAGGAACGGGTGCTTAAAACCTCCGGGGCCCGCACAGGCGCAGGAGGGGCCGTGATTAAAGACTCCGAAGCCCGTGTGGGATACGACGATGTCAACATGCATGAGCTAGAGGCCAGGGGAGAGAGGACGAGGCAAGCAAAGCAGGAACCTGGGACACTTGGCTCCACTATCCCCTTCTTTGTCCATCGTCGTCCCTTTGGGCACAGGCTACCGACCATGAGAGGGATGGCCACGACCAAGACCGACCAGGGGTGGGCAACCGAGACGTGCACATGCGGAGCACGGCTTCCCGGCTCCCCGCCCCTTCATTGCCCCTTTGAACATCCCTACCCATTGGCTGCGACTCTCTGCTTTGGATAACCTGACCTGCCAAGGCACCCCCGATTGCCTTCCTGTCTCAGCCCCCTTTGTTTCCAACGGATGACTCGGTGGAAATCCGCGTTGACAGCCCCTCTCGTCCGCCGTATAAAGCATATATCCTAGTTATTCACTAGGTTTTTCAATGAGGATTACCGGGAGGTGAGGGCGACGGCAGCACGCACGAGCTCGCATGCAAAGGCGCTGTTGGTTCACTGGGTGCGTGCCTGTTGTGCCTGACACCCCGGGGATGAGGGATGGGTGCCGCCTTGCCTTCACGGCGAGTAGAGCCGTCGGAGCATAGGGCCACGTTCGTCTCCCCTACCACATGGGTCGCCCCACCCGAAGGGGCAATTCCAAACAAGACAAGTTGAGAGAAGAGTCCGCCTCCCCGTGAGGGGTGCCATGAGTCATGCCTCCCCGCCGTGGGAGCGTGAAACCCATGCGCCACAATGAGGCGGGAGAAGGGAACAGCATGCCACAGCAGAGCCAGCAGCCAACCCAGTCGTTTGCCACGCGCCTGATCCACGCCGGAGCGACTACCGACCCCGTCACGGGCGCGGTCAATATCCCCATCTACCAGACCTCGACGTACCAGCAGGACGGCGTGGGCAAGAACCGGGGCTGGGAGTACTCGCGCACGGGTAACCCAACGCGAGCGGCCCTCGAGCGCCTGATCGCCGACCTGGAGGGAGGCTACGCCGGCTTTGCGTTCGCAAACGGCATGGCGGCAATCACCGCGGTGCTGAGCCTTCTCTCTGCGGGCGACGAGGTCATCATTCCCACCAACGTGTACGGAGGCACCTATCGCGTACTGAACCAGGTGTTTGACCACTTTGGCCTCACGTTCCGCGTGGTGGACACCAGCGACCCGGCAAACCTGGAGGCGGCCATCGGCCCCAACACCCGCGCAACGTTGGTGGAGAGCCCCGCAAACCCCCTGATGACCATCACCGACCTCAGGGAGGTGTCGCGCATCGCACACGAGCACGGGCTCCTCTCCATCGTGGACAACACCTTCATGACGCCCTATCTGCAAAGGCCGCTGGAGCTTGGGGCAGACGTGGTGGTCCACAGCGCCACCAAGTACCTGGGTGGGCACTCCGACGTTGTCGCCGGTCTCGCCGTGGTGGCGACGAAGGAGCTCGCCGACCGCCTGGCCTTCGTCCAGAACGCCACGGGAGGGGTGCTTGGCCCGTTTGACTCGTTCCTTCTCATCCGCGGGATCAAGACGCTGGGGGTGCGCATGGACCGTCACCTGCACAACGCGGGAGTCATCGCCCGGGCTCTTGAGGAGAACGACGCTGTGGCGCGCGTGTACTACCCCGGCCTGCCCGACTTCCCCGGCTACGAGGTCAACCGTCGCCAGGCTTCGGGCGCGGGCGCCATGGTGAGCTTTGAGCTCGCGGACGGATACGACGCGCACAGGTTCCTCGCGTCCACGCGCCTCGTCGCGCTGGCCGAGAGCCTGGGCGGTGTGGAGTCGCTGGTGTGCCACCCCGCTACCATGACGCACGCGGCAATCCCCAAGGAGGAGCGAGACCGCGTGGGGATCACCGACGGGCTCATCCGACTGTCGGTGGGAATCGAGGACGCAAGCGACATCCTCGCGGACATTGAGCAGGCAATCGCGGCGGCAAGGGAGGACTAGGGATGCGCCACCACTATAACTCGATGGGCGAGCTGGTGGGGAACACCCCCATGCTCAAGATCAACGAGATGGGCGTCAAGCCCGAGGTCGAGCTGTTCGCCAAACTGGAGCTCATGAACCCGGCGGGGTCCGTGAAGGACCGCACGGGCGTGTGGATGGTGCGCGACGCCGAGGAGCGCGGGCTCCTGAAGCCCGGCTCCACGATCGTGGAGGCAACCGCCGGCAACATGGGGCTGGGCATCGCCTTTGCTGCCCTGGGCAAGGGCTACAAGGTCGTGTTCGTGGTACCCGGTAAGTTCAGCGAGGAGAAGCAGACCCTGATGCGCGCACTGGGGGCGAGCATCATCCACACGCCCGAGGAGGACGGGATGCTGGGCGCGCAGGCAAAGATGGAGGAGCTGCTGGGCCAGATTCCCGGCTCCGTCGCGCTGCGCCAGTTCAAGAACCAGGCAAACCCCCAGGCGCACTACGAGAGCACCGCGCCGGAGATCTGGCGCGACCTGGGCGGGCATATCGACTACTTTGTGGCGGGCGCCGGCTCTGGCGGCACGTTCACCGGCATCATGCGCTACCTCAAGGAGAGGGACCCGGCAATACGGGGCGTGCTCGCCGATCCCGTTGGCTCCACGATGGGTGGCGGCGAGCATGCAGCCTACGCGATCGAGGGCATTGGCAACGACTTTGTGGCTGACACCATGGACATGGGTCTGGTCGACGAGGTCATCAAGGTGAACGACGACCAGGCGTACGGCGCCTCGCGCGAGCTTGCGCGAAAGGAGGGCGTGTTCGCCGGCTCCTCCTCCGGCGCGGCGCTGTTCGCCGCGCTGCAGGTTGCGGAGAGGATCGACCATGGCACGGTCGTGACCCTCTTCCCCGACCGAGGCGACCGCTACTTTAGCGAGCACCTGTACGAGTAGGGTCGGGCGCGGAGCGCGAGGCCCCCGGAGCCATGGGCGGATGCCACGACTCCAGGGGCCTCTTCTCTCCCCTGGTGGGGCGCGATCCTATTTTTTGATGGGCTTGGCTCCCGGCTTGAGGAAGCCGTGGATTGCGGCCGCGAGGGATGCGCCGACGAACGGTGCGACGATGAAAACCCAGAGCTGGCCCAAGGGGACGGGGTCGCCCGCAAAGGCCATCATGAGCGCCGGGCCAAAGCTCCGTGCGGGGTTTGCGGAGGCACGGGTAAGCGGAGCGGCGAACATGGTGACACCCGCCAGAGCGACGCCGCGCGCCACTCCGGAGGACTGCTCTCTCCCGCGCCCGCCAGTCGAACCCAGCGCGACGAGGGTCAGGATGCAGCTGATGGCGACCTCGACCAGGATGGCGCCAAAGAGCCACACGCCCACCGGGGAGCGGGAGCCAAACCCGTTGCAGCCCAGGTCCGCCGCCGTCGCGACGCCCACGTTGGACAGGGCCACGAGGAGGAACACCATAGCCGCCCCCGCAAGCGCGCCCAGGAACTGGCCCGCCCAGTAGCCAAACAGGTCGCGGGCGTCAATGCGACGGTCGAGGTACATCCCCAGCGACACCGCGGGGTTGAGATGGGCGCCCGAGACCTGCCCCAGCGCATAGCCCATGGCAGCGGTGGCAAGCCCAACGGCAAGGGCGACCCCAACGTATCCCACCGCCTTCAGCTCGAGCCACGCCCCACAGCTGCAGAGCACGAGCACAAACGTCCCAACAAACTCCGCAGAATACCGCTTGAGAGACTCCCTCATCTTCCCCCCTCAACGCGCGCCGGGGCAGGCAGCCCCCTCGATTGCGCCATTCAACCATGATAGTTCCCCGTCACCGCCCCGTCGCATCATCTGGGCGACGTGACGCCACGGCTCTGCTATCGTTCGTCTAGCTTGCAGCTAGCTTGCAAAAACCTCGGAATCTCTTCGGAAACGGGGGCGGCCATGAGGGACACACGAGAGCCGCGACAATGCAAACGCACGCGCTTCCACCAGCACGGAGGGGTGACGAGCCTGGTCTGGGCGATTCTCCTGTCCTGCTGCCTGGCAACGAGTGGCCTGCTCCTCTCGGCGTGTGACGAAAGCGGCGGAGACGCCCAGGCGGATTCCACCCCAACCTATGCCTCGCAGTCCGAGCCCAGCACGGACTCCGCGGACTCCAAGCCCGCGGCGGACTCCCAGGCGACGGAAGACCAGCCGGCGGCCTCGCAGCCCAAGGCGCAGGAGACGGCGTCCCAGAAGCCCGTCACCTACGCCTACACCGCCTGGAACGAGGCAGAGAGCCCAAACTACGTCCGCCACGTTGGCGACGCGCGCATTTCCCAGCAGCTGAGCCCCGGCGAGGTCAGGTACTCGCAGCTCGACTCCCTGGGCCGCGCCGGCCAGGTCGCCGCATGCGTCACCAAGCAGATGATGGACGAGGGCACGGCAAGCGAGAGGGGCGACCTCCCCGACCCCGCGGGATGGGGCAACAACGAGAGGGTGCAGATTGAGCTCCCCAACGGCCGCCTGTACCACGGCTGGTTCTGGAACCGCTCGCACCTGCTGGCCAAGTCGCTCGGGGGCGACGCGGAGCTCCACAACCTGGTGACCGGCACGCGCATGCAGAACGTGGGCGCAAACAACGACCAGGGCGGCATGGAGATGACCGAGGCCGCCGTGCGAGCCCTGCTCCGCCAGCATCCCGACACCACCGTCATGTACGTGGCGACGCCCGTGTACGAGGGGAGCGAGCTGATCCCCCGGTCCGTCTTTGTGGACGTGCTCTCGAGCGACGGGATCATCAACGAGGAGGTCGAGGTCTACAACGCCGCCAAGGGGTTCCAGATCAACTACACCACGGGAAGCGTGACCGCGGTCGGCGAGGGTGCCCAGGTTGAGACGGGAGGCACGACGTCCGGGTCTGGATCGGCATCCTCTGGCACAAGCGGGCAGTCGGCGGCGCCCACCGCGGCACCCTCGGCGAGCGAGGACAAGGGCCAGGTCGTATACGTGACCAAGTCAGGCAAGCGCTACCACTCCACGCCAAACTGCCGCGGGCTCAGGAACGCCAAGACGGTCACCGAGACCACGCTGGGCGACGCCGAGGCACGCGGCCTCACTCCCTGCAAGATTTGCGAGTAGGGGCGCACGGGGCGTCTATCCACTCGCCGAGGAAATCGCGCAAGGTGAGACGGGCGTGAGAAGATGGGCGGTGGCCTCGCCAGGTGGTCACAGAGAGGGCGGGGGACGTGCCATCGCGCGTCCCCCGCCCTCTCTTGTATTTATGTTTTCTAAGATGAATCCTAGTGCCAGCATTCCTTGCAAGGCTTGAGGCCCATTTGCTGGGCATCCGTCAGGCTGGCAGGGAGAATTGTCTTCGAACGCCTAAGCGTCCTACAGCTCGCTGTCTTGTGATAACAGCCTCCGTTCGGGGTGTAGTACACCACATTCGTGACCGTGCTGCCGCCACCCTGCGATGAGGATCCGCCGTCGGTTCCGGGGTTGCTCGGAGCGGGCTTGTCCGCGTTGGGGTCAGCCCTTCCCGGACCAAGCGCGTACCAGGCGAGGCCCTCGTCACGCCAGCCAAGCGAGACGAGCCAGTCCCTCTCCGATCCGTTGGTGGTGTAGTTGTGCGACCCCGAGCGCGCGTTGGGGTTGTACTGGCGGAACATCGTCACGGAGTGAGCGTCGTCCGAGTACCAGCCAATGCCCTCGAATCTCCAGCCGGCGTTGACCAGCATGTCCTTCTCGTTGGAGTTCATGGTGTAGTGGTGGTCGCCCGCGTTGGGTTTATACAGGCGGTAGACGGGAGTCGCCGAGTGGTCGGGCGCGACCCAGCCAACCTGCTCGTAGCGCCAACCCACCCGCCTGAGCGAGTCCCTCTCCGCCACGTTCGCGGTGTAGAAGTGCTCCCCCGAGTTGGGGTTGTAGAGCCGGTACATGTCCTGCGCGGCGAGCGCCGTTGCCGGAGCCGCCATCGCGGTCACCAGGGCGACGACCGCGGCAAGCCAACCCGTACCCTTGTGCATTGTTGGTGCCTCCTTCTTCCAAAAGTTCCTGAACGTAACCTTGGCAAGAGTATACGGGGCAGGTGCACCGTCCCCGGGGGCATTCGGCGGGTGGCCCGACGGGAACCCGACTGACGGGGCAAATCGGCGGCCGTGCCGGTTGTGTGGGAGGAAAACGCGCTTTGCGGCCACATTCAGCGTCACGTATAGTGGGGGTACATATGCGACCGAGTCGCACTTTCGTAAGAACCGGAGTCGCCATGACCTCAAAGAAGTTTTGTCCCCACTGCGGTGCGCCCCTCAAGCCCGGCCAGCTGTTCTGCATGAGCTGCGGCGAGAGGCTCGAGCACTGGCTGAGCGAAGACGAGGTGGAGGCCATCCGTGCCGAGGGCGAGAGGCTCGAGGCGGGGCAGGCCGCGGGAGACGAGCTCTCGAGCGAGCCCACCCGCATCATCGACGCGAAGGCCGTGCACGAGGCGGGCGAGAGGGCACGCGAGGCAGCCGAGGCGATGAGCGAGGAGCACGTGGGCGACGAGGCGCCCATCGAGGGGTATCCCAGCCACGCGCAGCACGTCTCCCCCACCCATGCCACGGAGCCCGAGCAGCCCGAGCACCTGGTGACGGGCGAGGGCTACATCAGCGAGAACCCCATCCACCCCGTGGTCCCGCAGGGGCACGCGTACGTCTCGCGCCACTCGGGCGACGACTGGGAGACGTCCGACAACCGCAAGCTCATGAAGATCCTGGGAATCGCCGCGATTGTGGTCGTGGTCCTTCTCGCCCTCATCATGCACGGGTGCTTCTCCGCAAGCGACAAGGTGGCAAAGCCAGACCTGACCAAGATCGGGGCAGACAGCGACAGCACGGCTGTGGTGGACTCCGCGTCGTCCGACTCCGCCGACTCGGCGAGCACCGAGAGCGATGCGGACAAGCAGGCAAAGCAGACCGTGAAGGACCTGTACGACAAGCTCGCGGACCTCGACAAGCAGGTGAGCGCAGCCGAGTCGACCTTTGACAGCACCTACCTCAACGACAAGGACGAGCGCCAGTCCAACTCCGATGCTGCCTCCACCCTGGCCGACACCGTTGACCAGGCCCTGCAGACGGCGCAGTCCACCACCGTGGACTCCAGCTCAAAGTACTACGCAACCTACCAGCAGGTGCTGCAGTGCTACCAGGACCTCTCGGACCGCATGTCCATCGTGACCGAGTTGTGGAAGCGCGACCTCTGGTACAACTACCCGCAGTACTACACGGACAACATCCTCGAGCCCAAGACCGAGAACACCGACGACGGCCAGACCGACGTCAAGCCCAAGGTCGACTACCAGACCGTGTACGCGCAGATCAAGCTCTAGGCACGGCTGACAAAACGACGCGATGACAGGCGCCTCTCCCCCGACCGGACGGTCCACGGGAGGGGCGTCTGGTCTTTGCGTATGGAGCGTTCGCTGGCTGGGGCTCCAGAGGCGATGGGGACATCGAGCGGCGCCAGCCCGTTCTCTCCACGAAGGCGCGGCGGCCGTTGAGCCCTTAGGATTTGGAGCTGAGGCAGGCCCAACTGCCCCGCGACGATCACGATGGGGAATCAATGGGCTAAGAATGGGGGGCCGGCTTTCGTGCAAACCGCGCCCCTCCGCGTGCGACGGTCGGCCATGGCCCCACGTCTTAGATCCTTCCCCCCCCCGCCGAGGAGGGTCACGCTACGAATCGGGCGCCTCCCGCGGCATGGCGTTGCACATCCGGTTCCCTGGCCCTCGGCCTCCTGGTCGAGTCGAAGGCTGGCGGGAGCCCGGACACTTATGCCAGGGCTGGTTTAACAGCGAATCGTAAAGATTTGACGCGGTTAGGGTCGGTCTAACCGCGTTAATCCTTACGAGACTCGTTGGCGGGGAACCACATCCGCGGGACGCCACGCCCTCCCCTGCTCAGTCCCCCACGGCACCCGCTCGCAGGGCGGCATCCATGGCCTGCCAGCAACGCTCGGCGAGGTCGTAGGTAGCATCGACCCTCCCCAGCGACTCATCCGGGTAGATGGCGGGCAAACACGTGAGCGTGAGGCACGGCTTGCGCTTGAGGACGCGCCAGAGCCCCCTTCGCTCGCGCTGAGTAATCACCATGGGGAGCACGGGCACGTGGTTCCTCACGGCGAGGTTGAAGGCGCCGGTGGCGAAGGCACGCAGGTCCCGATGGTACGGCAGCAGCGCCGTCTCGGGATACACGTGGACCACGTCGCCGTGCCCGAGGGCGTCGCCCATCGCCACAACGAGCTCGTGGAGCTGCCGATGGTTGGGCGAGAGCGGAACCGCTCCGCCCCAGCGCACGAACTGCCCGGAGAGCGCGATGGAGAAGTTGCTCTCGATGCTGAGGAGATAGACGCGGTGCCCCCGCAGTGCCTGGAGGACCATGCCGCAGTCGAGCGTCTGGACGTGGTTGCACACGCTCACGAAGCCGCCTTGCAGGGCACGCACGTTCTCGCGCCCACGCAGCTTGAACCCCAGGAACAGGCGCGTCACCACACAGGCGGCCGCGTCGAGGATGGCGCGGAACACGTGGTATCCCACGACCTGCGACCTGCTGCGACGCAGGTAGTCGTATCCCAACGGGGTCGAGAAGGTCCCCCAATGCGGCATCTCGACCACGTGCTCGGGCTTGACCTCGCTCACGTGGAGGGGGTTCACCCGAACGCGACGGGAGGGGTTGATGCCGGATGCCGCGCCCCTCTCCCCTACCTGGTCATGCATCGCCGTCGCCCTCTGCCTCGGGAAGAGACGACGACGGAGGGATAGCCATCTCGTCGACGATCCCGGGCGCGGGAGTCCTGCCGGCGTGCGCGTCGTCGACCGCCTTGCAGAGCATGCGTTCGAACCGGCTGACGCACGCGCCCACCCGATAGCGTTCCGCGAGCCTTGCGTACTCCTGGCCCATGCGCTCGCGCTCGTCCGGGTGCTCGAGCCACCAGTCCACCTGGCTCGCCAGGCTCGCGGGATCGCCCGCCCTGAACAGGGACCGGTCGCACAGCGCAAACTGGGACGTGGCGGAGAGGGGCGAATTAGCAATCACGGGAACCAACCCGGTGGCAAATGCCTCCATGCAGCTCATGGCCTCTGTCTCCATGTCAGACGCGTGCACGTACAGATCGGTCATCGAGAGCAGGTCGTGGAGTTGGGCCTGCGAGAGGAACCCAAAGCGGACGTCGACCCCCAGCGAGTCGGCAAGCCGGCGCAGGCGACGCTCGGTGGGACCCTGCCCGGCAAGGACCAGCACGATCGTGGCGCGATGGCGGGAGCGAGCGATGGCACGGATCACGACGTCCTGCCGCTTCTCCACCGAGTAGCGGCCCACCATGGTCACCACGAGCCGGCCCTGGAGCGAGGGTTCCTTGGAGATGCGCCGGTACGCGTACGAGTCGTCGATGCCGTTGCTGATTACGTGCAGCGCGTTGGTGTAGCCGTGGTCGACCAGCTGGCGGGCGATCATCATGCTCGGGCACTGGACGTGGTCCACGTACTGGTATAGATACCTCCAGAACAGGCGAAAGATGAGGTCGTTGAGAGGGGCGAACTTCCCAAGGTGGATGGAGCTGGAGAGGTTTTGGGGCTGGACGTGGAACGCCGCGGTGGCGGGAACGCCCATCTCGCGCGCGATCCGCGCGGCATGGTACGCGAGGTCCGACGGCATGAGCAGGTGGACCACGTCGCACCAGGCAAGCGCCTCGCGCAGCGAGACGTCGTCCGGGCGCGCGAAGGCCATGCCCTGCTCGTCGATGAGGTGCTGGATCAAAGGGTAGCGCAGCTCCCCCTGGGGATAGACGCCGAGAGGGGCGCGGGCGGCGGAGTCAGGGTCCGCCCTGCAGACCACGCGGACCTCGTGGCCGTTGTGGGCGAGCTCCCTGGCAAAGCGCTCCGACGTGATGGTGGTGCCGTTGTTGGCGCCGAGGAACTGGTCCATCACCATGAGGACCCTCACCTGCGCCTTCACCTCCCCTCTCGCCCGACGCGTGCCACGCACTGCCGGTTGCCGCAGTCCGTCTCGCCCGCTACTTGGGGAACACGCCCGTGATGGCGGTCTTGGTGTAGTTGTACTCCGCCATCGAGACGTCGTCAGCGCTCACAGCGGCCTTCACGTCATCGTAGCTTAGCTGGCCTCCGGTGGAGAGGTCCACGAGGGTCGCGGCGGACTCGTCGCTCAGGCCGGGGAGGGAGTCGGACTTGATGAGGTACGGGAAGTTAGTGGTCCACACCTCCACGGTACCGCTGCCGCAGCGGAAGTAGGCAACCAGATGGTTGGCGATGTCACCAGCGACCTGCGGCTCCGTCTCGTCGACGTAGCTGAGGGTCATGAGCCGGCCCTGGTCATGCACGTCCTTGGAGTAGATCGTCGCCTCGTCGCCGTTGACCTCCACATCTACCTTGCCCTTCCAGTAGGAGGGGAGGTCGAACGAGTACGAGTCGAGTTCGACGTCGTGTGCGGCGTTCGCCTGCGACGAGCCAGAGCCGGCGGCGGAGTCAGCCTTGGAGTCCGCCTTCGCAGGGGTGGACGACGGGACCGAGTCCTCCTTGGTCACCTTCGAGTCCGACACCGACGGGTCGGTGACGACCACGCCGGAGTCGGTCGCCGCGTCCGTGCTGCCGGTGCCCACCGAGCACCCGGAGAGGAGCGCCGCCACCGTGGCCGTCGCGGCAATCGTGCCTGCCAGTGCCTTCACCCGCGAGCCTGCAACCATGAGCCTCTCCCCCCTGCCCTGACGGATGCCTCCGCGCGAACCTGCAACCTTCCTGACAAGTTCATTGTCCCCCAAGGCGGGCGTCCCATGCAGCGGTCCTGGGGATGGGAACGACAGCTGGACGCCTTCGCTGGGCACGCGGGTGCATGAGAACAGGAGTAGTCTCGTGGAGTCGGCAATTTGACGTGGTTGGCAGATGCATGCGCCGAGAGGAGACACGATGGACGAGAGCGACGAGGAGCTTGCCGAGCGCCTGAGGAGGGACCTCGAGGCCAGCGGGAGGAGGACGGCTTTTCCGGACGGCCCGGACGAACGCCCTGCGGAGGGGGACGCGCAGGTCTCTCCCCAAACCTTTGGCCACATTGCGGGCCAGGGTTCCGGCGCCCAGGGGGACGTCCCCGACACTGAGGACCTGCAGAGCCCGTTCTTCCAGGCAATGAACGCGTATCGGGCGGCGCGGAACTCGGGTGACCGCGAGGCGATGGCCGAGGCTGAGAGGATCCTCCACGACGTGGTTCGCGACGAGCTCAGGGGCGGCGACACGTGCCCAGACGAGGGATAGGGGATCCATGGTCAGAGTCCATTGCCGCTGAGGACGGGTCGTCGCACACACCCGGGCGAGAGGTGACCGCCACGACTGCCGAGGTGTGTTCGTCTGGGAGAGACGACTCCCCCGCGTTAGCCGCCCCCACCGAGGGCAGCCGGACCCCCTCGCTCGCGGACGACGTGGCGGTTGGCCCCGTCACCCTCCACGGCAGGCTGGCGATACCGCCCATGGCGTGCGGGAGGGCGTCGCGAAGCGGCGAGGTCACCGAGGCGCTGCTCGCCCGCGACCGGCGTCTTCTGCAGGGCGGCGCCCCGGGCGTGCTCTCGCTCGTAACGCTCGAGCACCACTACGTGAGCCCCGAGGGCAGGGCCACGCCGGGCCAGCCGTCCGCAAGCCGCGACCGTGACGTGAATGGCCTCTCCCGCGAGGCAGACGTGGTCCACGCCAGCGGGGCCAGGGCATTTCTGCAGCTGAGCCATGCCGGGTCGGCGGCGTCCTCGCGCCTGACGGGCCAGCCCACGCTCGCGGCAAGCGCCGTCGCCTGCCCGGGCGCCAAGCACGGCCACGAGCTCCCCCGCGCCATGACCGAGCAGGAGGCGGAGAGGGTCGTGGCCGATTTCGCCCGCGCCGCCGCTCGCGCGCGGCTGGCGGGATTTGATGGCGTGGAGGTTCACACCGCCCACGGCTACCTGCTCGACCAGTTTCTCTCCCCTCTCACCAACCACCGCACCGACCACTGGGGCGGCAGTCTGGAGGGAAGGGCCCGCCTGCTGCTCCGCGTAGTGGGGGCCGTGCGCCAGGCGCTTGGGACGGGGATGGCACTCTCGGTCCGCCTCGGCGCGTGCGACTACCTGCCGGGAGGTCTCACCATCGACGACGGCGTGCAGGTTGCCCGCTGGTGCGAGGCCCGCGGTGCCGACCTGCTGAGCGTCTCCGGCGGCATGTGCTACTACTCCCGCGTGGGGCATGACGAGCCAGGCTGGTTTGCCGACGCCTCCCGTGCGGTGCGTGCGGCGGTCGGCGTCCCCGTGATGCTTGCGGGAGGCGTGCGCACCCTGGCCCAGGCGCAGGACCTCGTCCGCGGAGGCGCATGCGACCTGGTGGGCGTGGGGCGCGCCATCGCGAACAACCCCAAGTGGCTGGCCCGCGAGCTCAGGCGGCAGGGCCTCTCCCGTTAGCCGGAACGCACGCCATGACACGCCAGCGCAACCCGCCCCACGCGTGGGGCGGGGGATGCCCAACGGCTATACTCAGTCCCTGAAAGCGAGGCAGGCGGGAGGGCCATGGCAGACATCGACGCGCGCGACGCGGCAGGCGAGACGGACGAGGCACGCGGGGAGGGGGACGTCTCACTGGGGCAGCTGGTCCCCTGGCCCGACGACGAGCACTTTCCCAACATCCCGCCCGAGGACGCCCTGGAGCTCTTCCTGGGCTGGGTCGAGAGCCACGGGATCACCCCCTGGGACCACCAGGAGGAGGCGCTCCTCGACCTGGCCGCCGGGGACAACGTGATCCTGGGGACCCCCACGGGCTCGGGCAAGTCGCTCGTGGCCCTGGGCATGTGCTTCATCGCCATGTGCACCGACCGCCGCAGCTACTACACGGCCCCCATCAAGGCGCTGGTGAGCGAGAAGTTCTTCGAGATGGTGGACGTGCTCGGGCGCGACAACGTGGGCATGATCACGGGCGATGTGACGATAAACCCGCAGGCACCGGTCGTGTGCTGCACCGCCGAGATCCTGGCCAACCTCGCCCTCGCCGAGGGGGAGCGCGCGGACGTGGGCTGCGTCGCAATGGACGAGTTCCACTTCTACGGCGACCGCGACCGCGGCTGGGCCTGGCAGGTGCCCCTCCTCACCCTCCCCCACGTGCAGTTCCTGCTCATGAGCGCCACGCTGGGAGACGTCACGCAGATTGCCGAGTCGCTAGAGCTCCACACCGGCCGCCCCGTGGACCGCATCCTCGACGCTCCGCGCCCCGTGCCCCTCTCGTACGAGTTTGTGGAGACGGGCCTGGAGGCCACGGTCGAGCGCGCCCTCAACGACGGCGACGCGCCCGTCTACATCGTCCACTTTGCCCAGGACAGCGCCCTCGCCAGCGCCCAGTCGCTCGCGAGCTACGGCGTGAGCACCCGCGAACAGCGCGACGCCATCAAGGCGGCGGTCGCCGGGACCCGCTTCACCACCACCTTTGGCAAGACATTGCGGAGGCTGCTGCTTCAGGGCGTGGGCGTCCACCACGCAGGCATGCTCCCCCGCTACCGCCTGCTGGTGGAGAAGCTCGCACAGCAGGGGCTGCTCCCCGTGATCTGCGGCACCGACACGCTTGGCGTGGGCATCAACGTGCCCATCCACACCGTCTTGCTTACCTCGCTCACCAAGTTCGACGGCAGGAGGCAGCGCCGTCTCAACGCGCGCGAGTTCCACCAGATCGCCGGCCGCGCGGGTCGCTCTGGCTTTGACACCGAGGGCCTGGTCATCGCCCAGGCGACCATCTACGACATCGAGAAGGCACGCGCCCTCGCAAAGGCGGGCGGCGACCCCAAGAAGGCCCGGAGCATCAAGACCAAGAAGCCGCCCGCGGGCTTTGTGGGCTGGAACGAGCAGACCTTCCAGCACCTCATCGAGGCTGCGCCCGAGACCCTGCACCCCCACATGAAGGTCACGCACTCCATGGTCCTCTCCGAGGTGGAGCAGGGCGGCGACGCCCACGCGCGCGTCATGCGGCTGATCGACGACTCCAACCAGACCGACGAGCAGAAGCTCCGCCTGGTGACCCGCGCGGACGAGATCTTCGCCACCCTCATTGACGCCGGCGTGGTCGAGAGGCGCGAGGCGGAGGGAGAGAACGGCGAGACGACCGTGGAGTACGGCCTGACCGTCGACCTTCCGGAGGACTTTGCCCTGGACCAGCCCCTCTCGCCCTTCCTCCTCGCGGCACTGGAACTGCTGGACCGCGAGAGCGACACCTACGCGCTGGACGTGATCAGCATGGTCGAGGCCACGCTCGAGGACCCGCGCCAGATCCTGCGCGTGCAGGAGCGCCAGGCGAGGGACCGCGCCATGGCCCAGATGAAGGCCGACGGGGTGGACTACGACGAGAGGATCGACCGCATCCAGGAGGTCACCTACCCCAAGCCGCTGGAGGAGCTTCTCCAGGCGGCCTTTGCCCAGTACTGCGAGAAGGTGCCCTGGGCAAGCGACTTCGAGCTCTCGCCCAAGAGCGTCCTGCGCGACATGGTCGAGACCGCCAGCGACTTCAAGGGCTACGTGGCACGCTACGGCATCGCCCGGAGCGAGGGCACGCTGCTGCGCTACCTGAGCGACGCCTACCGCGTGCTCGACCGCACGGTCCCGGCGGACAAACTGGACGAGCGCCTTCAGGACATCGTGCACTGGCTGGGCCTTGTGGTGCGCACCGTGGACTCCTCGCTGGTGGACGAGTGGTCGCAGGCCGAGACGGACGAGGGCGCGGGCGCCGAGCTCGCCGCGCCGGATGCGGACGTGGTGGTGCGCGACCGCCGCGCCGTGACGTTGCTGGTTCGCAACGCCCTCTGGCGCCGTGTGAGGCTCGCCGCCGTGCGGGACGAGGCGGGACTGGGCGAGCTGGACGGCGACTGGGGTTGGCGCGAGGCCCGCTGGCGCGACGCGCTGGACGGCCTGTACGACGAGCACGAGGAGATTCTCCTCGACGGGGACGCTCACAGCTCGCGCTACCTGGTGGTGGACGAGACCGACGAGCGCAAGGACCACGTGTGGCACGTGCGGCAGATGTTCCACGACTCGGACGGCGACGACGACTTTGGCATCGCGGCAGACGTGGACCTGGACGCCACGCAGGACGAGGGCTCCGTGGTCTTCTCCAACTACCGCGTGGGCTTTGTGGAGGACCTGCTGCATCCGTAGGGTGGGGCCTGGGGTCGGGAGGGTCGCCCCTCTCCCCCGCTATGCCAGCGAGCGGACCTCGGCCATTCCCGCCTCCGCCGCCTCCGGGTCAAGGTAGCGGCCCTCTCCCCTCACCTGCAGGCCACCAAAGGCGTCCACCCTAAAGTCGTACACGCGCGGGATGCCCGTGGGGACGTTGACGTGGACGATCTGGTCGTCCGAGACGCCCTCGATGACCTTGATGAGCGACCGCACCACCGAGCCGTGCGTGACCACCAGCACCGTGCTCCCCTGCAGGAGCACGGGCACCACGTATGCCTGCCAGAAGGGCTCCAGACGGGCGATCACGTCCTTCAGGCACTCGCTCCGGATGGCGCTGGGGTCGGGGCCGCCCAGCGCGTCACCCGCGGCGGCGGAGTAGCGCGGGTCGCCTCCGGTGAAGTACGGGGACGACGGGTCGATCTGCGGCGGGCGCACGTCAAAGCTCCTGCGGTAGGCCTGGAACAGCTCGTCGCCGTACCGCTCTCGCATGGCGGGACGCGTCTGGCCCTGGAAGGCCCCGTAGTGCCGCTCGTTGAGCCTCCAGGTGCGGATCACGGGAATCCACATGCGGTCGAGCACGTCCAGGGCGATGTCTGCCGAGACGATCGTGCGACGCAGCAGCGACGTGAAGAGCGCGTCGGGCGCGATGCCCTCCGCCGCCATGAGCTCGCCGGCGTGGCGCGCCTGCTCCCTCCCCCGCTCGGTGAGGGGGACGTCCACCCAGCCGGCAAAGCGGTTCTGGGTCTTGTCCGTCCAGACGCTCTCCCCATGCCTCATGACCACGAGCCGTGCGTTCCTCATGACCGCTCCCCTCTCCCTGGCCCCATTGTCGCACAGGCCGAGGGGGATGCCGGGACCCGTGATGCTAGAATTACCTGCATGTCTGTCGTGCCGGCCGTGCTGGTCGCCCCAATTTCGAACCCGAAAGACCATCCATGCCCAACCCCATCAAGTTCGCGCGCTCGCTCCACGCCAAGAAGCCGCGCGCCATGCGCTATGCCACCTGCCTCGCCGCGGTCATCGCGGTTGTCACCGCCGTCTCCACCATGGCCAACTGCGGAGACGGCATCAACTTTCAGCCGTCCTCATACCTGGAGGGGCTCCTCTCGCTGGTGGGGACCTTCGCGGTGTTCTGGTGCCTCCTTGCCGCCGTCGTCTTCCTGTGGGAGCCGGCGAGGCACATCATGAGCTCGCGTCACGACCGCCTAATCGACGCCGCCCCGCTCTCCCTCAACGGGCGAGACGTGCGCAGGCTCACCCTCGTGATTCTCGCCGCCTGGGCCATCTGGGTCATCCCCGCCCTGCCCTGCATGACCGACTGGGACACGCTCCACCAGATTGCGCAGACCACGACGTCGGCGCCAACCTACTACGCCGCCCGTGCCGTCAGCGTGGTGATCGACCACAAGTACATCGACCACGACCCCTTCCTCACCACGCTCGTCTACGGGGCCGCACACGACCTTGGCCAGGCGCTGGGAGACCAGCGCATCGGCTACGGTGCGTTCGTGCTGCTGCAGACGGTGCTCTCCGCGACCGTGCTCGCCACCACCACCTGCTACCTGGAGCGCCTGCGCGTCCCGCGCGTGCTGCGCCTCGCCGTCGCGGTCTTCACCTGCGTCTTCGTCCCCTATGCTCGCTATGCCGCGGATATGCTCAAGGACTCGCTCTTCGCGCCGTTCTTCCTGGCATTCCTCCTGTGCTACTGCGAGGCCGCACGCACGCGCGGCGAGTTCCTCCGGCGCCCGCGCAACCTGGTTGCGACCATTGCGTTCTCAACCCTCTCCATCCTCACCAAGAAGGTCGGCATCTACGTCGTGGTTCCCTCCCTCCTGGTGCTCCTGCCGCTCTGCCGCCCTGCCTGGGGGCGCGCCCTCGTGGCGCTTGCCGTCCCCGTGGCGCTGGGGGTCGTCGCATTCCCCGCACTGAGCTACGCCTGCTTTGACCTGGCGCCCGGCGGCAGGCAGGAGAGCCTGGGCTTCACCATGCAGCAGGTCGCCACGGTCCTCAAGTACGACGGGGACTCCGTGAGTCAGGAGGACAAGGAGGTGATCGAGCGCATCATGCCCATAGGCCAGGTGCTCAAGGTCTACGACCCCACCTTTATCGACCCCACCAAGAACCTGTACGAGTGGGACGCGTCGAGCGAGGACGTGCGTGCCTACCTCAAGGCATGGGTGCGCCTGGGGCTCACGCACCCCTGGCACTACATCCAGTCAACGGTGAAGGTGGCGGGGAGCCTGTTCATCCCGTCCACGCCCATCCAGATTCCCGTCACCTCGTGCGAGGAGGCCGTCCCCGCGCTCGACGGGTACGAGGGCGACACGGGGATCGACACCACGCAACCCTATGCCCTGAAGCAGCTCAACGACGCTGCAAGCGGCTATTACTACAACACGCTCCTCCAGCTGGTCCCCCAGGCCCTCAAGATTGGCACCTACGGCGGGCTGCTGCCCCTTCTCGCCCTGTTTGCCGCGCTCTATCGCCGCAACCGCTCCGGGGCAGTGATGGTCCCCATCGCGCTTGCCAGCCTGTCGATGCTCGTGTGCCCTGGCGCCATCACCCGCTACGCGCTCCCGCTGATGTACGCGACCCCCCTCATGCTGGGGCTGATCCTCTCGCCCCAGGCGCCAGCGGAGGGAGTCTCATCCAAGAGGGGCTAGGGAGCTGTGCTGGCATTACCCGCGTCAGCGGTTACCGACGTCGGCGGGATGTTCTGCGGGAGCAGCAAAACCACACCCGACCAAAGTGCTCGAAGAGGGGCGAGAGGGGCCGGCCTCGTGCGGATTATTGTCGCCCAATCCACAAGAGGGCTAGCAAGATTAAGCAGACGACTCAAAAACCCGCATGAGGCCTAGCGATACTAAACAGGCGGCTCCAAAATACGCATGAGGGCTAGGGGGTTAAGCACCGTGCACCGCAATCAACACGAGCCCGGAGAAGGTTAAGCGGGCACTCCGCACCCGCACGGGAACCGTTACCTTTTCCAAGCCTTCCAGCAGCCCAATAGCATGGATGCCCGCCGCCAGACACGACGCCATGCTGCCTGGTGCCTCATTCTCTGGGCATTCTTTTCCATGGCCGCCTGCTGCCTTGGCTCCCCAGGCGTACCATGGGGACCATGGCAGCAGGCGAGGACACGACACGCGAGAAGTTCAGGCAGATGACCCAGGAGCCCATCCGCCCCCTCATCCTATCCCTCGCGGCCCCGTCCATCCTCTCCAACCTGGTCACGAGCATCTACAACCTGAGCGACACGTTCTTCGTGAGTGGGCTCGGGACCTCTGCCGCGGGCGCCATCGGCATCTCGTTCGTAGTGATGACCGCCATCCAGGCAGTGGGGTTTTGCATGGGCCAGGGCACGGGCGGAGCCATCGCCCGCTACCTGGGAGCCAAGCGTAGGGAGCGGGCATGCGAGATTGCCAGCACGGGCCTGGCCTGCACCCTGGTCGCCGGGGCGGTCATCGCCCTCGTGGGCAACCTCCTCATCAATCCCATCTGCATGCTCGCGGGGTCCACCGCCACAATCCTCCCGTACGCTCGCACCTTCGTGGGAATCATCCTTCTGGGAGCACCCTTCATGTGCAGCTCCCTCATGCTCAACATGCAGCTCCGCTTTGAGGGAGAGGCCCTGTACTCCATGGTCGCCATCATGTCGGGCGCCGTCCTCAACATGTTCCTCACCCCGGTCCTCATCTATGTGGTGGGCATGGGTATAGCGGGAAGTGCCACGTCCACGGTGGTGTGCGAGGGGCTGAGCTTCCTGCTCCTGGTGCGTCAGATGCAGCGCGTTGGCATCACGCCCCTCTCGCCCCGCTGGGTCACCAGGCCCACGGGGGCCTTTGCCCAGGAGGTGGCAAACGGCGGACTTCCCTCATTCGTGCGCCAGGTCATGCTGGGCGTGGCGACCACGCTCCTCAACGGCGCGGCAAGGCCCTACGGGGACGCCGCCATCGCCGCCCTCGCCATCGTCCAGCGCATCACCGGCTTTGGCAACTACGTTCAGATTGGCATCGGCCAGGGCTTCCAGCCACTGATCGGCTACAACTACGGCGCCCGCAGGTATGAGCGCATCCGCGAGGGCTACTTCTTCTCGGTGCGCGTGGCCCTCGCCCTGGTCTTTGGCATCGGCATCCTCACCTGCGCGTTCGCCGAGCCCCTCATACGCCTCTTCTCGAGCGACCCCGAGGTCCTTGCCGTCGGCGTGCTCGCCCTCAGGGTCGAGAGCCTGACCATGCCCCTCACGGGCACGGCCATGATCACCAACTTCCTCCTGCAGACCACCGGCCGCATGTGGCGCGCGACCATCCTGGGCGCCTGCAGGCTCGGCCTGGTCCTGGCCCCGGTCGTCCTCGTGCTCCCCCACCTCATGGGCATCACGGGCGTCCAGCTCGCCCAGCCCGTCACCGACTGCGTCACCTTCTGTGTGACAATCCCCATGGCGTGGTCGATCCTCCGGGAGCTCCGCGAGGAGGAGGCGGGCACCAGGCTGGCCCCGTCCTTCTCCAAGGCGATGCACTAGCGGCGACGGCAGTCCTTCTCGCCTACATCGGGCATGGGGTCTCGCGCCACGTGCGCAACTACAAGTTCTACTCCATCTCGACCCACTGAGGCCGCAGGGGAGAGACACGACGCAACGAGGCCCCCTCGCCGACCCACCGGCCGCGAGGGGGCCTCCGTGGTGCACGATGCCCCCGCCTACTTTCTCCCGCCGCGGGGGCGGTGGTGCGTGAGGTGCCAGCCGCCGCAGTACTCGCAGCGGTACACGAAGATCTTGGGTGCGTCCTTTCTGCGCGAGCTCCTCTCGGCCGCCTTCTTGGCCTCGGCCTCGCTCGCGTAGCGGCGCTTCCTGGTGCAGGCCTTGAACTCGCCCGCGTCCTCGCCCTCCAGGCGGGTGTGCAACCCCTCGTCGCGCCTCGCCCTACCGCTGCCCATGGCTAGTCCCTAAAGGTGATGTCCCCGGTCTGGGGGTCCATCGATTCGACGATCGCCAGCGAGTCCACGCGGATACCGCGCTGGCGGAGACGGTCACCACCGGGCTGGAAGCCCTTCTCGATGGCAATCCCCACCCCCTCGACGGTGGCTCCTGCCGCGTCGCAGATCTGGAGCAGCCCGTCCATGGCGCAGCCGTTTGCCATGAAGTCGTCGATGACGAGCACGTGGTCGTCCGGCCCCAGGAAGCGGGTTGAGACGATGACGCTGTAGACCCTCTGGTGGGTGAACGAGCGCACGCTGGTGGCATAGTAGGTCCCGTCGATGTTGATGCTCTCGCTCTTCTTGGCGAAGACCGCAGGGACGCCAAACTCCTCCGCCACGACGGCCGCTATGCCGATGCCGCTCGCCTCGATGGTCAGGACCTTGTTGATGGGGGCGTCGGCAAAGTCCTGACGCCACTGCCTGGCCATTGCCCTGAAGAGGCCGATGTCCATCTGATGGTTGAGAAACGAGTCGACCTTGAGCACCTGGTCGCTCTTCACGACCCCATCACGCCTGATCCTCTCCTCAAGAAGCCTCACGGCTCCCCCTCCCCTCGTCGCGCGGAGCACTGGGCCCCAGTCGTTCCTATCCCTGCATGAACGCGGGAACGCCACCGGTCCCTGCCGCCTCGGCGATCTGGAGGAGGGCGTCGGCCACGGCGTCGTCCTTGCTCGCCCCGATGTGCCACGTCGCGGCCTGGCGGACCTCCTCGCTCGCATTTTCCACGGCAACAGAGTTGGGAAAGCCCTCTATCATGCCCAGGTCGTTCTCGGAGTCCCCGAAGGTCACCACCTCGTCGAGCCCGATGCCAAGGGCCTGCGCCAGGACGCGCACGCCAGACCCCTTGTCCCAGCCACGGGGCATTATGTCCACGATTGGGGCGATGTTGCTGGGGAGCACGAAGTCGAACGCTGGGAACTCGCTGCGGAGTGCGTCCCTCACCCAAACGAGGTGCTCCCTGCCCCCACCGCAGAACACGTTGGCCTTGATCTGGTCATGCGCAGGGACCTTCGCCCACACGTCGCGTGGGCCAAATGTCTGGGGATCACGCTCGATGCGGGCGGGATCGGCCGTGACGTAGTGGCCGCTCTCGCTGGGGACACCGTCCCCGTTGCCGTACAGCACGAGCGACGCGTCAACGGTGTTCTCGAGCACCCAGCGGGCAACGCGCGAGAGTTCCGCCGCGTCGAGCCACTCCTCGTGCACCAGTTCGCCGTCAAGGTAGACCATCTGGCCGTTGACAAAGGCGCCGGTGGCGTAGCACTCCTCCCTGCCATCGAACATCCACGACATCGCGTTGGGCACGCGCCCGCTCACCGGGCCAAAGTGCAGGCCGACAGAGAGCATCGCGTCGATGGCATCCAGGGCATAGTCGGTCACGCGAGGGTGGCACATCGCCTTGAGCGTGTCGTCCATGTCTGTGAGCGCTAGCTTGATCATGCGGTGACTGCCCCTCGCGATTCCTCTGATGGCTTGATAGCTTGGCCCGCCAAGACGGCAGGCCATTTCATCCTATCCCAAACAAGACGAGGCGGGCGACCCGCAGGTCGCCCGCCCTTGGATTTGGAACCTTGGCGATTACTTTGGTATCACCCGTTTCGCCATGTCTCAAAACCTGTTTGCTATGCACTTGTCGGTCATACTGGCCACGCCCGCACCCATTACTGGATGCCCAGCTCCTGCGTGGCGACACCGGCTCTTCCGTCTGCCTTCTGGCTTGTGCGATGCCTGTTCGCTTAACATGTTCCCGACGATGCGGGACTCCTACGCTAAGACGGGGCACTCGGTGTCATCCACGGGACGCCAAAAATACGGTTCCTCGCTGTTGATGGGCACCACCTCCCCAATCGTGCCGCCCGTAGGGGCGACTTCCTTGCTTGCTGCAATAATACCCCTGCCCAGGCAAATGTATCCCAATCTCTGGTCAACCTGGCGAACGGTCGGTTTTGGCCGCAGACGGCATGACGTCTCCCCCAAATGCGAGGGGACAGCCCCTCTCCCCTTGGACTAGAATTTTCTCTTCGGAATCTTGAGTGCACGGGAGGTTGCGATGTCCGATCCGGTGTTTGACGAGGAGCAGGCCCACCTGAGCGAGGTATACGCAAAGCTCGAGGCCATTCGCGACAGCCTCACGAGAGAGATCGAGGTCACCCACCGCGAGGCCGCCCAAGACCTGAGGGACATGAGCGAGGAGGTCCGCCTCAACTTCAGCAGCGCGGACGAGACCATGGAGACGCTCGCCGCCATCGAGACCCTCAACTCGGTCATCGACGCCTACAACCAGAACCACGACTTCACCGTGGACAAGCTGAGGCGCACCATCGCCCTTCTAGCCCAGCCCTACTTTGCCAAGGTCAGGCTTCAGATGCGCCCCGGCAGGCCGGCGCGTGACGTCTACATCGGCCTCGCGGGCGTCACGGACGAGAACCGCCGGCCCCTCATTGTGGACTGGCGCAGCCCCATCGCCGAGACGTACTACAACCAGCAGATGGGCCCCACCTCCTACCAGGTGGATGGGCGCACCCGCAATGTGAGCCTGGAGCTGCGCAGGCAGTTCGACATCACCCGCGACCACCTTAACGGCTACTTTGACACCACCGTGGCGATCGAGGACTCGCTGCTGCTTGGGGCCCTCCGCCGCCACCACACCGAGAAGCTCCAGGCGATCACGGCCACCATCCAGCGCGAGCAGAACGAGGTCGTGCGCCACTCCGACGTCCCGGTACTCCTCGTCAACGGCATCGCCGGCTCGGGCAAGACCTCGGTCCTCCTCCAGCGCATCGCCTTCCTGTTCTACGGCCAGAGGGACACGCTGCGGGCAGACCAGGTGGTCCTTCTCTCCCCCAACGACGTGTTCGCGCGCTACATCGACGCGGTGCTCCCCTCGCTGGGCGAGTCCAACCCGCAGATCATGACCTGGCGCGAGTGGGTCGCCAGGCTGGGGCTGGCGGACAGGGCGAGCGGGGCGGATGTCGACGCGGTGTCGCTCCGCGCCCTGGAGGAGGGGCTCCCCTCACTCACGCTGGAGGAGCAGGACTTTCGCGACGTGCGCGAGGGCGGGCTCTCGATGCTCAAGGCGTCCTCCATCGCCGCGTCGGTTCGAAAGTTCGAGCGCTTTGGCGTTGGGCCCAAGCTCATGACGCTGGTGCGCGAGGACCTGCGCTCCAAGCTCGAGCGCAGGATCACCCAGATATCCAAGAACGACGAGCTGCAGGAGGAGATGCTGGGGCTGGACGTCGAGCGCCAGGTGGAGGTGTTTGGCGAGACGATCGCACCCTCCGACGAGCGTGAGACCGACGCCCTGGCCAGGCGCTACGCCGAGTTCCTGTATGGCGGTGCCCGCACGCAGATCGACGACGCGAGCTGGCTCAGGTTTGACCGCGTGGGCATGCGCCTGACGGGCGGGAGGCCCCTTAGCGCCGCCGAGTACCTGTACCTCAAGATCCTGGTGACCGGCACGGGCGACGACGACGTGCGCTACGTGATGGTCGACGAGGTACAGGACTACACGCAGACCCAGCTCATGGTCCTGGCCAGCTACTTCCCGCGTGCCCACTTCCTGCTTCTGGGCGACCAGCACCAGGCCATCGTGGAGGGAAGCGCCAGCTTTGGGCAGATTGGCCAGGTGTTCGCCCAGACCCACGGCAGCGTGGAGGAGTGCCGCCTGCTCACGAGCTACCGCTCGTCTCCCGAGATCACCGAGCTGTTCTGCAGCCTGCTGCCCCCCGAGGAGCGCGTGACGCTGAGTTCGGTGCAGCGCCCCGGCGTGGACCCCGTCATCCGCGAGTGTCCCTCCGATGCCGGGGGATACCTGCAGGTGCTGCGCAGGATCGCCGAGGACGCGCATGCCAAGGAGGGGCTCTGCGCCATCGTTGCCCAGGACGGAGCACGCGCCAACTGGATAGCGAGGCAGCTGGGTGACCTGGCCCCGCTGGTGGGCAAGGGAGACACGCTCCCCAAGGAGGGCGTGGTCACGCTCGACCTCAGGCTCGCCAAGGGCCTGGAGTTTGACTCGGTCATCATCCCCGACGCGCAGGCCGAGGTCTACCCCGACGAACCCCTCGCGCGCAGGCGCCTCTACACCGCCGTAAGCCGTGCCATGCACGAGGTCACCATCCTGAGCCAGGGCCAGATGACCCCGCTCCTCTCCCCCTACCTCGCATCGCGCCAAGGCAAGAGGGACTAGCCAACCTGGCCCCAAAAGCCGACAGGCAAACATGCTGCGGGCTCATCCCGGTGGGGTGGGCCCGCCGCTCTAGTTCCGCGCCTCTGCCCCACGTGGTGACGTGCGCCACATGAGGACGGCCTCGGCCCCGCTCGCACAGGCGAAGGAATACTCGTGGTCATCCTCCGAGTCCATGACCTCGGGCCGAATCAGGCGGTTGTGAGAGAACGGGGCATCGGTGACCTGCATCACGCCAGGACCCCACTCCCTCTGGCCCGGGGCGCTCCAGAATGGGTCGAACACGCGCACGCAGCCGTCCTGGAACCCCGTGAGGACCACGTAGTGATCGACGTCCAGGCGCACGCCCGCCACGGCGACCCCACCCTGCCCCAGGCTCTCCCTGAGGGGCGATCCCTCGGCCAGGCTCACCTGCTGGCCGGTGATCCTCATGGCCCTGAGGGGGAAGCCGGTCCTGTCGGCGTAGTCCTGGAGCCAGAACGCAATGTGCGCCATCGCCATGCCAGACGTGCCGCCGTGATAGGCCAGCCCGTCGTAGTAGCGGTCGAGCGAGAGTGCGTAGACGCCCTTCAACACGTCGGGCGGGAGCTCGTCGCGGTCAAAGAGCACCGCGAGCGCGTTGAGCAGCGACGTGGGCCCGCAGTCGTAGTGTGTCACCTGGTACCTGAGCGGCGTTGGCATGCGCCTCATCTCCCCTTCTGGTCGTCCCAATTCAAGCACATGCGCACCACGAAAAGGGCCGGACCGGGAATCAATCCCGGTCCGGCCCCATCGGTTCGCTAGGCTTTTAGCCCGGCTGGCCTACTCGCTGGCGTACATCTCCTTGAGCTTGAGAAGGTGCGCATAGCGGGCCATGGCCGCCTCCTCGTTCTGGGCGAAGAGCTCCTCTGCGCGGCCGGGGAACTCGCGCGTCAGGCGCGCGTAGCGGGCCTCGTTCATCAGGAAGTCCTGATAGCCGCCCTTCGGCTCCTTGGAGTCGAGCGTGAACTTCTTGCCCTCGGCAGCGGCGGGGTTGTAGCGGAAGAGGTTCCAGTAGCCGCAGTCGACTGCGCGCTTCATCTCCTCCTGGCAGTGCATCATGCCGCCCTTCTTGATGCTGTGCATCTCGCAGGGGCTGTAGCCGATGATCAGCGACGGGCCGTCGTAGGCCTCGGCCTCGCGGATTGCCTTGAGGGTCTGCATGGGGTTGGCACCCATGGCGACCTGGGCGACGTACACGTAGCCGTAGCTCATCTCGATCTCGGCGAGGGACTTCTTCTTCGTGTCCTTGCCCGCGGCAGCGAACTGCGCGACCTGGCCGAGGTTAGAGGCCTTGGAGGCCTGTCCGCCGGTGTTGGAGTACACCTCGGTGTCGAACACGAAGACGTTGACGTCGCGGTTCTGCGCCAGAACGTGGTCCAGGCCACCAAAGCCGATGTCGTACGCCCAGCCGTCGCCGCCGAAGATCCAGAAGGACTTCTTGGTGAGGAAGGACTTCTCCGCGAGGAGCTTCTCTGCCTCGGGGGTGCCGGCGCCCTCGAGCTGCTTCACGTACTCGGCAGCGGTGGTCTTGGAGCCCTCGGCGTCGCCCTTGGCCTCGAGCCACGCGGTCGCCGCGGCCTTGAGGTCGTCGGACGCCCAGTTGGACTCGAGCAGCGCCTGCGTCATCACGACGACGCGCTCGCGCTCTGCCTCGTAGCCGACCTCCATACCAAAGCCGTGCTCGGCGTTGTCCTCGAAGAGCGAGTTGTTCCAAGCGGGGCCGTGGCCGTTGGCGTCGGTGGTGTAGGGGCAGGTCGCCGCGGGGTTGCCCCAGATGGAGGAGCAGCCGGTGGCGTTGGAGATGAACATGCGGTCACCAAAGAGCTGGGTCACGAGGCGAGCGTAGCTGGTCTCGGCGCAGCCGGCGCAGGACCCGGAGAACTCGAGCAGCGGCTTGTGGAACTGGGACGCCTTGACGTTGGAGTCGCCCGCGAGCTCGTCCTTCTGGGTGACCTTGTTGACGGCGTAGTCCCAGACCTCGGCCTGAGCGGCCTCTTCCTCCTGGGGCACCATCGTGAGGGCGCCACCCTCCTTGACGTCGCTCTTGGGGCACATGGCGACGCAGTTGTAGCAGCCCATGCAGTCAAGCGGCGAAACGGCGATGGTGAACTTGTAGCCGGTGCCCTTGGGGACCTTGAGGTCGGTGGTGCGCATGGCCTCGGGTGCGGAGGCCGCCTCCTCCTCGGTCATGACGACCGGGCGGATCGTGGCGTGCGGGCACACGAACGAGCAGGTGTTGCACTGGATGCACTTCGAGGGATCCCAGCGCGGGACCATGACGGCGACGCCACGCTTCTCGTACGCGGACGCGCCAAGCTCCCACTGGCCGTCTGCGTGCTCCTCGAACGCGGAGACGGGCAGGTTGTCGCCCTCCATCTGGTTGATGGGCTGCATGAGCTCCCTGACCTGCTTGACGAGCTCCTCGCGGCCCTCGAGCTTGACCTCCTTGGGCTCATCGGTGGCGTTGGCCCAGTCGGCGGGAACCTCGAACTTGTGGAACGCGGTGGCGCCGGCGTCGATGGCCTTCCAGTTGGCCTCGACGATGGCCTGGCCCTTCTTGGCGTAGGACTTCTCGGCGGCGTCCTTCATGTACTTGAGGGCGTCCTCGGCGGGAAGCACCTTGGCCAGCGCGAAGAAGGCGGACTGGAGCACCGTGTTGGTGCGCTTGCCCATGCCGACCTTCGCGGCCAGGTCGATGGCGTCGATCAGGTAGACCGAGATGTTGTTGTTGGCGATATAGCGCTTGGCGACCGCCGGCAGCTGGCGCGCGAACTCCTCGTCGCTCCACTGCGAGTTGACGAGGAAGGTGCCGCCCGGCTTGACGTCGCGGACCATCTTGAAGCCCTTGACGATGTAGGAGGGGTTGTGGCACGCCACGAAGTCGGCCTTGGTGATGTAGTACGGGGAGCGGATGGGCGAGTCGCCAAAGCGCAGGTGCGAGATGGTCACGCCACCCGTCTTCTTGGAGTCGTACTGGAAGTACGCCTGAACGTACTTGTCGGTGTGGTCACCGATGATCTTGATGGAGTTCTTGTTTGCACCGACGGTGCCGTCGCCGCCGAGGCCCCAGAACTTGCACTCGATGGTGCCGGGCGCAGAGGTGTTGGGGGCATCGGGGTCCATGGGGAGCGACAGGTTGGTGACGTCGTCCACGATGCCCAGGGTGAACTCGCGCTTGGGCTCGTCCTTCTTGAGCTCCTCGAAGACCGAGAACGCAACCGCGGGGGGCTCGTCCTTGGAGCCCAGGCCGTAGCGGCCGCCCACCACGGTGATGTTGGAGAGGCCAGCCTCGTACAGGGCCGAGACCACGTCCTCGTACAGCGGCTCGCCCACGGAGCCGGGCTCCTTGGTGCGGTCGAGGACGGCGATCTTCTTCACCGTCTCGGGCAGGACGGCAACCAGGTGCTTGATGGAGAACGGGCGATAGAGGTGAACCTCGACCAGGCCGACCTTCTCACCGTTGGCATTGAGGTAGTCGATGACCTCCTTGAGCGTGTCGCAGAAGGAACCCATGCAGACCACGACGCGGTCGGCGTCGGGAGCGCCGTAGTAGTTGAACGGCTTGTAATCGGTGCCGATGCGCTTGTTGATCTCGTCCATGTAGTGCTCGACGACGTCGGGGAGCTCGTCGTAGAGCGTGTTGCAGGCCTCGCGGTTCTGGAAGAACGTGTCGCCGTTCTCGTGGCTGCCGCGGGCATGCGGGTGCTCGGGGTTGAGCGCGTGGTCGCGGAAGGCCTGGACGCTGGCCATGTCGAGCATGTCGCCAAGGTCCTTGTAGTCCCACACGGCGACCTTCTGGATCTCGTGCGAGGTGCGGAAGCCGTCAAAGAAGTTGAGGAAGGGCGTCTTGCCCTTGACGGCTGCCAGGTGTGCCACGGGCGAGAGGTCCATGACCTGCTGGACGTTGCTCTCGGCGAGCATCGCGAAGCCGGTCTGGCGGCACGCCATGACGTCGGAGTGGTCGCCGAAGATGTTCAGCGACTGCGTGGCGACGGTACGGGCGCTCACGTGGAAGACGGCGGGCAGCTGCTCTGCCGCGATCTTGTACATGTTGGGAATCATGAGGAGCAGGCCCTGCGAGGCGGTGTAGGTGCTGGTGAGGGCACCTGCGCCCAGGGAGCCATGAACGGTGCCGGAGGCTCCGGCCTCAGACTCCATCTCTACGACCTTGACGGGCGTGCCGAAGATGTTCTTCATGCCCTTGGCTGCCCACTGGTCGACGTGGTCGGCCATGGGGCTGGACGGCGTAATCGGGTAGATGCCCGCCACCTCGGTGTAGGCGTACGAGACGTATGCCGCTGCCTCGTTGCCGTCCATAGACTTGTATTTCCTTGCCATATCCTCTCCTTCGAAGCGATACGGTCCGCCACCAAAGGCGGCTGTTCCACACACGAACGCGCTTGGCGCCCCGTCTCTCGACGGCGTGCAGGACCGCGACTTGGATCCCCCATCCCAGTTTTGGCCACGATTCATAATAACGCAAAGCCAAGGGTCGGTTTCGTCCCCGAACATCCCTTTTGGCCGCGTTTGATGCATCGCGGCACGGGTGAGAAAACCCCTGCTAGATGGGCATCCAAGACGACGGCGGGGCCGGACTTGGCACCCGACCCCGCCGCCCATCCGTGCTACGGCTGCCTATACCCCGAGAAAGGTCCAGCCATCCAGGCGCCATGCGGAGTGGTCGCCCTGCAAGGTGCTGGAGACGCCCAGCCGGTCCACCCGGTCCGGATACCAGCGCGTGGTGAGCGTCACCTCTCCCCCGTTGAGGAATACCTCGACCACCGAGGTGTCCACGAGCACGCGGACGCTCCTGAGCGCGCCCTCGGACAGCGCCGAGAGGGGCACCCTGCGAACGCCCCTGCCCCTGCCCGCACGGCGGAGGAACGCGAGCTCCACCGCCTGCCCGACCACGGAGAGCTCGAGGTCGGCGTTGAGGCAGATCCTGCCGCCGCCTCGGATGCCGCTCACGATCAGGTCCAGCTGGCAGCCAGGGACGGTCGCACCCACCGCGCCGTCCATGCACACCATGTCGTAGGGAGAGGAGCCAATTAGCCCGGAGGTGCCATGGGCCCCCTCTGGCGTGAGGGCCACCCGCTCGCCACGGAGCGCGTCGACCTCGGCGACCGGCCACTGGCAGAGACGCCCCGCCGCGTTGGTGCTCAGCTCGCGGGGCACGGTGATGCTGCACTTCCAGGCCCGCGTGGGGTCGTCGTACTCGCCCACCACGTCGGGCAGCCCGATCCAACCCATGAGCATGGTCCTGCCGGACTCGTCCGTGAACGCCTGGGGAGCATAGAAGTCAAAGCCATAGTCCAGCTCAACGAACGATTCCGGGTCCAGGACGCGCTGGGGACCGGCTGCCTCCATGCGACCGACGTCGCCGCGTGCCATCTCCACCAGGTCACCCGGCAGGGGGAAGACGCCGCAGTTGTAGATGCTCTGGAAGGCGAGGTCGCGCTTGGGCACGCCCTGCGGGCACACGAGCAGGTACTGCCTGCCCCCCACCGCGATGCGCCCCGGGCACTCCCACATGTAGCCAAGGGGCCTCTCGCCCACGGTGCTCAGCGACCCCTCCATCTGCCAGTCGATGCCATTCCGCGAGTGGTAGAGAATGACCGCCGAGCGGTTCTTAACCGTACGCACGCCCAGGAGCATGTGGTACTCGCCGCCCTGCCCCCACACGTAGGGGTCGCGCACGTGGTTGGAGCAGTACGCGGGGTAGTCCGCGTTGGAGAGGACCAGGCGCTTGCAGTCAAAGTGGTCCCCGTCGTCGCTCACGCACAGGAGCTCGTTGGCCTTGCGACCGGCGAAGTCGTAGTCGTAGTTTCCGGGCTCCTTGACGTTGCCCGTGAGGTAGCACCACATCCTGCCGTCGCGAACCACGGCGGAACCGGAATATGACCCGTTGCGGTCGAGGTCGCCGTCGGGATGGATGGGGGAGCCGTGGAACTCCCACGTGCGGAAGTCGCGCGTGGTCCAGTGCGCCCAGCACACGCCGCGCGCCGGCCAGCTGGGGGTGTACTGGTGAAACACATGGTAGGTCCCGTCGATCTGGCAGAGCCCATTTGGGTCGTTGAGCGACCCGTTGGGAACCGTGATGTGATATGCGGGACGCCAGTCGTGCGCGGGATGCTCCGTGTTGCTGCCTGCCATGGGCGATTGTCTCCCCTCCCCCACCCGGGAGCTGACACGGGCGGGACGTCGTGCGATGTGTGCCTAGGCGAGACGCCCGTGCGCCGTCCCCGTGGCGGGGGGCGACGCACGGGCGGTCGGTGTGACTCCCGGCGAAACTAGGACAGGCTCACCAGGTCGTCCCCAAGGCCGACCTGACCGGTCTTCCCGGTGACCGAGCCGTAGTCGTCGGTGTTGGTGACCACGACCATGGTGGTGGTGTCGAGCCCCGCGGCACGGATGGCGTCGAGGTCGACGTCCATGAGCAGGTCTCCCTTGCCCACGTGCGCCCCCACCTGGGTGTGCGGCGTGAACGGGCCGCCCTTGAGGGTCACGGTGTCGATGCCGATGTGGATGAGGACCTCGGCACCGTTGTCGGACAGGAGCCCGATGGCATGGCCGGTCTCGGCCAGCACGGTGATGGTGCCGCTGACGGGGGCGTACACGGAGCCCTCGGAGGGCACGACCGCCGCGCCGCCGCCCATGGCGCCACTCGCGAACACGGGGTCCTTCACGTCGGCCATGGCGATTGCCTTGCCGGCGACGGGAGAAGCGATGACCTCTGCCTTGGGGGCGGGGACGCTGCCGGCGCCCTTCTCCTCAACGGACCTCTCCTCGGCCACGGCCTCGTCGGCGGCAGCCTTGGCCTCGGCGAGCGCCTGGCCGGCGGGCTCGGCCTGTGCCTCGGCGTCACGGTAGATCGTGCTGGTGAGGCCAAAGGCCACGCCAAAGGCGACCGCGAACATGATCACGTACTGCAGGGGCTGGGTGATGCAGAGCAGGATGCCAAAGATGCCGGTGACGCCGGTGCCGCTGGCTGCGAGGTGGAAGACATAGCAGCACAGGGCGCCGCACGCGGAGCCGATCATGCCGCAGACGAAGGGCTTGACCTTGGGCAGGTTGACGCCGAAGATCGCGGGCTCGGTGATGCCGAGCAGGCACGAGATGCCAGACGGGACGGCGAGCGACTTGGTCTTCTCGGAGCGGGTCTTGAGCGCGACGGCCAGGCAGGCGCCACCCTGGGAGATGTTGGCGGCGCTGGCGATGGGCAGCCAGTAGGTCACGCCGTACTGCGCGAGCATCGAGACGTCGATGGCGGTGTACATCTGGTGCAGGCCCGTGACGACCGACGGCGAGTAGATGAGGCCGATGATCACGTAGCCAATGCCAAGGGGCACGGAGAGCAGGAACATGAGCAGGCCGAGGATGTTGTTCTCGAGCCACACGAAGACGGGACCCACGAACAGGATGGTGATGTATGCGGCAAGCGACACGGAGAGCAGCGGGGTCAGGAACAGGTCGAACATCTCGGGCACGACCTTGTGCAGGCGCTTCTCGAAGAAGCACAGGATCCAGACTCCCACCAGGATGGGAATGACGTGGCCCTGGTAGCCGATCCAGTCGATGCTATAGACGCCGGGGATGACGTCGAGCGTGATCATGGTGCCCTTGGCGATGGCGTCAGACGCGCTGTAGGCGTTAATGAAGTCGGAGCTGATGAGCAGGGCTCCCAGGGAGGCGCCCAGGTATGGGTTGCCGCCAAAGACCGTCGCAGCGGAGAAGCCCAGCAGGATCTGCAGGTTGCCCAGCGCGCATGCGTTGATCAGCGAGGCGATGCGCCACCACACGTTGGAGGTGTCGAGCGCGAAGAACCCGGCGCCGCCGTCTGCCACGGGGGTGCCCATGTACTGCAGGGCGCTCATGATGCCCATGAGCATGCCGGAGGCCACGATGGCGGGGATGATGGGGACGAAGACGTCGGAGAGGACCTTGATGGCGCGCTGGAAGCCGTTGCCCTTGGCGGCGGCGGCCTGCTTGACGTCTGCCTTGGAGCCGCCGGTGATGCCCGCCTGCGCCACGAACTCGTCGAACACCTTGTCGACGGTCCCCGTGCCGTAGATGATCTGCAGCTGGCCAGAAGCCTGGAAGTTACCCTTGGCGCCCACGGCGTCCTCGAGCTTCTTCTTGTCGACCTTTGAGTCGTCCGCGATCACAAGACGCAGACGCGTCGCACAGTGCGCCGCCGACACGATGTTGCCGGGCCCGCCAACGGCCTCGAGGGCCTCCTTCGCGGCTTGCTTGTAGTCAAGAGCCATGCCCACTCCCCTTCGACTGGGACCGTTCCCACACCATGCGGAATCGCGTCCTCGCCCCAAACCCACGACTTCCACGAACGTCCTTTGGCATTTCGTATGAAATCGTTCTCACAATTCAGTGATACTCCAGGTTGTGGAGCTTGTGAGGGTTCGCCCCCAGGGTGGCGGCAGACGGTCGCTTATCTGCCATGAGCGGCAGTTGGGGGGAGGGGCCGCGCTCCTCTCCCCCAGCGCATCGCAACGATTACAGCGTGGAGTTGCGGCGAAGCACCCCGTAGCTCATGCGGACCTCACGGTCGACGTCGTCACGCTCGCCCATGGCGCCCACCAGCACCTTGGCCGCCTCCATGCCGGCGGTCTTGTAGTGGTGGTGCACCGTGGTGAGCGTGGGTGTGATGACGCGGGCCAGATCGGTGTCGCCCACGCCGGTGACCTGGACGTCCTGGGGGATGCGCCGCCCGTACTCGCGAAGACAGGTCATGGCGCCAAAGGCGATGTTGTCAGAGGCGCAGACCATGGCGTCTGCCTCCGGGTAGGCCTCGAGCAGCCGCTCGGCGGCAAGATAGCCCGCGTCCACGGTGAAGTCGCTCACGCACTGCGCACGCTCGGGCACCTCGATGCCGTGGTCGCGGCAGGCGTCCAGGAAGCCTCGGTGGCGCATCTGGCCCGCCGAGACGTCGTCCTCCAGCACGCCGATGAAGGCGGGGTGGGTGCCGTGCTCCAGCACGATGTTGGTGACGTCGAGAAGCGCGTGGTAGTCGTCGTTGAACACGCTCGTGCAGCCAGAGAGCTCCTGCCCCAGCACCACCACGGGCACGCGCGTCTCGCCCAGCACCTTGCGGTGGGCGGGGGTGATGACCGTGGCGATGAGCACGATGCCGTCCACGCGGTTGCGCTCCGCGAACAGCTTGAGGTACTCCACCTCTAGCCCCGTGTTATTGTCGGTGTTGGCCAGCAGCATCTGGTACTTGCTCTCGTTGAGCACCGACGTGAGGCCGGCTACCATGCGCGAGACGGACTGCGAGTTGATCTTGGGGATGACCACGCCCACCAGGTTGGTCTTCCCCGTGCGGAGCGTCTTGGCCTGCTGCGAGGGAACGTAGCCCGTCTCGTCGATGACCTGCTTGATGAGCCGGCGCTTCTCCTCGGACACGTAGCCGTCGTTGAGGTAGCGCGAGACGGTCGCCCGCGACACGCCCGCGAGACGCGCTATGCCGTTGATGTCCATGCTCCCCTCCCCTGGCAGCGTATGGGGTCGCGCACCAAGATGGCGGCGCGGCTAGATCACGCGCAGCAGCTCCTCGCCCTGCGCAACGGGGCCGAGGTGTCCCTCGACCTTTGAGGTGTCGTCCGTCGACATCACCACCACCATGACCGTGGCGGGAACGCCGGCACCGCGGATGGCGTCGAGGTCGGTACGCATGAGCGGCTGGCCCCCACGGACCACCTGGCCCTCGTCGCAGAGCAGGTCAAACGGCGCACCGCCGAGCCCCACCGAGTCGATGCCCACGTGGACGAGCACATCCAAGCCCGTCTTGGTGGTCATGCAGAGGGCGTGCTTTGCGCGGGCCACGACCGAGACCGTGCCGTCCGCCGGCGAGCATACCACGCCTGAGCTGGGCTCCACGGCCGCGCCCTTGCCCAGCATCCCGCTCGAGAACACCGGGTCGTCCACGTCGCTCATGCGCATCGCCATGCCCGACACGGGCGAGAGGAGCACCTCGCCCGCCGGGCGAGGTCTGGAGCCGTCGGTCGCGGGGAGGTCCTCCCCCAAAGCGCTTTTGTCAGCAACCGCCATGAGCAGGCACCTCTCGCCTAGAAACCAACAGAAACAGCCACAGGATAGCAGCGCGGAGGGACGCGGGGCGGCGGAACCGTCCCGCAAGCCCCGGAGGGTGGTCCCTCTCGCCTGCCGTCGCCTACAGCAGCGACGAGAGCTCGTCCACCAGCTCGGCGAACTGCGCCAGCGCGGCATCGACGGCCTGGCCGGACTCCATGTTCACCCCCGCCCCACGCAGGAGCTCGATGGGCGGCTTGGAGCAGCCGCCCGAGAGGAAGGCCAGGTAGTCGTCCACCGCGGGCTGGCCCTCGCCCAGGATGCGCTGCGAGAGCGCCACCGCGGCCGCAAAGCTCGTGGCATACACGTAAACGTAGTAGTCGTAGTAGAAGTGCGGGATGCGCGACCACTCCAGCGCGATCTCGTCGTCCGACTCGATGGCGGGACCGTAGTAGGCGTCGCAGAGCTGCCGGTAGCGCTCGCTCAGGGCATCGGCGCCCATCCCCTCTCCCCTGGAGCACGCCTGGTTTGCGTCGCGCTCGAACTCGGCGAAGAGGGTCTGGCGGTACAGGGTGCCGCGAAACTGCTCGCAGAAGTGGTTGATGATAAACGCGCGCTCGGCGGGGTCGTCCGCCTGCGAGAGCAGGTGGCGGGTGAGGAGGCACTCGTTGGTCGTGGACGCCACCTCGGCCACGAACATGGGGTACTCCGCGTAGCGCGCCGGCTGGGAATGGTTGCTGAGCCAGGTCTGCATGGCGTGGCCCATCTCGTGACACAGCGTGAACACGTCGTCGAGCGTGCCCTGGAAGTTGAGAAGCACCAGGGGCTCCATGCCGTGGCCGTCCGCGGAGTAGGCTCCGCTCACCTTGCCCGGCGTCTCGTACACGTCGATCCAGCGCGACGCGATGCCGTGCCTGACGGTGGCGAGGTAGTCGTCGCCCAGCGGGGCGAGCGCCCGGAGCATGAGGTCGCATGCCTCCTCAAAGGTGTAGCGGCGGTCGGGCGACTGGACGATGGGCACGTACGCGTCCCAGTAGCGCAGGTGGTCCACCCCCAGCGCGCGCTTCCTGAGCGCCATATAGGAGTGCATGGCGGGCGCGTTGCGGCGGACCGACTGAATGAGGCTCTGGTACACGGCGACCGGGACCTCGGTGGGGACCAGGGACGCCTCGAGCGACGAGCTGTACCCGCGCGCACGGGAGAAGAACGCGAGCTGCCGCATCTGGGCGGCGAGCAGGGCGGCACTGGTGTTGCGGACCTTGCCGTAGGTGCCATAGACGCTGTGGTAGGCGCTCTCGCGCAGCACGCGGTCGCGGGACTGCTCCAGCGGGACGAAGCTGCCGTGCGTCACGGGATGCGCCTCTCCCCCGGCGTCCACTGCGTCGGGGAAGCGGAGGTCGGCGTCGTTGAGCATGGTGAAGGCGAGTCCCGGCTGCGCCGCCATCTCGCCCGCCTGGGCCAGGAGTGCCTCCTCGGACTCGCCCAGCACGTGCGGGGCGAGGGCACGGATGCGGTCGAGCGCGCGACGGTAGAGCTCAAGACCGGGAGTCGAGCGGTACCAGCCCTCCAGGGTCTGGGCATCGAGGGCGCAGACGGCGGGCTCAAACCACGCCGCGGCAGCCCCCACGCGCGAGAGGAGCGAGGTCACCTGGGCGTTGAGGTCCTGGCAGCGGCTCACGCGGGTGTCCTCGTCCGCGCGGCGGCCGGCGTAGTTCCACAGCCTCTGGAGGCGCAGGGTGGCGTCGTCGTCAAAGCGCAGGTAGGCCAGGAGCCCCTCGCCCGACGCCGTGGCGGACTCCCTCTTGGATGCATACTCGTCGGGAATCGACTGGGCCTCCGCGAGGGCGCGCTCAAACTCGTCGTCGCTCGCGAAGAGCGACGAGAGGTCCCACCTGTACCGCTCCGGGACCTCTTCCCTGCTGGCGTATGCCCCCTGCCGGTCGTTCGAGCCCATGCCATTCCCCTTTCGTGCCGCACGCGGCGGCGTCGGTTTTCCCTCCCGATTGTACGTGCCGCCCGGCCAGTCGCAAGCGCCGCGCCACGGGAGTGCCAGCGCGTCTCTCCCCCGGCCCTGCGGTATCGTGGTTGGGCCACACGAGACCCATGCGCGGCGGGATGCCAGAGAGCCGTCGCGGGGAGGGAGCAGCATGCGCGTCACCGAGGGATACATGCCCTACCTGGGATACAGGACCTACTACCGCATCGTGGAACCGGATCACCCGATCGCGGGGCGCGCGCCTATCGTGCTGTTGCATGGGGGACCGGGCTCCACGCACAACTACCTGGAGACCCTTGACCCGCTCGCCGATCGCGACGGGCGCACGCTGGTAACCTACGACCAGATTGGCTGCGGGAGGTCGTGGGATGACTCCATGACCGACCACACCGAGCTCTGGGTCGCATCCACGTGGGTGAACGAGCTGGCCGCACTCCGCGAGCACCTGGGCCTGGGCGAGGTACACCTGCTCGGACAGTCGTGGGGAGGCGCCACCTGCATCATCTACCTGTGCGACCACAAGCCCGCGGGCGTGAGGTCGGTCGTGCTCAGCAGCACGCTCGCCTCGTCCCGCCTGTGGGGCGAGGAGGGACATCGCAGGCTGCGCTACCTGAGCGATGCGGAGCAGGACGCGTTCGCCACGGCCGAGCGGACGGGCGACTTCGACGATCCCGAGTTCCAGGCGGCGCTGGAGCGCTACATGGAGCTCTTCTGCTCCGGCCCCGTGACGGAGAACAGCCCCGAGTGCCTGCGCCGTCCCAAGCGCACGGGCCGGGAGTCGTACGTGCACGCGTGGGGCGACAACGAGCTGATGCCCTCGGGGACCCTGCGCGACTACGACTACTCCGACCGCCTGGGACAAATCACCTGTCCGGCCCTGGTGATCAACGGCACGCAGGACCTGTGCTCGCCGCTCATCGCCAAGCAGATGTATGACGCCATCCCCAACGCGCGGTGGGAGATCTTCCCCAACTGCCGCCACATGTGCTATGTGGACGACAACCCGCGCTACCTGGCCCTTTTGCAGGAGTGGCTCGACGGCGTCGACGAGGTGCGATAGCAGGGCGAGAGGGGCTGGGCGCCAGGACGCGTCGGCGTAAACCCCGGGCGCCCCGTCCCCACGCCGCGTGCCGTCATGGGGACGGGGCGCGACCCGAGGGCGCGCCACCGAAAAGGGTGCCCTAACGCAAATCGTTGTCCCGGTCGTAGCGCCTTGAGTCCCAGTACACGCGGGTGGCGCGCTGGCACTTCTCCCCCAGCTCCACCCCCTCGAGCGCCCACTTGCAGAACTCGTCGAAGCCCACGCGGTCCACGATGTAGCCTATGTGCTCCTTGCCCTCGGGCGCGTTGGGGTCAATGTACTCGTCAATGAAGGCGTAGGTGTTCTTCACGATCTTCACGATGGAGTCCTCGTCCACCCAGCGCAGCCAGTCCTGGGCCAGGCGCGGGTTCTGCTTGCCCGTGCGGCCCATGATCTTGACGCGGAAGTAGTGCTCGCTGCTGCGCGTCCACGCGCGCGTGGGGCAGTACACCACGCAGACGCCGCAGCCGATGCAGCGGTCCTCGTTGCGCACGACCTTGCCGTTCACCAGGCTGAGCGCGCTCACCGACCTGCGCCTGCACCATTCGACGCACTGTCCGCAGCCGATGCAACGGGCGGGATCGTACTGGGGCTCGGTCATGCCGATGACGCCAAAGTCGTTGAGGGCCACGTGCGCGCAGTCGTTGGAGCACCCGGTGAAGGCGACCTTCACGTGGCGGTCGTTGGGAAAGATCGCGCGGTCCATGCGCTGCGCGAAGGCGGTGGTGTCGTAGCAGCCGAAGGGGCACAGCCTCTTGCCGGGGCAGGCCACGACGTTGCGCGTGCCGCTGGCGAGGTAGCCGTGCTCGCTGTCACCCTGGTTGATCCCCGTGTCCTTGATGATCGAGCGCAGGAGCTCGTTGACCTTGGGCATGTCCTCCATGTGGATGCCCGGGATCTCGACCCCCTGCCGGTTGGTGAGGAAGATCTCGCCCCTCCCGTACTCCTCGGCGATCTCCACGATGCGCGCCATGCTCCTGGCGCTCACGAGCCCTCCGGGAACGCGCACGCGGCTTGCGGTCATGCCGCGCTCCTTGCTCACGCGGAAGGCGTTCTTCTTCATCGCCTTGACGTCGACGTCCTGTATCACGGCGGCCTCCTTCCTAGTCCAGCAACTGCTTGCTCTGGGTGTAGTTGAAGACGGGCCCATCCAGGCACACGTACTTCTCGCCTATGCGGCAATGGCCGCACTTGCCCAGGCCGCAGCACATCTTGCGCTCCTGGCTCACCCAGATGTTCTCCTCCGCCAGCCCGAGTTCGAGGAGCCCCTTCACGGAGAAGCGCATCATGGGCGGCGGGCCCACGACGACCGCCTGGGTGGTGGACGGGTCGCGCAGCGGCAGGTCTGGGATGAACTTGGTCACCAGGCCGACGTTGCCCTGGTATCCCTCGGGGGCGACGTCCACGGTGAGGATAAGGTCAAGTGCCTGGTCCCACCGTGCGAGGTCATCGCGGAACAGCATGTCGTCGGGGCTGCGGAAGCCCACGATCACGTGCTTGTCCCGCGGCGTCGCGCTCTCCGCGAGGGCGTTGACGACCCCGCGCACGGGGCTCACCCCCGTTCCACCGGCAACGACCACGCACTCGCCGTCCACGTAGCGGCTCACGTCGAAGCCGTTGCCGTACGGCCCGCGCAGGAGGAGCGACTGCCCCTCGTAGGCCTTGAACACCTCGTTGGTCACCACGCCCACCCGGCGGATGGTGAGGTCCACGGACTCCCCGGGAACGATGCCGCTCACGCTGATGGGGGCCTCGCCGTACTTGGGAACCGACACCTCGAAGAACTGGCCCGGGCGCACCTCTCCCCCAAACGCCATGCGGAAGGTGAACTCCTTCTGCGTGTGCTGGATCACCTGGAGCACCCTGGAGGGAAACGGCAGGTACGGGTTGCTGCTAGTCATCTGAGACCACGCTCCCCTCGTGCTGGGCATCCCAGGCGCTGACGGCGTCCGTGACCTTGTTGACGCACGCCGCGAAGCTGATGTACTCGGGGCAGACGTCGTCGCAGCGCCCGCAGCCAACGCACATGTCGTAGCCAAAGCGCTGGCGGAAGTCGTAGACCTTGTGCAGCACCTTGAAGCGCATGCGCTCCCCGTTGCGCTTGCGGTAGCTCGCGCCGCCCGCGACCGTGGAGTAGCCGTCGATCATGCAGCTGGCCTGGACGCGGCGCCTCTCACCCACCCTGCCGTTCTCGGTGTAGAGCACGTCCTGCATGGTGAAGCAGGTGCAGGTGGGGCACACCAGCGTGCACCTTCCGCAGCCTATGCAGCGGCGGGTGTATTCGTCCCACAGGTCGCTGGTGCGCACCTCCATCGGCATGGACCCGGGAACGCTCACGTGCACCTCGTTCTGGGAGACGTGCGCGGGCACGACCTCGCTGGCCCCCTTGGCGTGGCGCTCGAACAGCGGGCGCAGCGACTCTCCCTCGACCGCGCAGACGTAGCCGTCGCCCCGGCGCTCGAGCGAGAACTCCCAGTTGTCGGGGGCCACGTTCGTGCCCATGTCGACGCAGAAGCAGTGCTCAAAGCCCTCGGGGCACCCGATGAGCGCAAAGTGCACGCGCTCGCGGACCCGGCGGTAGAAGCTGTCCTCGGGCCCGTTGTGCAGGTACATGTCGTCGAGGCGCCTGACGCCGTGCAGGTCGCACGCGCGCATGAGGACGAAGACATCGCGGTCGTCGCCGCCCTGGCCGGAGCCGCCGGCGGGCCCGATGCCCCGCGCCTCTCTCACCTGGTCCTCGGTGAAGTAGAACAGCGTCTGCGAGAGGGGCGTGAGCAGCTCCTTGAACGAGTAGTCGCTCTTGGCGTCGAGCTCTATCTGCGAGGCGTCGTCCACGAAGTCGTAGATCACCTGGTCGACGTCGGTGAACCGGCCCGCGCCGACCTTCCGCACCGGGGCAAAGACCAGGTAGTCGCGCGCAAGCTCGCGGACCAGCCCGTCCAGCCCCTCCCCATCAAGCACGTATCCCACGCATCCCCCTCTCGTTCGCGCCCCGACGGGGCGCCCTTCCCTTTCCGTATCCCGCGCGCCATCACGTGCGCGTGAGCGCATACCCCCACAGCAGCCCGGGGCCCTCCTGCCGCTCCACGCCAACGCCAAGCGCCTGGGGCACCCTCCCGCTCGCGGCAACCTCCTCCGGGGTCCCCCGGGCGACCACGTCCCCCTCGGCCATGAGGCAGACCTGGTCGGAGGACGAGAATGCCGCCTCCACGTCGTGGGTCGCCACCACCACCGCGAGCCCCTCCCCCGCGAGCCGGCGGAGAAGGTCGGCGAGCTCCCGGCACCTGAGGGCGTCCAGGTGGGCGGAGGGCTCGTCGAGCAGGAGCGTCCCGCTGTCCTGGGCGACGACCATGGCGATGTACGCCAGCTGAAGCTCGCCGCCGGACACGTCCGAGAGCCACCGGTCGCGAAGCTGCCACACTCCCGTGAGCCCCATGGCTCGGCGCACGAGGGCCCGGTCCCTCTCGCCCATGGTCCTGACAGCGCCGAGCGTTGCGTAGCGGCCATGGCTCACCAGGGTGCGCACGTCCATGTGGGGACATCCCGGGTCCTGCGGCAGGTATGCGAGCCTGCGAGCGCGTTCGCGGTGGCCGAGCCCACGGACCTCCCTCCCGTCGACGAGCGCGCTCCCCTCGTACGGGAGGATCCCCGCGAGGCACCTGAGCAGGGTGGACTTGCCGCAGCCGTTCTTGCCCACGAGGGCGCAGACCTGGCCGTCCGCCGCCTGGAGGGAGTCGACCCGCAGGGTGAACCCGCCGTCGCGCCTGAACGAGAGCCCGCTCACGGAGATCACCGGGCATCACCCCCGCGTGCCGCGGCGACGGAGTGGGAGCGGCGGCCACGCCCCCTGCGCACGAGCAGCGAGATGAAGAACGGCGCGCCCAGGAGCGAGAGCACCAGGCCGACCGGCAGCTCGTACGGGAAGGCGACCGTGCGCGCCACGAGGTCGCACGCGACCAGGAGAGAGGCGCCCCACACCGCGCACAGCGCGAGTCCGGGACGGGTGCCGGGACTCGCCCACATGCGCACGAGGTTGGGGACGATCAGACCCACGAAGCCCAGGAGCCCGCAGACCGAGACCGCGGAGGCCGCGAGGACCGCCGCACACACGATCGCGGCGAGCCGGGAGGCACGAACGTTGAGCCCCAGGCCGTGCGCCGTCTCGTCGCCCAGGGCGAGAAGGTCGATGCCGCGGCCCAGGGCCACCGCCGCCGCGAGCGCCGCCGCCATCGCGGGGACGCCGAGGGCAAGCCGCTGGAAGGTCTGACCGGAGAGGCCGCCCAGGGTGAAGGCAACCCGGTCCGCCACCGACTCGGGCCAGATGGTCACGACGGCGTCGATGCCCGCGCCCATGAGGCTCGAGACCGCCACCCCGGCCAGCACCACGGTGCCGCGGCTGCTGCCGGCGCGACGCGAGACCAGGTACACCAGGAGCGTGGAGACGAGCGCGCCGACGAACGCCATGCCCTGCCGCACGACCGGGTGCCCCGGCACCAGCAGTGCGGCGACGAGCCAGAACAGCCCCGCCCCGGAGTTGACGCCCATCACGCCCGGGGAGGCAAGGTCGTTGTCGAGCGACGCCTGCAGCAGCAGGCCGGAGCAGGCGAGCGCCGCGCCGCAGCAGGCACCCGCGACCACGCGCGGGGCGCGCACGCCGAGCAGGACGAGGGACGCCGTGGCTCCGGCGTCACCTCCCAGGGCGAGTGTGCCGAGCGCGTTCAGCGAGTCGAGTGTGCCGAGCGCAGCGGTTCCCGTGACGAGGGAGGCGAGCGCGACGGCGACGAGCACCGTCACACCCAACGCGAGCGCCACACGGCACCGCGTGCCCGTCCTCTCTCCCCCGCCAGCGGACATGGCTAGCCCTGCTTCCCTCTGAGGTCGAGGATGTAGGAGTACGCCTCGGCCCAGCGGTCGTTGGGCTTGTACTCGAAGAGGTCCTTGGGCAGGACGTCGACCCTTCCCTCCTTGGAGGCTGCGAGCGACGACCACGCGGGCTGGGACTGGAAGTCCTGTTCAAAGGCCTCGCGCGCCTTGTCCTCGTCCCCGCGGGGAATCACGAAGACGTAGTGGGGGTCTGCCGCCACGATCGCCTCTACCGAGAGGTCATCGAGCGCGCTGCCGTCGTCCGCGATGTTGTGCATTGACAGGTTGTCGAGGATCTCGCAGGCGAAGTAGTCCGACTTCGCGACCTTGGCCTTGGTGGACGAGACCAGCAGCGCGAGGTAGCTCACCTGGGGGAGGTCCCCCGCCTTCGCCTTGACGCCGTCGATCGCGCTCGCCACGTCCTCCACGTTCTTCTCGTACAGGTCGCCGCGGCCGCTCAGCTGGGTGAGCTCCTGCATGTTGCTGGCGTAGTCGTCAAAGGAGTTGACGTCCACCTCGCGCCACGCGATCCCCGCGTCGTCCAGGCCGGACTCGAGCTCCCGCTGCGTGGGGACCTCGCCGGTGAGAAGCACGAGGGTGGGTTGGAGGGAGACGATCTTCTCCAGGCTGGGGTGGGCGCTGGTGCCCACGACCTGCACGTCTGACGGCAGCCCGTCGAGGTCGGTCGCGTCCTTGGAGACGCCGACCGGCGGCAGCCCCGCGAGGACCGCCATCTGCGCCAGGGAGCGCAGGGTCGCGACCACGCGCTGGTTGCCGGAGGAGCTTTGGGAGTCGCTGTCCCCTCCGCCGGAGTCGGAGGCGCTGGCGGCACCCGACCGCTGCGCGGCGCACCCGGCGAGGGCGCCGGAGCCAAGCACCATGGCAAGACGCAGGAAATCTCTTCTCTCGAGCACGGGGCCTCCCCCATTGGCGGACAACCGCCGCCTGGTTTCAAAAAGAACCTTAAAGATGCTGTGAAGATATCAGAGCGCGGGATGTCTTTCCGTTGTCCTCGCAACAGATTCCGGCCTCTGGTCAAAGTGGAGGGCTCGACGAACGCGGGGAGGGAGCTGCGCTGCCGGGGCTGCCTCGGGGACGGGCAGACGACGTCGTCGCGGCGTGGACGGGAGCCGTCGAGACCGTCGTCGCCCGTCCCTCGTCTCACCCGCGGGCCGCTGTCGGACATTCCATCTGGGGATGGACCGGATATCCCACGCCAACTGCCAGTTTGAGGGGCGGTGGAAGTCAAGGAAGGGAGAGTGGCCGGTGGCCCTCGGGGAAGGGTAATCGCCCCCGATCCTCCACTCGGAATGCGCGGGCAGCCCAGGGCATTCCTCAAGATGGGGCCAACCGCCTCAACAGACCACGCCGCTCGTGACCGGGGAATCGGGGTCATTGAATGGATCGGGCATCTGCCGCCCAGCACGGGCAGCCACCCCGCAGATCATTCCGTCTCCATGCCCCTTCGAGCGACATTCCGCCCGAGAATGGGGCCGTGACCTTGGCCACCCCCTTCTTCGACGGACCGACTGGCGGAAGGTCGCCGTGCGAGCACTCGTGCAAGGCTTCCGCTGCCAATCAGGGTGGGAAAGGGACCGGTTTGACTGGGGCTCGCTCGCGTGAGTGCTCACGCGAGGCGTTCGTTGCCAGAGGACGAAGCCACATATGTTCCTTGAGCCGCCCACCTGGAAAACGTCGCTTCACCCGCAGGCCTCTCTTGACCACAAAGTGCTCACACGCGCTCCTCTACCAGAAGTGCCTTGGCTCCCGCCGGAAAAGCCCCCAATGGCCAAAGAGGGAAAGGGGCCGCGTCCTCTGTCGGAAGCTTCCCCGGGGACCGTGCCCTTTCCCTTCTCTGAGCCCTTCTATCGGCATGGGCCAGCATCAAGGGTCGAGCCGTGGCAACGGATTCCCGATGTGAGCACTTTTGTCGGGCCATCTCCTTCAGACCGCGAGACGAGCGCCGAGTTTCTGCAGGTGATTGGGTCGCCTTGGGTCACCGGGGCCAGCCCATGGCAGCAAACTCCCGATGTGAGCACTCACTTCGGACTCCTCTTGCCAATTGGGTTGGAAGTCGAAACCAGATGGCGACGGGAGCCTGACGTGAGTGCTCACATCAGGCTTCGGCTGCCAGTGATTTATACCTGGAATCATGGCTGGTCTTATTACCTGCGGTTACGCTGAAATCAACCGGCCAGGGACACAGGGGACTCGCGACGAAGGCACTCACATCGGGCGCTACATGCCATGGTTTGAACTCCGATGCTGTCCGCAGGCGTCAAATTACGTTCAAGGGAAATTCGCTCCACGTCCACGGAGGCCCTCCCGTGAGATGGGCGGGCTTCCCCCTTCTTTGACATCCGATGGCCTTTGCCCCTCACCAACGGCTTCCACCGAGCGCGTTGGCGCCTGTCTGCTGAGGAAATGCGAGTATTGGCAATTGGGAAGGCCACGCAACTGAGGAAAGCGGAGTATTGGCAGTCGAAGACGCCTGTTTTCTGCCAACACTCGCGATTCCTCAGCGGAATCCGTCCGGAGATTGCCAACACTCGCATTTCCTCAGCAGCTCCCGTTGTCGGACGCCGTCCTGCCCACGCAAACACGCCTCCGCACCGTTGTCATCCTCGACCCCGCCGCAGCCCGAGCCTTAATCGCGCCCAAGATCCCACGCGTCCCGTCGCGGTAGAATCGCGTGGACTATGTGTGAGCGGGTGAGAAGGAGTCTCTCCCCTTCCCAAAGGAGGAAGCTGTGAAGGTCTCTGACGACATCGCCTTCGTAGGCGTGAACGACCACAGGATCGACCTGTTCGAGGGCCAGTACGACGTGCGCGAGATCGGCATGTCCTACAACTCCTATGTGATACTGGACCAGAAGGTCGCGGTCATGGACAGCGTGGACGCCGCCTTCCGCGACGAGTGGTTTGCCAACCTGGACCAGGTGCTGGGCGACAGTAAGCCCGACTACCTGGTGGTCCACCACATGGAGCCCGACCACTCCGCTAACATCGCGGCGTTCATGGACCGCTATCCCGAGGCCCAGGTCGTCTCGTCCGCCCAGTCCTTCAAGATGATGCAGGCCTACTTTGGCGTGGACTACAGCGACCGCGGCGTGGTCGTGAAGCAGGGCAGCACCCTCAAGCTGGGGAAGCACACCCTGAGCTTTGTCGCCGCCCCACAGGTGCACTGGCCCGAGGTCATGTTCAGCTACGACGAGACGGACAAGGTGCTATTCTCGGCGGACGCCTTCGGCAAGTTTGGCGCGCTCGACGTTGAGGACGACTGGGTCACCAACGCCCGCAGCTACTACTTTGGCATCGTGGGCAAGTTTGGCAAGAACGTCCAGATGGCGCTGAGCAAGGTCGCAGGCTGCTACGTCAAGGCCATCTGCCCGCTGCACGGACCCGTGCTCACGGGCGACCTCTCGCGCTACCTGCGCCTGTACGACACCTGGTCGAGCTACCGCCCCGAGCAGAGCGGCGTGACGCTGGCCTACACCTCGGTGTACGGCCACACCAAGGAGGCGGTGCGCGAGCTCGAGGCCAAGCTGCGCGACGGCGGCGCCACGGTTGCCACCTTCGACCTGGCGCGCGATGACATGGCCCAGGCGCTGGCGAGCGCGTTCCGCTACGACCGCCTGGTCCTGGCCACCACCACCTACGCCAACAGCTACTTCCCCTTCATGCACACGTTCGTGACCGACCTCGTGGAGCACAACTACCAAAACCGCACCGTGGGCATGGTCGAGAACGGCAGCTGGATGCCCGTCGCCGCCAAGCAGATGCGCGAGGCACTGGAGGGGCTGCCCAACATCGCGTTCGCCCACAACGTCGTGACCCTCAAGGGAGCACTCAACGACGACTCCCGCGGCCAGCTCGACGCCCTGGCCAAGGAGCTCCTGGCCTAGCGTTGGCAGGGGAGACGGGCGCGGCTCCCACATGGCCAATCGGCACAACACGGGGGAGGTCCCACTGGGGCCTCCCCCGTTTTCGCCTTGCGCAGGCGAGGGGAACGGGCCTCTCGCTAGATCCTCACGACCATCTGGTCCAGGGGCCGCCGGTCGCCGTGATGGTGGCTGGGCTCGACGCCCTCGGCGGGATACCCCAGGTCGAGCAGGCACACCGGCACGACACCGTCCGGGGTCCCCAGGGCCTCGGCCACGGCGCGTGTGTCATATCCGCGGGCCCACAAGGTCCCCAGCCCCAGGTCGGTGGCCTCCATCATCATCTGGTCGCAGGCGATGGAGGCGTCCATCTCCCGCGTGGTGTAGTCCTCGTACAGGGTCTCGTGCCTGTTGTGGTACACGCGCGAGAGGTCGCAGCACACCGCCAGCACCACGGGTGCGTCAAAGGCCATGCGGGTCGCCTGGCGCAGGCGGGCGAGAGACTCCGGCGACTGCACCACATAGACCACGATCGGCTGGAAGTTGCACGCGGAGGGCGCGATGCGCCCAGCCTCCAGGACCTTGTCCAGCTTCTCGTCCTCCACGGGGCGCTGGTCGAACCTCCTCACCGAGAAGCGCCTGCGGGCGAGGTCGAGGTAGTCCTTCTCCATGTGTCCTCCCAACTGGGCCCCTGGGGGCCAGGCTTGTGTTCCGTCGCGCCACAGCATACCGCTCGGGAGGCGCGGGGTGCCTGCGGGGGGCCGCCACCGGGACGGAGGGGCCGCAGCAACCCCACCGAGGCGCCGCGCGCCGGCACACCGCCCACATCCCCTACATCAGGTGGCCAAAGCGGCGCACGTAGAGCGCCCTCATCACCATGACCAGGGCGACGTAGCCCAGCACGATGAGCGGCAGCATGCCGAGGAACGCCGCGGGGATCGCCGCCATGCCCAGTGCGGTCCCCACCCCGGTGAAGGGGATGACCAGCGCCAGGGCGATGGCGACGGCGCCGAGCAGCAGCACGCGCCAGTCGGCCATGCTCTGGAAGAACGGGATGCGCTCCGTGCGGACCAGGTGCACAAAGAGCACCTGTGTGCACATGGACTCGGCAAACCAGCAGGCCTGGAAGGTCCCCGCAAACAGGGCGGCGGCAGCCGGATTGCCCGCGACCTGCGCCCAGGTGCCGCCCGCGACCGTCGGGCACACCACAAAGAACAGCAGCGCGTAGGTCAGGATGTCAAGCACCGAGCTGGTTGGCCCAATCCACCGCATGAAGCTCGCAATGGAGCCGGGCTGCCAGGCACGCGGGTGCATGAGCTCCGAGCCGTCGACCCTGTCCCAGGGGATGGCCGTGCAGGCGCAGTCGTAGATGAAGTTGAGCAGGAGCAGCTGCACGGCGGTCATGGGCAGGAAGGGCAGGAACACGCTGGCGACCAGCACCGAGAAGATGTTGCCAAAGTTGGAGCTGGCGGTCATCTTCACGTACTTGTTCATGTTGAAGTAGGTGCGGCGCCCCTCGACGATGCCGCGCTCCAGCACACCAAGGTCCTTCTCCAGAAGGATGATGTCCGCCGCCTCCTTGGCCACGTCGGCACCGGAGTCGACCGACACGCCGCAGTCGCTGGCACCCATGGCAGCCGCGTCGTTGACGCCGTCGCCCATGAAGCCGACCACGTGACCGCGGGCGCGCAGGGCCCTGACCACGCGTACCTTCTGGTCGGGCGAGAGCTTGGCAAACACCGTCACGTCCTCAACGCGGGCATCCAGCTCCTCGTCGCTCATCCCCGCGATCTGCGCGCCGTCCAGGGTCCCCCGCACGTCGAGCCCGATGGTGCGGCACACGTTTGCCGCGACCCTCATGGAGTCGCCCGTGAGGACCTTGGTGGTGACCCCGTGCTGGGTCAGCGCCGCCACGGCATCGGCCGCGCTCCGCTTGGGCGGGTCAAGGAATGCCAGGTACCCAATCAGCGTCATCCCCCGCTCGTCACTGCCCGAGAGGACCCCGACGCCCGACGGGTCGGCCTTGCGCGCCACGCCCAGCACGCGCATGCCCTTGTCCGCCAGGTCGTAGGCCTTCTGCAGGACGATGCGCTGCATGTCGTCGGTGAGCTCCACGACCTCGCCGTCAAACTCAACGTCGCTGCAGACCTGCAGCACCTCCTCGATCGCGCCCTTGGTGATCATGCGCGTGTTGCCGTGGGAGTCGCCCACCACCACGCTGACGCGGCGGCGCTCAAAGTCGAAGGGGACCTCGTCCAGCAGGTGCCACTCGCTGGTGAGTGCGTCCACGTCCAGCCCGGGCGTGCCCGCACGCCCCTCCTCGGTCGCGCGCCGGATGATGGCGGAGTCGATGAGGTTGCGCATGCCTGTCTCGTAGAAGCTGTTGAGGAAGGCGTAGCGCAGCACGCGACTATCTTGCTCCCCCATCACGTTGAGGTGGCGCTCCAGGACCACGCGGTCCTCGGTGAGCGTTCCGGTCTTGTCGGTGCACAGCACGTCCATGGCACCCAGGTTCTGGATGGAGTCCAGGTGTTTCACGATCACGCGGTCGCGCGAGAGGTCCACTGCCCCCTTTGCCAGGCAGGTCGTGACGATCATGGGCAGCATCTCGGGCGTCAGGCCCACGGCCACCGAGAGGGCAAACAGCAGTGCGGAAAGCCAGTCTCCCTTGGTGATGCCGTTGATCACAAACACCAGCGGCGCCATGACGACCATGAGTCGCAGGAGCAGCCTGCTGACCGAGGCGATGCCCTCGTCGTAGGCGGTCTTGCCGCGCTTGACCCCCAGGCTGGAGGCCATATTGCCAAACATCGTGTTGGCGCCCACCGCGCACACCACGGCGACGCCGCTGCCCGAGACCACGGTCGAACCCATGAACACGATGTTGGAGAGGTCCGTGGCCGCCATGCTCCCGTCGGATGCCGCCTGGGGGCAGGCCGCCGCGGTCCTCTCCACCGGAATGCTCTCGCCCGTGAGCGAAGACATGCCCAGGAAGAGGTCGCGAGCGGATATCACGCGCGCGTCCGCCGGAACGATGTCACCCGCGGACAGGTGCACGATGTCACCCACCACCACGTCTGCCAGCGGGACCTCGCTGCGGCCGCCGTCCGCGCGCTCCACGCAGCAGGTGGTCTGGATGGTCTTTGCCAGGGCCTCCGCGGCGTCACCGCTCCTGCCCTCCTGCACAAAGCGGAGCGTCGCCGAAAGCAGGATCATCGCCACAATGATGATGACCGTGGACGGGTTGCGGTCCCCCGGCGCGGAGAAGATCACGTCGGTGAGCAGCGAGACCAGCGCAAGGAGCGCGAGGATGCCCGTGAACGGGTCGAGAAACGCCTTGAGGAAGCGGACCGGCGCGGAGTCCCTGTGGCCATGCGAGACCTCGTTGGCCCCGTACGAGGCGCGCGAGAGCTCTATCTGGGCCTGGGAGAGGCCCTTTCTTTGCGAGTTAAGCTCGGCGAGCGCGTGGTCCACGTCGAGAGCGGATATCCTGCGCAGCCAGTCGAACTGGAACTCCCTGCGCTCCTGCGCCCTCTTGTCGGTTACGGTCTTCTTGGTGTGCAGCGCCATAGCGGCACCTCCCCTGCACGGGGCTTGGCACGTGGCCGCCCGCATGGGCATCTGGCACGCGCGGGGACCGGCGGGCGCTGGGCGCGACTACCGGCGGCGTCCGCCACCCCGACCGGCGGCCGCCATCCCATGTGAGTACGTTGTGGCTGTTCGATGCGAACTGTCGCCGTCCATGGATGGCACCTCCTCTTGGTCGTGGCATCTGTCTGGGCCATGGCTGCCCCTTCCGCCCCACCGTGGGGCGGCTGTAACCAACATGGTACCCACCCGTGCGAGTGTGCAAGCGCGGGTGAGAAATACGCGACACGCGCATCCCAACGTGTCGCCCTGGCAGGGGGCGGGAGCAGGTCGCCGCGCTCGTCTCACCTGGAAAGGGAGACTCTGGTGGCCCGCCCGTGCCGCTCAGGAAGTCACCTCGCCTCGGCCGACGCGGATGGCTCGGACCACACGCAGCCGCACCTGTCTCGCCCGGCGAAGGGACGCGGGGCCGCTCGTCCGCCCCTCCCCTACGGCGAGTCATGCCTACTGGTCCTTGCCTTCCCTCTCCCTGAGGTAGTCGATGTACCGCTCGCCCCACGTCTGGATGCTGTCGAGCACCGGCCCAAAGTCGCGGCCGATTGCAGTGAGCGAGTACTCCACGCGCGGCGGGACCTCGGGAAACACCTCACGCTTCACGAGCCCCTCTGCCTCGAGCGCCTTGAGCTGCGACGACAGCGTGGAGTGCGTGAGGTTGGGCATGAGCCTCTGGAGCTCGCCAAACCGCAGGGTGCCCCCGCTCAGGTGGTGCATCACGAGGATGGCCCACTTTCCTTGCAGGAGCCTCTGCGCCGTCACGAACGGGCAGTTGCCAAAGCCGTCCTGTCCCCTGTCCATCTCCCCTCCCCTTGGTATGCCAGAAGATACCTGGTAGCGAGAAAAAACGTTATTTGCTGTCTCAATTGTAGCAGTTATGCTTGCTATAGTACAAAGTCACTACCTACTAGCAAGCAACAACCAAGGAGGTTCGAGATGGCTGACACGAGGCAGTCCGCACTGTTCGTGGGACACGGCGACCCGATGATGGCCCTGCGGGACGACGACGTGGCGCATGCGCTCGGGAGAGTCGGTGCCCGCATGAAGGCGATGGCGCCCAGGGCAATCCTGGCCGTCTCGGCCCACTGGTACACGCGCGGGACGCTGGTGCAGAGCGACCCACACCCGCGCCAGGTCAACGACATGTACGGGTTTCCCGAGGAGCTGTATGCAATCCACTACCGCCCCGAAGGCAACGCGCAGCTGACCGAGCGCGTGCGGGAGCTTCTGGGCGACGACGTCCAGGTGGATGACACCTGGGGAATCGACCACGGCGTCTGGACGCCGCTGCACCACATGCTCCCCAAGGCGGACGTGCCCGTGGTGGAGCTCTCCGTGAACGGCCTGCGCGACGCCCGGTACGCGTACGACCTGGGCAGGAGGCTCGCCCCTCTCCGCGACGAGGGCTTTGTGGTGATGGGGAGCGGCAACGTGGTCCACAACCTCCGCCAGGTGGAGTGGGACAACCCCGACGGCACGCCACAGAACGTGGCCTTTGACCAGGCGGTGCGCAAGGCGGTCGAGGCGCGCGACGACCAGGCGGCGGTGGACTACCAGGCGCTTCCCTCGTGGGATTACGCAGTGCCTACACCGGACCACTACCTGCCGCTCCTGACCGTGCTGGGGGCATCAGAGGGCGAGGCCCCGGAGGTCTTCAACGACGTGAGGAACCTGGGGGCAATCTCGATGACCAGCTACGCCTTTGGGCTTGCTGGGTAGGAGCGAGGCAGGGCCAGAGCGGCCCCGCGCAATGGTGACAAACCCGCGGTGTTATCGCGGGGAGTTGACGGATTCGCAGAACAAAGGGAAAGGATCGAACATGGCAGAGAAGAACGTGCTCATCGTGGTGGGGACCCTGCGCAGGGACGGGTTCAACCTGCAGCTGGCAAAGAGGATCGAGGAGCTGCTCAAGGGGCGCGCCAACGTGAGCTACCTTGACTACTCGCAGCTTCCGCTGATGAACCAGGACCTGGAGGACCCCGAGCTCCAGGCCGTTGCCCAGGTGCGCCAGGCCGTGCGCGACGCAGACGGCGTGTGGTTTGTGAGCCCGCAGTACAACGCGTCGTTCCCCGGCCATGTCAAGAACCTGGTCGACTGGCTGAGCCGCCCGCTGCCCGGAAAGGGTCGCGACTCCGCGGCCATCGGCGGCGTCAAGACCACGGTCTCTGGCGCGGGCGGACGCACCGCCACCGCCGAGATGCGCGAGGCACTGGACAACCTGCTCGAGTTCGTGGGGGCCAAGACCCTTCGCGAGCACGAGACCGGCATCGCCCTGTCCGGCGAGTCCTGGATGTCCGGCAAGCTGACCCTCTCCCCCGAGGACGAGGCGGCACTGGCGGCACAGGCAGACGCCTTCCTGGAGTTCATCGCGTAGCCAAGGGCACGATTCAAGCGAATTGCGGGCACCCCCAGACCCAAGCTTTGGGAACGGGGGTGCCTTTTTGTTGGGTGAGAAGAGCGCAGGGATGCGGCCCAAACCCCACCCACCGGCATCGCGGGTCACGTTGTCCCGACGGAGGAAGAGAGGGCAAACCTTAAGCTCCGAGGTCAACGCACGCGAGACGGACTCAAGTCTAAGAAGGGACGGGTCGGTTCCCGTCCTGTCTCGAAGCTCCCCCGCACATGTTCGGCCCAGTGTCGTCCAGTCTGCTTCGGCCCGAAGCCACACCGGTCATGGCGGAGTATCAGCGGGCTAGGAGAGGGAAGGATTAACCCTCGCCCAGCCCTGCAAGTACGTCCTCCCAGCCCAGGCCCTCTCAGGAAATGGCTTGCCCCAACCTGCTGCTCCCCCTGGAGGACCCCGTCAGAAAGTCCACCCTATGTGTACACGCGGGATGAACTTTCTGACATGGGCCCCATCTCCCAGCGGGCGGAAGTCTTATCCCCGTCGGAAATCGCACCCTATGTGTACACGCGGGGCGCACTTTCTGGCAGCCGTTAGGCCGCGAGGGTCTTCCCTGCCTAGAACCCCGCCCCGCGTGTACACGCGGGGCGGACTTTCTGTCATCGGACCCGTCTCTCGACGGTTGGACTTACCCTCTCTGTCGGAAAACGCCTCGCGTGTGTACACACGGCACGCGTTTTCCGACGCGGGGCCCCTTGGCATACCGCCGACCTCAGGCTCCGCGCCACGACGACCGTGACGGGGGATCTATTGGCTGAGAATGGAGCGGGCAACCGCCTTCCGGGCAAGCCAGCCCCTCCACGTGCAGCGGATCGCTATCCCCCCTCCCAGAGCCCTTCCCTGCAGGGGAGGGCCACCGTCGCGGATTGGGGGCCTACCGCGGAATGCCCGCTGGCAGCAAACTCCCGATGTGAGTACTCATAGCAGGAAGTAGTTGCCATCGGAGGGAGGGCAGACGATCGGCTGGCGGCAAATCGCTCGAGCGAGCACCTGCGCGCGGTCCCGGAGATGGACCTTGGCAGCAACTCGCTCACGTGAGTGCTCACGCGAGCCGTTTGCTGCCAGGGGCAGGGACATCCGTTTATTCTTTGAGGCTTTTACCTGCACCGATGGCATGTGATCACAGGACTCCGCCGGCAGCCCTTCCGAAAAAGTGCTCGCGCTGAGCCTCCTCCACCAAGAGGGACGACGAACGAAAGCCAGACGGGAAGGACCAGTCCACGATTACGAGACACCGCCATGTCCACCCCTTCTTTGAGTTCTTTTGAGCAGCCCGGGGGGCGTAATCCCTTACGTCCCCCGGGAGATTGCGGAACGGATTGTTTGGAGCGGAGGACGTCACCCGCGGGGCCGGCGGGTGGGGTTTGGGGCACGTGGGCTCGCCCTTCTCCCCTGCTCTTGGCTGAGGTGGGACTTCGTCGCGAATGGGAGTCCCCCAGCAAACGCGTCGCCGACCAATCCCAGCCCTACAGCAGGCAGCTGAGAAGGCAGAGGATGGCAAGCCCTCCCTGCATGAGGATGATCTTGGGGTTGCTGGTGACGGAGCCGTACGCCGCAACGGCAACGATGTACAGCATGAGCGCGATGACGGCGGCTTTGCTCGCAAAGGCGAGGGCGGCGACCAGGATCAGCACGGCGAGCAGCCCGTTATAGACGCCCTGGTTCTTGAACAGGACGTTGACGCTGGGACGCGCAAGCTCGTCGGTCCCCATCCCGAACACCTTGGCGGTACGGTCGGAGGTGGTGGCGAACGTCTCGAGGTACATGATGAAGAGGAACTCGGCCGCAACGAGGACGGCGAGGACTGTGGTGACTGGCGACATGCTTATCTCCTATCAAATTAGTGTCATTACTTCCTGAGTCTACCCCGTCAGGCGCCTGGGGGCGACCACTCCCGAAATTGCCTCATGCCCCAAACGGCCTGTGCCGTGGAGCGGGAACACTTGTGGGAGAGGGGCCGACCACGCGCGCCACGCCCGGCTCGACGCATTCGGGCCCTACTAGTGCGATGCGTTCAGCCAGGCCCGACAGGACAAGTTCGCGCCTTTCCAGCGCGATGCATCCAACCATGGCTGGCGAGACGCGCCCAGACCTTGCGCGGAACTTACGCAGTCATGACGAGGGGGTACGACGATGGGTGAGGCTCGTCTCGCCCAGGAAGCCGGAGGTAGCATGATCAAGCTCGTTGCATCGGACATGGATGGGACCCTGTTGGACCAAGACTCCAAGGTCCCGCCCGAGACGTATGACCTCATCAGGGCGCTGGGTCGCCACGGAGTCCACTTCTGCGCAAGCTCCGGGCGACGCTACGACACGCTGTGCGAGTTCTTTGCGCCCGTGAGGGACCAGATGGACTTTGTGGCCTCCAACGGGACCCAGGTGTACGTGGACGGTCGGATGGTCGACCGCGAGGTCTACTCCACCGCGGCGCTGCGGCGGCTGCAGCGCTCCGTGGGGATGTTCGACTGCCTTCACCTGGCCGTTTTTGACAAGCGCGTGAGCTACCTGCTGGACGAGATGGCCAGCTACGAGCGGGAGCTGGACAAGGACCTCCCCAACGCCGAGCGCGCGAGCTACGTGCCGGGGCCCGAGGTCAGCGTGATCAAGGCGTCGATCTATTGCGACCGCGACGACGTGGTGATGGACATGGCCTATGCCCTGCAGCGCGAGATGGGCTCGGCGTTCACCTTTGCACCGTCGGGCAAGCGCTGGATCGACGTGATTCCGCGCGGGGTGTCGAAGGCGACGGGGCTGCGCCAGGTAATGCTCGCTCACGGCATCGAGCCGAGCGAGGTCATGGCGTTTGGCGACGCGATGAACGACTACGAGATCCTGCGCATGGTGGGTCACTCGCGGGCCATGGGCAACGGCCGCTACGCCATCAGACAGGTGGCAGACAAGGTCATCGGAACCAACGCCGAGCACAGCGTGCAGGCCGAGATGAGACAGCTGCTGGAGCAGCTGGGCTAGCTGTCGGGCGTGTGGCGCCGGCGGGAGGGGGCACTGGCGCGTGGCCGGGCTTCTCTCACCTGGCGCTGCAGCAGGGTTGCACTTCCCTGAGCCAAGGGCGGGCGCATGGGTCATAATCGACCGTGCGTCCGCCTTCAATGTCTTGTTAGGGAGAGGTGTCCCATGCTGGATTCCAAGTTCTTGAGCGTCGTGCTGGCAGCGGTCCTGGTGACCATCGGTGTGTTCATGATCGTGACGCGTCGGCAGCCGTTCGCCCGCAAGCGCGAGGGCGCCCTGGGAGCCGCCGACCGCAGACACGCGCTCCCCGGCGGCATCATCTGCCTCGCCGCCGGCATCGCGCTGATCCTCTCGTTCATGTTCCCGGGCAACAACCTGCCGACCTCGGTCGCAATCGTGGTCGGCATCGCCGTCGCGGGCGTGCTGGACTACCGCGCCCGCTAGCGGCTGCTGCCTGCGGTTGGACACTGCCGCCTGAGCTGGGGCGGCTACCCCGCAGATGCGACAGCCCGCTGCGAAAAGAGGACCTGTGGCAGCCCGAGCGGGAGATTGCGCGCAGGGGTGCTGAGAAAACTCGAGTTGTGGCAATCGGAAGGGTCCCCGAGGAGCAATAGCGGCTGGGGGGTGCTGAAGAATCTCGAGCTGTGGCAATTTGAAAGCCGCTGCCAGCGCTGAAATCGGTGTGTCAGTGGCAAAGGCACCTCCTTCAGCATCCCTCCATTGCCACGACTCGAGTTTTCTCAGCAGGTACCCCTCACGTCTCCCCCGGAGATTGCCAATACTCGCAATTCCTCAGCAGGTATCACTCGGGAACCCCGTCGCGTCGTCCCTACAGGTCGCGACGCGTGAGGATCTCCTGCGGAATCAGGCGGCAGCCCTCGATGACCGCCGTGGCGTACGCCGCCTCCTCCTCGGACATGCCCGAAAGGAGCAGCGACAGGTCGCCCACCTCTATGTTGATCTGGCCAGTTGCCTCGTTGTCCTCGGGGTTGGGGTAGCGCTCCATCGCGCGCTGCACCATCAGCCGGTAGGCGGGCACAAACGACGCGAAGGGGTACCTCTCGCCCAGCACGGCACGGAGCTTGTCCATGATCTCGAGCCCCGCACGGTCGATGTCGCCCCAGTACAGGACCTCCACCGAGTCGGCACCCAGGCTGTCGAGCAGCAGTGCGAGCCGGTTGCGCTCCAGCACGGGCGTGCCACCGCCCAGAACCACGGCGTGGATGCGCTCGCCCAGCACGGTCGTGCGGCCGTCCTCGTACATCAGGTCGTGGACGTCGAGCCAGGGATCCAGGTTCTCGGTAACCAGCACGCGCATGTGCTTGCGGCGGCGCGGCGCATGGAAGATCAGGTCCGCCTTGGGCATGGGGCGGTGGCGCACGATGTCTTCCACGCCCATGGCGCGGAGCAGCTTGAAGCCGTCGGAACCATACTCAAAGAACTTCTCGTCGCCACCCATCTGGTAGGCAAGCTGGCGGCGCGTGATGTCACCGGGGAGCATGCCGTCGCTCAGCGCCTCGTTGATGGCCTTGAGCTCGGGCTCGTACATGGTGTAGGCGGAGGGGTGCGAGAGGAGCCAGCCGTTGAGCCAGAAGCGCTGGTCAAGCTGCAGGATCTTCTCGCGGGCCTCGACGTCCGCCTCACCGCCGCGACGAACGTAGGGAACGTGGGAGAGACTCCGCTCCGCGTTGGGACCGGAGCCCGTTCCGGCGGGTTTGCCCTGGACGGAGTCCTCGTCGCGGCCGCGCTTGCGGAGGCGTCGGGGCGAGCGGCGCGAGTGCCTGCCACCTTCGCGCGCGGGCTTCACGCCGTCTTGGGCGGGGGCCGCGTCGGCCTTCGGGGCGGCTTGATCGCCGGCGGAGGGGGTGGCCTGCGACGGCGATTCGTTCGCCTCGCCTTGGTCCGAGGACGGCGCGCCGCCTACGGGAGAGGGTCCCGCCGCCTCGGGTTGCGACGTCTCCGCCTGGCAGTCATCGTCCCCATCCGCGGCGTCCGCCGCGTCGGGCGCGCCATCGGCCGCCGTGACGTCCGCCGTCTCTGCCGGCGAGACGGGCTCGGGGTCGCCGTCCTCGGGCCTCTCCCCCGCGTCGCCCGCCTGCGTCTGCGCCTCGGCCTCGTCCGCCGCCTGCGCGTCCGCCTCGTCCTCCTCAACTACGCCGTGGACGGCGAGCTCAAAGCCGTCTCCGTCCTCCGCCGGGCCAAGGGCCTCGGACTTCACCAGGTCGCGCAGCCCCTTCCCGGCCTCCGTGTCCTCGTATTTGCCCAGGATGAGGTCCAGGTCCTTCTCGGTGACCCGCTTGCCGCGCGAGCGGACGAGCCCGCTCGCAATCCCCGACGCCAGGCTGCGCTGCGCGGGCGACATGGCCTTGCACAGGGCGTCGCGTATCGCCTCGATGTCCGCGCGCTCCTGCGCGTTCAGCTTTCGTGACATATCCGTCCCTTCACAGGTTGCCCCTCAAGAATATTGCATATGCGGCCCGACGTGGGGTTTCGCGCGGCGCCGAGTTCAATTTCACATGCGAGGGGAGGGCCCGCGGCGCGCAAGCGAATCCGCCGCCACAAAAAGGCGGGGACGCCCGCTGGACGCCCCCGCCGGATGATGCGGACAGCATTGCGACCTCGCCCCTCTCCCTAGAAGATACCCAGGAATCCGTGCACAAAGAGCGCGGCACAGGCAGCTCCCACAAACGGGGCGATGCCGGGGACGAGAAGCCCGTAGCGCCAGTTGTTGTCCACCTTCCCCTTGATGGGAAGAAGCTGGTAGGCCATGCGGGGCCCCAGGTCGCGCGCCTGGTTCATGGCAAAGCCGGTCATGCCGCCCATGCCCATGCCCACGGCCCACACCAGGATGCCCACGCACACCGCGACAAGCAGCAGGTTGTCCCCGCCAAAGTGGGCGATGGAGAGGATACCCGAGACAAACACGAAGGTGTCGATGGCCTCGATGAAGAAGCTGCGCGGCAGGTCGTTGATCAGCGGGTTGGTGCTGAAGATGTTGCGGACGGCGACGCCATCGACCTTGCCGGCCGACACCTCAAAGGCATCCGCGTAGATGAGCCACGCCACCACGGCACCCGCGAGGCCGCCGAGCATCTCGGCGATTGCGTAGGGCACGAACATGCTCCACGGCACCAGCCCGAGCATGCACTGCGCCAGCGCCATCGCCGGGTTCATGCACACGCCGCCTCCAAAGACGAACAGGCACACCGAGATGCCAAAGGCCCAGGTGGTGATGGCAAACAGGTGGCCGGAGCCGTGGTACTTGGTCCCGTTGAGGACCGTGTCGCAGTGGACGCCCACGCCAAAGACGATCATGAGGGCGGTGCTAAGGAACTCGGCCATGATGGGTTTGAACACGCTGGAGCCTTTCTCGAGGAGGGGGGTCGGTGGTAAGCCCTTTGTCTACCTGTGCATAGTATGAACTCCAATTGTGTCAAGTCCTTTTCTGCACGCGGCAGTCTATCCAACGCGCACGGTCATCTGACGTTGGGACACGGGGATGGGCGGGAGAGAAACGCCACCACGCGGGCGTCACGCGATGCCACCGGGTGCGGCGGCTGCTTTGGTCGGGACGGTTCTCTCCCCCAGGGCTTCAGCCATATGAAGAAGGGCTGACGCGCGACCACGGGGTGTGCGGGCGGCCTTCACGGGGCATCATCACTTCGCACGCAGCTTTGCGCACGACGCGACTTCTCGCGCAGCTTTCCGCCCGCAAAGGGGCACAGTAGCCACAAAGCGCCACCCGCTAGGTCACAGGGAGGAGCACGCATGAGCACCTTGGACAACAAGCGCACGGGAGAGGACCTTCCCGCCAACACCACGACCAAAGCCAACGGCACCGCCCCCGGCGGGGAGCCCGGCGACCCCAGACACTTCGTACGACGGCACCGGCTGGGCAACCACCCCCGACTGCGACAGACGCTGCTGGCGTTCGTGGTCGGGGCGGTCGTGGCCATCGTGGTGGTCCTCGCCACACAGAACGGCGGGCTCGTGTCCGGCAGCGAGAGCCACGTGGACTCCACTACGATCAAGAACTCGTTCTCCGAGGTCGCCGAGCTGGCAACCGAGGAGTACAACTTTGCCAACGTGGGCAAGTACACCGAGGACGACCTCAAGGTGCTGGGCCTGAGCATCCCGTTCACGGGGAGCTCGTTCCTGGTCACGTACGAGGGAACCGCCAAGGCGGGGATCAAGGACATCTCGCAGGCGACGGTGACGGTGGACGACTCCGCCAAAAAGGTCAGCGTCACGCTGCCCAAGGCCGAGGTCCTCTCCTGTAGCATCGACCCGTCGAGCGTCCAGACGTACGACCAGTCGTTCAATCCCATCAACCAGATCACCGTGGACGACGTCACGACCTTCCTTACCAGCGAGGAGAAGAAGGCGTCGCAGGAGGCCGTGGACGGCGGGTTGCTCGACAAGGCAGACTCCCACGCGCAGGAGCTCGTGAAGGCGCAGGTCGAGGCCGTACTCAAGGGAGCTGGGGAGGATGACTACGAGGTCAGTGTGACCTCCGCTTCGGAGTAGACGCCGGGAGAGAAGGGCAGGGCAAACCGGTCGATACCCCTCTCGCCGGCATCGCAGGCCACGTGGCCCAGACCCGGGACGGCTCGCGCGTTTGCTCGCGCGGGCCGTCCCTCTCTCTCTTGCGGGGGAAGACGGATGGGCCAAGCTTCACCAAAACCGGTGAGCCCTCAAAGTCAAAGAATGGAATGTGACCGCCCCCCTCCCATGCAGCAAGTTCGTCGTGCAGGTCAGGGACTCACTCCCAAGCGGAGAGAAGAGTGGGAAGCCCGTACTCCCCACAACTGACGAGCTGTCATGGTCTAAGAAGGGGAAGGGGTGGCCCCACCGGGTTGGTACGTTTACGCAGGCGCAGCCTCCCCGCGGGAGGAGGGGCCAATCCCGGATCGGTCGACTGCCGCTACGCGCCGTGCCCCCGGGACTGGGATCCCTGCCGTCAGCAAACTCCCGACGTGAGTGCTCATTACGGGAAACAGCTGCCATCGAGGACCGGGGGAACGGTCGGCTGGCAGCAAACCGCCCGCGTGAGCTTCCACCGAACATCCCTCCCGGTCGATGAGCCTACACTCTCCGTGAGATGCCCCGCTCTCCCCTTCTTTGAGTCCTTCGGAGCGCGTCCGACCACGTGGCCCCATCGCAGGAAGAAGACGCCAAACCAGAACGCGAAGCCCCCTCCCGCACACGCGGAAGGGGGCCACCAACAAGACTCGGACACCGTCGAGCGGCGCCGCCGTCCTACTCGCTTCGGAGGGCCTCCACCGGATCGCGCCGCGAGGCGGACAGCGCGGGGATGATGCCCGCGATGAACGTCAACCCCACGCTGATGCCGATGAGGATCAGCGCGGATGTGACTGGCAGTGACATCACGTTGGGAACGCCCTGCCACGAGTACACCCATGAGTTGACCGGCCCCTCGACCACGTACACGACCGCGATGGCGAACACGCCGGACAGCAGGCCCTCGATGATCGTCTCTGCGTTGAAGATGCTCGCCACATTGAGCCGCGAGGCGCCCATCGCACGCAGGATGCCAATCTCCTTCTTGCGCTCGAGCACCGAGATGTACGTGATGATCCCGATCATGATCGAGCTCACCACCAGCGAGATCGAGACAAAGGCGATCAGTACGGTCGAGATCATGTTGGCAATGTTTGAGATCGAGGACATGAGCGTCCCGGCGATGTCGGAGTACTGAATGGTCGCGTCGCTCTTCCCATCCTTCTCCATCTTGGAATTGTAGGTGCCAATGGCGTCGAGCACCTTCTGCTTGGCATCGAAGTCCTTGGGATAGACCTGGATGGAGTCGGGCTGCTCCTCCTCGGCGTAGCCCAGTGTCTGCATGTTGGAGTCGTAGCTCAGGTCCTGGGCGTTCATGTAGTTGTTGAGCAGCGACGCCAGGTCCTGCTGCGTCATGTTCACGTGGATGGCGTTGGCAAACGCGGTGGTGTCGACCTTGAACCCGTTCTGGAGCGAGCTCTGCAGCTGCGCCATCTGGCTCTGCAGCTGGCCCGAGATCGCAGCGGAGAGCTGCGTCCCCAGCTTGGAGGTCATGGCCGAGACCTGCGTCTGCATCTGCTGGGCAAGCTGCGTTGCCATCACCTGCGCCGCCTGCGTCATGAGCGCCTGCATCTGCTGGGAGAAGTACGGGGCAAACTGCTCGGTAAGGTACTTGGACATGGCCTGGTTCACCACGTCGTCCGCCGTACCGCCCAGCTTCTGCCGCAGGTCGTCCGTGACCGCCTTCCCCTCTTCCGTGGCAAGGTAGTCGTTGAGCACGCCCTGGTAGTCGGGGTTCTCGCCCGTCATCTTCTGGACCTCGTCGGGGTTGGCGATGAGCCAGGCGGAGAAGCTCGACCCCAGCTTCTCGGACGCGTCCAGGATGTCCTGGCGCTGCTCATCGGTAATGCCGGTGATTGCGTCGGCGAGGCCGGAGTCCTCCAGGCTGAACTTGGGCGCCCCGCTCATGATCTTGGTCATGGTCTCGGTGCTGAAGACGCTCTGGAGCTGCGAGGTGTCAAGCTTCATGCCGTTGGCGTCAAAGCCCGAGACGTCCAGGCTCACGCCCGACAGGTCCAGGCTCCCCATGTTGGACCCTTCGAGCGCCGAGGTGTCAAACGAGAAGGCCTTCTTGAGCGCGTCCTCGTCCACGGTGAACAGCTTGCCCATGTCCAGCTGCTCGCCCTGGCTGTCCTGCAGCTCCTCGAAGGTCTTGCCCGTGAACACGTCCACGTCGGGGTTCGCCTTCTGCTCCTGCACAATCTGCGAGTCGGCCGCCTGCTGCATGAGCCAGCTGGTGAGGTCGCTGGTATAGGCGATGCCCTCCTGCATCAGCGTGGTGGACTCGCCGTCCTTGGGCTTCACGACGCCGACGACCTTGAGCGTGAGCCCCTTGTCCACGGCGGAGCGCATGAACGCGTCGTCCGACGACATGTCGGTCCAGCCGCCGGTCTCGGCGTTCTTCTGATACCTCGCCGAGGCGGGGACCACCTTGAAGGTCATGCCCAGCGCGTCTTGGATCGTGAACTTGGAGTCGACCTCGGGCACCGTGACCTTGTTGCCCTTGAGGGCGTCCTCGGTGATCTTGTTCATGTCGTCGATGTTGTAGAAGCCAAGGCTGTACAGGGTGTAGTCGGTGATGGTGCCGTCGGTGGAGAGGACCAGCACCGCCTCGTCGTAGGCTTTTGGCCACCGGCCGGCGACCACGCTCATCTGCGAGTCGAGCAGGTCCTGGCTCCCCACCAGCTCGTTGAACGACGAGCCCGACGAGCTCCCGCCGGTCAGCGCCGAGCCCGCGATGCCGCTCTGCAGGGTCTGTGCCATCTTCGACGGGTTGAGCTGCTCGGCACCCGAGGAGGTGTCCGTCTCGTACACCAGCGGCGTCACCCCGTAGGAGTACTGGATGGCGTTGACGTAGGGGGCGAACTCGCCCTTGTGGGAGTCGACGTACGACTTGAACGAGCCCAGGTCGTTGTTCTTCACCTCGGCGAACATGTCTGACATGATCTTGGTCTGGCCGATGGTCCCGTCGCCACCCGACGACGCCGTGCTTGTGGTGGACGAGGAAGACGTTCCCATCCCCATGCTGCCCATCGCGGTCATGAGGTTGGTGAAGTCGAAGCTGCTCTTGGTGATGGTGAGCGGGTACGACGACAGGGCGCTCTGCTCGGTGTCCTCGATGTAGTTGTTGACGCCATTGGACAGCGCAAGGATTGCCGCGATGCCGATGATGCCGATGGACCCCGCAAACGCCGTCATGAACGTGCGGCCCCGCTTGGCCATGAGGTTGCTGAACGAGAGCGACAGCGCGGTGAGGAACGACATCGACGCCCGGCCGGCCTTGGGATTACGACGCGAGCCGCGGGCCCCGTCCCTCTCCCCCGCCGAAACCGCCGCGGGGAGGACGACCGTCTGGTCGGGCACGACGTCCTCGGGTGCAGCCCCGAGCGAGACGGGCGCGGCAGCCACGGTCGCGGCCTCCTCCGCCGGAGTCGCGTCGCCCTCGCCCCGGGCCTCCGCCTCCAGCTCCTGGTCGGAGACGGGGTTGGAGTCGCTCTCGATGTGCCCGTCGCGGAAGCGCACGATGCGCGTGGCGTAGCGCTCGGCGAGCTCGGGGTTGTGGGTGACCATGACCACCAGGCGGTCCTGCGAGACCTCCTTGAGCAGCTGCATCACGTTCTCGCCCGTCACCGTGTCCAGGGCACCCGTGGGCTCGTCCGCAAGCACGATGTCCGGGTCGTTCACCAGGGCGCGGGCGATGGCCACGCGCTGCATCTGCCCGCCCGACAGCTGGCTGGGCCGCTTGTTGACCTGCTCCCCCAGGCCAACGCGCTCGAGCGCCTGCACAGAGCGGCGGCGCCTCTCGCCCGAGCCCACGCCCGCCAACGTCAGCGCCAGCTCCACGTTCTTGAGGATGGTCTGGTGCGGGATCAGGTTGTAGCTCTGGAACACGAAGCCGATGCGGTGGTTGCGGTACGTGTCCCAGTCCTTGGAGCCAAAGTCCTTGGTCGAGACGCCGCCCACCACGATGTCGCCCGAGTCCGCGTGGTCAAGACCGCCGATAACGTTGAGCATCGTGGTCTTGCCCGAGCCCGAGGGGCCCAGAATCGCGGCGAACTCGCTGTCTCGGAAGCGGAGGTTGACGTCGTCCAGCGCGACCGTCGTGGTCCCGCCGGTGGTGTAGGTCTTGCGGATGTCCCTGAGCTCAATCATGTGCGTCCCTCATCGTTGGAATTCTGCTTCCAATCTTCCCAGAACTTTCTGGATAAACCCTTGGGTTAGCGGCGTTTGTGTGCAAGTTTGGCGTCCCCTCATAAGGGCCAGCCTCAACCGCGGGAGCGCCAGGATAAGAAGGATACGGGCTACGGCTCCTCAACGTAACATCAGCCCGCGCCAGGTCAGAATCCATTCGCGCCATGGGAGAGGTCGGGGGCAACGGGACCGACTCCCTCCCCCAAGGCTTGGAGGGTAACCAACCAGTACGCAGCATGGCGCCCCGGGGCGGAGTCACCGTCCCGGGGCGTCACTGTTCACGCCGTATGGTCCTCTCGCCTAGCCGTTGCGCCGACGCCACCTTAGGGCGAGAAGCACGCAGGCGCCAAGAGCGAAAGCCCCTCCGATGGCAGGCAGCGAGCTTGGGGTCCCGCCCGTCGAGGGCAGCTCGTACCCCTGGTTCTTCTTGGCGGAGTTGGTCACCGTGATGGTGCCGGTCTGGATGCCGGCGTTGTTGGTGTACGACACGTCGTAGGAGCCCGTGCCAGCGTCATAGGTCGTGCCGTTGACGGTGTAGCTCAGCTCCTTTACGGCATAGTAGACGTCCTTGCCATCCACCTGCTTTGGCAGGTCGTCCCAGTTGTACGTCCAGCCGTTTGCGGCGGAGACGTCCACGGAGCTTCCCACCTGCACGCCAGCAGCATCGTCCAGTATCTGGGGCGGCTCGGCCCAGGGGTTGTTCGGGTCCTCCGTAAGCGTCACGTCATTGCCAAGGTTCTGCTTGACCTCGATTGTGGTATCGGCCGTAACGTTACTTATCGTTACCGATATGGCGCTGTTCGAGGTGAACGTGTGAGTGTCACCGTACTTCTGTCCGTTTACATACACATCGAAGCTGCATCCACCCCAAAGCCCACCGACGTTGAAGGTGAAGTCACTGCCCTTCTTGATGGCGACAGTACCGTCGCTCACGCGATTGCCCGTGAGCTTCGTCTCATTGCTCCAGTCTTGGTTCCCCTTCGCCGTGACCGTAACGTTGACGCTGTTGTCGTTGTCGACCATCTTCGTGTACCGATAAAGGGCAAGCTTGGCGGAGGCATCGGCGGGAGCATCCTTTGCAACTCCGTTCTCATCGGCCCAGGCCTTCTTCGCCGTCAGACGCTTGTACTCGTTGGTCACATACATCGTGCTCGTCTTGTTGTCCTTGAAGAAGTCCACGTCGGATGCCGTCAGCGTGCCACCCGACTTGTTCGTAGCGTTGCTCGCGTTTGCTGCTGAGAAGGCCGCATCGTCCGAGATCGGGGACCCCGTAGTGGGAACGTTCTTCACGATGAAGAAGTGCTCGGCATCGGTCGCGTAGCCGGCTTGCCCCTTGGTCTCGGTCAACCTGTAGAGGGTGTTTGGCTGCAGGCTATCCTCGTTGAGCTCGTAGTCATACGTAATAGAACCCTGGGCATCCGTGACGAGCTGATTGGTGGTCTGCTTGTCCACCCACGTGTTGCCGTTCCAATACGAGAGCTTGAACTCCACGCCCGAGAGCGTCCTGCTTATGTCCGCGGCGTCCACCTTGTAGAGAACGAGACGCCCCATGTGGATGAAGGCACCACCGCTTGCCTCCTTAAGGCTGATGGAGCCTGACTTGGAGTACTTGCCATTAAGGGAGGCGTTGTTGGTGACCTTCATACCATCGCCAAAGGAGTTGTCCAGCGTGTACTCATAGGTCAGCACGCAGGCGCGCTTGTCCGGGACCTCCACCGTGATGGTGTGAGTCTTGGCGTCATACGTTGCCTTGAAGTTCTCGATGGGACGGTCAGGGTCGTAGTGGTGCTCCTTGGAGTAGTCATAGGCATAGAGCTTGATCGAGGACGGGTCAAGGTCGCTGTCGACGCTCCCCGAGTCAAACTTGTCAGTAAGCGTGAGCACGTCCGAGTTGGGGTCGAGGTCCTGTCCCGCAGCGTTGATCTCCACGTAGTAGCGCAGGTTGTTGGTGGGCTCGCCGTTCGTGTCGTAGAGCTGCTCGCCGCTCTTCGAGACCTTCTCGTAGTTGCGGTTTACCTCCGTCTTTTGCGTAGAGGTGCTCTTTCCCCACGTGGCAGTATTCTCATAGGTCTTCTTGGTCGATCCGTTGTTCCAGGACGGGTCAGACCCGATCGAGACGTCGTAATACAGGTAGAGGGTGGGCTTGCTGGCATCGTACTGGTAGCCCGGAAGCGTGATCTCGAGCTTGGTTCCACCATCCACCGGAGTACTTACGACCCTCGGTGCCTTGTCACCGCTGAACGTCTTGTCGTCGTAGTACTCGTTAAACCTCGCAGAGACAGAACCGTCGACGTACGTCATGCCCTCGGGAATGACGTCGGTGATCACAAGGTCACCGTTGTCCGAGGCGGTGGGAGTAAGCGCAATGCGATAGGTGAGCTTGCCGTCCTGAATCTTGTCGAAGTCAAGAGACGCGTTGCCGTCTGTATAGGCATGGTCGCCCGTCTTGACCGCCTTGAGCATGCGATGCGGCCTCGTGTAAGTGAAGCTGGGGGTGGATTTCACGTCTCCGACCTTGCCCTCGTTGCTGGCAGAGATCGTCCCACCCTCATCAACCTTGGTGGTATCCACGTATGTGGGGTACTCGCCGGTCCTCATGTCGAGCGCCTTGACAGTAGCTCCTTTTGCGATGTCGACATGTACCGTGAAGCTCTTCACATGCGTCGTCGTGTCGGTCGCAGCAACCTCGTGGCCCTTGGTGGCGTCCTTATCATCGTAGTAGGTCACCGTGAAGGTGACGTCGTGCTTCGTTCCATCTTGCTGCGGCCAGTAGTCATCGTAGTACGCTTCGCCATTACCCTGGTAAAGGTACCTGCTATAGCCGTCAACGTTGATGAAGAGGCCGGTCGTGGCGTCGACGCCCGTGTTCTGGGCGCTGCTCCTGAACACCTTGTCGAGCTCCGCCGCTATCGCATAGTGGCTGTCTGCACCAAGGCCCACGCCATTGCCATCCGTGGCGTCCTCGATCGTGTCCTTATAGGTAAAGCTCGAGAGCGCGCCGCCAGGCAGGGTGACCGTTGGAGACCACGTCTCCTTTCGGACCCCCGCACCCTTCTCGTCCGCTGCGCCATCGGTCTTGTGCTGCTTGCTGACCTCGGTGGTGCGGTGCTTTACATCGACAGTTCCAACAGAGTCGACGGTGCCATTATTTGTCGTCGTGGTAGCCGTGTTCGAGATCTGGCCATCGCTCGAAGGGGCATCCGTGTAGATGTCGATGTAGTACTTCTGGGTCTTCTGCGCATCCCTTAGACCAAGCTGGGAGAAGTTGAAGTCTACTGAAGAGTCACCGACGTTGCCAAAACGGCCGTATTCTTTGCCGTTAGAATCCCTCACAACGTACTGCTGCGTCAACTTGGTGCCCTTGGGAAGGCTGTCGGACACCTTCCAGTTGGAGATGTCCTTACCGTTGGGGTTGACCTCAACCGTCCAGATGACGTGGTCGGTCTTGGGATCGTAGGAACCCCACTTCTTGGCGTCCTGTTCAAATCTCACGGTCTGAGAGGAGCTGCCATTCTTGCCGCCGGAGGTGGCGGAAGCCTGGTTTACCACGTTCGTGTCCGAATTCTTGGACGTCTGGTTGGTGTCCACGGTATAGGTGAGCACATACTTCTCACCTGCGGAAAGCTGGGGGAGGTCGGAATACGAGAAGGTCGGGCCGTCTATTCTGCTGTCATTCCAGGTGGCGGAATTGTCAAGCGACTGCTCAGCCCCGTTCGAGAGCTTCTTGAGCGTGAGAGTCCCCTTTTCGTAGGCAGGGGTGGCGTTGCTGGTATTCCACCTGCTCAGACAGTCAGAGATGTTTACCGTGCTGGGGGTGCCCTTCTCCGTTGAGACGGTCACCGTGTAATAGATCTTGCTGTCGTCCTCACTCTTTGTCGCCGTCTTCTCGACCTTGATGTCGTGGCTGGTGTCCTCGCCGCCACCGCCGCTCTCCTTCTTCTTGACGGTGATGGTCCCACCCTGGCCACCAAAGTTGATGTCGGTAGACTCGCCGCCGCCATCTTTGCTAACGATGCCCTGGAAGTAGACGCCGCCACCATACGTACTCCCTTCTGCAATGGCGGTCTTGTTGAAGTCCAAGTTAATGGTGCCATCATTCGAGTTCCAGGTCCAGGTGCCAACGTTCTTCCCGTCAGGCGTGGTGAGATTGCCACCTTTCACATCTTTTGGATTCAATCCTGTCGGAACTTTATAGGAATACTTATGGTTGTCTGTGCTTATGGGAACCGAAAAGGTGATGGTCGTCTTAACGTAGTCACCGTCGGTGAACTCCGTCGTGGGGTCACTGTACGAGCCATCGTCATTCTTCTTCTTGACCGACACGGATGTGATGTAGTTCGTAAGGTCCACGGAGCCGGAGCCAGCGCGGGCCCCGACACGTGCGACAGGCGCAGCCGCGGAGATGGCATCAGCCTGTGCGTCTGCGTCCTGCGACGAGGAATCGTCCGTCTCGCCCGTGCCGTCCGTCGTGGCGTCGGCAACGGCCTCCTGGTCCTTCTGCTCCGCCGCCTTCGTGACCTTGAGAGTGACGGCATCATTCAGTTTGATGGTCACAAGGCCGCTGTCGTCGCAGGCTAGCTGGTCAAAGCCCAGGTCGATGTCCACGTAGCCGGAGAGGTCGCTTCCCACCTGCGCCTGCTCCGCTGCAGCGCTGTCGCTCGCGTCTCCCGCGGGGGTGCCGGCGTTTGCCTTGGTCACGTCGTCGTTGAAGGTGAGGGTCAGAACCCCGTCCTTAATCTGGTAGCTGCCGATCTTGGTGGCATTGGCGTTGGTGGGGTCCGTTACGGTGACGCCGGAGACTACGTCGCCGGAGACGGGAGCCTTGCTCGTGTCGATGCTCACGCCCTCGGGCAGCTGGTACTGCAGCACCGAGCCGTTTGCCAGCGTGCCGGCGGGCAGCTTGAAGGCCACGCGCAGCTTCAATGACGAGTCCGCGCTCACTGGTGTGGTGGGATCCCCTGCCTGCCACGCGTCGTCACCCGTGCCAGCAGCCTTTGAGAAGACGGCGGACTGGTCCGTGATGGCGTTGCGGAGACTGTCCCCGCCGGTGAGGGCGTGGGCGGGATACATCAGCAGCACGCCACAGACAACGGCGACCACCGCGCCCGCAACCGCCGCGATCCCGCGCCAGTCGCGCCTCCTCCGGTTGTCCCGGAGCATCCTGCTGACCTTGCGAATGAAGAGTCGGTCCATCGTATCCTCGAATCGTCGCCTTGACCGCGCGCGCTGCTTGCAAGCCTCCCGTCAGGAGGACTGTGAGCAACCCACCCAGTGCCTGCCCCCAAACTGCCCCTCGTAGTAGACGAGGAGGTCAAAGTGGTCGTCGAACTCCTGGCTCGTCACGCCGGAGTCCGCCACCCTGTACGTCCTCGTGGCACCATCAACCTGGGTAAAGGTGACCTCGTCGCCCTTGGCGAGGGAGCCAAGGGCAGATGCGCCCTGGTGCCAGGGCTGGCAGCGCACAACCAGCTCGTTTCCGTTGCCCTGCTCCAGGCACGGGACCGTGGCGGAATCCGTTCCCAGCGCCGCGACCGGCAGGTCAAGCGAAATGTCCTTGGCCGTGAGCCTGCCCACCACGTCCACGCCCCTCAGCTGGAGCACGGGGAGCGATGCCGGGTCGTCCTCCGAGGCCTCGCCCGGCGCGGGCACCAGCTGGTCGAGCGACCACAAGATCGCCTCGCACGTGGCGGTGCCCTCGCTCCGCTCCGTCGCTGCCTGCGCCACGCCGTGTACGCAGACCAGGAGTCCGCAGGCGAGAAGCGCCAGCCCTGCCAGCAGGGCGAGCCTCCAGCGAGGGGTGCGGCCCCTCTCGTCTCCCATCTGTGCCAGCCTGCCGGACACTAGCGCTCCCCCTCCCTGCGACGGCAGCGCAGGCCCACCAGCACGAGTGCCGCACCCGCGCAGAGGAGAACCGCCGGCAGCACCAGCGAGGTCTGGTCACCCGTCTTGGGCAGGTGGGATGTGTCGCCCTTGGGGCTTCCCTTGGGGTTCTGCCCACCCTTGGAGTTGGTGACCTGGAAGGTGCTTCCGGCCGTCTTATCCGATCCCGCCTTGGCCTTGGCAACCGTGACGGAGAAGGTATAGCCGCTCGGCACGCCCACCTCGCGCACGGACCAGCTCCCGCTGCCGTCCCACGAGAACGTCCAGTTGTTGTCCGCGCTCAGCGTGACCTCGCGGTAGAGCTTGGTCCCGTTGTAGATGCGAACCCTAACCGACGCGGGGCGGCCCTGCGCCGTGTCGCCCCTCCACAGTTTGGTAACACTGTTGTGGGGGGCCTCCACCGGCGTGACCTCGAACTTTGCATTCACCGTGCAGTCGGTGGCGTAGGTCCAGCCGTCGATGCGCGGCACGATCACCAGGTTGGGCAGCGCGGTGTAGGTTGAGCCGCCCACCGTCGCCACGTCAGCGCACAGCAGGTACATGCCCGGCTCCAGGCCCTGGTAGTGTGCCGTGCCGCCGGACGCGGTGGCAACCCTCTCGCCAAACGCCTTGGGGCTTGCGACCACGTAGCCCTGCAGGCTCTGCGCAGCCTTGGCGAGCGTGGTGGCATCGGTCTTCTCGTTAAACGTGGTGGGGTCGATCCCCGTCTGGCTCACGGCGTCCGCCAGCTGCGGGACAAGGGTCAGGCTGCCGTCCCCCGCCATGGTCGCCAGGCGGTACAGGCGGAAGGTCTGCCCGTCCGCGGGGCACTTCTCCACCGTAAGCGAGCAGGTGGTGCCGTCGGCGATCCGCTGCGCAGCCCCGGCCTGGGTCGCGGGTGCCACCGCAAGCGTGGCGATCATCGCGACGATGGCGAGAAGGGCCAGCCCCAGCGCCCCATGCCGTCTACCCTGTGTGCGTGTCACTTCTCCGCTCCCTCTTCCAGGCCCGACCCTCCGAGCGACCTGCCATTTCCGCGCCTACCTGCACGGGCGACCTCCCGCACCAGCAGCGCCACCGCCAGCACCACCACGGTGATGGCCGCGGCAACTATCGCCGGGCTCACCTGGACCATGTCGCCGTCCGCGACCGCAGCCCCCTGGTTGGGAACGCGGTGTCCGCGCACGAGCAGCCGATGGGTGTTGACCCCATACGGCGTGCACGTGACCAGCGTGCAGTAGTCCTGGCCGTCGTCTATGGCAAGGTCGTCCAGCTCGTCGGGCAGTACGACCCGTATCTGGTCCACCTGATACGTCAGCGTCTTTCCAAGGACATTGAGCATGAAGAGGTCTCCCTCGCGCAGCTGGTCAATGTCCGTGAAGAGGCGCGCGGACGGAAGCCCGCGGTGGCCGCTTATCACGCAGTGGGTGCCCTGACCGCCCACCGGCAGGGACGACCCGGGGATGTGACCGATGGCGATCTGCAGCACCGTCGCGTCCGTCCCGTGATAGATGGGGAGCGAGACGCTGATCTTGGGTATCTCCACGTAGCCCATGATCCCGGTGCCGGTCACGTCCAGGGTCTTCTCGTATTTGGCGCGCTCCTCGTCCGAAAGGTTGAAGCGGCTCTCGTCGTGGGGGAGAGACGCGTTGTACGCGACCGCGTCGTCCCACAGCTGCTTGTTGCGCTCCGCCGAGTTGTCGCTCACGGCCTTCTCGTACGTGGCGATGGCCTGCGTCTGGTGCATGGAGTTCCACCAGTCGCTCACAGACGGATAGAGCATCATCCCCAGGCCAGCAAGGAGGACGCAGACGAGAAGAATCTCGGGCACGTGCGTCCTGAGCCACCTTCCCATGCTGCGCCTCCTCCCCCGTGCCTGCGGGGCGGCCCGGCGGGACCGCCCCTGGAGCGTGATTCCTACCTGGAGCTATGCGTTCTGACGCTTGTTGTGGCGAATCGCGAGGCCAACGCACGCGACCACCGCGAGGACGGCGCCGCCCACGTAGAGCACCGTGGTGCCCATGCCGCCCGTGGAGGGCAGGATGGAGCCGGAGTTGTTCTGGATGGTGGTGGTAAGGGAGCCGTCGGCAACACTTGGCGTGAACTCGGCGGTGCCGCCCGTTACGTCTCCACTCAGTCCCTTGAGCGTCTGGGCATCATCGTCCGTGGTGCTCTGAATCGTGAACAGGACGTCAGCCATTGTGTTGTAGCCCTTGGGGGTCGTGGTCTCCACGAGCTTATAGTTACCCTCGTCGAGTCCCTTGAAGGTGAACGTGGTCCCCTTCTCGACGGTCTTGAGGTCAACGCCGTCCACCTGGGTGGGGACCTCCTTGTACGTGCCATCGCTCCTGTCGAGCTTGTACAGGGTGAAGTCGGCGCCCGAGAGGGGGTTCTGGGCCTCGTTGACCTTCTTCACAACGAGCTTGTAGGTGAAGACCTTGGTGGTGTGGTCGGGGGTCGTGCCCTTGGAATCCTTGTTGTTGGGGTTGTTGGAGAACGTGATGTGACTCGTGTTCACGTTACCCGCAGAGCCGATGTTGGCTCCCGTGAGAAGCTCGGCGGTGTATTCGACTGAGATGTCATCGCCCGGGTGCACGATGGGGGTACCGTGCTCGTCCACGATCTTCTTCAGGTCGTTGAGGACGACCTTGAAGGAGCCATCGTTCTGTGTCAGCGTGTAGTCGGCGGCGTTGAGCTGTTTCCCCTTAACGAAGACCTTGACGTTCTGGGCCACACCCAGCTGGTCCGGGTTGTAGGTATCGTCGAACTCGAAGTGGTAGGTGTCGTAGTCGCCGTAGTCGGCAGCAACCTGGCCGGTAAGCTGGAAGGGGACCTGGTCGCCCATGTCGTAGTCAGCGACACTCCTCCAGCCAGCCTTCTCCTCGGCGGTGTCCGCGACGGAGTCGTTGGTCTCCTTCACGTGCTTGTTAGAGGTCGTGGTGGAGTCCTTGGCAGTAATCGTCACGTCCCCGCCGGCGACCTCGAGCATGAACTTAGAGTAGGTGTTGCCGTTGGAGAGGCTCTCGGTCACGTCCTTGATGAAGTAGTAGCCGTCGGAGTCAACGGTGATCTTGTCGGTCTTCTGGCCATTATCCACCGTGCTGTACTTGGTAGTCGTAAGGTGCTTCGCCACGACCTTAGCGAGGACCTCTGCATTGGCCGACCCGCTCGTTATGCCAGCCATGGCGGCAGCCGCCGTGGGGGCATCGGTCGCCTGATCGAAGGACCCTCCGATGGTGGAGTCTGCCTTGAGGTCCCTGAGGAGGGCGTCTCCGTCGACGCCAGAGCCCCAGGTGATGCCGGTGAGCTGCTTGCTGTTGCTGTCGTAGGTGCCCTTGAAGACCTGATAGGCCTCGTAGGTGTGGCTTGCCTGCTGACCATTGGGTTCGTTGATGGTGATGGTGTGCTGCGTCTCCGCAAGCGCGGCCGGGGCGAGCGCAAACGCCATCGCAACCGACGCGAGTGCCGCGACGATCCCCGTGAGCATCTTGCCCAGGTGTTTCATTGCTGCTTCCTTTCTCTCCTAGTCCCTGCGGCTCTCGTCCGCCGCCCTTTTTCTTCCGAGACCCGCGCTATGGGTCGGGACCTCTGGGACGCCACATGGGGAACCTCCATTTCGTATGACTTGCGCACTTGCATTCGGCTCTTGACTGGGTGCCAGCGACTACCGGCTGGATCAGGCGACCGACCCCACGTTTGTGAGGGGCCACACGCGCACGGCGAGCCTCCCCACGATCTGGTCCTGCGGTATACAGCCCACCTGCGTGAGGCGGGAGTCCACCGAGACGGAGCGCTTATCGCCCATCACGAAGTAGGTGTCCTCAGGCACCTGGTACGGAAGGCTGATGTCGCACTGCCCCAGGCTCTTGGCACCAGGCTGGAGGTAGGGCTCGTCCAGCGACTCTCCGTTGATGCTCACGTTGCCGTCGGAGTCGATGTCCACCCAGTCGCCGGGAAGTCCGATGACGCGCTTGGTAAGCAGCTTGTTGTTGTACGAGAAGGCGATGAGATCGCCGCGGCCGAAGGAGCCCACCTTTGTGGCGACCACGATGTCGCCCTCGTTGAGCGTGGGGGTCATGGACGAGCCGTAGATCCTGAATGTGGGCAGCACGAAGGTAGAGACCAGCACGGATGCGGCGAACACGGCGGCAACCGCAAACGCGGCGTTGCGCCTGAGCGTGTGGTTGTGCCGGATGCCCTCGGAGCGCTGGAGCTCGCGGTCAACCTCGTCGACGGTGGGAAGCCGCACGTGCCGCGGCTCCTCCGACGACCCCGCACTCCGAGGATTGTCGTGCCTCTCCCCGCTCAACGCAGGTCTCCTCCCTCATTTGAGGCAAAGTCTTCCAACGCACCAGCCAAGGGGCTCGCGCCTAGCGATTGCCTCTCGGCTTGCATGGCATCAGTTGGGACCTGAGTCGCTTCCGCGCTCAGGTCCTGGGCGAGCCGCTCAGACTCCCCCTTTAATCCACTTGGGTCGTGCTGACTGGATTGGTGGTCTCGACCGTCCTGGCAGAGATGCCTAGGCCCTGATGAGGGACCCTCCGAGACCTTGTTCATCGCGACGTTATAGCCGTACAGGTCGATGGCGCGCTGCGCGTCCACGAACACGCCAGCAAGCCTGAGGGACGCCTCGGCGAGCGACTCCGAATCCTCGACCTGGATGCGGCGGTCCTCAAGTTTGCGCTCCGCCTGCTCAGCGCGCTCGGTTGTCTCGTCCAGCTGTGTGCGCAGGCGCTCGTTCTCCTCCATGGCATCACGCAGGAGCTGAAGCAGCTGCACGCGGTCGAGCTTGCGGAGGTCGAGGTCGTCGTCCGACGCGGGGTCGGCGGAAGCGCCCTCGGCACCCTTGCGGGCCTTTGCCTTACGCTTGCCCTTTGCCTTGAGCTTGGGAGCGTTGTGGGTTGCGTCCGGCTTGCCCATGTTCGCGCTCTCCTCTAGGTACGCGGCAGGAGTCCGTAGTTCCTCGGCGGCACGGGACATCCCGTCAGAGGGAGCAGACCCATTGGCTTCGTATTTCGCAACCCTGCCGACGGATGGGCGTGGCACGAGGACGAGAAGGGCTCCGACGCCGAAGCCAGCTGCAAACAGCCCGAGAACGGTGGGACCCATGCCTAGGGGCATGTCTCCTCCCTTCCTCGTCAGCTCCTAAACGCGCGTACCGTCTTCAAAGCGGCACATCCTGCAGGCCCCAAGTGGTTTGGACAAATGGACTAGTTTCCCCTGTGACCAAACAGGTTTTGTTAGTAATCCTGAAGACTACGACAAGCTTCCCAAAAAGGGAACCCATCATCTCTTACATATTTGGAAAAATGTTTGGCAGTATTTGAGTGCTAATTGCTAGTGTCGTGTGCTAATTATCAATTTTGGTCAATTTTTCCCATTGATGTCGTAGGCACTAGTTAAGGCATTCTTTGGTTATGTTGTTCAACCAAGTTGCCGATATGCAAGACCTCTCCGTGTGTGCAGGACGCACGTTTTGCGTAGTCAGGTTACCGAGACGGGAATCGGGTCCCATGGATCCACCATACTCGCTGGCAGGATGCTCAAGCGTCGAGCAAGACGCACGGATGTCCAGCCTGCTCGGTAAGCCCCGCAAAGAGCGATGACCTCACCAGGAACGAACCCCGCGACCGGCACCACCGACAACGCCCGCTCGGTCATCTGCCCACACGTCCGTGCGCTAGCGCGACGGGTACCGCTCGACGAAGCGCTCAGCCGTCACGGGGAGTTCGGCGAGCGTGAAGCGGCCACTCTCCCCCACGATCACCGCGATTCCCGCGTTGGGGGTCTTGATGGTCTCGCTCATGAGCTTGCGGCACAGTCGGCTCGCGGGATAGTACTCGAGCAGCACGTATCTAAAGAACGCCCCATGGCACACCACGAGCACGTTGTCGCCGTCCGCCGCCTGATCGAACATCTGCCCGAACGCGCTGCGGACCCGGCCACGCACCTGCTCGCCCGTCTCTCCTCCGTAGGGGGAAAAGTCCTGCCGAACGAAGCAGCGCGCGAACTTGAGCCTGTTGCCAGCATACGGTTTTCCATCGAGGTCACCGAAGTCGAACTCACGCAAGTCGTCGAGGGGCTCGGCCTCCATGCCGCGCCCTGCGGTCACGATGCGGGCGGTCTCCATCGCGCGACCCAGCGGGGAGCTGTAGCAGCGGGAAAGGGGGATGGGCGCGAGGGCGCGCGCGGTGGCCTCGATCGCGGGGATGGACTCGTGGACCAGGGGCGCGTCAACGCGACCGCCCTGGATGATTCCGTCGCGGTTATACTCGGTCCGCCCGTGACGGACGTAGTAGAACGTGACCCGCTTCATGACTTGCTTGCACCTCTTCCCTGCCGCCGGCCGAGATATGACTATACGGCACGCGGTCGTGACTGACGAGGCTGGCCACGTCGGCGGTGGGGGGGTTCGCGGTATTTTCGGCCTGCGATGGGGTCGTCGGCGGATGCCTGCTGAGAAAAGTCGAGTATTGGCAATCGGAGGGGAGTTTCAGCTGAGGAAAACCGAGTATTGGCAATGAATGGGGCGGTCCTGGGCGCTCTGCCTGCCAATACCCGACATTCCTCAGCGCTCAACGACTCCCCAATTGCCAATACTCGATTTTCCTCAGCACCCCTCGCGCCCAAAGGCGTACAGAAGCTGCCACAACTCAAGTTTTCTAAGCACCTCGCCCGCTCTCTCGCCCAACAGGATTGCCACAACATAGATTTGCTAAGCAGCCACGTCACCGAATGGAAGCCGTGGCCCGACTCCAGCCAGGAACGATACTTTGCGACCGTTATTTTCGTCTTACGGCATGAATTCCGTCCGGGAATACGGCCGTGTCTATATGCGATTGTTGCGGCAAACGCCTCCTTTGCACCGCACGGTGTCAGAAGCGATCGAGGAAAAAGGGGCCCGGACTGGCATCCCAGTCCGGGCCCCGATGGTCGATGGGGTTCGTCCTCTCCCTAGCGGCGACGCCTGCGGGCGCGCACGCCGAGCGCGACCGAGCCTGCGCCAAGCCCAGCCAGCGCGACGCACGCGGCTAGGCTGGTGGGATCGGAGGTCTTGGGCAGGAGGCCAGTGCCCTTGGCCGCCTTGCCACCCGTGGTGGTCTTGGCGGGAGCGTTGCCGTTGTTCTCGTCCTCGGCACCGCCCTCGTTGTGGTTGGGGTTGCTGTTGATGTTGGGGTTGTCCGTGGTGCCACCGTTGTTGTTGCCGGAGTTCCCATTGTCGGGCTTGCTTGCGGTGGGCAGGTAGCCTGCCGTGAGGCTGCCGTCGAACCCGTTGGTCGGGATACTCGCGCTGACCGAGGCGGCGTTGATATCAAACGTGTAGTTGCCGTCGTGGCTCACGTACTCCTGGTCGTAGGGCAGGAGGACGAGCGCAATGCGGTGCCCCTGCGCCACCGTGTAGACGTTGGGCTGCAGGTACAGGGTGTAGCTGTTGTACTTGCCCTTCTCGAGCTTGATGGAGCCACTGGCGGTCTGGCTCTCGAATCCGCTCTGGGGGTTGGCGAGGTCGACCCAGCCGCGCTCGATAACCTTGGCCTTGGTGGGAGTGGCGGAGAACTGCTTAACATCGATGATGTCCAGGCCGCACGCCATGAAGTAGTCGTTGGCCTTAACAGTCTGAACGGGCACCTTGCCCCAGCGGCTGCTGGTGGAGTCGTAGGCACCAAAGTCCTGGTCGGACACGTCGAGCAGCATCGCGGTCACAGGCATGTTGTCGGATTCCGGCGTGGTGGCTGCGCTGCGGGGAGAGGCGCCGTCCTTCTCGCCCATGACATCCCCAAACGCGGCGTCGAACTTCACGCTCACGGTGCCCTTGATGGTCACGTCCTGGTCGAGCGCCGGGGTGACGAAGGTGGCGTTGACGGGGCTGGAGGCGTTGGCGACCTTCTCGTGGAACGGACGCCAGGAGTCGGGCGAGGACGCGTCCAGGGTCAGGCCCGCGCCAGCGTAGTCGGAGCTAAGCGAGATGGTGTCCCTGTCGGCGGAAGTGCCCAGCTTAAGCGCCGTGTTGGTGGAGTAGCTGTCGTACGCGTTCCACACGTTGGCGTCAAGGTTGCTCTGAGCAAGGACCTCGGACATGTCCTGGGCACCGTTGTCCAGGTCATACAGGTAGTGCGTGAACCAGCGGTTGAGCAGATCGTCGTAGCTCTGGTCACCGGTCATGACCAGGTAGCTGTTGTTGGAGTTGGGAGTCATGTGCGCACCCTGGTGGAGGAGGAGCTTGGTGTTGACCCCCGCCGCCTTGAGGCTGCGATACATCATCTCGAAGTGCTTGGTGGTCACGTTCTGGTCGTTGAGGCCGTGAACGACAAGGGCGGGGCACTTGAAGTTGTTGTTGTTGCCCACCGTGTAGTCGCGGTTTGCCCACACGTCGGAGTAGTCCGACCCGCCACGCAGCGTGTCGTCCTGGAGCTGGTGCAGGTAGTTGCCGTAGCCCTTCTCGATGGTCTCCCAGTCGTCATGGTCGATGTAGCGGCCGGCGCAGTAGACCGCGAGCGAGCTCAGCTGGTCTCCGGGGAAGTCGGAGGTCCTGGTGCCCTGGCAGTTGTAGTAGTCGTACCAGCTGGCGATGCCCGATACGGGGACGATGGTCTTGAGGCCCTCGACGCCGGTCTGCGCGAGGCCGAAGTCGGTGGTGCCGCCATAGGAGCGACCGGTCATGCCCACGTTGCCGTTGGACCAGTCGGCGGAGAGCTGGCAGGTGCCCTCGCGATCGGCGAAGCCCTGCCTATCGCCGTGGAGCCACTCGATCACGCACTTGAATGCGTCGATCTCGACGTCGGAGCCGCAGGTCTCGAAGCCGTCGGAGCCGCGGGTACCCAGGCCGGCCGCCTCGACGACCGCATAGCCGCGGCAGAGGTAGTAGTCGTACCAGTCAAGCGTCTCGTAGTCCATGAACGGATCGGTGAGGTTGCCCTTGTCGTCGTAGCCGGACTCGTAGGGGCTGACGTAGTACCACTCGGAGGACTTTGCCTTGGCGGCAGCCTCCATGGTGGTGGTGGAGCTGCTCGGCACGTGCGCCGCCCCCTTGTTGTGGAGCTTGGCCATGTCGTAGCCGTCGCCGCCGGGGACCTCGGAGATATCACCGAACGGGGTGCAGCCAGAGATGTAGGGGCGCGCCTCGAAGATGGTGGCCGCCTTGTAGTCGCCGCGGGCGGCGGCGCGCGGGAGCTGGACCACGGCCTTAACCATGTCCTGCTTGCCGTCGCCGTCCGTGTCGTAGTTGGTCTCGACCCACACGCTGTAGCGGATAATGTTGGAGTCGGCGTTGGAGTACTTGTCCTCCTCCACCGCGCCAGTGGTGAAGGGGAAGATGGGCTGCGCCATGCCGTTGAGGAAGAGGGGCTTCTTCACCTGAGCGTGGGCGGCGGCCTTGAACGTGTTGACCGTCTCCCTCATCTTGAGGAACTGTTTGCCCGTGCATGGGGCGGAGAGGTCCGTGCCGTAGTCCACGATGCCCATGTTAATGGCAAGGCCGCGGTTGTCCTCGGGCTTGTATCCGGTGAGGTCCTCGCCAAGGTTCACGCTGCCGATTACGGCGTCGATTGCGGTTCCCAGAGTCGCCTGCTGCTGGTCGTCACCCTCCGCGGGCTGCTGGCCAAGGGCGGACTTGAGCTGCGCGACGGTAATGGGGTCGTCGGTCGCGGCGATGTCTGAGGTGGGCGCGGGGACCTCCGCCTCGGGCTCGCTGGCGTCGGCGGCAGGCTGGCTGCCGGCGGAATCGGCCTGGGGCTGAGAGGCGTCGTTGCTCTCCCCCGCCGCCTTGGACTCTGGGGCTGCCGAGCTGTCGTTAGCCTGCTCCCCCTGGGTGGCCTCGTCCTGCTGGCCCGCCTGCTCCGCCAGGACGGCCTGCGTCTCCGCGATTGCCCGGACGGGCATTCCCGCGAAGCCAAGGCTCAGGCTCAGCGCGACGCTGAGCAAGAGACGCAGCCTCTCGGCATACTTCTTGCGCATTCTCTCCTCCTAAAACGTTGACGAAATAGTACGGAAACACACAGGTCTGAGTCTAACAAAGGAGTGAGTTTTACCATTTCATAGCCTGTTTACATTCGCTGAGCGGAGATTCTTCTGAGGTTGTTATGCTGTAATCTGTATGCAACCTTATGATTGTTTCAGGCATTTTCCAGACATTTATGCATTTGGATGTCTAGCTGTTCCTCCGCGTCGTTTCTGGCGAGCGGCTTGCCACTCAAGGAGCCACGAGACCACGCGCGCGGCCCAACGCGTATCCGACGGCCACCTAATGCACCCCATCAGGGATAGCCCCGTTTTGTGCTGCCAAAAACAATTCGAGGACACGGCACCAGCCACCGGCGCCCCTCTCTCAGACGCAAAGACATCTGCGGCTTTGGCCGGGAAACTATTGCAGGCCGAACGCCCACTTAAACAAATGTAGGGAGATGGTCGATTCCAAAGTCGATCCGCCCTCTGGCCTAACACGCAACGTACGATTTCGTTGGTGATGGGGCGGAGCGACCCTTCCCCCGCTTCGTCCCTCGCCGCTTCCCCGCGTCGCCGTGGCAAGTCTCACTTGATTCCGAACTTCGTAAGGATTGCCACGCTCGGTCGTGTCCTCAACCGCTGCAAATCTCATCGGCCCCGATCCCAGCAGAGCCCCCGGTGGGGTGATGCGCCCAGGAGGTACTTCGGCGCGCCCGGACATTCGGGCTGGAGAGCCCCCTCCCGCCAAGGAGTCTCGTAAGGATTGGCGCGTTTAGGAAGGGTCTAAACGCGCCTAATTTTACTGGATGCCAGTTTTGTTGTAATCACAACAGTTTGCCACGGCTAATCTCACTAGGATTCTTGCCAAACAGGGGGCGCATGCAAGACAAGGCCACCACGCCTGGACCCGTTTTGCCCAAACGCGCCCCAACCGCGAACAACGCGGGCGCGCAGCCCGTCACGACAGAACAGGGAGGCTCACATGCCGCAAGAACTCGACCTCAGCAGGAGCGTCCACGACCTCGCCAGCCAGAACCCCGGCTTCACGCAGGTGATGGCCAGCATCGGCTTCACCGACATCACCAAGCCCGCCGCGCTCGAGACCGTCGGGCGGGTCATGACCGTGCCCAGGGGCTGCGCCATCAAGGGCATTAGCCTGGACGACGCCGTGAGGGCGTTCGAGGACGCCGGCTTCACGGTGGTGAACGCGGGCGAACGTGGCGGCGAGGCGTCAGGCGCCACCCCTTCCACCACAGGCGAGAAGCCCGCGGGCACCTCCGCAGAATCCGCCTCCGCTGGCAGCGCGGCAGACCCGGCTGCGGCCCAGGACGACGCGGCGCCAACGGAATCGGCATCAGCAGCTCCTGCGCCCACGTCCCTCTCCCCCAGTCCCTCGGACGCCGCGTCCCACAACGCTCCTGCCACGGGCGAGAAGGTCGAGGGCCTGGACGAGGCCGGTCGCGCCAAGCTGCTGGAGAGCTATGTGGCCAGGCTCTCGGCAGGCGAGCGGCTGGAGTCGGTTCGCGCTGACTTTGTGGCAAACTTCGCGGACGTCGACGCGGGAGAGATCGCACGCGCGGAGCAGTCGCTGATCGAGGGCGGCGCCAGGATCGACGACGTGCAGCGCCTGTGCGACGTCCACTCCGCCCTGTTCCACGGCTCCACGCGCGAGGAGCGCATCGCCAACGCCGAGGAGGCGGTGATGGGGTCGCTCGCCAGCGGATCGGGCGCGGACGACTTCAAGACCAAGGTCCTCTCCGCCATCCCCGGCCACCCCGTCCACGTGCTTGCGGCGGAGAACGAGGCAATCGCAAGCCAGTCGACACGCACCCGCAAGGCACTTGGGACCGATGCCGCCACAGACGAGCTGCGCACGCTGTCGGCCCTAGGAATCCACTACGCCAAGAAGGGCGACCTAATCTACCCCATCCTAAAGCTGCGCCACGGCTACTCCGGCCCCTCCGACGTCATGTGGGGCGTGGACGACGAGATCCGCGCGGAGCTGGGCTCGCTGCTTGCCGCCAGCGAGCGCGACGCAAGCTGGCTCGAGCGCGCGAACGCCCTGCTCACACGCATTGACGAGATGACCTACAAGGAGGCGAACATCCTGCTCCCGCTGTGCGCCCAGAACCTCACGGACGACGAGTGGCTGCAGATGTACGTCGACATGAGGGGGTACGACCTGTGCCTGATCAAGGACGCGGGAACCTGGCAGACGGGTGAGAGGTACCTGACGCAGTGGTCCAAGGCGGCCGAGGGTGGCATGGGCGTCTCGCCTGCCAGCGACTCCGACGGCGTTGCGACGCCCGGCGAGGTCCGCCTGGCATCGGGAAGCCTGACCGTGGCGCAGCTGGACGCGATGCTCAACACGCTGCCGCTCGAGGTCACGTTTGTGGACGGCGACGACATCAACCGCTACTGGAACGACGACGGAGAGAAGAAGCTCTTCAAGCGTCCGCCCTCGGCGCTGGGCCGCGAGGTCTGGTCGTGCCACCCGCCCAAGATTCAGCCAATGGTGCGCTCGGTGATCCAGACGCTCCGGAGCGGGAGCCAGGACTCGGTTGACGTGTGGATGCAGAAGGAGGGCGAGCCCGTGCTGGTGCGGTACATGGCCGTGCGCGACCGCTCGGGCGCCTACCTTGGGACCCTGGAAGTGGTCCAGCGCATGGGCTTTGCGAGGGACCACTTTGGGGCATAGCCGCCTACGATAACGTGCGGCAAGCCAAGCGAGAGAAGAGATGGCAATGGATGAGCAGGAGGCCCCCGACCTGGGGCAGGAGTTTGCGGACGTGTTCCAGGCGATCCGCAACGACGAGCAGAACCGCGACTACACGGAGCGGGGCATTGACCCGTTGTTCACGGCGGGGTCGCACGCGCGCATCGTGATCGTGGGGCAGGCGCCGGGGCGCATCGCCCAGGACACGCGCATCCCCTGGAACGACAAGAGCGGCGACCGGCTGCGCGACTGGCTGGGCATCGACCGCAAGACCTTCTACGACCCGCAGCGCGTCTCCATCATGCCCATGGACTTCTACTTCCCCGGTGCGGGGAAGTCGGGAGACCTTCCGCCGCGGAAGGGGTTTGCCGAGAAGTGGCATCCCGTCCTTCTCGCCCGCATGCCCGAGGTGCGCCTGACCGTGCTGGTGGGCAACTACGCCACACGCAGGTACCTGCACCTGAGCAGCAAGGATCGCCTCACCGACGTGGTCCACGGCTACAGGGCCTACCTGCCCGAGTACTTCCCGCTCGTACACCCGTCGCCGCGCAACCAGATCTGGCTGCGCAAGAACCCCTGGTTTGAGGAGGACGTGCTCCCCGACCTGCGGAGCCGCGTCACCGAAGCGCTGCGGTAGGGATGCCTCACGCGCGTTCGCATTGCCGCGTATGCTTGAGCTCTCGCAGCCACGGCAGCCCCACGCATCTTAAGGAGAGCTCGCCACGCACGAACAGGTCCTCGCCCTCCCCTGCGGTCATACCACCTGCTACCTGGTAGTCGGTGTGACGGATACCCTCCTGGAAAGCCATCAGGAAACAAGCCCAAACAAGCAGCGCATTCCAAACCTCGAAGGGTTGGATTATGGGTCCGCCCGTCGGGTATGGTGTAGGTACACCAGCGATGCCCGTCCTCTGTTAAGGCTGATGTGGGCGGCGCAGGCGCATCGATTCGAAAAGCCCGGTTGCACCCCGGGCTTTTCTCATCTTCCTACGCTATCCGTTGCTGTGCTTATTCCTCCGCACGCACGCCGCTACAGACATGCCCATCACCGTGCAGCCAACGGAGACAAGCCCGGCGAATCTACCCGCAAGGCAACAGGCAAGAGGCCCGAGACTGCCGACGAAACGCGTCAAAGGGATGGTGCCGCACTTCTCATCTTAATGTAAAGTTTTACTCACTTTATTGCATATAGTGGTAATGGCTAGATTGGTTGACAATCGCACCTGACCATGTGACAAGCTCAAACTGAAACTAATCTATATGCAGAACTAAAGGTTTTCTAATCGTTGTTTCAGAGTGGGGGGGGCATCGTCAAACAATCCGTCTTAACGGGCTATTCTTGCGGACGTAACAGCAATTTACAGGCGAGATGAGCAACTTTTTCCGCCAACGGTAGTTATGCTGTTACCTGCAGGTATTCTGCATTAACTTTAAGTTAACCAGGATTAAACCCATTGAACCCAAAATATCCCAATCGCAGAATATGCATGTGTTGTTTTGTCCATATTATCCGTTTAAAGGGAGGAGACTGAAAGGGCTATGAGGCACTTCAGACTCGGGGGCGCCAAGAGGGCGTTCCTCAACTTTGGGAAGGCGGTGACCGTCGCCGCATCCATCATGGTGGCCATGCCCACAGCGGCCCTCGCCTGCACCCAGATCTACATGGGTCCGCAGACCACCGCTTCTGGCGACACCTACGTGGGCCGCTCGGAGGACTACTCCGACCGTCACTCCAAGGTGTTTGGCATCAAGCAGCCCCAGACCAACCCCACCTTCAGCTCTTACGAGAACTGGAACGACGGTGACTTTGTCTGGACCTACGAGGGCACCACGTACCGTTACACGTTCGTGCGCGACAGCCCCACCGGCTGGGACAACCACACGGATGCCTACGGCGAGGCGGGCACCAACGAGAAGGGTGTGAGCGTCTCCGCAACCGACACCGGCGACTACAACGACAAGGTCAAGGCCGTTGACCCAACCGGCGCCGACAAGGGCACCAACACCGGCCTGGGCGAGTACAACGCCGCTGACATCGTGCTGAGCTGTGCCTCCACCGCTCGCGAGGGCGTGGAGCTGCTTGGCAAGATCATCGACGAGAAGGGCGCCTACGACTGCAACTCCATCATCATCGCGGACGCCAACGAGACCTGGGACTTCTTCATGGTCTCTGGCACCCAGTGGTGCGCGGTCAACATGACCAAGGTCGCCCCCGACAAGGTCTCGGTCGACCCCAACATGGGCAACCTAAAGTACGATGTGAACCTGAGCGACACCAGCGTGTGCCTGCACTCCGCCAACCTGGAGGAGACCGCCAAGACCGCAGGCAGCGCCACGTACTTTGACGACGGGCAGCTGGACGTGGGCACCTCCTTCGGGCTGGCCGACCCCGGCGCGGCGCAGTACTCCCGCTACGTGCAGGCTCACCTGTACTTTGGCGACTCGCTGACCGAGGGCACCGACTACACCCTGGGCAAGGGCTCCGACGGCTGGTCCGGCGTCGCCACGCTGACCGACCCGCAGCTGTTCTTCACCCCCAGCGGCGACAAGATCAGCCTGTTCACCGCGCTTCGCTCCTACGCAACCCGCGGCGAGAACGTCTCTGGCCTCAACTCCAACGAGAACGCCAGCATCTGGCCCGTGGGTAACGACCACACCGTCGAGACCCACATGTTCGACATCCGCTCCGGGCTTGACTCCTCCATCGCCACCGTGCAGTGGGAGGCCCTGAGCCGCGCCGAGTTCAGCGTCGCGCTGCCCAGCTACTCCGCGCTCCTGACCCAGGTCGACACCACGATCTTCCCCGAGGACGACGCGAGCACCTGGAACACGCTCGACTCCACCTACAACGCCAACAACGACTACGAGCAGGATCTTGTCTCGTCCGCCCTCGCAGGCGACGTCAACGGCATGCCGCTCGACTACGTGCTGATGGACATCAACACGCTGGCGTTCCAGAACCGCTCCACCATGGCCTCCGGCACCCGCGCCTACCTGGACGCGCTGCAGAAGGAGATCATCGCCCAGCAGGAGGTCGTGGACGCCAAGATGCAGGCGACCGACGCCTCCGGCCGCACCGACCTGGCCAACAAGGCGTTTGACGTCGTGAGCAAGGCCACCTACGCCAAGCTGCAGACGCTCCTGACCGAGATGCGCGACTTCTACAACAACGGCCAGAAGAACGCAGATGGCTCCACCACCTTCACCCCGAGCGACTACGACGCGACCAACAAGACCCTCAAGGACCCGCTGCAGTACGCGTCCAAGGTCGTCGCGCCCACCATCACCACCCAGCCCGCGAGCGCCAGCTACGTACAGAAGGACGCCGCGACCGCACTGTCCGTCCAGGCGACCGAACCCGCCGGCACGAGCCTCTCGTACCAGTGGATGAAGTCCACCGACGGCGGCAAGACCTGGAAGAAGGTCTCGACGTCTGACACCTACACCCCCGCCACCACCGACGAGGGCGAGGCCCAGTACAAGGTCGTCGTGACCAACGAGGGCGGCCTCTCCACCGAGTCCGACGTGGCGACGATCAGCGTGTCCAAGCCCGTCGAGCCCGAGCCTGCCGGCTCCATGTACCGCCTGTACAACCCCAACTCCGGCGAGCACTTCTACACCGCAAGCTCCTACGAGGCGGGCTCGCTCGTGAAGGCCGGCTGGAGGTACGAGGGCATCGGCTGGATGGCGCCCACCAGCTCCAGCACCCCCGTGTACCGCCTGTACAACCCCAACGCGGGCGACCACCACTACACCACCAGCGCGGCCGAGAAGGACTCGCTGGTCAAGGCCGGCTGGAGGTACGAGGGCATCGGCTGGTACTCCGACGACGCCAAGGGCGAGCCCGTGTACCGCGAGTACAACCCCAACGCCAAGGCCGGCGCGCACAACTTCACGACCAACAAGGCAGAGGACGAGATGCTCGCCAACGCCGGCTGGAACCAGGAGGGAATCGCCTGGTACGGCGTGAAGCAGTAGCGAGGGTCACGGCGCAGGCCACGAACCCAAGCGAGGGGAGCCCCGCGGGCCGTCTGGCCCGCGGGGCTCCTATTTTGTGGGGTTGGTTGGGGCGGCAGGGCGAGGTCCGTGTCCGAGGGTGCTGAGGAAATGCGACCTGTGGCAATCCCAAGGCCGCTCCGACTGAGAAACGTCGGCTTTCGGGCTGCGGAAGCAACCGAATCGCTGCCACAACTCATGATTCATCGGCAGGCAGACCCCTTGGGACCCCGCTGATTGCCACAGGTCGCATTTCCTCAGCAGCCGTTGGGTCCCCAACGCTTCCTGATTGCCACAGGTCGCATTTCCCCAGCAGGTAACGCCACGAGGAGCGACTCGAAGACACCTTCAGCCATCACCGACGCGCTTCCGTGACGCGCAGCAGGAACTTTCCCAAGCCTGTTCCCTCCCCCTTCCAAAGGTTGCGGCTCGCCTTCCGATGCGTTTCTCGCTCCTACGATTTCGACGCACCTCTCACTCAGCGACGGTTGTCGTATCCCGCCTCCTGGCGAACGAAGGTTCCCGCGTCGATGTCGTTGAACGCCTCCGCAAGCTCCTCGTCCGTGTTCATCACGATGGGGCCGAGCCACGCCACCGGCTCGCTCAGGCGAACGGAGCTCATCAGCAGGAACTCGATTGCCGTATCACCAGCCTCAATCATCACCTGGTCTCCCTCGCCAAGACGGACAGCGGTCTTCTCCCCCACCGGAGTGCCACTCACCGTGGCATCCCCCACCAGCGTGAACGCCATGACCGAGCGGTCACCGGGAACGTCCAGCGTGACCTTTGCATGGGGCTCCAGCAGGATGTCGTAGTAGTCGAGCGGAAGGTACTTTCCCTGGAAGCCATGCGCCTTTCCGTAGCTCCCCGTCAGAAGCCGCAGCTTTCCGCCATCGAGGTCGAACTCCCTGATCTGGTCGCGCGTGATCCCGTGATAGAAGGGCGCCGCCGTCATCTTGTCGCGCGCGGGAAGGTTGAGCCACAACTGCACGCCCAGAAAATGGGGCGAGCGACCGGGCATCTCGGAGTGGAACGCCCCCGAGCCAGCGGTGAGCCACTGCGCCTCGCCGTCGGTGACGGTTGCCTTGGTGCCCAGGTGGTCCTGGTGAACCATCGACCCACGCGAGATGAACGTGACCGTCTCGATTCCGCGGTGCGGGTGCATGGGAAACCCGTCCATGTACTCGTCGGGGTTGGTCGAATCAAATGCGTCGAGCATCAGGAACGGGTCGAACGCATCGGTGGTCCAATTTCCCAGCACGCGCGTGAGCTTGACGCCCGCGCCATCCTGCACCGGAACGCCCTTGATTGCCTTCGTGACCTTGCGAAGCATTGTTGTCTCCTATTCTGCGCCCGTTGGCACAAAGTTACGAATTTTTATCTCTACATAGAGGCTTTACTAAGTGAGAAAAGCGACTACCGATTTCCCCTCCGGTACGCACGGACGAGACGAACTACCTCGCTCCGCTCCTCTGGCGACCATGCCGCGAGTGACCGTTCCAGTTCCCTCGCGTTGTCCGGGCACACCTGCTCGGCGAGCTCGCATCCCGACGACGTCAGACTCACAATGCTACGGCGGGCATCGAGGTCATCCCTCCGCCGCTCGACCAGGCCGCGCCCCTGGAGGTGCCGCACCACCACGGGGATGGTGCCTTCGCTGCTGAGAACCGCCTCCCTCAGCTCGCCCATCGGGAGCGGCCCCTTGTTGAGAAGCGCTTCCAGCACGGCGAACTGCGAAACCGTGAGCCCATGTGCCCGGGCAATCGAAGCCGTACGACGGTCAAGGTCCTGCACGACGCGATGCAGCCCGATCACCAGCTGGGAATCCAGGCGCGTCATCCCAGCGGCAGTGGGTTCGGTCACGTCACCCGACTTCTCGTTGAGCCCCTCTTCCATGCTCTCCCCTCCTCATCATTCGTCGCTTCATTGTTCTGCTTTTACCTCTAACTAGAGTTTTCTATTCACGCGAGAGTCCCAGTCCCTTTCGGCCACGAACTGCATACAAACAGGGAACGGCGGCAACCCGAAGGCAGCCGCCGCACCGAAAGAGAATCGCTCCTCTCCCCTACTCGCTAGAAGCTCATGACCCCCATGGCGAGGAGAACCACCGCCGCAACGGCTGCGACGACAATCACCACGGCGACCGCGACGTCCTGCCGACCGAAAACGCTCTTGCCGTTCTCCCTGCGACCGGCAGCAAAGAAAAACAGGCCGGGAATGTAGCCCAGGCAGCACATGAGCAGGTACTGCCAGCCGCTGAGCACGGTTCCCGCCACGAGGAACACCGTGGCGATGAGGCCGATTATCGCCTGCCCCGCCTCGTGACGCTGCACGGAGAGTTTGACCTGGTATGCCGCCGCAAGGGCCCAGGTGATGGCGATAGAGACGGTGCACATGGACAGCGCGAAGTTGTAGGCGTCCTCGGTGAAGAGCAGCGACGCCATGAAAAGCTGCGTGCAGATGCCAACCACGATCAGCGAGTTGCGCGGCGCGCGGTTGGCATTGAGCTTGCCCCACCACGAACCCAGCAGGTGGTCGTCCGCCATGCGCTGCGTGACCTCGGCGGGAAGCAGGGTGAACGAGAGCCAGCAGCCAAAGCCCGAGATCAGCATCGCGATGGCGATGAACGCACCACCCCAGCCAGGGGCGACCTTCTCGAACACGTAGAGCATGGCAGGATAGTTGAGCTTGGCGACCTCGGTGTACGGCATCACGCCGTATGGCAGGAGCGAGGCCCCCAGGTAGATGGCGACAACGATGAGGAGGCCCACCACGGTCGCGGTGCCGGCCTCGGAGCGCTTGCGGGCGCGAGAGGTGACGACGCTCGCGCCCTCAATGCCGATGAACACCCACATCATGGTGATGAGGCAGTTCTGAATCTGCGTGGAGAGGCTGCCGAGAGACACCGCCCCATCGCCCGCAGTGCCCGCCGCGACGGCGTTGTTGTACACGTTGCCCCAGAAGTCCGCCGTGAAGATTCCCGCGTCAAAGCTCACGCCACACAGCACGATGAACACCGCCAGTGCAGCGACCTTGACGACCATGATGAGCGCGTTGAGGAACGAGGCACTCTCGACGCCACGGATGACCAGCGCCACAAGCACCCAGTTGATGAGGGAGCCCATGAGGATGGAGCCGATGTTGTTGCCAGGGAGGAAGTACGGGAAGAAGTATCCGATGGTGGACGCCAGGATCGTCGCAAACGCCACGTTGCCCAGCCAGGCAGAGAGCCAGTACCCCCAGCCCGAGACGAAACCGGTGAAGGGGCCAAACCCCTCCTGCGCATAGGCGTAGATGCTGTTGAGCTCGGGCTTCTTGCTCACGAGATTGTTGAGTGAGAAGGCAAGCATGAGGAACCCCACGCCCACCACCAGCCACGAGACCAGCACGCCGCCGGGGGACGCCACCCCGGCCAGCTGGCCGGTCAGCGCGAAGACGCCGGTGCCGATGCACGAGCTCACAACCAGGCCGACCAGGCCAAAGAACCCGATGCCACCTTGTCTCTCGCCTGCCTTGCCTTCGGCTGCGTCAGACATGTTGCCTCCGTTCGTGGGAGAGAGGGACGAGCGCCGCGAACGACGCCCGCCCCCATGGGTTTATGGCTACCAGCGGAGCGAGAGGCAGGTGATGGAGCCGTCGATCTTCTCGAACTCGGTCATCTCGACCTCGATGATCTTGTAGCCCCACTTCTGGAGCTGGGCCTTGACGCGCGGATAGCCCTTGGCCATGACCACGTAGTCGTTGATGCGCACGCAGTCGGCACCGTAGGCCTCCTCGTCCGGGACCTCGAACAGGTTGAACTGACCGCGGTGGTAGGCAGGCTTGGTCTTGAACTCGCCGCACACCAGCAGGTTGCCGTCCTCCACGTAGGTGCCGCCGGTCTTGAGGTGCAGGATGTGCTCCACGGGAACCTGCTCGGCGGTGTAGCCCCACTCGGCGAGGAAGCCGCTGAACTGGCGGAAGCCCTCGTCGTTGGTGCGCTGGGAGTGGCCCACGTAATAGTGGTCGTCCACCATCATGACGTCGCCGCCCTCGAGGGTCGCAGGGTCGGTGATGACCTTGATCTGGTCGTCGTCAAAGAACTCGTGCAGCGTGGGCAGCATGAGCGCGGCCTCCTCGCGGCGAGTCGGCGCGCCGGGGCGGTCGGAGATGGCGCCCTTGGGGGTGATGACCGCGGTGTCCTCCACAAACACGGAGTCGGGGTAGTCCTCGAGCGCAGGGAGCACGGTGACCTCGAGCCCCGCCTGCTTGAGCGCCTCGACGTACTGGTCGTGCTGCTCCATCGCCTTCTCGTAGATGGGCTTGCCCTTGTCGGTGAAGTCCGCGATGCCGTCGATCACGGAGTGGGAGGGGCGACGGACGATAGCGTGGGTGAAGTTGCTTGCCATGGTGAGTCCCTTCTGTACATGAGGCGCGATTCACGGAGCTGGTTGCCGCGACGTGGGCCGCACCTCTCGCCTGCTTGCCTTGCTGAGTTATGTATACAAAATACAATTCGCCTCAGTCAAGCACTTCCGTTTCTGTCTACCATCTGTTTTACGAGCGGTTACTTGTGAGCCACAAATGGTTGTGCAATCGCTCACGCATTGCTTGTGTCTTACTTCATACATGTATACAATCTTGCTGACAAAGGAGGCGGCATGGCAGGACAGGCATCGACGTCGCTTAAGCAGCGCGTGTACGACGAGTTGAGGGCACGGATTGAGCGCGGGGAGCTTAAGGAAGGCGAGAGGGTCGCGGAACTTGCCGTGTGCGACTCCCTGGGGGTGAGCCGCACCCCCGTGCGCGAAGCCCTGATACAGCTGGAGGCGGACGGGTACCTGGAGGGCATCCCGCGCCGCGGCTTCCGCGTGCGGAGCTTTGATGAGCAGAGCGCGCGCGAGGTCTTTGAGATGCTGGGTCCGCTCGACGGGCGCGCGGCACTCCTCGCCCTCCCCAACATGAACGGGGACGACCTGGCAGACATGGGCTTTCTGTGCGAGTCGATGGAGCTTGCCATCGCGGGCGGGCTAACCGCACGCTACTACGACCTGCAGCACGAGTTTCACCAGCACTACATCGACCGCTGCGGCAACAGGCGCCTGATGAAGGCGCTCGGCGAGCTCATGAGCCAGCTGTCGTCCCGCTCGTACCAGCGCGACGACCCGCAGGCGCTGCAGAACATGCGGGCGGCAAACGAGGAGCACCGTCACATCCTCGAACTGTTCGAGGCGGGTGACGGCAAGGCGCTCCAGGATTACATCCGCGACGTGCACTGGTCGCTCGACAACGTCGAGTTCGCCACCTGGTGACAACCGTGGAGGCAGCCGGACAGCCCAATGGCAGCGCCCCTCTCCCCCGCCTTTCCGACCGCACTACCGCAAGAGGAGGCAAGATGGACCGCTTGGAGGCATTTGAGACCATGCTCGCCGACGTCCAGCGCCGCGAGAGCGAGGAGGGCATCGAGCTCGACCGCCTGCGCTCGGAGGGACTCACGCGCACGGCAACCTACCGACAGCTGGTGGCAAACCGGCTCACGTATCGCGCGGTCCTCTCGCTGTACGAGGAGTACGGGCTTCTCGACCATACGGGCCGCTCCAAGTAAGCGCGGAGGCTCATGAAAAAAGCGGGCCGGGGAGCAAAGGCCCCCGACCCGCCAGCAAGGGAGAGCTGCCTCGGCCCTACTCCTCCTCGAGCTTTTCGTTGATTGCCGCGGCAATCTGGTCCGCGTCGTTTGAGCTGCGGACCATCTCCTTGAAAGCGTCGTCCATCAGCAGCACTGCGGTCTTGGACAGCAGCTTGATGTGCGTGGTCCCCGCCTCGCCGTCGGGCACCAGGAGGGCGATGGCGATGTCGACCGGCTGCTCGTCAAACGACGGCCACTCCAGCGCCTTGTCGTTCTTGAACACCACGACGGTCGCCGCGGTGATCGCGGGGCTCTTTGCGTGGGGAATCGCAAACCCCTCGGTCATCCCCGTGGCACCCATGTCCTCGCGGTCGAGAAACGCCTGGTACACGGCATCGGGATCCTCCGTCACACCCAGCTCGGCAGCCTTGTTTGCCACCGCGCGGAGCACGTCCAGACGACTTTCCTCGTGCTGCTCCAGCATCACGTTCTTGTTGCTCAGGAAACCCATACCTCTTCCTCTCTCTTCTGTGTGGCACCCGACTGCGACGCGAAGCACTACTTTGCGGCGAGCGCGCGGCGACCCAGCTCCAGCGAACCCAGAATGCCCTGGTCGCCACCGCAACCAGCGGGGACAATGTAGTTGTCGATGTCCTGCAGCTCGGGAGTAACCAGATACCCGTTGAGCATCTTGAGCGTCTTCTGGCGCACGAGTGGGAACAGCTGCTCCTGCTTCATGACACCGCCGCCCAGCACGATCTTCTGCGGAGAGTAGCACAACACGTAGGTCGAGACGCCCTCGGCAAGGTAGGTGCTCTCCAGCTCCCAGACCTCGTCGCGGTCGGCGAGCTCGTAGCCCTTCTTCCCCCAGCGATGCTCGATCGCGGGGCCGGCCGCCATGCCCTCGAAGCAGCAGTCGTGGTACGGGCACACGCAGGTGGCGTCGTCACCGGGGACGCGCGGGACGATGATGTGGCCCGCCTCCGCGTGGAGCATGCCATGGAGCAGGTTGCCCTCCACCATCACGCCCGCGCCGATTCCGGTACCGATGGTGACGTACACCACGTTGGAGAGGCCCTTTGCGGAGCCAAACACGACCTCCCCCAGGCAGGCCACGTTCACGTCGGTGTCGTAGCCCACGGGAACGTTGAGCCCGCGGACGAAGGCGCCACGCAGGTCGTAGTACTTCCAAGCCGTCTTGGGGGTCTCGAGGATCTGCCCAAACCTCGGGTCACTGGGGTTCACCGCCGTGGGACCAAACGCGCCTATGCCCAGCGCGTCGACGTCGCGAGTCCTGAACCACTCGACCATCTCAGCCACGCAGTCGTCGGGCGTGGTCGTGGGAATCTCCTCGCGCTCGGTGACGTGACCCGCCTCGTCGCCGATGGCCAGCACCATCTTGGTGCCACCCGCCTCAACGGCGCCAATCCTTGCCATCAGAACCGCCTCTCTCTTCCGTGGGACCACACCCTCCCACAAAAAACGGCCCCGCCAACAACCGCCGGCGGGGCCGTATGGGGAAGGTCCTACTCCTGGTCCTGCCTCCACTGCTTCACGCCACTCTCACGATACAGCGCCGCCTTGCCCTTGCTGTCGAAGAGTTCCATCTTGTGCTTGATAACCTGCTTACCGGCCTCGATGCACTCGGGGAACAAGTTGTTGGGATCCCAGCCGGAGTTGGGCTGTGCCAGAATCTCGCGGGCTTTGGTGAAGAAGGCGCTCTTGTAGTCGGAGGAGATGTTCACCTTCTGGATGCCAATCCTGACCGCCTCGGCAACCTCGGAGTCGGGGTTGCCGGAGCCACCGTGGAGGACGAGCGGCTTGCCCGTCGCGGCCTTAATCTTCTCGACGATGTCAAAGTGGAACGTCGGCACGTAGCCCTCGGGGTAGTCGCCGTGCGTCGACCCAAACGAGACGGCAAGGGCATCGACACCCGTCTTGTTGATGAAGTCGATTGCGGCATCGGGGTTGGTGTACATGTCCGACTCGGTGAAGCCGGCGCCCTCCCCCACCGGCCCCATATTGCCGACCTCGGCCTCGACGCTTGCGTCAAACTCCTGGGCAAACTCGACCACGGAGCGGGTAATTGCCACGTTCTCGTCAAAGGGGTGCGCGGAGGCGTCGATCATCACGCTCGAGAAGCCCTCGTGCAGGCAGCGCTTGAGGTGCGCGACGTCGCTGCCGTGGTCGAGGTTAATCGCAACGGGGACGTGGGTCTGCTCCGCCATCTTGATGATGGGCTTGGTGAGGACGTCGCAGTCAAAGTAGGCCTTAACGTGGTCCTGGAGCAGGTCAATGATGATCGGGGAGTTCATCTTGGTCGCCGCGTGAATTACGCCAGCGGCAGACTCCAGGTTAAAGGCGTTGATTGCCATCACGGCGTAGCCCTCTTTGTTCGCCTTCGCGAGCATGCCCTTCATCGAAACGTACATGGCAAGTACCACACTTCCTTTGTCGGCTTGGATTTGTCGAGAGAAAAGTGAATCCTTCGTCGTATGGCACGGAACCTAGGTTCCCAAGGTTCCGCGCCATCACTTGGACTAGCTAAAGCTCAAACCAGAGAGGTCGACCTTCTCTTCCTCCTCGACCTTCTTCTCCATCTCCGGGTCGATCGGCTTCTTGAGGATAAGAAGCATGACCGCGGTGACGAGAGAGCCTGCGGCAAGGGCGACGAGGGCCCAGCCAGGATTCTTCATTGCAGGAACGACGAACATGCCACCAGAGGGAACCATGGACTCGACACCCATGGAGAATGCGATTGCGCCACACACGGCATCGCCCAGAGCGGTGGAGATGATGGTGCGGACAAGATCATTCATTGCGATGGGGATAACGCCCTCGGTAATCATGCGGATGCCCATCGGGAAAGCAACCTTGATGTTCTCGACCTCTTCCTTGTAGAAGATGGGCTTGTGAACGACCTTGGAGAGGACCAGGGCAAGGGTCACGCCGAAGGGAGGAACCATAGAGCCCAGAACCTTAACTGCCTCAGGACCATAGATACCATCGGCCATCATGCCGTCGCAGATGAGGTTAGGAACCTTCGAGATTGCACCACCGTAGTCGAGGTGCTGGATGAAGCCGAGAATGAAGCCGTAGGCGAGCTTCTGGCTCTGGTCAAGACCCTTGATGAAGGCGGTGAGGCCACCCGTGAGTGCTGCGATTGGGCCACCGAGAAGGAACACCATGATGAGACCCGCCACGATTGCGGTAATCGTCGGAATGATCATCATCGGCATAAGTGCCTCTGCCCACTTCGGAACCTTCATGTAGGTCTCGAGGAACAGTGCGATGTAACCAGCTATGATGCCGCCGATCAGGCCACCGAGGAAGCCAGCTGCCTCGGAATCCCCATGAGGCCTAAGGTTGTTAAGCACAGGACGAATGAATCACCAAGAGGGCTAGTGTGGTTAAGCACCACCTGCAGGAATCGCTCGAAAGCCAGACTTCCCCAATGATTTGACCTCACCTAACGCACCTACATCTGCGAATGCAAATCTTGGCGACCAGCCGAATGCCACGGAGGGCGCAACGGGGTAGTCAAAGCATCAAAAAGGGGCCTGCCATCGGGCCCCTCTAAGCTCTCGCATGTTTGACGCATCTACCGCCTGGCAGAAGCCCTCGCGCCGCCGTGATCCCCAGGATGGCGACGGGTCCTGCTCCGGTTCCCGTCTCCATTAGCCTTAGCCTGCGAGGACGGGCGAGAACCCCGTGAGACCCTCTCGGGACGGCCCTCCTGACGGACCCCCTGTGCGCGTCTGGGACCGTCTCCCTGGGAACGCGAGCCCCTCTGCCGCGAGTTCCTCACGACGCGACGAGTAGCGCCTGAACCCTCCCCGCCAGCCTCGCGCGCCGCAGCACGCTGCTGCGCCATCTTCTTGCGAGCCTTCTTGTTGGGAAGCTTCTCCTTGGGATTGCGCCCCTCCTTAAACCACGGGGTGCCACCCTCCAACCCAAGCTCCTGCCCACGGGTATACGTGGGGATGACCTTGCCCATGAGCTTCTCGGCGTCGCGAAGGTCCAGGTAGTCGTCCTCGGTAACAAACGTGATAGCCCAACCGCTCTCGCCGGCACGCCCCGTGCGCCCAATGCGATGGATGTAGTCCTCGGCCTCGCCAGGGACGTCGAAGTTAACGACGTAGGAGACATCGGGGATGTCGATGCCGCGCGCCAGAACGTCGGTGGCAACAAGAACGTCGACCTCGCCCTGCCTAAAGCGCTCCAAGGAGTGCTGCCTCTGGTTCTGGGTCCTATTGCCGTGAATCGGCGCGCACGTAATACCTGCCTTGCGCAGCTTCCTGCACAAGCCGTCGGCGCGATGCTTTCCGCGGCAGAACACAATCACGCGCTCAGAGCCCTCCAGCTTGAGAAGCCTGGGAAGGGCGGCGTTCTTCTCGGATGCCTCCAAGGGGAGAACATACTGGTCAACTGTCTCGGCGGCTGTCCCCTTTGGCGCAATCTCGATCCTCGCGGGATCATGGACGAGCTCCCTCGTATTGCTCAGAACGTCGTCGGAAAGCGTTGCGGAGAAGAGCAGGGTCTGCCTGCTAGAGGGCGTCTCCTTGACGATGCGACGGATGTCGCGGATAAACCCCATGTCGAGCATACGGTCCGCCTCGTCCAGGACAAGGGTCTGAACCTGGGAAAGGTCGGCGAATCCTTGGTTGAGAAGGTCGATGAGCCTACCGGGGGTAGCGACGAGGAGATCACAGCCCTTCTTGAGGGCCTTCTTCTGGGGCTCGTAACCAACGCCACCAACCAAAACAACGGCATGATGCCCCGTATGGCGACAAATGACAGAGGAGACTTCATCAATCTGCTGCGCCAACTCACGAGTAGGCGTGACCACGAGCATAAGGGGACCTTGCCCACGCCTGGCATGACCAAGACGATCGAGCGAGGGAAGAAGAAAGGCGGCGGTCTTGCCAGTACCAGTCTGTGCGGCCGCCATAACGTCACAGCCACTCAAAACGGCTGGGATGGCCTGTGCCTGCACAGGTGAGGGGGACTGATACCCAAGGTCTTCAACGGCCTTGAGAACGTTCTGGGAGAGATGAAGAGACTTGAAATCAGAAGGATTGGAAACAGAGATAGAACTGGTTGGCTTTGCTGCCATTAACACTCCTCAATCGCACCAGGAGGGTGCGTTTCTACAAAAAAGGAGGGGGCCCGCCCCCAAAGGGACGGACCCCCTCCGAATGCCTCTCGCGGGACGGCGGCGACCCGCTCTCCCACGGACTACTCCGCAGTACCATGGGCGCTCGGGGGCTTAGCTTCCGGGTT
>NZ_VUNC01000005.1 GCF_009695875.1 Olsenella porci
CAGTATCCGGTTCTCAAGGTTCGCCGCCGCCCGCCGGGCCCGAGGCCCCCGTGCGGCGCGAGGAACAACTATACGCGGCGCCGCGCCCGACGGGGCCGGGCTTCCGCGCCTCCACGAGACGCACACATAGCTGAATATCCTTTCCTCTCACCAGGATGAGAGAGAACCGGATATTCGCAGGTAAACGCTGCTTTATGAGGAAGGGGGAGAGGAGCCGTCGCCATGGCTCCTCTCCCCCAACGTTGTGTCTAGTCGAACTTTGCGAGTTCCTCGCCCAGAATCCTGAGCCCCTCGCGCAGGACCTCGGGCCTTGCGCAGTACCCCAGGCGCGCCCCCTTGGGCATGTCGAAGCGCGAGCCCGGCACCAGGAGGACGCCCGTGTCCTTGATCAGGTGCAGGCAGAACTCCTCGTCATCCACGGGAATGTCAAAGCGCACGAAAGAGGTCGATACGCCCTTGGGCGGAATCCACGAGACCCTGGGCTGCGCATCTATCCACTCCTGCGCGATGTCGCGGTTGCCAAAGATGATCTTGCGGTTGCGCTCCAGCACCTTGTCGCGATGCCGCAGCACGTAGGTCGCAAGCGTGTCGTTGAACACGCCGCCGCAGATCATGGTGTAGTCACGGTAGTGGCGGATGCGGTCGGCGATCTGGTCGTCTGCGATGACCCAGCCAATGCGGGCACCCGGCGTTGAGTAGGTCTTAGAGATCGAGTTGGTGACGATGGCCTTCTCGTAGACGTCTGCCAGGGACACGTAGTCCTCGGTGTTCTCCATGGGGAGGTAGACCTCGTCGCAGAGGACGTAGGCGCCCACCGACCGGGCGATGTCGGCGATCTCGCGAATCGTGTCTGCCGAGAGGACCGTGCCGGTGGGGTTGGAGGCGTTGTTGATGCAGATGAGCTTGGTGTCAGGTCTCACGAGCCTTCGGAGCTCCGCCATGTCGGGGCGCCAGCCCAGGTCCTCGCGGATGTGCCAGTACTCGACCTCGGCGCCCAGCATGCGAGGGATCTCGTAGAGCGGGGCGTAAGTTGGGTACTCGGCGATCACGTGGTCGCCGGGCTCCACGACGGAGAGGAGCGCGTTGAGGTTGGCGCCCGTGCACCCGTTGGTCTGGAGGATCCTGCTAGGCGCGATGTCGGTGGTGTAGAGCTTGCGGACCTCGTCCTTGAACGCGGCCGACCCCTCGATCCAGCCGTAGTCCATGGTGGCCTTGGCGACCTCCTCGTCGAGCGTCGCGCCACCCTCGCCGTCCAGCTGGCGTATCTCGTCCATGGTGAGGGATGCGATGGTCGACTCGCTGATGTCCCACTTTGCCAGGCGATCCCAGTCGTTGAGCCAGGCCTCGACGCCGATCACGGGAATCTTCATGGTGTGTCGCTCCTCTCCCCTGGTGCCACGTCGGAGGTGACGCCAAGGTGGCGGTGATTGCTACAGCAGGCGGATGATGCCACGCACCAGGCGCTCGAAGTCATCCGCGTGGCGGCCGGCCTCCTCGAGAACGCTCTGGTGGGTGACCGAGGGGTCACCGCACTCGTTGGCAGCGAGCGTGAGCCCCAGCACGTTCATGCCCAGGGCATGCGCCATGATGACCTCGAGGACCGTGGACATGCCCACGTACGAGACGCCCATGGCGCGCATGGCGGCCACCTCCGCCGGGGTCTCGAACGAGGGCCCGAGCACGCCGGCGTAGACACCCTCCTCGACGGTGATGCCCAGGTCGTCCGCAACGCCGCGAGCGAGCGTCCTGAGGTAGGGCGTGTAGGCGTCGGACATTCCGACGAACGGGGTGTCAAGGTCGCGGACGTCACGACCTGCGAGCGGATTGCGCCCGGTGAGGTTGATCTGGTCGGTGAGGATGCCCAGGCCGATGTTGGCGTTGCCCGGGACGGCGCCGGTTGCGCAGGCAAAGATGATGTCGCGGCACCCCAGGTGATGCGCGTGGCGGACGAGGGCGGTGACCTCGGCGGGGTCATACCCCTGGTACAGGTGGATCCTCCCTGGGTAGACGACCACGGGGACGTCGTCGATCGTGCCCACGGTCGCCTCGAAGCTGTGACCTTGGACCGGGCGGGCGTCCTCGGGGAAGCCCTCGATGTCGTGGTAGTCGATCCTGCGGACGGGCTTCACGAGCGATGCAAGGTGACCGAGGCCGGAACCAAGCACTATTGCGACGGGATGCTCGACGGACGGGGAGCAGCTCCTCACGACGTCTTCGGTAACCACGCAGACTCCTTCCCTCTTGAGGAGGCGGGCAAACGCCCCGTCCCCCTTGGTGAGACTTCCTGTGTACGTTCCATCGTAGATGACGCCCGAGCCACAAGAGGGGCTCTTGGCCTTCAACACGGCGAGCGGCGCGACGCAGCCAAGGGCTCCCGACGCGCGAACGCGTTCGAGCGAGAGCCTCGCCCCCCTCTCGAAGTCCTCCGTGACGTCAGTCCCATCCCGGAGAAGAACGTGGCCATCACGCTGCTCGGCGGGAGGGCGCGGAACCGGGAGGCCGCTCGCCGACTCGGGGCACACGCCCACCGCCTCCACGCGGGAGCACAATCTGCGAACGGCGTCGTTGGGCTTGGCACCTCCGTCGTAGCGGCAGGCGACGCCGCGCAGGCACTGGCTCACGATGACCTTCACGGGCACCACCTCTGGGCCGCGGGGGACGGTCCTCTCCCCCAGCCGGCGAAAACGGGAACGGCTTGCACGGGGCTCTTCTCCCCCGTTTTGGACACGCATAACGGACGAGGCGGCAAACGGGAGGGCACACGTCGCAAGAAGCGAGAGGGGCGGGCCGGACGCAATGCCCGACCCGCCCCTTGGGACGCTATGCCTCCGGATCTTGCCTACGCGGCGAGGCTGGAGATGGAGATGGAGGCGTTGCAGAGGATGCCGTCGATGTAGTTGGTCCACTGCGTCGACGCCTCGGAGGCCTCGGTGGAGTACTTTTGGTAGGCCACGTAGTACGCCGCCTCGGCCGCCTCGTACGTGGCGGAGTCGTTGGTGATGGTGTACTTGGAGAGCGCCTTGTAGTAGTCGCCGTCGGTGGACGCCCAGGTGCCCTTGTCGGAGTCCCACTCGTCGCCAGCGAGGTCGATGATGTACTTGGCGTAGTCTGCGGACGCGGTCTGGTCGTTGCCGTCGCTGGGGGCGGTCGGCGCGGTTGGCTGCGTGGAGGTGGCGCCCACGACCTTGTTCTTGAGCTTGCTCATCTCGGCGGACTGCTTGAGGATCGTCTTCACGGTGTCGGAGTCCATGCCGTAGTTGGACGCGATGGTGTCGAAGTCGTCGGTGCCCAGCTGCTCCTTGGCGTAGGACTTGACGTCGTCGTCCGACACGGTGACGCCCTGGGCCTCAGCCTCCTGCTGGATGATCTGGGAGCGGGCGGCAGAGAGGATCGCGTCGGCCGTGGGCAGCGTGTAGTTGCCGTCGCTGTCCTTGGCGTTGTCGAGCGTGGAGTTCATCTGGATGACCTCGCGCGCGGTGAGGTTGGTGGTCTTGCCGTTGTAGGTGTAGGTGGCGACCACGGTGTCGAGCTGGCCCTCGGAGACGGTGGTCTTGCCGCTCGCGGACGTCACGCCGCCCAGGAAGAACTTGCCGATGGCGATTCCGCCGGCAAGGCACACGACGGCGATGATGACCCAGACGAAGGTGGGGATGCCGCGGCGCCCCTTTGCCTTGGACTTGCCCTTGGCCTTCTTCTCCTTCTCGCGCGCCGCCTTCTTCGCCGCCTTCTCGGCAGCCCTCTTCTCCCTGGCGAGCGCCTTGTCGTCGGCCTTCTTGGGCTTGTCGCCCTCGTCGGCGGGCTGGTCGTCCCCCTTTGCGGCCGCATCGCCCTGCCCGGCCTGGGACTCCACCTGGGTGGCGTCGTCGGCTGCGGACTGGACCTCCTCCGGCTTCTCGTCCTCGTTGTCGTTGATGGTGTCTGCCATCGACTCCCCCTCTTGCAGTGGCGCGCCGAGTTGGGGCGCACCTGCCAATAGTGCCAACGTCGGAAGATGGTAGCACCTTGGCGCGGAACGCCCCTCTCCCCCGCCGTCTGGGCTGCGGGGAGGGCCGCTCGCCACGATGCCAATGCCTCTCGCTACTTGCGGGAGCACTCCTCCAGGATCTGCTTTGAGAACGTCTTGGTGTAGCCGCGCCCATTCTGGGCATCAAAGCCCACACGGGCGCCGACCGCGGCCCGCACCTTGTCGGAGATGCTACCCTGCACGAATTCCTGCAGGCAGACCAGCATGTCGCGGTACTCGGGGTCGCCGTGGTAGCACTGGATGGCCTCGTCGAGGAGCGGCCAGGACTCCTCGGAGCGCTGCTCGGAGGTGGCTCCGTACTGGGCGATGAACCTGAACGCCTGGAGCCTCACGGCCGCGGACGTCTCGTCGAAGAGCGAGGCTTCGGCGCCGTCAAAGGCATCCACCACAGAAGAGGCATCTACCTTGGCGATTTCTGAGAGGGCCGAGAGGACCTCCCAGCGGGTCTGCGCCTCGGGACGGCCGAGCGCATCGATGAGCTTGGGGGCATAGGGAACGAGCGCGTCGGGGCTCGCCTTTGCGATGGCCTCGATGGTGTGGGCCGCCTCCTGGCGCCCCCTCCTCCCGGCACCCGAGAGCTGCCCCATGAGGACGTCCAGCGCCGCCCGGTCCTTGCTGTCCTGGTCTGCCATTGCGTGTATCCCCTCTCGTTACTCGCAGAAGCCGTCTACCATGACGGTGCCGCTCTTCGGATCCTGGTGGATGGTGATGAACCCCAGCTTTGACGCCTCTCGCAGCAGGTTGCTGAACGACCGGTAGCCAAAGCTCCTCTCGGAGAACTGCGGGCGCTTGCGCCGCATCGTGTCCTTGAGGCGCGAGGCGAGCACGGCACTGTCGCTCTCGCCCTGCAGCGCGTCGATGGTCTCGAACAGGAGCTGGTAGCACTCGTGCTTCTCCTTGGGAACCTTTGCCGCGTAGTCCGGGATCCCGCCCGTCTTGACGATGTCCTCGTAAAAGATGAACTCGTCGCAGTTCTCGGCAAGCAGGGTGCTCGTTGCCTCCTTGGTCCCCACGCCAATGACCGTCTTGCCAAACTCCTTGAGCTTGGCGACGAGGGGAGAGAAGTCCGAGTCTCCGGACAGGATAGCAAAGGTGTCGATGTGGTCCTTGGTGAGGCACATCTCCATGGCATCGACGGCAAGGCGGATGTCGGCCGAGTTCTTGCCGGTGTAGGCGCGGTCGGGTATCTCGATGAGCTCGATGCCGAGCTCGTGGAGTGGCGTGATGGCGTCCTCAAACCGCTGCCAGTCGCAGTAGGCGCGCTTTGCGGTGATGCGGCCCTTGTCGACCAGCCTCTCGAGGATGCGCTTGACGTCCGGGCGCGGACCGGGGTCCTGGTGCCCGTTGCGCCGACGCTTGCCAGTCCCGAGGGCGAGGTTCTCGTAGTCTATGAGAACCGCCATCGAGCTCTGGTTGGTGTCGCTCATTGGTGGTGCGTTCCTTTCCTGCGGGAATCCGGCGGGGCAATCCTCGCCCCCGCGAGAGCTTATATCAGAACATACGGAGGTTTCGTACCCAAACGAGGGGATTTCGAACCTAGGCGAGAGGAACGCGCGACCTCGCGTTGCCATGGCAAAACGCAAGGGGCCCGGATTCCGGGGTCTCTCCCCACCGCGAATCCGGGCCCTGTCTTGCATGCTCTGCAGTCGGTACGGTACGTGCTTTTCTCTACTCGTCCTTCTTCTCGGAGAAGAGGTCGGTCAGACGCTGCGTGAACGACTCGTCCTGGGTGCTGGAGGAGTCGTCGTCCTTGCCCTTGCTGGAGGAGTCGTCCTTCTTGACTCCGCTGACCACGTAGACGAACTGAACCTCCTTGACGTTGGAGTTGCTGGGGTCGACGAAGGAGTGCAGCGCGTAGCTGGTCCCCAGGCGCTCGTCGATGGCCTGCTGCACCTGGTCGAGGACCTTCTGGTCCATGCCGTCCACGGACTCGGCGAGCGTATCGAGACCGCTCGAGAGCTCCTCGGATCCGCTGTACGCGGTATCGGTGCCACCAGCGAGGGTCCCGAGCCCATCCTCGAGCGTGCCGGCGCCGGAGGCAAGCTGCCAGGCTCCGGTCCTGAGGGCGGTGGTGCCACTGCTCAGGGTGTCGAGCCCCTGCTTGAGCGTGGAGGCGCCACCCGCGAGCGTACGCGCGCCAGAGGCTGCCGTCTTGGCGTTGTCGTCCACGGTCTTGGCGCCGCTCGCAAGGCGCCTCGCGCCGGCGTCAAGCTTGGTCGACCCGCTGTGTAGCGTGTCCAGCCCCTGCTCGAGCTGGGCTGCGCCATCGGAGACTCGCTTGGCGCCCGAGGCGGCGGCGGAGGCGTTCTGGTCCACGGCGGCGGCACCTGCGGAGAGCTGCTCCGCCGCGCTGAGGAGCGTGGGGTTGCCCGAGGCGTCCGTCCCCTCTGTGGTGAGGCTGTCAACCAGCTCGCTCGTGCCGTCGGCGACGCTCTGCGCGCCACCTGCGAGCACGCTCAGCTGGTCGAGCTGCCCCTGCATCCCCGCCAGCTGCTGCTGGGTGCCGGAGACGAGCTGCTTGGAGCTGTCGAGGACCTTGCCGGACTCGTCCAGCACGCCGCTCGCGCTGGTGGTAAGGCTGCCGGCTCCCTTCTGGATGGCGACGAGGTCGCCCGCAAGGGTCTGGGCGTCGCCCGAAAGGGTCTGGGTGTCGACCCCCTGCGCGGCAGCCGCGACCCCCTGAATTGCCTGCGCCGCAGACTGGGCGCTCTTGGCGGCATCCCCAGCGCTCCCGGCGGCACTGCCGGCATCAGACGCCGCGTCGCCTGCACCCTGCGCGGCGGTTCCCGCAGAGGTTGCCGCACTGTTCGCCTTGTTCATCGCGTCCGAGATGGTCGCCTTCTGGGCGTCGGTGAGGCTCGGGTCACCCAGCAGGCCCGAGAGCTCGCTCGCCGCGGATGAGGCGTCGCCCGAGGCGGACTGGGCGCTGGATGCCGCGGACTGCGCCTTCTGGGCTGCCGAGCCGGCGGACTGGGCAGCGGTCGCACCCTGCTGGGCCGCCGTCGCCGCGCCGGTACCCGCCGTGGAGAGCCCCTCCTTCAGACCACCGAGCTGTGACTGAACAGACTTGAGGTCATCCGCCACCCTCTGACCGTCAGACTCGGTCTTCTGCGCGAGCGGCGTGAGCTGCTGGGCGGACGAATTGATGCCATCCACCTCGCCCTGAATCTGGGCAATCTGCGCCTGAAGGGAGTCGAGCTGCGTGTTGGCCTGCGTGAGCATGCCGGGAAGCGTGCTGGTGAGCTCGGTCTGCAGCTGGCTCACGCCGCCTGCGACCTGGGCGGAGCCAGACTTGAGCCGCGTGAGGTCGCCCGACTTTGCAGCCAGGGCGGACTGGAGCGCGGAGGCACCTCCCGCGACCTGGCTGGTCCCCTGGAACTGCAGGGCAGAGACTCCGCTCGAGAGCTGGCTCGCCCCCTCGGCGACCTGGCGCCCGCCCTCCGCGGCCTGCTGCGTCCCCGCAACCGCCTGCGACGTACCGTCTGCCAGCTGGTTTGCGCCGGAAGAGACCGCGCTGGTCCCCTCTCGCTGAAGCCTGCCCACGCCGTCGGCAAGCTCGCTTGCCCCGTCAGCGAGCTCCGCGGAGCCAGTGTCCGCCCTTCCCGCTCCGGACGCAAGCTGGTCAGACCCCGATGCCAGCCGCGTGGCACCGGCACCAAGCTTGGCCGCACCCGCAACGGCACTGTCGGCGCCGATGCTGAGCTGGTACAGGCCGGCGGCAAGGGACTTGCCGCCCTGGTCGAGCTGGTCGACGCCGCCCTGGAGCTCGGACGTGGCGTCGGTGAGCTTGGAGGTGTCGTAGTCGCTCACATTGGTGTCGAGCGAGATAGGCATCGCCGCAATCTGCCAGCCCGAGTAGGTGAAGTCGCTCGCCTTGCCCTTGATGTGCCAGTCCCCGTTGGTGCCAGGCAGCAGCAGGTAGGTGACCGTGGTCTTGTTGCCCACGGTGGCGATGGTGGCGTCCTTGGCCTCGCCGAGGGAGAAGCTGCCGTTGTCGAAGGTGCCCTGCGCCTGGAGCATGAAGCTCTTGGCGAAGTCGGCCGTGCTACTGTCGTCCGAGAGCCCGTCGATCTTGAGCTCGATGTCCAGGTCGCCGTCCTTGCCCGCGAGGTCAGAGGGCGAGACCTCCTTGCCATCCAGGCGGTAGGTCACCGAGACGTTCCAGGGGAGCTGGGTCGAGGCGTCGAGGTCACCCTGGTAGTAGAAGGGCTTGCCGGCAAGCGTGGTCACGTCCACCTTGCCCCCATCGTCATCCAGCTTCTGCGAGGTTGTGAGGTTCTGCAGCTTGGTGTAGGAGCCGGGGTCGCTCACGTCCTGCGCGGAGTCGGTATCCCAGTAGTTCACCACATAGACGCCACTCTTCTTGCCCGCCGCGTCCGTCTTTGCGTAGACGATCTCCTTCTTCGCGGTCTGGGAGGCCCCCTTCTGCTCGGTGGAGTCGGGCTCCGCACCTTCGCCGTTCGCCTCGTCCGCCATGGCCTGCACTGCCCCAAAGGGGATTGACATCGAGATGCTCAGGACCGCGCTCATGGCACCTGCCATGAGCCGCTTGCCGCGCCCCATGCCACCCCTCCCGGGGAGGTCTCCGCTCTCGTACCGCCTAGTGCTCTTGCTCATTTTCAGTCACTCCATATTCAGTCAGTCGACGTTTCCTGTTTCTTGAAGGGGTCACGCCTCGTTGCCATTCGCCTCCGCAGGTGCCTCCGAGACATTGCCACCTTCACCCTTGCCCTGGTAGAACCCGAGCTTGTAGCTGGTGTGGCGCACGAAGCCGTCGCCGCCCGTAAAGAGCAGGGGCAGGACGAAGAAGATCTCGATCACCGAGATGAGCGCACCACGAGCGATGAGCATGCCCACCTGCTGGATCATGGGGCTCGACACGGCAAAGTAGATGCCGAGACACGCCAGGATGAGGATGGAGCTCGACGTGATGATGGGCTGTGCCGTCTTCTCCACCGACTGGATTGAGGCCTCCGCCTTGGGCATGCGCCTGCGCCTGGCCAGGTACTCCTCCGTGAAGATGATCGCGTAGTCCACGGCGGCGCCAAGCTGCACCGCGTCTATCACCAGGAAGGCCACGAAGTTGATCGTCTCGCCCGTGAAGTACGGGACCGCCTCGTTGATCCAGATCGACACCTCGATTGCCATGAGCAGGATGATGGGGATCGAGATGGACTTGAACATGACGAGAAGCACCGCGCCGATGGCGAGGATTGACGCCAGCTTGACCGTCGTGGAGTCCGACGAGGTGACGGAGCGGATGTCGTAGTACGAGACGGCATTGCCCACCAGGCGGTACTTATCGCCGTAGTGCTTCTGGCAGATGGAGCGGACCTTCTCCACGAGGTCGAAGGCTCCCTTGGACTCGTCGGGGATGCTCGACGTGAGAACGATCCTGCTGTAGCCCCCGCTCAGGAGCTGGCTCACGTCGCTCTTGTCACCCAGCTGGGTGGGCAGCGCCGAACCCGCGATGGTGGAGTACGAGAGCACCTGCTTGGTGGTGGGAAGCGCCTTGAGCTCGTCCACGAGCTCGGTCTCCTCGCTCCACTCCCCCTCCGGGATCATGATCGCCCAGGTCTGCGACTCGCCAAACGCCTTGTTGATGATGTCCCCGTCCATCTTGACCTGCGACGTGGGGGACTCGTTGGCTGCGGAGCCATAGGTGAAGCTCACGCGGCCGGACGCGATGAGGCACGGCACCGCAAGCACCAGCGCGATCACGAACGCGGGAATCGCACCCTTGTGGCAGAAGCTCGCCATCTTATGGAAGCTCTTGAAGAACGGCTTGTGGGAGGTCTTTGCCACCGCGTTGCGCATGCCATAGAGGATGCAGGGCATGAGGAGCGTGATGGAGAGGAACGAGCACACGATGCCCTTGGCAAGGGCGATGCCCATGTCGGCACCGATCAGGAACTGCATCGCGGCGAGCGAGAGGAACCCAAAGAACGTGACGGCGGCAGACGACAGAATCACGGGGAGCGACTTGCTCATGGCCATGACCATGGCCTCGAACTGGTCGTCGGTCTTCTCACGGAACCTGCCGAAGTTGGTGAGGAGGACGATGGAGTAGTCCATCGACACCGCAAGCTGGAGCACCGAGGCAACCAGCTGGGTGATGGACGAGATGGTCCCCCTGAAGATGTTGGTCCCCATGTTGAGGATGATGGCGACGCCGATGGTGAGGAGCATCACCACGGGGTGCAGGTAGCTGGTGGTGTTGAGGAGTACCATCACGAACACGGTGATCACGGCGATGGTCATGATCTTAGCCATGTCGGTGTTGATGGTCGCGAGGTTTGCCGCGTCGTCCACCGCAGAGCCGTCGATGGCGACCGTCTTGGCACCCGAGAGCGACTTTGCCATCGAGCGGATCTGGTCAACCTGGGCTTGATCGGTGCCACTCGCCAGAACCACCTGGAACAGGTAGCCCTTTCCGTCATACCAGTCCGAGATGGTGCCCTGATCCTGGACCTCGAGCGGCTCGTCCATGTTGACCTCGTCACCAAGCCAGGTGACAGAGACAACGTCGTCGAGCCCCTTCAGGCTGTCATCGAACTTCTGCGCCTCGGTCTTGGAGATGCCCGTGACGTACACGCGCGCGTTGGTGATGTCGTTGCCATAGACGCGCTTCATCTCGGTCAGGTCCTGCGACGACTTTGCGCTTGGCGGCAGGTAGTCGCTCATGTTTGCGTCGATCTTCACCATGGGGACGCACGCCAGGCTGATGGCGGTGAGGACCACAAAGATGGCCGTCACCAGCTTCCTGTGCCTCAGTACCCCCCTGAAGAACCCTTCCATCGATAGTCCAGCTCCCCTCTCACCACTTACCGTTTCTGTACTACTGTTGGTCTTTGAACATCTGTTGTTTTCTACCCGCATTCAATTATTGTTAAGGGGAGAACGGCATCAATCATCAATGTCGACGTTTGGTGTTTGTTGTCAGTCACAAGTGACGTGTTTTGTTTGGATTGTGAGAAACGATGGCAGAGAAGAAGAACCGAAACGCACTCCGATCGATTCGACTCATCAAGGAGGCCTTCCTCGAGCTCCTTGCCACGGAGCCCTACGAGAAGATCACCGTCACCGACGTGACGCGGGAGGCGGGCCTCAACCGGGGGACCTTCTATGCACATTTCGACGATATGGACGACCTCCTGCACCAGGTCATCGACGAGGTGGTGGAGCGGGCGTCGGAGCTGCTGCAGCAGTCGTTTGACACTGACTTCCTGGAGAACCCCCTGCCCATCCTGGAGCAGCTGGGAAAGTACATGAGCGAGAGCTACGGCCTCTATGGCCGCGTGCTCAACTCGGCGAGCTCGGACATCTTCGTGAAGTCGCTGGGGGGCATGTTCGAGAAGAAGGTCCACGGCTGGATCGACGCGCAGAACGTGGACGATCCAACCACCCAGCTCATGCTGTCCGACTACCTGGTGGGTGGGGTCCTGCGCACCTACCGCGCATGGATGGACGGCGAGTACGGCAACATTCCCATCGAGGAGGTCAACCTGCGGCTCGGTGCCTTCGTGAAGGCCGCCGGGAGAATCATTCCCCGACGGACCCGGCAGTAAGGAAACGCCGCAAGGGGCGGCCGCCGGAATCTTCCGACGACCGCCCCTCGCGTAAAAGGCGCATGTCCCGAGACAACCCGTCCGCAGACTACCCTTTCCGGTCTCCCCGACGAGTCCTGAAGCCCTTGGGGGAGGCGCCAGCCCCGTCGGACGCGCCCTTCTCCCCCTCCGCATCGTCCTGGGAGACGCTCATGTACTCGGGCATGGGGGTGCCGTCGCGGCGGGCGCGCCTGACCGCCTCGGCGTTTTTATCCCCGGCACGGCGCAGCTGGTCCTTGTTGACGCCCAGGGAGCGGTCGATGAACTTCCAGGGGCCGCTGCTCTCGCCAAACTCCATCTTAAGACCCGCGATGGCGCCGCCCATGCCGCCGATGGCGACGCCGGCGAGAAGCGAGAACCCCGTGAGCCCTATGACCATGCTTGCGAGGACGCCCACCACGACGATCTTGAGGTTGGCGAGCCAGTACTCCCTGGTGGTGACGACGTTCTTGGCCATCTCCGCGCCGATCTTGCTCCCCATCACGATGCCAAAGAGGAACAGCAGGAGGGCGACGATGGCCATGGAGAACGCGGACACCTACTCATCGCCCCCGTTGTGGTGGTGACAGTGGCACTCGTGACCCTCTCCGTCGCCGTGGCCACCGCAGCAGCCATCCCCGTGACCGCCACAGCAGCCGTCGCCGTCCTCGTCCTCGACCTTGGCCTTGCTCCAGTCGAGCCCGGCCTTCTCCCCCACCTCGGCGGGAGCGTAGAGGAGCGAGATGGCCTGGGTGCCCAGCCGTGCGCCGCCCACCTGGCACAGGAGCTTGTACAGGTTCTCGGCCGTGGCGGTGGAGGGCATCCCGATGCCCAGCTCGTCGGCGGCATCGAGCGAGAGCGTCACATCCTTGAGGAGATGCTCGGAGAGGAAGCCGGGACGGTAGTCTCCCTCGAGCGACTTGGGGGCGAGCCTCGAAAGGGCGACCGAGCCGCCCATGCCGCTCGATACCGCCTGGAGCATGCGGGCGACGTCCACGCCCGACGCCTCGGCGAGAGCCATGGCCTCGGCGTATCCCATCATGCACGAGGCGAGCGACACCTGGTTGCAGAGCTTGACCGTCTGGCCCGCGCCCGCCTGGTCAAAGTAGGTGATCTTGGACGAGAAGCACTGGAGCAGCGGAAGCACGGGCTCAGCCTCCTTGGGTGTGGCGCCCACGAAGAGCGTGAGCGTGCCCGCCTTGGCGCCCTCCTCGCCGCCGGTGACCGGGCAGTCGAAGGCATGGCGGTCGTCGACCTCCGCGGCGCCGTGGATGTCACGCGCGAGGTCGGGAGAGCTCGTGGTGAGGTCGATGAGAAAAGCGCCCTCCTTGGACGAGCGCAGGATCCCGTTGGTCGAGAGGTACACGTCCTCCACGTCGGTTGGGTAGCCGAGCATGGTGAACACCACGTCGGCTCCCTCGACCGCCGAGGCTACGTCGTCCGCCCAGTGGGCGCCCCTCTCCACCAGGCCATCCGCCTTTGACTTTGTCCTGTTATAGACCGTGACGTCGTACCCGGCGTCCATGATGTGACCGGCGATGGGGGCTCCCATGATACCGGTGCCGATGAATGCCACCTTGGCGCTGTTGCCTAGGGCCATGTGCTGGCTCCTCTCCAGACTGAAGGGCCGCCCCGCTGCTCGCCGGACGGCCCCCAGATCCTCCTGCCTTACTCCGCCCTGCCGGCGGTACCCTTCCTGACCTTGCGGGCTATTCGGTCCGTGAGGGAGACCTTCTCCCTTCGGTCGGTGCCCCAGAAGACGAGGGCGACCATGCCAGGCCCCACGTGCGATCCCAAGATGGGCGAGACTGTGCTGTGGATGATGGTGACGTCCTCGCAGCCCTTCTCCTTGCGGACCTGGGCGTCAAGCCAGTCGGCGTCCTTCTTGGCGTCGGTGCTCACGATGGCGAGCGGAAGAGACGTGTCGTGCGCATAGTTGTCGCGGAAGTCCTGCAGAATGGCACGGAGCGCCTTCTTGCGCCCACGGCACATCCCACGCAGGGTGAGCGCGCCGTTGAGGTCGTACGACAGCTCGGGCTTGATGTCGAGCTTGCCCCCCACGTTTGCCGCTGCGGGCGGGATGCGACCGCCGGCAGCGAGGGCGTCGAAGCTCTCGAGCGTGAAGTAGCCGTGGATGAAGTAGCGTGCGTCCTCGGCCCACTCGACGAGCTCGCGCGCGCTGAGCCCATTGGACGCCTGACGGCAGACCTCGATTGCCAGGAGCTCCCCCGCCGCCGAGTCGCAGCAGGTGTCCACCACATAGATCTCGAACCCTGGGAACTCGTCCCGCACCATCTGCGCCGCCTGACGCGCCAAGTCGATGGAGCTGGAGAGCCCCGCCGTGAGACCGAGGTAGATGGTGGGCATGCCCTCCTTCGCCGCGCGGGCGAACACCTCGTAGTAGTTGCCCGGCGTGACCGCCGCAGTATGGAAGTGCGCCTCGGGGTTCTTGCGCATGAACTCGTAGAACTCGTGCGGGTCGCGCGACTTCCACATGTCGTCCACGTGCTCTACGCCCTCGGGGTCGACGTAGTGGAAGGGGATGACCTCCACTCCCAGCTGCTCCGCCACGCCGGGGGCGTAGTCTGCCGTGGAGTCCACGATGATGCGGACGTTCCTCTTCTGATGATAGGCCCGGCCGACGCGCTCGACGTCGGCCGGGGTGAGGTTCTGTGGCTCTGACTTGTTCTCGGACATCAGGCTCCTATGCCTCGCCGTCTTCCGTCTCGATCCTGGGCTTCAGGATTCCATAGCCACCATTATGGCGGTGGTAGATGACATTGACGAGGCCGGTGGTCGCATTCTCGAAAACATAGAAATCGTGGCCCAGGAGGTCGGTCTGCACCAGTGCCTCCTCCTCGGTCATGGGCTTGAGGTCGATGTACTTCTCGCGGACCAGCTGGTCGTCGTCCTCCTCGATGAGGTCGCCCAGGTCGTCGATCTTGGCACCCTCGCGGATGGTCTGCGTGGAACGCTGCTTGCGGTCGACCACCTTGGTCTTGTACTTGCGCAGCTGCCGGGTGACCTTGTCCGCCGCGGTGTCGATGGCCACATACATGTCCTCATCCGCCGCCTCGACGCGCACCACGTTGTCGCGGACGAACACGGTGACCTCGCACATCTTGCGCTCTGGGTTGGAGCGGTTCTTGTCAACGCGCAGCACCACATCGCACGACATTGGCTTGATGTCGAAGACCTTGAGGGCGTCCCCTATCTTCTCGTTTACGCGCTGGCGCATGCCATCGGTGACGGAGACCTTGCGTCCCGAGATCTTGATGTCGACCATCAGTACCTCCTCTTGTCGCGTTTGATCTTCGTAGGAGAGAACCTACTACTGTGCCCCTTTAGATACCCCTTTGGGCTCTTGGGTTACAGGCGGATTCGACAAGCGGTCACAGATTGGCGACGCTCACGGCTCCCGTGCCAACGCTCGTGAGGGATGCCTGCGACGTCGAGGAGGACGCGTCCGAGGGCGTGTCGCCGGAGGACTCGGGGACGTCCTGGATCTGGTTCTGGGTCCCCAGCTGCGCCATGCCGCCCAGCCAACGCGAACGGACCAGGTCGTACAGGCCATTGGACGAGAGGGAGTCGTAGGCGGACTGCGCTGCATCCACGAGCTGTGTGTTGGAACTCGAGACACCGATGCCATAGGTCTTCGCCGCGTCGAGCGTCCCCACGAAGGCGATGTCGTCGTACCGACACGCGAGGTAGGCTCCGGAGCACGCGTCGCACAGCACGTAGTCGATCTGGCCACCCTCCAGGGCGGTGAACGCGTCGTTGAGGTTGGAATAGGTCTTCTCGCTCATCACGAGGCCGGTGCTCTCGAGCGCCTTCTGCGACATGGAGCCATCCTGCAGGCCGACGGTCTTGGACGAGAGGTCACCCACCTTGGCGATGCCGGTGTCCCCCTTGTGGAAGAAGGCGGTCGCGGACTCTGCGTAGGTGCCCACGACCTTTACGGATGACGCCTCGCCGTCGGAGAGGTCCATCACGATGTCGCAGGTCTTGCCCAGCGAGTCGTTCACCGTAGCGACGCTCACAAAGCGGACCTTGAGTCCCATCTCGTCGGCGATTGCCGAGGCGAGGTCCACGTCCAGACCGCTTAGCGAGCCGTCCTGCGTCTCAACGAGCACCGGGGCGGAGACCGCACCAGTTCGAACGCCCACGGTGAGGGTCCCGGGCGAGACGAGCGCGGAGTCGTCCACCGTCGCCGTCTTGCCGGACGAGAGGGAGGCCGTGGCCTCCGCGACGGAGGGGTAGCTTGCCTTGGGGAGGCCAGAGATGGACGGAACGGAGCAGGCGCACAACGAGAACGAAACGAATGTCGCAATCCCCGCCGCGACCGCCCTGCTGGCCACCCTGCTCTTCATGCTCTCAACACCCCGCGCGTCCGTCACCATTCCAATGCCCTACCCAGCTGACCTGGTATTTGACCCCACACTCGCGCACAGGGGCTTTTGCCGGGCGCACCGCGGTGTCCCGACTGGAGGCCCTCTCGCCCGCGAGGCCCCATGCCCCATGTGTAGACGGGCGGTGCGACTTACCTCTAGGACGAGCCATGCTCGCGCGCACGCGCACGCACGCGCTTACGTGGATCCTTTTGACCTCGTCTGCCATGGACTAGGGAGCCACGAGGGCGCCCGCAACCACAGACCTGGGTAAAGCGAGTCAGAGTATACCAGCAAGCACCTCTCGGAGATTGCGGACCCGCATGGATACGGCTCCCCCATTGCATAAACGGTTGCAATCTTCCAACGAGGGGTCACGTGACGCCACCGCGAACCGGTTTTGAGACCTTGGGACCTCACCACACGCGGGCGAGCGCGCAGCAGGTGACCTCGGAGGCGCCGCGCGCGAGGAGTGCCCTCGTGCACTCCCTCATGGTGGCGCCGGTGGTCACCACGTCGTCCGCCAGCAGGACCCTGAGGCCGCGGACGTCTTCCACGACGTCGACCGTCCCGCTTAGGTTGCGGGCGCGCTCGTCCCTCCCCAGCTCGCGCTGGTCGCGCGCGCCGCGACGGCCGAGTGCATCCAGCAGCGGGATGCCGCTGAGGCGACAGAGCTCGCGGGAGACGAGCTCCATGTGGTCGAAGCCGCGCCGCAGGTACGCCTCGGGCGTGGCGGGGACAAAGCAGACGACGTCCGGCTCAAGCCACCCGGCGCCTTCCCTGCACGCGCGCCATGAGGACGCATCGTCCAGCGCGGTCGCCATGGCGGCGGCAATCACCCCGGCGGCACGGAGCTCATGCGAATCCTTCAAGGCGCAGACCATGCGCGCCGCGACACCCGAGAACGGGAGGGCGCAGACGGTCGTGCCCGCCTCCCAGTCCCCCTTGCACTCCGTGCAGGTGAGCCAGCCAAAGGGGGCGCCGCACACGGGGCAGGCGTAGCACTGGTCTATCCAGGGGAGACGGGCGCGGCAGTCGGGGCACAGCAGCTCACCCGGAAGCCCGCAGCCCAGGCAGCGCGTGGGCCACATCAACTCGCCCACGTCTGACAGGAGACCTCGCAGCGGCGACCCGGAGCGCCCTGGCGCGCACGACGCCGGGGCAGGGGAACTTGGCATGGGCATCTCCTCGCACGAGCTCGTGCGTGGGGGCGCGTTGGGTTGCGACCGACGCTACCAGGGAATAACCGAGCCATGCAAGCACGGGGAGGGCCCGGGCGTACCCACGAGAGATGGTGTCAATTGGTCTGGGAAGGCAGCTGACAAGTCCCGTCGGGAACTTGCAGAGTGCGACGCAGGCAGACTCGAGGTGGCCAGGCACTGGAAGACCCTGCCCTTGCGGCCTGGAGGCGCTTGCCGCAACCACCTGCTGAGAAAATGCGAGCTGTGGCAATCGGAGATGGGCCCTCGCGTCACTGCGGGCGGATTCTGCTGAGGAAATGCGACCTGTGGCAGTAAAAGTGCCGCGATGATTGCCCGGGACTCAAGATTCCTCAGTGGTTCGAGCCCTCGGATTGCCACAACTCAAGATTCTTCAGCACCTGGGGGCATGCGCCCCTGATTCGCCCAACCTTCCCCGCCCCCTGCCCGAGCATCAGGTAGCGCGATGCTTAGCGCCGCTAGGCGAGACGGGCCAGCACCATGGGGGCGGCGGTTATGAACCACGCCGCAAACGAATCGGGGTCGCGAGCAAGCTCCGCCGAGAGGTCGTCGGCGGATACCCAGCGCACGTCCATGACCTCGTCGGGGTCGGGCAGCACCTCGCCGTCGTACTCCCCGACCATCACGTGGTCGTACTCGTACTCGGCTAGGCCGTTGGCAAAGGGCGCGTAGTACACGAACGACCCCACCTCGTGGCAGTCGACGCCCGTGACCCCCAGCTCCTGGGCAAGGCGCCGCTCCACAGCCTGGGGGAGAGACTCGCCCACACGCGGGTGGGAGCAGCACGAGTTGGCCCACAGCCCGCCGGAGTGGTACTTCCCTAGCGCCCTCCTCTGGAGGAGCACCTGAATCCTCCCGCCCACGCGGCGCCAGAGGAACACGGAGAACGCCCGGTGGAGGAGGTGACGGCGATGGCAGTCGAGCTTCTCCGCCTGACCCACCGGTCGGTCGAGGACGTCTACCAGGACCAGGAGGTCGTCTCCCCCTGCCATGGTCCCACCTCCCGTCGTGGCCGCCCGGGCAATCCCTGCCCTACCCCTGCCAGGGGACGAAGCGGTCGTAGTCGATGCCAAACTGCATGAGCACCTTGCCGACCACGTGGTCGACCTGATGCTGCGTTGTCTCGCACCCATTGTAGAAGGTGAGCATGGGTGGGACGATGGAATAGCCGTCCTCGGCAGCCTGCAGGAGGTTGCGGCAGTGGCTGCGGTTGAGGGGCATCTCGCGCGGGACCAGGACGACCCGCCTGCCCTCCTTCATACATACGTCGGCTGCCCTCACGAGGAGATCGTCGTCGTACGAGTTGACCATGGCAGAGAGGCTCTTCATGCTGCACGGGGCAACGATCATGCCGTCTGTCCGGTACGAGCCGCTCGAGATGGGTGCGGCCAGGTCGCGGTTGTCGTAGGTCACGTCCGCGAGGGCCTCGACCTGTTTTATGGAGAGGTCGGTCTCCCTGCCGAAGATGACCTTGGCCCCCTCGCTCACGACCAGGTGGGTCTGGACGTCCTCCACCCCCGCAAGCGCCTGCAGGACCCGATACCCAATCTGGACGCCCGTGGCGCCGCTGATGCCGACGATGATCTTGCGCATATGGACTCCTCGGTCCGTATGAAAGCCAATTACAAATGGAGCGGGGCCCCACGGCTGGAATGCAGCCCGGGACCCCGCAGTCCCGCGGGGCCGTCCGCCCAGGGCGGACGGCTCCCGAGGGAACTCTGTTACATCAGGCCGAGCATATGGAACCAGGCGGCCTCCACGAGCACGACGATGAAGACCACGACGGTGAGGGGGATACCCATGCGCATGGCCTCCTTGGAGCTGTAGCCGGCGGCGTCCTCGCCCTCGCCAACCAGGATCGCAAGGTTGTGGAAGGGCAGGATGTAGTGGATGTTGATGGCGGAGAAGACCATCATGCTCACGGCGATGGGGCTGATGGACGTACCCGAGGTGAACGCCAGGAACGCCGGGACGCAGATGCCCAGGACGGCCATGACCGAGCCCATGAACATGTGGATGATCACGGTGATGGCGGCGATCAGGAGCGCGAGAACGAAGATGTTGCTGGGGACGGAGCTGGGAAGGACCACGTTGGCGATCCACTGGTTCATGCCCGTTGCGCTGCCCACGGTGCCGATGCCCATGGCAGCAGTGAGGAACACGAGCGTGTTGATGGGCACGGAGTTCCAGGTGGACGGGGTGAGGACCTCGCCGATGACGGGCAGTGCCATGGCGGCGCCCACGATGAGGGTCACAAAGCCGATGTTGAAGCCGGTAATGGACTCGGTGAGCCAGAGCGCGATGGCAATGACGAGCCACACGACGACGCGCTTCTCCTTGGTGCTGACGGGACCGAGTGCCTCCTGGCGCTCCCTGACCTCGTCGAAGTCGATGGTCATCTCACGCTCGGGCTTGAAGAGGCGAAGGCCCAGGAAGAGCGTGCAGAGCGTAGCGATGAGCATGGGCACCGACATGTAGAAGAACCACTGGATGAACGAGACCCCATCCTTGGCGTACGAGGCGACGAGGGGGTTGAGCGTGGCGTCACCAGTGAGGAAGAACATGGATCCCGGAGCGGCGGCTGCGAAGGTGAGGAAGCCGACCTTGACCTTGTCTGCCTTGGACATCTTGGCGGCGTCGCAGATGGCGATCATGACCGCGAGGATCATGAACGCGCGCGGGAAGGGATGCGGGATGATCAGCGAGAGGATGAAGGTGAGTGCGAAGATGCTGATCACGAGCGACTTCCAGTCGCGCACGAACTTGATCGCGAACCAGTAGGCAATCCTCTCGCCCAGGCCCGACTCCTTGACCGCAGCCGCGATGAGGTAGGCGCCGATGACCATCCACATCTGCATCTTGGTCCACGAGGCAAATACCGTCTCGGCGTCAGAGGTGCCGGTGAGGATGAGGAGCGAGAGATAGATTGCCGAGACGTACGCGGGCTGGGCGACGCCACAGGCCCACCACACGACGGTCATGAGCGTGAGGGCGAGGCAGTGCTGGCCCTGCGCGCTAATCTCGCCGAGCGCGCTCAGGGGCGCGACCCACACGATCGCGAGGACGACGAGGCCGGCGAACAAACCGACGGTCTTCTTGTTGAGTTTCACGAACCAATCCTTCCCTTGGGGCGCGGGCGGGATGCGCCCGCGCCACGTCGAGGCTTGCGGGTACTAGGCCTGGAGCTCCTTGGCCCACTTCTGCTTGTCGATCTCGAGGAACTTGCTGCGCTGGAAGTTGTCCTTGAGGTCGAAGGGCACCGTGCAGTCGAAGATCGCCTTGCACGCGATGCCGTGGAAGCGGATTGAGGGGTCCATCGCGGGGTCGTTGGAGGGGTCGAGCACGTGGCAGTGGCAGCCGGGGATCGTGATGAGGTCACGGTCGGCCTGGAAGCGCGTGGTCATGGCCCACATGACGTCGTTCATGTCAAAGATGTCGATGTCCTCGTCGACCAGGAACACGTGCTTGAGCTCGCTGAATGCCGAGAACGCAAGCAGGGCGGCGTTGCGCTGGCGGCCCTCATCGTTCTTGCTGCTCTTCTTGAACTGCAGGATCGCGACGAACTTGCCACCGCCGCAGGGTGCCGCGTGGACGTTGAGCAGGCGGCCGGGGATGGCGGTCTCGACCATCTTGTAGATGGACGCCTCGGTGGGGATGCCCGCCATCGAGACGTGCTCGTGGGACGGCCCGATGCAGGACTGCATGATGGGGTGCTCGCGATGCGTGACGGCGGTGATCTTGATCACGGGCAGCGCGGGCTTGGCGTCGCCGGTGTAGCCCGGGAACTCGGGCATGGCCTTGCCGGTGTTGGAGTTGATGTCCTCGCGGATGGTCTTGTCGTGCAGCAGGTAGCCCTCGAGCACGTACTCGGCGTTGGCGATGCACTTCTCGGGGACGGTGAGGCAGTTTGCCAGCTCAACGGGACGGTTGCGGATGGCGCCGGCGATCTGCAGCTCGTTGTAGCCGAGCGGCGTCGTGGGAGCCTCGAAGCCTGCGGACATGTAGACCGCGGGGTCCAGTCCGATGGAGATGGAGATGGGCATGTCCTTGCCCTCAGCCTTCCAGCGGTCGAAGAACGCCCCCAGGTGACGGCTGCCCGGGGTGATCCACATGCCCAGCTCGTCCTTGGACTCGATGCAGAGGCGGTGGATCGTTACATCGGAGGTGCCGTTCTCGGGGTCATGCCCCATGCACAGGCCCATGGTGATGTAGGGGCCGGCGTCCTCGGGGGTGTTGGTGGGCGCGGGAACGAGCGTGCGCAGGTCAAAGTCGTGGTCGGTGGCCTTGTGCACGACCTCCTGGCAGTCGATGTGCTTGCCCTCCTCGATCATCACGGGCGGGATGGTGTGCTGCAGCTTCTTGCCCATCTCGAGGCCCAGGTGCTCCTCGTCCATGCCGATGAGCTTCGAGACGCGCTTGCGGCTCGCGAGCATGCCGATCACGACCTTGGCGTCGGGGAAGCCCTTCACGTTGTTGAAGAGCATCGCGGGGCCCTCCTTGGTCGGGCGCATGACCGTTCCGCCTGCACCAACGTAGCGGTAGACGCCGGAGACCTCCGCGTCGGGGTCGACCTCGGTGTCCGTGGTCAGCAGCTGGCCCTGCTCTCCCTCAAGGAACTCGAGCGCGCTTCTCAGGTCGTGAATCTCTGCCATGTTGTCCCTCCTGCACGTCGCATGTGGGCGGAGAGGGATTCCCCGCCCCCGTTTCGGCACGAGGGTAGAAGTGTGTTCCTGCTATCAGGTCAAGCACAATTTTCACAAATGGCTTGGAATTGTCTGGCGAGAGGGACGCGGGCAGGCGCGCCAGCGGCCTATCCCTCTGGCATCACGGGAATCTCGAGCCTGCAGAGGTCGGCGTGGTGCTCCTCATTGTAGAAGGCGGAGTCGAGGATGCAGAGGTCAAAGACGTCGCCACACGGAACGAGGCCCCTCTCCCCCATCCAGTCGAGGAGCCGCCGGACCGGCTTCCAGTCGTAGGGCATCGCAACCTTGTACATGGTCACGTACTCGCCCTCGGGCAGGGTGACCATGGTTGCCCCGGGGACGTCCTGCCCGTTGGGGACCAGCACGATGCTTCCCGCCCCGTCGAGGGGACGCGGCGTTCCCTGGCTCTCTGCACGCAGGACGGACCCAAACCCCATGGAGGGAAGCATCCCCGCGTCGAGCAGCTTCCCCCAGGCGCCCATGAGGGCAAGATGCAGCTTCATCACGTCCATGTCCCCCTCGGGATAGGGCGAGAAGATAGCCTTGCGCTGCGGGAGCCACTCCACCCGGGGCAGGTCGACCGACCGAGCCTTGGTCGCGGAGTGGGAGAAGAGCTCGCCCAACTGACGCACCTCACTCAGCTGCTCCTGGAGCCGCTCGATCTGGGACTGGATGGCATCCTCACGCTGGCGGAGGAGCTCTATGACGCCGTCGACCGAGCGGTTGCGCATGAAGGCGCCTATCTGGGCGAGGGGGACACCCATCTCCTTGAGCAGGCAGATGAGCCTGAGCTGCGGAATCTGGCCGATGCTGTAGTAGCGGTAGCCCGACTCGCTCACGTACGCAGGCTTGAGCAGACCGTTCTTGTCGTACAGGATGAGCGTCTGGCGCGAGATGCCGTTGAGGGCGGCCATCTGGCTGATTTTGACGAACTCCTTGCGGTCCTCCATGGGCACCTCCGGTCCGTGACGACTTGCGCGAGACACCACAAAACTGTATTGCAGCTTCACAGTTTGATGCCATTCAGGTTCGCAGTCACTCTCGGCGGACGCAATCAGGGCGCCGTGACCTTCGTCGCCACCGACGTCTAAAGCGAGAAGAGCGCCCTCGCGTTATCCCAGAGCGCATCGTACGTGCGCTGGCGGGAGGCAATCCCAGCGTCCTCCCTCACCTGGGCGAGGCTTGCGGCGGAGAAGGCAACCATGGCCTCCTCGCACTCCTCCCCGCGCAGGGGGACGGGGGCCATGTAGGGCGAGTCCGTCTCCGAGAGAATCAGCCGCTCGGGGCACTCGACTGCCGCCTGTCGTACGTCGTCACTCGAGCGGAACGTCTCGGCGCCTCCAAAGGCGACGTGCGAGCCAAGCTCCACGAACGGGGCCATGACCTCGGGGCCCTGCGTGAAGCAGTGCAGGTCGCAGCCGCGTCGCGGGACGCCCTCCTCCCGCAGGACGCGCTCGACAAGGGCGTGCGCCGAGGCCGCCTCGTCGTCCCGGGCGTCGCGAACGTGCAGCTCGACGGGTAGGTCACGCTCACGTGCCACGCGGAGCTGGTCGCGAAGGGCACATTCCTGGGCATCGAGTGGGACGTCAGAGTACGGGCCGAGGTCCACGCCTATCTCGCCTACGCCAACGCAGCGCGGGGAGTCGAGCAGGAGCGAGAGCCTCTCCCCCACCGACAGGTCGCCCAGATAGTCGACGGCCCCATACGGGTGGACCCCCGCGACGATCCACACGTTGTCGAGGAGCGGGGGCAGGCCGGGCCGGTCGGGGAACTCTGGCGGGACCAGTCCGATGGAGGCGTACCTGTCAAGCAATCCGCGGGCCTCATCCACCTTGGACTCGAACCAGTCCAGGAACCTCGGGACGTCCCGGACGTCGTCCGCCGGGTCGACCGGGACCACAAGGAGGCGCACCCCCGCGAGGGCGGCCCTTGCCAGGACGTTGGCCGCCTGGTGCTCGCGGAACACCGTGAGGTGCCCATGGGTATCGGCAAGCGGCGCAAGGGGTGCGGGGAACTCCACGGCCCTGCCGCGCACGTCGTGGAACAGCGAGCCGTCCTCCCAGGTGAGCGCGTCGAGCTGGGAGGAGCTGAGGGAGTGCCTCCCGCTCATGCGAGCGCCCCCTCGCCGAGCTCGCGGGCAAGGTTCACAAAGTCCTCGGTGGAGAGGCGCTCGGCGCGCACGGTCGGCTCGATGCCAACCCGTGCGAACGCCTCGTCGAGGGCGGCCTTGTCGAAGCCAGACGAGGACATGGAGTTGCGGATGGTCTTGCGGCGCTGCGCGAAGGCGGCATCGATCACGTGCGCGGTCGCCTCGAGCTGGCCAGGCGAGAGGGGCTCCCCCGTCTGCGGGTCAACGGCCGGCCTGCGGTCGATCCGCACCACGGCGCTCTGCACGTGCGGGGGCGGGAGGAAGTTGCCCGGACCCACCTCAAAGCGCCCCGTGACCGTGCCGTACAGCCCAAGCTTGGCGGTGTAGGCACCGTAGTCGCGCCCGCCCGGGGTCGCGGCGATGCGGTCGGCGACCTCTGCCTGCACCATCACGACCTCGCGGTGCACGTGGGGCATGGCCTGGAGCGTGCGCAGGATGATGGTGGCGGCGACCTGGTACGGGAGGTTGCTCACGAGCTTGGTTGGCCTTGGGGAGGGAAGGGGCCTGCCCAGCCGGGAGACCGCCTGGGCGAGGTCGTCCTCCCCCACCCCCAGGGCGTCGCCCATGAGGAGGGCGAACCGCTCAGAGTCGCGGGCGCAGGTGCTCTGGAGCACGGGCTCGAGCGACCGGTCCGCCTCCACCGAGCACACCGCACCCGCAAGCGGGAGCAGCGCCACGGTGAGGGTGCCGATGCCCGGCCCCACCTCAAAGACCACGTCGTCCTCGCCCAGCTCGGCGAGGTCCAGGATCGAGGCGATGACCGAGTCGCTCACCAGGAAGTTCTGGCCAAGCCGATGCTTGGCCCCATGGCCAAACTCCTCCAGCACCAGACGGGTCTGGCGCGGGTTGGCGAGCCACGAGCAGGCCTTGTCGCCGGAGCCTGCCACCGTGCTAGTCCCTCTTGGCCTGGAGACGGGGGAACAGCGCGTCTCCCTTGGTGACGGGGACGGAGGAGGCGAGGCCGCCCCACTGGCAGACGGCCGCGAGGTCGTCCGTCTGGGCCTCTCCACCAAGGCTCATGCGACGCAGGACCTCCGCCGAGGTGCTGGGCATGAAGGGCGCCAGCAGGTGGGCGCAGATGCGGATGGACTCGAGCAGGTTGGTGATGATGTCCGCGAGCTCCTGCGCGCGTGCGGGATCCTTGGCGACTGCCCAGGGCGCGGAGTCCTCGATGTAGTGGTTGGCTGCGTGCACGAGCTCCATCACCACGTCCTTGGCTGCCACGTACTCGAGCTTGTCCATGTGCTCCGCGTAGCGCCCCTCGATGCCCAGGGCGATGCTGCGGAGCGGGTTGTCCCTCTCCGCCCAGCCGTCCGCGAGCGCTGGGGTCTTGCCATCAAAGTACTTGGCGCTCATGTTGAGGGAGCGGGACACCAGGTTGCCCCAGCTGTTGGCCAGGTCGGCGTTGTAGACCTGCTCCATGCGGTTGAAGCTGATGGCGCCGTCCTCGCCCGGCACGCAGTCGGTCATGAAGTAGTAGCGGTACCCCTCCACGCCCAGCATGTCGATGACCTCGCGCGGCGCGATGGCGTTGCCGCGCGACTTGGACATCTTCTCTCCCTTGCCGGTCTCCTCGTTGCGCACCATGAGGAAGCCGTGCGCAAAGACGTGCTCGGGCAGCGCCTCGTTAATGGCCATGAGCATGGCGGGCCAGATGACGCAGTGGAAGCGGATGATGTCCTTGCCCACGATGTGGTACTGGGCCGGCCAGCGGCGGGCGAACTCTGCCTTGGCCTCGGGGGTGTCGACGCCATACCCAACGGCTGTCATGTAGTTGAGGAGGGCGTCAAACCACACGTAGGTGACGTGCTTGTCGTCGAACGGAACGGGGATGCCCCAGTCAAAGCTCGTGCGCGAGACCGAGAGGTCCTGGAGGCCACCCTCGACGAAGCTGCGGACCTCGTTCATGCGGAAGTCGGGCTGGACGAAGTCGGGATGCTCGTCGTACAGCTTGAGCAGGCGGTCCTGGAACGCGGAGAGCTTGAAGAAGTAGGACTCCTCCTGCACGCGCTCCAGGGGACGGCCGCAGTCGGGGCACAGGTGCTGGCCCTCGGTGTGGCGCTCCTCGTCTGCCTTCGAAACCTGGGTCTCGGTGAAGTAGGTCTCCTCGGGCACGCAGTACCAGCCGTCGTAGCTGCCCTTGTACAGGTATCCGGAATCCCTCATGCGATCCCACAGGTACTGCACCGCATGCACCTGGCGGGGCTCGGTGGTGCGGATGAAGTCGTCGTTGGAGATCTCGAGCTCGCGCCACAGGTCCTTGAAGAGCGGCGCCTGGCTGTCACACCACTCCTGCGGGGTCATGCCGTGGCTGCGCGCGGCCTCCTCCACCTTCTCGCCGTGCTCGTCCATCCCCGTGAGGAACTTGACGTCGTACCCCGCGGCGCGGCGGTAGCGCGCCTGGACGTCGCAGAGGATCGTGGAGTAGGCAGTCCCCAGGTGGGGGGCTGCGTTGACGTAGTAGATGGGGGTGGTGATGAAGAAGGACGGCTTGTCGCTCATGGGGTCTCCCGATTCCTGATGGCGGAACGTACAACGGGGGCAATTGTACTCTGGGAGCGATGGAGACCCGCGGGAGGCGACTCCAATCGAAAAAACACCCACCGCACGACATGGTTTTGGCACCGGGGGAGAGGGGCGGGGCAACGGCAACGCAGCTAGGACCCGTTGGCAGCCCGGAGGACGCGCTCGTACACCTGGGCGCGTGGGACCCCATACCGCTTTGCGAGCGCCTTGGCGAGGGCACTCTTGGGCTCGCCGGACGCGAGACCCTGCGCGATCGCCTCCTCGAGTGTTGGGAGCTCGGCGGACGCCGACCGGGCGTCTCGAAGCTCGTCCGCCCCCGGCGGGGCTATGACGACCACGCACTCGCCTCGCAGCCCCTCGCGCTCCGCGACCTCGCGGGCAAGGGCTGGAGCAAAGTCGCGGACGACTTCCTCGTGCAGCTTGGTGAGCTCGCGGACCAGGGCGACGCGGCGCGACGGCATGACCTCCGCCACGTTTGCGAGGGTCGCCGCGACCCTGTGGGGAGACTCGTACAGCACGATGGCGCCGGGAACCGCCGCCAGCTCCCCCAGGCGACGCACCTGGTCTCCCCTCCTGCGGGGGAGAAAGCCCTCGAAGAAGAAGTGCTCCATGGGGAGGCCCGACGCCACGAGGGCGCAGGTGACCGCGGACGGGCCGGGCACGACCTCGACGCGATGGCCGGCGTCCAGCGCCGCGTCGACCAGCTGCTGGCCTGGGTCGGACACGCCGGGCATGCCGGCATCGGAGGCAAATGCCACGCGAGCGCCCTCGCCCAGCAGGGAGAGGACCCTCTCCACGCGGTCGGCGATCACGTTCTGGTCGCACCGCTCCAGCGGCACCCGGATGTCAAAGTGGGAGAGGAGCCTGCCCGTGACGCGCGTGTCCTCGCACAGCAGGAGGTCCGCCTCCGCAAGCGTTCGCAGGGCACGCGGGGAGGCGTCGTCCAGGTTGCCGATAGGCGTCCCCACCATGGAGAGGAGTCCCGCGCCCCACGTGGCGCCGCCCTCCCCTAGCACAGCATCCCCCGCTCGAAGGTTGCGAGCGAGACGCGGGCGTCCCAGCCCGCGAGGCGCCCCTCTGTCTTCCAGGTCTGGAAGAACCAGGCGGGGCAGCCGGAGAACATGGAGATCTGCTCGGAGATGAAGACGCGCTCCAGGGCGATGCGCCCCTCGGGCGTGGTGGAGGAGTCGGCGAACGGCAGCGACCCGGACCACTTGCCCACCATCACGGGAAGGCCACTGCGGCGCGCCTGGTCGAGCTCCTTGCGCGACCGGTCGGCGAGCTTGCGTATGGCGGTGGGCCCGATGGAACCCACGTTGTCGAAGTAGCGGTACAGGTGGCAGTCGAGCCACGCGTTGTGGTAGCGACGCTGCGCCATGAAGCGCCCCCACGCGCCATGCTGCCCGGCATCGGGGACGATGACCAGCACGTCGTCCCCCGCGCAGGCGCGGATGCGGTCGTACGCGTCGCGGTAGTAGTTGCGCAGCACGTGGAGCGGGACGCCGTCGCTGAGCGTGAGGCCGCGCCGAACCTGCGGGTTGGGGTCGTCCGCGACCTCGATGCCCGCGAGCGCGGCACGCGTGCCGTAGCGGTCGCAGAGCATCCCGATGACATCGAGCATGTCCTCGCGATACGAGGCGAAGTCCCCGTGGTTGCGCACGAGCTCGCCCTCCGCCCCCCGCACGCCCGGGTTGATGCAGAGGTCGAGCACGATTTTGAGGCCAATCTCGTCCGCCCAATCAAAGGCGTCGTCCACCAGCTCGATGCAGCCGACGAAGGGACCGGGCGTGGGACCGTCGTCCCCAAAGACGTACCAGGGGACGGGGAGGCGCACTGCGTTGAACCCGCGCGAGGCGATCTGCAGGAAGTCCGACTGAGACATGAAGTCCGCGCGATGGGCGCGGACGAGCCCCTGGTAGTCCTCGCGACCGATGGAGCTGACGAGTGCCGCCTCGTCGAGCACCCCGGAGTCGACGAAAAGCGAGGGGGTCACCCACGGCTCGAGCGTAAGCCAGCCCGTGAGGTTGACTCCGTGAAGCGGTCGCGCCGACATCGTCGCTCCTTTCATAGTGCGAGGTACGAGGTATTTTGCAGTATACCCTCGACCCCGGACAATAGGTGCTTCGTGCCGCAAGCTGGCCAAGAGTGGCTGAAGGCGCTCAAGGCGGCAGGCCGCCGGCAACGGCATGCGAGACGGCCCCTTCTCCATGGGTTCGCTATCCTCTTCTGGGAGAATGGGGGAATCCGCATGCGAAGACGGGAGGGACCTTGGTTCGTGACATCGTGCGCTCGCGCATCCTGCTCGCCCGCTCCTCCCGGCAGGCAACCGCAGACGACCTGGCGATAGGCGCAGACCTCGCCGACACGCTCGCCGCCCACTCGGACGGCTGCGTGGGCATGGCGGCCAACATGATTGGGGAACGTGTGTGCATCATCGCGGTTCTCGACCGCAATGGAAGGCCACGCGTGATGTACAACCCCAGCATCGTCTGGCACGAGGGCCCCTATCAGACGGAGGAGGGCTGCCTCTGCCTTGAGGGAACCAGGCCGGCCACCAGGTGGCGCCGCATCGCCGTGGAGTACCAGGACTCGTCCATGCGGGCGAGGACGGGTCGGTTTGAGGGCCTTGAGGCCGAGGCGATTCAACACGAGATCGACCACTGCGACGGAGTGGTGATCTAGTGACGCCACGCGACCAGGACAGGGACAGGCGACGCTCGTCCGGGACGCCCCGGGGGAGGTCGGCGGGCTCTCGCCCAAGGGGAGCCGCGCGCCCGTACGGCGAGCGCCAATCCTCCGGCGGGCGGGGCACCGACCGCTCCGAGGTCAGGGGCACCGCCCGTTCCGCCGCACGTCCATCGCGGAGGACTGCCACGCCCCGCGAGGCTCCGCGTAGGATTCGCGAGGAGCGGCCGCGTCCCCGTCCGACGCGCGCACCTGGAGAGCCCCGTCGCACGCAGCAGCGCCCCGAGCGCAGGAGGGAGCAGCCGTACGCGCGCAGGTCGAGCGAGGACCGCGCCATGCGCACGGCGAACGAGGCCATCGCAAACCAACGGCCCAACCAGAGGGAGCAGATGCGCCGCGAGCGCAGGAGGAAGCTCCTTCTCCCCATTGCCCTGGTCTCCGCGGCAATCGTCGCCGTGGTTGCGCTGGCCGTGACACATCCCTCGCTCCTGGCGCCACAGGACGATACGTTGGTCGAGGACTCCTCTGCACAGGATCAGAACGCGGACATCTCGCAGCCCAACGGCCTCGTTGGCCTGCAGTTTGCAGCCGCAGACAGCCCGACCCTTCTGAAGCAGCCGTACGACTGGACCAACCTGGACACCAGCGGCTCCTACTACAGCTACGCCGTGGACGGAAGCACCAAGTCGGTTCTGGGCATCGACGTGAGCCAGCATCAGGGTGACATCGACTGGGAGAAGGTCAAGGCCGCCGGAATACAGTTTGTGTACCTCCGCGTGGGCTACCGGGAGTCGATTGGGGCAAAGGTGCGCGCCGACTCCAACTTCAAGCAGAACCTGAGCGACGCCAAGGCGGCGGGGCTCAAGGTGGGCGTGTACTTCTACTCCCAGGCAACAACCGAGGAGGAGGCCCGCGAGGAGGCGGACCTCACGCTCCAGATGCTCGATGGGACATCGCTCGACTATCCCGTCGCCTTCGACTTTGAGCCGACCAACGACTCCAGCGGCACGAGGGTCTCGAACCTCTCCGCCGACCAGATGACGAAGGTGGCAAAGGCGTTTTGCAACAGGATCTGGAGCAGCGGCTACTCAACGATCATCTACGGCAACTCCGCGGACCTGTCGCTGTACAACCTAGGCGACCTCGCCAAGTATGGCTTCTGGTACGCGGAGTACGGCTCGCATCCCACGATGGACCTCAACTTTGTGCTGTGGCAGTACACCGACGAGGGAACCGTGGACGGCATCGAGGGCAACGTCGACATCGACCTGGACCTCTCCGCCGCCAATGACGCGATCTCGGTCACCAGGAGCGGCGAGGACGCGAAGGCGGCACCCTCGTCGTCCGGCAGCGACTAGCCGCCGGACGAGACGACACTCGCCACAAGCCACGGGCGCCCACGTGATGCCCGTGCTCGACGGCCATGCCAGACGAGCCTACGCCAGGTCCCGGGCCGCCCTGCGGAGCCACGATGTGACCTCGATGTGCTGTGGGCAGGTGCCCTCGCAGCGACGGCACCCTATGCAGTCCCCTGCCCCACCATGTCCGCGAACTGCCTCCGCGTACTCCTTGCGCGCACGCGTGGGATTGCCCCACAGGAGCTCCTGGTTCAAGGCCTCGAACACGTCTGGGATGGGGATGTCCCTGGGGCACCCCTCCACGCAGTAGCGGCAGGCAGTGCAGGGAACCTGCTCCACGCCCGCAAGCGCCTGCCGGGCGCGCTCAACCGCCTCGCGCTCCCCCTGGTCGAGTGGGCGGAAGTCCCCCATGTAACCCACGTTGTCCCTCACCTGGTCCAGCGTGGACATGCCGCTCAGGACGGTCATGACGCCGTCGAGCGAGGCAGCGAAGCGAATGGCCCAGCTGGCTAGGGACGCGTCGGGATTGGCATGGCGAAGGATCTGCGCAACCTCCCTCGGAGGGTTGGCGAGCCTGCCGCCCTTGACGGGCTCCATGATCACCACCGGCTTGCCGTGGCTGCGGGCCACCTCGTAGTTCTCGCGCGAGAAGACCGTGGGGCTCTCCCAGTCGGCGTAGTTGATCTGCAGCTGCACGAAGTCGACCTCCGGATGGAGGGTGAGCAGCTCGTCCAGCATCTGCGGCGAGTCGTGGAACGAGAACCCAACGTGACGGACGACTCCGCGCTTCTTCTGCTCGCGTACGAAGTCCCAGATGCCGTAGCGGTCGTAGTTATCGCGGTTGGACGACTGGAGCGCGTGGAGCAGGTAGAAATCGAGGTAGCCCGCGCCCGTGCGACGGAGCGACTCTTGGAGCTGCGCCTTGCACGTCTTGGCGTCTACGCACCCCAGGCGCGCGTTGATCTTGCTCGCCAGCGTGAACGAGTCACGGGGATGGCGCTCCACCAGGGCCTTCCTTGTCGCCTCCTCGGAGCCCTCGTACACGTACGCCGTGTCAAAGTAGGTGAGCCCGGCATCGAGGAACATGTCGACCATCTGGGAGGTCTGCTCCACGTCGATCTTGCCGCTCTTGAGCCTTGGAAGTCGCATGAGCCCAAACCCCAGCTTGGGCGTGTTGGTCAGGGCGTCACCAGACATCGTTCCTCCCCCACTCTTGGCCTCGGGGCCTTCCCCGCACGAGGACATGATACGTCGCACCGTCCCGAGGAGGTGACGCGGAGGGCAGGGGACGCAGGCCGCGGCGCCCCGCCATCGTGGTATACGTAGTCAGACGCGAGCGAGGGAGAGGCCCATGGCAGCCAAGGTCAGGCGGGGAGGCAAGGCGAAGGCCGGCGCAGCGGGGCATGGGGCCTCCTCGTCTGGCTCATCGAAGGGCCCGCAGGCCTCGAAGGGTACAAAGAAGGCCACGACCGGCGGCGGGAGGCACTCGTCCAAGCACGCCGGCAAGACGACCTCGCACGGCACCAAGACGGCACCAAAGAAGAAGGCGTCACGCGGGTCCTCGCATGCTGGCAGGCACTCCGCACGACCGTCGGGAGCCGCCCGAATCATCGGGCGCATCATGATAATCGCCGCCATCGCCTGCATCGTGGTCCTGGCGGTCTCCAGGGTCCTGGTCTCCGAATCCTCCGCCGGCAGCTTCGCCGGCTCGGCCCTCCCCAGCTCGTCGGTGGCCTATACCAACCCCTTCGACTGGTCCAGCCTCTCGTTTGGCCTGGACGGCCGGCCGCGCTACGTGGTGGACGGCGTGACCGAGAGCCGCGTGGGCATCGACGTCTCCGAGCACCAGGGAGACATCGACTGGGGGTCGGTGAGGGCAGACGGGATCGGCTTTGCCTTCGTGCGCGTGGGCTACCGCGGATCGAGCAACGGCACCATCGTGGAGGACGCCAAGTTCGAGCAGAACGTGGCGGGTGCGCAGGCGGCGGGCGTGGAGTTGGGCGCATACTTCTACTCGCAGGCAACGACCGAGGCCGAGGCCGTCGAGGAGGCCCAGTACGTGCTGCAGAAGCTGCGGGGCGTGTCCCTCTCGTACCCCGTCGCCTTTGACTACGAGCCCACGGGCAACCAGGGGTCGCGCATCTACACCCTGTCCAAGGACCAGATGCGCGCCGTTGCCGACGCCTTCTGCCAGACGATCGAGGCCAGCGGGCGCACGGCGATCGTATACGGGAACCAGTCGGACCTCGCCCGGATGGACGCGGCATCCCTCTACACGTACGGGTACTGGTATGCCTCGTACACCTCTGCGCCCACGCTCGACATGGCGTTCGCCATCTGGCAGTACGCGTCCACGGGCCAGGTGGCGGGCATCTCGACCTCGGTGGACATGGACCTCGATCTGTCGCGTCCCCTCGCAGAGGGGCTCGCCGCGGCGTCCTCGTCGTAGGGGCAGAAAAACCGCGGCGGGAGACGTTCCCCGCCGCGGCTGCCTTGGCGCTAGTCCCTGGTGAGCTTGCGGTGCAGCCGGTGCGGCTTGGAGAGGTCCGGCCCCAGCCTCTTCTCGCGGTCGCGCTGGTAGTCCTCGAAGTTGCCCTCAAACCAGCGCCAGCTGCCGGGGTCCTCGTCCGTGCCCTCCCATGCCAGGATGTGCGTGGCGATGCGGTCCATGAACCAGCGGTCGTGGCTGGTGATGACCGCGCAGCCGGGGAAGGCGAGGAGTGCCTCCTCCAGGCTCTCCAGGGTCTCGGTGTCCAGGTCGTTGGTAGGCTCGTCCAGCAGCAGCAGGTTGCCGCCCTGGCGAAGGGTCAGGGCCAGGTTGAGGCGGTTCCTCTCGCCTCCCGAGAGCACGCCAGCTCGCTTCTGCTGGTCGGTCCCCTTGAAGCCGAAGGCGCTCACGTACGCGCGGCTGGGAATCTCCTGGTCGCCCACCTGGATGTAGTCGTTGCCACCGGAGACGACCTCCCACACGTTCTTCTGCGGGTCGATCCCCTCGCGGTTCTGGTCAACGTAGCTGATCTTGACCGTCTCGCCCAGGTCGAGCTCGCCGGAGGTGGGTGCCTCCTGCCCCACGATCATCTTGAACAGCGTGGACTTGCCCACGCCGTTGGGGCCGATGACGCCCACGATGCCGTTGCGGGGCAGGGTGAAGCTGAGGTCGTGCATCAGCACGCGGTCGCCAAACGACTTGCAGAGCCCCTTGGCCTCCAGCACCTTGGATCCCAGCCTGGGACCGACGGGGATGTGGATGTCGGTGTAGTCGACCTTGGTCACGCGCTGCGCCTCGGCCTCCATCTGCTCGTAGGCGGCGAGACGGGCCTTGCTCTTTGCCTGGCGCGCCTTCTGGGAGCTGCGCACCCACTCCAGCTCGCTCTTCATCTTCTTGGCGAGCTTGGCGCTCTGCTTGGACTCCGCCTCCATGCGCGCGGACTTGGTCTCGAGGTAGGTGGAGTAGTTGCCCTTGTACGGGTAGAGCGTGCCGCGGTCGACCTCGCAGATCCACTCGGCGACGTTGTTGAGGAAGTAGCGGTCGTGCGTCACTGCCAGGACGGCTCCCTGGTAGTTCTTGAGAAACTGCTCCAGCCACAGAACGCTCTCGGCGTCCAGGTGGTTGGTGGGCTCGTCCAGCAGCAGCAGGTCGGGCGCCTGCAGCAGCAGCCTGCACAGCGCGACGCGACGGCGCTCGCCGCCGGAGAGGTGGGTCACCGGCTCGTCGGGGTCGGGGCACTGAAGGGCGTCCATCGCCTGCGAAAGCTGGCTGTCGACGTCCCAGCCGTTGGCCGCGTCAATCTCGTCCTGAAGGCGTCCCATCTCGGCCATGAGGGCGTCGTAGTCGGCGTCGGGGTCGGCCATCTCCTCGCCGATCTGGTTGAAGCGGTCGACCTTGGCAAGGACGTCGCCAAAGGCCTCGCGGATGTTCTCGCCCACGGTCTTGTCCTCGTCCAGAGGGGGCTCCTGCAGCAGGATGCCCACCGAGTAGCCGGGCGAGAGGCGCGCCTCGCCGTTGGAGACCTCCTCCATGCCGGCCATGATCTTGAGCAGGGTCGACTTGCCCATGCCGTTGGGGCCCACCACGCCGATCTTGGCGCCGGGGAAGAAGCCCATGGTGACGTCGTCGAGCACGACCTTGTCGTCAAACGCCTTGCGGGCCTTGTACATCTGGTAAATGAACTCTGCCATGCTGCTCCTTTGCGGGGCTCGGTGATGGATCCAGGGGACATTCTACGGTGTGCGGGCGGGCGAGATGTGAGGGCGATGTGGTTCCGACCCTCCCCGCGGGGCGTGTGCCCTCACCTCCTGACGCGCGACCGGGCGCCACGGGTACCGTCGCATACAATGGACGCCGCAAGGAGAGGAGAGGAGGCCGCATGGGGCACGGGGACGCAAGGCTGCCCATACAGCGCGAGGCGACGCCAACGGAGCTGATCGCCCGCCACGGCGAGGACATTCTCGCTTCGGCGGGAATGGACGTGGAGAGGCACTGCATCCAGCACGGGACCACGAGCGTGTGCGCCCACTCGCTGGCGGTGACGCGCGCCTGCGTGCGCATGGCGCAGGCAACACGGCTGCCCGTGGACGAGCGTGCCCTCGTGCGCGGGGCGCTTCTCCACGACTACTTTCTGTACGACTGGCACGTGAGCGACCCCAGCCACCGGCTCCACGGCTTCACGCACCCCGGCACCGCCTGCAGCAACGCCGTCCGCGACTTTGGCATAGGGCCGGTGGAGCAGAACATGGTCCGTCACCACATGTTCCCCCTCACGCCAACGCCGCCCACCTGCCGCGAGGCGGTCATCCTGTGCGTTGCCGACAAGGTGGTCGCCACGCGCGAGACGGCACAGGGCATCGCGCTCAAGGTCGAGGCCCTTGCAGGGCGGGGGCGCGCATGAGGAGGGTCCTCATCATCGCCACGGGCGGCACGATCGCCTCGATGCAGGACGATCGGGGCCTCTCGCCCCAGCTGACCGGCGCCGAGATAGCTGCTTACGTGCCGCAGCTGGCAGACGTGGCAGAGGTGGGCTTTGTTCAGCCCATGAACATAGACAGCACCAACATGCGCCCCACCGACTGGCTGCGCATACGCGACGTTATAGAGGACGCCTACGACGACTACGACGGCTTTGTGGTCCTGCACGGCACGGATACCATGGCATACACGGCGGCGGCGCTGAGCTACCTGGTGCAGGACAGCCCCAAGCCCATCGTGCTCACGGGCTCCCAGCAGCCCATGGCAAACCCGTTCACCGACGCCAAGCTCAACCTGTACCACTCGGTGCTGTATGCGACGACGCCCGGCTCGCGCGACGTGAGCGTGGTCTTTGGCGGCAAGGTCATCGCCGGGACGCGCGCCCACAAGCAGCGCACCATGAGCTACAACGCCTTCACCAGCGTGAACTACCCGCTTCCCGCGGTCATCCGTGGCAACCGCGTGGTGCGGGACGTCGCCATGGGAATGTCGATCACGAGACAGGAGGACGAGCCCCTACCCAATGGGGACGGCTCCTCTCGCCCCACCTTCTACCGCTGCCTGGACGAGCGCGTGGTGGTGCTGCGCCTGACGCCCGAGCTACAGCCGAGCATCCTGGACCTTCTCTCCCGCGACTACCAGGCGGTCATCCTCGAGACCTTTGGCATTGGGGGCATCCCCGAGTACGAGGGCGGCTCGTGGAAGCGCGCAATCTTTGACTGGGTGGGGTCAGGTCGCACGCTGGTGCTGACCACGCAGGTGAACGAGGAGGGCATGGACCTGGGGGTCTACGAGGTGGGCCACGACTACGCCGAGCACCCGGGCATCCTCAAGGGAGACGACATGACCACCGAGGCGCTGGTGGCAAAGACCATGTGGGCGCTGGGGCAGGCGAGAGACGCGGACGAGACGCGCGAGTTGTTCTACCGCCCCGTCAACCACGACCGCATGCCGCGCTAACCCCCGCTATGCCTCCGCGTTGACCGCAAGGCCGAGGAACACGCACAGGATGGCGGCGGCGATATTGCACACGTACGCCGGGACGCTCCCCACGATTCCGCCCACGAAGACGGTGAATCCAATGCCCACGACGGAGAGCGTGAGCCAAGCTGCCGCAGAGACCGCGGCGGGGAGGGCAAACCTGCGACGGCGCGAGGCTCGCAGCCCCAGGGCTCCCGAGACGGCGGCGGCGATCAGGTTGACGACAAAGACGAGAGCCACTGCCGGAGCCCCCGCGTCCAGGACTCCTTTGCCGCCAAACAGCACGTTGCCCAAGCCGCCCAGGACGTCGAGGCCAAATGCGAAATGGGCGATGGCTGCGGCGAGGACGACGATGCTCACGACCAGAACCACCAGGGAGACGACGCCGAGGAACGACTGGACGATTGGCCTGCCGCCCGAGCCCATGTACCTCATCTGACCTCCCTGCTACGTTTGAGTCATGTTTATTGGTGTTTGAGAAACGCATCGTGCAAACCGAGAAAGCATAGCACACGGTTTCACCATATTTTCATCATATTACACCTAGGAAAGCCAGATTACGGCATCAATCGCAGCGTGGGAGCCCCACGTCTGCCAGCGCTGGGCGCAGACGATGCCGGCAGAACCGCACGGACCTTTGGCCCGCGGGGAGCTGTCGCCCAAATGTGCATCCTACGTGCATTTGTGCCGTCGCCCCTCTCCCCCGACGCGGCAAGCGGGCTTTTTTGGGAAATGCGCCAGCGCACGTGGCACAATCCTTGTATCACCAACACTGTGCCACCGGCCCCCACTGGCGGCGAGACAAGGAGAGTCACATGCCCGAGGCAATCCGCAAGGTCAACATCATCGGTCACCTGCACCCTGACACCGACAGCATCTGCAGCGCGATAGCCCTTGCATACCTCAAGAACCAGACGAGCGACATCGAGTACGAGCCGCGCCGCGCAGGCACCATCAACCGCGAGACCGCGTTTGTGCTCAAGCACTTTGGCGTGCCCGAGCCCCAGCTCATCACCAGCGTTCGCCCGCAGATCAAGGACATCCAGATCCAGCACATGGCGGGCATCGACCGAGAGACCAGCCTGTTCTCCGCCTGGAACCTCATGGGCGAGACCAAGACTGACACGCTCCCCATCACCGACGAGAAGGGTGGCCTTGAGGGCATCATCGCGGTGAAGGACATCGCCAATGCCAACATGGACGTGTTTGACACCACGGTGGTCTCGGAGTCCAAGACCAGGTACGCCAACATCGTCGAGACGCTCAAGGGCGAGATGGTCATGGGCGACGAGGGCGCCTGTGTGGAGAGCGGCAACGTCGTTGTGGGCACCACGCCCGAGATGATGGAGGGCAACATCCTGAAGGGCGACATCGTCCTGGTGACCAACCGCTACGAGACCCAGCGCTTTGCCGTGGAGAGCGGCGCGAGCTGCCTCATCGTGTGCAACGGCGCCGAGCTCTCGCACGTGGTGCAGGAGGCGGCGGAGAGGAACGGCTGCTCGGTCATCACCACGCCCTACTCAACGTATGCGGCCGCTCGCCTGATCAGCATGTCCACGCCCGTGCGCGCCAAGATGCTCCCCGCAAAGGACGTCCTGAGCTTCTCGGTCAACTCCACCGTGGACGACGCCCGCAAGACCATCACGCAGTCGCGCCACCGCTTCTTCCCCGTGCTGGACGAGGACGGTCGCTACGCAGGACTGGTGAGCACCCCCAACCTGCTCAACGTGAACAAGAAGCACATCATCCTCGTGGACCACAACGAGCGCTCCCAGGCGGTCGACGGCCTTGAGCAGGCCGTGATCATGGAGATCGTGGACCACCACCGCATCGGCTCCATCGAGACCTCCGCGCCCGCGATGTTCCGCAACGAGCCCGTTGGCTGCACCTGCACCATCCTGTACAAGATGTACAACGAGCAGGACGTTGAGATCCCCAAGAGCATCGCCGGCCTGATGATGAGCGCCATCCTCTCCGACACCCTGTGCTTCCGCTCCCCCACCTGCACGCCCTTTGACGAGAAGGCAGGCCGCGCGCTCGCCAAGATCTGCGGCGAGGACGTGGACGAGTACGCGGACCAGATGTTCGACGCCGGCGCAGAGCTGACCGGGCGCACGGCGGAGGAGGTCTTCCACCAGGACTTCAAGATCTTCTCCCGTGGCAACGCCCGCTTTGGCGTGGGCCAGGGCAGCTTCATGACCGAGAACAGCCGCAAGGCGGCGGAGGCACTGGTTGGCCCGTACCTCAAGGAGGGCGCGGCAAACGACGAGCTGCCTCTGGTGTTCTACATGTTCACGGACGTGAAGAGCCAGACCACCGAGATGCTGTACTACGGCGAGGGCGCCGAGGACATCGTCGCGCGCGCCTTCAACGTGCAGCCCGTCGACGGCATCGCGACGCTGCCGGGCGTGGTGAGCCGCAAGAAGCAGGTCACGCCCGCCCTCATGAACACGCTGCAGGACGTGCAGGAGGACTAGTCGCAAGGACTATACGAGCGAACCAGGAGGGGGCGTCCCACGCGGGGCGCCCCCTCTTTGTCAGAAGGTACGTCCCGTGCGTACACACGCTACGGAGCTTCTGACATTCGCGGTGCCGGGAGAGCCCCATCTGCCAAAACCCTCGCAGTGTGTGTACACACGGGATAAGGTTTCTGACGTAGGGTCCATCTCTCAGAGGCTGGGAGCCCCTCCTCCGTCGAAAATCTCGTCCCACGCGTACACACGGGACGTACCTTCTGACACGGGGCGGCTCAAGAGATGGCACAGCCCCCTGAGTCCCACGCCACCACGGTAACCGCGGGACATCAATAGGCTAAGAATGGGACGGATCATCCACCTCCTGGACAAGCTGGCCCCCGTAGGCGCCAGGCAGCATGACCCTCCCTATGAGGGCCTTCCCCCCTACCAGGTGCAAGTCGCGTTGCGAGTTGCCCCCCTTGGTGGACCCACTGGCAAAAGTCCCCCGATGCGAGCACTTGCGCCGAAAGACGCCTGCCAGAGAGATGGGCGAGGATCGCGTTCCCCCAGTAGGACTCACATCATAATTTTAATTGTGGCAGCTAGCTCCAGATACGAGTGCTCATTTCCGGCTCCCCCTGCCATTCAATCCCCGAGAGGGGCCCGTTTGGCAACGAACTCCTGCGTGAGTGCTCACTTTGGGAGTTTGCCGTCACAGAACGGGCGATGGGCGTTCACTGATGACCCCTCAACTGGGGTAACGTCGGATTTGTACGGCTCCGCAGGCCGTCCTTCCACGGGGAGGCACTCGTATCGGGCTTTGGCTGCCGGCGGCAGGTGCCATTCCCCCATTCCATGGGCTCTTTTCCCGTGCGGGAGTCGTAGCTAAGCGAGTCCTCGCGAGCACTTCTCCGTCAGGCAGATCCCGGAGGGGAGGCAGGATCAGCAGGGACTCCCCATGGAGCAAACGGCCTACTCCCTGAGGGCGGAATCCACCGGAACCATTGCTGCCGCAGCGCGAGTCAGCTCGGACTCGTGCGTGGCACACGCTCCTCTCCCCTTCTTTGAGCACTTCGTCCGTAGGGGTCCTTGGCCCCGGAACTAGCCCCTCCGTCACGTAGGGGCGTCGCACCGGGTGGCACCCCCCGAGGGACGGGCCGCGAGGCATACAGTAGCTGGTCCAGCGTGTGTCCGTAGGATGGCAGGAACTCGTTCATGAAGTCGCGGACCTCGGGCAGCTCGGTCGCCATCTGGTCGAGCGCGGCACGGGTGGTCCTCTCTGCGGTGACGAACTCCGTGTTGCCGGCACTCCGCTCGTCCAGGCACTTGATGAGAGCGCTGAGTTTGTCCGCCGCCTTCACCAGGCGGCGGAGGAGGGCATCGCCCTCGCTCCCGTCCGACTTGAAGATTCCCTCGTAGACCGGACGGAGGTCGTTTGGCAGCGTCTGCAGGAGCCTCTCCTGCGCGGAGTCCTCCACGGCCCGGTACGCCTCACGGAGCGTGCCGTTGGCGTACTTGACGGGCGTGGGCATGTCCCCCGTAATGATCTCTGACGCATCGTGGTACATGCCCACGAGCGCGGCGCGCTCGGCGTCGAGGTGACGACCGTAACGCTGGTTGCCAATCACACACAGCGCGTGCGCGATCATCGCGACCTCAAGCGAGTGCTCCCCCAAGTTTTCTGGGCGCGAGCTGCGCATGAGCGCCCAGCGCTCGATGTACTTGAGCCTGGAGAGAAGCGCGAGGAAGCTCGACTCGCGCGGCTGTTCCTGTTCCATGTTGACCCTTCCGTTGGGATACCGTGCCATCATACGGCCGACCCCGGACGGGATGGCCCGCCGCGCGACGAAGGGACTCGGCTGGCCTAGAATCGAACCCGTTCGCAGCCCACCTCGCAGATTGGCACCGCATGCACGCGCTTCACGCACGACTTCCCAAGCACTTTGTCCTGGAGGAGCGCCTGGAGCGCTACCGGGACGCCATCGAAACCGACCCCCGCTCGTACGCGGGCGCATGGCGCGAGGCGTGCACACCCCTGGACGGCAGGCAAGCGTTCCGCGAGCTCAGGGTGGACCTTGGCTGCGGCAAGGGCGGCTTTGCCGCGGAGTCCGCCGCTCGGGAGCCCAACGTGCTGTTCGTGGGGATAGACGCCGAGCCCATCTGCATCGCCTACGCCGCGCAGAAGGCGGTTGAGGGCGGCCTGGACAACCTGGTGCTGGTGCCGGCGCTGGGGTCAGCGGTGGACGAGCTCTTCTCCCCCGGCGAGGTGGACCGCATCATCCTCAACTTTCCCACGCCCTTTCCCAAGAAGCGCGATGCCTGGCAGCGTCTGACCCACCTCGACCAGCTGATGCGTTACCGCACGGTGCTCGCACCCGGCGGGAGCGTGGTGCTCAAGACGGACAGCCAGCCGCTGTTCGACTTCTCGCTCACGCAGTTTGACCTGGCGGGATACCGCCTGACGTGGCGAAGCTCCGACGCCCGCCGCGACCGTCCGGACGACCCCATGAGCTGGTACGAGGAGCGCCTCTCGGCACAGGGTGCCACGGTCTTTGGGCTGGAGGCAGTCCCCGGACCCGCCCCCGAGCACGTGGAGCAGACCGCCGAACTGAGTCTGGCAGAGTACCTGCCGCAGGACCTCACCAACCTGTCGTACGTCCCCCATGGCATGGAGGGCACGGTCACCAACCTGCGCAACCTCAGGGCAAAGCGCGCAATGGGAAAGCGCGAGGGGTAATGGGCGAGACAAACGCCGCCCCCGTCTCCCAAGAGGGACGGGGGCGGCTGCCATCTGCATGGGCTTTGGCCATGGTGGGAGTGACCTCTCCCCCAGGCAATCGCGCAAACGACGACGGTCCGCCTACAGCCTGGTGACGCTAACCTTGTCCACGAGGGAGTCGACGAGGTCGCGGGGGGCCGCCTGCGTGCCGGACTGCATCACGTTGGCGGCGCCGGTTGCCATCGCGAGCCTGACGGTGTCATCCAGCCCCATGCCCAGGTCCTCCGCGTAGGCGAGCGCCGCCACCACAGAGTCGCCCGCGCCAACCGTGGAGCCCACGGGCACCTTGACGGAGCCACCCTTCACCACGTGGTCGCGGCTCACGAACATGGCACCGGCGCCACCCATGGAAACGACAACGTTGTCCAGCCCCTTCTCCACGAGCTCGCGCGCAGCCTCCGCGACCTTGTCGTCGGTGTCGAGCTTGCGGCCCAGCATGAAGCCGAGCTCGATCTCGTTGGGCTTGATGAGGTACGGGCCGGCGGAGATGCCCGCCACCAGCTTGTCGCCGTCGGCGTCGAGGAAGACCTTGGCGCCCGCCTCCTTGAGGGCCGAGACCCACGTGGCGTACGTCCTGGGGCTTGCCCCGCGCGGGAGCGAGCCGGAGAGAACCGTGATGTCGCCGGGCTTCACGACGTCCACGAGCTGCGCCAGCATGCCGTCCAGCATCTGGTCGCTCACCTCGGGGCCGGGCTCGTTGATGTCGGTGTGGGTGTCTCCCGTGGGGTCCACGACCTTGAGGTTGGTGCGCGTCTCTCCCTCGACCTGGAAGCTGCGGAGCTCAATGCCCTGGTCGGCCAGCATGGCGGCGATGGTATTGCCGGTGTTGCCCGCCAGGACGGCGTAGGCGACGCTGGTGCCACCCAGCTGGCGGATGACCTTTGAGACGTTGATGCCCTTGCCGCCCGGGTCGCTGCGAAGCTGCGAGATCCGGTTGACGCGATCGAGGGTGAAGCCGTCCACCTGGGCGGTCTTGTCAAGCGCTGGGTTGAGCGTGACGGTGTAGATCATGGGATCACTCGCCTTCCGTGTGCCTTGGTGCGACCGGTGCGTCCACCCCAAGTCTACCAGCGCGCGGGCCATGCCCCGACAACGTTGCCGCAAGCGTTCTGCCACGGCGGTGGGCCACCCCGCCTGGGGGCGCTACTCTCCCCTGAGCTCGCTCAGGAACTCGTCCCCGTAGCGGCGGAGCTTGGTCTTGCCCACACCCGAGACCTGCAGGAGCTCGTCGCGCGTGGTGGGCCTGCGACGCACCATGGCACGGAGCGTGGCATCGGAGAAGACCACGTACGGGGGCACGCCCGCCTCGTCGGCCAGGGACTTTCGCAGCGCCCTCAGGCGCTGGAACAGGCGCTCGTCCTCGTCGGTGACCTCCGCCTCGCTGGGAAGCTCGCGCTCGCGCGCGCCACGGCCGAAGGTGGTGCGGGAACGCACCGCACCCAGGTAGTCGTCGGGCGAGAGGTGCCTGCACACCGAACAGCCGCCGCATCCTCCGTCCGAGGGAGGGACCGCCTGCCCAAAGTAGGTGAGGACCCTCCTGCGCAGGCAGGTGTCGCTCATGGCGTAGCCGATCATCTTGGAGAGCAGGGCGTTGCGGCTGGCGAGGAGGCGCTCCCGGTCCGCACGCGTGGTCTCGGGCGGGAACTCCGTGTTGTCGATCAGGAAGTGGCAGGTGCGGATGTCGCCGCGGCTCCACAGCAGGAAGCACTCGGCGGGCTCCCCGTCGCGCCCCGCGCGACCCGCCTCCTGGTAGTACTCCTCGAGCGACAGGGGCAGGCCCACGTTGACCACGTAGCGGACGTCGGACTTGTCGATGCCCATGCCAAATGCGTTGGTGGCGACCATGACCTGGGCGTCATCCCTCACAAATGCCTCCTGGGCGGCGGAGCGACTCTGGTTGTCGTAGCCGGCGTGGTAGGCGACGGCCCGCACCCCGGCGTCACGCAGGGCATCCGCCAGCGCGTCGACCTTCTTTCGCGTTGTCGCGTACACAATGCCGCTCTGGTCACGATGGGACAGCGCATACGAGACCACCCACCGCTCGCGCGCCTTGGGCGTGAGCTCGAAGGAGGAGAGCGTGAGGTTGGGGCGGTCGAACCCGTTGACCTGCACCGTTGGGTCGCGCAAACCAAGAAGAGAGACGATGTCCGCGCGCACGCGGGCGGTGGCGGTGGCAGTGAGCGCCGCGACCACCGGGCGCTTGGGCAGGGCGTCCACAAACCCCGCAATCCCCCGGTAGGCCGGGCGGAAGTCCTGGCCCCACTGGCTCACGCAGTGCGCCTCGTCCACCGCCACCAGGGGCACGCTCGCCCGGCTGGCAAAATCCAGGAACCGACCGTCCCGCAGGCGCTCCGGGGCAACGTACATGACGTCGTACCAGCCGTCCAGCGCCCGCTGCATCACGATCTCCTGCTGCCGCGGGTTGAGCGTTGAGTTGAGGTACGAGCCCCGGAGGCCCGCCTCCTTGAGCGAGCGCACCTGGTCTCCCATGAGCGAGATGAGCGGCGACACCACCAGCGTGAGGCCACCAAGGAGCGTCGCCGGTATCTGGTAGCACACCGACTTGCCGGCACCCGTGGGCATGACCGCCAGGCTGTCCCGCCCGTCGAGGATGGACGAGATGACCTCCGCCTGCCCAGGCCTGAACGACTCGTAGCCAAAGTAGCGCGAGAGCGCCTGCCGCGCGTCCTCCATGGTTGGCATGGGGCACTCCTCCCCGCTCGTCTCTCCCCCAGCGCCCACTAAGCGCCGTGGGCCAAACCACGATTGTAGGCCGTGGGGGCGACGCTACGAACGCGGGTGGGCGAGAGGCTACCCCTCGTCGTCCTCGTAGGTCGCCAGGGCGTCGAACAGTCGCGCAATCCTGAGGTCGGGGATGACCCACAGCGAGAAAGCGAGGACCATCGCGACGAACGCCAGGTGCGTGGTGGGGAGCGCGATGGCAAGGACAAGCGCCACGGCCTCGAGCCCCAGCGTCCAGCGCTCCTTGGCGAGCGACTTGTGCTGCAGCTCGCTCATGCCGCTGATGGAGAGCTGGCAGCTCACGGCGTTGCGGATCACACGCTCCAGGTTCATGTACGAGAGCGAGACCAGCATGTTGAGCACGATGTAGCAGGTGGTGGGCAGGGCCGCGAAGTCGGTCTTCTGGATCCAGTCGGTGGCGAGGGGGAAGAACGAGAGCACGAACAGGAACAGGAGGTTGGACCACAGCATGCGCCCCGTGGTGCGCTGCACCAGGTTGAGGAGGTGGTGGTGGTTGTTCCAGTACGTCCCCACGCCCACGAAGCTGACCGCGTAGCAGATGACGGCGGGACCGAGCGAAAGCAGATCTGCCATCCCAGAGCCCTCCGGGGCGGATATCCCCAGCACCATGATCGTGATGATGATGGCGATGACGCCGTCGCTAAACGCCTCCATGCGACCCTTGGGCATGGCAACCCCCGTCCCTTTGGCCCGCACCCCATGCGCAGGCTGGGGCGATGATACCGCACGTCGGACGGGGAGGGTGCGGCTCAGGCGCCGCCCAGGGGCACGCGAAGCAGCTCGTCGTAGGTTAGCTCGCCACCCTCGGGATGGTGGCTCCACATCAGGCTCGCCGAGCGGACCTCAAACTCAAGCGTGCCGACGGGATGAGCCAGGGGAGAGGAGAGGCGCCCCTCTCCCCCATCCCCCACCACCGGCTGCCAGCCGCCCTTTGGCCGGGCGCCGCGGAAGAGCGTGATGTGCGGGCAAAACTGGCTTGCGGTGTCGGGGAGACGGTCACCCAGCCCCTGGTCGGCGAGGGCTTGCACCAGGGACGCCTGGAGGCGGGCGAGCCCCTGGAGCCCCGGACCATCCGCGACTCCCTGCCACACCACGCCCCCGCCACGCCCGTGCTCGAACACGCCCATCCCTCCTAGGGCGAGGGAGAGGGGCCGAGACTGCCCGCAGGCTACCCTTAGGGCGCGCGCCGCCGCCTCCCGCTCTCCGGCGTCGCACATGCCAATGAAGGCGAGCGTGAGGTGGAGGTTGCCCCGCGAGGTAGGCCTCCCCTTCGCAAGTAGCGGCGCAACCTCACGCTGCGCGTGGCAGAGCTCGTCTCTCACCCGCTCGTTGGGCAGCACCGCCAGGAACAGCCTCGTCCGACCGTCCGCCGCGTCGTCCGCCATCCGGCACCTCCCGCGATGGTTTTTGCCAACTTGCCGACCGCGCCACCACCCGGCCGTCCCTTCCTGTTAGAGTCCAGTCTATGCACGTTGCGAACATCCGGCGATGGGAGGATCCCATGAGCGAGAACGACGAGGCAACCGACTACATCGACATCGACTTTGACGACGGCACCCAGGTTCGCTGCGAGGTCCAGGGCGTGTTTGACCTCGATGGCGAGGAGTACATCGCGCTGCTGCCCGAGGACGGGTCGGACGACGTGTACCTGTACGGCTACCACGAGTACGAGGAGGACCAGACCTACGAGCTGGTCGACATCCTGGACGACGACCTGTTCCAGCGGGTCTCGGACCGCTATGACGAGGTCGCGGCGGAGCAGGCCGAGATCGACGAGGAGCTTGCCGCCGAGGAGGACGCGGAGGCAGAGGCCGAGGAAGAGGCAGCCGAGGAGGACTCCGAGGAGTAGCCTGACGCAACATCCTTTGGCAGGGGCCTTGCAAGGGGCCGCCGCCCGGGACGAACCGGGTGGCGGCCCCTTTTGTTTGCGCAGATGGACGAACCCGCCAATCCCAATGTGCCATGCAGGTGGCCGCGTGGGCCGGGGAGTGGTCCCCATTGGGTAGTAACCTATGAGCGCTCGAAATACCACCAACCCCGCCTCCGCGGCGGGCAAACATAGCTTGGAGCCCATCATGCCCAGACTCACACCCGGCAACAGACTGTACTTCTACCAGCTCTTCTCCACGCGGCTGGGGGTCGGCGTCCAGACGCCCCTCCCCAAGGTGGAGGAGCTGCTGGACGAGGAGGACGTCGATCCCGCCGACGTTGGCTGCGAGGACGTTCAGCAGCTCCTCTCCCAGATGCCGGAGTTCATAAAGCTCACGGTGTTCAAGAAAGGCCGCGCCTACGTGACGGTGCAGCGTCGGGAGGATTGGGACCAGGTGCTGGCACGCGCCGGGGAGGAGCGCCAGAAGAAGGCTCCGGCAACGGGTGCCAAGGCATGGAAGCACAAGAAGAGCAGTAAGGATCCCAAGCCCGCGAAGCCTCGCCACCGCAGGGAGAGGCATGGCGGCTCAGGCACCGAGAAGGCAGCGATGCAGCCAGACGGGGACGACGAGAGGGCCGCTGAGTCGGTGGCGAGTGCGACGGAGCCGGTCGAAACGGTTGTGCGCGACGAAACCAAGGCGGTGCAAGCCAGCGAGTCGGGCAACCGCGCCACAGAGGCGGTGCAGGCATCGCCACAGCCCAAGCCCAATGTCGCGGCGACGCAGCTTGAAGACGCGGGACAGCAGGAGGGGCCCCAGCCAGCAGCCCAGGCTGACAAGGCAAGGCAGCAGGCGGAGCCCTCGGGGGATGTCGCGGGCGAGACGCCCAAGGCGAGCGAGCCTCGGGCCAAGACGGACGCCGCCTCCATCGCAGACGGCTCGCACGAGGGCGCGGATGCCAACTCCGCCCCGGCAGAGCATGCACCCGCACCGAAGTCCGCCACCAGCGACCCGGAGGCCGCCCCGGCGGACGGCGAGCCCGCAATCAAACTGACCATCACCTACGACCCCTACCGTGACATGGAGGAGGACCTGGACGCCGCACTGCGCGAGGCGGAGGACGGAGCCAGGCGCGAGGCCGACGAGGTTGCCCGAGCGGAGGGCGCACGGCCCCTCTCGCCCCACACGAAGACGAAGCCATCGGGCAGCAACGGTGCCGCACACCACGACTCCACCCACGCGCGCAAGGCAGCTCGGCACGACGCCGTAGTGCAGAGCCCCGCCGATGCCGAGCCCGCGACCCCCGCGGTCGCGGCGCCGGACATCCCCTCCCCCGTAAGGCTACAGGCGGACCTGCCGCAGGACTTCGCGAGCGAGGTCCACTGCACCGACCGCCTGCTCCAGCTTCTGTACCGCACCCTGCCCATCGACGCGGACGTGATGTCCGTGCTGGACGAGGACTGGCGCGTTGCCCGATCCACGGGATCCCTGGGCGGGACGCGCAGCAAGGTCACCTTCCCGCTGCGCTACCTGCAGGAGGACGGCTCCTCGCACGTGATGGTGACGCTGCGTCGCTCCTCCAAGGCGACCGCCGGCAAGCGCTGGGCGCTGGCATACGTGGACGGCGACGACGGCACGGGAGACACGCACCAGGCCGTTGGGCTTGAGGGCCTGCCCAAGGAGGACGAAGGCGCCTGGAGCGACCTTGCCGGTTCCTCCCTTGGCATGGCTCCCACAACGAGTCCCGCGCGCGAGCTCGCCCAGTTTGCCGTGATAGGCTCCTGGGACGAGTTCCTGGGCGCCCTGGCGACCATGGCGGCCCCAGAGCGCTGGAACTACCCCGGCGAGGGCGTGGGCAAGGCGAGCCGCTACGGCGTCCTGCGCGAGTACCTTACGGTCACGTTCCACCGCCTCCTCGCCACCGACGGCGTGCGCATTGCGGCGGACGGGTCGCTGGCAGCCTTTGACACCGGGCTCCACACGGCGTTCTGGCAGGACATCTACGCCTGCTTCGCGCCGCACAGGGGAGACATACCCTGGCAGTTCAGTGGATTCTGCACCGCTGGCTCCGGCGAGCTGGGGGCGCGCCTGGTGGCATCCCTCGACCCGCTCCCCCAGCCGGCGCGCTACCTGGAGCGCATAGGCGACGTGTTCCCCCAGCCGGGCAGGATGGTGGTCCTGGACACCGAGTCACTGGTCATGCGCCAGCTCGGCCGCCTACCCCGCGCGTTCCTGCAGGAGCAGGTGGGAACGAGCTCCGTTGCGAGCGAGGCCCTTGGCCGCGTGCTCTCCAACCCAGGCGACGCGAGGGCGCAGACCGAGCTCTCGCGTGCCATCAAGGGTGATCCGGGGACCTACCGCCGCGTGGGCCGCGCCCTCGACGACGCCTGCGACCTCGCCCTCCGCAGGGCTCGTGCGAGCTACCGCACCGTCGCCCCCGCCTTTGACCCGCAGACGGACTCAATGCGGCTGCTGCTTCCCCTCTGCCTGGTGAGCGACGACAAGGTAGACTGCGCCCTTGCCCTCGCGCCCCAGCCTACTGGCAACTACCAGGGGACCGCGATCCTCTCGCTCCCCCGCGCCTACGCCTGCTCCAGGGTCGTGGGAGAGGAGCAGCCATCCTGGCTGCAGCCCCAGGACGTCCTTGCCTAGGGTTTCGAGCGTCAACCTGGGCCCTATGGGGGGCCTGGGCACAGCCGCCTGCTGGGGAAATGCGAGCGTTGGCAGAGAGCGGAGGCCCAGAAGGCTCTCGCCCGTCGAAAACCCTGTCCCGCGCGTGCATACGTGGACGCTTTCTGACGCAGGGAGGCCAAGCGATGTCAGGCGCCTCGGGCCTCGGGCAGCCACAGTTGCGACGGGGTGTCGATGGGCTGGGAATGGGACGGTTCGTTGACCATCCGAGCTGTTCAGCAGCTCCGTGCGCCAGGACCACGGCCGTCCCCGCGGCACCCCTCCCTGCCAGGGACGGGTGCCGTCGCGCGCCAGGGGCCTCCCACGGAGGCCCCTGGCGAGAAGCTCCCGACGTGAGCTCTCATGTCAGGCCCCGTTGCCATGGGCCATGCGACGTTTGACGACCGAAAGCCTTCCAACTGGGAAACGTCGACAAGGTCCGATACCCAGGCCCCTCGCCCTGACGGGAAGGTGCTCACATCGGGCCTCGGCCGCCATCGGTCGCCGGGATGACGGAACGGTTGGCAGACCCACCTCGCTTCGTTAAAAAACAGATACGCCCCGCTTACGCTGCCGTTGCGGCAGACTTCCACGGCTACACTGGGTTGGTCGTTAACGGCCCTGTAGCCGCAAGGCGTGCACGGAGGTAAGCGCATGGCGAAGATCCAGATGAAGACGCCGCTCGTCGAGATGGACGGCGACGAGATGACCCGCATCATGTGGCAGATGATCAAGGATGACCTGATCTGCCCATTTGTGGACCTCAAGACCGAGTACTACGACCTGGGGCTCGAGAACAGGGAGGCGACTAAGGACCAGGTGACCGTGGACTCCGCCAACGCCACCAAGCGCCTGGGCGTCGCCGTGAAGTGCGCCACCATCACCCCCAACGCGCAGCGCGTGGAGGAGTACCACCTGTCGAAGATGTGGAAGAGCCCCAACGGCACCATCCGCGCAATGCTCGACGGTACCGTGTTCCGCGCCCCCATCGTGGTGCGCGGCATCGAACCCGTCGTCCGCAACTGGAAGAAGCCCATCACCATCGCACGTCACGCCTACGGTGACGTGTACAAGAACGCCGAGATCCGCGTGCCCGGCCCGGGCAAGGCCGAGCTGGTCTTCACGGCGGAGGATGGCACCCAGACCCGCGAGCTGATCCACGAGTTCAGCGGCCCCGGCGTGATCCAGGGCATGCACAACCTAGACGACTCCATCAGCAGCTTTGCGCGCAGCTGCTTTGAGTACGCGCTCGCCACGGGCCAGGACCTGTGGTTTGCCACCAAAGATACGATCTCGAAGACCTACGATCACCGCTTCAAGGACATCTTTGCCGAGATGTACGAGGCAGAGTACCGCGAGCGGTTTGAGAAGGCAGGCATTACCTACTTCTACACCCTCATCGACGACGCCGTGGCCCGCGTGATGAAGGCGGAGGGCGGCTTTATCTGGGCGTGCAAGAACTACGACGGCGACGTGATGAGCGACATGCTCTCGAGCGCCTTCGGAAGCCTTGCGATGATGACGTCGGTGCTGGTCTCGCCCCACGGCTACTACGAGTACGAGGCGGCGCACGGCACGGTGCAGCGCCACTACTACAAGCACCTGCGCGGGGAGGAGACGTCCACCAACTCGGTCGCCACGATCTTTGCCTGGACCGGGGCGCTTCGCAAGCGCGGCGAGCTTGACTCCCTGCCCGAGCTGGTCAACTTTGCCGATGCCCTGGAGCGCGCGACCGTGGACACCATCGAGAGCGGCCGCATGACGGGTGACCTTGCGCGCATCACCACAATCCCCAGCCCCATCAAGCTCAACACCGAGGACTTCATCCTGGCGGTCGCCGACCAGCTGAGAAGCGAGCTCGATCAGTAGCAGGCAAGACGGTCGAGACACGCGACCCCCATGCCAGGGACCCGACGGCCTTGGCATGGGGGTTGTCTCGTCTGCCGACGAGACCAGCGTGCCCGTCTACCCCTGCCCTTTGCGGAGCGCCTCGAGCCGGTCGAGGAGGTCGAGGCCACGGTCCCGCAGCATGAGCGCGTTGGCGCAGGTCACAAAGGAGTCCGACCCGTGCGCCGCCTGGAAGCCCATGAACTCGGGGTCCACGGAGAGACGCGTGACGAAGACCAGGGTCTCCTCTCCCTCGCCAAAGGCGCGCGACACAAAGTCGATGGCGTGATCGACCTGGGCGGAGACCCGCCTGACGCGATGGGAGAGGGTCCTCACCACGTCGTTGTAGCGTCCCTTGGCACCGCCCAGGCCGCCCTTTGCGATCATGGGGCAGAGCTCGCGGAGCAGGGCTAGCCTGCGGGCGCAGACGGCGCGCCGGCGGTCCGACGCAAAGCCGCGCGACACCAGACCGGCAAGCTCTATCTCGCAGTCGGACACCACGGCACCTGCCGCCTGGGGCTCGTCCCCCAGCGTCTTGAGGATGTCGCGCACCTGGCGCACGGCCTCCTCCTCTATCCGAACGCCATGGACGGCCGAGAGCAGTGCCGACTCCAACAGGCTCACCACCGCCATGCGCTCGTCCAGGTCCGCTCCGGAGACGCGCGCCACCGTGGCGTCGTCCGCGAGGCCGTCGAGCACCCGCGCCACGTCCAGGTCGTCGCGATACTTCCCAAACAGCTCGAGGTAGAGCGAGAAGTCCTCGGCGACCTCGTCATCCTGCAGGTACTGCCCAACCAGGTAGGGGTCCACGTCGATGCCCTCGCGCTCGTAGGCCTGCAGCATGCGAGAGAGGTCCTCCCAGCCGCGTGCGGTCACCACGCGCGTGCCCTCGACGGTGCTCCGCACCCGGAAGAAGTTCTCGGGCTTCTCGTCCAGGTAGGAGGTGATTGCCGGGTGCACGCCGTGCGCGGCGGCATATCCCATCCACGCGTCGAGGTCCGGCTCCACGTCGATGCGCTTGAGGCGGTCCATCATCGCGGGGTCAAACTCGCGGGCGGCGCGGTTGTACTCGGGCGGGTTGCCGGCGCACACGATGACCCATCCCATCGGCAGCCGATGCTGGCCAAACGTCTTGTATTGGAGGAACTGCAGCATGGAGGGCATGAGCGTCTCGCTCGCGCAGTTAATCTCGTCCAGGAAGAGGATTCCCTCTCGCCCGCCCGACGACCTCATGGCGTCGTACACCGAGGCGATGATCTCGCTCATGGTGTAGCGACTGACCTTGTAGCTCTCGCCCTCGAACTCCTCGTCCACGATGTAGGGCAGGCCTAGGGCGCTCTGGCGCGTGTGGTGCGTGATGGAGTAGCTCACGAAGCACAGGCCGAGCCGCTCGGCAACCTGCGAGACGATTGCCGTCTTCCCCACCCCAGGAGGCCCCATGAGGATGATGGGCCGCTGCATCTGGGGCGGGATGAGGTAGATGCCCTCGTCGTCCCTTGCCAGGTATGCGCGCACCGCGCCCTCGACCTGCCCTGCCGCCTGCTGGATGTTCACCGTGCGCCTCCCTGCGCCTCGCCCTGGCCCGCCCCCAGTTCGTCTGGGTCGAGCACCACCTTGATGGCCCACGGCGGGACTGACGCCGTGGGGAAGTCCCTGTCGTAGAACACGAAGGCGACCCGGTAGTCCGGGACCCTGCTGGGATAGATGCCCCAGCCGTCTGTGAGGTAGACCAGCCCCGAGAGGTCCCGGAGCCTGCCCTGATGGCGCAGCCGGTCCACGTAGTCAAAGGCCGGCCTGAAGTCCGTTCCCCCTCCTCCGACCACGCGGACCTGGCTCTGCCAGCGCCTGAGGTCGTCCTCGCTCGACAGGCACACGTCGCTGCGCACGCCCGCGTCTGCCATGATCACGTGGACGTTGGTCCTGTCGCCCATGGCACCGCCATCCCGCAGCATGCCAAAGGTCAGGTCGACGAAGCGCCTGACCATGGCCAGGGACACGGACGCCGAGGTGTCGATGACCACCACGAAGTCACGCAGGGTCCGGCGCTCGCGGTACTCCAGGCTCTCGATCAGGGGCATGTTGCCATAGAGGCTGAGCCCAAGTTCGTAGAACGCGTAGTCAAACTCGTCGGGCGAGACGCGCATCTCCTCCCGCTCGCGGGCAAAGCGCCTGATGAAGTCTGCGTAGCTCGCCCTGTGCCGCGTCGCCGCCTCGATCTGGCACTCAAGGTTGCCCAGGCCCTGCCCCCGTCCGCGCGAGAGCGTGCGCAGGTCAACGGCCGTGCTCTTGGCAACGTGCTCCCAGCGCCTGCGGAGCTCGTCTCGCTCTCGGGGGGAGAGGGGACTCCTGTCGCCGCCGCCCGTCTCACCGGCATCCGGGGCGCCGTCACCGTGACTCGCGCGACCCGGTGCGTCCGGGGGCGGGGTGCCGCCGCTGCCCGCGGGATCTCCCTGGACATCGGTGCCGCGGGTCTCTCCCCTGCCGCCCGCGGGGTCGGCCGAACGCCCCCTGCTTGCGCCGGCGAGCCAGCCGGACGCGTCATCACAGCGAAACACCCGCTGCCAAGACCGGCGAGAGGAGCGATACCTCCCCTCGCGGAGGGCGCGGTAGATCCTCTCGGCGGTGAGCGGCTCGCCCAGGTCGCGCGCAAGGCGGGAGAGGACCACCCCCTGCGCCTGCCCGCGCTCGCCGGGGCGCGGTCCGCACACCTCTGCCACGATCCTCTCGGCGGCGATGTCACAAGCGAGCTGCCACGCCGCCGGGTCCTTGGCGACCTCCCCGCCCATGAACGGGTGGAGAAGCAGGCAGTGGGCTAGAACGTGCACGTAGTCCCTGACGGGTGGCTCGCGCGTGCGGCCCAGGTCGAGCAGGATGCACTCCGGGTCGTACCACAGCGTGCGGCCGTCGGTCGCAAAGGGGGCGCCAAGGCCGGATGCCGGCTTTGGGGTGAGCATGCCAGCCGCCTGCGAGAGGAAGTAGCTGCCCGAGATCGCTCGGCTCACGGCAAGGCGTACGGTGTCGGCCGCCAACCTGTTGGGAGTGTCGCCAAGTCGCGACGAACCCATGTCGGAATCCCCCGCCATCTGGTCGCCACCCCTCCCGAACCTGCCGAAACGCCGCCGATGCGGCCCCGGACGCCTACGCAGCCACCCGCATTGTCCTACAACAGGAGGTCACCCAGCTCCCCCAGGTCGTCATCTGCTCCCCCACGCCGGCGGTCGGGGACCTGCTGCCGCTCGCGCGACCTCCCCAACAGCCAGGCGGCAAGTTCCGCATGGCCCGAGGCGGACGCGACCGAGAGCCCCATGCGGTCAAGGGAGGGGGAGAGGAACGATGGCCACTCCGCCACCTCGCGCATCTGGCCGAGCATCCCGTTCTGGCACAGGTAGCGCACGAGCATCGCCGCCTGGGACGATGGGATGCCCGCGAGGTGCGGAACCATCGCCGCGACCACCTGCGGGTTACGGAACAGCCAGGTGCCGTCGCGAAGCTGGTCCGCCACGAGCGAGGGCGCCAGCTCGCACACCACCGCCAGGACCGCGTCGCACACGCCTGCCCTGAGGAAGAGTCCCAGCGCCTGGGTCACGCGCCCCTCTCCCCCGGCACCTCCTTCCCTCCACCGCTCTCCCATGCGTCGCGCAAGGGAGAGGCACGCCTCCGCCTCCCCGGGACGAGACGCGGCGGAATCGAGCGTCACCGCGTTGGCGCACGCGAGGGCGGCCCGCAGCAGGTCCGCGTAGGTGAGGGGATCGAACAGCCCGTCGGCAGCGAGCCTGGCCACGAGCTCGCAGGTTGCGGCGACGTCCGTGGAGGTGGAGAACGACCCGCCGCACAGCTGCTCGTTGCCCACAAAGGGCTCGAAGGGCTCGCTCGAGACGGACCGCGCGAAGGCGTCGCGCATTATTCCCGCGCTGCCCCGCGTGAGGTCGAGACGCGAGAGGGAGCGCGCGCCCTCCTCACCAGCCGGCAGGTTGGGCGGTGCCTGGAGCAGGTCCACCCCATGGGCGAGAAGCACGCGGGCAACGTCCTCCCGCGCCGTCCTCAGGGCGAGCGCAAGCGCCCAGCCGGCATAGGGGATGGGCGCGAGGGCGTCCCAGGCGCACGAGACGAGCGACCCCGTACCATAGACGCAGGAGCGCTCGAGCAGGTCGATGACCTCGCGCGACGAGAGGCGGTCCCTTTGGCCGGACAGCATTGACAGCGCCACCATGGCGCGCATCGCGTCACCCGAGACGATGGCCCCGCGGGTCACCACCAGGAGCCCGGCCACGTTGTCTGCCCCGTGGGGGAGCCGCACGAACGGCACGCCCGTCCCTCTCCCCTAGTCGAGGTCCCTGAAGTGGAAGTGGCTGCGCCCCTCGGCGTAGTCGCCCACCACCTGGCCGGAACCATGGAGCTCGTACTTGTAGGTGACCAGTCCGTCCAGCCCCACCGGACCGCGCGCGTGCAGCTTGCCCGTGGAGATGCCGACCTCGGCGCCAAAGCCGTAGCGGAAGCCGTCGGCAAAGCGGGTCGAGGCGTTCTGATACACGCCGGCGGAGTCCACCAGGCGCATGAAGCGCTTGGCAGCCGCGTCGTCGTCGGTCACGATGGCGTCTGTGTGGTGAGACCCGTGGCGGTTGATGTGGTCGATCGCCTGGTCGATGTTGTCCACGACCTTGGCCGAGATGATGGGGGCAAGGTACTCGGTGTCCCAGTCGTCCTCGGTGGCGGGCTCGCAGCCCACCAGGTCGCGCACCGCCTTGTCGCCGCGCAGGGTCACTCCCGCCTCGCGGTACGCCTCCGCCATGGGCGGAAGGAACTTCGCCGCGACGTCGCGGTGGACGAGCAGGGTCTCGGCGGCGTTGCAGGCGGCGGTGTACTGGGTCTTGGCGTCCAGGCAGATGCGCACCGCCATCGGGACCTCGGCAGCCTTGTCCACATACACGTGGCAGATGCCGTCCGCGTGGCCCATGACGGGAATCTTGGTGTTGTCCATGATGTAGCGCACGAAGGCGTTGGACCCGCGCGGGATCAGCAGGTCAACGTAGCCGTAGCAGCCCAGCAGCTCGTCGACCTCGCGGTGTGCCTCGGCCAGGTACAGACAGGCGTCGGGAAGGCCGGCGGAGAGGGCCGCGGCACGGATGACCTCGAACATCTCCCGGTTGGTGTTGAGCGTCTCTGACCCGCCCTTGAGCATGGCGCAGTTGCCGCTCTTGATGCAGAGCGTGGAGATCTGGACCATGGCGTCAGGACGCGCCTCGAAGATCACTCCGATCACCCCGATGGGGCAGGTCACGCGGCTGAGCACCAGACCCTGGTCCAGCTCGCGGCGCAGCAGCACGCGGCCAACGGGGTCGGGCAGCGAGACCAGGCTGTCAATGCCGGCACACACGTCGGCAAGCTTGTGCTCGTCAAACAGCAGGCGCTTGCGAACCGCCGGGGCCACGTTCGCCTCGTCCGCCGCCGCAAGGTCCTTGGCGTTGGCGGCAAAGATTCGCTCCTTGCTCTCCTGCAGCGCCTGCTTGATGCGCAGGAGGGCGTCGTTGCGCACCTGCAGGCTGACCGAGGCCATCTCGGGGCTCTCGAGCTTCATGTGACGTGCGACGTCTCGGATGTCTGGCATCTCTCCCCCTCTTTTCGCTTTCACGCAAGTATAGGGGCTGGGGGAGACGAGCGGGGACGAGGCGTGGCGCCCGTCCCCCCGCCCGCAGGGGGGACGGGCCGCCTGTCGCAACGGTAGCGGTGGGTGGCCCAGGATTCGCTAGGCATGCTCGCGAAGGCAGCAGGAGGCCAGGTGGTCGTTCACCACGCCCGTGGTCTGCAGGTACGAGTAGGCGTTGGCGGGGCCAAAGTACTTGAAGCCCCGGCGCTTCATGTCCAGCGCCAGCTCGTCCGATGTGTCCGTACGCACCGGTATGTCACGGAGGGCCTGGGGGCAGCGGTCAATCACCTCTCCGCCCGCAAAGCCCCAGAGGTAGTTGGCAAAGCTTCCCCTCTCCTCCTGCACGCGCAGAAACGCCTGGGCGTTGCCGATCATGGCGCGGGCCTTCCACCGGTTGCGGATCACGCCCGGCATGCCCAGCACGAAGTCGACGTCGTTCTCGGTCCAGGTGGCCAGGACGTTGGGATCGAAGCCGGCGTAGGCGCGGCGGAGCTCGCACCACCGGCTCACCGCAAGCGACCAGCTGAGCCCGCTGCGCTGGGTCTCGATGCACATGAGCTCAAAGAGCTTCCCATCATCGTGCGTGGGGTGCCCCCATACCTCGTCGTGGAAGTTGGTCATGGCGCTTCCGCGCCCCTCCCACCTGCAGCGGCCATGCGGCTCTGACATTCCGGCTCCCTCCCTTGTGGCTTACCCGTAAGCCAACCGTAGGCGAGCGCGGGAGTCGGCGGGCGAACCCGCAAAGTTTCGCCGCAGAAGGGATGCGTCCGAGTTGCGTGCAGGTTGCATGGCAACGCTCTGAACTGGGACTATGCGGCGCGCGTTTTGCGGTTCGCGCACGGCCAGGGGGAGAGGTCCCGGCAATCGGGGCTGAAACCTCTCCCCTTGGTCCCTGGGACCATCCCCCTGGTGCACCCAGCGGGCACCCGGGGTTCAGCTGACACGCGAACCTGCTGAAGCCAGCGAGGTCAGAGGGGATACGGACGTGACCATCTCCCGTGAGGCATGCCCCCATCCCAGTAGCTCCGGACCCATGGCAGCAGGAGCCCGATACGAGCACTTCTCAGAGCTGGCCTTGGTCAAAGAGAGGGCACCGTCCGACGATTTCCCAGATAGACGACGTGACCGGACTCACACTGCTATCCCGAAGTGGCAGCAGACGCCTTACGTGAGCACTCACGCGAGGCATCTGCTGATAAAGTTCAACCTATCATGTTGCTAGGCGCCAGAGCGCGAGGGCGACAACGCCCGCGTCCCCGCATCATCGCGCAAACCCAACATCCCCTTGGGACGGACCTACCTACTCCCCCGCGGGATTCTTGGGAAGCGTCCCGTCCTGCTGCGCGCGGCGAATCGCCATCTCCAGGTTGGCGAGCATCGGTGCGGCCTCCCCTCCCGGCAGCGGGGTATCGGGCAGGCTCTCGCCACGATAGCTGTTGTCAAACAGCACGCTGAGCATGTCGGGCAACGGGCTCTCGTAGCCGTCGTCCTCGTGCTCGTAACCCTGGACGTCGTACCCCGAGGCCTCGAGCGCAAACGCGATGACCGACAGGTCCACCCCGGCGTCCTTGGCTAGCTCGGGGATGGTCGACTCCGCCGGAAGCTCCTCGAACCCCAGCTCGACCAGCGTCTGGCGCAGGTCCTCGTTCTCCTCCAGCAGCTCTTCCAGCGGCTTTGCCAGGTCGAGCGTCCTCTTCTCCGCCATGGTCCTCCCCCTCAACAAAGTGTCAACTGCGATAGCTTACCCCAGGGACGCTGGCACGAGTCGCAAGCCAGCCCCACCAAAGCCAAGGAGAGAAGCGCTCACGCCAGCCGCCGGGCTCGCCCCACGGGCAGGAAGCCGCTCTCGTCCGCTAAGCCGTCGCGGGAAACCCGAGCTACACCCCTCAAAGCCACAGGCTGCCGGCGATGAGCAGCTGGGCCACGTAGTAGGTGGAGAGGCTCACGACGCGGCGCCCCGTCGTGCTCCCGCCGCCAAAGGAGTTGATCGCAAGCAGCGTGTCCGACACCGCGAACAGCATCCCGCCCAGCGCGAACGCCAGACGCGACGGGGACGGCTGGGAGAGGAACCCGACGATCGCGAAGGAAGCGACGCACACGACCGCACCCAGGTAGGCCACCCCGCTCGCGCGCCTGGTGCCGCGCAGGCGAATCCGCGGGCCCAGCACTGCAAAGACCACGGCGACGGCCACTGCGGCAAGCAGGAGCGGGATGCCGGGCATCGGGCAGGGAGGTACGAGCGCCCCCAGGTAGGCGACGTGCCCGAGGAAGAAGCTCACGGCACCCGACATGAAGAGGTGCGTGGCAACGCGCTTGACCGGCTGGACAAACCGGAGCGCGTGCAGGACGTCCCCCACCGCACCACAGGCAAGTCCCAGGCAAACGAGGGACGACGCCACGGATGCCCCGCCCGCCTGGCCCCCTTTGAGCGCACCCCACAGACCCAGGAGCGCGAAGGCGAGAGACGCGAGCCCCTTGAGAACAGCGGCGAGGCCATAGCGGCGCGAGCGGTCGCACTGGATAAACGCCGTCTGCAACACGATGCCGATGAGCGCGAGCGAGAGGGATGGGGACATGGCTCCTCCGGGCTTTGCCTGGTGTCGGGAGGACGTTCCTCCCCAGCAGATGGTACCCGCGCACATCAAGCCAGCACTCAAGCCACCTGCCACGCGGTACCGCCACTCACGCGGACGGAGGAGCGGGAGCATCCCTCTCCCCTGACTCCTGCTGCGTGCCGAGATCGGCAACGTCCCCCGCCGCGCGGGACACGAGCAGGCCCTCATCCCGCACTCCGGCAAGGCCTCCAAAGTGTGCTATCGAGGCGTCATGAATGGCAATGGCTTCACGCGTGGCGAAACGATGCGCCCCACTCACTTGGCGAGCTCTCGAAAGACGTCGGCGTACTCGTCCATGAAGTCAACCGCCACGTCGACGACGTCTCCCTCGGCGGCCCGCGTCGCCGGCTGGATGATCACCCAGGGCTTGTTGTTTTTGAGAACCGTGACGGGGCGGCCTGTACGGTTCACCTCCGCCGTAACCTTCGAGAAATTGTTCTTGACCTCGGCGAGGCCCATCGTGATCGCGGCCATGGTCCCTCCGTCCCAGCAGACTTCTCTGGACATTATTATGACCATTTTTATGGACATGAGATATTCGATGCTTGGCAACGTCACAGCCGCGGCGTTGAGGACAAAGACTGACTAGCGCATGGTAGGATTTGGGCCGTGGGGCACCGGAGGCCGCCCGGGTTATTTGCCGGGGCAAGGAGCGGATGAGGCGAGTCTCGGCAAGTTACCGTCATTGGTGGCAACAGGGGGCGGCTCGACGAGACCTCGAGTCGCCCCCCTGTCAAACCAAAGGTTGGTATCTAAATGCCGGCACCCATGCGACTCTCACGCGGGTACCTCCAGACTCGCAACCTTGCCTAGAAGCCGCCGGCTGCCTTCTTGGCCTCGTCGGCCTTGGCCTGTGCCTCCTGAGCTGCCTTGTCGGCAGCATCAGACGCCGCCTTGGCCTCGTCGTAGACCTTCTGCGCCTTGTCGAGACTCGACTTGGCGGTGTCGAAGGCGGACTGGGCTGTGGTCAGCGCAGTGGCCTTGGACTGCGCGTCCTTGACGGCCGTGTCGTAGGCGGACTGGGCGTCGGTCACGGCAGTCGCCTTGGACTGCGCGTCCTTGACGGCCGCGTCGTAGGCGGACTGGGCGTCGGTCACGGCAGTCGCCTTTGCCTTGGAATCGGAGGCGGCCTTGTCGTAGGCAGACTGAGCAGTCGAGAGGTTCGTCTTGGCGGTGGCCAGCGTGGCATTCGAAGCGTCGAGCTCGGACTTAGCCGAGTCGTAGGCCGCCTGCGCATTGTCAAGCGCGGTCTTCAGGGACGGGTCCACCGTGGCGGCCTTGCTTGCCTCGGCCTTGTCGACCAGGTCACGGAAGTAGTCCGTGGTGCCGGTGACGTCGCCATCGACGGCGTCGGTGTGTCCGGCCGCGGCCTCCGCGGTGCCGTAGCGGGGGTGGCTCGTGCTGTAGCCCATGCCGATGTACTTGGCCACAGGGCTGGTCAGGCTCGTCCAGTGACCGTACTCACTAGGATTGCCATAGGCAGCCGTGACGTATGCGTCGATGGAACCGAAGTAATTCTTGTAGAACGCTATGACGGAGGGCTCGCTGGACCAGTCAATGGACGCGAGGTCCTTCTTGTACTCGTCAGTCGCGGGCTTGTACTTGCCGTCTGCGACCTTGTAGCCGTTGTTGGCGTAGGCCTCGGCGTCCTTCTTGAAGGTGTCGCGCTCGGAGAGCCAGGCGTCGACGGCGTCGTAGCCCTTGCCGTTGACGTAGTTGGCGTAGCCCCACGCGAGGTCCTTGAACCACGCCTTCCCCCAGAAGTTCGTGTGGTACGAGAGGGTGCCGTCGTCCACGAGGTCGCACTCGAGCATCTGGCCGGCCATCTCGTAGCCGCTCACGGTCAGGGCGTCGAGGCCGTGCGTGGTGCGGTACTGGTTGAGGTGGTCGATCAGGTCGAGGGCGGCGAGGAAGTTGTCGTAGGTCATGTTCGACCCGTTGGCCTTGTTGGTGATGCTCTCGTCGTTGAGGCTGTAGTAGGTCTTAGCGGCCCACTCCGAGTACTTGCCGTTCGAGATGGAGTCGAGGAGCTGCGCGACATCCTCGGAATTCGGCTTAGTTGCGTCGTCGTAGACCTTCTGCGCTGCGTCGAGGGTATCCTTGGCAGACTGGACGGCGTTGGACTTCGCCTTGGCATCGGCAGCGGCATTGTCGGCCGCAGACTGAGCCTGGTCGAGCTTGGACTTGGCGTCCTTGGACGCCTGGTCAGCAGTGGACTTGTCGGACGCAGCCTTGTCGAGCTTGGACTTTGAGCTGATAACCGTCTGGTCGGCAACGGCCTTGTCGGACGCAGCCTTGTCAAGCTTGGACTTGGCGTCAGTAACGGCATGATCGGCCGCGTCCTTGGCAGACTGCGCCTCGTCGAGCTTGGTCTTTGCATTCGTGGCATTGGACTGGGCGACATCGAGGGAGGCCTTGGCCTGAGCCGTGGCGGCGTCCTTGGCCTTGGCGTCCGCCTTGGCGGCATCGGCCGCCTTCTGGGCCTCCTCGGCCTTCTTCTGTGCCTCGGTGCGCGCGACATTCACGGTGACGCGCACGGCGTCGGTCGACCCATCGGGATAGGTGACCGTTACGGTACCGGACACAGCGCCCTCACTGGAGGTGTCGGGCGCCTTTGCCCATGAGAAGGTCGTTCCCTCGGGCAGCTCCGAGGCGTTGGCGATGGCGGACCTAGCATCGACCGAGAACCTGAGCGCGACGTTGAGGTTAGCCGGTTTGGGGTCATAGGCATCCGCGAGCGGTCCGCGCTGGGCATCCTTGTCGACGCCGTACCAGCCAATCCCCTCGTAGTTCCAACCGACCCTCACGAGGTAGTCGCTCTCGGCCTTGCTCGTGGTGTAGTTGTGCGCACCGGCCTTCGCGTTTGGGTTGTACTGGCGGTACAGGGGGACGGCCTTGGAGTCGGAGCTGTACCAGCCGATGCCCTCGTCCCTCCAGCCGACCTTGACGAGAGCGTCGTGCTCGCCCCTGCTCATGGTGTAGTGGTGGTCGCCCGCGTTGGGGTTGTAGAGCCGGTAGACCGGGGTGTTCGAGCTCTTCGGCGCGGTCCAGCCGGTGCCTTCGGACCTCCAGCCGACCCTCACGAGGTGGTCGCGCTCGCCGCCGCTCGCAGTGTAGAAGTGCTCCCCGCTGTTGGGGTTGTAGAGCCTGTACATCGGCTCGGTCTCCACCGAGTCCTTCGCCAAAGCCGCCGTCGGTCCAACGCCGACGACACCGAACCCAAGGCCTGCCGCGACCGCAACAACGGCTGCCATGCTCCCGAACTGGCGCATGCGCCCTCCTTCCCACGATGGCCAACCCGACTCGGCCCATCTTCAGGAAACAGGATATGGGAGTGCGATGCTCGTCAGCAAACGAATCCGCAAGCGGCGTATGGGCTAGCAGTTGGACTCTGGGCTTGGGAGCACGGCCCGTAAACCCAACGTCACGCCCCTGCAAGAGCATTGGCAAGAGCTCTCGTAGCGCCTTGCGTTGTCCCAGATGGGGGTACTCTTAGGGTAATTTGGAAATCAACCCTGGGCGTGAGTTTTCACGGGGTCTCTCTTGACACACGTGTAAGTAAGTTTCACGTGAGTGTTTTGCCGCTCTGAGCGCGAACGCAACAAACAAGGGTGAAGAGGCTTGCCGCTAGCCATGTCACCCTGCCAATCGAACGAGCGCCGCAGCCACCGAAGTGGTGCGGCGCTCGCGCCATGGCAGGTTCAGGGGTTCGCGCCCCCCGAAGTCGCTTGGCAATCCTTACTGGCGGTAGTACTCCAGGAAGTCGCCGATCTTGCGGATGGCCTCGCTCAGCACGCTCACGCGCGGCAGGTACACGATGCGGAAGTGGTCTGGCTTGTCCCAGTTGAAGCCCGTCCCCTGCACGATGAGGACCTTCTTCTCCCTTAGGAGATCGAGGGCAAACTGCATGTCGTCGGTGATGTTGAACTTGTCGACGTCGAGCTTGGGGAAGCAATAGAACGCCGCATGCGGCTTGACGCAGCTGATGCCGTCGATCTTTGCGAGCTCGTCCATGACGCAGTCGCGCTGGTCGAACACGCGCCCGCCGGGGACCAGATAGTCCTTGACCGACTGGTGGCCCCACAGCGCCGTCTGCACCACGGACTGGGCGGGCACATTGGAGCACAGGCGCATGTTGGACAGCATGTTGATGCCCAGCATGTAGTCCTTGGCGATGCGCTTGTTGCCCGAGCACACCATCCAGCCGATGCGATAGCCGGCGATCATGTGCGACTTGGACAGGCCGCTGAACGTGACGCAGAACAGGTCGGGGGCAAGCGACGCGATGCTCGTGTGCTCCAGCCCGTCCATGATCAGGCGGTCGTAGATCTCGTCCGAGAAGATGATCAGCTGGTTCTCGCGAGCCACCTGCACGATCTCCTCGAGCACCTCGCGGGAGTACACCGCACCCGTGGGGTTGTTGGGGTTGATGATCACGATGGCCTTGGTGTTGGGAGTGATCTTTTTGCGGATGTCGTCGACGTCGGGGAACCAGTTGGCCTCCTCGTCGCAGCGGTAGTGGACCGCCTTGCCGCCCGCCAGCGTTGCGCACGCCGTCCACAGTGGGTAGTCGGGCATGGGGATCAGGATCTCGTCTCCGGTGTCCAGGAGTGCCTGCATGCACAGGTTGATGAGCTCGCTCACGCCGTTGCCCGTGTAAATGTCGTCCATGGTGACGTTGGGCAGACCTCGCAGCTGCGAGTACTGCATGATCGCCTTGCGCGCGCTGAACAGGCCGCGGCTTGCCGAGTAGCCCTCGCACTCGGTGAGCTGGCTCGCCATGTCCTGCACCACCTCGTCGGGCGTGCGGAAGTCAAACGTGGCGGGGTTGCCGATGTTGAGCTTGAGGACCTGGGTGCCAGCCGCCTCCATGCGGTTGGCCTCGTCCACCACGGGACCGCGGACGTCGTACAGGACGTTGTCGAGCTTGCTGGACTTCTTGAACTCGCGCATGGCGCTTCCCTTCGGCTGTTGCCTTGACTCGTCGTCTCTCACCCTTGAGGGGCCGTCTGCGGTGGGTGCCGCCCCCTCGTCGTCCGTCTGCCCCGCCAGCCACTCCGGACTGGTCCCCAGTGCGTGGGCGAGAAAGGCGAGCATCTCGCGCCGGGGCATGGTCTTGGCGCTCAGGTACTGGCTGAGCTGGCTCTTGCCCAGCTTGTGGCCCTGCTCGCCGGCAATGCGCAGGAGGTCGACCTGCTTGAGGCCCCTCTGCTCCATCAGACGCGAGAGCCGGCTGGCAAAGGCCGCCGTGCGCTGGTCCTCCTGGGCTTCCCTCAGTTCCACGTGGCCTCCAAGTTCAATTTTGGGGTGTAAGAGTTCAATTTATGAACCTCCATCCCGCTTGAATTGAACTGAGGGTAGCACCAAGGTGAGCGTTGGCAAGCGAGAAGTTCATTTTCACCCAATTGGAACGGCGGACGGCTGGCAGGTGGCGCTTCTCTCCCCCGGCATGAGAACGCCCCGGACGCGACGAGGCGCCCGAGGCGTTGAGTTTGGTGTCGGCAACCAGCGATGGGTTTGAGGAAGGGCGATCCCGGCCGTATCACCAGTGCGAGCAGGCTGGGTGGCGCGAGAGACGACCCCCCTACATCGCCGCGCGGAAGATGTTGACCACGTCGTCCTTGTCGAGCGGGACGTAGGCGTTGATGGTGCGGCGGGCGGCCTTCTCGGCCATGACCTCAAAGTGCTCGTCGCTGGTGATGCCCACCGCGCGGAGGTTGGCAGGGAGCCCCATGGTCTTGAAGAAGAACTCGGAGGTCTTGGCGATGGCGTCGTGCGCGATGGACCAGTCGTCGCTGCCCACGAGCCCCCACACGTTGCGGCCGTAGGTGGCAAAGGCGGAGACGGTCTTGACGCTGAGGACGTAGTCCATCCAGACCGGCGTGAGGATGGCCAGTCCCTCGCCGTGGGTGATGTCGTAGAAGGCCGAGAGCTCGTGCTCCATGGGGTGCACGCACCAGGGGTCGGCGCTGCCCTCGGAGACCAGGCCGTTGATCGCATGGCTGGCCGCCCACATGAGGTTGGCGCGCGCCTCGTAGTTGTCAGGCTCGGCAAGGGCGATGGGCCCGTTCTTGATCATCGTGCGCAGCAGGGCCTCGCAGAAGCGCAGCTGCACGTCGGCACCCTGCTCCTTGGTGAAGTAGTTCTCGAAGGTGTGGCTCATCATGTCGGCCGTGCCAGCCGCGGTCTGCCTGCGCGACACCGAGAAGGTGTAGGTGGGGTCGAGGACGGACATCGTGGGCTTAAGGCACTCGGCCGCCGTACCCCACTTCTCGTTCTTGGTCATGTCAGAGATGACCGCAGCGGAGTCCATCTCGGAGCCCGTGGCCGAGAGCGTGAGCACCGAGTAGATGGGGAGGGCGTCCTTGATCTTGGTGCGGTCGAGTACCAGGTCCCAGGCATCGCCGTCGTACTTGGCACCAGCTGCCACGACCTTGGCGCAGTCGATGGTGGAGCCACCGCCGATGGCAAGGACCATGTCGATCCCCTCGGACTTGCACATCTCGACCCCGCGGCGGACCGTCTGGATGCGCGGGTTGGGCTCCACGCCGGAAAGCTCGCTCACCTGCACGCCGGCCTCCCCCAGAATGCGCAGGGCCTCGTCGTAGATGCCGTTGCGCTTGATGGAGCCACCGCCGTACACCAGGAGCGCCTTGGTGCCGCTCTGCCTGAGCTCGGACAGGTGCGAGATCTGGCCCTTGCCAAAGTGGATGGTGGTGGGAATGGAGAACGTGAAGTTGCGCATGCAAGTCCCCTTTCTGGTGTGACGCTTTCAACAGTGCGCCGTCACCAGAATTGTAGGACGCTCCCGGGAAGGCCGTGCGCCGAGAGGGCGAGGCGAGACGAGCCGGCAACCTCGCGGCGTGGGCGCGTCGGCGGGTGGCGGGGCGTGCCTCTGCCGACGGGACGGGCAACCAGCGGATGCCCCGGCTACTCTCGCCAGCCCTTGCAGACGTCGACCCATCCCAGCGAGTTCGCAACCTGGGGCAGGTGGTCTATGGTCACGTCCACGCCCGTGTTCTCGGAGCCCGCCGCGGGACGCACGAAGTCGTAGCGTTGGAGCGAGACGTCCAGGTAGCTTTGCACGCCCTCGCGCACGTTAAAGGGACAGACGCCTCCCATGGGGTGGCCGACGCGCTCCTCCAGCTCGTCCGGCTTGATGAACGTGGGCTTGACGCCAAACTGGCGCTTGAACGCGGAGTTCCACACCTTTGCGTCTCCGGCGCACAGCACCAGCACTGGGGTGCCCTTCACGTCGAAGGCCATGGTCTTGCCGATCTGGCCGGGCTCTAGCCCCGAGGCGTCAGCCGCCTGCTGAACCGTCGCCGTGGGGACGTCGTAGGTGATGATCTTGTCGTCCAGCCCAAAGCGGGCCAAGTACTCCCTCGTCGACTCGGCTGACACGGGCCGCTCCTCTCACTCGCACTGCCCTGCAGAGGGTAGCACGAGGCGAGAGGGGCGGCCCGACTTTGCCCCAAGGGGTTAACGCTGCGGGATATGCCCCAACGCGCTCGAATGGCGGATGGGGCAGGTCGCACGGGGCAGCTGGCTCGGCGTGCGGTAGCCGTTCGTGACAGGATGGCGGGAACCAGCGGCTCGCGAAGGGTGACGCGAGACGTCGCAGCGAATGCTCGCGGGCTCAGCGCGAATCCGAGCGACGCCCGAGACGCCGGCTCAGGACGAGCAGTGCGAGGCTACTCGCAGGTGTGCCCGCCTCCGGGAGTGAAGGTGCAGGCGCCACCGGCGGCAGCCTCCTGCGCGGGTGCCTGCGTGCCCAGGCGACCGGCAAGGTAGTCGATGATGTCGCCGCTCTCGTACAGCGGCTTGCCGTCGATCAGCAGGCAGGGGCACTGACGCTTTCCGCCAATGCGCACCAGGTCGTCGCCGTTGGTCCCCTGCGTCACGTCCAGGTGCTCGATGCTGACGTCGTTCTTGTCCAGGAACGCGTCGACCTTGGCGCAGAACGGGCAGCCTGGCAGGACGTAGAGCTTGAGGTCGTCGAAGGTGGTCATGTGAAGCTCCCATCGGGTTGTGTGGCAGGGATGTGCCCTGCGCCTCTCTCCAAACTGTGATGTGTATACCCACATTTGCGCCGGAGGGTGCGCGACGGGGCAGAGTTCACGGCAACGGCATGGGAGAGGTACGGGGCACCTCGGCCGCACGGGCCTTGGATTGGCGCGGTGGGTTGTGCGGGCCGCCTCGGTCGAGGAGGACCGACTGCCAGCGAGAGCCGCGGGAAGCCGGATTGCCGCGTCCCTCTCCCCCTCCGTTTGTGGCACCATCGTCTGGACGATTCCGACGAGGGGAGAGCCATGAGGGACCTGCGAGGAACATGCCGCATCGCGGTGGTGCAGAGCGAGCCGGTGCTGTTTGACCGCGAGGAGGGGACGCGGCGGGTCGTGGAGCGTATTGACCGCATTGCCCGGGAGCATCCCAGCGACCTGATCGTCTTTCCCGAGCTTCTGATTCCCGGCTATCCCCACGGCATGAACTTTGGCTTTGTGCTGGGTGCCCGCAAGCCCGAGGGTCGCGGCGACTACCTGATGTACGCGCAGAACTCCGTGGTGGTGGGCGGCCCCGAGACAACGGCGATTGGCCAGGCCGCCGCGCGCGCCAACGCATGGGTGAGCGTGGGCATCTCTGAGCGGCACCCCACCAACGGCACGCTCTATAACACCAACCTGGTGTTTGCCCCCGACGGCAGCGTCGACGCCCTGCACCGCAAGCTCAAGCCCACGGGGGCGGAGCGCCTGATCTGGGGGGACGCACAGGACCACTACTTCCCCGTGTCGCAGACCCCGTGGGGCCCCATGGGCACGCTGATCTGCTGGGAGAACTACATGCCCCTCGCCCGCGTGGCGCTGTACCAGAAGGGCGTGACCATCTACCTGGCCCCAAACACCAACGACAACCCCGAGTGGCAGGCCACGCTGCAGCACATTGCAATCGAGGGTCGCTGCTTTGTGGTCAACTGCGCGCCGTACATTCGCCGCGATGACTACCCCGAGGGACTGGCGTACCCCGAGGAGGTGGAGGCGCTGCCGCAAACCGTCTATCGCGGCGGGTCCTGCGTGCTGGGGCCGACCGGCCACTACGTGACCCAGCCCATGTGGGACCGCGAGGACGTTGCCTACGCGGAGCTGGACATGGACGAGGTGGTGTCGTCCAAGTGGGAGTTTGACGCGGTTGGACACTACGCGCGCCCCGACGCCGTGCGACTGGAGGTCAGCGACCTGTAGCGGCGGGGCGGCGACGGGTACGAGGGTGTGTGGAGCGAAACCTTCATTCTTGGGAGCGTGACCGACAATGCGTCGTGACGGAAGCCAGCTGAGGGACAAGAACGGCCTGACCGAGGAGGAGTTCCTGGCGCAGTACACGCCCAAGAAGTACCCCCAGCCGTCGCTGACCGCGGACATCTGCGTGTTCCGCCGCAACGGGGAGGGAACCCAGCTGCTGCTGGTGCAGCGCGGGGGCCACCCCTACCTGGACTGCTGGGCCACGCCAGGCGGGTTCGCCAACCCCAACGAGACCGCGGACCAGTGCGCGGCGAGGGAGCTTGCCGAGGAGACGGGCGCGCAGGGCCTGGACCTGGAGCCCCTGCGCCTGTACAGCACGCCCGGACGCGACCCGCGCGGATGGACCGTCTCGTATGCGTTCGTAGCACTTGACCGGCAGGGCGTCACGGTCCACGCCGGCGACGACGCGGCGAGAGCAGTGTGGTTTGACGTCGTGGCGAGGTCGGAGGGCGCGAGGGAGGAGCTGACCTTGGCCCACGGGGACGACGTGCTGCACGTGTCGTTTGGCACCTCTCGCCTACCGATCTCGGGGCTTCTGCGGGCAACGGACGTGAAGGGTGACGGGCTCGCCTTTGACCACGCCAACATCATCGCGGACGCCTGGCTCCTGGTGCAGGGGCGCTAGGGAGAACTCGGGCATTGGGCGGTGCGGGGCGCTAGGGAATCCTGGGCCTTGGCGGCCGAGGGGGCACCTGGCTCCCATAGGTGCTTAAGAAACTCGACCTTTGGCAATTGGGAGGCCTCCGCCGCTGAGAATAGCGAAGCATTGGCAGAGGAAGGGCCTCCTTTGGTCCCCCTGGATTGCCAATACTCGATTGTCCTCAGCAGTTTTCGTGCGCGGATTGCCACAGGTCGCAATTCCTCAGCAGGCACCCGTCGCCCGGGGCCCCAACGGGTCTGCCGCGGGTGGGGCGGGGACTCGCGCGAAATCCCCGTCCCGCTGCCAAGCTGCGGCGCAATATGGCGAGCCTATGCGTTGAACACGTGCTCGTCCAGGCGGCGGAAGGCCTCCTCCACCCTGCTGGTGGGCAGCGCGAGGTTGATGCGGATGCTCTGCGGAGCGAGGAACGCGCCGCCGTCCTGCCAGGCAACGCCCACGTCCCAGCCCGCCTTCTCCAGCTGCGGGAGGGTCCAGCCGTGCTCGTCGAGCCACGCGGAGCAATCGATAAGCAGCATGTACGTGCCCTGCGAACGGTAGACGCTGACGCCCTCGAAGCGGTCGCGCACGTAGCCGCATGCCAGGTCGACGTTACGGTCGATCACGGAGAGGAGCTGGCCGAGCCACTCGGCACCCTCGTCGCCATACGCACCCACGAGGGCCTCCATGCTGAGGACGTTCATCTCGTTGTAGTGCGTGGCGTCGGAGACGGAGCGCATGCGGTCGCGGAGGCGGGCATTGTAGGTGACGGAATAGCTGCCCACAAGCCCCGCGAGGTTGAAGGTCTTGCTTGGTGCGAAGAGCGAGATGGTGTTGTCGTGCGCCCAGGGAGTGACCGACTGGGGCGAGACGTACCGTACTCCGGGCAGCACGAGGTCGCTCCAGATCTCGTCCGCGATGACCACGCACTGGTAGCGCTCGAAGAGCGCCATGGCGCGCTCGAGCTCGTCGCGCTCCCACACGCGGCCGCAGGGATTGTGCGGCGAGCAGAGTATCGCGACGTGCACGTGGTGGTCGCGGAGCTTGCGCTCCATGTCGTCGTAGTCCATGCGCCAGGTGCCCTCGGCGTCCCTCACGAGCGGGCTGTGGAGGGCGTGGCGACCCATCGCGGCAAGCGTCTTGGTAAACCCCACGTAGGTGGGCGAGTTGATGAGGATCTCGTCACCAGGGGACGAGAACGCCGAGAGCGCGCTCGCGACGCCGCCCAGGACGCCGTTCTGGTAGTCGATGTGCTCCCGCCGAATGTCCGTGACCCCCTTGCGGCGGGCGTGCCAGGACGAGATGGCGTCGTAGTAGGCGTCGGGCGTCAGGAAGTAACCGAAGGCGGGATGCCGTGCGCGTCGGATGATTGCGTCGGTGATGCACCCGGGGGCGGAGAAGTTCATGTCCGCCACCCACATGGGAATGAGGTCCCAGCCCGGCTTGGGCGGGTCGGGGGAGAAGCCGGGGATCTTGCCCAGGCCGTCGATTGCCAGCGCGTTGGTGCCGCTCCTGTCCAGGATTGTCTCGAAGTCGTAGTGCATGCGGGTGTCTCCCCTCGCCTCGTGTGCCGCAACCCATGGTATCGCGACGGCAGGCGAGACGAGCCGGGGTCCGGGGGTCCGGACGGCAAAGAGGGGAGCCCGCGGTCCAACCAGACCACGGGCTCCCCTTGAGTCTGTCCACCCCATCAGCAGGCGGTGACAGATTGTGCCAACGGGCGGCGCGCAACCGTACGCGCGACGGACACGCCCGACCAACCCCCTACTCGGCGACCAGGATGTCGCTGTACTGCGGGTTCTTCTGGAACCAGCGCTGCGCGTACGAGCAGGTGGCACGCGCCTTCACGCCTGCAAAGCGCAGGTGCCGCGCGGCCTGCCCCATGAGCCTGCCGGCGAGGCCGGTTCCGCGCTCGGAGGGCTCCACGTACGTCTCGTTGAAGTTGGCGACGCCGTCGTCGTCCATGGGGAACGAGACGCGGCCCATCACGGTACCCCTATCGTTGACAAAGACCACCTTGTCGTCTTCGGTCTGCATGTTCATGACGCTCTCTCCCCTCTTTACGGGCCACGCCGCCCCGAAGGGCGGCGTGGGTGTTCGTTTATGTAAAGTAGGTATACCCAAGGGGAGGCTCGAACAAACCCCAGGCGCCCTGAGCAAGGCAAACGGGACGCCAGGGGGAAGGCTCACGGCAAGGGGGCATCGTCCCTCTCCCCGGCAACACCAGGTGAGAGGGACGCAAGCACCACGGTCCTAGCTGATCCAGCTGTTGGGGTCCTTGCCCTCGGCGGCGAGGCGGTCGGAGAGGCGCTTCTTGGGCGACTTCTCCCACAGCGGCTCGGACGCGACGGCCCAGCGCTCTGCGACGGCCTTGGTCTTGCTCTCGAGCTCGTCCACGTCCTCGGGGTGCGTGTAGTCGGTGGACTTGGCACCGGTCTCGTGCACCATCTCGGAGAGCCTTCCGGGGTTATCGAGCAGCGGGCACGGCCTCAGCATGTTGGTGTTGAACGGCTGGTGCGCCTGGTAGCTCTTGAACAGCGGGCTCTTATAGCACTCGAGCAGGCTCTTCTCGCGGATGTTGCTGTCGGAGTAGTGGATGAACGCGCAGGGCTCGGCGTCCCCACCGGCGTTGATGTGCAGGTAGCGACGGCCACCGGCGATGCAGCCACCGGTGTACTCGCCGTCGTTCCAGAAGTCTGCGAAGAAGATGGGCACGTTGTTGCGCCAGTTGTCGCGGACCTTGTGGTACATGCCGGAGCGCTGCTCGGCGGTGGCGAGGAGCTCGACGGGGGCGCCCAGGCCAACGGGCATGTAGGTGAAGATCCAGGCGAAGAGGACGCCCTTGTCCACCAGGAACTGGATGAACTCGTCAGAGGTGATCGAATCGTAGTTCTGGCTGGTGTAGCAGATGGAAGCGCCAAAGGGGAGCCTGCGCTCGCGCAGCAGGTCCATGGCGTGGGTGACCTTGGCGAAGGTGCCCTTGCCACGGCGGGCGTCGGTGGCCTCCTCAAAGCCCTCGATGGAGAAGGCCGGCATGAAGTTCTTGACGCGCGCGATCTCGTCGGCAAACTCCTCGTCCACCAGGGTGCCGTTGGTGAACGCGCTGAAGTAGCAGTCGGGGTGCAGCTCGCACAGGCGGATGAGGTCGCGCTTGCGCAGCGTGGGCTCGCCGCCGGTGTAGAGGTAGACGTAGGTGCCGAGCTCCTTGCCCTGCGTGATGATGGAGTTGAGCTCGTCGAAGGTCATCGACTTCTGCTTTGAGTCGGTGTAGTTGGCCGCCCAGCAGCCGTTGCAGTGCAGGTTGCACGCCGTGGTGGGGTCCATGAGGATGGCCCAGGGGCAGTTGCAGCCCTCGCGCTCGTTGACCTGGCGCTGGATGTTGCCGCCCAGGGTGACGGAGTTGACAAAGAAGTTCTGCACAAAGGTGCGGGCGACCTCGCGGTCCACGTTGTTGATCACGTTGTCCACGAGCCTGCGCCAGTTGTTATCGGGGTCCTTCATGTAACCCATGACCATGTTGAACAGGCGCAGCTGGGCGTCGTTGATCTTGTCGCCCGACCCGGCGAACTTGTTGACCATTGACTCGACCTTGGGAAGGTTGCCGTCGAAGTCGTCGTAGAGCATGTCGAAGCCCTTGTTCACGGCGACGGAGATTGCCTTCGCCTTGAGCGAGTTAATCGCAGACACGTGGTTCCCCTTTCCATTGCACGACCGGACTTCCGGGACAGGCCGAGACGTGTCTCGCCAGACTCGACAGGACATGTCCATGGTGTCGGATTCTGACAAGTATAGACATGACCCGCCCACTTTTGACCAGGGGTTGGAAAGTTACCCTTAAGGGATGGGACTCGGTCACACGGTCACGAAGGAATTGGTGGAGAGGTGCCAGTCCTCGCAGTTGAGAGGGACGAGGCGTCTGCACCCCGCCGATTGAGCTGGCAGTGACTAGCCCAGCCTGCCGGCGGCGATGAGGTCCCGCACCTCGTTGAGGTCGCGGCAGATGGCGACGGCATGCTCGCGAGCCGCGTCATCCGGCGCGATAAGGTCGGGGACCATGACCGGCAGAAAGCCGCCGCGCCAGCCCGCCTCGATGCCGTTGAGGCTGTCCTCGAGCACGAGCGAGCGCCCCGGTTTTGTGCCCAGGCGACGGGCCGCCTCCAGGAACACGTCGGGCGCCGGCTTGCCGTGCTCGACCTCCTCCGCGGAGACGAGCAGGTCGACCATGTCGCGGGCTCCGACGCGGCGAAGCTGCGCGTCGATCATGTCGCGGGGGCTGGACGACGCGACGGCCGAGCGGATGCCCTCGCGGCGGAGGAACGCGAGCAGCTCCCCCAGCCCTGGCTTGGCGGGGACGCCCTCCTCGCACAGGCGGTTGAAGCAGGCGACCTGACGACGCCGGAACTCCTCGGCGGAAACCCTCCCAACACCAAGCTGCCCGTCGAGGGCACGGCGCATCTGGTCGATCCCCGCCCCGCGGCTCATGTCGATCATGACCTGGAGGGAGTCGTGGGGGACGTCGGTGACCCCCATGTCTGCCAGAACGGGAACCCAGGTCCTATCCCAGATGGGCTCGGTGTCGATCATGAGCCCATCCATGTCAAAGATTGCCGCCTGCAGCATGGGACCCCCGGTTCCTCTCGCCTTGGTCATCGTGTGCCATGGTACGGCGAGAGGGACGCGGGCATGGGGCTCGGGGCAGACCTCCACGGGACGAGGGGAAGTCGGGAGTCGCGGCAAGGGAGCCAGGGAGCATCCCGTTGCCCTGTGCGGCCTGGCTCGGCCGACGGACGCTCGGGCCTCTCCCCTACAGGCGCCTGAGCAGCTGCCAGACCCCCATGACCACCGGCGCGGGCAGCACCTTGCCCGCAATGCGCATGACGAAGGAGCTGACGGCGCAGGTGGCCACGGGGTAGTTGATGGAGTTGATGCGCCACGACCAGCGGACCACGTGATGGGGACTCAGGTTGGGGAAGGTGTGCCTGACTGTAGTCTGGCCTTCCCCGGCGGACGAGCGCGCAACCTGGTTGAACTCGGTCTTGACCCAGATGGGGCACACCGCCGTGATTCGGATGCCCCTCCCCCGCAGCTCGAGCCTGAGACCGCGCGTGTACGACAGCACGAACGCCTTGCTCGCGGCGTACAGGTCGAGCCCGGGCAGCGGTTGGAAGGCGGCGCAGCTGGCGAGCTGCAGCACGCGGCTACCGCGTCCCAGGTAGGGAAGGCACACGCGCGTGACGTCGGCAACTGCGCGGCAGTTGAGGTCCACGAGCGCGTCGGTCTGCTCGAGCGACATGTCCTCCACGTTTGCAAACTTGCCAAACCCGGCGGCGTTGACCAGCAGGGCAACCTGGAAGTCGGGGCGGTCCGACTCCCGACGCAGCTCGTCCTCGAGCCTGGTGACGCTGCCCCTCTCGGCAAGGTCGAGCGAGAGCCACCGGGACTCGGTGGAGAGGGACGTGGCCAGCTCGCGCAGGCGCCCCTCCCGACGGGCCACGAGCCAGATCTGGTCGTAGCCCTGGGTGTCGGACCAGAGCGCGTACTCGCGCCCCAGGCCGCTCGACGCGCCCGTGATGATCGCCACTCTCACCTGCCTGCACCGCCCCTTTCCATCGTCGCGCCGCCGTGTGCCCGAGGGCAGGCAGCTACTCCTGCGGAAGCTCGTCCTCGATGGGATCCCAGTCGGTAAGGCAGTCGTCGAGCCCCGCCACGATGGCATCCTTGTCCAGGTTGCGCCCGATGAAGCAGAGCTTGGTCATGCGGTCGCCGCACACGGGGTCCCAGTCGTCCATGACCTGGGGGTTCTCGGCGATGATCCGCTTGCGCTCGTCCTCGGGGGCGGAGGCCACGAACAGGCCGTTCTCGCTGAGAGTGACCTGCTGGCCGGCCTGCTCAAACACGTAGCACATGTCGGGGTCCTGCGAGGCCCAGACCATGCCCTTGGTGCGGATGATGTCATCGGGCCAGGTGGTCACGTAGTCGGACAGGCGGTCGATGTCGAAGGGCTGGCGCCGCTCGTACACAAACGTGGAGATGCCGTACTCCAGCACCTCGGGGTCCTCGTGCTCCTCGGGGTGGTCCATGGCGTCGAGCCAGGCGGCAGAGTTGTAGGCGCGGTCAAAGTCAAAGCGGTTGGTGTCGAGCACCTCGGAGAGCGGGACGTTGCCCTGAGTCGCCTCGACGATCTTGGCATCCTTCTGCAGGCTGCGGACGATTGCCTTGAGCTCGCTTATCTGCTCGGGAGTCACCTTGTCGGTCTTGTTGAGGACCACGGTGGTGCAGAACTCCAGCTGCTGGATGAGGAGGGACTCGATGTCGTCCTCGTCGATGTTGTCGGCGAGCAGGTCCTTGCCGCCGTGGAACTCGTCGAACATGCGGGCGCAGTCCACCACCGCAACGATGTTGTCCAGGTCGAGAGGGGCCTTGCCACCGTTCTTGCTCTGGTCGCAGAAGGCCGAGATGGTGTAGGCGATGGGGATGGGCTCGCAGATGCCCGAGGCCTCGATGATGATGTAGTCAAAGTCGCCGGACTGCGCGATGCTGCCCAGTTGCTTGGCCAGGTCGTCCGAGAGGGTGCAGCAGATGCAGCCGTTGGTCATGGGAATGAGGTCGTCGGTCTTGGACAGGCCCCCGTCGCGGATGAGGCTCGCATCGACGTTGACCTCGCCGATGTCGTTGACGATAACCGCCGCGCGAATGCCCTCGTCGTTGGACAGGATGTGGTTGAGGAGGGTCGTCTTGCCCGCTCCCAGGTAGCCGGTGAGAAGGACGATCTTCACGGGCTTGTCGCTCTTTGGCATGTGATGCCCACGCTTTCTGCTAGAGGTTGTTCAGCACCTGCATCCTACCCACCGCGAAGGGCAGGCATCGCCCCGGCACGGGTGCGCACCCAAAATCCCTCACGCCTGGGCGGGGCGGCATCGAGCCGTGACGCTAGCGGATTCCCAGGACGGCGAGCACGACGAGGAGAATCACGCCGACGACCACCGAAATGACCGAACTGCGCATCTTTCGCCGGACCAGAGCCTGGCGCTCCTCGTCGGTAAGCCCGTCGGAGCCGATGACGCCCGGCGTTGCCCGGCCCTTTCCCTTGACGGGCCTGCTCTCTGCCGGCTTGCCCGTCATTGCGTGGCCGTGGGCCGTCTTGAACCCCTTTGCCATGGACCCTCCCTACCGCCTGCCATGGTTTGCCGTGCGGGGTTTGCCCCTGCCCGTCTCCCCCGTGGCTCCTTGTTCCCCAAAGGCCCATTATCCAACTTTGCGAAACAAGGCTCGAGGGGGGCACGGGGGGAGCCCCGCCGACACCCGCTACGCGCAGCCTGATACCGACCGGTCGGGCTGTGGGAGGGACGGCGAGACGGGGACGTCGATTCGCCTCTCCCACCATGGCTATGGCGCGGCCGGGGCCCCCGCCCCGACCGCGCCGCAGAGTAGGCCGTGTCGGCTAACGCGTTAGCCCTCGTGGTACCAGGAGGGCGTCTTTATCCCTTCGGCACATCCATCAAACATGTCCGCGGTGACGACGGAAGAGCTTAGGGTCCAGGAGTTCAACGGGGTCGCGTCCGAGAGTGAGCTGCAAGAATAGAACATACCCCCCATCTCCGTGACGCCGGAGACGTCCCACGAGGCGAGGGGCGAGAGGTCGCTGAGGGCACAGTGAAAGAACATACTCGACATATGCGTGACGCCGGAGACGTCCCACGAGGCGAGGGGCGAGAGATCGCTGGCATCGCAGCCACCGAACATACCAGACATGTTCGTGACGCCGGAGACGTCCCACGAGGCGAGGGGCGAGAGATCTCTGAGGGACTCGCAGCCACCGAACATAGCCTCCATGTCCGTGACGCCGGAGACGTCCCACGAGGCGAGGGGCGAGAGATCGCTGAGGGCTGTGCAGCTCTGGAACATGTACGACATGTCCGTGACGCCGGAGACGTCCCACGAGGCGAGGGGCGAGAGATCGCTGAGGGCCTCGCAGCCAGAGAACATGAACGCCATGTCCCTGACGCCGGAGACGTCCCACTTCTCAATCCCGGCGAGGTCCTTGAGAGTGCAGCGGGAAAACATGTTGTACATGCTAGTCACGTTGGAGACGTCCCACGAGGCGAGGGGCGAGAGATCGCTGAGGGCTGCGCAGACCCCGAACATACCAGACATGTCCATGACGCCGGAGACGTCCCACGAGGCGAGGGGCGAGAGATCCCTGAGGGCATCGCAGCCAGAGAACATGTCCGACATGTCCGTGACGCCGGAGACGTCCCACGAGGCGAGGGGCGAGAGGTCGCTGGCATCGCAGCCAGAGAACATGTCCGACATGTCCGTGACGCCGGAGACGTCCCACGAGGCGAGGGGCGAGAGATCGCTGAGGGCCTCGCAGCCCCTGAACATACCCGACATGTTCGTGACGCCGGAGACGTCGAGGTTGGAGGCGTCTATGCTCTCGAGGGGCACGCGGAAGTAGAAAGGATCGACGTCCCGGAGGGCGAACAGCGAAGACGAGTCCGCAGGTGCCTTGACGCCCCTGTCGATGACGATGGAGGTCGTCCTCAGCACCTCCTCCTTGTCCAAGACGCCAGGCAACGCGGCCATCGTCCCCGACTTCCCGTCCGTGGGGGAGATCTCCAGCTTGCCGTCGTCGTAGAGCCTCCAGGTGCAGCCCTCGCCGAACTGGCCCTCGGCGACGAGCTCGGGGGCGGGGGCCGGCTTGGCGCTCGCATCGACGCCATACCAGCCGATGCCCTCGGCCCTCCAGCCCAGCTTCACCAGGTGGTCGTTCTCCCCCTTGCTCGTCGTGTAGTTGTGGGAGCCAGCCCTCGCGTTGGGGTTGTACTGGCGGTACAGGGGAACCTTCTCCTCATCCGAGCTGTACCAGCCGATGCCCTCGTAGTTCCAGCCGACCTTGACGAGCGAGTCGCGCTCGTAGGCGCTCATGGTGTAGTGGTGGTCTCCGGCGTTGGGGTTGTAGAGCCGGTAGACCGGGGTGTCCGACTTAGTGGGCGCCGTCCAGCCGGTGCCCTCTGACCTCCAGCCCACCCTGACGAGCGAGTCGCGCTCGTGGGAGTTGCCCGTGTAGAAGTGCTCCCCGCTGTTGGGGTTGTACAGGCGGTACATCGGCTGCGTGCCGCCCGAGTCCGCGGCCAGGGCGGGCGTCACGGGGAGGCACAGCGCCCCCGCGCCGAGACCCGCCGCGACCGCCAGCGCCGCCAGCCCCCTGCCGAACTCCCTCATGCCGTCCCCCTCCCACGCCGGGCCACCCGACCGGGCCCGTTTAAGGCTACGGTAAGGGAGCCAAGGCGCGCGGGGCCCCGGAGTAGGCGAAAGCGGGCCCCTCCGGACGCCCTTGTCCGTGATGGAACAGATGGTGTCCCGGGGGCCGTGGACCCGGCCGGACGAAGCCCGTTACCCACGCATTCGCCAACAACGCGTGGCATTAGAGCGGAGGCGCGTGCCGGACTGCGTGGCGCTGGCTCAGCCCGCCCCCACCGACCGCACAGCCCACGCCAGCACCTCGACGACCTGGGGAATGCGATCTGCCTTCAGCCCGTCGTACTGCATCACGAACCTGCACAGCCCGTCACTTCGCGAGGCATTGCGACGGTCGTGTGCGTAGCCGCAGAGCGGGGCGAGCCGGACTCCGCGCCCGAGCGCCGCCCGCGCAACGGCGCGCTCGGCATCCGGGCCGCCGTCCCCCGCCGGGAGGGCCAGCACGAAGTGGAGGCCGGAGTCCCTCTCCTCCGCATGCGCAATCCCCGCAAGCGACGACTCCCCCATCGCGCGGACAAGCCCGTCGCGGACCGCACGCTGCTGGGAGCGGTACCTGCTGACGTGCCGCTCGTAGTCCCCGGACTCGAGCAGACGGGCAAGGGCGACCTGGTCAACCACGCTCACGGTGCACGAGAGGAACGAGAGGTCCCTCTCCCATGCCTGGGCCAGCCCAACCGGCAGCACCATGTAGGCCAGACGCAGGGCGGAGCTGAGGCTCTTGGAGAAGGTGTTGACGTAGATGACGCTATCGGAGGAGTCGGACGCGAGGAGAGGGGGGATGGGTCGACCGGACATGCGGAACTCGCAGTCGTAGTCGTCCTCCACCACGTAGCGGGCGGGCCCTTTGCCCACCTCGCGACCCTCGGCAGCCCAGCCAAGAAGCCGGTAGCGGCGAGACGCGCTGGTGACGCAGCCCGTGGGAAACTGGTGAGAGGGCATGACGTGGACGAGGGTCGACCCGGTGCGGGATAGCTCCCCCACGCGCATGCCCTCCCGGTCCGTGGGGACAAACGCCACGTGGAGCCCGCAGGCCGCATAGGTCTGCCACACGCGCGGGTAGCCTGGGTCCTCCACGGCAACGGTTCCTCCCAACCCCACCAGGCGGGCAATCATGGCATAGATGGCCTGCGCCCCCGCAGCGACCACGATGCGGGAGGGATCCACGTCGACGCCGCGACTCCCACGCAGGTAGCGTGCAATCGCACGGCGAAGGCGAAGCGTGCCCTGGGGCGGCTGGGCGGCAAACAGCTCCTCCCGCGGCTCCTGGGACAGCGTCTGCCTCAGGGCGCGCTCCCACAGGTTTGCGGCGGAGGAGTCGGCGAGGGTGGCGGGCGACGAGAAGTCCGCAAGCAGCCTGGGTCCTTCCCCGTCATCCGTAGGGTCAGGCGAGACGAACGTGGCGACGCACGGCCGCACGCCATGAGGCACGGGCAGCTCGTTGGCGTAGTACCCCCTGCGCTCGAGCGCGGTCACGTACCCCTCGGCGACAAGCTGCGCATAGGCGTTCTCGACCGTGACGAGGCTGACGCCCAGCGCGTCCGCAAGCCCGCGCTTTGAGGGGAGCCTGTCTCCTGCGGCGATGGCACCAGAGAGGATGTCGTCCCGCATCCGCCGATAGAGATACTCGTAGCGGCTGAGGCTGCCGCGTTGCGACATGTCGTACGAGAGCATGGGGCCGCCCATCTGGTCTTATCGAGCTTGTTAAACTGGTCCTATTCTGGCCTTACATACTAGTCATGTATTGGTTATTTTGACCATTCCAGTTTGTCCTTAGCATCTGCCTTGCGCAATTTCGCAGCCAACGACGCAAGGGAGACGAGCATGGCAAAGCAGACCGACACCACGCCCCAGGAGCGGGCAAAGCTCAACCGAGAGCTGGCACAGATGCTGAAGGGCGGGGTCATCATGGACGTGACCACGCCGGAGCAGGCGCGCATAGCCGAGGAGGCGGGGGCGGCAGCGGTCATGGCGCTGGAGCGCATCCCCGCCGACATCCGGGCGGCGGGCGGGGTCAGCCGCATGAGCGACCCCAAGATGATCAAGGGGATCCAGCAGACGGTCTCGATCCCCGTGATGGCCAAGTGCAGGATCGGCCACTTTGCGGAGGCGCAGGTACTCCAAGCCATCCAGATTGACTACATCGACGAGTCGGAGGTCCTCTCCCCCGCCGACGACGTGTACCACATCGACAAGACCCGGTTCCAGGTCCCGTTTGTGTGCGGGGCACGCGACCTGGGCGAGGCCCTGCGCCGCATCGCGGAGGGCGCCAGCATGATCCGCACCAAGGGCGAGCCCGGCACGGGCGACGTGGTGCAGGCCGTGCGGCACATGCGGCTAATCAACTCGCAGATCCGCCACGTGGCGAGCCTGCGTGACGACGAGCTGTTTGAGGAGGCCAAGCGCCTGGAGGTTCCCGTGTCCCTCGTGCGCTCCGTGCACGACGAGGGCAGGCTCCCAGTGGTCAACTTTGCCGCCGGCGGCGTGGCGACGCCCGCGGACGCGGCCCTGATGATGCAGCTTGGGGCGGAGGGCGTGTTCGTTGGCTCCGGCATCTTCAAGAGTGGTGACCCGGCCAAGCGTGCCCGCGCCATCGTGGGGGCAGTCACCAACTTCGACGACCCGGAGCGCATCGCGGCCCTGTCCGAGGACCTCGGCGAGGCGATGGTCGGCATCAACGAGGACGAGATCAAGACCCTCATGGCAGAGAGGGGCAAGTGATGGCGACCGCGGTTCTCGCCTTACAGGGGGCCTTTGCCGAGCACGAGGCGATGCTCGATCGCTTGGGAGAACCCTGGTTTGAGCTGCGGGAGGCGCGGGACCTTGACCGCCCCTTTGACCGGCTGGTGCTGCCGGGGGGCGAGTCGACGGTCCAGGGCCGGCTGCTGCGCGAGGAGGGCATGCTGGTCCCCCTGCGCGAGCGCATCCTCGCCGGCATGCCGGTCCTGGGGACCTGCGCCGGCCTGATCCTCCTGGCGGCGCAGGTGAGCGGCGACGCCTCCCGCCAGGACGAGCCCAGTCCGGACCAGGTGGGACCGTGGCTCGGCACGCTCGACGTGACCGTTGAGCGCAACGCCTACGGCCGCCAGCTGGGGAGCTTTCACGCGCGAGCCGAGTTCGACGAGGTTGGAGAGGTGCCCATGAGCTTCATCCGTGCCCCCTACGTGGCGGGCGTGGGTCCCCGTGCGACCGAGCTCGCGCGCGTGGACGGCCGGGTCGTGGCGGTGCGGCAGGGCAACCAGATCGGCGTGGCCTTCCATCCCGAGCTGGACGGGGACACGCGCGTCCACGAGATGTTCCTGGAGCTGTGAGGGCGGTGATTCTCACCTAGCGAGAACCCCAACCCTGCCCGTGGCTCCTAGCGGGTGGGGAGCGCCTCGCCCTCGGGCGGCACCGGGCGCTCCGGGGGTTCGTCCTCTCCCTCGGTAGGCCTCACGGGGGCGAACGCCAACCCAACGAGAAATGGCGCCACGTAGATGGTGGGAAGCGCGTATCGCGCGGTGAAGATGGGCGTGAGGAGGCAGGTCGCGATGCTCAGGAGCACCGGCAGCATGACGAGGGCGCCGGTGCCCCTGCGGCGCACCAGGTAGCACAGCACGGCGAGCGGGATCCAGCAGGAGTACAGCCCCACCCTGAACAGCAGGCACAGCGGCACGCTGCTGTCGAGCAGGTCGTTGTAGATGGAGTGGACCGTGAGGCGGTAGCCCGTGAGCGCCATGGGGTGCCACACGTACTTTGCCCCCTCCGGGTCTATGTCGCCCGTGTGCCACTGTATGGACACGATGCCGTGGGCGTTGAAGAACAGGTTCGCCGTGCCCACGATCTGGTCAAAGTACACCTCGGGGTGCTTGAGCCCCATCTGGAACCACACGCGGATGTAGCGGAGGAGGTCCGCCCTGGTTGCCGTCTGGTAGCGGTACCAGGCCTTGACCGTGTCGGCGTCGTCGTACTGGTAGTTGATCACCAGCGCCTCGTAGGGCAGGACGGCGTCGATGGCCTCCCTCTCCTCGTCGGTAACCTCGTCACCGTGATACATCACGTAGCGGGCGGTCTGCTGGAACAGCGTGTTGAGCGGCTCCTGCACCCCACCGGGGATGATGTTGAACAGCGGGAAGATTATATGCGGCAGAATCACCCACATGATGACCGCGACGGTCGCAGCCTGCGCCACGAACTGCCTCCACACCCCACGGAAGGCGACCGCGCACACCAGGCAGGTTGGAATCACGATGTAGGCGCCGGACTTCTTGGTGAGCGCCTGCAGCACGCCAAGGAGCAGGAAGCACACGGCAACCCAGCGGTGACGGTACAGCACCTCTCCCCTGGAGCGTACCACCTCGCACAAAAACACTAGGTAGGTAACAAACACCAGGCTGTAGGTGGAGTCCTTGACCATGGTGAAGGCGTACATGCCATAGAAGGGGAGAATCGCGATGAAGAGGAAGGCGCCCAGCCTGAGGGGTGCGGGGACGCCAAGCCGGCGCAGGTAGGCAATGGCGAGCGAGAAGGTCGCGGCGGTCACGAGCCCCTGCAACACCACGAAGGCGAACACGCCCGCGTTCCAGCTGCCCGTGAGGTCGAGGCTCGTCTTGGTGAAGAGGCCGTAGAGGACCGTGTCGAACACCGGGTGATGGTCGGAGAGCCATGCGCCCTCCACGATGCTGTGGGTCTCGAGCCAGGGAATCTGGTACACGGGATAGGTGCGCTGGTACATCGAGACCTGGTAGAACGCATCCCAGTTCATGGAGCCCGGGAAGGCTGCCAGCAGATAGGGGATCCACAGCGCAAACAGCACGATGGCAAACACGATGATCGAGCGGGGCGTCAGGCGCGGGGTCAGGCGGTCAACGACCTGGAGGGCATGATGCCGGCGGGAGGCGCCGCGACCCAAAGACGCCGCGTCACTCTCCCCCTCACCTGCCTTGGGGATGAGACCGATGGGGAGGCCGGACATGGGGTCCCAGCGTCGACGCCTGCCCATGCGGTCCGTGACGCACACGACGATCTCGCACACCGCGAAGAGGAAGATCGAGATGATTGCCGTGAGGGAGAGGAACTCCCGGGTGGCCTCCGTTCGGTCGAGGATGTAGCCCGACTCGAACATGTACTCGCCGTAGGTGAACGAGACCGACGCGAAGGCGGCGCACGCCACCACGCACAGCACGTAGCCCAACCTGGGCAGCCTGCCCCTGAGCGCGTGGATGGTGACCACCTCCGGAAGAATGCCTAAGGTTGCAAAAGGAAAGAAGACGAGACCTGACCATATTCCCTTCCCCCACAAACGTGCAGGAAGGTGGCCCGTCTCGACAATTCTCCCTCACACCTTAGGGGAGCCCAAGGAGGAGGGAGGCGAGACGCGCGGCAGGCGCGTGGAACGGGCAGCCCGCGCCGGCGTCGGGGCAAGGGATGACGCGTTCTCCCCGGCACCCCGTACGGAGCATGCCCGGATGCCGGTGCTAGACCAGCTTGCCGCGGCAGTGGTCGCACATGTGCTGGATCATCTGCGCGGTCCAGCCGGTGAAGTCGCGCGTGTGCTGGACCAGCTGGCCGTCCACCAGCTCCTCGTAACGAACCTTGACCTTTGCGTAGCGGGTGGCCTTGACGGGCTCGTCGTGCGAGAGGCAGCTCTCGGTCACGCGCGCCGCCTGCAGCCCCATCATGACGTGGGGGTTGTACATGACGTGTGCCTCTCCCTCGTCGTCCAGGTAGGCGACGACGGACTTGGCGACGCCAATCTGGTTTGCCGCCAGGCAGGTGCAGTCCTCGACCGACCGCATGGTGTCGACGACGTCCTGCGCCACATCCGCGTCCTCGGCGGTTGCCCTCGCGCACTTCTTGCCCAGAACCTCGTCGTCCTTGCAGATCTCCTTGACCATGCTCACTCCCTCGTGGGTGCCCGCGCCGGGCGCGGGACGGTTTGCCATCAGCCTACGTATCATACGTTATCCGCCGTGCGCCACCGGGATGCGACGCGGGCGGATGGCGCGTTTTCCCATGCAGCGGACGCCGCGCGACGCCCGCGCTTCCGTTTGTTGGGACGTTGCCACTCCGGTGGGTATCATCTCCCCACGGGCAAACCGATTGAGGGAGGGCGCATGCCGCAGAGAAGGGACGTCGACTACCGGGAGTACGCGGGGCAAATCGTGAGCGCGATTCCCAAGGGGGTGCTCCTCACCACCAAGGCGGAGGGACGCGTGAACACCATGACCATTGGCTGGGGCATGCTGGGGACCAACTGGTCGTCCCCCGTGTTCGAGGCGTTCATCCGCCTGCACCGCCACACGGTGTCGCTTCTGGACAAGAACCCCGAGTTCACGGTCAACGTCCCACTGGGAGACTTCGACCGTAAGATTGTCGGGTTCTGCGGGAGTCACCATGGGGACGAGATGGACAAGGTAAGCGAGCTGGGGCTCACGCTAGTGGACTCGCGCGAGGTGGACGTTCCCGGCATAGCCCAGCTGCCGCTGACACTGGAGTGCAAGGTCGTCTACCGTCAGCCCCAGGAGCTTGACCTGTACACGCTTGACGTGCGCGAGAGGTTCTATCCCCAGGACGTGGACGGAAGGGCGGTGGGCGCCAACCGTGACCCGCACATCATGGTCTTCGGCCAGATCGTCAACGCCTACGTGATCGAGGGGTAGTCGCGCACGGGAGGACAGGCAACGTTGCCGCGCCCTCTCCCCTACCTCGGGGTTATGCGTGGCAGTAGCGATACCACCCAATTCGTCTAAGAAGGCATCGGACGTGCGTCAACCTCGGGCCAAGGCTCTCCGCCTTGGCCCGTTTGTGACAGCTCCCCCATGCCGGGCGGGGCACACGCCTTCCGGACAAGCCGGCTTCCTCCGTATGTGATGGGTCGCAACGCCCCCTCTTAGGACTCTTTTCTGCAAGCGAGAGCATTGCTGCGGCTCAGACGCATCCCACGGCGAGCCCACTGGCAAAGGACTCCCGAAATGTGCACTTTCTCGTGGCTTCGGCTGCCGCGTCAGCGATCGGCATCGCGTTTCCCCAGTTGGATTTCCATCAGGAATGCATCCATGGCAGCAGCAACATGGGCCCTTCGCCGCGGCAACAAGAGCAGTTGAGGATGGAGCACAAAAGAGGACCGACGCCGAGCGGATGAGTCCTGACGACCCTAGCGATGCTCCCGGCGATCAGAACGGTCGTCCCTCTCGCCCGCCTCGCGCTCGATTCGCTCCTCCGCCCCGTGCAGGCCATGCTCCACGCGCTCGCCGGCCTCCTGGGCGTCACGCTCCAGCCTCTCCCCCGCCTTGTGGGCCTCCCGCTCAGCCATGCCCAGAGCTCGACGGAGTCGCTGGGCAGCGGCGTTCCTGCGCTCGCTGGTGAAGTTGGTTACGGTGCGAAGCGCGCGGCGCTGCAGCCCAGACATGCCGGCGGCGATGCGCTTGGTGCTCTGCGAGACGTCCTCGCCGAGCGGCGGACGACCCGAAGCGATGTCCGTGACGGCCACGTTCATGACGGCGTCAAACGCGGACTGGGCGGACTCGATGCGCTTGCCAAGGTCGGTGAGCGCCGAGACCGTAAGCCCCAGGTCGGCGCACATGAGCCCAACGATGACGAGGGCCAAGACCTCCCACGTCATGAGCGAAACGCCCGAGGACACGGACGCGATGGGGATGGCCAGGTAGTAGTACCCCAGCGTCCCGGCGAGGCCAAAGCAGAGTGCGAACGGCAGGCAGATGCGCCCGTTGAGGTTGAGGGGAATCTTGCTGTAGTCCCACCATCTCGCGTGGAAGAACCGCTCCAGAAGGTAGGACGTAAGGTATTCGAGCACCGCACTCCCAACGGAGCAGAACACGAACACCTCCCACCAGGGCATGCTCGTCGAGGCCACGGAGAGGACCCTGGGAAGCCAAGTCAGCAGGAGCAAGACGGCAACGCCCGCAAAACCGTATATGGGACACACGGGACCAAACAGGAAACCCCTGTTGTCCCAGCGTCGGTTCTTTATTGCGCAGAAGGTGCACTCGTACACCCACCCGCCCAGGCTGAAGACGCCAAACCAGGTGACGTAGCAGCATATGTCCATGCTGGCCCTCTCAAATAGTTGCGATGCTAGTCCCACTAGGCTAGCGCGGGAGCCCTGGGCGCGCATCGCGGATTGGGCGAGAGGAGCCGGGAACCGTGCCCGCCACCAGCTTCCACCGGCGGGTGGGACGCCTACTCCGCGTCGCCCTCCAGGAACCCGCCGGTCTGGCGGTTCCACAGCCCAGCGTACTCCCCGCCCTGCGCAACCAGCTGGGCGTGGGTGCCGTCCTCCACGATCCTGCCGTGCGAGAGGACCACGATGCGGTCCAAGGATGCCACGGTGGAGAGGCGGTGGGCCACCACGATGGAGGTGCGCCCGCGCATGAGGTTCTCGAGCGCGCCCTGCACCAATGCCTCGGACTCGCTATCGAGGGCACTCGTCGCCTCGTCCAGCACCAGGATGGGCGCGTCCACGAGGATGGCGCGGGCGATGGCCACGCGCTGGCGCTGGCCGCCCGAGAGCTTGACGCCCCTCTCGCCCACCATGGTGTCGAATCCCTGGGGAAGGCGCCTGATGAACTCGAGCGCGTTTGCCTCCTCCGCGGCACGGACGATCTGCTCCTCGGTGGCGTCGGGCCTGCCGTAGGCGATGTTCTCGCGGATGGTGCGGTGGAACAGCAGCGCCTCCTGCGGCACGTAGGCGACCTGGCGCCTGAGGCTCTGCTGGGTGCACTTGCTCACGTCCTGGCCATCCACCAGCACGCGGCCCTCCTGCACGTCGTCCAGGCGCAGCAGCAGCTTGGTAAGCGTGGTCTTGCCAGAGCCGGAGCGTCCCACCAGGCCCACGCGCTGCCCCGCGGGGATGTGAAGGTTGAGGTCGCGGAACACGTCCTCGTCCGCGGGGGCGTCGGGGTAGTGGAAGCCCAGGTGCTCGAAGTCGATGGCGCCCTCCCTCACCTGCAGCGGGCGTGCGTCGGGGGCATCGGCCACGAGGGTGGGCTCGTCGAGCACGCGCGTCATCTCGGCGGCGTCGCCAAAGGCACGGTTGATGCGCTGCATCATCGAGTTGAAGTAGTTGAAGCGCATCGTGAGGTTGTACGTGTACGTGAACATCATCACCAGGGTGCCGGCGCTGATGCCAAACCACGCATTGCCCCCGGCCACGAATATCGAGACGACGAACATGATCACCGTGATGAGGGCCGACGTGGTGAAGCCGCGGCGCATGGTCGCGCGCATGTTGCGGTTCTCCGCCGCCATCGCATCGCGATCCGCGCTGGTGAACAGGCCGCGCTCGTAGTCCTCGCGCCCGTACGTCTTCACCGCGAGGATGTTGGTGACGGCATCGGAGAGGACGCCCGAGAGCTTGTTCTGCGCGGTCGACGCCTGGGCGGAGAGGGGCAGGATGCGCTTGTACATGCGATACGCCAAGGCCACGTAGAGCACGAGCATCGCGCAGAGCACGGCCACGAAGCTGGGCGCCACGGGGAGGAGCATGCCAATGGTCAGCACCACGGAGGCGATGGTCGGCCACAGCGAGTAGGTGACCACGTCCACCAGGCCGGAGTAGCCGGAGACAAAGCGGGAGGTCTGGCTCACCAGGCTGCCGCCAAAGCGGCTGTTGTGGAAGGTCATCGACTGGTTGGACAGCGTGTCGAAGCACAGGCGCGAGAGCTGGTAGCTGCCGTTGATCTCGAGCTTGTACACCGAGTAGTCCTGGAGCTTGGAAAGCGTCTGTCCCACGGCGTTGACCACGAGCAACGCCAGAATGTAGGGGCCAAAGACCGTAAAGACCTGGCCGGCGGGAACCGGGGATGCCTGCACGCGATCGACGATGAGGCCCATCACGTAGGTGTTGGCAAAGGTGAGCAGGGCGATGTAGCCCACCGAGCTCACGATGGAGAGCACGAAGGCCCCCATCTTCTGCCTCGTGACCTGCCAAAAGTAGTGGAGCGTCCTCCTCATGGTGGACCGGTCGTTCCGTCCCTTGGTTCCCCCGAGCGCCATGCGTCCCTCCCCTGCGGCGAACTGCCAGGCATGCCCGACGCGACGCCGCCTCAATCCCAAACGTGAGAAGCCTGAAGAAAAGCTATCGGTACATAGTCCCACTTTGATCGGCTTCCTATACATGGGGAGAGAAGATGCGTCCACGGCTCGCAGCCCCATCCGTTGGCAGCCAGGACTGGACTGGTCGCGGGGCATGCGACGTAGGAGGGGCCTCCCCAGCGGGCACATCGCCTTGCACCGTAACAAAGCGTTTACGCAATGTGGGTTGCATCTGCACTTGGGGGCGACGTATAGTTCCACACAACCGACACACGCCGCACACAGCGGCCGGGTTTTGAGAGGAGCGCCACAGATGAACTGCATCGCAGCCAACGCATGCACGTCCAACAACTGGTGGTGGCGCGATTCGAACCCGGTCGGTCGATCGTGAGTCTCTTGCGCCATACATCCTGCGTACAGAGGGGGCTCCGGTTTGGCCGGGGCCCCCTTTTTGTGTGAGCGCAACCATCTGACCGCCACGAGAGCATGCAAAGCAACCAACACGAAGGCACGAGCGAAAGGAACCCATCATGTCCCAGAACAACCAGCAGGCACGCACCGTCACCTCCGCAGACCACGGCAAGCTCGACGTGAGGGCGCTCGTCCTCCTCGCCGTCCTCCTGGCGGCGGGCTTCATCCTCAACTTCACCGTGGGCAAGGCAATCTCGGGAGCCACGGGCGGCCTCATCAGCCCGGAGTTCATCATCTCGGCCTTCTGCCTGACCATCCTGGTCGTGCGCCCCAACGTGGGCCAGGCCCTGGTGATCGGCCTCATCTCCGCCGCCGTGATCCAGATCACCACCACCTCCCCGTTCATCGACTTCGCCGCCGAGGGAGTCGCCGCCATGCTCATGGCCGTCATCGTGAACTCCCTCATGGGCAGCAAGGCAGGCAAGGTCGTGCCCCTAGTGGGAACCTTCGTGACCACCGTGGTCTCGGGCATCATCTTCATGCTCATCAAGATCGCCATGATCGGCGCCGCCCAGCAGCTCGTGGCCGCCATGCTCCCCGTGGTCGTGCTCACCGGCGTGTTCAACGCCATCCTGGTGCAGGCGCTCTACCTCCCCATCCGCAAGGCGCTCAAGATCAACGACTAGCGTCGGTCCCACGTCGACGCCGCCAACCAGCGGGCGGCAGGGCCCATAGGTCGGCTACCATGAATGGGCCGTTCGGCACGAGCCGGGCGGCCCATTCTCTCAACCAAGGCACGTTCGAGCCATCGAGGGGTTTCAATGCCATCAAGCGCAGACTCACCAATCATCGAGCTCCGGGACGTCTCGTTCTCGTACGAGGGCGGCCCCGACCAGGACGAGGAGATGGCCCTGAGCCACGTCTCGCTCAAGGTGGGAAGGGGCGAGTTCGTGGGGGTGATCGGCCCCTCCGGCGCGGGGAAGTCGACTCTTGCCTCGGTCATGTCGGGCGCCATCCCCCATCACTATCGCGGCGCGCTCTACGGCGCGACGATCGTGGACGGCAACGATACCTGCGAGGTCACCCTCACCGACATCTCGCGCGTGGTCGGTAGCGTGCTGCAGGACATCGACACGCAGATGGTCGCCTCGGTCGTCGAGGACGAGATGCTCTTTGGCCTCGAGAACTTTGGCGTGCCGCACGACCAGATTGAGGCGCGGCTGGAGCAGACACTCAGGACCGTGGGGATAGAGGACCTCCGCGACCGCGAGATCGCAACCCTCTCGGGCGGACAGAAGCAGAAGGTGGCCATCGCCGCCATCCTCGCCCTTCAGCCACGCGTCCTGCTGCTGGACGAGCCCACTGCGGCCCTTGACCCCGCGTCGTCCACGCTCGTGTTCGACACCCTGCGCAAGGTCAACCGCGAGTCGGGCATCACGGTCGTGGTCATCGAGCAGAAGGTGGCGCTTCTCTCCCGCTACTGCGACCGCCTGCTAGTGATGAGCCACGGCTCGCTCGCTCTGGACGGCACGCCGCGCCAGGTGTTCGCCCACGCGGAGGAGCTGCGCAAGATTGGCGTGGACAGCCCCCGCGTCGCGCGCGTGTACAACAGCCTGGCACGTCGCGGCCTGGTGAGGCGCGGCGACCCCTGTCTCACGGTCGACGAGGCCGAGCGGCTCATCGCCGGACTCGTTGGCCCACATCCCGCGCAGGTAGCGGAGGTGCCCGAGGCGCGCGCCGGCTCGCGCCACGTTCCGCCGCAGCGTCCGCACTCCCAGGGCGCCCAACCCGTCGTGGAGCTGAGCAAGGTCTGCTTTGGCTACCCCAACGGCGGGGCCACGGTGGACGACCTCGACATGTGCGTGTACCCCGGGGAGGTCGTGGGCATCGTCGGGCAGAACGGGGCCGGAAAGACCACGCTCACCAAGCTGCTCAACGGGCTGCTGCGTCCCTCGTCCGGCACCGTGAGGATCGCCGGCATCGACACCGCCGACGTCCCGACCAGCAAGATCGCGGCGCACTGCTCCACCCTGTTCCAGAACCCGGACAACCAGCTGTGCAAGGACACGGTGCTGGACGAGATCGCCTTTGGCCTGGAGCTTCAGGGCGTGGACGCCGACGAGGCGCGCAGGCGCGCGCGGGTGGTCATCGACCGCTTCGGCCTTCCCGCGGACGAAGCGCCCTTCTCGCTCTCGCGCGGGCAGCGCCAGATGGTCGCCCTTGCCTCGGTGGTGGTCATGGAGCCCGACGTGGTGCTTCTCGACGAGCCCACGAGCGGCCTCGACTACCGCGAGTGCATGACCGTCATGGAGACTGTCACGCAGATGGCGGAGCGCGGCTGCGCGGTGATCATGGTGTGCCACGACATGGAGGTCGTCTCCGACTTCGCGGAGAGGATCGTGGTCATGGCCGACGGCCGCATCCTCGGACGGGGGGAGACCACGCAGATGTTCTCGGACGCCGACCTGATGCGGCGGGCCTACGTGGAGGCGCCCCAGGTGATCGAGCTCTCGCAGGCGCTGGCGCGCGACGTCTCGCCGGAGTTCGCGGGAATCAGCCAGGTCTCTGGAATCGTCGACCTCACGGAGGGGATGGTCACCCGTGCTTAACGCCATCGACTACGTTCCCGGCAACACGCTGCTCCACCGGCTCAACCCGGTGACCAAGCTCGCCTTGGCGGCCGCCATTATCATCGCGACCTTCCTGGCCAACACCTACGCGATGCTGCTGGGGCTGCTCGCCCTGACCTTCGCCCTGGGCGTCTACGCGCACTCCGCCTCGCGCCTCGTCTCGCTGCTCAAGCTGCTGGTGCCGCTCGCCGTGGTCATGCTCCTGCTGCAGACCGCCTTCGTGCGCGGCGGCAGCGTCGTCTTTGCCTGGATGACCACCGAGGGGCTCACGACCGGCAGCAAGGCCTGCCTGCGCCTGCTGGGCGTGGCGCTGCCCCTCATCCTCATGCTCACGGTGACCAAGCTGGTGGACCTCTCCAACGCCTGCGTCGAGGTGCTCCACATCCCCTATCGCTACGCCTTCACCTTCACCACCGCGCTGCGCTTCGTGCCCGTGTTCTCCCAGCAGATGAACGCCATCATGGAGGCCCAGTGCGCCCGTGGCGTTGAGTACGACACCAAGAACCCCCTGCGCAAGCTCCAGCTGATGCTCCCACTGTGTGTGCCCCTGCTGGTGAGCTCCGTGGGCAAGACCGACGCCACGGCCCTTGCCGCCGAGGAGCGCGGCTTCTACCTGCGCACGCGCCAGAGCTCCTACAAGCGCTACCCCCTCACGGGCCGCGACTACGTCGTGCTCGCCGCCTGCGTCGCCCTCGTGGTCCTAGGCGTTCTGGCATAGCGCGGCGAGAGGGGCCACGCGACCGACCGCACCCAAGGCCGGTGGGTGGGGGCACGTGCGGATGCCGCGCCCCTCTCCCCCGCTCGTGGCCGCTAGCGCAGGAACGTCTTCTGCACGTAGGTTCCCGTTGGATCGGCGCCCGGAATGCGTGCCCTCACGCGCACCTCAATCGCACCGTGGGCGGGAGGGGTCCAGGTCACGCTGGTGGCGCTCCCCCAGTCGCGCAGCACCACCCACGAGCCGCCGACCTTTGCCTCGAAGCGCAGCTGCGCTCGCCTGGGACGTCCCGTGCGAACCGTCGCGGCAACGGTGACGGAGCCGTCACCTCTCACGGTCGCCTCGGCCGAGACCCCGGCCACGTAGTCCACCGAATCCAGGTAGGAGTCCCAGTCGTCGTAGCCATAGAAGCTCTTCGAGACATCCTGGCCCCTCTCGGCACGGTACAGAATCCCGGCGAGCTCGCTCGTGAACGTGCGGGCACCCGCATGGCGCAGGTGGTCGAAGTCGGAGAAGTCATCCTTTCCCAGGCGACGCCCACCCTTATATAGATTGAAGTCATAGAACTTGGCCCCGTGGCGCTCCACCGCACGCTGGAGCCTCCCCATGCTCCTGGGGTAGTAGCTCCCATAGGCCAGGATGTCGAAGGTGGGGTGCGGCGTGGCCACGACCACGCACTCGACCCCATGCTCGCGGCACAGGTCACAGATGCGCAGGAGCGCATCCACGCGCGCGGCAAGGAAGGGGCGGTTGCCGTAGCGGCTGGTTGACGTGGCGTCGTTGCGCGTGGGGTGAAACTGCACCTCGAAGGTCCCGTATCCCTTGCCGTGATAGCTCCAGTGCTTAGTCTGCTCCTCTGCGCTGGAGAGCGTCGTCGTGTCGTCGAGCTTTCCTTCCAGATTGGTCACGACGCGCTGGGGCGAGGGCGTGAAGTCGTACGCCCAGGGAAAGAGCAGGTTGAGCGAGTTGCACGTGCCAACGTACTGGGGGTCGGTCATGCGGCCCAGATACACCTCGGCGGCCTCCGACAGCGTGGTTCCCTGGAGCATTCCCTGCAGGTAGGGCACCTCGGACCTAAGGCCCCAGGTGGAGAACATCGACTCGCAGCCGATGCCCACGATGACGCGCCTCACGTGCCTGCGCGAGAGGACGCTCTTCACGGCAAGGTAGCTATCGTCCAGCGGCTGGGCAGGAGACCCCAGGTTGATGGTGGAGCTGCCCAGGCACGAGTCGAGCTCATCGGGGTCGATGCCACGCTGCGCATAGGAGGCGCCCACCACCACGGTGTCGACGTCGCTCGCCTGCCTGAACGCCTCCCAGGCGACGCCGCCCAGGGTGCCCTCGCTCTCCAGGAGGAACGAGCCGATCAAGTTCGTCGTCACCAGCACCGCCAAGGCCAGCATGAGCTTGCCCGCCACGCGACGCGCGAGGGCACGGCGAGAGAGGCGCGCGCCTTTCTCCTCCCGACCTTCACCTCTGGCTTCCATGGGGCCCTCGCCTCCTTGCCTTGCCTGGACCTGCCCGCTAGAAGTTGGCATACATGAAGCCCCCTCCGCTTCCCAGGGCCATGGCCATCGCCAGCATCAGGCACACCGCGGTGTAGAGGAACCAGCGGGTCACCACGTTGCTGGACAGGACGGCCGCACGCACGTCGTGGCCCGCCTCCTCGTAGAGGCTCACCACGAGCACGAACGCGCAGGCAACGCCCGCTATCCATAGGCCCCACCCGCCCGCAGAGGTGAGACCCGCGGCATCGAGGAACGGGACCAAGGCCTGGGGCTTAAAGTGCATGAACGTGTTGCGCAGGCACAGCAGGCTGTCGCCAAAGTCGTAGATTCGGTCAAAGTACCAGCCCAGGTTCACGACCAGGAACGTGCGCACCACTTGGAAGGCGTGGTATCCGCCGGACTCCCGGCGAACGCGCAGGGCATGGGCAAGAGCGTCCGTCGCCGGACGGAGCAGGTCCGCCATCGCGATGACGATGCCGTTATACAGACCCCACGCCAGGTAGTGAGCCTGGGGACCATGCCACACGCCCACGATTACGAAGACGACGATGTTGGCGATGCAGGCGGGCAGCGTCCTCCCAACATGGCGTCCCAGGTGCGCCTCGCCCCACTTGCCCAGGGTGCGCATGGGCCGGGTGAGCGCGAGCGGGAAGAACACGTAGTCGCGCATCCACCTTCCGAGCGAGATGTGCCAGCGCCGCCAGAAGTCGGCGAGCGAAACCGAAAGGTACGGACGGCGGAAGTTGGGTGCCATGCGAATGCCGTACAGCTCCGAGACGGCCTCGACCATGTCGATGCCGCCCGAGAAGTCGCCGTATTGCTGGGCAGAGTAGAGGAGGATGCCAAACACCACTGCCGAGCCCGGAATTGCCGGAGTCACGTGGGAGAAGATCTTGGCGATAACGCTCACGGTGAGGTTGGCGATGGCGTACTTCTTTATGAGTCCGTAGCCAAACAGGAGAATCGAACGGTCCACCTGGTCAGCGGCGGGAGTCTGCGGGTCCAGGAGCTGGGGGGCAAGCTCGTCGTAGCGGTTGATGGGCCCCTGTAGAATCTGCGGGAACCACGAGACGAAGAGCAGGTGCTTGGCAAAGTTGCGCTGCGGCTCGAACTTTCCCTGATAGGCATCGATGAGATAGCTCACGGACTGGAAGGTGTAGAACGAGATGCCCAATGGGAGCAGCAGCCCCAGGCTTGTGGGAGAGGTCGCGGCACCCACTTGGTACAGCAGGGCGTTCCAATACTTGAGGTAGGCGAGGACGCCAAAGCAGGCGAGAAGTGCCAGCACGAGCACGAGCCTCTTCGCACGGGCAAAGCGCACCTTGACCGCCTTGCGCTGGGCCCGGTCCGCGGCCTGCGAGCGCAGGCACCTGCAACGCTCGTCCAGCCTCTGGAACCCAAGCGGCGCAGCCCAGGTGACGAGGGCGCAACCCACCAGATACAGAAGGGTGCTGCCACCGCCCTCAAGGCAATAGAACACAAGGCTCGATGCCAGGAGCGCCACCCACTGCCAGCGAGGCGCCAGCCTTCTCAGGGCATACGTCGCCACCAGGGATGACCCCAGGAATATCGCAAACTGCAGCGAATAGAGCTCCACACCTGCACCGTTCCCACGAGCCGTTCCGCTTTGGCGGGGCGGCGCAAACTAACTGCCCTAGGGATACTAGTACGATTAATACAGTTAGTACAGCGAGAACCAAAGGTGCTCAGGAAGCGCACCGAGACGAGAGAGGGCGACTGGCGAGCTTGCGCGACCCCCCTGGTGGTGCGCCACGGAAGGGCGACGCGTCCTGCCCTAGAGGAGGTTGTCCTGCCAGGCGAAGTTTTTCTCCCCCGCCCCCAGCTCAAAGTGCAGGCGGGCGATACCTGCGTCAATCTTGGCGCACGGGCCTCCGCCGGGCTGGATCTGAACGATGTCGCGGCTCTGCAGGTCGCGCCTTCCCGTGAGAGTGATCCAGAACCCCTGCTGGTTCATCGCCGTGGGGGCGAGAAGCGCCGCCTCAACGCCACGGGTGAACCACGCCGGAACGTTGATGGCCGGCTTGGAGACCTGCGGCACGCTCTTGCACGGGTGCATCTTTCCCTCCGTGGTGCCATGGCCCAGCGCGACCACGATCACCAGACGGTCCCCCTTGGGAAGGCTCGCGCGCACCAGGCGCCGCTTGTAGCTCATGGCGACCCAACAGCTGTTGAGGCCAAGCTGCTGGGCGAGAAGAACGACCCTCTCGCCAAAGTACCCCGCGCGGGCCTCGAGCCCCTTGTCCGCGGGACCGGCGATGACCAGGTAGTTGTGCACGCCCGAGAAGTTTCCGTAGTGGGCGAGCCTGCTGTCGAAGGCCTCGGGTTCGTCCCAGGCCAGGCACATGTGGAGCCGGCCCGCCTCGTTGCCGCGCCTGACCTCGCGCTGCAGTGCCTCGCGGGTCTGCTGGTCTATGGGCTCGTCGGTGAAGCTCCGCACCGCATGGCGGGACAGCATGAGCGACATCGCGGTCTCGGGGTCCTCATCCCACGGGACGGAACCTGGCTTTGGCACGGCATGGCGCGGGCGCGCCGCCTCCTGGGACTCGTCCCTCTCACCCTGGTCCTGCGGCTTAGCCTGGGATGCCTGTTCCTGTTCCTCCACGGGAGCGTCTCCCTTCCCACACATGTTCATAACCAGTCAATTATGGACGGAATCGAAGCCATCCGTCCCAGTTTTGGGACGGACGGCAAGATGGCCCCTCATCCGCACACTCCTTGGGCATAGCTGACGCGCGCCGCACGCGGCCGGACGCAACGTGCCCGACCTCGCGCGACGCCGTCTGTTCCGTCTGTTAGCGCCTACTCCGCCCAGAAGACCCTGTTTGGCCTGCGCGGCGCCGGCGCCTTTGGCTCGTCGGCGGCGTAGCCCAGGATCACGTGACCGATGCCCTCGTAGTCGCCTGTCACGCCGAGTTCGCCCAGGAGAGCCTTGAACTCACCCTCCTCAAACTCCTCGCGCGCACGATGAATCCAGCAGCTGCCCAGACCGAGCGAGTGCGCCGCGTTGAGCATGTTGCCAATGGCGAGCGAGCCGTCGTACACGTGTGTGGGACGCGCCTTGTCGGCGAGGACCACCAGCACGACCGGAGCGCCGTAGAACGGGTCCGCTCCCTCGGGGGCACCCATGATCCTGCGGTTTGCCTCGGCGAGACGGTCGCGCAGCTCGGGGTTGGTGACCGCCACGACGATGGGAGACTGCTGGCCCATGCCGCTCGGGGCCCACAGCCCCGCCTGAATCACCTGCTCCACGAGCTCGCGCGAAACGGGACGCGAGCTGTAGCTCCTAACACTACGGCGGTCCATCATGTTCTGGATGACTTCGTTCATCGGTTCCCCCTCCGTTGGTGGGACAGGTGGCAACGGTAAATCTGGCGCGTAAACGTTGGTATACCCCTGGAGTCCGTGGGATGTCGCGGGGGAGAGGGACGATGCCCCTCGGTTCGAGACCCATCCCACCGGCTGGCGGAGGACTTATGAGGGAGCTGGCTAGTCCGGGCGAGAGACGGCCCGCTCCATTCTTTGCCTACTGGTCCCCCGTAGGGATCATCGTGGTTCAGAACCTCGCCGGCTGAGTGCGAGGGAAGATTGCCCCCACGCCGGGAGTCGCGTTCCGACTTTACATGTGAGACGGTTTTTCCGTCGTGATTTGGTTCCTGATGCGTTGAGCCAAGACGAGATCTTCAGAGCGCATCGGGGATCACCCGGGACGCTCCCCTCAGCTTGCCCGCTAAGGAGGAGATGGCCTCGTACCGCCGTTGATATGGGCCTCCCCTTCCTAGGCTCCATCGCCCCTCTCGCCCAAGGACGCCAACGGGGAACGAAGCAAGCTATAAAAACGAAATCGGCCAGCCCCAGGCGAACCGGGACTGGCCGACTGAACCCTCGTGGGGAGAGGCGCCGCTCGCTAGAAGCTCAGGGCAGCCTTCTCGATGCCAGCGGCATCCAGGCCATACTTGTGGAGAAGCTCCACGGCGGGGCCGGACTCGCCGAAGGTGTCCTGCACGCCAACGCGGCGGACGGGGACGGGGTGACGCTCGGAGAGGGCCTCGCAGACGGCGCCGCCCAGACCGCCTAGGATGGAGTGCTCCTCCGCCGTGACCACGCGGCCGGTCCTCTCGGCGGACGCGCAGATCGTGTCCGCGTCGAGCGGCTTGACCGTGTGGGCATTGATGACCTCGGCGTCCACGCCCTGCTTGGCGAGGGACTCCGCCGCCTCGAGTGCGGCACCGACCATGAGGCCGCAGGCAACGATGGTGACGTCGGAGCCCTTGCGCAGGGTGACGGCCTTGCCCAGCTCGAAGTGGTAGTCGGGCGTGTCGTTGAAGACGGGCGTGGCAAGGCGGGCGAACCTCATGTACACGGGGCCCTCGTGCTCGTAGGCGGCCTTCACGACGGCGCGCGCCTCCACGTCGTCCGACGGGACGACCACGGTCATGCCCGGGATGGTGCGCATGAGCGCGATGTCCTCGCAGCACTGGTGCGTGGCTCCGTCCTCGCCCACCGAGATGCCGGCGTGAGTGGCGCCGATCTTCACGTTGAGGTGGGGATAGCCGATGGAGTTGCGCACCTGCTCAAACGCGCGGCCCGCGGCGAACATGGCGAAGGTGCTCGCAAAGGCGACGCGACCCGTGGTCGCGATGCCCGCGGCGATGCCCATCATGTCAGACTCCGCGATGCCGCAGTCGAAGAAGCGGTCGGGATAGGCCGCCTTGAAGATGCCGGTCTTGGTTGCCGCCGCGAGGTCGGCGTCGAGCACCACGAAGTCGTCGTGGTCCTTGGCGAGGTCTACCAGGGCATGCCCGTAGCTCTCGCGCGTTGCGATCTTCTTGACGTCTGCCATTGCCTACTCCCCCTTCTTGAGCTCGGCCATGGCCTGCTCGAACTGCTCGTCGTTGGGGGCCTTGCCGTGCCAGCCCACCTGGTTCTCCATGAACGAGACGCCCTTGCCCTTCACGGTCTTGGCAACGATGCACGTGGGTGCGCCCTTGGTGGCGCGGGCCTCGGCGAAGGCGGGACGCAGCTGGGCGAAGTCGTTACCGTCCTCGACCTCGATGACATGCCACTTGAAGGCGCGGAACTTCTCGGCGATGGGCGTTGCGGGGTTCACTTCTTCAATGGTGCCGTCGATCTGGAGCCCATTCCAGTCAACGACGGCACAGAGGTTGTCGAGGCCATGGTTGCCCGCGAACATGGCGGCTTCCCACACCTGGCCCTCCTCGAGCTCACCATCGCCCAGGATCGCGTAGGTGCGCCAGGTCTCGCCCCAGTGCTTGGCGGCAAGCGCCATGCCCACGGCGGCGGAGATGCCCTGGCCCAGCGAGCCCGTGCTCATGTCGACGCCCGGGGTGTCGTTCATGTTGGGGTGGCCCTGCAGCCTGGAGTCGACGTGACGAAGCGTCTCGAGCTCCTTGGGGGGGAAATAGCCTCGCTCCGCGAGGACGGAGTACAGCCCAGGCGCCGCGTGGCCCTTGGAGAGCACGAGACGATCGCGCTTGGGGTCGTTGGGGTTCTGCGGATCGACGTCCATCTCCTCGAAGTAGAGGTAGGTGAGGATGTCCGCCGCGGACAGCGACCCGCCGGGGTGACCCGACTTGGCTGCGTGCGTGCCGACGATGACGCCCTGGCGAACGCGAGCGGCGATCTTCTCGAGCTCGGCGTCGGTGTGCTGAGACCTGGTTTCGGCCATGGTGCCCTTCTCCTTTCTAGAAAAACGAGCCGGAAGGCCAGCTAGCCCCCGGCTCGCTTCAGTCTATCGCACCCTACGCCCCGGCGGAGACCTTCTCCCAGTCGGCGTCGAACTTCGCCCTGCCCTCGGCGGTGAGCGGGTGCCTCACGCACTTCCTGAGCGCCGCGAAGGGCACGGTGGCGATGTCGGCGCCCATGAGGGCGGCCTGGGTCACGTGGTTGGGGGTGCGCACGGAGGCGGTGATGATCTCGGGGCCGCCCTCCCCGTCCCAGTAGCCGTAGGAGTAGTTCTTGACCGCGCGGACCACGGTCTCGAGCTGGGCGAGGCCGTCGTCGCCGATGTCGTCGAAGCGGCCGACGAAGGGGCTCACGTAGCGCGCGCCGGCGCGGGCGGCCAGCAGCGCCTGCGGGGCGGAGAACACCAGCGTCATGTTGACGCGGATGCCCTCGGAGGCCAGCTGGTGGGTCGCCGGCAGGCTCTCCTCGCAGATGGGCAGCTTCACGACGACGTTGGGGGCCAGCGCCGCGAGCCTCCTGGCGTCCTCCACCATGCCCTCGGTGGTCTTGGCCTGCGACTCGGCGGAGACGGGCAGGCCCTCGCAGACGCGGCAGATCTCGGCCATGTGGGCCTCGAAGTCGGCGAGCTTGCCGCCCGTCCTGGCGTACAGCGACGGGTTGGTGGTCACGCCCGAGAGCACGCCCCAGCTCATGGCCTCCCTGATCTCGTCGAGGTCGGCGGTGTCGATGAAGAACTTCATGTGTCCCCCTCTTCCTTGTTGCGCATTGACTGGCTGTGGAAAGAGGGGAGACGGGCTCGTTCCGTCTCTCCTCTCCCCTAAATGTGACGCTTACTCGGCGAGTGCGTTCTTGATGCGGGTGGTCACGCCCTTAAGGTTGAGGCCGACCACGTACTGGCGCAGCGGGCGCTTGATGTGCTCGACGACGAACCGCTGGCCATCGATGTCCTGGGCGGAGAGGTTCTTGTACAGCTTGGCGACCTGCTCCTTGACCTCGGGGTCGTTGAAGGCGTAGTGACCGGAGATGTCAAGGATCTGGGACGAGAGCTCGGGGTCCTTGAGGATGTCGTCGACCTGGAGGTTAACGTCGTCGCCGGTCATCCACTTGCGCCAACGCTCGGTCTTGATGGCCTTGACCAGGAGGGTGTTGTAGAGGTCGGACGGGTCGTCGCACAGGCCGTTGTCAACGAGCAGCTGCTCGACCTTGCAGAGCTTGAGGTATGCGCGCGTCTCCTCGGTGCCGTACTGCGGCGCCACGTTGGAGGCGGTCACGTGAGCGGGAATGTGCTCGAGGAGCGTAACGTCATCCAGATAGTCCGCGTTGTGCTCCTTGAGGCCAACGCCATACCCCTTTGCCATGTCGGCAAGCTCGCGGGCGTTCTTGTAGTTGTAGTGGCCGACCTGCTCGGTGAGACGGGTGAGCGTGCCAGTCTGGCCGACGATGAAGGTGGGCATGGGGCAGCCACGCTTCTCCAGCTCGGGCTGGAGCTTGGAGATGAACTCCTCGTACTTGTCCGTGGTGGTGAGGCCACCGTTGGTCTCCTCGGTACCAACCTCGTAGGCGACCTCGGGCAGGTTGTGCTCGCGACGATACTGCTCAAGGTAGTCGATGAGGTCGATGGTGCGACGGAGGACGGTCTCGAGGGGAATGACCTTGCCGATCTGATAGGGATCCTTGGTCGGGTCGACCATCAGAAGGTCAAAGCCGGCCTCCATGTCTGCCACGAAGGAGCGACGGGCGAGCTCCATTGCCTCGTCCTCGGGAAGGTGGGCGTTGCGCTCCTCGTCACGCTGCCAGGGACCACCATGGTCGCGGCAAAGGTAGTACGGGCCGGTGTAGCCAACCTCGTCAGCGACCTTCTTGATGTCCGCGGCAAAGCGAACCTGGTCCCAGCCATTCACGTATCCGGCGCCAAACTCGTCCTTGTCGACCTGGTTGCGCGAGGCAATGAACATGAGGGGGAAGTCCTCCTCCTTGGCGAGCTCGAAGGCCGCCTGGAGCAGGTTGGGCGACATCGGCCCAATGCCAACGAGGGTGGCGTGGTCTCCGGTGTCCTGAAGCTTGAGAAGCCCCTTGACGGCATCATGGATGGGAAGCTCTGTGTACGGCATTTCTCTCTCCTTCGTTAGGAAAATCGGCATAAAAAGCGCCCCACGCGGTCTCCCGGCCACGTGGGGCGACCCGATTTGTAGCAAGCAATGGATGCGGTTGTCTTCGCGCCTTTGCGGTCTACTCGTCGGAGGTCTTTACTTCTTCGCCTCGAGCTTTGGCTTCATCGCAACGAGGATGGCGGCCGCGACGAGGGAGCCGATGACGATATCAAGGCAGTACAGACCGATGTTGTTGGTAGCCATGGCGACGATGAAGCCTCCGTGGGGGACGTAGCACTCGATGCCCTGGGCGGCAGCGAGGGCGGCACCGACGGCAGAGCCGATGCAGATTCCCGGGAGCGTATGGCCAAGGTCCTTGACCGCGAAGGGAATGGCACCCTCGGTGATGCCGATGCAGCCCATGAAGATCGCGGAGATGCCCATCTGACGGTCGGCGTCGTCAAACTTGTTCTTGGCGATGAAGCTTGCGAGGCCACAGGCGATGGGGGGCACGGCGACGGCGACGCGGAACATGCCGTTGGGGGCATACACGCCAGCAGTCATGAGCGCCATGGTGAAGGTGGAGGCGGTCTTGTTGACGGGGCCGCCCATGTCGAACGCGGTCATGACACCGATTACGAGACCGAGGACTATGGCAGACCCACCCTGCAGGCTGCCAAGCACATTGGTGAGCCAGTTCATGACGAGGCTCAGGGGGAACGCGAGCACGTAGATGTAGAACAGCCCCAGGACAAGCGTGCTGAAGATGGGGATGATCAGGACCGGCATGATGGTGCGAATGGTGTCGTTGACCTTCCAGGTCTTCATCCACTTGACCCAGTAGCCGACGAAGACCGCCATGATCATTGCGCCGAGGAATCCCGTGGAAACGTTGGTTTCGCCAACGGGAACGGGGTTGTTAACCAGGTATCCGAGAACGAAGCCAGGTGCCAGGCCAGGCTTGCCCGCAAGGGAGTAGGCGATGTAGGCGGCAAGCACGGGGATCATCATGTTGATACCCGCCATGCCGATGAGGTTCAGGTTCTGCATGAAGGGGTTGGTGACCTCCATGCCGTTTGCCCCTGCCTTTCCGGAGGCAAGCGAGAACGCCAGGAACACACCGCCGATTACGACAACGGGAATGAAGTACGAGACGCCGGTGTTAAAGGCCTTGAGCAGGTCCTTGCCAAAGTTCGAGAACAGCCCCTTCTTCTTTGGAGCGCTCGCTGTTGTCTCTGCCATTACCCATCACTCCTCTCTGTGATTACAGGGCGATCAGCTCGTCAATTACCTTCTTGGCATCCGCGATGACGTCGGCGGAACCGACGGTGAGGCACTTGCCCTCGTCGCGCTTGTCATCAAAGCGCTCGTCCCCCTCGATTCCCACGTCAATGGCAAGGAGCGCGTAGTCGGCATCTGCGATCTCGTCCTCGTCCAACTCGTTATCGATGCCCATGCCACCCTGGGTCTCGACCTTGTAGTCGAACCCACGACGGGCGCACTCCTCCTCGATTGCCTTCTGGGCCATGTACGTGTGGGCAATACCCACCGTGCAGGCGCACACCGCCACTACCTTCACTGCCATCTCTCCTCTCGCGTTGCTTCAATCGCTCTTTCGGAGGACCTTCGACCGCTCGCGGTTGGTCGCTCCCTTTCCCTGGAACCCATTATTCTCAGGACGAGGGAAACTGCATCCTCATTTCGGCGAAGTGGCAGGTAGAGGTATGTTTTTAACTAATTTTAACTTGATTTGTTAATTAGTTAACTTCAAAGGTTTCGTGCTGCTCTACGGCAGTTTCGAGTTGTCAAGAACAATTTTTCCTATTCGGTAGACTGCGTTCACCGCACGCCGACAACTCCCTGCAACACCATTTGACGCGAACGTACCATGGAGTCAGACAAGGCGAGAGGAGCAGGACCGATGGCGAAGCGAGTCAACATAACGGACGTCGCCAAACTCGCCGGCGTCTCGACCGCAACAATCTCGTACTACCTCAACGGACGCTACGAGAAGATGAGCGAGGCCACCCGCAAGCGCATCGCGAAGACAATAGCCGAGACGGGCTACGTCCCTAACGCCCAGGCAAGGGTTCTGGGCAACAAGGCAACTGGCGTCATCGCCGTCATCATCTGCAACATCGCAAACAATTGGGCCGGCGAGGTCCTGCGTGGCATGGAGTCGGTTGCCACGGAGCATGGGTACCAGACCATTGTGTGCGACACCGTGTTTGACCCTAAGTCCGAGCGCCTCTGCATCGAGAAGATGCTCTCGCTGGGGGTGGACGGCTTTGTGATCCAACCAACGGGCCAGGTGAGAGGTATCAGGGATAGGCTCTCGAAGGCGGGAAAGCCGGTTGTGTTCTACGACTACAGCCCCTTCGACATGAGCGGACACTGGGTGAAGACCAACCTGTATGACGCCTTCTACAGTTCCGTGACGGAATGCGCCGACCGAGGCTACGAGGAGTTTGTCATCCTTGCCGCAGACGCCTCTGGTGCGAGAACGAGACTTGAGCGCCTCCAGGGGATAGAGGATGCCCTGTCTGCGAGGAACCTTCCCTACGGCGTCGTTCCCATCTCACACGATGGCCCAAGCGTCGAGGAGCTGTCCCACTACTTCCAGTACAACCTCAACCCGGCACGCCGGACCCTTCTCGTCTGCCCCCACCAGTGGGCACTCAACAGGATCTACGAGGCGATGAAGCCCTTCATGCATCTTGTTCCCCAGAGGATTGGAATCTTGGGCATCGACAACGCAAGTTGGACGACGCTGGTAACGCCGAGCGTCACGACCATCACCGAGCCCGTATGGGAGGAGGGGGCACTGGCGTTTAGGATGCTCGTCTCCCAACTTGAGGGAAAGGCAGACGTCCCCGCCCAGAAGGTCATGGAGTGCACCACGCACTGGCTTGGATCGACCCTGTAGCACCTGCCGCCGTTCGGCTTGCGGAGCGCCCGCCAAGGTGTCGGGAGGCAGGGGCGCCGGCTTGGTCGCTCGCATAGCTCATCGCGGGGTCGTGTGCGGCGGCGAGCCAATATCGCGGGACAAGCCCCGCTCGACCAGCCCGATCGCCGATCGTTTCCGCACGCATCCCGCCGCTCGTACGCGCCCAACCCGCGGGTGGACATTGCTCGGGGGACAAGCGAGGTGGGAGTCAGGGAGGTGGGCTGGTCTCGTAGGCATCCCCTCTCCCCCATGCCAGCTGCCATGCGTGCCGCACTCTCACGACGCAACACCACGGCGAGGGCCCCAGTTGAACTGAGACCCTCGCCGTCGGGGAAGCAAATTATGGACGTTACCTAGCAGATTCCCAGGAAGCCCAGCGCCAGGCCGATGACCATGGTTCCAACGATGAGCCACGTCACGTTGACGTTCTTCTTGAGGAGCTTGACGCACCCAAGGGTGTACAGGATGGGGACGAGACCCTTGAAGATGGTGTCGAGGTAGGTCTGGACCTTGACGGGGTCACCACTGCCGGCGGGAATCGTGATTGCGCAGTTGAACTTGACGAACGAGGCGGTCATGGCACCGATCATGATCAGGCCGAGAACACCGGCGAGCTTGGTGATGAGGTCCATGAGGCCGCCCTCCTCGAGCTTCGTGATGAAGTTCGAGCCCACGCGATAACCGAGGACGGTGAGGCACCAACGGCAGAGGATGGACGGCACGTTGTAGATGATCAGGAAGACGAGGGGTCCGAGGATGGTGCCCGTTTGGGCACACAGCGCCATGCCGACGGCGGCAGCGATGACGCGCAGCACGCCCCAGAAGATGGCGTCGCCGATGCCGGACATGGGGCCCATGAGCGAGGCCTTGATTGCGTCGATGGACTGCGTGTCGAAGTCGGGGTGCTGGGAGTTCTCGCGCTCCATCGCGGCAACCAGGCCCATGCAGAAGGTTCCGACGTTTGACGTGATGTTGTACCAGCTGGAGTGGCGCACCATGGCGTCGGTCCTGCGCTCCTTGTCGGGATAGAAGCGCTCGAACGCCGGGGCGAGGGCCCACAGGAATCCGGAGGCGCCTGCCTTTGCGCCGCCGCCGTACATGGCGAAGATGTTGAAGGAGTGGAGGAAGATGCCCTTGAGCATCTTGCGGTCCTCGTGGGAGAGGTCCTTGGTCGAGACGCTGATCTTCTCGGAAGCGGCGTCCTCGGTGGTGTCAGCCCCCTGCTGGGTGACGTTCTCGTTTTCTGCACTCATGCGAAGAAATCCTCCTCTTCAATCTGGTCCTGGGTCTCCGCCTGCACGGCACCGCCACCCGCACGCAGCGCCTGGAGCTTCTTCTTCACGTCGAGCAGGTCAAGCTGGTTGAAGGCCTCCACCACCACGATCACGGCTGCGAGCGCGGCAACGCCGACCATGGGCAGACCCAGGTACGAGACGCAGATGAAGCCGAGAAGGAAGTAGATGGCGATCTTGGAGTTCCAGAGCATCCTCACGAGGAGCGCCATGCCGACCGCGGGGAGAAGCCCGGCCGCGGCGTTGAAGCCGTTCGTGACGGCAGCAGGGATGACGTTGACCAGGTTCGCGACGGGCTCTGCGCCAAAGTAGACGCCCAGGAAGGTCGGGATTGCCATCGCGGCGTTCATGACGAGGGCACCGCCAAAGTGAACGATGAAGACGTTCTTGGTCTCGCCGGTATGGGCGGCCCAGTCGATGAGGGGCGACCAGAACGACATGAGGACGTTGAAGATGAGCGAATAGATGATGTTTGCGAAGATGGCAACGGCGGTTGCGAGGGTGATTGCGGCACCCTGTGCCATGCCCATCTGAGTCACGAAGCAGATTGCCATGACCGTACCGGTGACGGGCTCTGCCGACGTCGCGCCACCAACGTTGACGTTGCCGATGAAGATTGCCTCCATCGCAGCGCCGATGATGATGCCGGTAGTGACGTCACCAAAGATGAGTCCGGCGACCATTCCAACGCAGATTGGTTGGTCGATCATCGGCTGGCCAAACGTCCACTGCACAAAGTAGCAGATGAACGATGCCAGGAAGGCCATCAAAGCCAATTGCAGCATGCTCTTCTCCTCCCACGGAACGCACTTCTTGTATCGGTTGCCCCTGTCGGGGCTTTTGCGCGGCTAGCCGAGCTTGGCAAGAAGGTCGGCAACCTTGGTCTTTGCATCGGTGGTGCCGACTTGGTGAATTACGGGGATTCCCAGCTCGCAAAGCTTGCGCGCCGCCTCGAGGTCCTCGGGGTTGAGGTTCACGCCCGTGGTGAGGAGCTTCTTCTTGGCGTCGTCGGAGCGGTCGAAGCGCCCTACGTTTGCGATGTTGACCGCCTGCACGTTGCCCTTGCAGTTGGAGGCAACCTCATAAGCATCGGCAACGGTCTGCGTGAGCATGAAGATGCGCATATCCTTGCCACGAGGGTCGTTTGCCACGCCAATGGCATCCTTGACCGAGCGGATGAGGAGACGCTGCCCCTGCGGGCACGCCATCTTGAGCGTTGCCGCCTGCGTCTTGTCCTGTGCTGCGTGGTCGTTAGCGACCACGATTCCCTTGGTGTTGAGCTCCTTGCCCCAGAGCAACGCCACCTGACCATGAATGAGTCGATCGTCTACGCGAATCTGAACAATCATGGTTCCCCCTTCCTTGAGGACATCATTTCCACCGGCATCGTGTGCCGGACATTTCTCAAAGAACGCAGCTATGCGAAGAAGTCCTCGTCGGACTCGTCGCCCTTCTCCTCGCCCTCGTCTGCCGAGACGCGCTGGATGAGGGACGCCCCCGTCTTCACAATCTCGTCCACCGATCCCGCATTGAGCGGCTCGTCCGAGAGGAGACATCCCATGACGGTGATGAGGTTCACGCCGGTGACGTGCAGGATCCCATGCTTCTCGGGCTCGAGCTGCATCACCTTGTTGCAGACGCTGCCACCCAGAAGGTCGGTGAAGATAACGGCCTCGTCATCCGGACCCACCGAGTCGATGAACTCCTGGATCCTGGGCGTGAAGTCGGATTCGTCCAGGTAGCAGTCGACCGCGGTGATTGCCGAGTCATCATGCGTGAGGATCTTGACGGCACTCTTGATGCCGCTGGCCACGGTCCCGTGAGAGGCGATCAGAAACTTTCTCATATCCAGCCCCCTCCCCTAGATCACGAAGGGGTCTGCACCGTTGGCGAACACCGTCACCACGTGCTCGAACGTCTTAACGAGGCTCTCGTGAGCGGTGGTGGTCATGTCGTGCCAGTAGATGTTGACGTTGGGATCGGCGGCGACCTTCTCGTCGATCATCTTGCGCACTGCCTCGCCCGCATACTTGACACCGTAGGTGTAGTAGTTGATCTTGCGCACGCCGGCGTCGATGGACTTGTGGTACTGCTCGTCCGAGAGGCCGGAGCCGCCGTGCATCACCAGGGGGACCTTCACGCGGTCGCGGATGTCGGTCAGAACCTGGTAGTTGAGCTTCGGCTCACCCCTGTACAGGCCGTGGACGGTGCCGAACGAGCAGGCGAGAATGTCGAGCCCGGTCCTTGTGACAAAGTCCTTTGCCTGGTCGGGGTCGGTGTAAATGGCACCGGCCTCGTCAGCGGTGCCGCCCTCGTCCTTCTCGCCCGCCTCGCGAGAGCCCATGGAGCCAAGCTCGCACTCGAGTCCCGCTCCATACTCGGAGCACATGTCCGCCGCATAGCTGGAGAGCTCGACGTTGCGCTCGTAGGGAAGGGCGGAGCCGTCAAACATCACACCGGTGAACCCAAGGTCAAGGGCGTGGCGTGCATAGGACAGGTCCTCGCAGTGGTCGAGGTTGAAGCAAATCTGCGCACTCGAGCGCTCGGCGAGCTCGGCGACGATGGGCCCCACGTACTTGAGGGGGACAAGCGACTCGTGCGCCTGCGCGTGCTGGATGATGATGGGATAGTGGGTCTCCTCGGCCACCTCGATGGCCGCGCGGATCGCCTCCAGACTCGCGGAATTCACGGCTGCGACCGCCATGTTCTTCTGCTCCGCAATCTGACAGACGTCTCGAAGGCTAACAAGCATCGCGTCTTCCTTCCTTCCCTGGCGGACGTTTGCCCGCCAACCTTCGTGCCTCAACTCCCAAATGGGAGAAGAGCGGGCATGCGTACCCCTTGCGTAATCGCTTGCTCGCGTTTCACAAACCGAATCTAATCATTTGTAAGCATATTCATTCGTTTTATTTCGCTGAATGGTACCAATTCAGGTTTAAGCGTGCATTCATATTCGTTTGCTTTCGTTTTGGTAGTACAGTCATTGCTAACGGCAGCAGTATGGGAAGCCCCGCTGGGGCCAAGGCAGCGATTCGTACCGCAGGAATCGAGGAGACGTGAGCACGCAGAGCCCAAGCCAGCCCCTCTTTCTGGAGGAGCGACAGCAGAGGATCCAGGAGATGGTGGAGGAGTCCTCGACCATCACCATCGCCCAGATCGTGGACGCGTTTGGGGTTTCGGCAGCCACCGCGCGCAAGGACCTGCGCGAGCTGGAGTCCCAGGGGAAGGTGAGGCGCACGCACGGTGGCGCGATGAGCATAGAGTCCAACGAGCGCGAGCTGCGGGCGGCGACCTCGGTCTCGGTGGCACACGAGGAGAAGGTGCGGGTTGCCCATGCCGCGGCGAAGCTCGTCAAGGACGGCGACACCTTCATAGTCCAGGCCGGAACGACCAACCTGGAGTTCGTGCGCGCACTCAGGGGGAAGCACAACCTCACGATCATCACCAACGACACGATGATCTCGACCGAGGCGGATGCCCTTCTCCCCGACAGCTCGGTCATCCAGCTTGGCGGGCGCATCCGCGAGGGCTTCCACTACACGGAGGGGGTCGTGCCCACGCGAGAGGTCGATCAGCTCATGGTGCCCACGGTGTACCTCTGCACCAACGCGTTCTCGTTTGAGCAGGGCTTCAGCGCGCACCGCCTGGAGCAGGCGGCGTGGCTCGCCCAGCTGATGGAGCACTCCCGACGCCACGTGATATTGCTCGACTCCACCAAGATGGGGGTGAGCGCCGCGGTGCACCACAACGACCTCTCGGACTTTGATGTCCTGGTAACTGACACCGGGGTGAGCGAGGAGTATCGGGCTAGGTTTGCGAGCGAGGCACCCAACCTCAAGGTCATCTACGCGTAGGTGCGCTCCTCCGGGACGATTGCGAGGGAAGCTGACTCTGGCCGCGGCAGAAAAGCCACGTCGCAAGTACTAGCATCCCGTCTTTTCTGACATTGACGTTGTCGTCACAACACATTGCGAGACAAGGTGTCAGAAATCAACGGGTGCGAGTACTCGCGACCTTTGATTTCTAACATGGACACGCCGACGCTCTAAGGGGAGGAGAAGTGCCGCCGCCTCGCTCGCTGGTTTGGGCAACTACTGGCTCGCACGCCCCTCTCCCCCATGCCATGAGCTAGGCATGCGGCAGGCGGCCCCCGTCCTTGGCTCGGAGCTACGCCATGAACTGGTCGTGCAGAAGCTGGCGCCCAGCCCTGGTGCGGAACACGCGCTCGTCGACTGACTCCGCCACGCGACGGCGCGCCTCGGGGTCGTCGGGATGGTCCTCGAAGATGTTCACCAGGAAGTCCGCCTCCACGAGTACCTGCAGGTCGATGTCGTGGATGTCGTTGTAGCTGTGATGGTGACCCACCAGCCAGCACGCACGGTCAATGACCTGCGTCTCATAGCCCAGGCGCGCCATCATCGGGCGCGCAATGCCAGGCCCCAGCTCCTCCTGGTGCTTGCCGGACGTGTCGCCGTACCGGCGCTCGGACTCGTGGATTCCCACGTCGTGCACGAGGGCGGCAGCCTCCAGAACATAGAGGTCCCGCTGGTCCAGCCCCTCCAAAAGAGCGATGGTCCGGGCCAGCGCGCGCACCTTCACGAAGTGCTGGATGCGCCTTGGGTCGCCCGCGTCGTACTGGAACATCGCAAGCTCAAGCCCAACGTGGTCCCGAGGCGGAGTCTGATCCATGGTTGTCCCCCAAAAAATGGTTTTGACGGCGATCCTGCGGTCGGGGGAAGTAGTCGCTCCCCGTCGACGCCTCGCAATGCTACGCTGACGATCTCATTGGGGCAAAGGTGGGCACCGATGGGTTACGCGCCGTTCATCTGTTTGCACCTCCCTCTCGCTTGACTGTATAGCCGCTATAGGGTGGAACCTGGGCTTGGATAGCTTTGGGCAAACCGGGGGGAGAGACTCATGGGCATGCAGCTTGGAACGGTTGCCGCCGGCGAGGGGCGCTTTAGGTTGGAGGCGGCAGTCGTCGTGACGCCGCGCGGCATCACGGTGACGGCATGCTCGCCCCGCTACGCGCACCTGGGGGCGACGGCACAGGCGATTCCCCGCCCCGAGCCAGGGCGCACCGCCACCGTGAGCATCCTCTCGGTGCCCTGTCATCGCGACGAGATTCCCGCACACGACATAGCGGCCAAGCTCGCGACGCGCTTTCACATGCCGGTCGCCGCGAGCACCGGCCTTCACGTGGACGGTGCCACCGACGAGGACCTGCGCACGTTCCTCGGAGTAGTGAGCGAGCTCACGGAGGGAATTGCCGACTACGTGGCAAAAGCCCTTCCCGCCGCCAGCGAGGACGAGCTGGATCCCGCCCCGGCGAGGCCCCGGGCTTGAGGCGTGGCGCCTCTTAACCAACCCTTTTCGAGCGACGCTACGCCTTGCTGGGACGTTGGACCCCACCGGCGCCGATTGGCACAGGGCAAAAACTGCCCCGGCACGTCATGGTCTTGGCAACGTGTCCCCGCCCAAGACACGAGCGCCCTTGGAAAGGTCGGCTCCCGTCGGCCTTGGGCACACGACGCGCCCAACAAAAGCACCCGCTCGTTCCCCTACGCAAAGGGTGGGACGATGACGTCGTAGCGAATGGCCTTTCCCTCAACGGTGTAGCTTGGCTTTGACCCGGCAAGCCACGGCCCCTTTGCAGGACGCTTGATGACGACCTTACGGGGATGCGCCCCAAGCGCGGCGGAGAGGAGCGACGCCTCATCCTCGCAGGGCCGCTCCAGCCGCTGGATCATCTGTAGCTTCTTCTTCACCGAGGCGCTCTTGCGCCGCTCGGGAAACATCGGGTCCAACAGAACGACGTCCGGTGCAGCATCCAGCTCGCCCAAGGCGGACACGCTGTCCCCACGTCGCGCCTTCATGCGCCCGACTGCCTCCGCAAGCCCCGGCACGGCGGCAGCTCGGCGCAGGCCATCAGCGAGCAGCTCGTACACCACCGGGTCGCGCTCGTAGAGCGTGACCTCAAAACCCGCCGCCGCCAGCAGGAGGGAGTCCTCGCCAAGGCCTGCCGTGGCGTCAAATGCCGTGCGCGGCCCGTCTCCCCTGATTCTGGCGGCCCGCACCAGCAGCTCGCGGGAGAGATTCGAGCGCCGCAGCCGCGGAAGCATTCTCGTGAGGTCGGCAGAGAGCGACATGTTCCCGCGACGCAGGCACAGCCCGTCGGCCGACACCACAAGTGAGAGGCACTCGTCACTGGTAGGAACTGCGTCGACCACGGGGGCACCGAGCCTCTCCCCCAGCCCCTGCGCCTCACCAACGAGGGAAGGGTCCCCCGCACGCACCACAAGCCCGTCCGGCATCCGACCTCCCATCACGCGCCCAAACCCGACTCGCTAATCCCCGTAGGCCCCGCGCAGCGAATACCAGCCCTCGTGGACGTCCACCACCAGAGGGACACCAAAGAGGTCGGAGAGCACCTCCCCGCGCAGCATCTGCTCCTTGGGACCATCGGCGTACACCTCTGCGTTGCGGATGAGAAGAACGCGGCCGATTGCGGGAACGATGTCCTCGGGGTAGTGCGTGACCAGGATGATCGACACCCCCTCGGCTGCCAGGGTACTCATCGACTCGCGCACGTGGTACATGCCCTCCGGGTCAAGACCCGTGCAGGGTTCGTCGAAGACCAGCACCTTTGGATTACGCACGAGCTCGCGGGCGATAAGGACGCGGCGGGCCTGGCCCGTGGAGAGGGTCCTGATGTCCTGGTGGGCAACCCCCGCGATGCCCAGGCGATCGAGTGCCTCGAGCGCCCGTTGGTAGTCATGCTCCGTGACCTCGTATTGCATGGGGAGCCCGAGCGTGCCATAGATACCACCCACGACGATGTCGATGGAGGGGGCATGCACGCGAATCTGCTCGTGCATGGTCGAGCTCACGATGCCCAGGATCCGACGAATCTCAGCCAGCTGGGGGCGCTCCTGCCCACGAAAGAGCACGGGCGGCTCGTCACGATACACGGGGAACACCTCGCGCGTGAGCAGCTGGATGAAGGTTGACTTGCCTGCGCCGTTAGGCCCCAGCAACGCGACGTGCTCGCCCTCGCGCAGCGCGAAGTCGCGCACGTGCAGGATGGTCTTCCCCGACCTTACGACGCTCGCATCGTGAATCCTGAACAGCTCCGAGCCCAGAGCCCCCGCTCCTCGTGCCATGAAGTGACCCCTCTGGTTGCGCGCAGGGCATGGGCCCCCGCATCCACACATTTCTCGCCCCGCCAATAACCCAGGGCGCGTGAAGACCTACTATATGCAAAATCAGGTAGGCAAAGGTAACTTTGCCCAAGCCCGAAACATCGCACGCACATGCAGGACAGGCAACAAGATTTGGGGGACCCTCTAATGGCAGACATGCTCACCCTCGAGGCGTTTGAGGAGGCATCGGAGAAGGTCAAGGAGGTCACGCTCGAGACCAAGCTCGTCGAGAGCCCGTATTTCTCCGAGGCCTCGGGCAACCGCGTCTGGCTCAAGCCCGAAAACATGCAGCGCACGGGCGCGTACAAGCTGCGCGGAGCCTACTACAAGATCTCGACGATGAGCCGCGAGGAGCTGGACCGCGGCGTCATCACCGCCAGCGCCGGCAACCACGCCCAGGGTGTCGCCTATGCCGCCACCCACGCGGGTGCCCGCTCCATCGTCGTGATGCCCACCACCACCCCGCTCATCAAGGTCGAGCGCACCAAGGGCTACGGTGCCGAGGTCATCCTGTACGGCGACGTCTTTGACGATGCCAAGGAGCGTGCCGTCGAGCTTGCCGAGCAGGAGGGTTACACCTACATTCCGCCCTTCAACGACACCACGGTCGCAACTGGGCAGGGCACCATCGCCATGGAGATCGTGCAGGAGCTTCCCCTGGTGGACACCATCCTGGTGCCCGTGGGCGGCGGCGGACTCGCCTGTGGCGTCTCGACCTTCGCCAAGCTGTACAACCCCAAGATTCGCGTGATTGGCGTGGAGCCCAAGGGCGCCGCAAGCCTCACTGCTGCCCTCGAGGCGGGTCACGTGACCAAGCTGCCCTCCGCCAACACCATCGCCGATGGTACCGCCGTCCTTGAGGTGGGCGACAAGGTCTTCCCCTACCTGCAGCAGAACCTGGATGACGTCCTGACCATCGACGACGACGAGCTGGTCGCCGCCTTCCTGGACATGGTCGAGAACCACAAGATGGTCGTGGAGAACTCCGGCCTGCTCACCGTTGCCGCCCTACACCACCTGCCCGCCGAGGGCAAGCGCGTGGTCGCCATCCTCTCGGGCGGAAACATGGACGTGATCACCATGTCCAGCGTCGTGCAGCATGGCCTGATCCAGCGCGGCCGCATCTTCACCGTGTCGGTGCTGCTGCCCGACCGCCCCGGCATGCTGGTGCGCGTCGCAAGCGTGATCGCAGAGCAGAACGGCAACGTGATCAAGCTGGAGCACAACCAGTTCGTCTCGACCAACCGCAATGCCGCCGTCGAGCTGCGCACCACGATCGAGGCGTACGGCGAGGACCACAAGAACCAGATCGTGGAGGCCCTGCGCCAGGCAGGCTTCAAGCCCACCGTGGTACAGACCTCCCTGTAAGGACGCGGGGAGGGTGGCAGGCACCCACCCATCCCAGGCACAAAAGGGGCCGTCGTGGCGCATCGGGCGTCGCGGCGGCCCCGCTTGCGTGGCTCCGTCAGGCATGGGCGAGAAGAGCCCGCCACGCCGCCGCCATCCATCCCAGCGGCATTGGCAGCAACCCTACCGCCGCGCCTCTCTCACCCGCAGGACGAACCAGCTTTCGCCGCCATGGCATCATGGCGGCATCCCCTTCAGGAAACGTATCGAATAATTCTGCCTGGGCGTTCATACATGTTAGGAACACGAGTCGCAGTAATACCACCGGTACGCAGGTGCAACTTCGCTCACAGATATTCACGTAAAAAAGTTTTCCAAGATTGCCTGAATACCTTTTATGAGCCCTGATGGTGAATTAATACCGCCGTAACAGAGAACGGTTTCGCAAGGCGTATATTTCGTCGCACAGACTTGAGAACGGCGATGACGGGGCGAGTACGGGCCGCATCCATCACACAGCAAGCGGGCGAATCTGAGAACCCGCGGTGGACGGCCAAGAACACCCCCTGAGCCGCTCGGACGAGAGCCTTGGAGGGCATCGGGCGATCCCCGGTTGCCAGGCGAGGCGAAACCGGGCCGGGACCCACCGTTACGGGCATCGAGGAGGCGCTGGGCGCCCGTCTCGCTATTCTCACGCCAGCAAGCGTAGGGGGGAAGCGAGAGGTGACCATGCAACTTCGAAGCGATGCCATAAAGCAGGGTCTGGCCAGGGCTCCTCACAGGAGCCTCCTTAAGGCAGACGGATTGACCGACGAGGAGCTCGAGCGCCCGCTCGTGGCTGTTGTCTCGTCCCAGAACGAGGTAATCCCGGGCCACATCCACCTGGACAAGATCGCCGAGGCCGTCAAGGCCGGTGTCCGCATGGCAGGCGGCACCCCACTGCAGGTCAACACCATCGGCGTGTGCGACGGCATCGCCATGAACCACGAGGGCATGCGCTTCTCGCTCACCAGCCGCGAGGTCATCGCCGACTCCGTGGAATGCGCCATCCAAGGCCACCAGTTTGACGCCATGGTCCTGATTCCCAGCTGCGACAAGATCGTCCCTGGCATGCTCATCGCCGCGTGCCGCCTGGACATCCCCACCGTGCTGGTCTCGGGTGGCCCTATGCTCGCCGGCCGTGGCCGTCACGGGGAGGAGACCGACCTCAACAGTCTGTTTGACGCCGCCGGCCAGGTAACCGCAGGCACCATGACCGAGGACGAGATGCACTGGCTCGAGAACACCGCCTGCCCCACCTGCGGAAGCTGCTCGGGCATGTTCACCGCAAACTCCATCTGCTGCCTGGCAGAGGCGCTTGGCATCGCGCTCCCCGGCAACGGGACCATCCCCGCCGTGTACTCCGCGCGCATCCGCCTGGCGAAGCACGCCGGCATGAAGGTCATGGAGCTCCTCGAGAAGGGCATCACCGCCCGTCAGATCATCGACGCCCGTGCCGTGCGTAACGGCATGGCACTTGACCAGGCCTTCGGGGGTTCCACCAACACCATGCTGCATCTGACCGCCATCGCCCACGCGGCGGGATGCCCCGTCACCATGGACGACTGGGACAAGGCCTGCTCCGCCACGCCCAACATCGTGCGCCTGGCGCCCGCCGGCCCGCTCCACATCCAGGACCTCAACGACGTTGGCGGCGTCTCCGTCATCATCGGCGAGCTTGGCCGCAACGGCCTGCTGGACCTCACCGCCAACACCTGCCACGGTACCGTAGGCGACTGGGTCAAGCAGTGCCCGCCCGTGGACGGCAAGGTCGTTCGCCCGGTAAGCGACCCCTACTCCCCCGACGGTGGCCTCAAGGTCATGCGCGGGAGCCTCGCGCCAGACTGCGGAGTGGTCAAGAAGAGCGCCGTGGACCCCAGCATGTACCAGCACACCGGCCCCGCTCGCGTGTTTGACTCGGAGGAGAGCGCCTGCGACGCCATCTTTGGAGGCAAGATCAAGCCGGGCGACGTCGTGGTCATTCGCTACGAGGGCCCGGCGGGTGGCCCCGGCATGCGCGAGATGCTGACCCCAACCTCTGCCATCTGCGGCATGGGCCTGGCAAAGTCCGTCGCACTCATCACCGACGGTCGCTTCTCTGGTGCCAGCAAGGGCCCGTGCGTTGGACACGTGAGCCCCGAGGCTGCAGCCGGTGGTCCCATCGCGCTGGTTCACGAGGGTGACGAGATCGCCATCGACATCGAGGCCGGCACCATCGACCTCCTGGTGGACGAGGACGAGCTCGAGCGCCGCCGCGCCGCATGGGAGCCGCCCGCGCCCAAGTACACCACCGGAGTTCTTTCCCGTTACGCAAAGCTCGTGACCAGCGCAGACAAGGGGGCCTACCTCTCATGACGACTCACGCAAGCAGCCTCGAGGAGAAGCTCGCCCGCAAGGAGACCGCACTGGAGGGCAAGCCCTTTGGCCCTGGCAGCCACACGGAGCACGAGGGCAAGACCATGACCGGCGCCCAGGCGATCATCGCCTCCCTGGAGGCCGAGGGCGTCGACACGATCTTTGGCTACCCCGGAGGGCAGGCCATCAAGATCTACGACGCGCTGTACGACTCCAAGAAGATCCACCACGTGCTTGCGCGCCACGAGCAGGGTGCCACGCACATGGCAGACGGTTACGCCCGTGCCACCGGCAAGGTGGGCGTTGTGCTGGTGACCAGCGGTCCCGGCGCAACCAACACCGTTACCGGCATCATGACGGCCTACATGGACTCCGTGCCCCTGGTGGTCATCACGGGCCAGGTCACCCGCGGCGTCATTGGCACCGACTCGTTCCAGGAGTCCGACATCGTGGGCATCACCATGCCCGTGGTCAAGCACTCCTTCCTCCTGCAGTCCACCAAGGATCTCACGCGAACCTTCCGCGAGGCCTTCTACATCGCCTCCACCGGGCGTCCCGGCCCCGTGCTGATCGACGTGCCGAGCGACATCTCGGGCGAGAAGATGGTGTTCCATTACCCGGACTCCATCAGCATCCCCAGCTACAAGCCCACCTACCGTGGCAACGCCAAGCAGGTGAAGCAGGCGGCAAGCCTGATCACCAAGGCCAAGCGCCCCCTCCTCTACGCCGGAGGTGGCATCGTGACCAGCCACGCCTGCCAGGAGCTGATCGCGCTCGCCGAGCGCATGCAGATCCCCGTGGTGACCTCGCTCATGGGCAAGGGCGCCATGCCCTGCTCCAACCCGCTCAACCTCGGCCCCGTGGGCATGCACGGCTCCAAGTACGCAAACATGGCCGTGACGGAGTGTGACCTGCTCATCGCCGTGGGGGCTCGCTTCTCCGACCGCGTGACCGGCAAGGTCTCGGAGTTTGCCCCACATGCCAAGATCATTCACATCGACATCGACCCAGCGGAGATTGGCAAGATCATCAACCCCGTGGTCCCGATCGTAGGTGACGCACGCGTGGTGCTTGCCTCCATCAACGAGAGGCTCGAGAAGCAGGACGCCAAACCCAACGACGAGCAGTGGGTGAAGGACGTGTTCTCCTGGCGCGAGCGCTGGCCGTTCTACACCAAGGACTTTGACGACTTCCCCAACGCGATCGCTCCCGAGGTCGTGCTCTCCAAGCTCTCCGACAAGCTCGACCCCGAGGCCTCCATCGTCACCACCGAGGTGGGTCAGCACCAGATGTGGGCACACCAGAACATCCACCGCGAGCACGCGCGCACGTTCCTCTCGTCCGGTGGAGCGGGCACCATGGGCTTTGGCTTCCCCGCCGCCATCGGTGCAAAGATTGGCTGCCCCGATGACGAGGTGGTGTGCGTAGCGGGAGACGGCTCCCTGCAGATGAACATCCAGGAGATGGCCACCGCACGCGCGGAGAACTGCCCCGTCAAGGTCCTGCTCATCGACAACCACACGCTGGGCATGGTCTATCAGTGGCAGTCGCTGTTCTATAACAGGCGCTTCTCGTTTACCCAGCTGCCCACCGACGACCCCGACTTCGTCAAGCTAGCCGAGGCCTACGGATGGAAGGCGGCTCGCATCTCGCGCCCCGAGGAGGTCGACGCCGCCCTGGACCAGATGCTCGCATCCGACCAGCCCTACCTGTTGGATGTGGTCATCCCCAAGGACCAGACCGTGTACCCCATGGTCGCCCCGGGAGCACCCATCGACGACATCATCGGCGCGCTGGACGTCACGCTTGGCGGCGTCCGAGTGACCGAGAAGGGCTTTGGCAAGGGCGTAAAGCCAAAGTCGCTGGAAGATGCTCTGGACGAAGAGGAGAGGGAGGGTGACGAGTGATGAAGCACATATTGTCTGTGCTCGTCGAGAACAAGCCCGGCGTGCTGTCCCGCGTGACGGGCATGATCTCGCGTCGCGGCTTCAACATCGGGTCGCTCACCGTGGCCCCCACCGAGGACGAGACCCTCTCGCGCATGACCATCATCGTCGAGGCTGACGAAGTGGGATTTGAGCAGATCACCAAGCAGCTTCACAAGCTGGTCTCCGTGTTCAAGATCTCGGACCTGACCGAGGACGACGCCATCGAGCGCGAGCTTGTCCTGTTCAAGGTCCAGTGCGCTCCCGAGCGCCGCCACGAGATCATCGAGATCGCCAACGTGTTTCGCGCCAACGTCGTGGACGTGGGCAGGAACACCCTCACGGTCGAGGCAACGGGTACCGAGAGCAAGCTCGATGCCATGGAGAACCTCTTCCGCGCCTACGGAATCCGCCAGCTCACGCGCACCGGCAAGATCGCGATGTCACGCGGGCACGACCAGTAGGCCACGACACCACGCGCGGGGAACGCCATGAGTGAAAGGAAGACGAGACCCGCACGCTTTTCTCACTTGGCTTTACCCGCCCACCCGGGGCGGAGAGAGCATAGTTCTGCAAGCAGGAACGAAAGAAAGGAAGCACCAGCATGGCCGTTACCATCTACTACGAGAAGGATTGCGATCCCTCCATCATCCAGGGGAAGAAGGTCGCCATCATCGGGTACGGCTCCCAGGGTCACGCCCATGCTCAGAACCTCAGGGATTCTGGCGTGGACGTCCGTGTTGGCCTGCGCGAGGGCTCCAAGTCTGCCGAGAAGGCCCGCGAGGCTGGCCTCAAGGTGACCGACATGGCGACCGCCACCAAGGAGGCCGACGTCGTCATGGTCCTGACGCCTGACGAGACCCAGCCCGCCGTGTACAAGGAGTTCATCGAGCCCAACCTGGAGCCCGGCAACACCCTGGCCTTCGCCCATGGCTTCAACATCCACTACGGCTACATCAAGGCTCCCGAGGGCGTCAACGTGATCATGGTCGCCCCCAAGGGCCCGGGCCACATCGTGCGCCGTCAGTACGTCGAGGGCTCTGGCGTGCCCGATCTGGTTTGCGTTGAGAAGGACGCCACCGGCGACGCCATGGACCTGGCCATGTCCTACGCATGGGCACTTGGTGGAGCCCGCGCCGGCCTCATCAAGGCGACCTTTGCCGAGGAGACCGAGGAGGACCTCTTTGGCGAGCAGGCAGTCCTGTGCGGCGGCCTCGTCGAGCTGGTCAAGGCCGGCTTCGAGACCCTGACCGAGGCTGGCTACCCCGAGGAGCTCGCGTACTTTGAGTGCTATCACGAGATGAAGATGATCGTGGACCTGATGTACGAGAAGGGCATCCACTTCATGAACTACTCCATCTCCAACACCGCCGAGTACGGCGAGTACTACGCTGGTCCGCTCGTGATCAACGACAAGTCGCGTGAGGCCATGAAGTACATCCTCAAGCGCATCCAGGACGGCTCCTTCGCACAGGAGTTCGTGGACGACTGCAACAACGGCCACAAGAAGCTCCTCGAGCAGCGCGAGAAGATCAACACTCACCCCATCGAGACCACCGGCGCCCGCGTGCGCTCCATGTTCTCCTGGCTCAGCAAGGACGAGGACTAGTTTCAGTCATCGCCTCAGCGGGATGGTAGGCAGGGGGGTCGACCCGGCAATGGGTCGACCCCTTTCTTGTGGGTTTGGACGAGGTGAAGACAGGTTTGGACAGGGGGAGGCCAACGGGTTCCCGCCACGCCTGCCCGCCGGAACGGCACCTCTCCCCCACACCAGCCCCAGCAGAGCAGTCTCATAAGACTTGATGCGTTTAAGAGGGTCCTAACCGCGTCAAGTCTTACGACACAGGGAGAGTGACATTTCAAACGGGCGGGGTGTGCGCTATCCCGTTGGCATAAGCTGGGATGCCGGGGAGGGGATGAGCAAGGGGTCCGGCTCCCTCCGGCAGCAAGAACGGTGGAGGCTCGATGACCGGGAAAACCCACATAGCCGTTGGGGCAGCGTCCGCCCTGGCACTCACACGAGTTGGGTTCGCCGACCCCGCCCCAGCACTTGCATGCTTGGCGGCAGGGGCGGTGGGAGGTTTGCTGCCCGATGCAGACGTGGGTTCGAGCGAGGCATCCCGTCAGCTCAGACGGGCATGGGCGTTCCTCGCCGTGGTGGTCGCCGCGGCTGCGGTGGCGGACGGGACCCTGGGGCTTGCCCTTCTCCCCCAGTTGGCCCTTGCCATCGCCTCGCTGGGGATGCCTCAGATTGCCGGCGTCGCCATACTGGTTGCTGTCTGCGCATGCGGCAGAGCCTCTGGTCACAGGGGGTTCTCGCATTCCCTGCTGGCGCTGGGTACCACATTTGCCGCCATGCGTCTCGCGCTGCCCTCGGTCGCCCTCTCCCTTACTGCGGGATACGCATCGCACATAGCGTTGGACTTCCTGAACAAGAAGCCGGAGCGCCTGCTCTGGCCCCTGGCGAGCGGACAGCGCCTGGGCCTCCTCAAGTCGGGCGGGCTGGCAGACGCGCTGCTCTTTGTGGCGGGGATCGGTGCCGTGGCGGTCTTGCTCGCGGGGCCGCGGTAGAGGAGCGAGGCCATCGGGGCGGCATGTCGGTGACTGGCGAGCGCATAAAGGCCAGGTCGCACCGCTCCGCGGATCGGGGGAGGCAGAGCGGGCGCGCCTCGAGCAGTGAGCAGGCTGCCGCAGGCCAGACCTCCATACCCGGAGCGCCCCTGGCGCAGGCCCCGCGGGCAAAAGCCGACTCCTCCGCACCCCAAACGGGGCGCCCCGGACTTCATCCGAGACGCCCCCAACGGGATGTGCCTCATGCGAGACGGGCCTTATACCTCTCCCCCATCGCCGCGGCAGCGACGCAGCACCATGCCAACGGCGATCGCCGCGAGCGCGAGGAGGCCGATTCCCACCCAAGCGCTGGACGAGGCGTCACCCGTCTTCGGCAGCCGGAGGGACGAGACCACGGAGCTGACACCGGTCTTGGGCGTTGTCTTTGACGTGGGCTTGGATGGTGTTTCGCCACTTGGAACGGGCCTCGACGGGGCGTCGTAGGCATTGGAGAACACGCAGCCATCAGACTTGAGGCGCTGGGAGTCCTCCACGACCACCGTGGCCCTTAGCGCTTGCGCCGCGTCGTCCCACATTGCGTAGACGCGCACCTCAAATACCTGCGTGTCGTACGTCCAACCCGAGGCATCGGCAGAGACCTGCTTCACTGTGTAGGTGTGCAGGCCCACCCCGTCGAGGGTGAGGTCAAAGTACGCCGTCCCCGCACCCGTGATGCTCACGGTAGACTGTGCGGGGGCAAGGACCTCGTCCTCCGTCGGACTCATCACGAAGGCGAAGGTCTGGGCAGGGGCGGGCTGGTCACCCGTGACGGTGACCGAGACGGGCACCCTCACGTTGACCTGGATCCCCTCGGCGAGGGCTGCCGACGGCATGGCGAGCGCCAGGACACAGAGCAGGGAGAGGGCGGACCCGAGTGCCACCAGAATCCTCCCGGCAACACCTCCCCGTCCCGCATGTGCGTGTGATGCGTGCTTGAACATGTCTGACTTCCCTCTTCCGTACTCTGGCCTGCGGCCCAAAGGCCGCCTGGCTACGCGTTGTCTGCCTGCTGGCGACCCGTGACCTTGCAGATGACGACGGTCCTCTCGTTGGTGCCTTCGGAGGAGCACGTGGACAGCGCGATGAGACGATCGCTCCCCACCAGGCTTCCCTCCCTCAGGTAGGTTGCCTCCGCCTCCAGCTTCTGGATGACCTGCGGCACCCTCGTGGAGTCCGCCGGCGTGGAAAACAGCACGCCGTCGTAGGCATCGGCCTTGATCACCGCACACACCTGGAGGCTGAGCGTCTCGCTGGGAAGGTACAGGATCGCGCGCTGGTTTGCGTTGAAGAAACCCTCGTCCAGGAACTTGTCCAGATCGCCGAACATCTTGCCCGCCTGCATGTGGTGTCCGTAAAGGACCTCGTACGTCTCCTCAAAGTCGGGATCGCACTCGGAATCAAGGAGAATGCTTCCTGACGCCCCGTCATTCCCCTTTGCATCCTTGTCCAGGTACTCGAAGTTGTCCTCTCCCTGCACCACCGGATGGTCGATCCCGGTGTTGTCGACGGTGATCCATGCCACGACGTCGGGGTTGAGCTTCCTCAGGTCCGCAAAGCCAAGGCCCGGCTCGTACTGGGAGTAGTCCGTTCCCTTAAGGACCTGGTTGGCATCCCACAGGGCATAGCCCGCCAGTGCCGCCATAAGGAGGAGGACGACCGCGATGACCCAGGCGATCACGTGGTCGACCGCCCGGGCCGCCCGCTGCGAGGGTGCGAGCGACCCGTTGCGGCCATAGTCGCCGAAGCCGTCAGCGACCGAAGCCATACCCGCTAGAAGTCCTCGCCGGAGCTGCGGCGACGACGCGAGATCACGAGGGTGGCACCGCCCACGGCGGCAACGATGCCCACGGTAACGAAGGGCAGGGTGTTCATCGTGATGCCGGTGTCAGGGGCAAAGCCCCTCTCGTTCTTGAAGGCGACGTTGTTGGTGGCGGCGATGGTGCCCGAGGCGACGTGGCCATCGGTAGAGGCGACGTCATTGACCGTGTTGGTCTCGTCGTACTCGGTATCTGCCTCGGTCACGGTGTACGTGGCACCCTTGGGAAGGTTCTTGATCTCGATGGCTTGTCCGTGCTTGAGCTTGAAGGTCTGGCCGCTGGAGATCTCGCCCGTGGAGACGGAGGTGCTGCCGCTCTTGATCTCGTAGGCGTAGTTGCCCTGGACGCCCCCAAGGTCAAGGGTGTAGGTGAAAGTATCGCCCGTATTGGCTGCAGTGCCGGCGACGGTCTTGGAGACGTTCAGCGACTCGTTCTCGGACTCGGTGTTCTCGAACGTGGCGGTGTCACCCACCTTGTTGCCCGCGGAGTCGTATACCTTGATGGAACGGATGACGGTCTGGGTGCCGGCGGGGTAGTCATCGGGCATGGAGACATTCACCTTGACCTTGTACACAACGCCGCTGTAGGTGATGTTGGGGTTTGAGCCCGCGATCTCCCTGACCGTGAAGGTGTAGATGCCCGGGTTATAGAAGTTGGTGTTGCCAAAGAGCTGACGGGCGGTGAGGCTCGCGGATGCCGACGTCCCACCATTTGCCAGGGTCGCCCAGTCCGCGGTGAGGTCCACCGTCTTGGTCTGGAAGTTGAGGGTCGCAACGTCCCAGGTGCCCACCTGCTCCGCTCCGTCGTAGGAAATCTGGAAGGTGAAGGTCTCGTCGTTGTTGAGCTGGGAGGGGGATGCCGCGTCCCACTGCTTGGTAACGAGGGTCTGGTCACCAACGTACGTGGGGTTGTTGGCGACTGCAAGTGCGGAGACGGGCGCCATCGCCATGGTTCCCGCGAAGACCGCGGCGGCCGCGATACCCTTGAGGTTGGTCTTGGTGAGCTTCATGTCATGTCCCTTCTCTTGTCTGATGTAGGTGTGCTCATATCCCCCGAAGCCTGAGGAGCGCGACCACCTTGCCCTCGACCTCGCTGATACCAATCGGTCCGTACGTGCGGGAGTCTCTCGCCGACCCCCTTCCATCTGCCAGGACGTAGAACTCGCCCGCCCCCAGCGTCAGCGGATATGAGGGTCCGCTCGGCTGTGGAAACGTCTTGAGCCCGTACTCCAAAGGCTGCAACCCCCCGTTGATCTTGATCTCGCCATCCTGCGTCACCTCCACCGTGTCTCCCGGCTGCGCGATCACACGCCCCACGGTCTGTTCGCCATCCACCTGGTAGACCACCACGTCGTCCGCCTGTAGGCTCTGAACGACCCTGCTCGTGAGGGCCAGGTCGCCATCCCCCGCAGTGGGCTCCATGCCGCTTCCCGTGATTCGGAAGAGTCCGAAGGCCCAGGTGAAGAGAACCCCGATGGCGAGCGCGAAGACCAGGAGCTTTGCGATGGCACCCGTGAGGGTCGACCTCGCGTCCCGTCGCGCCTTCCTCCTGGCGATTGCCTTTGCAGTTGGGGCGAGGTTGACGCTCTCCGCAAACTCACTCAGCCAGACCTCGTCCCATTCCGTCGCCGCCATGGCTACTTCCCATCCCGCGAGCCACGCGCCTCTCGCTCCGCTCGCTCGAGCAGGGCCTGGTACCGAATCTCCTGCTCGCGGAACAGCTGCCGGTACATCTGGTCCAGCCGCTCGATCACGTGCCATACCTGCCGCTCGTCAACCCCCATGGGCTTGTGCCGCCACTTGAGTCTCTCGAGCTTGGACGCGATCAGCTCCAGCGATACCTCCTGGTCCCCCGTGGCGTCGGTCGATGCCGGGACGCCTTGCCCCTTGGAGGGCTTTTGAGGAGAGTCAGAGTCCCTATTCCTCATCTCGACACCTCCTCCGCACCGTCTCGGCTGCCAGTGCCACTCCGCCCATGACAGAGGTGGCGAGGAGACCGACCATCGGGGTCGTGTTTACGGTCACCCCCGTATCGGGGACGGCTTCGGCGACGTTGTTGACCTCAACCATGGTGGTCTTGCCCTCGGTGATTGCCGCCTGCACCTGATCCGTTGAGGTCGAGGTGCTGCCCTCGGACTTGATCGTGGTCTGGGCACCACCGTCGACGCGGGCGGTCGCGGACGTCTTTGCCTGGACCCTAAGATTGACCTCTCGTATGTCAACCGTTATGCCGGCGGGAAGGTTCTGGAGCGTGACGCTCTGCCCGTGCTTGAGCGTCACGGTGGCAACGCCGCTGGCGTTAAAGGCGACACCGGATATGGACTTGTTGGCAAGGCTGACGCACGAGAGCTCGAAGGTGAAAGTGTCGTTCACGTTGGCGGCGCTGCCGCTCACGGTCTTGGAGATGGTGAGGTTGCCGAGCTCTGGCACGTAGCGGCCGTAGTAGATGGTGTTTGCGGTGACCGAACCGGCGAACGTCGCCTTGGTCGTGCAGGTCTCGTCGGTGTACCAGCCGTCGAAGCGGTACGTCACTCCGTCCTTGGCGATCGTCTCCCTGAACTCGTCCGGCGTACCGTACGAGGGCTTGGTCAGGCTGGACTCTGCCGTACCGTGCTCCACGCGCTTGGCGTACTCGCCCAGGGAGGAGAAGCCCGTCTCGCCCGGATACCTTACGGCAAACTGCACGGTGTAGAAGTTCTTCTCGTTGAGGACGATGGTATTGTCGATGTGATAGGTGTGCGTGCTGTGCGCCACCACGGGGTTGTAGTTGTTGTTGCCGGCGTTGGCACCGTTTGCGACGCGGGTGCGCATGTGCGAGATGGTGTAGTACCCCTGCTTGCTGGCGTTTGCACTACCCGCCTCGGCGTACTTGTACGTGGCGCCGTCCCAGGTGAGGTCGGGGAACAGGGAATAGCCGTTCCACGCCGAATAGCTGATTGTGCCGGCGCCAGAGATGTCGGTGCCAATGGCGAGCCCAGCTGGGTTGGAGACGCCCGAGATGGTGCTGACACCCAGGCCAAACCAGGTGCCGTCGGGATTCTCGTAGGACTCACTGTCGGCGCCGGGAATGAGGGCGTACCAGTAGAGACGATAGGTCCCACTCGCCGGGCGCTCCGCGATGGAGGCGGCGGAAACGTTGGTCACGAGAACGAGGTCCTGTGGTTCGGTCCCATCAGGTTCCTCGCCCGCGCCGCCCGTCTCGTCCGATGCTGCCGATGGGGTATCGGTCGAGGGCGCGTCCTTGGACTGGGCCTGGTCGGACCGGTCGGTTCCCGCAGCAGGGACATCCATGGTGGTCGCCCCCGCCGTTGCGGAGGAATCGGGAGTGACGCTTGGGGCCGCGCAGTCCGAGGTCGTCGACCCCACGGCTTCCTCCGAAGCCGGTTCAACAGCCTCCTCGGGGGCGGAGGCGTCGACCTCCTCCGACATCGGGCTCGATGCAACCTCCATGGGCACCGCCACCTCACCCTCATCGGCGAAGACGCGAGCATCGGGCACGGCCATGCCAATGACAACTGCCGCGGCAACGATTGCCGTAAGAACGAACCTCTTCGATATCCTCGGTTTCCTCATCGCAACGAGCCCCTTACCTGTTCGCCACGTCGGTTCCTGCCAGGCAACCGGGTCCGCAAGTCCATGTGCACGAGACGCATCGGCTGCTTGATGGAAAACTTACCTGCGGTGGGAGGGGGTACATTGACGAGAAGCGTCACAGACACTTGTCGGTTTGTATGTTTTTGATTTTTTATGAGTTGTTATGGATAGAACAGTTCAGATATGTGACAAGACAGGGTCAGTGTGGAATACAGGAAAGCCACAGGTAGATGGTGCGAACCAAGCAAGCTGAATCTTGTCACATGGCAGCTGGTTTAAAACTTCAACACCTGTCATTACTAATGATGTGTTTTGTACCAGGGGATAGGTTTCCTTTAGGCCCTACACAAATCTGAGGGTTTGAGGCCTGAGGCGGGGGTCCCTGTCATCCAACGCCCCTGGCGGCTGACAGCTCCCCACATGTAGAGGCGGAGATTCGAAATGGGTGATCAGCCGCCGCGTCGCGTCTCCCCCCGCCACATGAGGGAACCCTCCCCCATGGCACGCGCGCCACGAGAGAGGGTTCCCGCTCTTCTCCCCTGCTACTAGTATTAGTTGCGAGGCAGACTATGTCGGCGCCCCGAGCCATTCGCTCGGGGATGACGGTTCTGCCGCCGCGCGCCCGCACGACGCGATAGGGCGGGTAATCCCTGTGTGGTCACGAAATCACCTCGCATGGTTGGGCTTCGTCAGCAATCCGATAGCGATTTGCGATTTGAGCCCCCGACGACGAGAACACCGCCTCCGAGGCAAGCACGCCCACCGCCCTCAGACGCGAGATGAGTCTGCCGATAACCCGCTTGTTGCGATGGAGCCTACGGGCGAGCGCCGCCTTTGAGACGGGCACACCCTCCATCTCTTCGATTATCCTTACCAGCTGCAACTCGGTGGGGGTGAGGTGGATGCAGCCAACGGGGGTGAGCACGTACCGCCTGCCGGACGCCCCGGGCAGCTCGGCAAACTTCAGGGCACGATCAACCGCCATGTCAGCCTTCTCCATCAGTAATGCACCTCCAGAGAATCAGGGGCCGCCACGACCCGCCTATACTGGAACGTCTCCTCCATGCGGCACCATCTACCTGCGATGTTGTTATAAGTTGGAGACGGTGAGCAGAAGATACACCAGGAAATCTCGCCTGTGGAAAACCCCGGAACGAACAATGTGCGTGGGGGAACGAAAACTCGATTTTTCTCCCGTCGGCGCAGCAGCGCCTAGCTCGGCGCCCAATCCATCCGCCGTGCGGGCACTGGTAGGCGGTAGCCAACGGCGAACGGACTCGCACGTTTACCAGTGCGATTGCCCACGAGGTCTGGGAGGGGGTTGGGACCGTCGCCCTCCTACCTCAGAGAGGTCCCGCCGGGTCCGTTGCCACACGGACCCGGCTGCTGATGGCGGCGGGGAACGGCATCGGCAGTCGAGCCATGGCGGAAAATCGTTCACGTGAGCACCGTCGGATTGTCAGGAGCGACTACCTGCGCGACGTTTGCCCAGTTGCGGGGCATCAACTCTCGAATCTTGGCAGACAATCGCCCGCGTGAGTGCCGCAGGGCAGCTTCTGCCACCAGAAGGGGAACCAGGGTTTTCCAGCGGCCCATCTACCCGCACCGAACATCGAGACGCCCCTCTCGCCCGAGGATCACCTGTCCTCCCGAGGGATGCCGGACACGGGTGCTGAGGAAAATGGAGTTGTGGCAATCAGGACGGGTTAGCCACACTTTCCGTACCGGGTTTTCCGGACGTTTGCGCCCCTTCGGGGGCTTGGTGCTGAGGAATGTCGAGCTGTGGCGGCAAAATGGCACGGCCGATTGCCACAACTCGCATTTTCTCAGCACCCGTAGGGGCACCCCGGGCACCCGCTTAGCGCTCCCGCCGCTCGGACTACTCCCAAGCATAAAACGGCCCCGACCTGTCGGGTCGCCGACGGGCCGAGGCCATTCCCTGAGGAGGCTGCTTGTTGCGCGGAGGCTACTCCGAGGCACCTGCCTTCGACTTGCCGAAGCGGTCCTTGAGCCTTGGTCCCATAATCTGGATAAGGATGACGAGGATCAGGATGACGCCCTTGATGGTGTCGTTGATGAGGGAGTCCATCTTGAGGGCGATGATCACCTTGTCAATCACCGTGTAGGACATGGCGCCAAAAAGCACGCCCAGCAGCTTGCCGCGGCCGCCGCTCATCGAGATGCCGCCCAGCACCACGGCTGCGATGGCGTACATCTCGTAGCTCTTGCCCGTGGTCGCGGGGTCGGAGCTCGCGTTCATGGCAATCCAGAGGAAGGCTGCCAGCCCGATGAGAGCACCGGCGATCACGAACACCAGGGTCCTCATGAGGGGCACGGAAATGCCGGCGAGTCGCGCGGCGCGGGCGTTGGACCCCACGGCGTAGACCTTCTTGCCAAACTTGGTGGAGGTCAGCAGGTACACGAAGGCGATGATGACCAGCAGCAGGATAAGACCCACGATGGGCATGCCGCCGGGGAGACGGCCGTTGCCAAACTGGTAGATGGCCTGGTAGCTGGGCAGCGTGCTGGACATTCGGTAGACGGAGCTGCCGTTGCCAATGAGCTCGGAGGGCAGGTGCTGGCACTCGTACTGCGAGAGCGAACGGAAGATGAGCATCGTCGCGAGCGTGACGATGAACGACGGCATCTCGACCACGCCCACCAGGACACCGTTGAGAAGCCCGCAGAGCGCACCGAGGCAGAGGGCAAACAGCAGGGTGAGGGGGATGGACCCCTGTGTCTGGTTGAACACCACGACCGAGAAGCCCGCCACGAACGCGAGCATGGAGCCAACCGAGAGGTCGATGTCACCCGTGAGGCAGATGAGGCCCATGCCCACGGCGATGATGCCGATGACCGCACTGTGGCGGAAGATGTTCATGGTCGCGCCAACGGTGAGTCCGCCGCTCACCGCCGCGTAGACAATATAGATTGCCAGAAACACGAGGACGAAGCTGTACCGCTTGAGCGCCCCCAGCAGGGAGCCTCCCGACCGTGCCTTGCCCTCTTCCATGGTTTTCACTGCCATCCCAACGCACCAACCCTTCTTATCTCGCGCTATGCCGTGGCAAGCGAGTTCGTGGAATAGAGCATGACCGTCCGCTCGTCGATCTGGTCATGGGGCAGGGCCTTGACAACCTCGCCCTCGTAGAACACGTAGCAGGTGTCCGCGACCTCCTTGAGCTCGGGAATCTCGAGCGTGTTGATGAGGACCGTCTTTCCCGCCTCGGCGAGGCCGAGGATCAGGCGATAGATCTCGGCCTTGGCGCCGACGTCGATTCCCTGGGTGGGGTTGTCGAGGAGAAGGACGTTCGCGTCGGTGTTGAGCCACCTGGCGATGAAGACCTTCTGCTGGTTACCACCCGAGAGGGAGTTGATGTTAGCGTCTGCCGAGGGTGCCTTGATGCCCAGAAGCTTCTTGTAGTGCTCGAACCTCTCCTCCTCGCGGCCGCGCGAGATGGGAAGCGACCTTGCAGAGAGTACCTGCTCGGAGAGACACATGTTCTCGAGCAGTGACATGTCCGGGACCACCGAGTTCTCCTTGCGGTCCGCAGGCAGCATGGCGACGCCGGCCCTCATGGCCTCGTGGATGGAGCCGCCATGCAGCTTGGTGCCAGACACGCTCGCGACACCGCCCGACGGGCGCATGACACCAAAGAGCGTCTGCATGAGCTCGCTGCTGCCGCAGCCCTTGAGGCCCGTAAGGCCAATGACCTCGCCCCTCCTGACCGAGAGGTCGACGTCGTGGAAGCCGTTGCCAGAGTACCCCTCGAGGCGAAGAACCTCGTCGCCCAGATCGCGGGACTGCCACGAGCCGCGCTGCTCCATGGACGCGCCCACCATGAGGCTGGTAGCCTCGGCCGGGGTGGTGTCCGCGATTCTCCCGCTCTTGATGAAGCTGCCGTTGCGCAGAATGGTGTAGGAGTCGCAGAGCTCGAATATCTCGGGCATCTTGTGCGAGATGAAGATGAACGACGTTCCGCCCTTGCGGAGCCCCCGCACGATTGAGAACAGGTGCTCTACTTCCTCAGTGTTGAGTGCCGTCGTGGGCTCGTCGAGGATGAGGAGCCGTGCGCTGCGGAAGAGTGCGCGAGAGATCTCGAGAAGCTGCTTCTCGCTGGGCTTGAGGTCGTCCACCAGGGCGCAGGGATCGATGTCCACCCCGAGCCTGGTGAAGAGGTCATTCGCCTGCGAAATCATCTTCCCCTTGTCCAGGGAGCCAAACCGGTTAGTGAGCTCCTGTCCCAGGAAGATGTTCTCGTACGCCAGGAGGTCGTTGAACAGGTTAAGCTCCTGGTGGACGAACGCGATCCCCGCGTCCTCGACCTGCTTGATCGAGGCGTTGGTGATGTCGCTGCCGGCAAAGGTGACGGCCCCCGAGTCGCACGCGTAGGCACCGGTGAGGATGTTCATGAGGGTCGACTTGCCGGCGCCGTTCTCGCCTAGCAGCGCATGTACCTCGCCCTCCTGCACGCTCAGGCTCACCCCGCGCAGGACGGGCACTCCAGAAAATGACTTGTGGATGTCCCTCATCCCAAGAAGTTCCATGGGTTCTCCTCCCATCCGCATTCGTGCGCACGTGGGACCCACCCACTACGGGCAGGCCCCACGTCTTTCCGGGGCTGCGCACGACCCCGACGTGTTTGCTACTTGAAGGACTGGAACTTGTCCACGTTGTCCTTGGTCACGTTCTCGCACTTGATGACGTGGTCCTGGGTGACCTGCTTGCCATCGAGGTGGTCGATGAGGTCCTGGATCGCCGTCTGGATCATGGACGGCGAGTAGGTGACCGACATGACACCACCCAGGTTCTTGACGATGTCCTGGTAGGAGTTGCCACGGATGACCTCGTAGTACTCGTCGAGGCCGCCGCAGCCGGTGATGTACGGCTTGGTGGCGAAGATCTTCTCCTTGGTGGCATCGGAGATGCCGCCGCCGTTGAGCGCCTCGAGGATGCCCATGGCAAGCTCGTCGTCCTCGGCGTAGAACCACTTGATGTCTGCGTTGGAGTCGTCGCTCATGAGGGACTCGAAGGCAGCCTTGGTGTCGGAGCGGCTCCAGTTCATGGCGCCGGACTTGCTGATGGAGGCGGTGTCGGAGTCGGACCACTTGGAGGCGTCGTCGATCTTCTTGCCGTCGAAGTCCAACTTACCGGTAACGAACTCGGTGAAGCCCTTGTCGCGCAGCGTTGTGACGGAGGAGGTGTCGCCCTCGTACACGTAGACCTTGTCCCCCGGCTTCATGCCGTTGTCGACGAAGTACGAGGCGGAGCCTGCGCCGATGCCCTCGTTGTCACCCTTCACGTTGGAGACGGCGGTGCTGGCGACGGCCTCGATGATGCGGTCGAACGCGACGTACGGGATGCCCGCGTCCACGATGGACTGAATTGCGGACTGCAGCGTGTCGTCCATGGGCTGAATCACGATGCCGGCGATCTGGCTGGTATCGCCCGCCAGGATGTCCTCGACCTCGCTGATCTGCTTGGAGGCGGAGTCTGCGGTCTGGAGCTCGGCGGTGTACTTCCCCTCCTTGTTGACGTCGGCGATCTTCTCCTTTGCGAAGGTTGCGACCGAGCCGGTCCAGCCGTGGTCCTCGGAGGGCGTGAGGACGTAGATCTTCTTGCCGCCCGAAGCCGCGTTGGAGGAGTCAGACGAGTCCGACGTGCCGGAGTTCGACGCGCCGCAGCCCGCAAGGAAGGCAGTGAGAACTGCCCCGCCCGTACCGGCAATGAAGGCGCGACGGCTGATGTTGTGGTTCCTGGTCATGATGAGTCTCCCTTTCTCCCCTAGATCACGAACTGACGCATGTACCTGTACGAGAGCGCCACGCTCTGCACCACGCGCTCCCTGCTGCCCTCGAACGCGTGGTCCTCGACCTCAATGCAGGCGTCCCCGTCAAACCCAACCTCGGTGAGCGCCGAGACGAACGCGCCCCAGTCGACGTCTCCCAACCCACAGAGCTTTGGCACCATGTAGTCCAGCGGATAGGCCATGGTTCCGCAGGTTGCGAGCTTGTCTGGCAAAAGCTTGATGTCCTTGAAGTGGACGTGGAAGATCTTGTCGCCAAAGTCGTAGACGGCACGGCTGATGTCCATCTGCTGCCACACGAAGTGGCTGGGGTCGAAGGCCAGGCCCAGGTTGTCGCTGGGCAGGAGCTCGAACACCCTCTTCCAGTTGGCCGGAGAGGTCATGATGTTCTGCCCGCCAGGCCAGTTGGAGGCATCAAAGAGCATGGGGCAGTTCTCGATGGCGACGAGGACGCCCTCTTCCTCCGCTACCGCCAAGATGGGGTTCCAGACCTCTGGAACCTGGGCGAGGTTCTCCTCCACCGTCTTGTCGGTCATGCGCCCGATGAAGCTGGTGACCTTGGGGACACCGAGCTTTGCCGCCGCGCGGATGACCGCGACGAGGTGAGCGGAGAAGCGTGCGCGACGCTCGGGGTCGGGGTCCATCATGTTGGGGTAGTACGCGAGCGCCGAGAGCGCCACGCCCCTCTCGTCCGCATAGTCCCTGACGTGACGCGCGTAGGCGTCATCGGAGAGCACCCGCTCCGCGTCCACGTGGGAGACGCCCGCGTACTTGCGCTCCGCCTTGCCCTGCGGCCACGCGGCCGCCTCAACGCACTCGTATCCCTGACGAGCCAGCTCGTCGATCATCTCCTCGTAGGTCCAATCGGAGAGGATCGCGCTTACCAATCCAAGCTTCATGTGCCTATTCCTCCAAGGTCGAGACGGTCTTGCCCGTCTTGCTCGACTCGATGCTCGCGAAGACCGCACGCATGGCAGAGAGCACGCTCGCGCCAGGGACCGGCGGCTCCACGTCGCGCTCGATGCAGTCAACGAACGCGTCGATGACGCCGGACTTCGTCTGGTTGTCGTTGGTCTGGATGGCCTCGACGTCGTAGCACTCGCGTTCGCCGTTCCTCAGGTCCACGACAATGGAGTGCGCAGGGTCGCTGTAGATGCGCATGACGCCATCGGTGCCGTATAGGACGGTGGAGTTGTCCTCCCCGCCGTAGTAGGTCCAGCTTGCGGTCATGGTCCCGACCGTGCCGTCCGCGAGGGTGTAGATGCAGACCGCGTTGTCGTCCACGCCGACGAGGTTGCCCTGGGGGTCGCGCTTGTCCAGGGTCGTCACCTTGGCGGTGGTGGAGACGACCTCCTGGCCCAGGAGCCACTGGATGAGGTCGGTCTTGTGCACGCCCAGGTCGGCCATCGCACCCATGGCGGCGCGCTTGGGGTCGAAGAACCAGCTGCCGGTCCCGGGGTCGACGCTCCAGGTCTCGGGCCCGCCGTGGCCAAAGGTAGTCTTGAAGGTGAGGACGCGACCTATCTTGCCGGCGTCAAGGAGTTCCTTCGCGCGTTGGTGGGCGCGGGCGAAGCGCTGGTTCTGGTCAACCATCAGCTTCTTGCCGCTCGCATTGGCGGCGTCGACCATGCGGACGCACTCCTCGAGCGAGACTGCCATGGGCTTCTCGCACAGGACATGCTTGCCCGCCTGGAGTGCTCTGACCGATACGTCGGCATGCGTGGCGTTGGAGGTGCAAACGCTCACGGCGTCGATGTCGGGCGAGGCAAGGAGGTCGTCCAGATTGTCGAAGGCGACGCACCCGTAGCGCTCGGCAAGCTCCGCGGCACGCTGGGCGTTGTTGTCATACAGACCAACGATCCTCGCGTCTGGGTTTCCCTCGTATTCCGGGAGATGGCGCACCTGGGCGATTTTTCCGCAGCCGACTATCCCCACACCAACCATCAAGAACCCCCTCTGCAGTCGAGACGAACCTGTTGGGACACAAGCGGCAGCTGCGCGATGCCAAAGGGCTCGGCATGGTGTCGTTGTGAAAACTTTTCTTTCTCTTACTGAATCGCTTTCATTAGCTGTGATGCTAGGACCACGGCCGCGAATTCCCCAACACGAGAGCGGCAAACGGTTACAAAACGATTGCGAGCGTTACGTTTTTGCACTTGTTTAAATATGTTGGACATCGTTTTGCACGAACGCTTAGCATTCTTCGAAGAGAGCAACCTCAGTCCAACTCGCTTCCATTCCATGGATTCTTATGTGAAAACTTTTCTTTCAAAGGTGGTAAAATACAGGATTGTTCCTGGACTTGGCCGGCATTCCTACGATTTCGGAGGGGATCCCATGGGCAGAGGAGACAAGGCGACGGTCGCCGACGTTGCGAGGGCAGCGGGCGTCTCCCCCGCCACGGTCTCACGGGTGCTCCACCACCCCGAGCTCGTCAACGGCGAGACGTTGGAGCGCGTCAGACGCTCGATTTCCGACCTGGACTACAGCAGCGTGTCGTTCGATGGCATCGGTGCGAGCGGCACTCCCCTCGTCGTCATCAGCATCCCCTGGCTGGACAACCCGTTCTACGGGGAGATAGTGCGCGGCGCCCGCGTTGCGGCGCAGATTCACGGGGCGCAGATCCTCATCTCGTGGGGCAACCCCGAGGACCCATCGCTGGACGACTTCTGCCAGATGCTGAGGTCGTGCGGCGCACAGGGAATCATCACGTGCGGACCGCTGTCGCTGGAGGCTCTGGGGCAGATCGATGACACCGTTCCCGTGGTCCAGTGCTGCGAGTTCAACGACCGGTCCAGCGTCCCCTACGTAAGCATCGACGACTTCTCCGCCGCGCGCACGGCCACCGAGCACCTGCTGTCCTGCGGGTGCCGCCGCCTCGCGTTTGTGGGCGGGCCGGACGTGTACAAGTACACAAGGGAGCGTCGCAGGGGCTTTCTCAGCATGGTCGGAGAGCAGATGATCGAGGTGCCCGACCGTTGGGTGCTGCAAATCCCCAACAACAGCTTTGGACTGGCGTACTCGGCCGTCTGCCACATGCTCGAGTCGGAGGAACGCCCCGACGGGGTATTCGCCTGCTCCGACACCTTTGCCTCCGCGGTCATCCGCTCGGCAAGGAAGTCAAGCCTGGAGGTCCCGGGCGACCTCATGGTGGTAGGCTTCGACAACACCGACACCGCGGTGATGACCACCCCCACCATCACGACGATCAACCAGCCCCGGTACAACATGGGCTTCTCCGCCTGCAACCTCCTGTTTGAGCGCATCGAGGGGTCAAGCGAGGCAACGTCGATGACGCTGGAGACTGAGCTCATAGTACGCGAGTCCACCACGAGCAAGAAGGAGCTCTCGTAGGCGAGGCGCGCGGAGCGAGGGTGCTGAGAAAAGTTGAGTCGTGGCAATCGGAACGGCCTAGCCACCCTTTCCGTGCGGGGTTTTTCAGATGCTTGCGCTCACTTGGGAGCTTGTGCCTAAGGAATATCGAGTTATGGCAGTGAAATTACCTGACCGATTGCCACAACTCGCATTTTCTCAGCACCCACGGAGAGGGACCCCAGTTGCCCGCTTAGCTTTCTCGGGATCCAGATGGACGGATGGGGGCCCTTCTTAACATTCCCGGTACCCGGACGGATTTTGCCTCGGATGCTTAGTCCCACCGGGGCCCGCACTGGTAGGGGAGGCAGAAACTCGTCCGTGCCTTGCTCGGATTGTCACGGCACCGATCCTCTGAGCACTTCCCTGGCCCGGGCCACCGTGGCGCCGGCGGGGCGAGAAACAGTCCCGGGGGCGGCACCTCTCCCCCGCCGCGCCCTCCCGTCGCGCGGGCTACCCCCGACACAAAAACGGCCCCGGTCCGCCGAGCAGACGACGAACCGGGGCCGATCCCTGAGGAGGCTGTGTTTCTCGCAGGCGCTAGGCCTCGAAGCTCACGTCCTTGCCCTCCTTGACGAGGAGCAGTGCGACGAGGGCGACCACGGACATGACGACGAGGTACCAGCCCACGCCCTGGATGCCAAAGGCGAGCACGAGCGCCGTGGCGATCGTGGGGGCAAAGGCGCCACCGAGGATCGAGGCGAGGTTGTACGCCAGGCCGGAGCCGGAGTAGCGGACGTTGGCAGGGAACATCTCGGGCAGATAGGCACCGCAGGGCCCAAAGAGGCTGCCCATGAGGCAGAAGCCCACAGAGAGGAACAGGAACACGTTAGCGGCATTCTGGGTTGCCAGGAGCTGCGGGGCAAAGAAGCTGAACACCACGGTGAGCAGCGTCGCGAGAAGGACGACGGGGCGACGACCGTACTTGTCTGCGGCAAGGCAGCCCACGACGATGAAGACGGCGAAGAAGAACACGGCGCCGAGTTCGAGCTTGAGGTACTCGGTCTGCGCAAACCCGAGGGTCTTCACGCCGTACGAGAGGGACCAGGTTCCCAGCAGGTAGAAGAGGGTGTAGGTGATGCCCATGGCGCAGGTGCCGAGGACAACCTGCTTCCAGTACTTGGCGAGCTCGTGCAGCGGGCTCTTGACCACGCGGTCCTCCTTGACGGCCTTCTGGAAGACGGGGGTCTCGCTCATGCGCTCACGGACGACCATGCCCACGATCACGAGAACCGCCGACAGGAGGAACGGGATGCGCCAGCCCCAGGCGACCATGGTCTGCTGCGAGAGGTTGTTCTCAAGAACGAGGTTGACGCCGTAGGCGCAGAAGAAGCCGAGGGGTGCACCCAGGTTGGGGAAGGAGCCCCACAGCGCGCGCTTGTTGGCGGGCGCGTTCTCGGTGGCGACGAGCGCGGCGCCGGACCACTCGCCGGCGAGGCCCAGGCCCTGGAAGGCACGGCATACACAGAGGAGGACGACGGCCATTGGCCCGAGTACGTCGTAGCCGGGGAGGACGCCCACCACGAAGGTGGAGATGCCCATCATCAGGAGTGCGGCGACCAGGGTCTGCTTGCGGCCGAGCTTGTCGCCAAAGTGTCCGAACAGGAGCGAGCCAAACGGACGCGCCAGGAACGAGACGGCAAAGGTCACGAACGAGAACAGCGTGGCCAGGAAGGGGTTCTGCTTTGCCACGTTGGTGAAGAAGACCATTCCGAAATAGCTTGCCGCTGCGATCGAATAGCAGTAGTTGTCGTAGAACTCGATTGCGGTGCCAACCATTGAGGCCGCCATGACCTCGAGGACGGAGTCCCTATGCGGTGCCTCGGCCGCTGCCGGAGCGGATAGCGTTGCTGCTTGCGATGACATTTCGTCTCTCCCTCTGCTGGAGTCTTGGGCGCCTTCGTTGCGCCCGCGCTGGTCGTTGGTTGCATGGGTTGATATGGGAACGTTCCCATGCCCCCGTGGCAGTGCTTCCTACGTCTTTGTTGGTTGCTCCTCTCGCCTAGCCGATGTTCCGGATCTTGGTGGGAGCTGGGATGAGGGTCGGCGTCGAGAAGAAAAGGGCCCGACGCCGTCTCTGATGACAGCCCCGGGCCCAGAGGGTCCACGGCCGCCCGCGGGTGCGGACGGCCGAATATGTTGGCCACCCGCACCTAGATAATGTTGGTAATCTCAATCTGTGAGTGCTTGCTGGCCTGGAACATCGTTGGTCTCCCTTGGTTTTGAACGCGTCTGCGTTGCGTGGCTGCGACTATGGACCCCTGGAGTTCACCCGGCGATACAAACCGTCGACTCGTAACATGCGAGTAACATATTCGGCAGACGGTGTCGTTTTGTCGGCGAAAGTTGTTGCTTGTCGCAAGGGGGGCATCCCGCGACGCCCGACGTGAGATCCACGAGGTCCGAAAACCCGTACCATCAGGGGAACAATGCAACCAACGGAAACCACGCGACGAGAGGTCACCCATGGACGTGCTGCTTCTGGAGTATCCCAAGTGCTCGACATGCAAGAGGGCAAAGCGCTGGCTGGACGAGCGCGGCGTGAATTACGCAGACCGCGACATCGTGGCGGACAACCCCACGGCAGACGAGCTGGCAAGGTGGGTGGAGGCGTCGGGTCTCCCCGTGCGGCGGTTCTTCAACACCTCCGGCCGCCTCTACCGCGAACTGGGCGTGAAGGCACGTCTGGACGGCGGGATGACGAACGAGGAGGCGGTACAGCTCCTCTCCACCGATGGGATGCTGGTCAAGCGCCCCCTCCTCATCGTGGACGGCACGCCCACGATCCCCGGCTTTAGGGAGGACGCCTGGTCCCAGGCGCTGGCGCTGGACTGAGCCGCCATCGCAGGGGAGAGACGCGACCGCCCCGGGCCGAAAAGTTTCGACCCGGGGCGGCTCATGGTCTCGCATGGCTTGCGTGCGGTACACCCGCCCGTTGCTAGAACGTGATGTTCCCGAACTCGGACAGGCGTAGGTCCGGGTTGTTCTCGATGGCCCAATCCAGGTTCCACTGGCTCTTGAACAGCAGGAGGCGGCCACCGCGCCAGTCCTCCACGCGGCAGGTGTCGCGCGTGAGGTTTAGTGAGCGCACGTCCAGCTCGTCCGGACTGTTCTGAATCCAACGGATGATGGTGTACGGCAGCGGCGAGCGGCTCACGCGAACGTGGTACTCGCTCTGCAGGCGCTGCTCCAGCACCTCGAACTGCAGCACGCCCACGGCACCCACGATCACGCTCTCCATGCCGGTGCCCAGCTCGCGGAAGATCTGGATGGCACCCTCCTGCGAAAGCTCCTCCATCCCCTTGACGAACTGCTTGCGCTTGAGCGTGTCCACCTGCGTGATGCGCGCAAAGTGCTCGGGGGCGAACGTGGGGATCTGCGGGTACTGCACGCGGTCCCTCCCGGCGCACAGGGTGTCGCCGATGGAGAAAATGCCGGGGTCGAACAGGCCGACGATGTCTCCGGCGTAGGCCTCGTCCACCGTGGCGCGGTCGTCCGCCATCATCGACGTGCCGGTAGCGAGCTTGATCTTGCGGTCTCCCTGGACGTGCCACGCCTCCATCCCGCGCTCGAACTTGCCCGAGCAGATGCGAACGAAAGCGATGCGGTCACGGTGCCGCTGGTCCATGTTTGCCTGGATCTTGAACACGAAGCCCGAAAACTCGTCGCGCGTGGGGTCGACGGGCTCGCCCGAGAGGACGTCGGTGTATGGCAGGGGCGGGGGCGCGAGACGCAGGAAGTCCTTGAGGAAGGGCTCCACGCCAAAGTTGGTGAGCGCCGACCCAAAGAACACCGGGGTCAGACGCCCGTGCCGGACCGCATCGAGGTCGAACTCGTTGTCGGCGCCATCCAGCAGCTCAACGTCGTCAACCAGCGTGCGGTGGTTCTCCTCGCCAATGAGCTCGTCGAGCTGGGGGTCGCCCAGCTCCGCCTCGATCTCGCCCACGCGCTTGGTGGCGTTGGCGTGGCCGTCGCCCTCGAAGGCAATCACATGGCGCGAGTTGCGGTCGAAGACGCCGCGGAAGTTGCGACCACTCCCAATGGGCCAGGTCATGGGGTAGGTCCCAATGCCCAAGACGTTCTCGATCTCCTCCATCAGGTCGAAGGGGTCGCGCGTGTCGTGGTCCAGCTTGTTCACGAAGGTGAAGATGGGGATGTGACGCAGCGTGCAGACCTTGAACAGCTTGATGGTCTGTGCCTCGACGCCCTTGGCACCGTCAATCACCATGACGGCGGCGTCGGCCGCCATGAGGGTACGGTAGGTGTCCTCCGAGAAGTCCTGGTGACCCGGGGTGTCCAGGATGTTGACGCAGGCACCGTTGTAGGTGAACTGCAGCACCGAAGACGTGACCGAGATGCCGCGCTCCTTCTCGATGTCCATCCAGTCCGAGACCGCATGCTTTGAGCTGCTCTTTCCCTTAACGGAGCCGGCGGTCTGGATGCTGCCGGTATAGAGGAGGAGCTTCTCGGTGAGCGTCGTCTTGCCGGCATCCGGGTGAGAGATGATGGCGAAGGTGCGCCGAGAGGCGATCTGTTGCGACAGGCTTGGCATGAGAGTCCCATCTGCCGCGGCACGGGCGAGACTGCAGGCGTGTCCGCGCACCCCTCGCGCGCCGACGGCTTGACGCGTTGCGATTGACCTCGGGTATTGTACCGAGCACGATGGGCCCCAAGGTACATTGCACAAAATGGGGAGAAGAGCGCGGCCCCCCGGCGGTGCCGCGGCACATCCCACCGACCGCCAACGCGTCCCAGCCCCACTGCCAACGGGGGGGCGTGCGGAGGCAGAAGGGCGCGCATCTCTCCCCTTCCTGGCTTTGTTGCGAAGTTCTGGCACCACGACCTGCGACGCGGTATGTTTCTTGGGTCACAAGCCAGAGGGGAAGCGCCCTCTTACCCACCAGCAGAAAGCGAGACCCCCAATGGAACTCACCGGAAGCCAGATCAGGCAGCTTCGCAGCCTGTGCAACTCCCTCAAGCCCACCGTCACCATCGGCAGGGCGGGCGTGGAGGCAGTCGTCGAAGCGGCAGACGCCAGCCTTGAGGCGCACGAGCTTGTGAAGTGCTCGGTCCAGAACAACTCCGGGCTCGACGCGCGCGACGCCGCAATCGCACTCTCGCGACTCACACACTCCGAGGTCGTCCAGGTAATTGGCCACAAGTTCTCGCTCTACCGCGAGACCAGCCGCGACGACGTGGAGAAGATCAAGCTGGTATAGCCCCGATAACCGGGGATCAGAGCCCGAGGAGGAGACATGCAGGCAAAGTTCGTCCATCGCTGCACGCACGTTCTGGACAAGCAGGCGACCATCGAATTCTACGAGAAGGCCCTGGGCTTCCGCGTAGTTCGCGAGATGGGGCCAGATGACGGTTCTTGGACCAACACCTTCATGGAGAATGACGCGTCGCCGTTCCAGATCGAGCTCACGTGGAACCGGGGCCGCACCGAGCCCTACGCCAACGGTGGCAAGGACACCCACATCGCCTTCGAGGTAGACGATTACGACGCCTACCACCAGCTTCACGAGCAGATGGGCTGCATCGTGTTCGAGAATCATGCGATGGGCCTCTATTTCATCGCAGACCCCGACGGCCAGTGGATCGAGATCCTGCCCCAGGACCGATAGCGCCTCTCGCCAGAGACCACATCGTTACGCATTGCCCATCGCCCCGGCAGGTTCTCCCCGCCGGGGCGATACTCTTCTCGCACGGAGGCGGCACACCCTTCCCCGCCCCGTCAGGAGGGCATCATGCTGCTGCTGGGACAAGACGAGATTCGCGCGTGCTTCTCAATGGGAGAGGCGATCGACGCCGTGGGCGAGGCCTTCTCGCTTGCCAGCGAGAAGTGCGCCGACGTTCCGCAGCGCACGGTCCTGGCGCGGCCCGAGCTCGACGCGACCCTGCTGGTCATGCCCAGCTATGTCCCTGCAGGGGGACGGGAGCGCGCCGACGCCGCGATGGGAGTGAAGGTGCTGGGGGTCTACCCCGACAACCGCAGGTGGGGGCTTCCCACCACAACTGCGGTCATGGTCGTTGTTGACCCTGACACCGGATTGGTCGACGCCCTGGTGGACGGCACCTACCTCACAAGGCTTCGCACGGGAGCCGCCGCCGGTGCCGCAACCCGCTTGCTTGCAAGGCCCAACGCGCGCGTGGGGGCACTGCTGGGGACGGGAGGACTCGCGCTCTGCCAGCTGGAGGCGCTCCTCTGCGCACGCAAACTGGAGGAGGTCCGTCTCTTCAGCCCGCATCCCGAGCATGCGCGGGAGCTGGCGCGCCTTGCCCGGAAGGAGCTGGACCTGAACCGAACCACGCTTGTGCCCTGCGACTCCGCGCGGGCCTGCGTCGAAGGCGCCGACGTGATCACTTGCGCCACGACCTCTCACGAGCCAGTGATGGAGGCATCGTGGGTCAAGCCAGGGGCACACGTAAACGGCGTGGGGTCCTACACCCCGAACATGCGGGAGCTGCCAGAGACCCTGATTGCGCGGGCAGAGCTCATCTCGGTCGACTCCACCGATGCGGTCATGGCCGAGGACGGAACCCTAATCGATGCCGTGGCAGATGGGCTGGTGAGCCGTGGTGACCTGGTCGAGCTGGGAACCCTGTGGGACCAGGCGGACGGCGGGGCGTCCTGCCTTCGCGGAACGCCGGCGCTGCCAAGCGACTCCACGAGCGTCTTCAAGACCGTGGGCATCGCGGTCCAGGACAGCGTGTGCGCTGCGCGGATCGTTCGAGCGGCGCGCGAGAGGGGCGTCGGCCGCGAGGTGGAGCTGTAGCCCCACTGTCTCGGGCGTCTCGACCGCTTGGGCTCTGGGTTCTTCACGTGCCTTGCGGGCGAGGTGCTTGGCATCGCCGGGGCGTGCATGGTCAGCGTGCGACCAGTGCTTAGAAAACCCGACGCGTGCACGTATTTCGGGATGAAATGCTTAGTTCCACCGGGACGCGCGCGGCTCAAGCCCATGGAAACACAACCGAGCCCCGAGTTCTCTAAGCGTCTCTCCTATCCCAATCGCTCGAGCACCGAATACTTTAAGCGCTTTGCGGCTACCACCAGACGGGGGCAAGGCCTCCACGTGAAAGGTGCTGAGGAAATGCGAGCTGTGGCAATCGGGATGGCCGGAAGCCTAGCTTTCCCGATGCCCAGCGGTTCCCTAGGAAGACCAAAAGCCAAGAAGTACCTCTTGCTGCTGAAGAATTTCGACCTGTGGCAATCGAGGCGGGCTCCAACGGGGGACCCGATTGCCACAACTCCAATTTTCTCAGCAGCTCACCGTGCTGAGGTACGTGCGCTCACTGTTTTACCGGGTTCTTCCGTGCGCGAGGAGGCTTTACTGCCCGCGCAATTGCCACAGCTCGCATTTTCTCAGCACCGATACCATCACCAGATGCACGCGCCCGAGTCCTTCGCGCCTCCTCGCGCTGCCCTACCTCAGCCATGCGGGGAGAGACCCGTCGTCCCCCTGTGTCGAGTGGAGGTTCCGACGTATCGCCGGAATCACGATGTCACGCACCGTCCGCAGGAACTCCCCTGCGGGAATCGAGTTGCCAGTAGAACCCCTAAAGCGAAGCGCTTCTCCCACCCCACCCACAGCGAATGCGAGCAGCGTGCGGACCCGGTTACCAGCCTTATCAGGATCCACGCCGAGCGCCTCTGCAGTCGCCTGGGCGAGAAGCCCGTCAAGATACTTCCTGCCAAGGCCACCCTCGTTGAGAGAGGCGAAGGTGCACAGCCGGTCGAGGCTCTCTGCCAGCTGGGACTCATCAGTGACGGGTTGGGCTTCGCGTCTCTCGCCCACCATTCGCTCCACCACCACACGCACGGCGCCGTCGATGCCCATCGCCCCCAACGCCGTGTCACTGAGGGACTCGAGCGTCCGGAAGTGGTAGTAGAAGGTCGTCTTGTTGCATCCCACCGAGTCGACGATCAGCCGTACGCTGATCTGGTCCACAGGCATCTGCGTGGCAAGCTCCTGGAACCTGCTGACCAGCTGATCCCTGGTGGCATATTTTTCGTCTGTACGTCTTGGCCGTGCCATCCCCACTCACCTCTTTATTACAACTCTTTGTTGGGTTTAAATTCATGGTACGAGTTTAAGACGCAGGTTGCCCTCTTGCTCATTTAATATAACTATGAGTTGTATTAAATGATACGAACCATCGAGGAGGGGCCATGACTCGATGGGAACGCAAGAAGGGCGCAGGAACGCTGACTTGCCTGACACGCCCGAGCGCAGCAGGTACGTATCGACCATGCGCGGAGACGCGCGACGAGGCCGCTCCATTCGTGCTGAAAATGCTATCGAACAGCCCGCACTCGCCAATCGCGATGGAACAACCATCCTTTGCGAGTAGAATAGTTCAAACTGCAACTCAGAAGAATCGTAGGTGTTCAATGACAGAGCAAGCATCAGCTTCCAATAACTACGAAACTCCCCAAGCGGAAATCGTGCAGGTGGAGGGTAGTGCGCTATGCAGATCAGACAGCTACACCCCCTACCCCGGCGAACCCGGATAATTGCAGGCGCATATAACCAGCCGGCCCAACGTAAAACGTTGGGCCGTTTTTCACTTATGCCTCAACCCTACTCCTCGATGCTCGCCGAGCATCACTCTTGAGAACACGAGGTCCAGGAAACACGCCCCTCTCGCCTAACGGTCAAGACGAGAGGGGCGTGGGGCTTAGGTACAGGCAGACCCCCAGGGGGTACGGCATCCGGGAGGGGATGCCTAGCGCAGCGACAGCCCGTCGTGCCAGGCCCTGCCTACGGATTCACCCACAACGCGATACTCGCGTGCGGCGGAATCGAAGACGATAGGACGAAGCTTTCCCAGATCGACATGCCCATCGGTAATCACCGAGTCGTCCGCGATCTCGTTCACGACCTCACCGACCAGGATTCCCGTATTGGGGTCGTAGCTCGCGACCGTGCACTCCATCGTCACCGGATACTCCTCGATAACGGGGGCGTTTACGTGCGGCGCCTTATGCACGTGGACGCCCGCCCTCTCGATCTTGTTGACCTTGGCGCCAGAGTCGATGCCAAAGTAGTCGGAGATCGCCACGGTATCCGCCGTTCCAAACGCGACCGTGAACGCTCCCGTCACCTGCAGATTCTGGGTGGTCTTGTGCTTGCCCAGAAAGAAGGTGATCTGGCTGTAGTCGGATTGAACGCCCCAGGCGGCGTTCATCGCATTGGGCACACCGTTCTCGTCGTAGGTCCCAATGATGTAGACGCCCTCAGGAATCATGGCCGACTTGCTTCCCTCAAATTCCATGCTTGCCTCCCTGCCAAATTCGGTCACCATCACCACCATTGTTCCCAGCAGGGAGGCGTCGCCCGCACAAGAGACGGGAACCCCCGCCGCATGCGAAAGGAACGGTCTTCAGGAGCGATAGCGGCGACTGCCCCGTTGTCGTACCCTCGGTGCGAGGAGAAGCGCCCCCCAGCGGACGATTCGAGGACGGGAGCAGAGCATGAAGTGGGTGGAGAACCGGCTGCACGAGCTGGCGGACACAGGTGGCGAGTATCGCGAGTTCAACGCGCGGATAGTGGCGACCGTCGACCCCACAACCATGCTTGGGGTACGCGTGCCGCGACTGAGGGCACTTGCTCGCGAGGTTGTGCGCTCGGAAGACCGCGACGCGTTTCTCGCGGAGCTCCCCCATCGCTGGTACGAGGAGTACCTGGTACACGCCTTCGTGCTCAACGATACGCACGAGCTGGATCGCACCGTCGACCTGCTGGACGCGCTGCTGCCCTACGTGGACAACTGGTGCGTGTGCGACGCCCTCAACCCGCGCGCGTTCCACGACGGCCGCGAGTTGCACGGAGACCCCGCGGGGACGCTCGTGCCCCTGGCACGGAGGTGGATGGCGTCTCCACGCACCTACACCAGGCGCTTTGGCGTGTCGGTGCTCATGAGGGACCTCTTGGGCGAGGGGTACGACCCCTCACAGCTGGGGCTCGCGGTCGCGGCAGACAATGGGGAGTACTACGTGCGGATGATGATTGCCTGGTACCTGGCCGAGGCGCTCGTCTCGCACGAGGCAGACGCGATGGCCGCGATAGCCTCGGCGGCCACCAACCCCCAGGTCAGACGCATGGCTATACAGAAGGGCATCGAGAGCCGGCGAGTTGACGCCACAACAAAGGAGGCCCTCCGCCGCATGAGGCGAAGGGCCTAGCCCGGTCAGACGCACGTCACGCGCCCAGGGGGCACGAGCCCCCCCCGCCCCGTCCCAACACGAGGCAGGACGTGTCAGCAAATGGAATTGGTCGTACAGGGGTTGTCGCCCCGCCCTCACTCGAAGATCATCTGTGGCAGTCGTTGCCATCCCATCGCGAATCCCCAGGTCGTCAGTGGTTAACTCGTAGGGATGGCTCCTGACAAGAGAGGCGAGGCAACCTCACTCGCAGCAACGTCGCGAGGTGGACCTATCGTCCCCGCCAGGCTCGGGGATTCCCCCAAAGAAGTCCGAGAGGCCGTGCGCCACCCGGGGATCAATTGAGTAGTAGCACCACCGGCCCTGACGCCGGCAGCGAACCAGGCCGCAATCACAGAGCACGCGCATGTGGTGCGAGAGGGTCGGCTGCGATATGTCCAGGCCGTCGAGCAGCTGGCAGGCGCACATCTCGCCACGCCCAGCGAGGGAACGGACCACGGTGAGGCGGTTCTCGTCCGCCAGTGCCCTGAACACGTTGACCAGCTCAGCCTCGGTCATCGGCATCCGCCACCTCCTGGGCCGTCTCCCCCGAGGGAATCATTCTCTCGCGCAAGGTGCCCAGCCTCGTTACGATGGAGTCGGCGCAGGATGCATACCCCTCAGCCGGGCCACCCATGGGGTCATCCAACCCCCAGTCCTCGCGGTGATCGCAGGGAAACGCTGGGCACGACACGCCGCAGCCCATGGTCACGAGCCAATCCACGCGAGGTGGGAGCTCGTCAAGGGTCTTGGGTCGCAGGTCGCTGGCATCGACCCCACGGCGGGCGAGTTCGGCGAGCGCCCCCGGATCCACGGCCTCGGCGGGATGCGTGCCAGCGGAGAGGAACGTTGCCTCCCCAGGCATCAGGCTCCTCGCCAGGGCCTGCGCCATCTGGCTGCGACAGGCGTTGTGCGTGCACACGAACGCGACGATGGGACGCTGCCTCATCTCTCCCCTTCCCCCAAGACGGGCCACGAGAGCCCGCGACGCATGGCGGTGGCTGCATTCACCAACAGTATGAGCGAAGGCACCTCGATGAGCGGCCCGACCACGGCAGCAAACGCCTCGCCCGAGCCAAGCCCAAAGGTCGCAACGGCAACGGCGATGGCAAGCTCGAAGTTGTTGCCCGCTGCGGTGAATGCTATGGAGCTGGTCTGGGGGTACGGAAAGCCCGCCGCGCGAGCCGCAGCAAAGCTCGCAAAGAACATGACCGCAAAGTAGATGACGAGCGGGACCGCAATCCTCACCGCATCGAGCGGGAGCTGGACGATCTGCCGACCCTTGAGAGAGAACATCAACACGATGGTGGCGAGAAGCGCCGCGAACGAGACCGGCGACACGCGCGGGAGGAGCACGCCTTCGTACCAGTCGCGTCCCCTGGCATGCTCGAGGGCAAGACGCCCAAGCGCACCCGCGGCAAACGGAATGCCGAGATAGAACAGGACGGTGCCAGCCACGTCCCCCACCGAGAGGCTCACGGCAACGACCGGTGCGCCGACCAGAGCCGTGAGCCTGGTCGCATAGAGCCACGCGAGAGGACCGTACAACAGGACCTGCAGAATCGCATTGACCGCGACGAACCCCGCGCAGTACTCGGCATCACCGCCGGCGAGCCCGTTCCAGACGATGACCATTGCGATGCAGGGAGCGATTCCGATGAGGATAAGCCCCGTCATGTAGTCGGGGTGGTCTCCGAGGAGGGTCGTTGCCAGGGTAAACATGAGGAGCGGGCCTACGACCGCACAGAACAGGAGCATGAGGGCGAGGGCACGGCCGTTACGAAAGACCCTCGGCAGTTCCGAATACCGCACCTTGGCAAGGGGCGGATAGAGCATCAGCATCATGCAGACCGCCAGTGGGACGTTGGTAGTCCCCACCGCCACGGAATTGAGGGCATCGGCAACCCCTGGGGCAACTGCGCCCAGCGTTATCCCCGCCGCCATCGCCAGGAAGATCCACAGGGTGAGGAGCCTATCCCTCACCCCCAAGCGGGATGCCGCACCCCCTTGTGCCACGTTTTTCTCCCCTGTCATCGGAACCACCCTCCCACGCCGAGCGCATTGGTACGTTCGACTTATTGACACTTATCAATACGTTGTGGATGGTAGCACACAAATTGACGTATTTCGATATGATGGGAAACGAACTATGAGGTGGGAGACGGGCAAGCCGTCGTAGGCGCGCAGTGAGCCCGATGGCGGCAGCTGCCGGATGGCGCAGCCCGTGCCAGCGAAGGAGGGAGAGGCATGGATGCCATGACCACGTATGCCCCCGGGGAGCGCGAGGCCCTGATCGCGCGGGCGTGCGAGGAGTCCACAAGCACCGATCCGCTCGAGGTGTTTGAGGAGGTCACCTCGCTCCCCTTCGTGCGCATGCATGGACCGGAGCACCACGTGCTGGACGGGGCGTGCCTGCTCGCCGCCTACCGCAACGCAGGGGGCAAGATAGACCTGGATGCGGCGCTTGCCGAGCTCGCGTCACGGGGGCTCAAGATGCCCGGGGCCATGTGCGGCATGTGGGGAGCCTGCGGCTCGACGACCTCCGTAGGCGCCGCCCTCTCGATCATCGAAGGCACGGGTCCCCTTACCACCGACGAGTCCTGGGGAGGGCACCTCGCCGTCTCGTCGCAGGCTCTCCTCAAGATGGCAGAGGTCGGCGGCCCCCGGTGCTGCAAGCGAGACGCCTACATCTCGCTGCGCGAGGGGACTCGCTACGTCTGCGACTCGCTTGGAATCAAGCTGGGTTGGCACGAGCCGCGCTGCAAGTTCCACCAGCGCAACGCGCAGTGCCTGGGGGAGAGGTGCCCCTTCTTCCCCCCTGCCTGATCCCCGGGTTGCCCACGCATCCCAAACGGAGCGCCCCCGCGGCTTCAACGAGGCCGCGGGGGCGCCGCCATGCGGTCAATTTGAGTGAGCGCCGCAAGCCCTACTCGCGCGTGAGCAGCAGGGCCATCTTGAACCGACTGCTCGCCTTCACGTAGTGACGGCCGCCCTTCGCAAAGCGGATCGCCTCGCCGGCGCGTAGCCTGTGCACGGCGCCCTCGTAACCGATGAGCCCCTCGCCCTCCAGCGCCAGGACGATCGCGTCGCCAGGCGCGGAGTGCTCGTCCAGCCCGGTGCCCTCGTCAAAGCTCATCACGGCAAGCTTAACGGAGTCGGTGTTAACGACATCCTTGCTCACGACCTCGCCCTCCCGGTACGGAACCTCGTCCGCAAGCGAGAGGACCCTTCCTGCCTCGGGAAACGCTCCCATGTCTCCTCCATTCGCAACCGATACCTCAAGGTAGACGCACCCGTCGTCCTCGCAGCCAATGCCAACGGGGGCATCCGCGGGAAGCGAGACGGCGCTGAGCCTCGGTGCGCGCAGCGGCTCGGGGGTTCCGGGGATGCTCGCGAGCAGGTTGCCCGCCACCACGACCTCGAGCCGTCGAGCCGGCGATGACTCCGCGCTGATGTCGGTTCCCTCGCTCAGTGAGAACCGCGTGACCGTGGCGCTAGAGAGCTCCCACATCTTGCGCGAGGACGTGCACCCGGGGATCGGTGCCCACTCGCCTGCCATCGAGAACGGCTCTCCCACATCGTTTGTCATCGTTTCTCTCCTCCCGTGCATCGGCCATTGTCTCCCACATACCCAATGGTATCTGTTATGTAACAGTTAGCCCTCAGCCTCTCGCCGACCCAGCGGAGGTCCGGCTTCGCCGACGCGACGTTCTCGCTGTTAGAATGTGTCGCGCCAGCAAGATGCTAACAAGGAGCCCCACATGGAGCTACAGCAGGTCCAGCGTCAATCAGCCGAGATACGCGCGCTCTATCACGGGCTGGAGCGTAAGATCCATGGCTCCGAGTGGACCGTTGAGGAGGACGCCCTGGCCTTTCTCACCGATGCCGGCCTGGTGGGCCGCCTTGTGATGGACGAGCAGGGGCGCTGGCCAAGCTCTGATGGCCCCACGCTCCCCGCGAAGATCGGCGAGTGCGTGTGGTGGCTCGCCGTACTCGCGGAGCGGACCGGATTGGACCTCGACGCCTGCGTGGAAGGCTTTCTGCGCGAGCGATCGGCGGCGCTCGGCGCCAACGCAACTCTCAACGCGAGGGAGAGAGCGTAGCGCGCAACCGCCTTGCCGCCGGGCATCGGCAGAGCGCGATGGGAAGCTGGTGGGAATTGGCATGCGCGCCTTCGGGGCAGCACCAACCCCGCGGCGCACGGTGCGATGCGCCCAAGCCTTATCAGCGGCAGGCTTTGGGCTGGCTTTGGCTATCGGTCGATTTGCCGCACGAATGCCCCCGGTGACCCGCCTATGTTAGATTTCTCTAACTAAACTGCGCCGACGGGGCGGGTCCGGGGCAAGCCGGCTCACCCCACGACCGAAGGCGGGGACGCCATGGGACTGCTTCGCTCGTTCTTCAACAACACCCGGAAGCCCAAGGGACCCCTTGGCAGGGGGATGCTCGCGAGCATGAACCGTGGTCACGTTGCGGTATCGGACTGGGGAATGGGGCACCTTGGAGGCCTTGCGCCCCAGAGCATCGTGGAGCTGGGCTGCGGCGGTGGGCGCAACGCGCACAGGCTGCTGGAGGAGTACCCCCAGGCACACCTGGTCGCCGTCGACTACTCGGAGGAGTCGCTCGCGAAGACCGAACAGGTCAACCGCGACTTTGTGGCGGAGGGGCGCTGTACGCTGGTGGAGGCGAACGTCTCTGGCCTACCTCTCGAGGACGACTCCTTCGACCTGGCGACTGCATTTGAGACGGTCTACTTCTGGCCTGGCCCCGTGGAGAGCTTTCGCGAGGTCAGGCGAATACTGCGGGACAGCGGCACCTTCCTCGTCGTGAACGAGTCGGACGGCACCAACGAGGCCGACGAAAGGTGGACGGGCATCATCGACGACCTGCGCATCTACACCGAGGAGCAGCTTCGCGCCTATCTTGCGGAGGCTGGCTTCACCCGCGTGGAGGTCGACCATGACCAGCGAAGGCACTGGCTCTGCCTGCTTGCCCGGAAGTGAGGCCGCGCCCCCGGCGAGGAGACCCCGCGTCGCAGGGTCTGCGGTGAGCGACAGCTGAGGAATGTCGAGTATTGTCAATTTGGGGGGGGCACGGCTGCTGAGGAAATCGGAGTATTGGCAGCCGGGAACGCCCGTTCTCTGCCAACACTCGCATTTCCTCAGTGGAATCTGCCCATGGATTGCCAACACTCGCATTTCCTCAGCAGCTTCCGCTGACTGGCGGTGCCCGGAGTCCCCTCGGACTGCCACAACTCAAGATTCCTCAGCAGCCAGCCCTCGAATTGCACGCACGCGCCTCACGCGAGTTCCGAGCGCCCCCGACTCCTGCCCAGCACAAGTCCCACGAGCAGGGTGGCGATCCCAAACAGCACGCATATCCCGATGTCGCCCACGAGCGGCATCACGTTCTGGGAAGTCACCCGCCCCATGCCCGCGGCACCCTCGACCACCCGCGTAACCCAGTACGACGGCGTGAAGTGAGCCACGGCGATGAGTTCGTCAGGCAGGAGCGAGAGGCCCGTCCATGCCCCGCCGAGAAACGACATCACCATGCCCAGGATGTTCGCCAGCGCGTTAGCGGCATTCTCGCTCACGCCAAGCTGTCCCGCGAGAAAGCCCACGCTGGCCGCCACCAGCGCGTACGCAAGAAGCGCCGCCCCCACGAGAGCCAGCTGTACGGGGGAGCTCGCGAGCGCGGAGCGTCCCAGCACCAGGACCTCGAGGCCAAAGGTCCATGCCCAGGCAACCAGCCCGATCGTGACACAGGAGCCCAGCAGCGCCAGGTTGCGGGTACGGGCCGGCTCGGGCGAGGCGAGCCTGCGGTAGCGCACGGGCCGGCGCTCCACGGAGGACATGAGCACCGCGATGCAGACCATCGCGCTGGAGAAGATGGGGTACGAGGCAAACTCCACCGCCGTGACGAGGCTCGCGGGCAGGGGCGAGGTGACCTGCTCGACCATGTCTACCCGGGTAGACCCCTCCCATGCGTCGTCCGTGGCATAGACAACCTCCGCAGCACTGCCGCCCAGCGTCGCCGCCATGCCGTAGAGTCCGTCGGCATAGCCAGTCACCTCGATGTCCAGGAGCCTCCCCATGCCGGAGTAGTACGACACGTAGGTCTCGAGCTCGGGGGCCTTCGTGCCCTGGCGGGCCGCGTCCATGAGGCCCTCTCCCCACCCCTGGGGGATGACGAGCAGGTAGCTGACCCTGTCACGAGCCACGCTGTCCTGGATGGCGCGCTTCTCGTCCGCCACCTCCACCCGGTTGTTACCGGCGAGCACACGCCGAGCCAAGGCCGACGAGAGCTCGGAGCCGTCGCGGTCAATGACTGCGACGTTTGCGGCGGTCTCCTGGTACTCGCCCGTTGCGCCAGAGTTCGCGGAGAGGCCGACGAACACGCCTACAAGCGAGAGCATGACCAGGTAGATGGCGATGTACACCCTATGCGAGAGGAAAATCCTGAGGTAGGTCCTAAAGGTGGTCATACGAGGTCCTCCTCATGCGCAGGGAAGCCAGGACGAGAAACGCGACCGCCATCGTCAGGAGCGCGGCGCAGCTTGCGAGGAACGCGTCGGGCGTGTCGTAGTAGAGAAGCGCGTAGAAGCAGTTGGTCGTCTGCCAGAGGGGGTTGGCGTGCGCAAGCACGGGCATCGCGGCCTCGATGGAGTCCGCCAACTGCTGCGACGCCGTGCCATACAGTCCAGTGAAGAGCGAGAGCAGGCAGGTGATGCCGGATATCATGCCCGCCTCCATGCGGGGGACGGTCCCGCACAGGGCACCGGCCGCACACGCCATGAACGATGACGCCGCGATTGCACCCACCACGCCCGGGGCGTTGTCGCCAAACGGGACGCCCGCCGCGCCCCACATGAAGAGCGCCGCCACGAGGAGGCATGCGAACTCGCAGAGCCATGCGCCCAGGAGTGCCCCCACGAGCATGCGCCAGCGTGGCACGGCGGCAAGCGTCTGCCGCGCCCCCAGCGGACCGGCCGTTGGGAGGAGCCGCCGGGCGGACTCCATACCCGCAGTGGCGCCCATGCCGGCGGCCATGGCAAGGAGCGCGTAGTAGTAGCGCGCATCGGGGCTTGGCGGATTCTTTGTGGCGGAGAGCCGCACCGTTTTGACGGCTCCGCTGGTAAAGGCCTTGATCGCTCGGCCGTTGGCGAGGAGCTCCGGCCGCGTTGCCGCGACCCTCTCTACTGCCGAACGCGTGTGCAGGTGGGTGTCCAAGACCTCGGAGAGGACCGAGGTGGGGAGGCTGCCACCCTCCGCCACGCTCGCCTGGGTCACGTGGAGCTGTGGCGTGCCGTCGCCGCTCACGGTGAGATAGGCGTCCACGTCGCCCATGCTGGCCGCCGCCCTGGCATCCGCCGCGTCGTCGTAGTAGGTGACATCGCAGACGTGGTCGCTCGACTCGGGGTCCGAGATCGCCTGGATCGTCTCGTCCAAGCCCACCGCGGCATCGTAGTTGGCGTCGCGCACCACGCCCAGCGTGGAACCCACGGCCGAGTACGCATCCCCTATCCCCGAGAACATCCCAATGAATATGAGGGTCATGATGGTGGGGAACGCAAGCGCCCACACGAGGAGGGCCTTGTCGCGCACGAGCGAGAGCACGCTGCTCCTAAGGCTTGCGAGCATGGCAGTCCCCCTATGCCTCGTCGCGCAAGGCGCGACCGGTGATCTCGAGGAATACGTCGTTCAGGGTGGGCGGCTCGGAGAGCACGCGACCGTACGCGAGGCCAGCGTCGCCCAGCACGCCCAGCACGTCGGCAAGGTTATGCGCCCCAGAGGCACACTGCACGCGTAGCATGCCCCCGTCCGTCTCGGCCGTACGCACGTGATCGAGCGACCGCACGCGCTCGAGGATGCCCTCGTCCATCCGCCCCACCTCGACGGAGATCTTTTCGCCCGTGCCAATCATGCCCTTGAGCTCGTCGGCAGTGCCGCTCGCCACGCAGCGTCCGTGATCCATGATCATGATGCGCGAGCAGAGCCGCTCGACCTCCTCCATGTAGTGCGAGGTGTAGATCACCGTGGCACCCTCGGCGTTCAGGCGCTCGATGCCCGAGAGGATCGACTCGCGGCTCTGCGGATCAACGGCCACGGTGGGCTCGTCCATGATGATGAGCTCGGGACGGTGCGCTATGCCGCACGCGATGTTGAGGCGCCTGAGCAAGCCTCCGGAGAGCTTCTTGGGACGAAACCCCTCGAACTTCTCCAATCCCACGAAGGCGATGGCGTCGTTAACCAGCTCGCGGCGAAGCGCACGGTCGCCCACGTAGAGCGCGCAGAAGCTGTCCACGTTCTCGCGCACGGTGAGTTCGTCGAAGACCGCGACCTCCTGCGGGACCACTCCGATGCGACGCTTGAGCTGGTAGCTCGTGGGACGCATGGGCTCGCCGAACAGCTGGATGTCGCCGTGATCATAGGAGAGGAGCTGCAGGATGCAGTTGATGGTCGTCGTCTTGCCTGAGCCGTTGGGACCCAAGAGGCCAAAGACCTCCCCCCGCGCGATTGAGAGCGAGAGGTGGTCCACGGCGACCAGGTCACCGTAGCGCTTGACCAGGTTGTCTATGCGAACGACCGCGTCACATGCACCCATGTTGGCCCCTTTCCGATTTCTGAAACCAGTCTGGGGGAACGGTGGCGGGAGCGGAAGTGACCAGCGTCACAAGTTGCAGGGGGAGGTCCGTGACGTTTGTCATGCCTACGGGCGGCCCCTGCGCCCCCAGCGCACCCGTATACTCTGGAGCCATGGAGAGAATCGCGGACAAGGCCCTCATGCTCGCCTCATGCCTGGGCGTCGTCGCAGTCGCCGGGGACGCAGGACCGGTGGCCGTCGTCGCCGTTGCCCTGGCGGTGTGCGTGTCCGCCGGTGTGGAGCTTGCGCTGCCATCACGTCCCGGCGTGGCCATCGCCACCTGCTGTGTCACCACGCTCCTCTCAGCCATCGTGCCTGGCGCGTTCGTGGCGCTGCCGCTTGTCTCGTACGACCTCGCGCGCACGCGATGGAGGGTCACGTGGGCGCTCGCCCCCGTCGCCGCCGCGTGGGCGTGGCTCATGCAGGAACCCAGACAGGCCGTCGCGGCGGCGCTTCTCCTGTCTTGTTGCTCCGTCGCGCTCTCCCTGCGCTGCGGGTGCCAGATAGAGCTTGCGGGCAAGGCCACCCGGCTGCAGGACGACCTGCAGGACAAGCTCCTCGCACTGGGCGAGAAGAACCAGGAGCTCGAGGAGGCGCGCGAGTACGAGGCGCATGCCGCCGCGCTCGCCGAGCGCACGCGCATCGCAAGGGAGATGCACGACTCCATGGGCCACCTGCTCACGCGACTCGTGCTGCAGGTCGAGGCCCTCAAGGTAATCCACCGAGGCGATGCCGTCGCGACGGACGAGCTGTCACAGGTCTCTGACGGCCTCAACGAGGCGCTGAGAACCATGCGCGCCAGCGTCCACTCCCTGGAAGATTCGGGCGTGGACCTTGGGGTCGAGCTCAACCGGCTTGCGGCGACGAGCGGCATTCCGGGCGTGCAAGTAGAATGCGACCCTCACGGGACCCCGCCCGCCGAAGTGAGCCGCTGCCTTGTGGCGGTTGCGCGCGAGGCGCTCACCAACGCCGCGCGACACGCCCATGCGAGAAGCGCCACCGTGCGCATGAACGGGATGCCCGGCATCTGGCAGCTGCGGGTGTGGAATGATGGCGAGGTACCCGGCACCGCCTCCCACCTCGAGGAGCGTGGGATGGGACTGCGCACCATGCGCGAGCGGGTGGAATCGCTGGGAGGGACGCTCCGCGTGAGCGTTGGCAACGGGTTCGAGGTGTTTGCCTCGCTGCCCAGGAGGGAGCACTCATGAGGGTCATCGTGGTGGACGACGACGCCTTTGTGGTCCGGTCGCTGGCAACGATCCTCTCTGCCGAGACGGACGTCGACGTGGTGGGGACCGGCACCACGGGCGACCAGGCGGTAGGACTGTACCGCACGCTCTCCCCCGACATCGCACTCCTGGACATCCAGATGCCCGGACGCAACGGCCTCTCCGCCGCCGAGGAGATTCTGCAGGGCGACCCGGACGCGCGCGTCGTGTTTCTCACCACGTTCTCGGACGACGACTACATCGTGCGGGCGCTCCGGCTGGGGGCGCGAGGCTACCTCATCAAGCAGGACGTTGCCACGATAGCCCCCGCGCTACGTTCCATCATGGCGGGACAGAGCGTACTTGAGGGGGAGGTGCTGGCGCGTGCCACGCAACTCACGTCACATGGCGCAATGGGAGCCGACGGACGGGACGAGCCGGCACTTGGCGCCCTTACGCCGCGCGAACGAGAGGTGGTGCGCGCCATCGCCGACGGGATGACCAACGCAGAGGTGGCGGGCGCCCTGTTCATGAGCGAGGGAACGGTCCGCAACCACATCTCGTCGATCCTGGCCAAGCTGGGGTTGCGCAACCGCACGCAGATCGCCGTGTACTACTACCGCCACTGCGCGTAGGCTCACCGCGAGGCGTAGCGACGGGCAATGGAGATCGCCAGTCCCACGTACGCATCCCCGTACAGGACACAGTGCAGGAGCACGGGGACGAGCTGGTGAATCTGCACCCTATCCTCCCATCCGTCCGCGAGCGGCGAGGCCGCGTCGTAGGCGGCGATGAGTTCGTCCAGATACGCACAGCCAAACAGCTGCAGCATGGCCAGGTCCGTCTCGGCATGGCCGCCCGATGCCATGGGGTCGATCAGCGCCGCTCCCGTCGCGGCGGCGCGGCTGCCGGGTGCCGACCAGAGCAGGTTGCCCGCCCACAGGTCCCCGTGGATGCGCGAGCAGGGGTGTCCCCCGCGTCGGACCAGCTCCGGCTCCGGCGAGTCGAACTCGCCCCCTGCCATGCGGTCAGCCACGCGTGAGAGCAGGCGTACCTCCCCCTCGTCCACGAGCCCCTGGTCCCTAATCGCCCTCACGTGCGGCATCACGCGCCAGCGGGCGCAGGCGGCTCCCCACGAGAGCGCCTCGGGGGCAAGCTCTCCCGACGATGACTCCACCACACCGCGAGGGACAACCATGGTGCGGGAGGGGCCAATCGCATAGGCCTTGCCCGTCCATCCCGGCGGCGGGCAGCCGTACCAGTCCGCGCCCGCGGCATGGGTCCGCGCCAGCGCCTCACCGGCAAGGTGCGCCGCCTGGCGCGTGGGCGCACCGGTGGGGATGCGCTCCTCGACCAGCCGGCGCGCGCTCGCCTCGCGCACGCGCGCGCACGAGATGCCGCCGGACGCCTCCGCCTCGCCAAGCCAGCGGAGCCCGGCAGCCTCTCCCACAAGGTCCGCCGCCGGCGCCTCGTCGTGCTTCACGATCACGTCTGCCGCCATGTGGCGCTCCCTCCACTCAAGGGTCATGGTACCCCCCAAGGGGAGAGGCGCGCTGCCACGGCGGGCCGGGCCCTACGGTGTAATAAGTGGCGCAAAAGCCTCTTTTACCTGTGTTTATGACATGACGGGCGAGAGCCAGCCCCCTATGTTGAGGACACGTCCCGAGCACACCGAAGGGAGGAAGGCCATGCGCTACTTATCGTTGCTCGTCCACTGCATCGCCCGGCAACCGGCAACTGTCACGATTGCGGTGCTCCTCGCGCTCGCATTTGCCACCCCGCTTGCGCTTGACTGCGTCCTGTGGGGAGAGAGTATCGTCGCCGCGAACGCGCAGAACGCCTACACCACGCTCAAGGCAGCCGAGGACGCTGGCGCATATGACTCCGCCCCTGACTACATCCGAACCGAGAACGGGCGCGACCTCAAACTGCTGAGGGGAGTAGTCGACGCCAAGGACCCCCACACGTTCTGGGCCGCAGTGGCCAAGCAGTCGAAGGCTGAGCTCGACGAGATACAGGAGGGCACCCTTCAGGGCGATGCGCTCAATACCGAAGCGGAGTATAGACGGGCAGTCATCATGTCTATGGAGAAGAATCCAAGAACCATCAACTACGTAGGCGACCTCCCGCCGGCACAATACCTCCCTGCGGCAATCGCCTCGCTTCCCAGCGTGGCGTGGCTTCTTCCCTCCCTGGTAGTAGGAGTTGGGCTCTGCCGCATCACCTCGCCTCAACGGCTCCTGGGAGCACGCACCATTCCCGCAACTCGTCGTGTCCCCACCGTCTGCGTGGCAGCCTCCATCTCGTGCGTCGCAATTCTTGTCGTTGCCTTCCTCCCTGGAATGGTCCTCTCGGGACTTCGGAACGGATTCACCTCCAGTGGGCTCCCTGTCGTATTCATCAAGAACGGATCCGTCGTCGTCGCATCCTCGGGCCAGGCTCTCTCCTCGTTCCTCGCCCTCGTCGTCCTCGAAAACGTCTTCGTCTCGTGCGCCATCGTGTGCCTCGGCCAGCTCACGGGGGGTGCAGCAGCGGGGGGTGTGGTTGGAGTGGCGCTCTGTCTCCTGCCCCTGTCCGACTCGTACCTCTCACCGTCTTCCCCCCTATCTCCATTGCTCAAATGGCTTCCCACCTCATACTTCGACGCATCAAGGCTCATGGGATTTGCCGGAGCTTTTGGGGTGGACATCTGCGAGGGAATCTCCCTCGACACGGCAACTGGCCGCATCGTGCTGCTGTCTTGGACCGCTTGCTTCATTCTGCTCACGCTCGTCGTCGGCTTTGCCCTAAGCAGATACCATGCGGCAAGGCGTCAAAGGAGGGGTCAGACATGTCCCTCGACATCGAGAATCTAACCGTTGGCTACCGTCGCGAACCACCACTGCTAAAGGATGTCTCCCTGCACATCGACCCTGGACAGATATGGGGGCTCATCGCACCAAACGGAGCAGGAAAGACCTCGCTCATGAGAGCGATTGCGGGCGACGCAAAGCCGCTGGTTTGTGGCAGCCTCTGCGCCGACGGTATGACGCCCCTCAAACCCACCCCCTACAACAGGTTCGTGAGCTACGTTGCCTGCGACGATTCAGCCCTCAACCGAAGCTGCACCGCGCGCTTCCATCTGAAGGCGGCGTCTGACCTTTGGGGTTCGCGCCTCGATCCATCCGAGACCGCCCGCCTCTTCGAGCTCGATGGATTTCTGGACAAACCCATCCGCTCCCTGTCGCAGGGCATGCGCCAGCAGGTCACCATTGCCCTCTGCTATCAGCAGGATGCCCCATACACGTTATTGGACGAGCCACTCAACGCCCTCGACCCGCTCAAGCGCGAGATGGCATGCCGCAACCTTCGCGACATGGCACATCGCAACTGTTCCGTATTCGTCTCGTCCCACATCCTGAGCGACCTGAACGGGCTCTGCGACAAAGTCGTCGTGTTTCGGTCGGGAACCGCCGTCGTCGTCCCAGCCACAGCGAACATGCAAGAACTCTTCGACCGGTGCTATGGAGGTGAGTCTTCGCACCCCTCAACGGACGGGAACCGACCACCCCGACACCTCGCTCGTTAGTGCCTGTGAGAGGGCTACCCCCTCCCGCTCACCTTCTCGATGAGGGTACGCTGGCTGTGAACTCCAGCCTTTCGGTACACCTCCCTCTTGTGCGATGCGACCGTCTCGGGCGACACCACCAGCTCATCCGAGATACGCGGCACCCCGTGCCCAAGCAGAAGCATTTCCGCCACGCGCGTCTGCACCTCAGTCAAGCCGTAGTCGCACAAGGCTTTGCCAAGGTCCCCGCGCGCATACTCCTGCAGCATCACATGCCCCCTCGTGGCATCTCGCCTCACCAGCAGCGCAACAGCAATGGCAAGAGACTCCCCCAGGCACCACAGCAGCACGATGGCCCACTCGCCAAAGCGAATCAGGGGTACGCCGAGAAGTCCGATGCTCCCAAGCAGCTGTCCAACCCCATAGACGGAGAGCGCGTGCGAGGGCATACGCGTCACGACCCTCCCACCAGAGACTCGCGACACTACGAGGAGGCAATACGGAATCGCCGTCAGCGGCTGCGCCAGAGCGAGGTATCCCTCCCTCATCTGGCACGCCATGGCGCACGCGACCGCCAGTCCCTGAGCGAACCCCGCAGCAACGAGCAGGAGGGTCCTGTCCCAGAGGGGAACGCTCCGAACGAGTAGGTCGGTCGGCAAGTATGACCTCACCCCAACCGCCGCAACCATACCCGCGACGAGACAGAGCGCCCACCCCCACCCCTGAAGCCAATACGACTCCACGTCACGGGCGCTTGCCACGCAGGAGTACAGCATCGCCAGGAGGAGTACCGCCGCAGTCGCCATCATCCCCACGCGGCGTCTTTCGTCATAGGCTCCCAGATTGACGAGAGAGCACCCCAGAAGCATGGCGACCACAGCCAGCGTCTTGACGCGCTCGATAGAGCGAGGAAGCCATGCCATTGGGGCACTGGGAACGGACGCGCAGGAGTACAGGAAAAGAACCACGCAAGCCAGCACTATGGCAAGGGGATGGGCATCCAGACCCTCCTCCTCGTCGCTCAACAGCTCGTTCACCTGCCTTATCCGCAGTCGAGCAAGGAGCTCAGTCATGGTGCGGACCCCCAGTTTGCGAAGCCCGCGCGAGCGATAGGTGCTCACAGTGCCAGGGGAAAGCCCCATGCGGTCCGCCGTCTGCCGGACCGTCTCGCCCGAGACGGCACCCTCAATCGCATCGAGCTCGCGGGTGGAAAGCTCTTCCCGCTCCTCCGCCGAAAGAAGATAGCGTTCGCGCTGCCCCTCCTTGTCGTCTTCCATACGCCCACGACGAGCCAGAAGAACCAGGGTGGCCACACTGGCAGCAAGGCATCCCAGTGTCAGCGGTGTGAGGTAGCCATACCCGCCCGTAGAGCCGTAGGGGCGCCCGTCCCCATACGCTCCCTCGTTTGCAACGAGCGCCGCAAGGGTCATCGAGAGGAGGAGCTCGACGAGCGCGGTCTCGCCATTGCCGCACCATCGACAGCGAATGACCGCGAGCTGAGAGAACACCACAACGAGGCAAGACAAGGGAATCAGGACGGCAGCAGCATCACCATGACCCAATCCAACCAGGAGCAAGGCGCATGCGACAAGACCAACGTTCGCAATCTGCGCAAAGGCATTATGTCTGGTTGGCAGGGAGCAGAACTCGATCAGAGAGGCGCCAGCCACGAGGACCGCCACCCCAACAAGGTCGAAGGGGACAAGCATTTGCCCGGTACCCACCCGCACGATGCTTGTCACGGAATGCAGTGCGTAGAGCTCGACCATCACACACGCAGACAGAAGGTACGCGGAGCAGACCCTTTGCAAACGGGGTTCCTGCCGCCCTCCATCATCCGTCGCGACGATAATCGAGAGGGCGGAGACGACTGCAGAGGTTAGGTACATGGCAACCTGGACGAACTCTCCCCAGGGGGAGTTCGGGAGGAGGAAGGCCACCTGTGGAAGTGTCGCAAGCGCCCAGACGACGGCAGCGGCAATCAGGCCCCTCCGCAGCATGACGCTGCTGGCCCTCACCCTGCCGGACATCCGCACCACACAAGCTATGGCGATTCCAATCGCGGACGCGCAGAGCCTCTCAGCCGCATCCCAGGGACCAAGCGAGACTGCCGAGGCAAGCACCAGGGCCTGAATGAGCCAGGGCGCCCAACCCCAGCTCTGCACATGCCGCAACCCCACGGAGCACCTCCCCAAGACTTTGAACACTCCGCAACTGTACGGCAGGGAGGGCGCGCCGACGTCCACACCCTCAGCCAAAACGACAAGCGACGGCAGGAGGCTCAGGAGCGGATGGCTCGGCGAAGCCTTGGGCCCCGAGGAAGAGGGCGCGCATGCTCGGAGGAAAGGGAGGCGTGGTGAGCCTGACTCGGACTCCAAAGGGGAGAGGCGCGCAGCCACGGCGTTGCGCCCCTCTCCCCTGCCGGCGCCGTCACGCCGCGTCTGTGTTCTCGCCGCCGGAGAGCCGGCCTCGAAGCTCGCGCAAAAACTCCGCGGCGTCGCCGTCCACCAGCACGGTCTGGTCGGCAATCGCGGAGGGCGCGATCGTCTCGCCCATGTTCACCTGCACGTAGGTCGCCTTGGGGTTCTGCGACGCCATGCGCCAGAAGGGGTACTTGATGATGACTGGCGTGTTAGCGCCCACGCCCAGCTCGAGCAGCACCACGGAGCCCGACTCGTGCGCCGCCACAAAGTCCTGGTAGCGCCCGAGCGCGACGTGCCAGCCCTCGTCCTCCACGAACGTGTCGTCGCAGCGGAGGTTGGGGACCATGACCCTGCCGCAGCGAGGGCAGCGGGGCACCAGCTCGCTGGGCACGCGCATGTCGCGCTGGTCTCGCACCATCAGGCGCACGAGGTCCTCGTTGTCGTAGGTTGCCTGGTGGCAGGGCTCGGGACACTGCAGCAGGCCGTAGTCCCCCTGCGTGTAGAACAATCGCGACCGGTCGACGCCCGCACGCTGGAACTGGTGGTCGACGTTGGTGGTGAGCACAAAGTACTCGCGCCCCCGCAGCATGCGAACGAGATCCTGGTACGGACGGCCCACGGGACACGCGTAGCGGTTGACCCAGATCATGCGGCTCCACCAGGCCCAGCGGGTCTCGTCGTCCGGGAAGGGGTAGAACCCGCCCGCATACATGTCGGTGATCCCAAACCGGTCGCGGAAGTCGGCGAAGTCCTTCTCAAACCGGGGCCCCGAGTAGTGGAACCCCGCGGCGGTGGAGAGACCCGCACCGGCTCCGACCAGCACCGCGTCCGCCCGTTCGATCGCCCGAGCGACCCTATCGACCGACTCCGAGAAGCTCCCCGTAGAGCCGCTGATCCACTGGCTTGAAGACATCGAAGACCACCTCCGTCTGGTTTTTCGTCTCACGCTTCCACGCGCGCACCGTCGACGCCGCGACCTCCGCCGCCTCCCGGTTGGGATAGCGGAACTCCCCCGTGGAGATGCAGCAGAACGCCACGCTGCGCAGGCCCCTCTCCGCCGCCAGGTCAAGGCACGAGCGATAGCAGCTGGCGAGAAGCTCGCGGTCGCGCGCCGTGGGGACCTCCCCGTACACGATCGGTCCCACGGTGTGCAGGACATGCCCCGCCGGGAGGTTGTAGCCGCGCGTCAGCTTGGCCCCTCCCGTTGGCTCCTCGTGGCCCTGGGCCCGCATGATGCGCGCGCACTCAAGGCGCAGCTGGACCCCCGCGTAGGTATGGATGGCGTTGTCGATGCAGCGGTGGTTGGGCACAAAGCAGCCCAGCATCTGGCTGTTGGCGGCGTTGACGATGGCGTCGACCTGGAGCGTGGTGATGTCGCCGCGCCACACCGCGAGCCCGTCGTCCGTGAACCCGAGGTCGTCCACACGCGTGACGCCGCCGCGCTCGGCGAGGCGACCTTGCAGGTACTCGTCCTGGACGCGGAGAAACTCGTCGCCCACGGGCCGCGGGGGCCTCACGTTGAGAAGGCCGCGCAGCAGGAGCCGCTGGCCCTCCCCGTCGGGAGGAACCCGGATCCCGCCGAGGTCGTCCCTCTCCCCCATCAGCGCGTCTATGAGCCACAGGCGCCTCTGGTCCTGCGTCATCTGGTCGTGCATGTGGCCTCCCCCCACGTCCCGAAACAGGGCGCACCCAACTTGTCATATCGTTGTTGACAGGTTCTTGTAATTATTGACTTTACACGTTTTGTCCACGCAGGGCTCCGTGGAGGCGCTGGCGACCTTTGCCAGAACGCCCCCCACTGGAGCAGCGGTCACGAACAGAGCAAAGATGGGTGAGATGAGAACGGTCCCAGTCAAACGAAACGGGGCCCGCAAGACGGAACGAAGAGAAATCGCTTACGCGTTTATACCGTTTACCATCGAATACTAACCGTTCGCGGCTAATAATCTTCGCTTTTCTTCGCTTTTATCCCTTTCCTTCGCTACGTGCTATCTTTGTGAAGGACTCGTAGTGGATGCGTGGAGCATCCGAGCGAAGGAAAGGAGCGCGAGATGGCAGAAGAGCAGGCCGAGACCTACGACATCATCGCAGCAACCGGCTGCCCGACCGGCATCGCCCACACCTTCATGGCCAAGAAGGCCCTGGAGCAGGCGGCCGAGGCCATGGGGCTCACCATCAAGGTCGAGACCCACGGGCAGGTCGGCGTTGAGGACGAGCTCACGCCGGCACAGATTAAGGCGGCAAAGGCCGTCGTTGTCGCAGCCGACAAGGACGTCAACGCCGAGAGGTTCGAGGGCAAGCCCATGGTTTCCGTGGGCGTCTCCAAGTGCCTGTCCCAGGCGGCGGCGGAGGACCTAATCAAGAGGGCCATGGCCGCGAAGCCCGAGGGCGAGCTCGCCGAGGAGGTTGCCACCGCCGAGCCCGAGGCCAGCGAGGAGAAGGAATCCGTTGGCCACGTGATCTACAAGCACCTGATGAACGGCGTCAGCCACATGCTCGTGTTCGTGGTTGCCGGCGGCGTCCTCACGGCCGTCTCGTTCCTCTGGGGCATCACGTCCTTCGATTCCACCGCATCTGACTACAACAGCTTTGCCGCCATGCTCAAGATCATCGGCGGCATCGCGATGAACCTCATGGTGCCGGTCCTCTCGGCCTACATCGCCGAGTCCATCGGCAAGCGCCCGGCCCTGGTGCCCGGCTTCGTCGCCGGCATGATCGCCATCACCGGCCTGCCCGTCTCGCCCGACACCGGCCTGATCGACGCCGGCGGCGCTGGCGTTGGCTTTGGCTTCCTGGGCGGCATCGTCGGCGGCTTCCTCTCCGGCTATGTGATCCTGGGCCTGGAGAAGCTGCTCTCTGGCATGCCCAAGAACCTCGACGGCCTCAAGGCCATCTTCCTGTACCCGCTCCTCTCCACCTTCATCGTCGGCCTTGTCATGCTCGGGATCTCTGGCCCCATGGCCGCCATCAACACCGGCATGATGGACTTCCTGAAGGGTCTGGAGACCTCCGGCCCCATCGTCCTGGGTCTTGCCATCGGCTGCATGTGCGCGTTTGACATGGGCGGCCCCGTCAACAAGGCTGCCTACGTCACCGGCACCGCCCTGCTGACCGAGGCGCTCACCGCCGGCGTCGGCACCGACACCTACAACTTTGGCACCAACTTCATGGCCGCCGTCTCCGCCGCGTGCATCGTCCCGCCGCTGATCACCGCCTTTGCCGTCATCGTGGGCAAGAAGTACTTCTCCAAGGAGGACCACGACGCCGGCATCGTGAACATCGTCCTGGGCTGCACCCACATCACCGAGGGCGCCATCCCGTTCATGACCAAGAACATCTGGCCCGTGATGCCCATCATGATGTGCGGCTCGTCCATCGCGGCAATCCTCACCATCATGTTTGGCGTCCACGACCCCGCGCCCCACGGTGGTTTCCTGGTCCTGCCCGTCGTCGACGGCTGGTACCTGTGGCTCATCGCCATCTTCGCCGGCGTGATCGTTGGTGGCATCCTGTATGTCATCTTCAAGCGCAGCGAATACCACAAGAACGGCGACAAGGTTGTCGAGTAGGCTATCTCTCTGAACGCCACCAGCACGAGCCGGATCGTCTCTTCGCGGGACGTCCGGCTCGTCCCTTTTACGACACGCTCCCCCGCCAGGACGGCGGGCCCATGGGAAGGACAAGGCACGATGAGCGCGGCACAACAGGCACGCATGATCGCAGCCGAGAGGCACCAGCACATCCTCGACACGCTCGCGGAGCGCTCCGCCATCTCGGTGCAGGAGATATGCGACAGCTGCGGGGTGTCGGCAGTGACCGCGCGAGCGGATCTAAGCTACCTGGAGGAGGAGGGTAAGCTCAAGCGGACGCACGGCGGCGCCGTGCCCGTGAGCAGCTTCGTGATTCCCCGCGTCCCCCAGCGCATCCGCAAGAACGCCGCCGCCAAGCACGCGATCGGCCTCTACGCCGCAACCATGGTGCGCGACGGCGACACCATCCTGGTTGGGTCCGGAAGCACGACGTTGGAGTTTCTCCATTGCCTCCAAGACCTGAGGGAGATCACGGTCATCACCGACGACTACTACGGCCTTGAGTACGTGGAGCAGCACCTCCTCAACGCGACCCCCGTGTGCACGGGCGGCACGCTGGGGCGGCAGTACCGTCACTTCTACGGGCCCATGCTCGCCGACTCGCTGGCAAACGTCTACATCGACAAGGTCTTCCTCGGGGCGGACGCCTTTGAGCCCGACTTTGGCTTCCTCGCCGAGTTTGAGCAGACCGCATCCGCCAAGGCTGAGTTTGTGAAGCACGCCCGCACCAGGGTCATGCTCATGGACTCCTCCAAGGTGGGGGCGTCCCGGTCGTTCGTGCGCTTTGCCGGCCCCGCGGACATGGACATTGTGGTCATGGACCACGACCCCTCGAACATCGTGGGAGACGCGATTCGTGAGGCGGGCGGCTCCGGTCGCGTCGTTTCGACCATGAGATAGGGACACAGCAGAGGGGTGCCGCCCCTCTCCCCCGTGCGAAGGCGAAGGCGGGACCCCAGTTCATTGCGAGCCGGGGTCCCGCCTTGCGTTGGTTGAGCAGCGAGCGGTTGCACCCCCGCGCGTGGCAATCCGAGCGTGCCAGCAATGCGAAGAGCCAGCGGCGATACATGGGTGACACGAGTGTTTGCCCGACAAAGTGCGCAGGGAAGAGGATGGGAGGGCGGCAACTCCTCCGGCGCTTAGGAGTCCTCGTCCTCATGCGGGTTTTCGGCCGTCCGACTCACACGAGGCCTAGGAAGATTAAGCATTCTGCCTTGAAATCCGCATGGGAACTAGCAACGCTAAGCATCGCGTCCCGAGATTTGCACGAGGTCGGGGCAGAGTAAGCAGGCGATACCTCCGCACGAGCAGGGGTACCGCAAAGTGGCAGCGTCTCTCGCCTGCATAGAGGCCAGACCCAGCAAGTTCACCTAACGTGGCGTTAGGCCTAGCCGCACAGGCCGTCCACCCAAGCAAAGAGTTCGTCCATCTGGTAGTCACCCGCGTGCGGGACGCCCCAGGGGATTCTGAAGTCCACGTCGCACCCGACGTTCCGAAGCCTGGTCGCGAGTATCACCGGAATGGCAAACGAGGTATCTCGGTCAAACGATCCGTGGCGGATCCTCCAGTGACGCGTTGGCATGCCGGAGCGGATGTGGGGAATTGGGTTTATGAGGCGCACGACCTCCGGATCTGCCATCTTCCCGGAATCGCTGAAGAATCCCAGAGCCTCTCGGTCCGCAGAGAAGTGACGCGCCCCCACAGTCTGGTCGCCAAACTCCTCGTTCTCGGGACTCGACAGGTCGGAGGCGTCAAACGCAGGGGTTGCCTTCATGCGTGTGATCGCGTGTACGTAGGCGCGCCAATCGAGCCCGCAGACCCGCTCGTCACGCACGTCGAGGGCGTTCACCTGGTCCACCGCACTTCCGGGAATGGACTTCCCGATGCTCGCGGCCACGTCCTCATGCAGGCGCAGCTCCCGCTGGGCGGAGTCGACGAGCTTGCCCACGACGAAATCCCGGAAGCTGCCGCTCCCATCTGGATTCAGAGTCAGGAGCCGTCCTTCAGGGTCGGTCAGCCCCAGTCCGTCGACGTAGTCGGGAAAGCGGGCCGCCAGTCTCGCAGAGAGCTCCATCTGGGCATCCGTCAGCTCGCCCGACACGGGGACGCGCGTCACGACGCCGTCCACCACCTTGTGCTTGGTACGGTGCCATTCCCTCTCGCCCGCAAACTGCCACTCGTAGGCCGCGTCTGCATGCTCGAGGTTGTGGATGGGACAGAAGCAGTTGGAGGCGAACACGTCGTCGCGGCCAGAGGCGGCACCAATCCGCTCGAGGTACGGCTCGTACCCGGGGTCGTTCCCCGTAGCACCCATGAGCGCGGAGAGCGCGCCGCCCGCGCTCGTGCCGTTGGTCACGATTCGCTCCGCGTTTCCGGGAATGACATCGGCGTTGAGACGGACAAAGCGCACGATTGCCTTTTGGTCAACCACCAGGGCAGGGGCGCGACCCACCATGCGACCCGTCTCAACTCCGCGGTAGCCAGCATCTGCCCCCTCAAAGAACTCGTCGCTGCGTTTGCCCGAGGTCCTGCCGCGCACTCCACCGGACACCACCACCAGGCCGTGCTCCAGCGCACGAAACAGCGAGTTGGCTCCCCCGTTGCGGGCGTCATCCCCCGGTTCCTCCGCAGGGCCAGGCAGGTAGCCACCCACGGAGTTGGGCATGAAGATGGGTGCCGTCACGGCGTTGTACCCTCCGACTGACCCACCCGTAAAGTACTCCTCGGGCACAAACACGTTGACCCGCTGTATGGGGTCGACGGGCTTGGCGCAGTAGGGTGCGCCAAGAATCGCTCGGCACGAGACCTCCCTCCCGTCCGCACGGTAGGCACGCGGGACAAACTCCCCCACGCTCAGTCGCAGCTCGTCCTGCCTCGTTCAAAGCTCCTCTCGCATGCCAGGGCGGGCGAGACGGGAGGGACAACGTTGTCCCGCCGCGACCGCCCGGACGGCATGTCTCTCAAAGGACAGGAGACCACAGCTAGTCTCGCGCGCCTACCGCAGCCCCAGCTCCTCCGCCAGGTAGCGGCCCGTCACCGACTCCGGGCAGGCGCACACCTGCTCGGGCGTGCCCGTACACACCACGCGCCCACCGTCCTCGCCGCCGCCTGGCCCGAGGTCGATCACGTAGTCGGAGTTGCTAACCATGTCCAGGTCGTGTTCGATCACGATGACCGTGGCGCCGTGCTCCACGAGCCCCTGCAGGACCCCAAGGAGCACCTCCACGTCTAGTGGGTGCAGGCCAATGGACGGCTCGTCAAACACGTAGAGCGCGCCGACCTGATCCCTGCCCACCTGGCTCGCAAGCTTAAGGCGCTGCGCCTCGCCGCCAGAGAGCTCCGGCGTGGCCTCTCCCAGCGTGAGGTAGCCAAGCCCAATGTCCGAGAGCACCTGAAGGCGCCTGGTGACGCTGCGGAGACCCCGCAAGCGCTCCAGCGCCTGGTCCACGGTCAGCTCCATGAGCTGGGGGAGAGACGCGCCGTCCCTCTCGCCCGCGGCCCCTCTGCCTGTGGTGCGGCGCACATCCCACGCGGCGTCGGCATAGCGCGAACCGCGGCAGTCGGGGCAGGTAATTTGGACGTCCGGGAGAAACTGCACGTCGAGCGAGATGGTCCCCGTCCCATCGCAGGTGGGGCATCTCAGCGAGCCGGTGTTGTACGAGAAGTCCCCGGCACGCAGCCCACGCTCCTTGGCGTCGGGCGTCTTGGCGAAGGCTCGCCTTAGGTCGTCCATCACGCCGGAATAGGTCGCCACCGTCGAGCGCACGTTGGCGCCGATGGGCGTGGAATCGATGAGCTCAACACGCGACACCCCGGCCGGGTCACACGCCGCAACCGTTGGGGGGAGCGTCTCGCCCGCCGCGGCAGCGCGCAACGCCGGGACCAGGCACTCCAGCACAAGCGTGGTTTTCCCCGAGCCAGACACCCCCGTGACCGCCACCAAGCGCCCCACGGGGACATCCACGGAGAGGGGTCGGACTGTATGGACCTGGTTCGTCTCCAGGTGGATCCTCCCGCTCGCAAACACGTCGTCGGGGGTCGCGCGGTCTCGCACCCGGATGCGCCTCTCCCCCGATAGGAACGGCGCGATGCGAGAGTTGCGGTCCCTCTCGACCTCCCCGACCGTGCCCTGGGCGATGACCGTGCCGCCGTTGGCACCCGACCCGGGACCGATCTCGATGATGTGGTCCGCATGGCGCAGCACGCGGACGTCGTGGTCCACCAGCACCACCGAGTTGCCATCTGCCATGAGGTCATCGACCACGCCCAGCAGACCCTCGACGTTTGCGGGATGCAGGCCAATAGAGGGCTCGTCCAACACGTACAGGACGCCCGTGGTGCGGTTGCGCACCGCACGCGCAAGCTGCACCCGCTGGAGCTCGCCGTTTGAGAGGGTCGAGCTCGCGCGATCGAGCGACAGGTATCCCAGACCAAGCTGGCGGAGGCGGGCGATGGGCTCTGCCATCGAGTCCACCACCTGGTGGGCGATGGGCGCCACCTCGGCGGGGAGGGTGCCCTCGACTCCTGGTAGCCACTCGGCGAGCTGGTCGAGGGTCATCATGGTCGCCTGCGCCAGGTTGATGTCACGCACCAGTGGGTCGCGTGCCGCGGCTGAGAGGCGCGTTCCGTGGCAGTCGGGGCAGGGACCCTCGCGCAGGAACCTCGCGATGCGTCGGTACGCGCTCTCGGTCTTGGCCTTGGCCAGGGCGTTCTCCACCGTCGCGACCGCCGAGTAGTAGGTGAAGTCGAGCTCGGTGGCGGTGTCGTTCCCCTTGTTGTGGTACAGGATGTGGCGCTTCTCCGCGGGACCGTGGAACACGATCTCGCGCTCCTCTGGCGTCAGCTGGTTGAAGGGGACGTTGGTCCGCACGCCCATCTCGCGGCACACGTCCTTCATGAGCGACCACATGAGCGTGCCCCACACCACAACGGCACCCTCGTCGATCGTCTTGGTCTCGTCGGGTACGAGCGCGGACTCGTCCACCAGGCGCATGACTCCGGTGCCCCCGCAGGTGGGACAGGCGCCGTCGCTGTTAAAGGCAAGCTCCTCTGCGCCACGGCCATAGAACTCCGCCCCGCACGTGGGGCAGACGATAGGCTTCTCCAGCGCCACGTTCATGGTGGGCGGGCAGCGGTGCCCGTTGGGGCAGGTGTAGGAGCCCACACGGGAGAAGAGCAGGCGGAGTCCGTTGAGCAGCTCGGTGGACGTGCCGAAGGTCGAGCGCACCCCCGGCACGGCAGGGCGCTGCCTAAGGGCGAGCGCCGCCGGCACGTACTCGACCAGGTCGACATCTGCCCGGGAGCTCTGCGAGATGCGCCGCCGCGTGTACGTTGAGAGCGCCTCCAGGTAGCGGCGGCTACCCTCCGCGTACAGCGTCCCCAGCGCCAGGCTCGACTTGCCCGAGCCCGACACGCCAGCGATTCCCACGAGCTTGCCCAGGGGCACGTCCACGTCGATGTTCTTAAGGTTGTGGACGCGCGCACCTCTCACGCGTATGCAAGTCGGTCCGTTCTGAGCCATGGGCCCTCCCCCCCTCGCACCGCAGGCCGTAGACACAAGGGGGAGGAGGGCAATCAGCCCTCGAACGGAAAGCGGTACGGGAGCCCCAGCTCGTCTCGCACCTCGACAAGCTCGCGCTGCACTGCCTCACCAACCGGCACGCCCCTGTCCCTGCGGTCGAGCCAAGCGAGATATTCCTTCTCCCCAGCAGTATAGATGCGATCGTATCCGGGGGCCCTCTTGGAGGCGCGTAGCTCGCGGCAGATGTCGCCGGCGACCTTCTTGAACGTCTCGCGCCCGCAGAAGGCATCGGGGTCCACGACAAAGAAGAAGTGGCCCAAGTGGTACATCTGCGGTGAGCCGTCAGGCGAGACGCCCGTAAGCGCCTTCATGAACTGGCCTCCGGCGAGGGCGGCGGAGAGTATCTCGACCGTTGCCGCATAGCCATATCCCTTGTAGCCGCACATCTTGTCGTCCGGGCCGCCGCCAAGCGGTGCCAGTGCCGCCGTGCCCTCAACGAGCATCCGCAGGATCTCCTTGGAGTCTGTGACGGAGGAGCCGTCCTGCGTCACGACCATGCCTGGAGGGGTGGGCTTACCCTCGCGCGCGTAGTACTCGATCTTGCCGCGCTGCACGATCGAGGTGGCACAGTCGATGCAGAACGGAAACTCCTCGTCGGTGGGAAGCGCGAAGGTGAGGGGGTTGGTGCCCATCATGTTCTCGACGCCAAAGGTCGGTGCGATCGACGGGCGAGCGTTGGTTCCCACCAGGCCGATCATGCCCTCCCTGCTCGCCATCGTCGCCCAGTAGCCCGCGATGCCAAAGTGGGTGGAGTTGCGGATGGCGCCACCAGCCATACCGTTGGCACGCGCCTTCTCTATCAGCATCTTCATGACGCGGTACGAGGCGACCATGCCCATGCCGTCGTGGGCGTCCGCCACCACGGTGGTGGGCGTCTCCCTCACGATCTCGAGGTCGGTCTTGGGCAGGAGGGTGCCGCGCTTGATGCGGTCGATGTAGATGGGCTTGAAGCGGTTGCACCCGTGACTCTCGATGCCGCGACGGTCGCTCTCGAGAAGAACGTCCGCGCATATCTTCGCGTCGTCCTCTGGCACGCCGTATCCCTTGAAGGCGTCGACGAGGAACGAGTTCATGAGGTCCCAGGGCACGTATGGTCTTGTTTCCATGTGGCACTCCCCCCTTGGTTGGACGGCTCCCACGATTATCGCCACGACCAAGGCGAAGTGCGGATACGCCGTGCGGGAGCGGGGCAAATGCGTAGGCAAGCGATTGGGGCGCGCTTCTCGGCGCTCGGCCCACCACACTGCATCAGGCAGCGCGGTGGGCCGATTAAGCCGAAACTTTATGGGCAGACAAGGCAGGGGTTACTTGTCAAAGCCCTGGAACACGGGAATGCCTGTATACTCCCTCGCGTCTTCCTCCCCGTTCAGCACGCGACGGGCACCAGCAGCCATGGCCTCGAGCTCAAACTCGCCAGGATACGCCGTGACCGGGGCGATCCAGCCGCACCTCTCGCGAACCGCTTCGACGAGGGCGTCGCTGTGCACCATCCCGCCACCGAGGAGAATCCCGTCGACGTCTCCGCCGAGCACGGCGGCCATGGCTCCGACCCACTTGCAGATCTGGTAGACCAGGGTATCCCAGACGCGGGCCGCCTCAGCGTCGCCCTTCTCGGCCCTTGCCTGGACCTCGCGGGCATCGTTGGTCCCAAGCAGGTTCACGAAGCCGCCGTTCTTGAGGCAGAGCTTGTGGACCTGGCCCGCATCCATTCCGCTCTTGATGAGCCCCAAGACCTCGACAACCGGAAGGCTACCGCAACGCGTCGGCGTCATGGGCCCCTCGCCGCCGACGATGTCCTATCTGGGGTAATGGATGCGCAGGCAAGAAGCCACGGACCTTATCGGCTACAAGTCTCCGTCTCCTACGAAACGTCCTGCGTCCTCACGTTTGCCGTGCTGGAGACGTCAGGCTAACCTCGCTGCCACGTCAGCACTGATGCGTGGGGGCATCAGCCAATACCACTCGCCTGAACCACGAAGGACAGCGAGCCTCTCCCCCTGCCCTACCAATTGCCAGCTCCATCTCCTTCGCATGGGGCTGGCAATTGTGTGCAGATGAAGGTCGATTCAGCCATCTCCAGCAACATATCTTGACCTGAAGTCAGGTTTAGGTTCTACCTTCGTCATGTCAAAGCGAGAGGCACAAGCGAAAGCGGAGGAATCACCATGATGAAGGCAGAGAAGCTCGACCTTACACAGGAGTGGGACAAGACGTTTCCGCGTGACGAGCGCGTAGACCACGAGAAGGTGACGTTCGTCACACGGTACGGCATCACCCTTGCCGCAGACCTGTACAAGCCGAAGGGTGCGGAGGGCAAGCTATCCGCCATCGCGGTGTGCGGTCCGTTTGGAGCCGTGAAGGAGCAGGCCAGCGGCCTGTACGCCCAGGAGATGGCGACGCGCGGCTTACTCGCTATCGCCTTTGATCCCTCATTCACAGGCGAGAGCGGCGGCCAACCCAGGCGCGTGGCTTCCCCGGACATCAACACCGAGGACTTCTGCGCCGCGGTCGACTACCTGAGCTGCCGAGAAGACGTAGACCCGGATCGCATTGGCATCATCGGCATCTGCGGCTTTGGTGGCATGGCGATTAACGCTGCCGCTCTGGACCCACGCATCAAGGCGACCGCAGCCATGACCATGTACGACATGTCGCGCGTTACCCGCGAGGGCTACTTTGGCTCCACCGACAGCAAGGAGGCCCGCGACGAGCAGCGCCGCGCCTGGGCAGCCCAGCGCACCGCCGACTACAAGGCAGGCGAGTACACACGCGCGGGCGGCGTGGTGGACCCACTGCCCAATGACGCCCCGCAGTTCGTGCGCGACTACCACGACTACTACAAGACGCCTCGCGGCTACCACGAGCGTTCGGGCAACTCCACCGACGGATGGAACGCCACAGGCACCATCTCGTTCATGAACCAGCCGCTGCTGGACATGGCTTGCGAGATTGACACGCCCGTCCTTCTCGTCCACGGCGAGAAGGCCCACTCTCGCTACTTCAGCGAGGGGGCCTACGAGCGCCTTAGGGGCGACAACAAGGAGCTCGTGATCATTCCGGGTGCCAGCCACGTGGACCTCTACGACAACCGCGACACCATCCCGTTTGACAGGCTCGAGGCGTTCTTTGGCAAGAGCCTCATCAGGTAGAAACTCGCAAGCAAGATGGATCCGAACGCGAGAGCTGATGCATCGGAGCCATACCGCGGAATCGTCCGACCACGCCCACCGCGACGGTGATCTCAGGGGGCGTGGGCGCCGATTCCGCGGGTTACGGTAGGGGGCAACTCACCTGGCGTTGAGATGCCTATGCCAGGCTCCCTCGCCGTCGATATGACGCCTCGTCAGCCAGTCGTCCCCGTTCAAAGACAGCGGCTGCCGCCGTGACGTATTGCTCGACCTTTCTAACCTTCCTGATCGTGCGCCAGACCGAGACCGGGTCCTCGAATGCGTACTGCACATAGGACCACCACTCCTTCATGCGCAAGACGGCATTGCCGCCCATCTCGTCCTCGTAGCCCTCAAACAGGAGGTCGTGGAACCCCTCGAGCTCGTCGATGGTGACGGCGTGCCCACCCCTCGCCATTCGCCCCAGGGCGGGGTTGGCGAGGATGCCCCTCCCGAGCATCACTCGACTCGCGTCCGGAAACGCCCGCTCAAGCGCGTTGATGTCGTCAAGGGAGAACATGTCGCCGTTGTAGGTCACGGGGAAGGGAGCCCGGGCGAGCGTCTCGCCAAACGCCTGCCAGCGCGGCGTCCCGCCATAGCCATCCTCCAGCAGGCGAGGATGAACGATGAGCTCGGCAAGCGGGTAACGGCAGTAGATGTCGAGAATCCGCTCGTACTCATCGACGCTCGCAATGCCAAGGCGGGTCTTCACGGACACCGGGATGGGCGATTCCTCCGTCACTTTGCCCAAAAACGCGTCGAGCCCATCCGGATCGCCGAGAAACCCTGCGCCCTTGCCCCGCGAAGTCACGGTACGCGAGGGGCACCCCAGGTTGAGGTTCACCTCACCAAAGCCCATCTTGGCCAGAAGCCTCGCCGCCCAAACGAACTCGTCCGCATCTCTGGTCAACAACTGGGGCACCAGCCTGGGGTCGGGATTCTCGCCCGGGCAGAGCTCCCTCAAGTCGCGCTTGCCAAAGCCGCTTCCCACCCGCGGGGGCCTGATGAAGGGAGAGTAGTAGCGATCGAGCGCCCCAAAGCATTCTGCATGGGCAGCACGAAACACGTGCCCCGTTATCCCCTCCATTGGTGCAAGCGACAGAATCATTGGCCCCTCCCACCTAAAGGCTCCCACCGCTTTCAAGCATACGAGTGCACACCAGGAAATCGAGCGGACATCTCCCTCCCACCCTCCAGCACGCAACGAGAGTTCCAGGGGCTCGACCCACGCACATCCTCGGGCTGCCTCCCCTGCACGACGCTTCAGGACGCACCTTTGAAACGGGGTCGCTACAATGGCAGCGTATTCCCTGGCATCCCGGTTGCCCAGTAGGAGAGATCGTGACCAAGCTGTACATCGACGCCGACGCCTGCCCCGTCACGCGTGAGGCACTGGCAGCCGCAAGGGTTCAAGGCGTCCCCTGCATCATCGCCGGAAACTCCACCCAAAACCTGGAGCGATACATCCACGCTTCGGACCCACGCGAGCCACAAGACCCCTCTCGCCCCGACCGCGGCTTCTGGGTGGACACGATCCAGGTGGGCGTTGGTGCCGACTCGGCGGACTTCGCGATCGCCTCCGCCGTCACCCCCGCTGACGTGGTGGTGACGCAGGACATTGGACTCGCCGACATCGTCCTCGGACGAGGCGCGCGTGCAATCGGGGTGCGCGGCCACGTGTACAACCCTCTCACCATCGACTCGATGATGTTCATCCGCCACGAGGAGAAGAAGGTGCGCAGGGCGGGAGGCAGGACCAAAGGCCCGGCCGCATTCACGGACGAGGACAGGGAGCGCTTCTCTCACAACCTCGCCCGATTGTTGCGGGAGGCACACCAGGCAGGATGACCGCGCAGACGCTAGCAGCGCTAGAATGCGCCTCCGTCATCGTCGGGCCCACCGCCCGTCAGGGTGGAAACGGGCCTTCATCAGAAACGCCCACCTGGAGAATGCCTCTCAGTTGCCACGCGCACTATTCCCCCGCCAGAGGGGCTTCTCTATGGCATCGGCCACACCGAAAGCTGAGGCATTTGCCACATTGGGAGCTAGGCCCTTCGCCGCGTTCCCCTCACGCGCAAGGCGCTAGGCCGCCTGATCGGTAAGGAAGGCCAGCATCCGTTCGAATGCATCCCGTGCGACCTTGTCCGTGCGCTCGGAGGCCACAAAGCAATGCGGCATCTTTAGGCCACGCTCAGCAAGCGGGTCAATAAGCTCGTGGACGACCCCACTCCTTGTGAGCGCAGCATCCATGGCCCGCATGTCGTTGTGATACTCGCTCCCGAGAAGGACCGCAGGCGGATAGGCGGGAGTGACCCATTGAGTGGCATCATAAACATGCACCTGTTCCTTACTGAGAAAGATCGTCCCGCTCACGTAGTTGCCTATGAGAACCTTGGTTGCAAGGGAAAACTTGTCATATACCAGGGGTGCGTCATCAATCACGAGGGCACGCACCTGGCTGGGCTCCAACTGGGGCTCGATGCCAAGTGCGGAGGCGTATTGCGGGTTAGTGATGACCGCACCCAACTGACTGGCCATGATGGCGCCGGCAGACGAGCCCATGATGACGACATCGTCCATGTCGAGGCCATACTCGTCCGCATGCGAATCGCACCAGGCAAGCGCCTGGTTTGCCTGGATGACAGGTACCGGAAAGTGACAGTCGGGCACAAGGCCGTAGTCCACGTTCACGACGTTGTACCCTGCGGCGCAGATGTCGTCCAACAGCGAAGTGACGTCACTCGACGCCAGCGGGTCGCCCACACTCTTACTGCCCGCAAAGAACCCTCCGCCGTGGAAGTAGACAAGCGTGGGCCTGCGCACGGAGGTGTCTGAATCCGGATAGGTGATGTCCAGGAAGCTGTTGGGATACTCGTCAGCGTAGGCGATCTCGGTGATGATTCGTTGCCCGTTGTCGCGCACGGCGTCCACGGGCTCTCCCTCGGGCTCGAAGGTGTTGGTCGTCTTGACCGTGCCGGCCGAGAGCTCCTGGATGGCACCGACTATGATCTGCGTATGGGTCGCCAGCACCAGGGCGAGCACGACAAGAGCGACGCATATTCCGCCAACCACCTTAGCGAGCAGCCGCAGACGCCCCCGTGTCTTCTCTTTCATCGCGATCCTCCTGAAGAACGCCCTCGATTCCTCGCCATTGATACAATCGTATCGTCCGTTTGGCAATCCGTTCGACGTCGGAAGCGCGACCGATACGCATCGGCGACTTTCGTATCAGGAGGTCTGCCATGTCCGCATATGCCACAGACATGCTGGGGCCTGCCCTGTTCTCGCTCATGGCCGAGAAGAACATTCGAAAGGTGACCATCGACGAGCTTGCCGCAAGGGCGGGCGTGGGCCGGGCCACGTACTTTCGCAACTTCTCGTCTAAGGAGGAGGTGCTCACCGCCTACCTCGTTCGCCGGTGGCGCGCCTACGAGGAAGGGCACCACCTCAAGGAGCTCGCGTTCTCGAATCCCGAGCGGGCCCTAGGCTACTTTGGGTTCTGCCTGTCACTGCGCACGGAAAACGACCTTATGATCGAGCAAGGATGCACGGATGCCATCCTGACCGCGTTCGAAACGATCGTGAGCGACGCCGACCTGGGACGCGAGGGGAGCTACGAGGCCGCCCTTCTCGCCTACGGTCTCTACGGGATATTCGTCACATGGGCGCGCAGGGGCTGGAAAGAGACCCCGCAGGAGATGGCGGGCCTCGTGTCGAGGCGCGTGCTGGGCGGACTGCACCCGTAACGTCTCCTCACTTGAAGTCGGGTGACGCCCGTAACGTCACCCGACTGTGTTTGCGCTGGTAGCGATGGCAAAAGAACCGAAGCACACGCTTAGCTCATGACATGGCGCGTGCCGCGGCCTGAGCCTTGGATGCGTACCAGGCCTTTGGCCGCCTCCTCAATCTCGTCCAGCAGCCTGGCAGCCACCTGTGACATGCGGAGCTTGTCCCGAACATAATGGACAGCGTCGCTCACCTGCGCCATAGCCGATGGGGCCACACGCACCTCATAGCTACGCACCCAGAAGCTCCTCCCTCACGCGCGAGAAGGCCGCGGACGCATCGGCCCCCCCTGCCTTCCTCGGCTTCCTCGAGTCCGCGCGACAGGGCTTCGAACAGCTACCTGTCCGTCATCGCGTCCACGTCGACGGAGCGCGGAGCCTCGGGGAGGGCGACCCTAAAGGGAATGCCTCCTGTGAGGGATACCTGACGGAGAAACATGTCGACGGCAGTCGACATGGATAGCCCGAGCTGCGACAGAACGGACTCGGCGGACTGCTTCACCTCAGGATCGACCCTCAGATTGAGTGTTGCTGACTTCTGCATGACAATCACCTCATGTATGTTGTAACGCATATGTCTGTGCATTTTCAGCACTTTTGAGGCAAGGCATTCTCGCCTGTACCAGACGTTACACGAGGCTCGCATTTGGCTAACAGGCACACAAGTCCCCTAGGAGCACCAAGAAGGCGCCCCGGATTCTTTCGGAGCGCCTTGCGTTTTTGCAGGTAGATAGGTTAATCCGTTATTCCCACTCGATCGTTGCAGGCGGCTTGGGTGTGACATCGTACACCACGCGGTTGACGCCCTCGACCTCATCCACGATGCGGCTGGAGATGCGCCCGATCACGTCGTAGGGCAGCTTCGCCCAGTCGGCGGTCATGGCGTCGGCGGACTCCACCGCACGGACAATGACGGGGCGCTGGTAGGTGCGCTCGTCTCCCATGACTCCCACGGACTTGATGTCGGGCAGCACGGCAAAGTACTGCCAGCACGCGTGCTCGGAGTTGCGGTCGCCCGTCTCCTCGAAGAGGCGCTGGTTGTAGGCGTCCAGCTCCTCGCGCACGATGGCATCGGCGTTCTTGAGGATCGCGAGCTTCTCGGGCGTTACCTCGCCGATGATGCGGATGGCAAGGCCAGGGCCGGGGAACGGCTGACGCCAGACCATCTTTGCGGGGAGCCCGAGGGCAATGCCCAGCTCGCGCACCTCGTCCTTGAAGAAGTGGTCCAAGGGCTCGATGAGGTCGAAGTGCACGCCCTCCGGGAACGGGATGAGGTTGTGGTGGCTCTTAATGGTCGCCGCCTTGCCGCCCGTCTTGCGCGCGCCGGACTCGATGATGTCGGGATAGATGGTGCCCTGGGCGAGCATCTCCACGTCGCCGATCTTCTGGGCTTCGTCGAAGAAGACCCTCCAGAACTCGGTGCCGATGAGACGACGCTTCCTCTCGGGATCGGTGACGCCGGCGAGCATCTTGGCATAGCGCTCCTCGGCGTGCACATGCACGAGCGGCATGTGGAACTGCTCGCGGAAGACCTCCTCGACCATCTCGGGCTCGCCCTTGCGGAGCATCCCGTGGTTCACGAACACGCAGGTGAGCTGGTCGCCGATAGCGCGATGGACAAGCGCCGCCACCACGGAGGAGTCGACACCGCCCGAGAGGGCCAGGATGACCTTGCGGGATCCGACCTCGCGGCGGATCTGGTCCACCTTCTGGTCGATGATGCCCTCCATGGTCCAACTGGGCTCGAGCCCGCAGACGTTGAAGAGGAAGTTGCTGAGAATGGCCTTGCCGCACTCGGTATGGCGCACCTCGGGGTGGAACTGGGTGGCATAGAGGTTGCGCGAGGCGTCCTCCATGGAGGCGACGGGGCAGGTGTCGGTGACGGAGGTGACGGAGAAGCCCTGGGGAACCTCGCTCACGGCGTCGCGGTGGCTCATCCACACGGTCTGCTCCTGCGGCGTCCCCTCGAGGACGCGGCTCTCGCCCCTGCGAACGAGGTGGGCAGGGCCGTACTCGCCCTTCTCGGTGTGACCGACCTTGCCGCCCAGCTTGACCGCCATGATCTGCTGGCCGTAGCAGAAGCCGAGCACGGGAATCCCAAGCTCGAAGACCGCGGCGTCCATGTCGGGCGCGTCGTCCGCATACACCGAGGCCGGACCACCGGAGAGGATGATCGCGGAGGGTGCCATGGCCTTAAGCTCCTCCGCGCTGGTATCACACGGCACGATTTCGGAGTACACGTGCAGGTCGCGCACGCGACGCGCGATGAGCTGCCCGTACTGGGCTCCAAAGTCGAACACGGCAACGAACTGGGCGGGCCTGTTTGCCTGCATGGATGCTCCCGTTCCTATGGCCGAGACCCCAGGGGCAACAACCCCCGGCGAAGGCGGCCTCCACTACTGTCCGCAGTCATTCTAAGTCACGGAGCCGACTTGCCGTAAAGGCATGCTTGCATTTATGTACTTCATGCGTTTGCCCTGCTCCGCGTCTACCATGTTCTGGTTGGGCTTAACGAACAGGCACGTCACGACGCGTCACCAAAGGAGCGCTCTTGTTCCGTAAGAGGAAGAGCACAGATCCCGAGGCCAGGGGGGTCGACGCCCGGGAACTCTCTCGAGACGGCTCTGCGGCCCGTTATGTTATCAAGAACCGCATCCGGCGCAGGTCGCGGATACGCAACGTCGTCGTGGGAATCCTCGTGGCAGTCGCCGTGGTCGCGGGAGGCGCCTTCGCATACGTCCACGACATCAACTCCAAGCTCAAGAGCGGGCTGGACAGCGGGCTCTTTGGGGTGCTCTCAAAGAGCTCGGGGGACAAGCCGTTCTACATGCTCCTCCTGGGGACCGACAAGGACGAGGCGCGCGCCGAGAGCTCGGAGTACGGCTCGAGCGACAGTTCGTACCGCAGCGACTCGATCATGCTCGCCCGCATCGACCCCGCGAACAAGAAGGTCACGCTGGTGTCGATCCACCGAGACACGATGGTCGACCTGGGGTCGCACGGCACCCAGAAGATCAACGCCGCCTACGCCATCGGCGGCGCCTCCTACGCCACCCAGGTGATCTCGGACTTTGCCGGCGTGCCCATCTCCCATTACGCCGAGGTGGACATGGACGGCCTCGCCGCCGTCGTGGACAAGGTGGGTGGCGTGACCATCGACCTGCCCATAGACGTCTACGACCCCGACTACACTGGCCTCGATCTCAAGGCGGGCGAGCAGACCCTGGACGGCAAGACCGCCGCCCTCCTCTGCCGCGCGCGCCACGCCTACGACAGCTACGGCGATGGCGACCTGTACCGCGCCGCCAACCAGCGCGCCGTGATTACCGCCGTGCTGAAGAAGGTCCTCTCGAGCGACCCCGTGACCATGGCGTCCACGGTCTCGACCATGGCGGGTTACGTCACCACCGACATGGACGTCAACCCCATCGTGAGCCTTGCCAGCAAGTTCGCCGGTATGGACACCAGCAAGGACGTGATGACGGGCATGGAGCCCACCACGTCCAAGTACATCAACGACACCTGGTACGAGATCGTGAACCAGGATGCCTGGAAGACGATGATGGATCGCGTTGACAAGGGCCTCTCGCCCTACGAGAGCTCGAGCGACGACCCGTCGTCCGGGGTCTCGGCGTCGACCGACGGCAGCTCCGCGTCGTCCTCCACGGAGAAGGACCTCACCCTGCCCAGCGACTCCAACGTGGAGGCGGCCTACACCGGCACCGTTGCGGTGTACAACGCAACCTCGACGGACGGGCTGGCCGGCACCGTTGCGCAGACCCTTGGCGACGCCGGCTTCACCACCAGCGCCAACACCGCCACGCACAAGTCCGACCTCACCTACGTCGCCTATAACGGAGATAACGAGGCAGAGGCCGCCGGCGTGGCAAAGACGCTGGGCGAGAAGGTAGGATACGAGAAAAACGACGGAACCCTCCCCACGAGCACGGACGTGGTGGTCATAGTGGGCTCCGACTACGAATAAGCGAAATCGAACGGAACGGCGGGAGCTTACCCATGCATAGACGCAACAAGGAAGACAAGACGGGCCGCAGTGACTCTGGTAAGTCGAGCGAGCCTAACTTCCAGGAGCTCTCGCGCGCACACGGCGCAGAGCACTATGCGAGCAAGAGGAAGTCGCACGGTGCCCGCCGCGTCCTGAAGGTCGTCCTAATCACGGTCCTGGCAGTCGCCGCGAGCGGGACCATCGCCGTCGCCGCCTACATCCACAGCATCAACAGCAAGCTCTCGAGCGGCGTCGACAGCAGCCTGCGAGACACCCTCACCGAGACGAGCTACAACGAGCCGTTCTACATGCTCCTCCTGGGCACCGACAAGGATGCCGAGCGAGAGGAGGGCGAGTACGGCACGAGCGACAGCGCCTACCGAAGCGACACGATCATCCTTGCGCGCATCGACCCCTCCAACAAGAAGGTCACGCTGATCTCCATCCCCAGGGACACCATGGTCGACATGGGAGAGAACGGCACGCAGAAGATCAACGCAGCCTATTCCATCGGCGGCGCGGCATACGTGACCCAGGTCGTCTCCAAGCTCGCCGGCGTCAGCATCTCGCACTATGCCGAGGTGGACATGGACGGCTTCGCATCGATCGTGGACAAGGTCGGCGGCGTCACCGTAAACCTCCCCGTTGCCGTATCCGACCCCAACTATACGGGACTCGACCTCCCTGCGGGCGAGCAGACCCTGGACGGCACCACGGCAGCCCTGCTCTGCCGTGCGCGTCACGCCTACGACAACTACGGCGGAGGCGACTTCTACCGCGCCGCCAACCAGCGCATGGTCATCGGCGCCATCATCAAGAAGGTCCTTGCCAGCGACCCCGTGACCATGGCTTCCACGGTCTCGACCATGGCCAGCTACGTCACCACCGACATGGACGTGGCTTCCATCGTGAGCCTAGCCACACAATTCTCGGGCATGGACGTGGACAACGACGTGTACTCCGGCCAGCTCCCCACCACATCCGAGTACGTCAACAACACCTGGTACGAGGTCGTCAACACCAGCGAGTGGGAAGAGATCATGAAGCGCGTGGACGCCGGCGAGACCCCCTACACCGACTCCAGCCAGGACACCACCGACGGCGTCGCGGGCTCCGTGGGCAAGAGCTACGACTCCAGCAGCAGCGATGGCAGCGACAGCTCGTCATCGAGCAGCACGAGCGAGACCTACTCGGGAGCCGTGGTCGTCCTTAACGCCGGGGCCGCCGACGGCTCGGCCACCAGCGCCTCGAACAGCCTCGCCTCGATGGGCTTCACCGCAACCCCCAAGACGGGCGGCTACGTGACGCAGACCTCAACGGTCATCTACAACGGGAGCGACGCCCAGACAAAGGCGCAGGCAGCGGCAGACAAGCTGGGGATTACCAGCGTCCAGGCAAACGACGGGAGCTACTCCACGGGCGCCGACATCATCGTGGTCCTGGGCAGCGGCTGGAGCTCGAGTGGACCTGGCTCGGCCTCGTCGGGATCCGGCTCCGGTTCGGGCAGCGGCTACGGCAGCTATTCAAGCGGCAACTAGCATCACATCTTCATGCGATACAAGAGAGGGTCGGCGCAGGTTGCGTCGGCCCTCTCCCCTATTGATTGGTGCCTGTGGTTCCGCGCAGGACGGATGGCCCCCTACACGTTGAAGCGGAAGACCATCACGTCGCCGTCCTGTACCACGTAGTCCTTGCCCTCCATGCGGAGCCTGCCCGCCTCGCGGGCGCCCTGCTCGCCACCTAGGGACACGTAGTCCTCGTAGCTGATGGTCTCGGCCTTGATGAAGCCCTTCTCAAAGTCGGAGTGGATGACGCCGGCCGCCTCGGGCGCCTTAGCGCCGATGCGGACCGTCCAGGCCTTGACCTCCTTCTCACCCGCGGTGAAGAAGCTCTGCAGCCCCAGCAGGCGATAGGCGGCCTGCGCCAGGGTCTCGAGGCCACTGTGCTCCAGTCCAAGGGAGTCCAGGTACTCGCGGGCCTCCTCGGGGTCGAGGTCGGCGAGCTCCGCCTCCACCTCGGCGCAGATGGGGATGGGATCCTGGCCCGCTACCTGGGCCACGGGCTTGCCAAGGGCGTCCTCGTCCACGTTGGCCACATAGAGAATTGGCTTCATGGTGAGAAGGAAGAGGTCGTGTGCCGCAGCACGCTCATCGTCGGTCATGTCGAGGTCAGCAGCCCTGTTGCCCTCGTTGAGCCACTCCTGCAGGCGCTTGGCGATGGCGAGATTGGGGGCCTTCTCCTTGTCGCGCTTGGCCTCCTTCTCGAGCTTGGGAATGGCGCGCTCCAGGGTGCCGAGGTCGGCGAGCACGAGCTCGGTCTGGATGGTGTCAACGTCAGACGCGGGGTCCACCCTACCATCCACGTGCACCACGTCGGGGTCGGAGAAGTACCTCACGACCTCGCAGATGGCGTCAGTGTTGCGGATGTTGGAGAGGAACTGGTTGCCAAGGCCCTCTCCCTCGTTTGCGCCGCGCACCAGGCCTGCGATGTCCACGAACTCGACGGTTGCGGGGACTATGCGTGCGGGATGCACGATGTCGGCGAGCTTCTGCAGGCGCTCGTCAGGCACGTCCACGATGCCCACGTTAGGATCGATGGTGGCGAAGGGATAGTTCGCCGCCAAGCCACCCTTGCGGGTGAGTGCGGTAAAGAGGGTCGACTTGCCCACGTTGGGAAGTCCCACAATGCCAATGGAAAGTGCCACGTCCTCAACTCCTGTGTCTTGTGGCGGAGCCTCCGCCGGTCCTACTCGTCGGCCAGGCGCTCTATGGCGTCGAGCCCCTTGTTCAGTGCGCGCTTGCCCTGCTCCCTGGCCTTCTTCAGCGCCTCGCGCTGGGCTTGGGCCTCACGCTCGCGACGCTCCTTCTCCTCGTCGCGAACGACCAGGTCTGCGCTGTCACACTCCTCCATGCGAAGCGCCCCCTCGGGGCAGGCCACCACGCACGCCCCACAGTTGACGCAGTAGGCCGAGGCAACTGAGAAGTGCCCCGACGCGTCCAGGTCGCAGGCGTTTTGGACGCATGCCCGCACGCAGTCGCCGCAGTTGGTGCACTTGGACGAGTCGCACGCCGGCACGTCCAGGTGAAAGCCCTCGGCGAGCTTGGGCTGCTGCTGAATCGCCGCGAGCATCACTTTGCGCTTCTGCGTGAGGATGCGCCTGCGGTTGAGCTGCGTCTTAACGCCAACCTCGTGCTCGAGCGAGCGCTGCATCTCGGTGAGCTGCCGCGAGTGCGCGCGGATGCGGTTGGCGACCGCCTGGGCGCCTGCCAGGGCGGGGTTTGACCGTGTTACGAGCTGCTGCCCCGCCTGCGCCACGTTGCTCATGAACTGGCTGCGCTTGTAGGCGCGGGTCTGCTCGTGGGTCATGGCCGACTCGTCGACCTCCAGGTCCACGGCGCCACCGCTCAGCTCCTCCGCCTGGCCGATCTGTTCGACGTACGCCTCCTCGCCGGTGGTCGTGCGGCAGCGGTCGCAGATGCCCAGCGGGAGGTACACGCTCAGGTTGTCGAACTCGGTGAGGAGCGCGAACCACGCCTCGCTTGGGATGGCACCCACACAGGGGAGAAGCACCTCGTTGTCCTTGGGAAGCCTCCCCAGGGCGCGCGTGCACGTTACGTAGCACTTCTCGTATGCCGAGGCGATGCGCGCGACCTTGTCGTAGAGCTGCTGCGACATGATCTTCTGCGCCAGCATGGTCTCGGTGGGACAGACCATGGTGCAGAGGCCACACTTGCGGCACGAGTCCAAGATCGAGACCGTGGATCCCTGGATGGAGATGGCGTCCACGGGGCACACGTCGAAGCACTTGGAGCACGCAGCGTCGCTCTTGGCCGAGACACGCAGGCAGTACACGGAGTTGGGCCGCGGCTTCTCCTTGTAGTCCGCCGGGTTGTACACCTTCACCTGGGACGGGTCGGTCGCAAGCGTGTTGGCGATGCCCCCGAGGGGGTTCTGGATTGCCTGGAAGTCGTTTTGGATGTCGATGAGGTCATCAATCATGTCGCGTCGCTTCGCCAAGGTCCCTCTCCCCTCTTCTGCGCCGCGCGTGCAGCCACTCATTCTACTACGCCTCGCTGGCGGGGCCACACGCACCTCGCGGCTTCACGCCCACTCATACGAGAAGGACCCCGCAGCCCAGATGGGTCGCGGGGTCCAGCCTATGCGCGATGGTCTCTCGCTGTGCCTGACGGCTTAGTACATGCCGCCACCCTGGCCGCCGGCAGCGGCCGCACGGGAGATGGCGTCCTCGATGGAGGTGTCCTTGGGCTCGTCCGAGACGGTGGCCTCGGTGATGAGAATCAGGGACGCGACGGACGCGGCGTTCTGGAGCGTGGTGCGGGTGACCTTGACGGGGTCGAGGACGCCCATCTCGATCATGTTGCCCCACTCGCCGTTGGCGGAGTTGAGGCCCTCGCCCTCGGGCAGGGTCTTGATTTTCTCGACCACGACGGAGCCCTCGTAGCCAGCGTTGGAGGCGATGGTCTTCACAGGGGCCTGCAGCGCCTTGCGGACGATGTCGACGCCGATCTTCTCGTCGTTGTCGACGGTCTCGACGCCATCGAGCGCCTTGGCGGCCTCGAGGAACGCCACGCCGCCACCGGCGACGATGCCCTCCTCAACGGCAGCGCGGGTAGCCTGCAGGGCATCCTCGATGCGGTGCTTGATCTCCTTGAGCTCGACCTCGGTGGCCGCGCCGACCTTGATGACCGCGACGCCACCGGAGAGCTTGGCCATACGCTCGTTGAGCTTCTCCTTGTCGAAGTCGGAGTCGGTGTGCTCGATCTCACCCTTGATCTGGGCGACGCGCTCCTCGATGGCGTCCTTGGCGCCGGCGCCGTCGACAATCGTGGTGTTGTCCTTGGTGATCTTGACGGACTTGGCGCGGCCGAGCATCTCGGCGGTGACGTCGCTGAGCTCGACGCCAAGCTCCTTCATGGCAACCTGGCCGCCGGTGAGGATTGCAATGTCCTCGAGCATGCGCTTGCGGCGATCGCCGTAGCCAGGGGCCTTGACGGCCGCGACCTGCAGCGTGCCACGGAGCTTGTTGAGGATTAGGGTTGCCAGCGCCTCACCATCAACGTCCTCGGCGATGATCAGCAGAGGCGAGCCGCTCTTCTGAATGGCCTCGAGGACGGGCAGGATGTCCTGGATGTTGCTGATCTTCTGGTCGGTCATCAGGATGTAGGGGTTCTGCAGCTCCGCCGTCATGGTGTCGTTGTTGGTGGCGAAGTACGGGGAGATGTAGCCCTTGTCAAACTGCATGCCCTCGACGGTGTCGATGTCGATGCCAAAGGTGTTGGACTCGTCGACGGTGATGACGCCGTCCTTGCCCACGACCTCCATGGCGTCAGAGATCTTCTGGCCGATCTCGGGATCGCCGGCCGAGATGGTGCCCACGGCGGCAATCTGGTCCTTGGTCGAGACGTCCTGCGCCGAGGACTTCATCTGGTCGACGGCGGCCTTGACAGCCTTGTCGACGCCACGACGGATGGCGATGGGGTTGGCGCCAGCGGCGACGTTGCGCAGGCCCTCGTTCACGATGACCTGGGCGAGCAGGGTCGCGGTGGTGGTGCCGTCACCCACGGTGTCGTTGGTCTTGGTGGCGACCTCCTTCACCAGCTGGGCACCCATGTTCTCGACGGGGTCCTTGAGCTCGATCTCCTTGGCCACGGAGACACCGTCGTTGGTGATGGTGGGGGCGCCGTAGGAGCGCTCGAGCGCCACGTAGCGGCCCTTGGGGCCGAGGGTGGTGGTCACGGCGTCGGCAAGCGTGTTAACGCCCTTGGCCAGCTTGGCGCGGGCGTCGGTGCCAAAAGTAATGTCCTTAGCCATTGTCTGCTTCCTCCAAATGGGTACGCGGGGTACCTATATCCAATTACCTTGCTTACTCGGCAATAATCGCGTAGATGTCGTCGGCACGGAGGAGCAGGTAGGTCTCCCCGTCAATCTTGACCTCGTTGCCGCCGAACTTGCCGTAGTACACCTGGTCGCCAACCTTGACGTCGGGGGCAACGCGCTCGCCCTTGTCGTTGAGCTTGCCGGCGCCGACGGCAATGACCTCGCCGCGCTGCGGCTTCTCCTGGGCACCCGAGGAGATATACAGGCCGGTAGAGGTCTTCTCCTCCTTGGGGGCGGGCTTGACGAGGACTCGATCGCCCAGTGGCTTCAGTGTCATAGGTAAGTACCTCCTTCTGGGGCACCACGCTGGTGCCTGATTTCGCAGGGCGGGGCTTGCACCCCGCTCGCTCAGCCAACGTTGTGAATATTACCCAGAACGAAGGACTTAAACAACGGAAGAGAAAAAATCTTAGTCGTTCAAGTTAGATTTTCTCACCCATCCCCTAGTAGAGAAGATAAGCGTCCGCGCTGCACCCCCCGTGAGGACAGCCCTACAGGTCCTCCAACTCGCTGAGCCAGAGCGTGGCGCAGGCGTCCGAGGGCATGCGGAGGTCGCCGCGCGGCGACACGGCGACCGAGCCCACCTTGGGGCCGTCGGGCAGGCAGCTGCGCTTGAACTGCTGGGAGAAGAAACGGCGATAGAACGTCTTGAGCCATCGCATGATCGTCTGGTCGTCGTACTTCTCGCCCAGGGCATGGCGGGCCAGACGGTACACCTTTCGGGGCGGGAAGCCACGGCGCAGCACCTGGTAGAGGAAGAAGTCATGCAACTCGTAGGGGCCAACGAGGTCCTCGGTGCGCTGCGAGATGGTGCCGTCCCCCGTCGCTGGGAGGAGCTCGGGCGAGACAGGCGTGTCAAGGACGTCGCCCAGCACCTCTGCGAGCTCGGGGGAGTCGGTGGTATCCGCAACGTAACGCACGAGGTGGCGCACCAGCGTCTTGGGCACGCCCGCGTTGACCCCATACATCGACATGTGGTCGGCGTTGTAGGTCGCCCAGCCCAACGCGAGCTCGGAGAGGTCACCCGTTCCCACGACGAGTCCGCCCGCCTGGTTGGCGAGGTCCATGAGGATCTGGGTTCTCTCGCGTGCCTGGGCGTTCTCGTACGTCACGGAGTGGTCGCGCTCGTCGTGGCCGATGTCCGCAAAGTGCTGCCTCACGGCGGCGGCGATGGGCACCTCGCGCAGCGTGGCCCCCAGGGCGTCTGCCAGCACGGTTGCGTTGCCATGCGTGCGGTCCGTGGTGCCAAAGCCCGGCATGGTCACCGCGAGGATGCCCGTGTGGTCCATCCCCAACACGTCGAAGGCGCGGGCACAAACCAGGAGGGCCAGCGTGGAGTCGAGCCCGCCCGAGACGCCGATCACCACGCACTGCGAGCCGGTGTGGCGAAGGCGCTTGGCGAGGCCGAAGGTTTGGATGGAGAGCACGTCCTCGCACCTCTCCTCCCTGCGGGCAACATTCGAGGGAACGAAGGGGTGGGGGTCGACGTACCTGGTGAGGTCGGTCTGCTCCATCTGCAGGTCAAAGGACACGACCACGTGGCCGGACTCCTCCGGCGAGGCATCCACCGCAAAGGTCGAGAGGCGCCGGCGCTCCGCGGCGAGCATCCTCACGTCGATCTCGCTCGTGGCGCTCCCCGCGCCAAAGGGACGCCCCTCCGCCAGCAGCGCGCCGTTCTCGGCCACCATGTCGTGGCCCGAGAACACGAGGTCTTGCGTGGACTCGCCCCACCCGGCGCTCACGTACACGTAGCCGCAGACAAGGCGCCCGCTCTGCCCCACCACGAGTGAGCGGCGGTAGTCTGCCTTGCCCACGATGGCGTTGGACGCAGAGAGGTTGCACACCAGCGTCGCCCCGGCCATCGCATGACGGGTCGAGGGCGGGTTGGCGACCCAGAGGTCCTCGCACACCTCGGCGGCGACCACGAGCTCGGGAAGCTGACGGCAGGCGAGGAGGAGGTCGGCCCCAAACGGCACGTCAGTCTCCCCCGCAAACGGCACCCGTACGCAGTGCGAGGGGCCGGGCGAGAAGTGACGGGCTTCGTAGAACTCGTTGTAATTGGGGATGTGCTGCTTGGGCACGATGCCCAGGACCCTGCCGCCGCAGAGGGCGACCGCGCAGTTGTAGAGCTTGGAGGCGACGCGCACCGGGGCGCCCACCAGCACGAGGGCGTCGTAGGCGGCACAGCGGCGCGCGAGCTCGGCGACGCCGTGCTCGGAGGCGTCGAGCAGCTCGTCCTGCCACAGGAGGTCCTCGCAGGTGTAGCCGCACACCGCAAGCTCGGGGAGGGCCACGACCTTGGCGCCGTCGATGGCGCAGGCGTGCCTCACCGCCTTGGCGCAGGCGTCCACGTTAAAGGCCACGTCGGCTACCCTGACCTCGGGCGTGCGCGCTGCGACCTTGACAAATCCGTCTTGCATGGCTCCTCCTTAGCTGGGCGACGACTGCAATCATATGCCAGCGAGAGGGGCGCGGGCACCTCCGCCCGGCTATCGCTCCCAGGCCAGGGCGCCGCCGACGTACGTTGCGACCGCACGGACGTCCCCCAGCCGCTCGGCGGGGGTAGACATGAGGTTGTGGTCGAACACCGCGAGGTCCGCCAGCATGCCCGGCGCGATCGTGCCCAGCTCGTCGGCGCGCCCGGCGACCACAGCGCTCCCCCGCGTGTACGCGTCGATTGCGACGTTCATGGGGATGCGCTCGCTGGGCAGCCAGCCCCCGCGCGGCTCCCCCGTGCGAGGGTCCTCACGCGTGACGGCACAGCCCAGCACCTCCATGGAGAGCGGGTCCACACAGGGCGAGTCGGTCCCAAACGCCATGGTCACGCCCGCCTTGCGATAGCTCGCGAAGGGCCACATCAGGCTTGCGCGCTCCGGCCCCAGATCGCGGTCGGGCTGCGTCACGTCGATCACGATGTGCTGAGGCTGGACCGACGCCACCAGGTGGGCGTCGCGGAGGGCCTCGACGTCGCCGGGAAGCAGGTTCTCAAGGTGCTCCAGCGAGTTAGCGCCCTGGCGGGGGGCGCCGTAGCGCTCGTACGCCTCCCTGAAGATGTCGATCGCCGTGTGGATGGCGCGGTCTCCGATGGTGTGGATGCGGACGGCTATGCCGCGGCTCGCGGCGCCCAGCACCAGCTCTCGCATGCGCTCGGGGTCGACCGTGGGCCTGCCGCAGTCGCCGGGGAAGTACGGGTTGGCGTAGGGTTCCGTGAGCCAGGCCGTGTGCGCGCTCGAGACGCCGTCGAAGAACTGCTTCATGCCCGGGGAACGCAGAATCGGCCCCGTCAGGCGCGCCTGGAGCGACTGGATGCGGTCGAAGTCCCCCACCAGCTGGGGGAACATATTCACGCGCATGGGAAGCCTGCCATCTGCCAGCAGCCCTTCGTACACGTCCTCCCTCACGTTGTCCGCCCCCGGAGCGGCGGAGAGGGCCATGTCACAGACGCTCGTGACGCCCTGGGCGAGCATGCGCTGAAAGTAGTCGCCGTAGATGGACAGTAGCTCCTCACGAGGTATCTGCGAGAACACCCGTGCGGTGTAGACCATGCCCGCCGCCTCTCGGAGCACCCCGGTGAGACGACCATTGGCGTCGCGGTCGAAGATGCCCCCCGCCGGCGGCACGGCATCCTCCGAGATGCCCAGGGCGCGAAGGCCTGCGGTGTTGAGCCAGAGGGTGTGGAGGTCGCCGGAGCACATCGCGACCGGCCTCGCGGGGAACGCCGCGTCCAGCGAATCGCGGGTGGGGGGCACGGCGGGGTCCCAGAGGGCCGAACGCCAGCCCTGGGAGATGAGCCAACCATCGCCGGGATGCCCGAGCGCGAAGGAGCGGAGCCTCTCCACGCAATCGGACTCGCTCTTGCCGGGATAGCGGTCCGCGAGCGACGAGGGGAAGAGCGCCGTGTGAAGCACGTGCTGGTGGGCGTCGTGAAAGCCGGGGGAGACGAACGCATCACCATAGTCGTGGTACGAGTTCGCCGCCGCCCGATCACCTGTGCCCCTGGGGACGACCTCCCTTACCCTGTCTCCCTCAATCACGATGTCAGCCGGAACGTCGGGGTGGTCGATGTCGAGGTAGACGTGCTTGGAGCTGACAATGGAACGTGCCATTTGCGGCTTCCTTCCATGATCGGTTGCGTGCCCCCACTATAAGGCCGAATCGCACCCAAGCGAGAGGGGCGCGGACTCAATCGCCCGCGCCCCCTGTAACTACTTCTCCTTGGTGTCCTCCAGATACCGGGAGAGGAACTCCCGGGTCCTCGGATGCTTGGGAGAGGTGAACATCTGCTTGGGAGAGCCCTCCTCGGCGATGACGCCCTGATCCATGAAGACGACCTTGTCGGAGACGTTCTTCGCGAAGTCCATCTCGTGCGTGACGACCACCATGGTCATCCCGTCCTTGGCGAGGTCGCGCATCACGCCCAGGACCTCGCCCACGATCTCGGGGTCGAGGGCGCTCGTGGGTTCGTCAAACAGCATGAGGTCCGGCCTCATGCACAGGGCGCGGGCTATGGCGACGCGCTGCTTCTGACCACCCGAGAGCGTGTTGACATCCGCCTTGGCGAACTCCTCCAGCCCCACTGATCTCAGGTGCCCCATCGCAACCGATTCCGCCTCGGCCTTGTCCATCTTCTTCAGGGTTACGGGGGCAAGCGTGCAGTTGTCGAGGACGTTCATGTTGTTGAACAGGTTGAATCCCTGAAACACCATGCCGATCTTCTCTCGCAGCTTGTTCACATCGACGTGCTGGGCGGCAAGGTCCTTGCCATGAAACCAGACGTGCCCGGCGTCGGGGATCTCCAGGAGGTTGATGCACCGGAGCAGGGTCGACTTTCCCGAGCCCGAGGCCCCGATGATGGTGACGACCTCCCCCGGCATGACGGTGAAGTCGATGTCCTTCAGGACAACGTGGCTGCCAAAGGACTTCCTGAGCCCCTCGACCTTGATGACCGGCTCCGACGTGCTGGCATGCTCTTCGTTTGCGCTCTTCATCTGTTCGTCTCCTTAGTGCTCCGCCTCGGCAGACGGGATGGTGGTGTCGGAGGTGCCCATGACCGGGCCGCTCTTCACGTCGAGGCGCTTGGCAAACATCGAGAGCAGCTTGGAGGCGACCATGGTGAGGATGAGGTAGAACACGGCAGCGACCATGTAGGTCTCGGTCTGACGGTAGTAGATGCCCGCGACGGTAGTCGTGGCAAACATGAGGTCGAACACGCCGATGACGGAGAGGACCGAGGAGTCCTTGATGTTGATGACGAGCTCGTTCGAGAGGCCGGGAATCGAGTACTTAATACCCTGCGGGAACACGACCTTGGTCATTGCCTGCCATTGCGAGAGGCCCAGGGACCTTGCCGCTTCGGCCTGCCCCTTGTCCACTGACTCGATGCCGCCGCGCAGCACCTCCATCATGTAGGCGGTGGAGTTGAGGGAGATGGTGACGAGGCCCGCGATGAACGTGGACCAAATGCCATTGACCTGGGTGACGGACATCCCCGAGCCCTTGAACATGCCGAACCCGGCGAAGTAGATGATGCCCGCCTGGACCATCATGGGCGTGCCGCGGACCACGGCGCTGTACACCTTGGCAAATCCCGAGCCTATCACCTTGAGAAAGCGCACGAGGTCGTTGTCGGGACGATCGATCCTCTGGATGCGCAGGAACACCAGCAGCAGGGCGAGGAAGAAGGCGATGAGTGTGCCGAACACGGCGAGCTCGATGGTGGTCGCGATGCCGGTCGCGAAGATCTGCCTTCCCTCGTAGAGCATGTAGATGGCACTGGAGAGCGAGTCCTTGGGGTTGGAGTTCGAGGCGATTGCCGAAGACGTTATCGCAAAGAGACCCATGACCCCACGATCGACGAACAGAACGATTGCAAATGCCCAGACGAAATATGAGAGGATTCTCTCGACCTTGCGGAAGCCCGGACGGACGAACGGCGAGACGACGGCGTAATCCCTCCACCGCGCCAGCTTGTTGACGAGCGCCACGAGCGAGAGCACCACCCAGGCTGCGAGGAAGTAATACATGAGCACCTCTACCGCATACGCATGGGCGAGGAAACTCATCGAGGAGCGCGGCTGGCTCGAGAGCAGCATGCCAAGCAGCGCCACGACGCTTGTTCCCAGGAACACGTAGCGATGGTCGGCGAGAAGGAAGCTCGCGACCCTGCCGTTGCCAGCCTTCGCCCTCTGGCTTGAGTTGTCTGATTCTGAGGTCATCTGAATCCTCCGGATTGTCGTCCTCTTCGAACGAAGAACGTGCCCGCGCCGTCGTGGCGCGGACACGTGGTTTCTGGCGATGCCAGCCCCCCGCCTATGGGGCTACTCGGGCTGCCGGTCCATGCAGTCGGTCCAAATCTTCTTGCGCTCGTCGTCCGAGACCGCCTTGATTGCGGCGTTGACCTTCTCCATGACGGCGTCCTGCCCCTTGGCCAGGCCGGCGTTGTCGGGGTTGGTGGCGTCCTTGAAGCCCTTGCCGTCGGCAAGCTTCACCTCCACGAGGTCGCTGTACTGCTTGAGCAGGCCCGAGACGGAGAGTGACGAGAACGTGATAGCGTCGGCGGTGCCGTTCTCGAGGTGGTCCACCACATTGGGGACCGTCGAGACCGGGGTGAGGTGGTTGACGCTCGGGATCTGGTCGATCACGTCGTCGTAGAGGGTGTCCTTTTGGCCGAGGACGGATGCGCCCGAGAAGTCGTCGAGGCTGGTCGCGGATGCGTACTTGGAGTCCTTCTTGACCACGATCGTCACGCCGTCCTCGAGGTACGGGTCGGAGAAGTCGATGGACTGGGCGCGCTCGGCGGTCTTGGACATGCCGGCGCAGATGATGTCGATCTGGCCGTTGTTGAGGGCGTCAATGAGGCCGGTGAAGCTCATCTTCACGGCAACGGGCTCCATGTTGAGTGCCTTCGCGATCTTCTTGGCAATCTGTACGTCGTAGCCGTCCGCATAGGCACCGTCGACGTTCTCGATGGGAATCGTGGTGTCGGACTCGGAGGAAGCCTGCCAGTTGTAAGGGGCGTACGCCGCCTCCATGCCAACGCGCATGGTCTTGCCGTCTCCCAGCACGCCGCTTCCGGCGTTACTGTCCGAGCTGGAATCGGAAGAGCCCGTGGAGCTCGAGGAGGTCCCCTGTGCGGCGGGACCGCAGGCGGTGAGGAAGCTGGCGCCCGCGACGCTGAAGGCCGTCAGGCCAGAGAGCTTGAGGAATCCGCGGCGAGAGAACTCGCTGCCCGTTGATGACGAAGATTGACCGTTCGTGTGATTGTTCGTGTTACCTGCCATGCGAATCCTCTTTCCTACAAAAACTCTCTGGTATCCCTTCTGCGCGCGCAACCGGAGGGGACCCATTCCCCTCCCCCTTGCAACCAAATGCGAGAAAGTCCCGCGCGACGAGAACCCAGTGTAGGCGTTTGCGGGGCTATGGTTCATCTTCTTTTGTCAACGAAATGTTTTATTAATCGGGTTTATTCGTCTTTCCTTTCTTGTTTTCGAATTTATTTGCCATGTTTTTCACATTTATGAGAATTTGGGCCAAATGCGGCTAAGATATGCCATCGGTCTCCTCCCGGGAGCGGAAGGAGACCGATTCGGTGGATGGCGTACTCGACACCCTACTTGTTAGGCCACTCGCCGGAGACGACCGGAGCCAGGTCGCTCGACCAGCAGCCAAGATGGGCATTTGGATTGGCATCGAGCGAGAGGTCCGCAAGAACGCCCGCACGATAGTTCCTGAGCGCGACGACCGCGATCATCGCCCCGTTGTCGCCGCAGACCACCATGGGCGGCACGGTCACCCTTACGCCCATGCGCCCAAACCTCTTGCGATAGGCCTCGCGGAGCTGGGGGTTTGCCGCCACGCCACCGCCAACGCAGAAGTCGGAGACGCCCGTCTCCTCCACCGCGGTCACCGCCTTCGCAACCTGCACGTCGATCACCGCCGCCTCGAAGGAGGCCGCAAGGTCGGGGAGGTTGATGGGCCTGCCTGCCCGGTTCTCGCCCTCGATGTAGGTGATTACCGCCGTCTTGAGGCCCGAGAGCGAGAAGCTGTAGTCATGGCTGTGCATCATCGCTCGGGGGAAGTGGATGGCCTTCTTGTTCCCCCTTGCCGCGAGCTTGGAGATGACCGGGCCGCCGGGATAGCCCAGCCCGAGGGCCTTTGCGACCTTGTCAAACGCCTCCCCCACCGCGTCGTCGATCGTTGCCCCCAAGACCTGATAGTCTCCCCAGCCCCTCACGTGGACGAGCATCGTGTTGCCGCCAGAGACCAGGCTGGCCACGAACGGGGGCTGCAGATCCGGAGTCTGGAAGAGGTTTGCCATGAGGTGCCCCTCCAGGTGGTTGACGGGGGTGAGGGGCAGTCCCGTGGAAGCGCACAGCCCCTTCGCGAACGCAACACCCACCACGAGGGCTCCAACGAGGCCGGGTCCAGCAGTCACGCCAACGCACGAGAGGTCCGAGGGCGCCAGGGTGTCCACCCCAAGGTGCGCCCCCGCCTGTGCCATAACCTCCTCGTACACGCCCACGATCGCCTCGACGTGCTTTCGGCTCGCGATCTCGGGGACGACCCCGCCAAAGCGAGCGTGGAAGTCCACCGAGGTCGCAACCACGTTCGCGCAGATCTCTCCCCTGCCGTTGATGACCGCCATGGCCGTCTCGTCACAGGAGGACTCGATGGAGAGGACGAGGGGGCCCGCCGCCTTGATCGCGTCTCGCTCCGCCTGGCTCCGGGGGCGCGGGACGATGGGCCAGGGGCGGATGGAGGCGTGGGGCTCCACGTGTTCAAGGGCAAGCCCCTCGGAGGCGCGCAGGGGGAGGTCGGCACGCATCACGAGCGCATCGTCCCCTTTGTCGTAGTAGTTTGGCCTCAATCCGACCTGTCTGAACCCGAGCCCCTCGTAGAGGGCCCGAGCTGCGGCGTTGCCCTTTGAGACCTCAAGCGAGACGGTCGATGCCCCCAGCGTCTGGCCGTCGTATGCGATGCGGGAGAGGAGCCTCGTTGCGATTCCCTGGCGTCTGCGGCTTGGGGAGACGACCACCTCGCTCACCTCGAAGTCCGAGCCGGCGAGCATGCCCCCGGCAAAAGCAATCACCTCGCCCTGGTCGTGGGCGACCCACCAGCTGCGCTGCGGCTGGGACAGCTCGTCGTAGAACATCCCCTCGGTCCAGGGCGTGTGACCCACGGACGCGTATGCCTCCGCCTCGAGGGCGGCGACGGCGGGAAGGTCGTTCACCGACATGGGGCGAAGCTGCAGGTGCCGGTCCGCAAGCGCATCTGCGACGCCCGTGACCTCGACGCTCGCGGGCTCGCTCATGCCCAGCCTCTTGCGCTCGTTCTCCTCGGCGTCCGAGAGCCTCGTGTACACGGGCAGCACAAGGGCGGGGTCGCCATCCCCAACGGGCGGTCGCCAGTCGGGCGCCTCGGCGGACCTCACGAGCCCCTCGGAGCCGGGATGCCACAGGCGCTCCTCGGCAAAGTGGTCAAACCCAGCCGCCTCGAAGCGGTCCCGGTACTTCTTGAGGCCGTCGCCGGCAAGGAGGAGGGACGCGGAGTCCGCCCTAGAGCGCAGCGACTCCACCGCAGCGTCAGCCTTCAGCACGACCTCCGCCTCGAACTCCCTATGCGCCCCGGAGCCATCCACGCGGTATATGCCGGGGTACACCTCGCCCCGCATGGCGTCGCCAATGACGGCAAGCCTTCCGCGATAGCCGTCCTTCCAGACGCCCCAAGCGACCGAGTCGAGCGTCGACCCCCCGCGAAGGGGGCAACCGATGCCACACGAGATGCCCTTGGCGGTGGCGATGCCTATGCGCACCCCGGTGAACGACCCTGGGCCACGGCCCACGAGCACCTCGTCCACATCGTTCATCGAGAGGCCCGCTCGCCCCAGGCAGTCGAGGGCGGTCTGCGCCAGCTCGACGTTTGCCTGGCGGCGGCACAGATGGTCTCCGCTCGCAAGCATCTCGATGTGCCCGCCTCGCACGCGGGCGACCCCGCATGCGAGCATATCCGTCGAGGTGTCGATGGCCAGGATGGTCCTCTCGTCCGCCCCGTTCGTGCTCTGGCTGGTTGTCTGGGTCATCTCTGCGCCCCTTCTCGACGTCTGGGAGCCAACCCATCCAGTCTAGCGCCTGGCGGCCAACGCCGCGTCCAGGGCGTCGACCAGCTCCTCGCCACGCCGGTCGTGCGCTTGGAGCCTGATGCGCCGTGGCGGCTCCACCCCCGCGCCCACCTCGTCGTCCAGGCGGGAGAGGAACACGTCCACGCGCTCGCCCCCGATCTGCTCGGCAAACTGCTCGCCCCACTCGATCACGCAGGGCCCATCGGAGCCGAGGACGTCGAAGAGCCCCGTGTCGTCCAGTTGGTCCGGGCCGTCGAGGCGGTAGAGGTCAAAGTGGTAGAGGGGTAGCTTGGAGCCCTGGTAGACCATCTCGATGGTGAAGGTGGGGCTCGTGACGTCGTCCGTCACGCCCATCCCACGGGCTATGCCCTTGGTGAGCTGAGTCTTGCCCGCGCCCAGGTCGCCCGTGAGGACCAGCACGTCGCCCTCCCCGAGCAGGGTGCCCAGGACCTCCCCGAGCGCGATGGTCGATTCGCGATTGCGGGAAACGTATGTCCCGCGCGCCTCGATGCTAGGTAGCGCTTCCATCGCTTAGTCCTCCTTGGGATGGTCTTTGAGCCACTGGCCGAGAAGTCGGAAGTCGTCGTCCAGGTACTGCTGCCACTCCCTGTGGTACAGGGCGGCGGCGGGATGGAACACCGGGAGCACGTAGAAGTGCCCCGTCTGGTGAAAGCGCCCGCGCAGCGTCGTTATGCCCTGGTCGGTGCGGAGCACGAAGTGGGCGGCGAAGTTGCCCAGGCACACGATCACGTCGGGCCAGATGGACCGGATCTGCTCGCGCAGGAACGGCGAGCATGCCTCGATTTCCTCGGGACGCGGGTTACGGTTTCCGGGCGGGCGGCACTTCACCACGTTGGCAATGTAGACCTCCTCGCGCTTGAGGCCCGCAAGCCCCAAGAGCTGGTCGAGGTTCTTCCCCGCTGCCCCCACAAAGGGCTCGCCCTGCAGGTCCTCGTTCTTGCCGGGGCCCTCGCCCACGAACATCACGCGGGCATGCGGGTCTCCCACGCCAAAGACGATGTTGTTTCTCGTCTCCCACAGCGGGCACAGCTCGCAGTTGCCCAGGGTGGCGCGGACCTCCTCCAGTGTCACCTCACGCGGTCCCTGGTGCTTGTGACCGGCAATGTGCATCACCGACATGGCCAACCTCCTACACAAACACGCGATCCAGGCGCATGCTGCCAAAGTTGCAGGTGACCTCGTAGTTGATGGTGTCGCGGCGCCTCGCGATCTCGTCCGCCGTGATCTCCTCGTCACCGTCACGACCCATGACCGTGACCAGGTCGCCAACCTTCACCTTCTCGGTCTGGCGGTAGGCGCGCATGTTGGGGTCGACCGCGAACATGAACTGGTCCATGCAGATGCGGCCGACCTGACGGGTCCTGGCGCCGTTCACGATCACGTCCATGTTGTTGGAGAGGGAGCGGGCGAGACCATCCGCATACCCAATGGGGACGGTGGCAATCTGGGTGTTGGGTCGCGGGATGCGATAGGTCATCCCGTACCCCACGCCCTCTCCCACGCCGGGGGTGGCCACGCGCATCACGCGGGCACGCACACTCATCGCGGGGGTCAGGGCAATGCGCGGCGCGGTCGTCTCGGATGGCTGCAGGCCGTAGAGGCCGATGCCCACACGGCACATGTCGTTGTGAAGCTCGGGGTGCAGCACGGTGCCCGGGGTGTTGTCGCAGTGCACGAGGCCGACCTCGTATCCGGCGTCGCGCAGCCTGCCCACGGAGTCCATGAACCGCTTGCTCTGCTGCTTAAAGTCCCAGTCGCCGATAACGTCCGCGGTCGCAAAGTGCGTGAAGGTGCCCGCGCACTCAATCCCCCGATGGAATTCAATCGAATGCCTAAACTCCAGGACGTCCTGGGGCATGACGCCGATGCGACTCATCCCGGTGTCGATGGCCAGGTGGTACTTGCCCACCTTGTTGGCGGCCACGGCCCTCTCGCCGTAGGCAAGCGCGAACTCGGTGTCGTACACGGCGGGGATGATGTCGTACTCCAGAAGGGTGTCCAGTGCCTCGAACGGGCACTCGTTGAGCATCAGGATGGGCCACTCGATGCCCGCCTTGCGGAGCTCGACCCCCTCCTTGACCGTGGCGACCGCAAACTGGTCGGCCCCGGCGGAGTGCATGACCTTGGTGCACTCGACCGCGCCGTGGCCGTAGGCGTCCGCCTTAACCGCGCACATCATCTGGACGCCAGGGGCAAGGAGCGACTTGAACGCCCTGGTGTTCTTGCGAATCGCGTTGAGGTCGACCTCTATCCAGGCCCACCTGTCCGCGGGATTGTTGAAGCTCGGCATCGATCCTCCTCGGTCGCTACTCGTCGCCCTTGCCGTCCGCGCCCTCGTCACGCCTTCCCTCGCGGCCAGACTTCGCCGCATCGGGGAAGGCGACCTCCTCCTCAAAGGCGTCCTCGGCGAGTCCCAGCGCGTCGATGATGTCGCGTGCCATGACCCCTCGGGAGCCATAACGCTCGGCCGCGATGGTTCCGGCGTAGCCGTGCATCTCGCACGCCATGGCCGCCAGAAGCGGCAGGTCCTCGTTCTCCACCCCTGTACGGGCGAGAAGCGCCGCGATGACGCCACCCAGGACGTCCCCAGAGCCCGCCGTGGCGAGCGCCGCGGGGCCCGGCTTGGGAAGAATCGCCACGTCCACGCTCACACACGCCGTTGCGGAACCCTTGGCGACCACGCAGACCTCGCTGCCGCCATCGGACCACACGATACGCCTCGCGGCCTCCATCGCGGACGTAAGTGACGTGGGCGGCGTGTCCTGCAAGCCGACGAGACGCGCCAGCTCCATGCGATGCGGGGTCATGATCAGGGGGGCGTCTCGGCGGAGCAGCTCGGGGAAGTCGTCCACTCGGTTGGAGGTCAGGCGAGAGATGCAGTTGAGGGCATCCGCGTCGACCACCAGAGGGCGCTTTCCCGCGAGCAGGGTTGACACGATTCCAACGGTTCCCGAGGTCACCCGCATGCCCGGCCCCACGAGAGTGGCCGAGCGCTTCTCCGCCAGCTCCGCGACGAGGTCCGCCGCCTTGAGGGAGAAGGTCCCGTCTGCCTCGCAGGGAAGCGCGACCACCGGGATCTCGAGCATCTGCGACTGCACGATGGGGGCAATCTGCGCAGGCACCGCGAGCGTGACGTAGCCCGCCCCCGCACGCGCCGCCGCCATCGCCGCCATCATGGGGGCGCCGGGGAAGCGGGAGGACCCGCCAACGACCAGCACCGACCCACGGGTGAACTTGTCCACCGCGTTGGAGGGGGGCTCCAGGAGGTCCACGTAGTCGTCCAGGTCGGCACGCCACGCCACGGGGTCCGCCTCGCGCACTAGGCGCTCGGTCTGCTCGGCGAGGGGGGCGACCACGATGGCACCGCAGGCGTCACGCCCGCGGTCGGAGAGGAGCCCCGGCTTGAGCGACAGCATGGTCACCGTGAGGTCGGCAACCACGTACTTGCCGCTGGCAAGCCCGGTCTGGGCGGAGAGCCCGGACGGGACGTCGACCGCGATGACATGGGAGCCCGAGGCGTTGACGCTGTCGATCCAGATGTCAAACGGGGCGCGGGGCTCGCCGTGGAAGCCCGTGCCCAGCATGGCGTCGACCACCACGTCCGAGCCCATGAGCAGGACATCGAGGGTCTCGCGCGGGGGACCGACAACGACCTTGACACCGCTGTCCTGCGCGCTCTTTGCGACGACCCTCGCGATGTCACCCCTCAGGTCGTCCGGCTCCACGGGAGTCACCACCGTGACGTCAAACCCCTTGCCGTGCAGGTTCTCGGCCGCAACCCAGCCGTCGCCGCCGTTGTTGCCAAGGCCTGCGAGCACGGTGACGGTGTCGGCGCCCTCCATGCGGGCAACCTCGCTGGCAGCGGCCGCACCGGCACGGTGCATGAGCTCGGAGACGCTCACGCCCACCTCGGTGAGTGCCGCCTCCACGCGTCGGACGTCCTCCACGTTAAGTACTGGCTGCATCTGTTGGAGTCACTCCCCCGTCTCGTCGGTCGCGCCCCCGTCGGAGGGGCCCTCGGCCCCGCCTTCGAGCGTGTCCGCTATTCCATCCTGAAGCATCTCGAGCTCGTCGATCACCGACCGTGCCCGCTTGAAGGAGGCCTGCATCTCCTGGGCGGGGGTGGGCGTCTCGTCCACCTTGGGGCGCACGGCGTCCGTCACCGCGACGGCATTGGCAACCGCGACCTCGCGGGTGAGGGAGAGCGAGAGAGCGACCTCCCTCACCCCCTGCTCCCGGGCGACCTCGGCCGCCCGTCCCTCGAGGACGGCCGAGGGGCGGCCGTGCTCGCCCCTCGACACCCAGACGTCCTTCAGACCGATTCCGTTCCCAAACCCCGTCCCCAGCGCCTTGAGGACCGCCTCCCTTGCGGCGAAGCGGGCCGCATAGTGCTCAGCGGGGCGTGCCGTCGACTCGCAGTAGAGACGCTCCTCCTCCGTGAACGCGCGGCGGGCGAGGTTGGGGTGGCGCTCGAGGGCACGCCTCATGCGCTCGATCTCGAGCATGTCCACCCCTATGCCGGCAAGCTCCACGTTGCCTACTCCACCGTCACGGACTTGGCGAGGTTGCGGGGCTTGTCCACGTCGCAGCCACGCGCAATCGCGACGTAGCGCGCAAGCATCTGCAGGTGCACGATGGCGACGATGGGCACCAGGTACTCCTCGGGAACGGGCGGAATCCAGAGCACGTTGTCGCAGAGCTTGGCGATCTTCTCGTCACCGTCCGTCGCAACCGCGATGCAGGTGGCACCGCGCGCGATGACCTCCTGGATGTTGGAGACGGTCTTGTCGTGCACGTGGTCGGCGGGCACGATGGCAACCACGGGGAACCCAGGCTCGAGCAGGGCGATGGGGCCGTGCTTCATCTCGCCGGCGGGGTACGCCTCGGCGTGGAGGTAGCTGACCTCCTTGAGCTTGAGGGCGCCCTCGTAGGCAGTGGTGGAGTTGACGCCGCGGCCCAGGAAAAGCGCCGAATGGGCACTCCTGAACAGGCGGGACGCCTCTTGGTCCTGCCACCTGCGCGAGATGACCTCCCTGATGAGGGCGGGCATGGCCTGCAGGTTGCGGAAGTGCCTCTCGACCTCCGTCTGGTCCATCTGGCCGTTTGCCAGGGCAAGCCTGAGCGCGAGGAGGGAGCACGCGACCATCTGGGCGGTGTAGGCCTTGGTCGAGCACACGCAGATCTCGGGGCCGGCCTGCACGTAGAGAGTGCCGTCGCTCTCGCGCGCGGCGGTGGAGCCCAGGACGTTGGTCACCGCGAACACCTTGCAGCCAAGCCCCTTCATCCTACGGGCCGCGGTAAGGGTGTCCGCCGTCTCGCCCGACTGCGTGACGATGACGCAGAGGGTGTGGTCGGTGACGAGGGGCTCCTTGTAGTTGAGCTCGGAGGCATACTCGCAGAACACGGGGATCTTTGCCCAGTCCTCGATCATCGCGCGAGCGATGAGGCACACGTGGTAGGAGGTGCCGCACGCCACGAGGTAGATGCGATCGACCGACGCGAGCTCCTCGGCGGTCATGTTGAGCTCGTCCATCTCGATGCCGTGCTCGCCCAGGCGATCGTGGAGGAGGCGCTCGATGGCCTCGGGCTGCTCGTTGATCTCCTTGGCCATGAAGTCGGGGTAGCCGCCCAGGGTCGCCGCGGAGGCGTCCCAGTCGATGTCGAGGGTCGAGGGGTGCTCTACGACGGTGCCGTCAGCGTCGTACACGACCACGCTGCCGTCCTGGGAGAGACGCGCAAGCTGGTCGTCATCGAGTTGGATCACGTGGGAGGTCACGGTCGCGAGCGGGGTCACGTCGGAGGCGGCGTAGGCACCGTCCGGTGTGGAAGCCACGACGAGAGGGGACCCCTTGCGCGCGACGACGACCTGCCCGGGGGCGTCCGCGCACACCACGGCGAGGGCCCAGGTCCCCTGGAGTCTCTTGCACGCATAGCGCACGGCGCTCACGAGGTCACCCTTTGCGGGACCGTTCCAGGCGTCCTCGACCAGGTGGGCGATGACCTCGGAGTCGGTATCGCTCCTCAGGGTGTGGCCGGCGCGGGCGAGATAGGCGCGCAGCTCCTGGAAGTTCTCGATGATGCCGTTGTGGACGATGGCGATGCGGCCGCTGCAGTCCAGGTGGGGGTGGGCGTTCCTGTCGGTCGGGGCGCCATGAGTCGCCCAGCGCGTGTGCGCAATACCTGTGTTGCCCACCAGGTTGGCCGTGCGGCACCTCTCCACCAGGGCGGCAACCCTGCCGGCACACTTCACGCCGTGCAGCTCGCCGTCACCAGAGAGGACGTCGATCCCCGCCGAGTCGTAGCCGCGATACTCAAGGGCGGCAAGGCCGGCGAGCAGGTAGTCCTGCGCCTGCTTCTTTCCCGTGTAGCCAACGATTCCACACATGTGTCAGTCTCCTCCGGTCGTCACGGTCTCTCTTCACTCCAGTGAATTCTATCGCGGGGGCTATGCCTTGAAGGGCTCGAGCGCCTTGATCACGATGTCGTCCGCCTGGCGGCAGAGCTCCTTCTCGGGCGCCTCGGCGAGGACGCGCACCAGGGGCTCGGTCCCGCTCGCCCTCACGAGCACCCTGCCGTTGCCGGCGAGGAACTCCTCGGCCTCCTTGACCGCATCGAGCACGGGCTGGGCGGCCATCGCGGCCTCCTTGTCGGTGACCTTCACGTTGACGAGAAGCTGCGGGTAGAGCTTGACGGGCCTGGTGAGGGCAGAGAGGGGCTCGCGCTCCGCGCGCATGACCTCCATAATGCGCAGGCTAGTCATGATGCCGTCGCCGGTGCACTCGATGTCGCCGAAGATGATGTGGCCGGACTGCTCGCCGCCAAGGGAGTAGCCGTTCTTGCGCATGCAGGCATACACGTTCTTGTCGCCCACCGCGGTGGTCTCGTAGCTGAGCTTTGCCTGGTCAAAGGCCTTGAACAGTCCATAGTTAGACATGACCGTGGGAACGACCGTCCCCGCCGCGAGACGACCGTGCTTTGAGAGGTACTTGCCGCACACGTACAGGATCAGGTCTCCGTCGACCACGTGCCCGCGCTCATCGACGGCAATGCAGCGGTCAGCGTCGCCGTCGTAGGCAAAGCCCACGTCCAGGCCCTGCTCCACCACGTGACGCTGCAGTGCCTCGATGTGGGTGGAACCACAGCTCACGTTGATGTTGAAGCCGTTGGGCGCGTTGTTGATAACCCTGACGTCGGCACCTAGGGCGTCGAACACGGGCTTGGCGACGCTAGAGGCGGCGCCGTTGGCGCAGTCGATGCCGACCTTGACGCCCTGCAGGGAGAAGTTGGCACTTGCGATGAGATAGGCGATGTAGCGGTTGCGGCCCTGCATGTAGTCGACGGTCTGTCCGATTGCCTCTCCGGTTGCGAGGGGCACCTCGACCTTGCCGTCGATGTAATCCTCAACCTGCTGGAGGACGTCCTCGTCCATCTTGTAGCCCTCGCCGTTGACCAGCTTGATGCCGTTGTCGGTGTAGGGGTTGTGCGACGCGGTGATCATGATGCCGCAGTCAAAGCAGCCATCCACCGTCTCGTAGCTCACGCCGGGAGTGGGGATGACATGCAGCATGTACACGTCAGCGCCAGAGGCGACCAGGCCGGAGGTGAGGGCAGACTCGAACATGTAGCTCGAGCGGCGGGTGTCCTTGCCCAGCACGACGCGCGCCTTCTTGCCAACCCGAGCGCCGTAGTACCAGCCCACGAATCGCCCGATCTTGTAGGCGTGTTCCACGTTGAGGCCCTCGTTGGCCACTCCCCTGAACCCATCGGTCCCGAAGTACTTCATGGTCGTCCCCTTTTGTATCGCCTGATGCGTCGCTGAAAGGGCGACGCCTTCCTGTATACGAAAAAGGGGCCTGCCGACCCATTGCGGCAGACCCCTGACGAGGTGCTCGGGTCTCGAAGGACTAGCGCTTCGAGAACTGCGGGCGCTTGCGAGCCTTCTTCAGGCCGTACTTCTTGCGCTCGACCGCACGGGCGTCACGCGTGAGGAAGCCAGCCTTCTTGAGATCGGCGCGATACTCGCCGGCCTCGAGGAGGGCACGAGCGATGCCCAGACGAAGGGCGCCGGACTGACCGTTGATGCCGCCACCGGCGCAGTTGGCCAGGACGTCGAAGCGACCCATGGTGTCGGTCACGCGGAAGGGCGCGCAGGCGTTGTCGACGAGCTGCTGACGGCCAAAGTACTGGGCGGCGTCGCGGCCGTTGACGGTGATCTTTCCAGTGCCGGGAACGAGGCGCACGCGGGCGGTAGCCTCCTTGCGACGGCCGGTGCCGGTGTAAACAGCGCTGTTGTCAGCCATCGGTTAGGCCCTCCAATCGATCTTGACGGGGTTCTGGGCGGCATGCGGGTGCTCGGGGCCTGCGTAGACCTTGAGCTTGGTGCCCTGCTTGCGGCCAAGGGTGGTCTTGGGCAGCATGCCCTTCACGGCGTGCTCGACAACGCGCTCGGGGTGCTTCTCCATGGCCTCCTTGAAGCTCTCGGTCTTGAGGCCGCCCAGCCAGCCAGAGTAGCGCCAGTAGCTCTTGTGCTCGGCCTTGTTGCCGGTGAGCACCACCTTGTCGGCGTTGATGATCACAACGAAGTCGCCGGTGTCGGTGTGGGGGGTGTACTGGGGCTTGTTCTTGCCGCGCAGGATCATCGCAGCCTTGGTGGCAAGACGGCCGAGGGTAGCGCCCTCAGCGTCGATGAGCACCCACTTGCGCTCGACCTCGCCCGGCTTGGCGTATTGAGTCGACTTAGTCACTTGACTCCTCCAGATGCAACTTGACGGAACGCTATTTCCTAGAGATTACGGGGCTCAGTGGAAAAGCTTTAGAAGTATACAACTCATGTGACGCTACGGCGGTCCTCAAAAAGACAACACAGAAGTTGACCACTATAGCGGGCCGGAAGCACGGCAGGCCAGGAGGCGCCTCAGCCCCTCTCGGGCGAGAGGAACGATTCGACGTCCCCCAAGCGCTCCTCGGCGACCGACCTTCCCTCGAGGTAGAGGCTCAGGAGCTTCTCCCCGTCGTGCTCCGTGGCACCGACCTCCACGGGCCTCTTGGGCTCGAGGACGAGGACGGGGCTTTCGTCTTCCTTGGCAAGCGAGAAGAGCCGCTCCCTCTTTGCGTTGTAGCGCTCAGCCCGGGTCGAGGTCGCCTCCAGGTAGTACGGAAACCCGTCGTAGCGGTGGCTCCTAACGACCGCGCGCTCGTTGGCGCCAGATTTGACGTAGGAGCGGTGCTGGGTGACCACGACAAGCGCCCGGCTCGCGGGCTCGTAGCCATCTACCTTCGGCGCACCGGGCCTGCCCAGGGCAACCTCGAAGGGGATGGAGTCGGTTGTGCCCCCGTCGAGGTAGCGGTGACCGCCCACGTCCACGAGCCTGCTCACGAGCGGCATCGAGGCCGACGCGCGGACGTAGGGAAGGTCGTCGGGGAACCTCTTGCACTCGAGGTAGGCTGGGGTGCCAAAGACCACGTCCGATGCCACGGCAAACATCCTGAGGGGATTGGAGTTGAAGGTCTCGTCGTCCCCGGGATCCAGATGGTTCTGGATCTCGTCGTACATGAACTTACCGCCCGCGAGGTCGCCCGTCCTGGCGAGAGACCACAGGCTCATGAAGCGCTTGTCGTCCCTGAACGCCAGCATGATGCGCATGGTGCGACCTATCTGCCGGCTCTTAAAGCTAGCGGCGTTGATCGCACCGGCGGAGACGCCCCACACGCTGTCAAAGTCGTAGACGCCATGCTCCTGCAGCACGTCGAGCACGCCGGCGGTGAACATCGACCTGAAGCCACCGCCCTCGAGCACCAGCGCGTTGCCAGACCCCTTGGCACCTTCCATCCCTACCCCCTGTCGTCACGTAGCCCACTGGCCCGGGCAATACGTGCGCGACCACGGCATGTTGCCCGTCTCGATCCGTAACCATCTTATCCGCGAGAGACCCGGAACGGCGCTGTACCTCGGCGAGGCAAGGTCCCATGCAAAACGGGGCCGCCCCAACGGGACGGCCCCTCGCTTGTCATGGTGGAGGTGCGGAGAATCGAACTCCGGTCCAAGGCAAACCCCTGGCAGGTGTCTCCAAGCTCAGTCGCTTGTTGGGTCTCGGACGCCTCACGCCCAGCGACTCGCGCTTGGCGCCCCAGCCGGTTCGAGCTTAGCGCGCGGCATACCGACCACGTCCGCGCGAGCGTCTCCCTAAAATGACGTCGCCCCGGGAGCGGGAGAGACCCCCAGTTTGACGGCTGCTAAATTAGATTAAGCAGCGAGGGCGTAAGAGCCCTGATAAGAGTTGTCGTCAATTCAATTTGACGGTACCCCTGTTTTACGTGGCGAGGAGACCACGGCTTGCTGCCCACCTCAGACCTACCCTGTCGAAACCAGTCACCCCCACGTGGGAAATGGGGCTGCTGCCACCATGCGAGCTGTCAACGTACGCGTCCCCATCGGGACCGTATGAGTATACCCATACCAGGCCGTACACCTTACTTCCGAGACGGCGAATCCACCTGGTCGGCAAGGCGCTGTCGCTTCTCGCGGTCCTCGAACATGAGCACAAACGCGACGAGCAGCAGCACGCAGCTTGCGAGTATCGCCCTGAGGGAAAAGGTGGACAGGAGGAAGTTGCCGAGAATGGCCCCCAGGACGAAGGTCGCGATGACCACGTAATAGAGGAAGGCAGTCCTGAGGTCCCTCCGAACACCTCCGTGGATGTAGCTCACGAGTGCCTGCGTGCCGCTGCGCAGGTTGCCGATGCACATGGTCGTGGCGAACGGGCGCCCGTGGAGCTTGCGGAACGCCTGCACCTGCATGCCGCACGCGAGCGACGTGAGGCTGTTTGCCACCAGGTTCGAGGCCTCCGGCATGCACGCGACCACGCCAAGCAGGATGACCTCACAGGCAACCACATACTGGCGCCAGTGCATGCCATGGCTAAGGTGAAGCTTGATCTCGTGCGCGAGGGCACACCCCAGGGCAAAGCCAATGACGGGAAACAGGTAGTGGTTCACGCTGTCCCAGTTTCCCTCGGAGATGTTGACCCCAAGCAGCAGCAGGTTCCCCGTCTGCGCGTTGGCGAAGACCTTTCCCCTGCCCAGAAACGAGTATGCGTCCATGAGCCCGCCCGAGCAGGCGAGGACCAGCGCCAGCCAAACGGACTCGGAGGTCTGCGACGCCCGCTTTCGTAGTAGTTTCATCCGCTCCCTCTCCCTCACGACAAACAGGAACGAAGCTACTACAGTCAACCCGTCTTCCGCAAACGGCATGTGCCATTGGGCGAGAGGAGCTACGCCGGGGAGGCGGGAGCGTCTTCCGCCGGAAGACACGCGGCGGGGCGGCACCCAAAGGCACCGCCCCGCCGGCAATGGTTCCTGTACCCTCTCGCCTACTTCTCGACGAGCTCGAACATGTCGGGGCCAACGCCGCAGACGGGGCAGACGTAGTCCTCGGGAAGCTCGGGCGTGTCAACGGTGACCTCGTAGCCACAGACGGTGCAACGGAAGGTGTAGGTCTTCTTCTCTTCGTCGGCCATGGTGACTCCTCTCCACGTGGTGGCCCTCCCATGGGCCACCCCAAAATGCACCTTGGATAATATCATTTTATCCAAGGGTGACGCCTGCGATTGCCTACTGGTTACCAAGGTAGGAGGACGCCTTTGGCGGTGTCTTTCCCTTGAGGACAGTATGGTAGTACTCGTAGGTCAGGAGCGGGGCATCGTCCAGGACCTCGGCGTCGCGAACCTCGCCAACGAACACGGTGTGGGTCCCCACGTCCAGGGTCTGGACGACCTGGCAGGCAATGACACTCGCGGCGTTCTGTGGGGTAAAGGGGTCGCCCAGGCAGGTGGTACGCGTCTCTATCCCGGCAAACTTGTCGAACTCGGTCGAGGTCCTGAACCCAAACCTCCCCACGAAGGGCATGTCGGCCCCCTGGGTGAGGGGGCAGAGCGCGAAGTGGCCTGCGGACTTGATGACGTCGTGAGTGTGGTTCTGCTTGTTGACCACCACTGCGACCTGGAGCGGCTCACTGGTGAGCTGAAGCCCCGTGTTCACGAGGCACGCGCCCACGTCGTCCCCAGACCTTGCCGAGACCACGTAGAGCCCCGAAGAGAATTTGAACAGCGCCTTCGCGTCCATGCCTTTCCTCCTTGGTCACAATTCCCTACCCGCGGCTACGCTCCTTGAGTGCGCGCTGGATGTCGCGGTCGACCTGCCGACGCGCCATGTCGGCGCGCTTGTCGTAGAGCTTCTTTCCCTTGCCCAGTCCAATCTGCAGCTTCACTCGATTGTGCTCGTCAAAGTAGAGCTCGAGGGGGACTACTGCCAAGCCCTTGCCGCGCAGCTTTCCATCGAGATAGTCAATCTGCCGACGGTGCATCAGGAGCCTACGTCTGCGGTCGGGGTCCACGTTCCAGACCCCTCCGTTGGAGTACGGGTGAATGTGGACGCCCACCAGGAAGAGCTGGCCGCCTCGGATGATGCAGAACGAGTCGGATATCTGGGCGGGCCTCTCACGCAGGCTCTTGACCTCCGAGCCCGTGAGCTCTATGCCCGCCTCCCACGTGTCCTCGATGAGGTAGTCGTGACGGGCGACGCGATTTCTGGAGATCGTCTTCTTCCCGCGCGCGTTCTTGCTAGCGGGCATCAGTCGCACCCCCATCCTCCTCGTCCGCAGAGCGGATGAGACCGAGCAGCGTCATCGCCGCGTCCTCGCCCACAAGGTCGCGGGCGCGGACCGTGAGGTTGGTGGCGACGTCACGCTGGCCCATGGCGGCAGCGTCGGTGGCGCACATGAGCAGACACACCGCGATCTCGGCGTTGGCGCCGTCGGGCAGCCCCTCCTGGGCGAGGAGGTCGCGCGCCTCGTCATCCGTCACGGAGTCGGGGTCGCGCTCGGTCCCGCTTGCCTGGTCGAGCGCCGCAGCGAGCGTGGGATCCTCCGTTCCAAGCCGACGGCCAGCCCTGAGCGCCGCGGCCGAGGCGCGCGGCTTGTCCTGGACCTCAAAGTACTCCGCAAAGTTGGCGAAGGCGCGCTCGAGGTGACGGGCATCGCTCGCACGCTCGAACACGGAGTAGGTGAGCGCAAGGTACTCCTGCGGGTCGCCATCTATGCGATACAGATCCGCAAGGTTCAGGCGATACTCGCAACCCATGGGGTTCCAACGGACCGCCTGGCTCAGGGCCTGCTTCGCGGTGGTGTAGTCCCCCTCGTGAACGCTCGCGAGGGCGAGGTCGTTATAGAGCCTGTCAAACGGCTCGCCAACATCCCTGAGCTCGCGGGGGTCGTTCTCGACCCGCCTGTAGGCAAGGCGCTCGAAGAGCGTGGGAAAGCTGAACCACTGCACCTCGTCGGTGGTTGGGCAGTTCTTGTCCACGTACTCCTCGCAGTCCTCGGCGAGCTTTCGCAGCAGCTCCAGCGCCTGCTCCGACTGGCCTTGCACGAGCAGGCCCTCGGCGGTCTGGAGCCGTTCCGTCATGTCCGTCTGTTCCATCTGTCCCCCATCGCGGCACCGCCGCGTCTCGTCGCTATGCCTGTAGCCTACCCCGTTGTGCCCACTCCCTCGACACGGAGCCCGCGAGCGCGAAGTCGATGCGTCCGTGCGCGGGGTCGGTGCCCGTCACGGTGACCGCGACCCGTTGGCCCGGCCTCCACCTCTTGCCGCTCTCCTCCCCCGTGAGGGAGAGGAGCCTCTCGTCGTAGGCAAACCACTCGTCGCCGAGCGCCCTCACCGGGAGGAGCCCCTCGGCGCAGGTGTCGTCGAGGGCGACGAACAGACCATAGCGCTCCACCCCAACGACCATGCCCGAGAAGTCCTCTCCCACATGCCCGGAGAAGAGCTCGGCCATCTTCACCTTCTGTGACGCACGCGAGGCGGAGTCGGCAACCCTCTCCCTATCGCTGCAGTCCCTGCAGAGCTGAGGGAGGGCCTCCGCCACGCGCGCCTGCTCCTTGGACCCAAGCTCCCCATGTAGCAGCGCCTTGAGTGCGCGATGAACCGTGTCGTCGGGATAGCGCCTGATGGGAGACGTGAAGTGGCAGTACGCCCGCGCGCCCAGCGCGTAGTGCCCGTCGTTACGCGGAAGGTAGACCGCCCTCTTCTGCGCCCTCAGGAGCACCGAGCTCGCCAGGTACTCGGCCTGCGTCCCATGCGCGGCGCGCAGCACCTCCTGCATTGCCATGGGATCCCCGCTCACCAGCCTCTCCGCCAGATCCCCATGCAGGAGCCCCAGCTCGCCCAGGACCGGGAGCGTCTCCTTGAGGTCCTCGTGAGAGGGACGCTCGTGAACCCTGTACGCAACGGGTACGTCCGACTGGGAGAGAAGCGACGCGACGCACTCGTTGGCCATGAGCATGGCCTCCTCGATGAGCCCCGTTGCCCGGGTGCGCTCCCTCACCGACACGCCCTGGGGCTTGCCCCTCTCGTCCAGGATGACCTTCGCCTCCCGGGTCTCGAAGTCAATCGCGCCGCGAAGGCTCCTTACCTCGCGCCTGAGCGAGGCGACCTCGTCCAGGATGCGCAGCTGACCGGCAATCGCCTCGGGGCCACCCTCGACGGCGGGAAGGGAGGCCTCCTCAGCGCGACCATCCAACAGCGCGTCGACGGTGTCGTAGTCAAGTCTCGCCCGTGACCTGATGGCCGATGGGGCAACCTCAAACGAGGTCACGTTGCCATGGACGTCGAGGCGCATTAGGACGCTCATGCACAGGCGGTCGCTGCCGGGGACCAGCGAGCATACGTCGTTGCAGAGCTTCTCGGGCAGCATCGGGAGGACGCGATCCGCAAGGTAGACCGAGCAGGTCCTGCGACGTGCCTCGCGGTCGACCGGCGAGTCCCAGGGCACGTAGTGGGTCACGTCGGCGATGTGGACGTCCACCTCGTATCCGCCTTCTACCCTCCGGGCGCCAACCGCGTCATCGAAGTCACGCGCGTCGGTGGGGTCGACCGTCATGCACGAGCGATCTCTGAGGTCGCGCCGACAGGGGTCGCCCGCGAGCGCGGACTCAACGTCAACCCGCACCGGCTCCACCTGCTCGCAGCACTCCTCGGGGAAGTCCGTCGCAAGGTCGTACGATGCGATGACCGACTCCATGTCCAGGTCGAGGTCATCAGCGCCCCCAAGCCTGCGGTCGAGCGTCACCACGCCCGAGGAGTGGCGCGCGGGATACTCGAGGATCCTGGCGGAGACCACGTCCCCGTCGCTGACGCCCAACCGGCTGGCAGAGTCGTCCTCGGGCAGAACGAAGAAGTCCCTCCTGATCCTACCGTCGAGGGGCACGACGATGCCGAGTGGCGCGGCGTCAGCGTATGTGCCCGCGAAGGTCGTGGTCGCCCTCATGAGGACGGCCTGGACGTAGGCAAGCCGCTCGCCTCCCCTCCTGGTGCTCAGGGAGACCTGAACCTCGTCGCCGTTCATCGCTTCGCGAATGCCACCGCGCCCCACGGCAAAGCGCCCCTCGGCGGTGTCGACGGTGGCGACCCCGGGACGCGTGACCCTGATGAGCCCCGTCAACGTCTGACGGGGCTTGCGTGCCTTCCGCGGTGCACCACCGCGTCTCCGACCTCCGCCAGGATGCCTTCTTGCCATACCCCTCCAAAAAAGACGGGGGCGGCACGGTCATGCAACCGCACCGCCCCATCGGCAAAGTCTTCTGACTTCGCAACTCTTATACCCTGAGATACCGCCTCATCGCGATGGCGGAGCCAAACAGGCCGAGCAGGATGCCTATGACCACGAGCGCTCCATACGTTGCCGCCACCACCTGCGTGGGGAGGTTAAACGAGAGGAACGAGAGGCTCTGCTGGAGCTTGGGAAGCACGACCTGGGAGCCCGCCTGCAGCACGCCGATGGCGAGGAGCGAGCCAATGAGGGCCTCGAGCACGCCCTCGGTGAGGAACGGCCCACGAATGAAGCCGTTCGAGGCGCCCACGAGCCTCATGATCGCAATCTCGCGACGACGGGCGGCGATGGAGAGACGAATGGTGTTGTTGATGAAGACGAACGCGATGAACGAGAGGAGCACGACGAGGACGATTGCGCCCATGCGCAGGTAGTACGTCACGCTGAAGAGACGCTCGACCGTCTCGCGCCCATACGAGACCGCAGAGGATGCGTCCGACCCATCGGCGACCGACTGGAAGTCAGAGTCCTGGATAAGCTTGTTGGCAACCTCTTCGACCTTCTGCGGGTCCTTGAGGGTGATCACGTAGGAGGCGGGGACGGGATTCTCGCCATCAAGCGCGGCAACGACGTCGGAGGCATTGCGGTTGCTCATGGACTGCTTGTACTCCTCGAGCGCCTCGTCCTTGCTCTTGTACTTGACAGACTCGACGTCGTCCCACCCCTCTATCTTGGTCTGGAGGGCCTGGACGGCGTTGCTGTCGGCGTCGTCGGAGAGGAACGCCTGGATGGTGACGGAGTTCTCGACGTTGCCGACGAGGTTGCCAATCATGACCGACCCCATCACGAAGAGGCCAATCACAAAGAGCGAGAGGAAGATGGTAACGATGGCCCCCAGGACGGTGGACCAGTTCCTTCGGAAGTGGCGTCCGGCCTCGCGGAGCGAATAGCCTAGGTTAGAGGGCACCATAGTAGCCGTAACCTCCCCTCTCTTGGTCGCGGACCACGTGACCCGCTTCGAGCGCGATGACGCGCTTGCGCATAGAGTCGACCATCTCGCGGTCGTGGGTCGCCATGACCACGGTGGTTCCGGTGCGGTTGATCCGGTCCAGAAGCTTCATGATGCCCAGCGAGATTGCGGGGTCGAGGTTTCCGGTCGGCTCGTCGCACACCAGAAGGGGCGGACGGTTGACCATGGCCCTCGCGACCGAGACGCGCTGCTGCTCTCCACCAGAAAGCTGATCGGGGTAGTTGTCCATCTTCTCGGCAAGGCCGACGAGCCTGAGCACCTCGGGAACCTGCGCCTTGATGACCGCGCGAGACTTGCCGATGCACTCGAGAGCAAACGAGACGTTCTCGTAGACCGTCTTGTCGGGAAGGAGCTTGAAGTCCTGGTACACAGTGCCGATCTGGCGACGGAGGTACGGAACCCTGCTGTTGCGGAGCTTGGTGAGGTCCCTCCCCGCCACGATGACCTGCCCCTTGGTGGCGCGAAGCTCGCGCGTGAGGAGCTTGAGGAACGTCGACTTACCCGAGCCGGAGTGTCCGACGACAAACACGAACTCGCCAGGGTAGATGTCCAGGCTCACGTCTTCCAGCGCTGGCTTGTTGGGCTGGGCCGGGTAGATGAGTGTTGCGTTTTTGAGCGTGATGGTGGGGGTGCCCGTACGAGAGACCGCAGGTGCGCCCGCATCGTTCAGGGGTGCGAAGACGCTCGTGTACCCAGGCTGGGACGTTATCTCGTCCTCCGCCCGGTTCGCGACCGTCATCGAGCCTGCCGGCTGCTCCTGCTGGGGGGCCTCCGGCTCTGCTTGCGCATTGGGGGCGGGTGAGGCTGCGACGTGCTGGGCCGAGTGGCGCGGCACGAAGTTGGCCTGCTCCTGGTCCGTCACCTCGCTGCCCTGCGCCTCCTGGCTGTCGAGGGGCTGCTGCGCGCCCTCGTCCCCCTGTCGCTCGCTGCTGCGAAAGTGGTTGGCCACTAGAGCTCCTTTTTCTACATAGCGATACATGACAGATTCGTTGGCATTCTAGCAAAGACCGAGGATAGCGCCCCTAGGCCCCCATCTGGGCACAGATAAACCAGAGGCTCCCCACGGACCCTCTATCCGTAGGGAGCCTGCCTGCAAGATGCCTGAATCGCGGAGCGAATCCGCTGCAACGTCTACGCCCCGGCGGAGACCTTCTCCCAGTCGGCGTCGAACTTCGCCCTGCCCTCGGCGGTGAGCGGGTGCCTCACGCACTTCCTGAGCGCCGCGAAGGGCACGGTGGCGATGTCGGCGCCCATGAGGGCGGCCTGGGTCACGTGGTTGGGGGTGCGCACGGAGGCGGTGATGATCTCGGGGCCGCCCTCCCCGTCCCAGTAGCCGTAGGAGTAGTTCTTGACCGCGCGGACCACGGTCTCGAGCTGGGCGAGGCCGTCGTCGCCGATGTCGTCGAAGCGGCCGACGAAGGGGCTCACGTAGCGCGCGCCGGCGCGGGCGGCCAGCAGCGCCTGCGGGGCGGAGAACACCAGCGTCATGTTGACGCGGATGCCCTCGGAGGCGAGCTGGTGGGTCGCCGGCAGGCTCTCCTCGCAGATGGGCAGCTTCACGACGACGTTGGGGGCCAGCGCCGCGAGCCTCCTGGCGTCCTCCACCATGCCCTCGGTGGTCTTGGCCTGCGACTCGGCGGAGACGGGCAGGCCCTCGCAGACGCGGCAGATCTCGGCCATGTGGGCCTCGAAGTCGGCGAGCTTGCCGCCCGTCCTGGCGTACAGCGACGGGTTGGTGGTCACGCCCGAGAGCACGCCCCAGCTCATGGCCTCCCTGATCTCGTCGAGGTCGGCGGTGTCGATGAAGAACTTCATGTGTCCCCCTCTTCCTTGTTGCGCGTTTCGCCGCCGGTGGCGGCAGGGGCAGACTGCCTAACGTGCCCCGTGGCTGCAGATGCTAACGCAGGAGCGCGTTAACCGCGGCCGGTTTTCCGCGCGTGACTCCATGCGTTCGCCAGATGGGGCACCCCCACAACGGCTCCACATCCCAGGGGAAACCGCGTGCGGGATCGTCGCTCGTGCCTCTCCCCTAGGATCCCGAGCCTATCTGCGTAAAGCCCTCTCCAAATGCCTCGTGAACCTCGGTGACGATGACGACGGCATCCGGGTCGATCCCGGCGACGATCTCCTTGAGGCGATGGGTCTCCGTCCTGCCTAGCACGCACATCAGGACGGGCCTGCTGCTACCGCTCCAGAGGCCGCGCGCCTGCAGCTCGGTGCAGCCCCTGCCAAGGGTGTACAGGATCTGGTTGCCTATCCTGTCATGTTCCGACGAGATCACGAACGCCACGCGAGCGGTCAGGGGACCATCGACGATGGCGTCTATCACCCTGCCGCTGATGTACATCGCGACGCCAGCGTAGAGGGCATTGGTCAGGGAGAACACCGGAATCGACGCCGCGACAATCGCACCGTCGACGATGATGGCGAGGGTCCCGAGCGGCATCCCCGTCCGCCTGGCGATGAGCTGGCAGACGATGTCGGTCCCACCCGTGTTCCCGCCCGACAGGAAGACTATGCCGATGCCCGCGCCAGCAATCACGCCGCCCCAGATTGCTGAGAGCAGCAGGTCATTGTGGACGGGAACGGGCAGCACCGGCGCAAGGAGGTCGGTGAAGAGGCCCGAAACAATCATTCCGAATATGCTCTGCGTGACGTAGCCACCATCATGAGTCGTCGCATAGACGTACCCCAGGAGAACCGCGTTCATTGCGATGGTCTGGATGCCAACGGGCAGGGTTATCCCTGCATTGGCAGCGAGTGCAGACGTGATCGTTGCCACGCCCGTGAGCCCACCAGCCGCAAGGCCGTTTGGAATCTCGAAGCAGTCAATGCCGACGGCGTAGACAAAGGAGCCAAAGACGATCAGGGCGGCGTCGCGGACCGCCGTCCGGATTCCGCCTCGCGGCATCACTTGCCCTCACCGCCCCCGACCGCCCAGCGATGGTAGGCGATGATGAACTTGTCAAGATTCCCGTCCGAAAGCACCGAGTCGACATTGCTCGTCTCGACACCCGTCCTGAGGTCCTTCACGAGCTGGTACGGGTACAGCACGTAGCTCCTGATCTGGTTGCCAAACGAAATCTCGTGCTTGGGACCCCTCAACTCGTCGATCTCCGCGTCGCGACGCGCCTTCTCAAGCTCGTACAGACGGCTCTTCAGGATCTGCATCGCTGCCGCTTTGTTCTGCAGCTGGCTGCGCTCGTTCTGGCAGGTGACCACGATTCCGGTAGGGATGTGCGTGATGCGCACCGCCGAGTCGGTTGTGTTGACACCCTGGCCACCGGGGCCAGACGCGTGGTACACGTCAATCCTGAGGTCACCCGGGTCTATCTTCACCTCGATGTCATCAGGAAGCACCGGGAGGACCTCGACGCCGGCGAAGGTCGTCTGGCGACGCTTCTTCGCATCGGTGGGAGAAATCCTCACGAGCCGGTGAACCCCCTGCTCCGCCCTGAGCATCCCGTATGCGTTCTTGCCCGAGACCGTGAAGGTGGCTCTGTCGATGCCAATGCCCTCCGCAGCGGGGGCGTCGTTCACAACGACCTTCCAGTCCCTTCTCACGCAGTAGGCGAGGTACATGTGGAAGAGCATGTCCGTCCAGTCCTGGGCCTCTAGCCCGCCCTGACCGGGGGTAATGGTCACGATTGCATCGCCGTGATCAAGGTCGTCCACGAACCAGCTCGAGAGCTCCAGCTCTCCAAGATACCCCTCGAGCTCGGAGCGCATGCCCTCCGCCTCGGAGAGCATGTCCTGGTCCTGCGTCTCCTCCCCCAGCTCGAACGCCGTCTCGAGGTCCTCGAGCTTTGAGCGTGCCTCATCCACCGCACGAACATCGTCCTTCGCGGCGTTAAGCCTCGCCATAACGGCAGTTGCCGCCGCGGTGTCGTCCCAGAACCCCGCACTCGCACTCTGTGCCTCGAGCTCCGAGACCAGGCCGCGCTTCTCACCTACGTGCAGGTAGCCCTCGACCTGGTCGAGGCGTTCGCCCAACGCTTCAATGTCAGTCTTCTCCACGGGCGCCGCCTAGCGATTCCTGCCGTGGCAGTTCTTGAACTTCTTTCCGCTACCACAGGGGCAGGGGTCGTTGCGGCCAACCCCAACATACGGATCCGGGTCCTCGGACTTGCGATACGTCATTGGCTTGGACGGCGCGGGGGTGCCACCCCCCTGTCCCGCCGCCTTCAGGTGAGAGGGGGCGCGCCTGTTTCCATGGTCGCCGTCAACCTCTTCGGGACCGGAGTAGTGAGCGCCCCTCAACCCGTCATCCTCGGGCTGCTGGGGAGCAACGGCGAGCTCGATGCGTAGAATCGTACGTAGGAAGTCCTCGTACATCGTGTTGACGAGCTCGGTGAATGCAGCAAATGCCTCCGTCTTGTACTCCACGAGCGGGTCGCGCTGACCGAAGCCACGCAGTCCAATGCCAGTCTTGAGGTAGTCCATCTCCTGAAGGTAAGACATCCAGCGGGTATCAATGACGCGCAGCATTACCTGTGCCGAGAGCTGCTGCATAATCTCGTCCGAGAGCCTCTCGGACTTCTCGTGGTAGCAGGAAACGACGTACTCGTCGATCGCATCGACGATGTCGCCCTGCTCCATGTCTTCGTTGGCCGCTGGCCCATCGGTGCGCCCAGTGAGCTCCTGCAGCCACTTCGAGAGACCCTTGAAGTCCCACGTCTCTGGGTCGCCGTCCTCGGGACAGAACTCCGCAACCCTGCGTTGCACGGTATCGAGCGTGACCTCCTCGACGTGCGCGACGAGGTCCTTGCCATCCAGAATCTTGTTGCGCTCCTCGTAGATGACCTGGCGCTGCTTGTTCATGACGTCATCGTAGTCGAGGACGTTTTTGCGCATCGAGAAGTTGATCTGCTCGACCTTGCGCTGCGCGCTCTCCACCGCCTTGGTGACGATCTTGGCTTGGATGGGCATGTCGTCGGGCATGTCGTACTTGTCCATCATGCTCGCGATGCGGTCCATGCGCTCGCCGCCAAAGAGGCGCATCAGGTTGTCCTCCAGCGAGAGGTAGAACTGCGTCTCGCCCGGATCCCCCTGACGGCCGGAACGGCCCCTCAGCTGATTGTCGATTCGACGGCTCTCGTGGCGCTCGGTGCCGATGACGCAGAGACCACCCGCGGCAAGCACGTGCTCCTTCTCGCGCTCGCAGGTCTCCTTTGCCTCGTCCAGCGCCGCCTCCCTCTGCTCGGGGGTTGCCTCCTCTGGGTCGACCCCATCGCGGGCGAGAAGGTCGGACGCCAGGAACTGTGGGTTGCCACCCAGCAGGATGTCCGTACCACGACCGGCCATGTTGGTCGCGATCGTGACGGCCCCCTCGCGACCCGCCTGCGCAACAATCTGTGCCTCACGCTCGTGGAACTTGGCGTTGAGGACCTGGTGCTTGATGCCCCTCTTGTCGAGGATGCGAGAGAGCTTCTCGGAATTCTCGATGGAGACGGTACCCACCAGCACCGGCTGCCCCTTCTCATGGCGCGCCACGACGTCATCCGCAACGGCGTTGAACTTTGCGTCCACGGTCTTGTACACGAGGTCGTCGTGGTCGACGCGAATGACCGGCTTGTTGGGCGGAATTGCCTGGACAGGCAGGTTGTAAATCTCTCTGAACTCCGCGTCCTCGGTCATGGCGGTGCCCGTCATGCCGCTGAGCTTGTCGTAGAGGCGGAAGTAGTTCTGAAGCGTGATGGTCGCAAGGGTCTGGTTCTCCTCGCGAATGAGCACGCCCTCCTTCGCCTCGATTGCCTGGTGCAGGCCCTCGGAGTAGCGCCTGCCCTCCATGATTCGACCCGTGAACTCGTCGACGATCTTAACCTCGCCATCCGCAACGACGTACTGCTGGTCGCGGTGGAACATGTACTGGGCCTTGAGCGCCTGCTGCAGGTGGTTGACCAGCTGCCCGCTCATATCGGCGTAAATGTCATCGATGCCCAGGGCCCGCTCAATCTTCTTGAGGCCGGTATCTGTCGCGGCGATGGTGTGCTTAGCCTCGTCCATCTCAAAGTCGACGTCGGGCTTGAGGCCGCGGACGGCGCGGGCGAAGTCCTTGTACGTACTCGCCGACTTTGTGCCGGCACCAGAGATGATGAGCGGGGTTCGTGCCTCGTCGATGAGGATTGAGTCCACCTCGTCGACGATGGCGAAGTTGTGCCCACGCTGCACGCGCATATCCGCCCTCGTGACCATGTTGTCGCGAAGGTAGTCAAAGCCAAACTCGGAGTTGGTGCCATAGGTCACGTCCGCCGAGTAGGCCGGCTTCTTGTCGGGGAGCCGCATCCCGTTCTGCAGCAGGCCCACGTCCATGCCCATGAAGCGATAGACCTGCCCCATCCACTGGCTGTCGCGTTTCGCGAGGTAGTCGTTTACCGTGACGATGTGGACGCCCTTGCCGGAGATTGCGTTGAGGTAGCCGGCGAGGGTCGAGACGAGCGTCTTGCCCTCGCCGGTCTTCATCTCCGCAATCATGCCGCGATGGAGCGCGATGCCACCTATCACCTGCACGTCGAAGTGACGCATGCCAAGGGTCCTGCTCGAGGCCTCCCTCATAGCAGCAAACGCCTCGGGCAGTATGTCATCGAGGGGCTCTCCGTTGTCGTAGCGCTCCCTAAAGCGTGCGGTCTGCGACCTCAGCTCCTCGTCGTCCATGGCGTGGAAGGTCTGCTCTTGATCGTTCACCTGGTCGGCAATCTTCCGAAACTCCTTGAGCTGCTTGTCTGCGCCCTTCGACATGAGGCGAGAAAATAGGTTAGGCATATGCATCCTTTGTCATGACAGAGGGTTCTTATCCATAGTTCTCAACGCGTACCAATGTACCCGTTGGGCCACGCTGACCGTCAGCTGAGAATCTCTGTCATTAAAATGGCATTGACGTTGTGTTACTGTTCCAGGCTTTCGTCGTCCCTTCTCCGCATCGCCTCCCTAAATGCCTCCTCCAGCTCTGGGCAGGGGACCATCTCGCCCTTCTTAACCTTTGCGCGATAGTCCTTCCTAAGCTGCTCGACCTCCACCATTCTCCCAAGCTCTGTAAGGGACCTCACCAACCCTATGAGCAAGTCCTCCCTCCCCGGGGCCACTTCCAGGGCAGACTCCGCAAACTGGCAGGCGAGTAGGGGCCTCCCCAAGCGAAGCGCAGCCGAGATTCCCACAGCCATGCTATCGGCAAACGAGGCATCCAATGCCCTGCCCGCATCCTCGCACGCTCCGACCGGGTCGCCTCCCAGCCCACAGGGACCAGTCGAGAAGGCCCGTCTCACCAGTCGTGCATGGTCCATCGCGGCCCTATCCCCAGCGCCATCCGCAAGGACGCTCTCGACCTCGGAGAGGAACACGTCGACATCCGTGCCCACGCTCTCCGGGTTTAGGGCGATGAGACCGCTGCCACGAACGTTCCTAAAGGGATCGACCCCCAGCTCCTGGGCGCGGAGCACCTTCCTCGCGGCAGCAACCGCCTCGTAGAGCTTCTGCATCCCGTCGGTGTAGTCCGTCTCCCCCCAAATCGCGCGCAACGCCTCGTGCCGTCTGAGCTCGTGCCCGGGCGTAACCGCCAGGGCAATAAGCAGGTCGCGAGCCCTCCTCGCCCCAAACTTGAGCGGGTCGACCAATTTGCCCTCGCAGTACACGGAGAATCCACCAAGAACGTTAATCCTATAGGTCTTGTCCTCCGGCTCCTCAAGAACGAGGAGCCCCTCCTCGCCCACGAGGTGATTACCCTCAGGGGTCTCGGGCACACTCTCGCTGTCTGACGGTTCCTCGTCGATCAGATCCGTCCAGGCATGTGGGGCAGCCGACCTGAAGGCACGCGAAACCTCGCCGCAGTCTTTCGAAAGTAGGGACACAATCCAGAGGACCTCTCTGTCGCATCGTGCCTTGGAGAGACGCTCGAACGACTTGTGGGACGAGAGACCACCTCCATTGGCATGAAGAAGCAACCGCATAAGGTCCCTAAGAGCCGGTTCGCTGAGGTCGGAGTTCTTTGCCGCGACAGTCGCACCCTCCCCAAGGGAGAGGAGAATTGCGGCGTCCAACAGCTTGGCCACGTCCGCGAGGTAGGAGGATCCCCCGCTCTCTGCCAGCAAAACTGCCCTCGAAGCCCTCACGTGCGCGCGGGTGCACCCGCCTGACCGTAGGTCCGCGACAGCTGCCGCCAACAGGAATGATGCCTCGATCAGCGTGTCGCCATTCTCTCCCGCGCGGTTGATTGCACGCTCGACGCCCTTGATCGATGTGGCATGCCCCATCACGACTCTTAGGGCCCGGTTGACGGTCACACGATAAACTCCAAGCCTCCGGGGAGAGGCGCCTCCGATAATCCTTTCTGCGGCAGCGACGTCCCTCTTTTCCTCCGGCGTCAACCTCTCGCCCAGGAGTGCGCTCACAAACGCAAAGTCATCGCATAGCAGTGCCGCAGGAAGCGTTCTGGGTTCCCTGCGGAACGGCGAGTCGAGCATAGCTGTAAAGGCGCCCTTCAGTTCCCCCGCCGCCAAGAGGCCCATGACTTTGCCGTGGAGGACAAGCGCGGCATCTGTGGCACGCAGCTGCCCACCCGGTTGACCCATGTTGCCGCAGGCAGATACTGCCCTGTCCCTACAGTCCGCCACCAATCGGCAAACGCCCCAGTCAAAAGAACTCCGTCCTGATTTTGGGAGAAAGCCAGCGCATTCAAGGCGACCGCTTTTCGCCTCGGAAAGGCGCCCATCCACTTCCAGAATGAGCTGCCTCGACTTCAGGTACCCGGGGGTAGCGCGGACGCCCGAATCGTCTGCCGCAGCTAGGCAGCGGTTCAAAAACTCCCTTTGCCCAGAGAACAACAGCCCCTCGCCCCAATGGCAGCCGATGGCGCTCAGTTCCTCCGGGTCATCGACCATTGAGCCGACAAGCGAGGCACGAGCGAAGTCGCCGCGCCTCGAAAGCGCCCATACCACTCCAAGCACCAGGTCCCCCCACTTGCTGCAGGTTCCCCGTAGCATAGGGAGGCACTTTTCGAGCAGGGCATTCTCGCAGAGACCTGCAACGGAAAATTTGGAATTGACCAGATTGATGTCAAACAGAGGGGCGCTCACCTTTAGCCAGAGAAGCGCCTCGTCATCCGTCCTTGGAAGAATCTCTCGAACGCTCGCCAGCTCCCCGCTACCCAAGAGCATCAACGTTGCCCGAAGTGCCCGCTCCTCTTCGTCTAGGCTATCCCGAAGATACTCTGACGAAAGGCGAGCGAGTGCATCAACGTATTTCGCGGTAACGGCATCCTGGCAATTAATAACGCGTGAAGACGCAGGTCCCATTAACGAATACTCAAGAGAAGGGATCCCGTGAGTGAAGCCCCAGCGAACCGGTTCGTCCGACATCCCCTCCCCGCAGAGGAGGTCTTTGGCGCCAACGACCTTTGCCTCGGGGAGAAGCTCGGCGACCGCCCGTGACTCTGGACGAATGGCAATGAGAATGTATGCGCCAGCAGCCGCCATCTTTCGAATCGCTCGTGCCTCGCGATGAGTCGCTTGCTCGCCGTCGGGGGGAAGTCCATCGATTCCCACGACGACACGGGAATTTATATTTGCAAGCGAGACAACTTCCCGAGAAATCCGATATACCTTCTCAGGGACATCAAGACAGCAAGAGCGCGAGAGATCGAAAATTCTCACGACCGCACCACGGGATTCCTCGTTATCAAGAATGTGGCAAATGAGATTGGTCTTCCCCATGCCAGCTTCCCCGCACAGGAAGGTAATCCGACTTGTTCCAGACAGGGGAAGGACGACTTCCGCTGAAGGCACTTTTGTACGTTCGACACGTACAAAAGGTCCCCTGCAGTCATGAATGGCAGAACATTCAACAGGCTCATAAAGCATTTCGTAAGTCCCCCTTCTCTGAAAAGATAGTTGTTTGGCTTCAAACATGAAATGAGCCACATCAATTCTCGGATGTTTTTTGAAATGTTAAAAGTGTCTTCAGCCTGTTTTCTGCCAGCGGCAACCCTTGTTCTGCAGAAGTGTTCACAAACAATTTAGATGGGGATTATCGGATAGTCACCCGCAAGTTACATGACGACAAAACGCAATATTGAGCAACCAAAGCCATTGTCCCTGTCCTCGTTGAAGGCGCGGCCCCTCCGGTCGTCGAGATCCACCGTAGTGAGAATGTCTCTCTGACACATTCTGTAGGTAGGCTTCGTCGATGCCGACCCTGCCGATGCCCGATTAGCACGCCTTCCCGGTCTCGGGAACAACGCGCCGCAGCATCCTCCACACGGCGTCGTCAGACATCCGCGGTCCCTTAGACAATCTGGACGCAATCATGACCGACAGGTCCTAACCCAGCACATGTTATTAATGGAGGGATGAGATAAGAGTCGAGGCGAGTCGAGGCGCCTCCCACGGCATGCACACGCCTACGTTGGAGCAGTCCGACATGGGCACAGCCAATGGGGCGATGGTCTGGGGCTGCCAAAGGACGAAATGACGCCTAAAGCGCTCGCAAGTGTCGTAGACCCCACACCTTCGCCCACACAAGGAGCACACGACGACACAACCGCCCTAGGGCCCCGAAACGCGGACAGGCCGCGCGCCCCGGCCTGGGACGCGCGGCCTGCCTTGCCGTCGCGGGGGGGGCGCACGGCCCGTGCGTCCGGGCGCGATAACAAAAGGAGGGGGCCCGCCCCCAAAGGGACGGACCCCCTCCGAATGCCTCTCGCGGGACGGCGGCGACCCGCTCTCCCACGGACTACTCCGCAGTACCATGGGCGCTCGGGGGCTTAGCTTCCGGGTT
>NZ_VUNC01000006.1 GCF_009695875.1 Olsenella porci
GGACAGGGCCTCGCCGGCAGTGGTCGCCGATTCCGGCGCCCCGCGGTGACGGGACTGGCGAATGTACGTTGGTGCGGATGGGGGCGGTTCGCTGTCTAGTCTGGTGAAATCTATCTTGACTTCAACATATGATCCGTTCGCGGACCAGGAGTCGTTTGCTCGGCTCAACGAGTGCAGAGACCTCTGTTGGCGCTACAACAACACCCTTCCGTCTGAGATGGACGAGAAGCGCCGGCTGCTTAGGCAGATCGTGGGCGAGATGGATGAGACGGCCGTGGTCATGGGCCCGCTGCAGTGCGACTATGGCTCAAACATCCACCTGGGGCATCGGTTCTTCGCCAACTACAACACTGTCATGCTCGATGCCGCGCCCATCGTGTTCGGCGACAACGTCCTGGTGGGCCCCAACTGCTGCTTCACCACGTCAGGGCATCCCATCGACGCTTCCACCCGCCGGCAGAACCTCGAGTACGCCCTCCCCATCACCGTGGGGAGCGACGTGTGGTTTGGCGCCGGGGTCACCGTGTGCCCGGGAGTCACGATTGGGAGCGACGTCGTGATCGGTGCCGGGAGCGTGGTCACGCACGATATCCCCTCGCACGTGGTGGCGGTCGGTGTCCCGTGCAAACCGATGCGGCAGATCACCCCCGAGGACCGCCGGTAGCGCGACATCCCTACTTTCTGCCAAGGTACGAACTTTGATGGATTGCCAACTGCGGAAACGTAGGGCTGATGCCAAGGGGGGACTCCCACAGCTGCTCACGCGAGGGACTTTCTGCCAAAGTGTGATGTTTGATGTGTGCCCTTCCGTCGTGAGCTAGCGAGGAAAAGGAATGGGCGCAGCCATCTGGATGCCATCTGACTGGGTGGATGCCCAGCGGCGCTCCGCGCCATGCTGGATCCAGTTGCGGCTTCTGTCACCAGTTCCGTAACTCTTCTCTTCTGCGAGCTCTTTCCGAGAGGCATGCACGTGGGGTTGATCCGGGGATTCCGTCCTGTCGTAAGGGCGAACTCCCTTTAGCGTGAGAGAAGGGTGTGTCCTCGTTCCCGAGCAGCTCGCCTCGAAGGCTTCCTTAATGCACCTTGGTCGGCGGGGTGGAGTATGTGATGGTAATTGTCCCGTCGTCGACCTCCATCACGGTATAACCGCAGTTTGCCTGCTTCACGCTCCAGAAGTCCTTGAGGGGGATTCCCTTGATCAGGCCGATGATCGCGCAGTTGATGCCGCCGTGTGCCGTCACGAGCATGGCGTCGTAGTTGCGCGAGGCGCTTACGATCACGTCGTCGATGAACGACCTTGCCCGTGCGTACACCTGGTCAAAAGTCTCGCCACCGATGGGGGCTTGGTACCTCTCGGGATGGTGCTCGTAGTCGTTGGCGGGGTTAGTGAGGTAGAACCACGGTGTGTGCCGGTAGGAACGTCCCTCGAGCAGTCCGTACGAGTGCTCCAGCAGGCGCTCGTCCTTCACGATGGGGACGCTGGGGTCATCGAGCGCGATCCTCGCCGTCTCGACCGCACGGACGAGCGGGCTGGAGTAGCACACGTCGAAGTCGATGCCCGCAAGCTGGTCGTGCAGCTGGTGCGCCTGCCTCCTGCCCTCGTCGTTCAGGGGAATGTTGACCTGCCCTTGCATCTTCTTGCGGGCATTCCAGTAGGTGAACCCATGACGGGCGAGCACGACGGTACAGGGCATCCTGCCTCCCAGCGCGATGTGTAATGGATCACGGACAATTGTAGCTCCCACCTGCAGAAATCCTGGACCCCCAATAAATGTGGAGGGGATGTGGAGGGAACGATTGCCCGAGGAACAATTGTTGTCCGGGGTCCCGCATACCCCAGGCATCAAGGTAGGCGAGAGGGGCCGGTCATCCGCCTTGCGACGTGGTCAAGTCGGGATGTGAGGTCACGCGCCTACGAGCTACATGTTCGAGGGACGGGACGCCTGCGGATGCCATCCGCAGGAATCCCGCCCCTCGAAAGCTGGCCAAGTTCCTTGGGCTACGGCGCTCAGTCGTGCCGGCTGTTGCGGACGATGCGCGCCACCCCCGCCGCCACGACGGTCACCAGACCCGCCAGGAAGAAGGCGGCGGCCATGGGGAGCAGGAAGAAGTTCTCGTGCAGCACCCCCGCCGCGTCCACGTACTCCACTGAGTTTGCCTTCACGAAGACGCAGAGCGCCCCCATCAGCATGAGCGCGCAGCCAACGATCACCGTGACCATGTTGCTGTGGGCTTGCCTTCCCTCGCTTCCGTCGCGGATGAGCTTTTGCGCCATGCGGCTCTCGAGCGTCTCGCCCTCGCCTGTCGTCTTGCCGGTCTCCGCAATGTTCGTATTGTCCATGTTCGATTCCCCCTTGCCGAGGATGAGTAGGTCGAGGGACACATGGAAGGTCGTTGCGATGCGGATGAGCGTCTCTATGTCTGGGAGGTTGGTTCCCCTCTCCCAGTTTGAGACGGCCTGCCGCGTGACCGTGAGGCTCTGTGCCAGTTGCTCCTGGGTCATTCCCTCGCGCTTGCGCAGCTGCCGCATCTGATCGCCAAACTCCATGTGCTCCTCCTTTGCCCACACCATCCCTCGGATGGGGCCGGGGGACAAGAAAGGGTCCCTTGCGGGGGTGGTCTGGGTCGTGCCAAACCGCGCAAGGGGCGCTTGCACAAGGCTATCACCTCGCAAAACGCGGGGGAGAGGCAATTTGCGCCAATACTGGGAGACATGCGTGCTCAGGGCGTGGTGAGACCTCCCGAGGCTGTAAGGTTGGTGGCAGAAACCTAGGCTTCCGTCCCCGTTGCTCGCCCGTTTCAGGAGTGGTCGCATGATCAGACTCGTCCTCACGGACATGGACAACACCCTCGTGCCCTTTGGCGACGAGAGGGTCTCGCAGCGCGCGATCGATGCGATCCGCGCCTGCCAGGAGGAGGGCATCGACTTTGGCCCTGCCAGCGGTCGCGACCGCGGTGAGGTGGCGAGCTTCTTCGGTGACGATGCGAGCTGCTACAACACCGGGGTCATGGTCAACGGGCAGAAGGTGTACTTTCTGGGCGAGGTGGTGTATGAGAAGACCTTGCCGACCGCGTTGCTCCGCAAGGTGGAGTCGCTCGTGGCCCCGCTTCCCGGATGCGCATTCATCACGTATCGCGACAACAACTTTGGCGACTGGGTCGGTGCCACGCGCGAGGAGCTGGGAAGCATGTACGACCGCGCGTTCATGTGCGGGGGCAGGCGGCACGAGCACGGCGGGATGCCCGACTACCCCGTGATCAAGGCGGGCATCATCGTCCGGGGTCCCGAGGAGCGGGTTCTCGACCTGTCCGCGCGGCTGACCGAGGCATGCCCGGATCTAACCTTCCTGCACACCGTGGAGCAGTGGCTCGACGTGAGTCCCCGGGGATGGGGCAAGGCCAACGGCGTGGGCATCCTCTCTAACGTGCTAGGGCTGAGCCTCAGCGAGGTCTGCGTCTTTGGCGACGCGGACAACGACCTGGACATGCTCCGGGCGGTCCCCAACTCGTGCGCCGTGGCCAACGCCAACCCGGCCGCCTCGCGTGCGGCTCGCTGGCACGTGGGTGCATCTGCGGACTTTGGGGTGGCGCGTGCACTCGAGCAGATTGCGGAGGCCGCCCGCCTCTCGCGTGAGGTCGGGAGAGAGGTGCTGCCTGCCTTCATGCGGGAGGGGGAGTAGCGCCACGCAACAAGTTGGGCGCCCGCATCCGTCGCGGTGGATGCGGGCGCCCTGGAATGCGGAACTTCTCGCCTTGCTACGAGAGGAGCATGCGGTCGTTGGCAAGTTCTCCGCCCGAGACCTCCTCGAACTTCTTGAGCAGGTCGGCGACCGTGAGTCCTGCCTTCTCGTCCCCGCGAACGTCGTAGATCACGTTGCCCTCGTGCATCATGATCAGGCGGTTGCCCAGGCGGATGGCGTCGTGCATGTTGTGTGTGACCATCAGCGTGGTGAGGTGGTTCTCGGCAACGAGCTTCTGGGTGAGCGAGAGGACCTTGCTTGCGGTCTTGGGGTCGAGTGCCGCCGTGTGTTCGTCGAGCAGGAGCAGCTTGGGCTTCTTCAGCACCGCCATGAGCAGGGTGAGCGCCTGGCGCTGGCCACCCGAGAGAAGCCCCACCTTGGAGGTCATGCGGTCCTCGAGCCCCAGGTCAAGCTCCTTCAGGCGCTCGTGGTAGCCGTCGCGCTCCTCCTTGCTGATGCCCCACGAGAGCCCGCGGTGCTGCCCGCGGCGTGCGGCGAGGGCGAGGTTCTCGTCAATCTGCATGTCGGCGGCGGTGCCGCGCATGGGGTCCTGGAACACGCGGCCAAGGTCGGCGGCGCGCTTGTGCTCGGGAAGGCGCGAGACGTCCTTGCCGTCTAGCACGATGGTTCCTCCGTCCAGGGGGAACACGCCGGCGATGCTGTTGAGCAACGTGGACTTGCCGGCGCCGTTGCCGCCGATGATGGTGACGAAGTCTCCGGCGTCCAGGTTGAGGTTAACTCCCGTGAGGGCGGGCTTCTCGTTGACCGTGCCCCGGTTGAAGGTCTTGGTGACTCCCTTGAGCGACAGCATCAGCGCTCGCCTCCCTTCGAGTACGCCCGGCGCGCCTGGCTGCGCTCCACGATGACGGGGATGACCAGGGCGAGCGCGACGATGATGGCGGAGAGGAGCTTCATGTCGTTGGCGTCCATGCCCATCTGGAGGACGACGGCACGGATGATGAAGTAGATCACGGAGCCCACGACGGCCGAGGTCAGGCGGCTGCCGAACGCTTGGAGCTTGCCCGGGGTCAGGCGGCCGAGCACCTCTCCTATGACGATGGCGGCGAGGCCAATCACGATGGCGCCGGTGCCCATGTTGATGTCGGCGTACTTCTGGCTCTGGCACACCAGGGCGCCGGAGAGGCCCACCAGACCGTTGGAGAGGCTGAGCGCGATGAGCTTGGTCACGCGCACGTCGATGCCCAGTGCGCGGCACATGTCCTCGTTCTGGCCGGTGGCGCGCAGCGCGGAGCCGATCTCGGTACCAAAGAACCAGTAGAGCAGGACGATGCACAGCACGGCGATGACCAGCCCGATGAGCAGGGATGCCATGCTCTGCGAGATGCCGAGCGCCTTGGAGACGCGCGTGAACACGGTGTCGACGCCCAATAGCGGCGTGTTGGACTTGCCCATCACGCGCAGGTTAATGGACCAGAGCGAGATCTGCGTGAGGATTCCCGCAAGGATGGCGGGGATGTCGAAGAGCGTGTGGAGCAGCCCGGTCACGGCGCCGGCGACGATTCCTGCGAGGGTTCCCAGGAGAATCGCGACCAGCGGGTCGAGCCCCATGTTGACCGATGCCACCGCGGCGACGCAGCCACCCAGGGCAAAGCTCCCGTCCACCGTCAGGTCGGCTATGTCCAGCATCCGGAAGGTGATGAACACGCCGAGCACCATGATGCCCCAGAGGATGCCTTGCGACACCGCTCCAGCGAGTGCCAATGCCATACGTTCCCCCAAACCCGATGATGTGCCCGGGACGCGTTGCCCCGGGCACATCTCATGTCGCCGCACGTGGCGGCCCTACCCTTGCTTCCGTTCGACCCGATGGCCGCGCGTCTCCTATGCCGAGGCGCTGTCCGCGGAGTCTGCGCCGTCGCTCGACGTGGCGGAGTCGCCCAGCACGGTGAGGTCAACGCCGACGGCCTCTGCCGTCTTCTGGTTGGTCGACAGGGTGCACTCCTTGGCGCTCAGGTGCTCGATCGGCATGTCCGCGGGCTTGGACTCGCCCTTCAGGATCTTGACCGCCATCTGGCCGGCCTTGTAACCGAGCTTCTCGTAGTCGATGCCGTAGGTTGCCAGGCCGCCGTTGTCGACCATTCCCTTCTCGCCGCAGATCACGGGGAGCTTGTTCTCGTTGGCGACCATCGAGACCGTGGACATGCCCGCCGCGATGGTGTTATCGGTGGGGGCGTAGCAGGCGTCGACCTTGCCCACCATGGACTCCACGACCTGCTGGATCTCGTTGGAGCTCGAGACCGAGTAGCGGGTCGCCGTGAGGTTGCGCTTCTTGGCGGCCTCCTCGGCCATCTTCACCTGGACGTCGGAGTTGCTCTCGGCGGTGCAGTACAGGATGCCGACGGTCTTGGCATCGGGGAGCAGCTTCACGAGCAGGCTGAACTGGTCGTCGACCGGCGTCAGGTCCGAGGTGCCGGTGACGTTGTTGCCGGGCTTGTCGTTGCTGTCAACCAGGCCGGACGCGGCAAAGTCGGTGATTGCCGTCCCCACGATGGGGATGTCGGTCGTGGCGCCCGCGACCGCCTGTGCGGCGGGCGTCGCGATTGCCAGGATCAGGTCGTCTCCGTCGTTCACGAGCTTGGTCGCGATGGTCTGGCAGGCGGACTGGTCGTTCTGGGCGTTCTGCTGGTCGATGCTGTACTTGATGCCCGAGTCGTCGAGGGCGCTCACAAAGCCCTTGTTGGCGGCGTCGAGCGCGTCGTGCTCGGTCAGCTGCAACACGCCGATCTTGTAGGTCTTGGAGCCGGCGGAGCTGTCCGAGCCGCTCCCGCCGCCGCTGCATCCGGCCAGCGTAAAGGCCGCCAGACCCCCAAACAGTGCAATGGCATCGCGACGTGTGACGTTCTTGGTCATGCTGACAGCCTCCTCCTTGTGCAGTGCCATGCCCGTGCATGGCGGTTGCGCTTATCAGCACATCCTAAGTTTGATGTTGGGGACGTATGGTTTGGGGAGACGAACGATTACAAGTTCGTAACCGCACGCGCTGGCGGCAAGCCATTCGAGGTGCATGGAATCCCGTCCCGCGTCGCGTATCCTCTATCAATGTTGGGATATTGTCTCGCCGGCGGGCGAGACGGTGCGAGGGGAGAGTTGCGTGGAACAGGGGAGAGACCACACTGTGAAGGGTCGCGAGGTAAGCGACGGCGGGAGCCAGGGAGCCCTCTCGGAGCTCAGGGGCTCCGACCGCGTCCGGGCGTCCGCCTTCATCCTCCTCGTGGCGCTCGTCCTGGGCGTCGTGGTCGGCTTCCTGACCTTTGCCGTGCTAAGGCTGGGCGACCTGGCGCAGTCCACGGTGTGGGAGGGGCTGAGGGGCGCCCTTCCCGAGGGCGTGCGCGCCGCGTACCCCCTCGTCGTCTGCACGATTGGCGGCATTCTGGTGGAGGCATGGACCCGCAGGTGCGGCTACACGCTCGACACCCTCTCGGTGGTCGTCGCCCACTGCCGTGAGAGCGGCGGCTACTTTGTGAGGAGCTGGGGCCGCTCGCTGGTCCTCTTCCTGCTGCCTATCGCCTTCGGCGGGGCGGTGGGTCCCGAGGCGGGCATCTCGGGCTTCGCTGCGGCGGGTTTCACCGCCGCGATGAGTGCCCTGCGTCGTTCCGGCGGTGCAATTGCAGACGACCCGTCCAAGCCTGTTAGGAGCGGCATTTCCGCGCTCAGCCCCGAGTGGGTTGGGCGAGAGGTGCGTCTCATGCACAAGCGCCACAGGGCAGTCGTGTGGGCGGTCGCCGGAATCGGCTTCGCCCTGGGTGCCGTCGTGCTGGCAAGGCTCGCTGGGCCCGCCGGGGCACTGCCCCGCTTCCCGGCGATCGACTACCTGCACTCCTCGATGCTGGCTGCGCTTCTCGCCCTGGTCCTGGGGTGGGGCCTGAGCGTCGTCGGTGCTGTCGCCGGGAGGGCTGCGAAGAGCGCTGCCGACCGGATGTCCCGGGCGGGCGTGCCGCGTGCGGTCGTCTGCGGCGTGGTGCTGGGCGCGGTCGCCGTGCTTCTCCCCAACGTCCTCTTCTCGGGCGAGTCCGCCACGGGCGACCTGGTGGGCGGCTGGCAGGGGGTGGGCGTCGCGGTGCTGTTTGCGTCCGCCCTCGCCAAGGTCTGCCTCACCAAGCTGTGCGTGGCGTGCGACTGGGTGGGCGGCGAGTTCTTCCCGCTCATCTTCTGTGGCGTGAGCATGGGCTACGTGGCCGCGGCTCTCCTCGGGGTCGACCCGCTCCTGCCCGTCGCCGTCGCGGCTGGCGCGGTCGTGAGCGCCAGTACAAAGAAGCCGCTGCTCACGGTGTGCGTCCTCGCGCTCTGCTTCCCAATCCAGAGCCTGCCTGCCGTCGCGGTTGCCGCGTTTGTGGCGGCGAAGCTTCCACTGGGTGTCCCGTCTGGGGAGGCTTCGGAGGACCAGGGGGAGTAAGGGAGGGGGGCCAGTGGGTCGCAGGCTCTCGAGTCCGAGCCGCCGTGCGGGCCGTCCTCAGGAACGGAAAGGGCTCTAATAAGGGAACGCCGGGGGCTGGCGCGTGCAGAGAGGCCGGTGGTCCTGGAAGGTCGGACTGCCGGCGGAGTCCTGGGCCTCCGCAGCATCCGTGCAGGTAAAGGGCTTGCGGAAAAGGACAACCTCAGCCCTGGTGACAAACGCCTTGCGTGTTGCTCGCGCTGGGAAGGCCCTTAAGAGTCAAAGAACGGAAGTGGGCCGACGGCGCCGAGGGGGGTTGGCCCGCCTCCGTCCGAGAGGGCCCACACGCGACCGACCTCGAAGCGCGGCAAGTCCCGTGGGATCCGGGCTCCGTAAGGATTGGCGCGTTTAGGACCCCCGTAAACGCGCGTGATCTTACGAGACTCGGAGTTCCATAAAGATTGACGCGTTTAACGCCTCCCTAAACGCGCCAACCTTTACGGAGCGCACCCCGCGCGGACGTTTTGCCGCCAGGTTCGAGGTTCGATGGGTTAGGGGGCCGTACGTCTGCGGGTGGGAAGCCACCGATGGCAGCTTAGGTCCGAAGTGAGCACTTCCGCACGGGAGGATGCCCGACGCTGACCGGGTTCGCCCAGTGTTCCCCAGGTGGGGGACCCTTGGGACTTGTCCGCCTTCCAACTCTTGGTGGCAAGCTCCCGCCGCGAGCACTCACATCCGGAGTTCGCTGCCGGGAGATCCCCTCTCGGGGTTCAAATGGCAGAGGGAGCCTGAAGTGAGCACTCACTTTGGGAACATACTGCCAGCATGTCTGCTGCGGAGGAGACCCGGTCCGCAACGCGACCCCATCCCCGGCGGGAGGGAGCTCGATGAAGGAAGAGCGAGTCCAAGCGTGCGCGGAGTTGCAACTTGTTCGGATGGTAGGAAGCCCGTTGCATTCTGAGTCTATCGATTTCCGGCCATGCCCCTTCTGGTTCGCTGCCGGATGTGCAGGGGAGGCCGCGCCAGAACGCGTCCGAGCGTGTACATTCGGGTCGGGTTTTAGTGGGATGGAGCGCTTAACCGCCACGCCGCTCGGGACCGACAGCGCACGCCACGTGCGTGCGAATTCTCCCCCGCGGCATCCCCTTGCGCCTCGAACGCCCCCTCGTCCTCCCGCCCTTTGATATCCTGCGGTTGTGAGGAGGGGGGCGTTCTCGCCTCCGTCTTGGACGGCGTCGGGGGAGGAAGCTATGGCAAGGCTCGATGGTGTGGGCGCCGCGTTCTGCGGTGGTGGGTTCCGCTCGTTTGCCGAGGTTGCCGCCATTGAGGACATGGAGCGCAACGACGTGCGCATAGCTGCCGCGGCGGGGACCTCCATGGGCTCGATGGTCGCGGTCCTCACTGCCGCGGGGCTCCCCTCCACCCGGATCGAGGAGCTCCTGGTGAAGATGGACCGTCGCGTGGTCGAGGACGGCTTCCTCAAGAACATGCAGTTCAAGGTCCTCAACATGGTCATGAGCAACGGCTTTTTGGATTCGGGCGTGATGGAGGGCTACGCCCGCGACATCCTGGGTGAGGCGGGCGTGCTTCACATGGACGACCTCAAGATGCCCGTTGCCATCCCCGCCGTGGACATCACCTCGGGCCAGCTGTGCGTGTTCACCAACGACCCCGAGCTGTTTGGTGACCCCAACGGCTCGTGGGCGTGCCTCACGGGAAACCTCGACCTTGCCAAGTGCGTCACCTGCTCCGCCTCGTACCCCCTTGCCGTCACGCCCACCCAGTACCTTGGCCGCACCTTCATGGACGGGGGCTGCCGCATGAACCTGCCCACCCCGCTCTTCGACCGAGGCTCGGTGGATGCCGTGGTGGGCGTGGGCCTCATCCGCTCCATGCACCCGCTCGAGTCGCCCGCCCCCATCGACATCGCCCGGCGGACCATGGCGTGCGGGGCCAACCAGCTCGACCGCCTGTACTCCCAGGCCGCGGACGTCTATGTGAACCTCCCCGTCTCGGGTGACGACGCCTTTCAGGCGGGCACGGGGCGCCAGGTGATAGACGAGGCACGCGCCATGCTTGCGTCGCATCCCGTCGACTGGTCGGCGGCGAGGCCGTCCGGGCTCACTGCCCTCAGGAGGGCGGCGCTCGATGCCCTGGCAAAGGTCATGCGTCCCCAGGGGTCCGAGTGGCAGGAGGGACAGGCGTCCCGTTCGTAGCGCCGGCGCCACCACGTGCCGGGGGAGAGGACCCGCGTCCGTCTCCGATGCCTCACCGTCCCGAAACAATCCCCTCCTACGCTGGTGGAAGACCGGGGAGGTGCCATGAGGAGCTTTGGCCTGAGGGATGTCCTGGGACCCATCATGGTGGGGCCGTCGTCGTCGCACACGGCGGGTGCGCTCCGCATCGCGCAGATGGTGAGGGAGCTCCTGGACGCCCCGCCCGCCGAGGTCCGGTTCACGCTGTACGGGTCGTTTGCCCGCACGTACCAAGGCCACGGCACCGACCGCGCGCTGGTTGCCGGCATGCTGGGGCTCCACACGGACGACCTGCGCATTCGCGACTCCCTGCAGATGGCGCGCGACCAGGGGGTCACCGTATCGTTTCGGGCGGATCCCAAGTCGAGGGTCTCCCACCCCAACACCGTGGACGTGTGGGTGCGCGATGCCAACGGCGACGAGCTGACGGCCCGGGGCGAGTCCATTGGCGGCGGTGCCGCGCGGCTGACGATGATCGACGGGCTGTCGGTGCAGATTACGGGAGAGTACAACGCCCTCATACTCTACGAGCGGGACGTGCCGGGCGTGCTCGGCCACATCGCCGGCACGCTGGGAGAGGGCGGGGTCAACATTGGCTCGGTGTGGATGTACCGCTCGCGCCGTGGGGGCGAGGCATTCAACGTGCTGGAGGTCGACGGCCCCGTGTCGCGGGAGGTGCGCGAGGCGATCCTCGCGAGCCCGGACATCAGCCGCATGCGGTTCGTCCCCGCGGACGGGCTGGGTCGCGCCCCCGACGCAGAGGGGCTGGGCGAGCCCGCGATGGGTCCGGACGAGGCGGAGGCCCTGCTCCCAACGGTGGACTTTGAGGACGCGTCGCAGCTCCTCTTGCATGCGGAGGCGCATGGGCGCACCCTTGGGCAGTCGTTCATGGCGCGCGAGGAGGTGTGCGAGGCCATGCACGGTCGTCCCGTCGCTGCCGCCGAGCGCTACCTGGACCGGGTGCTGAACGTGATGCGCGAGTCCGCGTACGGGCCGTTGGATGGCGAGGTTCGCACCATGGGTGGCCTCATCGGCGGCGAGTCGCGTGCCCTGTCGGGGCTTGCAAGCGGGGGAGACGCGCTTGCCGGCGGGGTGGACGCCCGCGCGGCGACGCTCGCGATGGCGGTGCTCGAGACCAACGCCTCCATGGGGCGCATCGTCGCCGCCCCGACGGCAGGGTCGTCGGGCGTGGTGCCCGGCGTCCTTCTCGCCATCGACGAGGCGGTTCATCCGGGGCGAGAGGAGATGCGCGACGCCCTTGCCTGCGCCGCGGCGGTGGGGTTCGTGGTCAGTCGAAACGCCACGGTCGCGGGAGCAGAGGGCGGCTGCCAGGCGGAGGTGGGCACCGCGAGCGCCATGGCGGCGGCAGCGGCTGCCCGCCTGATGGGTGCCGGCCCGCGAGCGTGCCTGGATGCGGCGGCGATTGCCCTGGGCAACCTTCTGGGCCTTGCTTGCGACCCGGTGCGGGGCCTCGTGGAGGAGCCGTGCCAGAAGCGCAACGCCGCCGCGGCGGCGAACGCCCTCGCCTGCGCCCGCATGGCAGTCGCGGGCGTGAGGTCGATCGCGCCCTTTGACGAGGTGGTCCAGGCTGCCAAGCGCGTGGGGGCATCCCTTCCCATGGAGCTGCGCGAGACTGCCCTGGGCGGGATCGCCGCCTGCCCCAGCTGCCGTGGGTGCGCCCTGGGCTAGGCCGTGGCGTCGCCCCTCTCCCCAAAGATGAACTCGGCGAAGCCGCGCGACGCCACGGGGAGCGTGTCCCACGCCGACCACGCCAGGGCGATGTTCCTGCTGGGACGCTCCGCGATGGGGCGAACCTCCACCCCCGTCGCATAACCCTCGAGCATGGTGGTGTAGAGGATCGAGACTCCCAGGCCCTCGCGAACCATGGCGAGGATGGAGTAGTCGTCGGTAACCTCGTAGCGGATGCGCGGGACCAGCGAGAGCTTGTGGAACGACGAGAGTGCCACGCTCACCTGGCCCTCGTCCAGCAGGATGATCGGCTCCCTTGCCAGCTGGGCCAGGGTCACCTCGTCCCGGGCGGCGAGGGGGTGGCCCTGGGGCAGGACCGCCATCATGGTGTCGGTCGCCACGGTGCGGCAGGGCAGGCCCTCCGAGTAGTCGCCGTTCAGGAAGCCGATGTCCACCTTTCCCTCGGCGACCCACTCGGCGATGCTCGTGTACTCGCCCTGACGGAGCACGAAGCGCACGTCGGGGTGCAGCCCCTCAAACCGGTGCATGAGCGGCGGCAGGATCTTTCGGCTCACGCTCGAGAAGGTACCCACGCGGATGGTGGCACCCATTAGGCCGGCGACCTCCTGCCTGCGACGGTCGAGCTCCTCCTCCGCCTGCGCCACCGCGCGGATGTTGGGCATGAACGTCTCGCCGTCCCTGGTGAGCGAGAGGGAGCCCCGCCTGCGGTCGAGCAGGGTCACCCCCAGCTCCGACTCCAGCGAGTGCACGGTCTGGCTCACGGCGCTCTGCGTGTACCCAAGCTCCCTTGCCGCCTGGGTGAAGCTGCCCGTCTCCACCACCGCGCAGAAGACCTGGCAGCGCGACATCCTCATGGCGGACCTCCCTCACGTGCATTCATTAGGGTTACTAATCGAATCATAAAATACATTCGTTTAACTAATCGCTCCCGCGATGCTATCAAAGAAGTCACAGGGTGTTTACGGCGTGGGGAGCAGACGTGGGACAGGCGAGTATTGCAACAACCATGACAGGTGCCGAGGGTGCTTCCCGCGGGGGTGTGGGGGAGTGGACTGCCCCGTTCCGCGAGGGGCTCGCCGCCGGCCTCCCCATAGCGCTGGGGTACCTCGCCGTGTCGTTCTCGCTCGGCATCGCGGCGAAGATGGCCGGTCTGAGCCTTGGGCAGGGCGTGCTGGTCAGCTTCCTCTGCAACGCGTCGGCAGGCGAGTACGCAGGGTTCACGCTGGTGGCGGCGCATGCGGGATACCTCGAGCTCGCCGCGATGATGCTCGTGGCAAATGCCCGCTACCTGCTTATGGGGTGCGTCCTGTCGCAGCGGTTCTCGAGCAACACGCCGCTCTGGATGCGCGCGCTCATCGCCTTCGACAACACCGACGAGATCTTCGCCGTAAACATCGCCCAGAGGGGAGACGTGCGGCCCGCCCGTGCCCTGGGGACCATGGTCCTGCCCCTTATTGGATGGGCCGGTGGCGCGGCCCTCGGCATGATCGTCGGCAGCGTCCTCCCCAGCCTGGTGGTGCAGGCGCTGAGCGTCTCGCTCTTTGGCATGTTCCTCGCGGTCATCATCCCGCCCGCGCGTGAGAACCACGTGGTCGCCGGGGTCGTTGCCGTGAGCTTTGCGGCCAGCCTTGCCGCCTCCGTGACACCGTTGGTCTCGGGCCTCTCTGAGGGCGTCCGCACCATCCTCCTGACGGTGGGGATTGCGGCCGCTGCCGCCGCACTGTACCCCGTTCCGGACGAGGAGGGCGAGACGCGCGAGGACGTCCCCGCCGATTCCGTCGATGGGCGGCAGCCCGCGTTCGAGCCCGTCGCCCTGTCCTCCGCCACGACCGCGGTGGAGGCGTAGCATGGGCGCGACCGGCTGGGCCTACGTCGCCATCATGGCAGGCGTGACGTTTGCGACCAGGGCGCTTCCTGCCACGCTCATCAGGCGGAGGATCACGAGCCCGTTCCTGCGCTCTTTTCTCTATTACGTGCCCTACGTCACCCTTGCGGTCATGACGTTCCCGGCGATCCTCGGTGCCACGGGCGTTCCTGTTGCCGGTGCGGTCACACTCGTCGTGGGTATTGCCCTCTCGTGGATGGGCGCCGGCCTGTTTGCCGTGTCGGGCGCCTGCTGCGCCTCGGTCCTCGCGGTCACGCTGCTGGTACAGGCGCTCTAGGCCTGGCGTCGCCGTAATGCTGCCACCCCAGCCGTCTGACGTCTTGGGAGTGTGCTCCCCCTGGCGGGACGCCCGGAATGCCATGGGGATTGGCATGGGGGGCGGTCCGTCGCACCTCTCCCCAAGGAACCTAGATATACAATAAAACCCACTATGATTCTCCGGCGTCCGACGGATGGGCCTCGCCCTCGCCTGACGGCGGTCTCCGTGCCATCGCCTACGTGATGCCACGGTGGAAGGGGCCCCGCGAAGGGCGGGGGAGAGGGGATGTGCCATGAGGTTCTCGAAGAGGCTCGACCTGTTTGGAGACGAGGTGTTCGCCGCCCTCAACGTCAGGCGCCGCGAGCTCGAGGCCAAGGGGCGCGAGGTATACGACCTTTCGGTGGGCACGCCGGACTTCGCCCCAGACCAGCGCCTGATTGACGCGATGGTCAAGAGCGCGAGCGACCCCGAGAACTGGAAGTACTCGCTTCACGATCGCGATGAGCTTGACAAGGCGGTCTGCGACTACTATCGCCGTCGCTACGGCGTCGAGGGCATCACGCCCGACATGGTCATGAGCTGCCACGGCACCCAGGAAGGCATGGGCTTTGTGTGTCAGGCGCTCGTGGACCCGGGCGACACGGTGCTGGTCCCCGACCCGTGCTATCCGCTGTTCCGCACGGCGAGCCTGCTCGCGGGCGCCAAGCTGGCGTTCTACCCGCTCAGTGCCGAGCACGACTTTCTGCCCTACGTCGAGGGCATCCCCGACGACGTCGCGGACGCCGCGCGCTACATGGTGGTCTCGCTCCCCGCCAACCCCGTGGGCTCCGTGGGGACCCCGGAGGTCTATCGCCAGATCATCGACTTCGCCAAGGCGCACGACATCGTGATCATCCACGACAACGCCTACTCTGACATCGTGTTTGACACCGAGGAGCCGGGTGGCTCGTTCCTCGCGTACGAGGGCGCCCGCGAGGTTGGCGTTGAGTTCCTCTCGCTCTCCAAGTCCTTCGACGTCACCGGCGTCAGGCTGAGCTTCCTGGTTGGCCGCCCCGACATCGTCGCCGCCGCGAAGAAGCTGCATGGGCAGCTTGACTACGGCATGTTCTTCCCCGAGCAGGACGTTGCGATCGCCGCGCTCACCGGTCCTCTCGACGGAGTCGAGCGCCAGCGCATGCTCTACCAGGAGCGCCGCGACGCGCTGTGCGACGCGCTCGAGGGCATTGGCTGGGAGCGTCCCAACGCGCACGGCTCCATGTTCGTGTGGGCGCGCATCCCGGGCGGGCGTATGGACTCGGTCGACTTCACGCTCGAGCTCATGGAGAAGTCCGGCGTCATCGTCACCCCCGGCGCCAGCTTTGGTCCCGCCGGCGAGGGCTTTGTGCGTATGGCCCTGGTGATGCCGCCCGAGCGGCTGCGCCTTGCGGTCTCCAAGATTCACGAGGCTGGTTTCTAGGGGTCGGTCGCCACTCGTGGCTGCGTCGATGTCGCCTAACAATCCCTTGGAGACGCGCGCTGGTACGCCACCAGCGGTTTCATGAGGCATCGGAAGGGCCACTTTGGGTCGCGTCCCGCTTGAGGTGGATGTCGGGGGTGATCCCACTCTCTTCTCCTCGCTCAAGCTGGCGTCCCACCATGAGGCGCCCAAGCAAGAACATCAAGGAAGCCGGGGCCATGGGCAAGATGTCCGTGGCCCCGGCTTCGTCTTGTCCAGTTCCGCTCCCTGTGGCGGATAGCCTGGATGTGGTTGCCCGGCCTGCAACGAAAGGCCGGGGCACCTCTCGGTTGCGGAGGCGAGCTGCAGCACGTGCCCCGCCTCCCGCGCTGCCGTCTCCCCCCATGGGTTCTGTTCTGGGGCCTCACCAGCCAGTCAGACCGTGGGCCTTCGACGTTGACCATGGGAGTGCGCCCTCAATGGTCAAAGGGGGGCCTCTGCCAGCGGATCTCCCGTTAATCGTGCCTTGCCTGCTCCTGATTTCTCTCGAGCCCTGCATGTCTGGCATCAAGGGTTAAACCATGGCAGTGGAAGCCTGATATGAGCGGGTCGGCTGGTGAGTTCTCATCGGGGTGTGTGGTTAGCTCCAGTGTTTCAGCAGGTAGAGGGGTCGAGGGGACATCGCCCGCCCTGGAGCGTGGCAGCGTCTTCCCGATATAGGCACTCACGTCGGGCGCTTGCTGCCATTTGGCCATCATTCCGGACATGATTGGCGGCGGGAGACGGATATGAGTGCTCACATCGGGAGTTTGCTGACAATGTTGGAAGTTTGATGTCCGAGCGCGCCGCTGATCGCGAAGGCGTGCCGAAGAGGCCGTGCCTATCACGGGCAGGAAGGCCATCGGAAGTCAGAGAAGTGAGGAGTCGGGGCCAGGTTGAGCGGGCCCGAAATCGGGGTGGGCTTGCCCCGGGGCCCGTCTGCTCGGCCCGCGCCACCCGCCGACGGTCGCACTACGCCAGAAAGCGCGTCCCGCGTGTACACGCGCCATGGGATTTCCGACATGGGCCCGACCGTCGCGGCGAGTCGGCAGGGGCTTACCGTCCGCTTACCATCGGCTTGCCAAGGGCCCGTTACACTCGCGCAAAGGGCCGCCTACGGGCGGACGACCGAGCGGAGGTGCCATATGGGAACGTCGGCGCAGGGAGGGGGCGGAGGCATTGCCGTCCCCGTGGTGATCGTGGCGGTTTACGTTGCTCTGTGCATTCTGGGCGCAGTGGTCGGAGGGCCGTTCGGAGAGTTCTGGGGCGGGGCCGCGCCCTGGGTTGCGGTCGGGCTCGCCCTGGCGATGGCCGCCGCGTGGTGGCCATCCCGCAAGGGGCGCTAGCGGCACGGGACCGGTGTCAGCCGTCGAGCCCCGGGTACCCCTGCTGGCGCAGCGCCTCAAACAGCACAATGGCGACGGCGTTGGAGAGGTTGAGTGAGGTCACCTGCATGCTCCTCTCGTCTACGAAGTTACCGCAAACGTCACGCTTGAGCTCGGGGTGCAGCCCCAAGTGCGAGGCGTGCCACTCTCCTGCGTTGGCGAGTGCAGCATCGCCCACCATGGGGATGCGCTCGCACAGGTTGGGGTGCGACGCGATGAGCCCCTGGTCCAGGCCCGTGCTCTCTCGTCCGAATACGAGGTAGTCGCCGTCATGGTAGCGGCTGTCCGAGTGCCGCCTGGCACCCCGCTTGGTGAGAAGGTGCATGGCGGGCGCCGGTTCTCCGCCCTCCCCGCCGGGGGAGAGGGGCCCGCCGAGCGCCGCCCAGGCGTCGTGGTTGGCAAGGAGGAGCGCCTGCCAATCCTCGTAGACCCTGACGTCCAGGCTCTGCCAGTAGGCGAGCCCCGCGCGCCTGAGCGCACGCTCGGAGAGGTCGAACCCGGGCGCCACCAGGTGAAGGCGCGACCCCGTGAGCACGCAGGTCCTCCCGATGTTGCCGGTGTTGGCCGGTATCTCCGGCTCCACGAGCACGACGTTGAGCATGTCTCCCCCTACAGTCCCAGCAGCTGGCGCTTCTTGCGGTCAAACTCCTCCTGGGTCAGGATGCCCAGGTCCAGGAGCTCCTTTGCCTTCTTGACCTCCTCGTAGGGGTCGCCCAGGGGAGACGGGGCCGCGACATCTGAGCCCGCTGCCTTTGGGTTGGGCTCGGCACCCTTTGTGTACAACACCGCGTCCCTGGGAGCGGGGGAGAGGGGCGTCCCCCTCCAGGCCGCGCGCAGTGCCGCGACGGCCGCAACCGCCTCGTCGGGCCCAAGCCCCAGACGCATGGCGTCGCGGGGTGCCTTGATCGTGAGCACGGAGCGCTCCGTGCCCTCCTCCAGCGCGATGTCCGTGACCGTCTCCCAGGGGAGCGTGACGGGACGCAGGCCAAACAGCCTTCTCTGGGAGGAGTGGAGCGCGCTCTGGGTCGCCACGAAGGCGAACTGGCCGTCGTTGCGTCTGCCGTCGCGGTAGTTGACCTGAGCGACGAACGTGACATAGGGGTGCTCGTCGGACTCCAACCCGTTGACCACGACCGCCAGGTGGCGCCGGAGCAGCTGGGGGTCCATCCCGTCGTCGAGTCCGTCTGCCGCGCACCTCCCGGCAAGGGCCTCGCAGACGTCCTCCTCGCGCCTGCGCTCGCGGACCTCCTCCCCCGTCCTGCCGCCGCGGTTCCTGAGCGCGATGCGGTCCAGCTCCTCGATGATGGCGTTGCCGGCCTCCAGGTCCTTCTGCGCAAACGACACGTTGACCACCTTGTCGCCCACCGTCACCTGGTACACGGCGGCGAGCAGGCGCGACGGCTTGATGAACGCGCGCACGGCCGAGACCTCTGCGGTGGGGTAGTGCTCCCTCCCCACTATGAGCTCCGTGTCGGTGAGCGTGGTGTCGGGCCCGTATCCCGCGCCCGGTGCGTAGAGCTTCATGAGGTCCCCTCTCGCTTGTCTCATCGCTCTAGGCTAGCGCGAAGCGTTGTGGAGGGGCGGGAGAACCTCCATCGTCCTCGCTCGGGATCGTCCGTCCCGCACGCTGTGATGCCGTGGATTGGGAATAGAATCGTGTGACCCGGCCCGCGCTTCCCGCGGGGCCGGCTAGCAGAATCCGAGGTTGGGGGAGGTAACCCATGGAAGGTGCGGACGAGGTCATGGACGAGCGCGCGGTCACGCGCGAGGGGGATCCCGGCAACCCCCATGGGACCTTTGGCGAGCGGATGCTCGAGCGCATGAACCGGAGCCATGCCGACGTCACCAACTGGGCTCTCGACCTGGTCGACTTCCATGCCGGGGACCGTGCCCTGGACATCGGCTGCGGCGGGGGTGCCACGATGGGGCGCATCGCGGACCGCATCGAGGCGGTGGGTGGGGGCGGCCACGTGAGTGGCGTCGACCACTCGGAGGTCTCGTGCGCCACCTCCCGCCGGCAGAACGAGGCGGCCATCCGCGCGGGGTCGATGGACGTCACGTGCGCATCGGTGGAATCGCTGCCCTTTCCCGATGCCTCGTTTGACGTGGTGACCACGGTCGAGAGCTTCTACTTCTGGCCCGACCCGCCGCGCTCCCTGCGCGAGGTGGCCCGCGTGGTGAGGCCGGGAGGGCGCTTCCTCCTGGTGGCCGACGTCTACCGCCGTCCCGACCTCGACGACGAGGTGCGGGAGAACATCGAGCGCTATGACCTCACCGTGCTCACGCCCGATGAGTATGTGTCGCTTCTGGAGGGCGCGGGCTTCTCGCATGCGACCGCCCACCTGCGCGAGGGGACGACCTGGATCGCCGTGGAGGGCGTGAGGTAGGTGGGTGCCCTGCAAGGGCTTGCGTCGGTGGTCTTGGCGTTTCTCACCCCCGAGCCGGTGTTCCTCTCACACCCCGAGGGGGGATTCGCGACCTTTGGTCCCCAGCACCTCTGCATGCTCGCGATCATGGCCGCACTCTCCGTCGTGCTGCTGCGCGCCTTCCGCCGGCTGCCCGCGGGATGGGGGAGAGGGACGGCGCGCCATCGGTTCCTGGTCACCGTGGCGGCGGTCCCGCTCGCGCTCCTAGGGTCGCGCGACTCCATCCTCATTGCCCGGGGGCTCATGACCCCCAACTTCTGGCCGCTGCACATCTGCAACATATGCGAGTTCCTCAACCTCGCGCTCGCGGTGAGCGAGAGCCGCCACATCGCGCGCGTCGCCTATCCGTGGGGCATGGTGGGCGGCATCGGCGCCCTTCTCCTCCCCGGCTGGACCTACTGCCCCGTTTGGAGCTACGCATCGGTGGGCGGCTTCGTCGAGCACGCCCTCATGGTCGTCTGCTGCCTGTGCATGGTGGGGGGTGGACTGTATCGCCCGCGGCTGCGGCACCTTTGGGAGCCTACGGTCGCGGCGGTGACGGGCGGCCTGCTGTTCCGGATCCTCAACCCGGTGCTGGGCACCAACTTCTTCTTCGTCACCCAGCCCGTGGCCGCGCCCTTCGTGTGGGGTGTGAGGCGGTTTGGCGACCCGGGGTTCCTGGTGATCTACCTGCTCATCGCCTTGGCGCTGTGGTGTGCCTTCGATGGGATGGGGCTTCTCCTCCGGGGAACCCTGGTTTGTCCCGCGGAGGTGGGAGACGAGCAAAACCTCAGTGCGAGTGCATGAGATTTTCTGAATGCCAGATTACAGGTCAATCCCCGGGGTAAACACTTAGCTGTGAAAAAAACGTACGCCGCTAGAAGGGGGACATGCCTGCATGAAGCAGTTCAAGACAGAGAGCAAGAAGCTCCTGGACCTCATGATCAACTCGATCTACACCAACAAGGAGATCTTCCTGCGCGAGCTCATCTCCAATGCGTCCGACTCCCTGGACAAGCTGTCGTTCGAGGGGATCAACAACCCAGACCTGCATGTTGACCAGGACTCGCTCGAGATCCGCGTGAGCTTTGACAAGGACGCCCGCACCGTGACCGTGAGCGACAACGGCATCGGCATGGACAAGGACGCCCTGGAGAAGGACCTGGGCACCATCGCGCACTCGGGCTCCGAGGAGTTCAAGCGCGAGAACAAGGAGCACCAGGGCGAGGACGTGGACATCATCGGCCAGTTTGGCGTGGGCTTCTACAGCTCGTTCATGGTCGCCGACCACGTGCGCGTAGTGAGCCGCGCTCTGGGTGCCGACGCCGCCTATGCCTGGGAGTCCGACGGCGTGACGGGCTACACCATCGAGCCCGCAGCCGAGGGCGAGAGGGACGGTGCCGACGACCACGGCACCGACGTGGTCCTTCACCTGCGTCCCTCCACGGACGACGAGAACACCGATCGCTTCCTGAGCGAGTGGGGCCTGAGGGACCTCATCACGCGCTACAGCAACTACGTGCGCCACCCCATTCGCATGATGGTGGAGAAGTCGCGCGAGAAGCCCAAGCCCGAGGACGCCGGCGACGACTACAAGCCCGAGTACGAGACGTACGAGGAGCTCGAGACCATCAACTCCATGACGCCCATCTGGAAGAAGCGCCAGGCGGACGTGGAGCAGAAGGACTACGACGAGTTCTACAAGTCGACCTTCCACGACTGGGAGGACCCGCTCCGCACCGTGAGCTTTCATGCCGAGGGCGCGCTGAGCTACGACGCGCTGCTGTTCATCCCCAGCCAGGCGCCGTTCGACCTGTACAGCAAGGACTACAAGAAGGGACTCGCGCTCTACTCGTCAAACGTCCTCATCCAGGAGAAGTGCGAGGACCTGCTTCCCGACTACTACAACTTCGTGCGCGGCATCGTGGACTCGCCCGACGTGCACCTCAACATCTCGCGCGAGACGCTGCAGCAGAACGCTCAGCTCAGGGCCATTGCCCGTCGCGTTGAGAAGAAGATCACGAGCGAGCTGCAGGCCATGCGCGACAACGACCGCGAGGACTACGAGAAGTTCTTCGACAACTTTGGCCGCGGCCTCAAGTTTGGCATCTACAACAGCTACGGCTCCAAGGCCGACGAGCTCGCCGACCTCCTGCTGTACTGGAGCGCCAAGCAGGGCAAGATGGTGACCTTCGCGGAGTACGTGGAGTCGATGGCGGAGGGGCAGGACAAGGTCTACTACGCCTCGGGCGAGAGCCGCGAGCGCCTGGAGCAGCTGCCTGCCGTGAGGAGTGCCGTCGACCACGGCTACGACGTACTTCTATGCACCCAGGACGTGGACGAGTTCATGTTCCAGGTCATGCGCTCCTACCACGTTGACGCCAAGGCGGGCGACTCCGAGCACAAGGGGACCGAGGCCAAGGACTACGACCTGGTCAACGTCACGACCGCGGGCCTGGACCTGGCGACCGACGACGAGAAGAAGGATGCCGAGAAGGCCCAGGACGAGCACAAGGAGCTGTTCAGCGAGCTCAAGGATGCCATGGACGGCAAGGTTGACGACGTGAAGGCGGCCGCCGGCCTGGGGGACGCCCCCGCGGCGATCGCGTCCGAGGGTCCCGTGTCGCTCGAGATGGAGCGAGTGATCAGCCATGGCCCCGAGGGCGAGAACGCCCCCAAGGCGCACCGCGTGCTGCAGCTCAACGCCGCGCACCCCGTGTTTGGCAAGCTCGTGGCGGCACAGGAGTCGGGTGACAAGGACCGCCTGAAGCTCTATGGCCACATCCTGTACGACCAGGCACTCCTGGTTGCTGGCATGCCCATCGACGACCCGATCGAGTTCGCCAAGGACGTCACGGAGCTTATGTAGGAGACGCGCAAGACGCAGCGCACCAGAACGAGGGGGTCGTCCCGGATGGGGCGGCCCCCTCTCGTGTGGTAGACGCGCGCCTCTCCCCGCTAGCTTCCCACGATGGTGCCAAAGAGCCAGGCGGCGACGTAGACGGCGGCGAGGGCGATCATGACCCTGGTGTAGAGCCTCCTGCGGAGAGAGACGTATGCCGCCCACTCCCTCACGAGTGCGTTGAGCGAGAAGTACAGGCGCACGCGGGATCCCAGCCCGTCGCAGCGAACGCCCAACTCGCGGGTGAGAAGCAGCGCTCGGAACACGTGGTAGTCGTCCGTTACCACAACCGCGCGCGAGCGCCGGGAGACATCCCCGCCGTCGGGGGAGATGAGTGCGAACGAGTTCGCGATGTTCTCCCGCGTGCTGCGCGAGCGGTCCTCCAGGACGATTGCCTCCCGAGGTACGCCTTGCGAGACGGCGTACTCTGCCATGGCGCTGGCCTCGCTCACCAGCTCGTCCGGCCCCTGGCCGCCCGACATCACGAGGATGGAGCCGGGGTTGTCGCGCCACGCCCGAACGCCGCGGTCGACCCTGCGTGCCAGGAGCGGCGTCACGGTGCGTCCCTCCGCGAGCCCCGCGCCCAGGACGACCACGTGAGCGTAACGACGGCGGCGGTGCGGGATCTGCGCGAGCGCCCCGCTGATGGTGTAGAGCGTGAAGACCGCCGAGAGCACGCCCAGGACGATGGCTGCAAGGCCGAAGGCCAGGTCGAGGGCGCCGCCAACGATCGGAAGGGAGACCAGCTTGTCTCTGACGAGGGGCCATACCGCGACGTAGGCGACCATCAGGATGCCCAATCCCAGCGACAGCAGATTGGAGGGCCGAGCCCCCTCCCGGCGAATCAGCCTTACTCCCGAGACGACGAGCGTCACCACCAGGGCAACCGGGAACAGGGCGAGAAGCACCACGAGCAGCACCAGGACCACCAGGTTGGCCTGCTGCAGCACTGGGTGGTCGCCAAACGGGACGCCGGCGACCAGCATGGTCTCCACGACGAGGGCCAGCGTCCCTATCGCAAAGAGGAACGACAGCCCGTACCACAGGCTCCTCTCCTCGTGCACCCTCAGGTACCAGAACCACGCCTGTCCCGCGACTGCCGTTGCCACGAGCAGGGCAACCAGGGTCCCTACCGTCATCCCTCGCTCCTCTCGCCCGCGTCCCCAAGGCTCTGACCCAGGTGCCTTAAGAAGTCCCTCGTTGCCCTTGACAGCTCGGCCTGGGGGCGGTACGTCACGTAGATGTCACGGTACGCCCTGGGCTCGAGTGGCAGGATTGCCACGTCAAAGGGGCAGCGTGACAGGATGAGTGAGGGCAGGATCGAGACCCCCAGCCCCGCCTCGACCAGCGCCATTATCGCGTAGTCGTCCCAGGTCCTGAGCCATACGTTGGGGGAGAGGCGTGCCCTCTTGAACAGGCGCGGCACCATGCCGGCGGACTCCTGCTCCAGCATCAGAAAGGGGCCGCGGGCGAGCTCGCGCAGGGTCACCGAATCGTGCGCTGCCAGCTCGTGCCCCCGCGGGACCACGGCGACCAGCTCGTCCCGGTCGATGGCGGCGCGCTCGATGCCCGCACCCGGCTCGTAGGGGAGAAACCCCACGTCCACGCGCCCGGAGTCGACCCACCGCTCGATCTGGTCGTAGTCTCCCAGCAACAGCTCGTAGTCAACGTGCGGATGGCGGCGCTGCAGGTCACCTAGCACGCGGGGGAGGATGTAGGTTGCCACGCTCGACACGGTGCCGATGCGGACGGCCCCGGTCTCGAGGCCGCGTATCTCTCCCACGCGCTCCTCGAGGAGGTGGTACTCGGAGCAGAGGCGCTGGGCAACGGGTAGGATTCGCTCTCCGTCGGGGGTCAGGGTGATCCCGCGCCGCCCGCGGTTGAACAGTGTCACCTCCCAGTCGCGCTCGAGGTCGGCAATCATGCGGCTTACTCCCGATTGGGAGTAGCCCATCTGCTCCGCGGCGCGCGTGAGGCTCCCCAGGCGTGCCGTCTCCACGAAGGCCTGGTACTTGAGGATGCTGGCGTCCACTGACCCTCCCTTGTTAGGTATGCAGAGGCATCATGACACACATGAGATATTCGCGCTTTTCTCAGACGAGAGGGAAGGTCAGACTATGCCCGGGAAACGTCGTGGAGGGGATGGCTCGTGTCTCGGTCGTATGGGAAGTACCTCGCATCGCTCTTGCTGTTTGGGTCAAACGGGATAGTCGCGAGTGGCATCTCGCTCCCCAGCACGCAGATCGTGCTCCTGCGCACCCTCCTGGGGGCGGTACTGCTCGTGGTCGTCCTGCTCGTCTCTCGGCAGCCGCTCGTTGGGCGCGAGCATCCCCGCCAGGTGGCGGCGCTTGCCGTCTCGGGTGGAGCCCTGGGTGTGAGCTGGGTGTTCCTCTTCCAGGCCTACCGGCTGGTGGGGGTGGGGACCTCCACCCTGCTGTACTACCTAGGGCCGGTCATCGTGATGGCGCTCGCCCCGCTCCTGCTCCACGAGCGGCTCGGTGCCCCCAAGCTCGCCTGCTTCGCCGCGGTCCTGCTGGGTGCCTACCTCGTTGTGTCGCAGGGCTCCGGCGGCCTGGGCTCCGCACGGGGAATCCTCTGCGGCCTGGGTGCGGCGGCCTTCTACGCCGTCATGGTCATCGCCGGCAAGGGGTCCCACGACGTGGGCGGGCTCGAGGCCGCCACGATACAGCTGGTCGCGAGCTTCGCGGTCGTCGCGCTGTACACGCCCTTCGCCGGGGCGCTGCAGCCCGTGGCTCCGTCCTCTCTCCCCATGGTCGCCATGCTCGGCCTCGTGAACACCGGCCTGGGCTGCTACCTGTACTTCTCCGCCATGGGGCGCCTGAGCGTGCAGTCCGTCTCGGTCCTTGGCTACCTCGAGCCCGTCTCGGCGGTGCTGCTCTCCGCCATCCTGCTCGCGGAGCCCCTGGGTCCCGGCCGCATCCTGGGTGCCGTGCTGGTGCTGGGAGGGGCCATGGCCTGCGAGCTGGTGGGCAGGCGCCAGACGGCCGACGGGCGCGGGTCCCGTGGCGGCGTGGTACCAGACGGTGCCAGCGCGAGCGGGATTGCCGCATAGGATTGGTGGCTCTCACCTCGTGACGCGCGGGGCGGCGGGCATCTGGTGCCCGCCGCCCCGTCTTGTCTCGCCCCGTCTTTCGGCTATTCCGTCACGGTAACGCCGCCAAAGCTCACGGATGCCACCTGCGACGGGTCGATGGTGCGGTTCAGGAACGCGCCCATCTCGACCACCGTCTTGCCATCCTCCTCGTGGGAGCTGCACGCCCCGCTGGGGACCGTGATGGTCGTCCCGTCGCGCATGGTGACGGTGATGTCTCCCAGGTCGAGGTACTTGGGCGACCACCTGCCAGACGTCTTGGGGGCTTCCTCCGTGCCGTCCACGGTGTAGTCCACGCTCACGGCAACGGGCGAGACGCTCACGGACTGCACGCTTGCGTCCGTTCCCGCCACGGTAAGGCTTCCGGTGGGCTTGAGGCTCACGGAGTCCGCCTCGTAGTTGAGCTTGAACTTGAGGTCCCAGCTCCCCGTTGCCACGGGCGTCTCGGACTGCGTGGAGTCATCCAGCCCGTTGATGGCGGAGAGGTGCATGTTCACTGTGGCCCCAATCACGTTGGTGTCGGCAGTGAGCTGCGTCACCAGCTGGATCGCGTTGTCGGAGGGGTCGGCGTCGTAGAAGTACGCGCTGCCGCCCTGACCGGTCGCCCCGTCCACGCTCTGGTCGAAGTCCGCGGACAGCGGGTGCCCGTCCAGCGTGAGCGTGCCGTTCTCGTCGGTGCCCACGGTGCCGAGCGGCTTGCCGTCGGCGCGGGCGATGCTGTAGACCACCACGTAGTTGCGCTCGTCTCCCATGATCGCGTCTGCGGAGATGGTGATGCCATTGCACGTCGCGACCGCGTTGACCGGGCGGCCGACCTTGTCGGTGACGTTGGTGGGGGCGGTCCCTCCGCCAAACACGTCGTCGAACGCGCTCGCGACGCTCACGAGCTGCCCGCTCGCGTAGGCGTAGCCGCCCAGTCCCACCGCAACGGCGATGCCCGCGGCGACCGCCGCGACGGCGAGCCCGCGACGCCTGCGGGGGCGGAACGCGGCGACGGGGGCCTCGCCGCTAGCTTGCGTACCCAGGGCTGCAGAGGCAACTGCCTGCGCCATCCTGTCCCTCTGCTCCTTGGTGAGCGCGACCTGACCCATCTCGTCCCGATACCTCGCTGCCATGTCGCTCATCGCTCTTCCCCTCCAGCCTCTCGCGGAGCTCCGCGCGGGCGCGGCTCAGCCTCTTGGCCACGGCGCCCTCGCTTGCCCCGACTGCCTCGGCGATCTGCCGAAGGCTCATGTTCTCGTAGTAGTGCAGGTAGATGACCTCGCGGTATGTGGGAGGCAGGCCCATCACGGCCCTGGTCACCTCTCCCGGGACGTCGTCCGCGTCCGTCTCTGCGGTGGCATCCGGCACCTCGGCGACCTGGTCGAGCGAGACGTTCCTTCGCCTCGACGCGCTCCTCAGGAGGTCCTTGCAGGCGTTGGAGGTGCAGCGGATGACCCACGCACGCTCGTGCTCGGGGCCGTTGAAAGGCTCCTTCCTGCACAGGAGCTTGCATAGCACGTCCTGGCTCACGTCCTCGCTGTCCTGGCGCGACCCCAGGTAGGTGTATGCGAGCCTCAACGTCAGGTCGCCGTACTCGTCGACCAGGCGGCGTGCCTCCCTCTGCACCTCCTCCGAGCTGTCCCGTCTTCTTCTCAGCATGTCAACCCCTTGTCACTTGGCTGGCTCGAGCCTTCGACAACAATACGTTCGAGGGGGTGGAACCTGACATTTCGCCGAGGGGATGCCTGGCGGTGCGATGGGCTACTTGGAGGTTGCGAACATGTTCCTCTCGGCAAACTCCGCCTGGACGGTGCGGAACATGAGGTCCACGTCCTCCAGGCCAAGGTGGCGCTCCTTCTCGTTTGCCTTGAGGGTGCCGCGCCTGCGGGCCCAGCTCTCCAGCGCGGCGGGACGGGAGTCGTGGGGGAGGGTCTTGTACTCGGGGTCGACCTTGCGACAGATGTCGCGGGTGTCGATGGGGACGACCTTGCCCGCCTTGCGGGCCTCGGCGTAGCCGTCGATGTTGAGCATGAACCAGGAGTCCTCGAAGGCGGCGTTGTGCGCCATGAAGGGGTACATGGTCAGCGCTGCCAGGATTGCCTCCTGCATCTTCTTGTTGGAGCGGAAGGGCTTCTTGCCCTCAACGTCCTTCCAGGTGATGTGGTGCACAAAGGAGAGGGGCACGCCCTTCTCGCGGTACATCTCGGGGAGTCCACAGCAGCTGCTGAAGGGGTGGTTGGGCTTTGCCTTGGGGGCAAGCTCCATGAACTCCAGGCCCACGTTGACTATGTAGCCTCGGCTGGGGTCGCGGTCGGTGGTCTCGATGTCGATGCCCACCACGGTGCCCGAGACGGGCGCCTCCACGTAGGCGATGCCCAGGTCGCGGCAGTCGGGGCCGGCGGTGCGCCTGACATCCGCCTCGTTGCGGTGCTGCATGCGGGCCACGGCGCGGATCAGGTCGTCGTTCGAGAGGCTGCGCGAGAGGCAGCTGGGCGACACGTTGCGCAGGCGGTCGGTGCCGTAGCTGTCACAGCTCACGCGGTTCCTGTCCGCCAGCCCCAGCACCAGGTCGAAGGGGAAGGGCTCCTGACCGGCGGGCGTCGACTTCCAGGCGTCCATCAAGAGGCAGATGGCCTCCTCGTTGCGCTGGCGCTCCACGGTGAGCGTGGCGTCGTCCGCCATGAAGCCGGGGAAGACGAAGGCGTTGGCGTGCTCGATGGCTTGGCTCAGGTTCATGTCAGGGTCCCTCTCGCGTAGGCATATCCCCTTAGCCTAGCAGTGGGCGAGGAGGAGCGGCGGCTGGGGGAGGTGAAACACGAAGACGGCAGGGAAGCGACCGTGGCGCATGGGAGTCGGCGTCCCGCTGGCGGCCAGGGTGGGGTCCCTGCGCCGGGGCCCTGGGAAGGGTGCACCCGGACGGACGCCGCATCGACCGTGCGTTGTTGTCCCTCTCGCCCCATGAGCCGTCCGAAAGGGCTACCATGTGACCAAAAGGAACGTTTGGCTAACTTTTGGACGGGACGAGGGGACCTCGATGGCAGATGCGCGCGGCACGACGCTGGGGAGCCTGGAGATAGGGCAGACGGCGGTTATCACCAACGTGGGCGGCGAGGGGGCGCTGCGGCAGCACTTCCTGGACATGGGCGTCATCCCCGGAGCCCGGGCGACCCTGGTGAAGTTCGCCCCCATGGGTGACCCCATGGAGTTCAGGCTTCACGGCTACGAGCTCACCCTGCGCGTGGCAGATGCCCACCGCATAGGCGCCACGCTCGTCTCGCCTGACTCAGGGTCTGGCGTCTCCCCATCAGACAACGCGACAGTTCCCGCAGGGGAGAGGGGCAAGCCCTCCGGCATGGAGCACCCCGGCCTGGGTGAGGGCGGCAAGTACCATGTGAAGGCCACCGAGCACCCCCTGCCCGAGGGGACCACGCTCACCTTTGCCCTTGCGGGCAACCAGAACTGCGGCAAGACCACGCTGTTCAACCAGCTAACAGGCTCCAACCAGCATGTGGGCAACTTCCCAGGCGTCACCGTGGACCGCAAGGACGGCGCCATCCGCGGCCATGCCAACACGGACGTGACCGACCTGCCCGGCATCTACTCCATGAGCCCCTACAGCCAGGAGGAGATGGTCAGCAGGAACTTCATCCTGGACCAGCGTCCCACGGGCATCATAGACATCGTGGACGCCACCAACATCGAGCGCAACCTGTACCTCACGATGCAGCTCATGGAGCTTGACCGGCCGATGGTCCTCGCGCTCAACATGATGGACGAGCTCCAGGGCAACGGCGGGTCGATCCACGTCAACCGCATGGAGGACATGCTGGGAATCCCGGTGGTTCCCATCTCGGCGGCGAAGGACGAGGGTGTGGACGAGCTCATCGAGCACGCGCTTCATGTTGCCAAGTACCAGGAGCGTCCCGGTCGGCAGGACTTCTGCAGCCCGGAGGACCACGGGGGCGCCGTTCATCGCTGCCTCCACGCGATCATGCACCTCATCGAGGACCACGCCGAGCGCGCGGGCATCCCGCTGCGCTTTGCGGCGACCAAGCTCGTGGAGGGCGACCCCGCCGTGGAGGAGGCGCTGCGGCTCGACCAGAACGAGCGCGAGACCATCGAGCACATCATCGTCCAGATGGAGGACGAGCGCGGCCTTGACCGCGCGGCGGCCATCGCGGACATGCGGTTCTCCTTCATCGAGAAGGTCGTGGCGCGCTGCGTGGTCAAGCCCCACGAGTCGAGGGAGCACGAGCGCAGCGAGCGCGTGGACCGCATCCTCACGGGACGCTACACCGCGATCCCAGCGTTCGTGGGCATCATGGCGCTGGTGTTCTGGCTCACCTTCAACGTTGTGGGGGCGTTCCTCCAGAACCTCGTCGCCGATGGGGTCACGTGGCTCACCAACGCGGCTGACGCCGGGCTCACGGCGGCGGGCACCAACCCAGTCCTGCACTCGCTCGTGATCGACGGCATCTTCAACGCGGTGGGGACGGTGCTGCCCATCCTGCCCATCGTCGTCACCATGTTCTTCTTCCTCTCGCTGCTGGAGGACACCGGCTACATGGCGCGCATCGCGTTCGTGATGGACAAGCCACTGAGGAAGATCGGGCTCTCCGGCCGCTCCATCGTGCCGATGCTCGTGGGCTTTGGCTGCACGGTCCCCGCGGTCATGTCCACCCGGACCCTGCCCTCCGAGCGCGACCGCAAGATCACGGTTGCTCTCACGCCGTTCATGAGCTGCTCTACCAAGCTTACGATCTACGCCTACTTCACCGCGGCGTTCTTCCCGGGCACCGGCGCCGTCGTGATTCTCTTCCTGTACCTGCTGGGCATCCTGGTGGGGGTGACCGTCGCCGCCATCTCGCACCGCACGTTCGCCAAGGGCGAGGCGGTTCCCTTCGTGATGGAGCTTCCCAACTACCGCATGCCGTCCGCCCGCAGCGTCCTCCAGCTCATGTGGGAGAAGTCCAAGGACTTCCTCCAGAGGGCGTTCACCGTGGTCTTCGCCGCCGCCGTGGTCATCTGGGTGCTTCAGACCTTCAGCCCCGCCTTCCAGATGGTCTCCGACCCCAGCCAGTCGATCCTCGCCGTCATCGCGAGCTGGATCTCTCCTATCTTTGCACCGCTCGGCTTCGCCGACTGGAGGGTCACCACCGCCCTCATCGCAGGCTTCATGGCCAAGGAGGTCGTGGTTGCCACCCTCAGCGTGCTCTTTGGGAGCGTCAGCACCCTCACCTCGCTGATCTCGCCCCTCTCCGCGCTCTCGCTGCTGGTGTTCTGCCTGCTGTACACGCCTTGCGTCGCCGCAATCGCCGCCATCAGGCGCGAGCAGGGCGGTCGCTTCGCGCTCGGGGTCGTGGTGTTCCAGTGCGTGGTCGCCTGGGTCATCGCCCTCGTCGTGCGCCTGGTCGGGCTCGCGCTCGGCTTTGCGTAGGGCTCGGCAGGTCTCTGATCCGTCAGCTGCCCCCGCGGATTCCCGCGTGGGGCAGCTTTGCGTTGACGGGGAGAGTCAGCAGCCGAGAATCGCCAGAGCTCAAGGCATCAGGATTCGAATCATAGCGGCATGTCGCCCGCGTGGGTGCCCATACGTTCGCTGACGTGCCCCTCGGCTGTTCCGTGGAGCTCTGGAGTCGCTTTTCCCAACGCGAGGCTGGTCTTTCAAAAGAGCGGAAAGAAGGGGGAGCCCGCGCAACAACGTGGCGGGCTGCAATATTTGGTCCGCCGGTTGGACGAACGATGCTGGGAGCGTGGCAGCCCGCCGGCTTGCTGGTATCAGCTGACATCATGATTCGAACCATGGCAGGGAAGTCCCGATGTGAGCGTTTCTGCAGGTGGGTCAGAGCAAGGCGGCTGCGTGCCCTCTTCATTCCTGCTGGTAGAGGGGTCGGTGATTATCCCTGTTAGCAGCGGATGGCAGAGGGGGCCCGATGTGAGTGCTCATGTCGGGCGCGCGTTGCCAATTACGGCAGCTTGAGCTTTCAGATGGCGGCTAGCTCCCGATGTGAGCACTCATAAAGGGATGTTGCTGCCAACCGTCGGGACGCAGAAAGCCGCATGATTGGCTTGCCTGCGCAAGCGCTACCATCCGTTTGAGCCCCTCCTAGGACTCCTGCTCAAAAGCGCTCACATCGGGATCCTGTTGCCATAATGCGAAAATCACTGGAGGAATTACCCGTAGGGAGGAATGCTTCCCAGCTAGGCGAGCCCCCCCTGCCGATCCAGGGGAGATTGGACCCAATACCAATCCACGGGGACTACCTAGTGGCGAACGGCTTCCAGCCGGATGACCTCCCTGCTCCTCTTCTTGGACAAAGACTGCGGGTAGACCCCATGGCGCGGGAAGCCGGTGGGAGGGGCGCGGGCGGTGTGGCAACGCCCCTCTCGCCCGTCCTCGCGCTAAGCTGGGTGAGAGACGACAATTCCATGGCGCTGCGAGTCGACCAACGGGTCGATGCGGGTGCCGAGAGAAGGAGGACACATGGACGGCATGGAGGACGACCTGGAGGTCTCGCGCGACCTGATCGACTTCATCGCGAGCTGCCCCAGCATGTTCCACACCACCAGGACGATTGCGGGGAGGCTTGAGGCGGCGGGCTTTGAGCAGCTCCCCGAGGGTGAGGAGTGGCACCTGGAGCCCGGTGGCACCTACTACGCAACGCGCAACGGGTCCAGCGTGATCGCTCTGCGTGTGGGTGACGCAATCGACGTGCCCCACTTTCAGATGACGGCGGCCCACGGTGACTCTCCCACGTTCAAGCTCAAGGACGCCCCCGCGCTGGAGGGTCCCGAGGGAACGCTGCGGCTGAACGTGGAGGCCTATGGCGGCATGATCGACCACACCTGGTTTGACCGCCCGCTCTCCGTTGCCGGTCGCGTGATGGTGCGCGACGGCAGCACGGTGCGCAGCCGCCTCCTCGCGCCCGACCGCGACCTGGTGCTTATCCCCAGCCTCGCCATCCACATGGACCACGACGTCAACAAGGGCTTTGCGCCCAACCGCCAGGTCGACCTGTGCCCGCTCTTCTCCGCCGGGGAGCTGAAGGCGGCCGACGTCGACCGCCTGATCGCGGGCGAGCTGGGCGTGGAGCCGCACGACGTGCTGGGGCGCGACCTCTTCCTGGTCAACCGCCAGCCGGGTTGCGTGTGGGGCGCCGCGAGCGAGTTCGTGTCGTCCCCCAAGCTCGACGACCTGCAGTGTGCGTATGCGTCGCTCGTGGCGTTCCTCACGTCTCGTAACGAGTCCGCGATCACCGTGTACTGCTGCTTTGACAACGAGGAGGTGGGCTCCAACACCAAGCAGGGGGCCCTCTCGACCTTCCTGCACGACGTGCTCCTCCGCTCGTCCCTCGCCCTGGGCATGACCGAGGAGGGCTACCTCAGGGCGCTCTCGCGCTCGTTCCTCGTGAGCTGCGACAACGCTCACGCCGTGCACCCCAACCACCCGGAGCGCGCGGACGACGCCAACCGCTGCAGGCTCAACGGCGGCCTGGTGGTGAAGGAGGCGGCCAACCAGCTCTACACCACCGACGCCTTCAGCCGCTCCGTGTTCCGAGCGGTCTGCGACGACGCGGGGGTGCCGCTGCAGCACTTTGCAAACCGCAGCGACATGCAGGGCGGCTCCACCCTGGGCAACCTCTCTAACACGCAGGTCAGCGTGCATGCAGTTGACGTGGGGCTCCCGCAGCTTGCCATGCACTCCAGCTACGAGACCACCGGCTCGCACGACACCGCGCTGGGCATCAGGGCGCTGCGAGCGTTCCTCTCCACCAACGTCGCCATCGAGGGCGCGGAGTCCGCGACCCTGGGGTAGGGGAGAGAGGCCATGACTCCCGCCCGCGGCCCATCCCGCTGGCATGCAAGCGCCGCCGTACCCCCAGCCCGGGGATGCGGCGGCGCCATTCTTGCTTGCCCCGGACCCGTGAGGGCCTCCCAGCCAGCTAGGCGACCTGCTGCTTTGGCGGCACGTAGGTCTCGCCCAGGGCACGGCGGATGTCCAGAATCGCCTCGCAGAACACGTAGCCGTGGGGCGCGGAGGTCTTGACCAGCTTTCCGTCGCGATACGCGATCAGGCGGTTGCGGGGGACGGGGGACCATGCGTCTGCCTCGTTAGGCCCGCCCAGGGGATAGGTGCTGAACACCAGGCCGTCGCCCACGTGCCTGAAGTACAGGGTCACCTCGGACGTGTTGGTGTGCACGTAGGTGTACGTTCCGTCGTCCAGGATCACGTTGAGCTTGTTCTGGTTGCCCAGCTGCGACACAGCGCCGGCAAGTGCGTCGAAGGTCTGGTCAAAGCCCAGGCGCCCGTTTGAGCGCAGCGCCGCCTCGTCCACCACGTCGAGGAAGAAGAGCATGGCGCGCTCGCTGTCGGTCTGCCCCTCCTCGCGCTGGTCGTAGCCCCAGAGCATGCCCTCGTTGAAGAGGATGCCGTTGTGGATCATGGTCCAGTCGCGACCGGTGATGTCGCTTCCGCGGAAGGGGTGGCAGTTCTCCGGGCTCAGCGTGCCGCAGGTCGCGTTGCGAATGTGTGCCTGCAGGTGGCTGGCCTCGATCGGGCGCTCCAACAGGGTCGGCAGAAGCTTGGACTCGTACGCGGCGACGGGTTCGCGCCAGAGCCTCACGGTGTCGTCGGAGCCTCCCTCGCGGTACGTCAGCCCCCAGCCGTGGGGGTTCCCGTGGCTGTGGTCGTAGAACTCCGCCAAGTAGCGGTTGACGTTGATGGGTGACTTTGAGTTGACGGCAAAGAGTTCGCACATGATGGCATGCCTCGATTCAATGGTGTCTGGCTAGTACACAAACGCGTGCGTACAGCGACAACACATCGCCAGACGTGCCATGCGAACCTCCCTCTTCCGTAGTGGTTGGTGGCATCATAGGGCAAAACACCCACCGGCAAGGTAGGAATACCCTCTCATCACCAACTGGTAACATTTCCGCGCGTTGGCGGGCATCGGCAGGGGAGAGAAGCGCCCCGCCGGGACTGGTGGCAATCCCGGCGGGGCGAGGGTCTCTCCCTGTTGTGACGTCACGCGCTACTTGTCGCCGAAGCTGATCCCTAGCTGGCGCGCCTCGCGCACCAGGTCGCTGTTGGTGTCGACGTACTTGAGCTTGCCGGCGACCTCCTGGAGGGGTACCAGGGTCATGGCGCCGCCAACCTGCGCGACCATCACGCCAAATGTGCCCTTGAGGCAGGCCATCGCGGCCTCGACCCCGCACTGCGTGGCGAAGATGCGGTCCTGGGCGTCGGGGATGCCGCCGCGCTGCGTGTGGCCCGGAATGCCCACGCGGACCTCGCGCCCGGTCGCCGCGGCGATCTGGTCGGCGATGTCATAGGCGACCGACGGGCTGGTGCGTGCGGCCACGCGCGCCTTGTACTCCTTCTTGGGGAGGGCCGCCTCCTCCTTGCTGATGGCACCCTCGGCCACCGCGACGATGGCAAAGCGGCCGCCGTCCTTCTCGCGCTTCTCGATGGCCTTCACCACGTTGCCCATCTCGTACGGGATCTCGGGGATCAGGATGACGTCGGCGCCACCGGCGACGCCTGCGTAGAGCGGGATCCAGCCCACCTTGTGCCCCATGATCTCGACTACGAAGACGCGGCCGTGCGAGCTCGCCGTGGTCTTTATCTCGTCCAGGTACCTGGTCGCGACGTCGATGGCGCTCGTGAAGCCAAAGGTGAGGTCGGTGCCATAGGTGTCGTTGTCGATGGTCTTGGGGAGGGCGATCACGTTGAGGCCCTCCTGGGCAAGGCGGTTCGCGGTCTTGGTGGAGCCGTTGCCACCCAGCATGAACAGGCAGTCCAGCTGCAGCTTTGCGTAGTTCTTCTTCATGGCGGCGACCTTGTCGACGCCATCGGCCTCGGGGATGTCCAGGCGCTTGAAGGGGGTGCGGCTGGTCCCCAGGATGGTCCCGCCCTGGGTCAGGATGCCCGAGAAGTCCGCCCACGCCATGGTGCGGTACCTCCCGTAGATGAGCCCCTGGTAGCCGTCCTCAAAGCCGTACACCTTCACCGGCTCCTTGGACTTGTTCATGATGGTCTTGACGATTGCGCGCATCGTGGCGTTGAGGGCCTGGCAGTCCCCGCCGCTCGTGAGCAGCCCGATCCTGAGCATGGTTCTTCCTCTCCGCAGGTAACCACCTGACGTGATGATTCTCTCACAGTTGGCTTGCCGCAAGCTTGCACTTGGCTGCCCTGACCGTCGGATGACGCGCGGCTTACGGGAGCACTGGGGATAGAAGCGATACACACCGCTCGCAACCCCATCCGTCGGCATTGCGGGGGGATTGGACCAATTGGGCCCACGAAATGATCGGCCAGCGGGCGTTTCCGCACTGGCGTCGCGCATGGGGGTGTCGTCGTCCGAGGGGCGGACGGCGCCCCGGGTGGGATGCGGGACGCACGGGTTTGGAAAAGAAGTCAAAGAATGCGATGCCTGCCCTCCGTACCTGGAGGACCGTGCTGAGCAGCTCGGTTGGACCATGATGGCTGGGCTCTCCCCATGCGTGCGGGTGCGCCGGGCTCGGAGGGGCGGCATCCGTGTGGGCTCGGGAAGCTTTGGGCGTGAAACGGCTATCCCACCATGAGGTCGGGGAGAGCCGGGCGTCATCGGGTGGGTACTCCGGTGTGATGCTTAGCCCTGCCGGTACTCGAACGGGTTGTGCGTCCTTGGTGCTTAACCTGGCCGGGGGCTGCATGGATTTCGGAGCAACATGCTTAACTTTCCCAGGGCTTGCATGGGTCCAATCGCCCGAAATCCGCGCGGGCACCGGGAATTCTAAGCACTCTGCCATCAAGGGCGGAATCCGTCTGGATAACGTCTTTCCCCGCAAACCGCGGTGGGTTCGCGACCACTCTCAGCTACCTCGCCTCTACCGTACCAGTGCGTCACGCCAGCGCCCGAGACCCGCATCCCCGCCCATTCTCTGACCTCTTTTGCATGGGCAACGGGTTCGTTGGACGCAACGATCTGTGGTTTCGCGGCTGGAGAGTCGCTGCCTCCTCGCATGCATTACTCCAGGAGAGTCGCGCTGCCATCGGAGCGAGCGCAAGCCATGGCGGCGCGAATCTCTCCTCCCATGTCCGCAAGGGAACCGTCAGGCGACCGTCGACGCGACGCCGTCAGCCCTCGCTTCCCTGTGGCCTCACGAGGATGGGGATGTTGTCCAGCTTGTCGGCAGCCGCCTGGGGGAGGTACAGCGTCAGGAGGGCTCCGCCGGTAGGAAAGTCGGCACACCCGTCGTCGCCGATCGTGACGGTACCGTCACAGCCAAGGACGCAACGCCACGTCTCGCCCGCGTGTCCCTCTCCCACGCACATGCGCTTTGCCGCATCGCCCCTGCGGGTGGAGAGCAGCACGGCGGCACCCGAGGAACCGTGGCGTGCCGTGCCCTCGCGGGTCCAGCCAACAAGGTCGCGCTCGTCGAACCAGTCGCGCTGCGCGCCATAGGCGAAGCGCCTGCGCACCTCCATGAGGAGCTCCAGCTCGGGGACGGCGGGGATGCCATCGTTGGGGAGGCCGAAGAGGTCGCTCATGAACACGCAGGGGTAGCCCTCCTCGCGCAGCAGGATCAGAGCGTAGGCGAGGGGCTTGAACCACGGCTGCACGGTCGACTCCAGCGCCTGGTCGGGTTGCGTGTCGTGGTTGTCCACGAACGTCACCGCGTGGACGGGGTCGGCTCCAACCAGGCTGCCGTCCAGGATGTGCGCCAGGTCGATGTCGTCGCCTGCGGTGGAGGCGCGGTAGAAGTTGAAGTGCAGGGGGACGTCGAACAGGCTCATCGCGCGCTCGTCGCCCAGGTAGGCCAACAGCTCGCCCAGGTCGGCGGACCAGTACTCGCCCACGCAGAACAGCTCCCGTCCCGTCGCCCGGCGCATGCTGCCCAGCCAGTCAAGGTAGAAGGAGCGGCTCATGTGCTTTACCGCGTCCAGGCGTACCCCGTCGACCCCGGTGAGCGAGAGGTACCACTTGCCCCACTTGTCGAGCTGGTGCCTCACCCGCTCGTCCCCCAGGTCGACGTCGGCCCCCATCAGGTAGTCGAAGTTGCCCATCTCGTGGCTCACGTCGCCAGCCCAGTCCTTGCCCAGCAGGCGGAACACGCCCGTCTCCTGCGTCGCCTCGTCGTAGTCGACGCCCGTGAAGCAGGTGCTGTCCCACTTGAAGTCGTCGAGCCTGCCGGCGCGACCGGGGAAGACGAAGCGCGTATAGGCCTCTATCTGCCTGGGCTCGCCCACCGGCTGGTTGCGGTCGTCCTGGCTCACCTGCTGGGCCATGACCTTCTGTGCGCCGTCCGCCCCCATGCGGTGGTTGAGCACGATGTCGGCCAGGACGTCGATGCCCTCGGCCTGGATCGCCTTGATGGCGGAGAGGTACTCCCTCCTCAGCCCGTACTTGGTGCGGACGGTGCCCTTCTGGTCAAACTCGCCCAGGTCCCACAGGTCGTAGACCCCGTATCCAACGTCCTCCGTGCCAGCCTGGCCCTTGTATGCCGGCGGCATCCACACCGAGGTGAATCCCTCCTCGCGAAGGCGGGGTGCCATCTGTGCCAGGCGGCGCCAGTGCTGACCGTCTGACGGGAGGTACCAGGAGAATGCCTGGAGCATGAGACCGTTCTTCGTGTTGATGGCCATGGCGACCTCCTCGTCCGTCCCCTCGTGCGTGCGTTGGCAAAAAGCCCAGAGGGGATGATACCCAAGGGCGAGAGGTGCCCTTCACCCCCCCTCCGGGTCGCCACATTCCGGAGGGTGCCGCATTTTCCAAAAACCTACTTGCAAGGTAGGAATACTAGTGGCACCCTACTAGTGGCGAGCCGAGCGACGGCATGCGTGCCGCACGACCAACTCGCATCCAGTGAAGAGCGTCACAGTCTAGGAGGCACCACCATGCAGGTTGCAAACCGCGTCGAGTCCTTGATTGGTACAACGCCACTCGTGAACCTCTCCGCCCTCGTGGGCGGGAAGGCCACCATCTACGGAAAGTACGAGGCCACCAACCCCGGCGGGTCCATCAAGGACCGCATCGCCAAGGCGATGATCGACGCCGCCGAGGCCGATGGCTCCCTCCAGGCGGGCGGCACCATCATCGAGCCCACCAGCGGTAACACGGGCGTCGGCCTTGCCATGCTCGCCGCCGCGCGCGGGTATCACATGATCCTGGTCATGCCCGAGACCATGTCGGTCGAGCGTCGCAAGCTCGCCGCGTCCTATGGCGCCAAGATCGTCCTCACCCCCGGAAAGGAGGGCATGAAGGGTGCGGTCGCCAAGGCCGACGAGCTCAAGGCCCAGACGCCCGGCTCCATCGTCGCCGGCCAGTTCGTGAACCCCGCCAACCCCAAGGCCCACTATGAGACCACCGGCCCCGAGGTCTGGAAGGACACCGAGGGCGCCGTCGACGCCATCGTCGCGGGTGTAGGCACCGGCGGAACCATCTCCGGCACCGCCAAGTACCTCAAGGAGAAGAAGCCCTCCGTCAAGGGCATCGCGGTCGAGCCGGCTGAGTCCGCCGTCCTCGAGGGCAAGCCCGCTGGCGCGCACCGCATCCAGGGCATTGGCGCGGGCTTCGTCCCCAAGACCTTCGACCGCTCCGTGGTCGACGAGATTGTGCCCGTTACCTCCGATGACGCCATCGAGACCAAGAAGCGCCTCGCATCCGAGTTCGGCCTTCTCGTGGGCATTTCCTCCGGCGCTGCCGTCGCCGCAGCCGTCGAGCTCGCCCAGCGCGACGAGTACGCGGGGAAGGTCATCGTCGCCGTTCTCCCCGACACCGGCGAGCGTTACCTCTCCATGGACCTGTAGGGAGCGGGAATGTCTCAGGCGGATTCTTTGAGCCGCTCCGAGCATATGACAGACCAGGGGTCGCGCGAGAGGCGCGGCTCCTGGCTCTCGCATATGCGCGAGGACGTGGCAGCTATGAGGAGGAGGGACCCCAGCGCCACCTCGGACGCCAACGTGGTCCTCTTCTCCACCGGGCTCCATGCGATTTGGGCGTACCGTCGCCAGCATTGGCTGTGGGAGCACGGCGCAAAGGGGCTTGCACAGTTTCTCTCTCGCAGGTCCCGCCGTCGCTATGGGATCGAGATCCATCCTGCCGCCACCATCGGGCGCCGCTTCTCCATCGACCACGGCATGGGAATCGTGATTGGCGGGACGGCGATCATCGGCGATGACTGCATGCTGTACCAGGGCGTCACGCTGGGGATGACCGGGCATCACGGTGGCAAGCGCCATCCCACGCTCGGCAACAACGTTATGGTGGGTGCCAACGCCACCATCCTGGGCGACATCCACCTGGGCGACAACGTTAAGGTTGGTGCCGGCGCCGTCGTGGTGAAGGACGTCCCCGCAAACGTAACGGTCGCCGGCGTCCCCGCAACGATCGTGAAGGAGCATCGCTGCTGGGAGGCGGCCCGCCTCACGCTCGTGAAGCCGGAGGACCTGGACAACGAGAACGTGCGCTGGTCCTGCGCCCTGTAGCCGTCGGATGACGGGATGGAGAAATGACGTGGTTCGTCTCGCCTGATTAGGGATCCCGACGAGGGGAATACAAGAGTACGTGCACAGGGCAGGTCCCCAGAGCCGCGGGTGTTTCCCTCGGCGGGGTCCGGTAGCCCGAAAAAGTGGGGGCTCCGTGGTTTTGTCCGGGGCCCTCGTCCATATGAAAAGACCCTCGTGTTCCCGCGCCGTCTTGCTCCGCGCGGGTATTCCCTGTTGCGGTCATCGCAGGCGAGGGGGTTCCCGTCAGCGGTTTCTACGGGCCCCCTTTGAACGGGGGAGGAGCCTGTCCCCGGGCCGCTGCGGGTTTGCTGGCACGAGGCTTGCGCCTTGGGCCATTCCAAGTCGGGTCTCGCCTATCATCGTTTGAAGAGGCACCCGGGGCGTGCGTGACGCGTGGGTGCCACCGGCGACGTCGATGGGGGAGAGGGGCGTGTCCCTCTCGCTTGGGAGGCCTGCATGGACGAGAGGGAGTTGGCCAGGAAGCCGCGCGGGACAGCGAGGATGCTCCTTGCGCTTCTCGCCCTTGTCGTGGCCTTTATTGGCGAGGCGATCCTTGGGTACGCCTTCTACGACCTGGGGCTGGACGAGAACCTCGCGTTCACCTTGGGAGGGGCAATCTCCTCCGTTGTCCTGGTGTGCGCGCTGGGTGGGCGGCGGCTCCTGCGCCCCACGCGCCGCGGGATGGGCGGCATCTTCCGCCTAGGGTGGTGGCTCCTCGTGGTGAGCGCGTTCCTGGGAGGCATGGACCTGTACTCGTTTTTGCAGGACTCGTCGCAGCTCTCGCCGCACTGGGTGGCAAACGTCGCCAACCTGGCGCTGCTCTGCCTCTGCATCGGCATCGAGGAGGAGTGTATGTTCCGCGCCCTCCTGCTGGGCGGACTGCAGGCGCGCCTTGGGGGGAGGCGCGGCGGCCTCGTTGTCGCCTGCGTCTTGAGCTCGCTTCTGTTTGGCTGCGCGCACATCTCGTTTGGCGACGTGGCCTGGGGGGACCCGCTGCAGTCCGGCCAGGCGGTGCTCAAGATCGCCCAGACCGGCACCTATGGGTTCGTGCTCGCCGTCGCGGTCGTGCGCGACGAGTCCATCAGTGGGGCGGCCCTCTTCCACGGGCTCGACGACTTCCTGGTGATGTTTGTGGCGAACGGCCTCCTGGGCGAGGCGAATACCACCAACTACGTGTCGAGCGGCTCGGATGCCGCCTACACCCTGTTCTTCTACGGGCTGGTGACGATTCTCTACCTGCCCGTCGTCTGGCGTGCCGCCCGCGAGCTGGCGCACGTGGGCCTTCCGTGCCGTGGTTCCTTCTATCGTGCGGGCAACCGAGCGAACGGCCCCGCCGCCCCCGTTCCTCCCCAGGGCATGGACCTGGGGGCGCAGGTCCCGCGGCATCTCTCGTCTGGCGAGGCGCCCGTGGCAACGTGGTCGGGAGACGCCTCCCGCCTTCAGGCCGAGACGTCCGCAAACAGTGACGACTGGGTCGACTGGCAGGAGTGAGCGCCGTGACGCGGTAGCGGCCGTCGCAAGACGAAGGCGCCCCGCACGCCAGCGAAGGCGGACGGGGCGCCGTGCGATCGGGTCTCTCCCCCGAAGGCGCTAGTTGAACTTGAAGATCTTGGCGACCGTTCGGTAGATGGCGACCGTTGCGAGCTTGCCGCCCCTGCCGGGGAGGTTCGTTGCCAAGCCGCAGATGCCCAGGCGTGCACGTCTCCACATGCGACGGTCGTAGTCGTGGAGCTCGGCCCACAGGTCGCCGAGCTCGTCCATGGCGTCGGGGTGGTCGCTGAGCTCGCTGAAAACCGAGCAGATGGCCATCATCAGCACGAAGTAGTTGACCATGTAGGCGCGCAGCGCGTAGCTGTCGATGTCATCGTACAGGTGGTAGGCGTGCATCATGATGCGCGTGATGCGAACCTGCTGGTCAATGCGCCCCGCCATGACCTTCTCGTTCACGCTCTGGTCCTCGCGGCCGATGAAGTAGTGGTACAGGTCCACGTCCAGGTAGTAGATGGCCTTGCAGCGGGGGAGAGGGACGTAGGCATAGATGTTGTCCACATAGAACGTGTGGGCGGGCATGGGCACGCCGCCGTCGCGCAGGACGTCCGTGCGGTAGCAGAGCGAATGCATGAGCAGGTTCTGCGACATCATGAAGTGCCCCATGTCGTTCCAACGGAAGGTCCTGCCCACGGGGAGGGCGTGGCGATAGTTGACCGCGTGCCGCTTGCCCTCGAGGGTATGGTCGTAGATGTAGTTGGTGACCACGAGGTCCACGCGCTCGCCCAGGCGGTCGAACTCGCGGAGCTTGTCCATCAGCTTGGGCAGGGCCTCGTCGTCAAGCCAGTCGTCCGAGTCCACCACCTTGAAGTAGGTTCCCTCGGCAACGGAGAGGCCCTTGAGCACCGCGATGCCGTGGCCCCCGTTCTCCTGGTGCACCGCCTTCACGATGTCCGGGTACCTCTGCTCCCACTCGTCTGCCTTGGCGGGGGTGTCGTCCTTCTGGGATCCGTCGTCCACGATTACGACCTGCACGTCCTTGGCGTACGAGGTCCCCTCGAGGATCGACTGTATGCAGTGGTCCATGTACTCCGCCGAGTTGTAGCAGGGGATGGCGAAGGTGATGACCTTCTTCATTGTGTGCGGCCTCCTGGTCGTGTTGCCGGCGCATTGCGCCGCGCTTGCGAAACCATTATGGCACGTGTTGGCGGTTGCGCAGGTATCGCGTCCGTCGCCGCGCGACAGTCTGCGCCAGCCTTCCGCGAGCCACGCCGCCTGGTTTGGGTCCGCCGCGTTTCTCCCCTGCCCACACGCCGCGAGCTGCGAGAGAATGGGCATACATGCCAAACGCGATGCGGGGGAGAGGGAGCATGTCGACGTTTCTGCATTCCAGCCTGGTGTATGGGCCGGTCCATAGCAGGAGGCTCGGGGTCTCGCTGGGGGTCAACCTCAACCCAACGGAAGGCAAGCACTGCAGCTTTGACTGCGTGTACTGCGAGAACGGGACCAACTCCCAGAGGCGGACAAGTGCGCCCTTCCCGTCGGGGGAGAGGATCGTTGCCGCGCTTGGGCAGAAGCTGCGCCAGATGGCGGCAGAGGGCGTCTCGCCCGACGTGGTCACGCTTGCGGGCAACGGGGAGCCCACCCTCAACCCAGACTTCCCCGAGGTGGTGAACGGGGCGCTTCGGCTGCGAGACGAGCTGTGCCCCACGGCAAAGGTCGCCGTGCTCTCCAACGCCACCCGCGCGGGCGATCCCCGCGTGCATGCGGCCCTCCTGCGCGTGGACGACAACATCCTCAAGCTCGACACCGTGGACCCCGACGCCATCCGTCGCATCGACCGTCCCGTGGGTCCCTACGACGTTGACCAGGTTGTCTCGACGCTCGCGTCGTTTGACGGCCACGTGATTGTGCAGACCATCTTCCTTGGGGGAGAGGTCGACGGGCGGCCCATCGACAACACGGGCGAGAGGTACGTGGCGCCTTGGCTGCGGGCCCTCGAGCGTATAGCGCCGCAGGCCGTCACCGTCTACACCATCGCGCGCGAGACCCCGTACCCGGGGCTTCGCAAGGCGTCTCGTGCCACGCTTGATGGCATATGCCAGAGGGTGCGCGCCCTCGGAATCCCCTGCAGCGCTTCCTACTAGCTCCCCTATCCGTTGGCTGTGTCGTTGGGTGGCATTTGTTTGCCGCCGTCCACCGATGGGGAGAATGCCAACATGCACAGGCTGAGAGGGGTTGCCATGAACAAGAGCGACGCGCGAGAGCTTGACGAGGCCATAGCTGCCGGGGAGGATGCGCTGGCAAGCCTCGAGGAGGCGCGGAAGACCCTCAAGAGCGCCAGCAACTGGGGCCTGGCGGACATCTTTGGCGGTGGCTTCATCACCACTGCGATTAAGCACTCCCGCATCGACGACGCCCGTGACCAGATTGAGCAGGCGCGCCGCGACCTCGTTCGCTTCTCCAGCGAGCTCAAGGACGTGCGCAACCTTAACCTGCCCGACATCGAAATAGACGGGTTTCTCTCGCTTGCCGACTACCTGTTTGACGGGGCGGTTGCGGACGTGCTGGTCCAGTCGCGCATCCAGGACGCGCTTGACCAGGTCAACGTTGCCAAGGCGCGCGTTGAGGAGATCGTGGCGACGCTGAAGGAGCAGTGCCGCTAGGTGTGCACGATGACCTTGTCGCCCACCTTTACGAGCGAGTAGAGCTCCGCCGCGCTCTGGCTCGGCAGGTTGATGCAGCCGTGGCTGCCGTTCCACTGGTAAATGGTCCCGCCAAAGGAGCTGCGCCACGGGGCGTCGTGCAGTCCCACGGAGTTGCCCTGGAACGGCATCCAGTAGCTGACCTTGCTCCTGTAATCAGGCTCGCCGTCCTTGTCCTCGTCCGCGCCGACGAGGGTCTGGTCGGTCATCTTGTTGTTGATGTGGAAGGTCCCCGTGGGGGTCGCGCGGCCCTCGCTGGTGTCACCCGAGACAAAGTACGAGCGCCAGATGACCGTGCCGTCCGAGTCGTAGAACCGCGCGTACTGGGTGGTCAGGTTAACGTCGATGTGGCGTCCCTGCTCGCGGGCTCCCTCCGACTCCGCCGGGCGCGTCCCCACGAGCGTGCGGGGGATCTCGATGGCATCCGAGCTCGCGTTGCACACGGCGTCGAAGATGCTGCCCGCGAGCGAGTCGCTGTCCAGCGCCCAGTCGTGCTCCTCGTCTGACGACGCGACCTGGTCTGAAAGCTGGTCGCTCACCCAACTGGCAATGGCATCGCGGCTCACGTCGATCTGCGTCCCGTTGCTCACGCTCACCCAGCCCGAGAGCTGGTCGGAGCCCACCGTGGCGAGCGTCTTACCGTCCAGCGAGAGGGGGATCTTGAGGGCGAGAATCTGGTTGGCGCGCTTGAGGGTTTCCTTCAGGGTGGCGTCGTCCTTTCCCAGCGAGGGCTGTGCCAGGACCGAGTCGTCCAGCCTGACGTCGGTGGAAAGGGACGCGACCCCAGAGGCGACGGCCTTCTCAACCGCGTCCGCATCGAGCGCCGTCCCCACGGCCTCGTCGGTCGCGACGAATGCCTTCTGGTCAGAGTTGTACTCGATTCCCGCGTTGGTGGGTTGCGTGGCGCTGGCGTTGTACGTCTCGACCGCCGATGCGACGGCAGCCTTGAGCGCCGTCTCGTCGTAGCTCGTGGCCTCCGTCACGTGGACCTGCGTCTTCTCGAACAGGCCGAGCGGCCAGCGCTCCGGGTGGTTCTGGTCCATCGCCCCGCGGGCGTACGCAGACGCGTCCGCCTTGAGCGAGACGTCCGACGCCTTGAGGGTGAGGGAGAAGCCGTTGGGGCCCTGGGCCTTCTCCTCCCAGCCGGAGATGCCCTGGTTGACCAGCCGCTCGAGTGCAGCCTGGTCCATTCCGGAGACGTCCGTGCCGTTCACGGTTGTTCCGGGGACAAAGTGGGTGGAGAAGAACGCGAAGCCAACTGCGTAGGCTACAACGACGGCTCCGACAACGGCGCAGAGCGCGGCGATGCCGCGCCGCCTGCCCCTCTTCGGTTCCTTCTCGGGCTGCTTGCTGGGGTCCGGGTCAGCGTGCTTTGGCAAGGTGCACCTCACAGGGGTGGGATGGGACATTACGCGCCCCGTTGCCCATCGGCATAGCAAAGGTGAGAGGGCCCGGGTGCGCACAGCTGCAGAGTGTAGCGCATGGGCCGGACACAATGTGTGGCCCTCCGGCCTGTGGCCTACCTGAGGAGCGCCGAGGACGTGGCATCGAAGACCTTTGCCTCAAGCCCCTCGAGGGAGTCCGTCTCGTCCTGGTCCATGTCGCGCGTGCGTGCGGCGTCAAAGTCATCGAGTGCGTCGGAGATAGCCTTGAGGATGCCGCCCGAGTCCGGGGCGAGCGTGGCGCCGGTGACCTTGCGGGGCTTTCCCGTTGGAAGGTATCCGTCGTCCGCGGTGGCGTCGTCCTCCTCGTCGTCGGGCGTGGGGGCGTTTGTGCTCACATAGCCGCGCGAACGCAGCTTTGCCAGGGATGCCGACACCGACATCGGGCTCGACCCCACGTAGTCGGCCATCTCCCTGGTGGAGCCGGCCGTCTCGCAGTACATGAGGTACACCAGCAGGCGCACGTCCTTCACGTCTAGGTCGTACTGCGACGCGACGTTGTCCAGGTAGCGGTCCAGGAGCTTCTGCTCCAGATACAGCCTCCCCAGAGGGTTGGGTCGCATCTGCGGGTCCACGTAGGCCCTCGTGCGCTCCCTCCCCAGCTTGGTCGAACCCGGCCCCGGGAGCACCGCCCCGTCGCCGGCGGAGGTGAGGAAGAAGCGGTAGATGTCGAGCCTGCGACGCTGGTAGTCCCGCTCGTCGTAGATCGCCTGGTAGAACTTCTTGTAGTACTCGATCACCGCGAGCTTCATGCGCACGGTGCCGGGGATGCTCGCGCTCGTTGCGACAAGCGAACCCTCGGTCTTCACGTAGTAATAAAGGGGGACCTGCAGGGGGTAGATGCGCTTGGTGTGCAGCACGTACTCCATGTTGAAGATGAAGTCCTCGCACCAGCTGATGCTGGGGTCCATCCTGATGTGGAACTCCTCCACGATCTGCCTCTTGAATAGCTTGTTCCACACCACCCCGTAGTAGAAGTCGCTCGGGGCCTCCATCATGAGGTCGGCGTACTCCTCGCGCGTGACGGGGCGGTCCACGTCGATGTCGCCCTTGCGGGCGGTGCGGGACCCAACCACGCGATAGAAGTCGCAGATCACCATGTCTGCGTCGTTGTCCTCCATGGCGCGCACCAGGAGCCTCGTGGCATCGGGGGCGATCCAGTCGTCGGCGTCGAGAAACTGCAGGTAGGTTCCCCGCGCGAGGTCCATCGCGGCGTTCCTGGTCTCCGAGACGCCGCTGTTATCGCGGTGTATCGCCCTGACGCGGTGGTCCTCCTCGGCGTACGAGTCGAGGATGGCAGGAGACGAGTCGGAGCTACCGTCGTCCACCAATAGCAGCTCAAAGTCCGTGAAGTCCTGCCTGAGGATGCTGTCGACGCAGCGCCTGAGGGTGCCCTCCGCGTTATAGACCGGGACGATGATGCTGACCTTTGGCATGCCGCCTCCCACGACGTCCGGGGCCATCCCCGGGATGACCAAACCAGTGTAACGCGCGCCCGGGGGTCGGGACGATTCAAGGGCGGGGGAGAGGAGCGTCCGACACCGGCTCGACGGACCCTCCCGCCGGCATCAATCCCGTCTTGACCCAAGACTCCGTCCGCCTGGTCGTCACTTGCGAGTTGGGAGAGAAGGTCAAAGAAGGGGTCAACGAGCAAGGTGCGCTGGGTCCCGGCGCAGCCTTCTCCCGCGTCTCGGCTGGTGGCGCGCCCCGTCGGCGAGGTGTCGGCCCACGCCAGATGCGGCGGGGAAAGGGCGGTAAAGAAGGGGTTGAGGAGCGACGCAACCCGAGAAGGCACGTTCTCTCCCACGCGCGGTGAAGTGCCACCGCTTAACTTTCCCCAGCCCCGCACGAATGGGCTGCTCGTCTGCTTAATCCCACTAGGCCCCGTGCAGGTATTGCCACTGGATGCCTAGCCCCGCTAGCGCTCGTGTCGATTTCTCTGCCAAATGCTTAGTCCCGCTAGCTCCCCATGTGGTCGGGAGTGCTGAAATCCGCACGTGGCCTAGGGGCGTTAAGCACGTGCCCACCAAATTCACGTGGGGCTAGGAGTGCTAAGCATAAAAGTGCCCGACCCATCACGGGGCTGGCCTTCGGAGGACACCTCCCCTTGATGGGCTTCTCCATCCGGGGGAGGGTGACTACTCGCGAAGGCACACCTGCCGAATGGGCACATTGTGGGTCCAAAACCAGGAGAACCCGTCACGGCGGCGATGTCGTGGCGGGCGCTCTTGACTCCATGAGGGGACGAGTCCTAGTTACCGCTCGTAGTGCTTGTGGTGGTGGAAGTGGAACCGGTGCTCCCGGACGTGCCGGAAGACGAGCCGGAGCTGTTCGTTGAGCTACCGTTGCCGTTGTCCGTGGTCGTTGAGCTGGAGTTTCCGGAGCCTGAGTTGTCGGTCGTGGTCGAGGACGAGCCCGAGTTGTCGGTCGAGGACGACCCGGAGTTGCCGCTCGAACCACTGTTGTCGGTCGTGGTCGTTGAGCTGGAGTTTCCGGAGCCTGAGTTGTCGGTCGTGGTCGAGGACGAGCCCGAGTTGTCGGTCGAGGACGACCCGGAGTTGCCGCTCGAGCTGCCGTTGTTGGTGGTCGAGGACCCCGAGCCCTTCTCGTCCTGCTTAGCCTTGGTGTCATCGGGCTTCGAGGGAGCGTCGTTGCCCTGGTCCCCTGTCGCCTGGTCGGTGGCATCCTCGTCGGTGACCGTGGCGGTCTGGGTGGTCGTGGTGCCGATGCCCTTGCCCTGCGTTGCGACCGAGACGATCGCGGCATAGACGAGAACGGCCACGATTGAGACCGCGGCGAGTACGGCGACCGTGCCCCTTGCGACCTTCTTGCTGTGCCGCTTGCTCGCGCGCTCCCTTAGAGACTCGGGGGCGATGGGGGTGCCCGTCTCGGCTACGCCTGCCTGGGAGAGGGGCTGCGTGAGGTCGCGGGTGAGCTCGGTGGCGGCGGGGCGTACGGTGGTGGTGCCGGCATCAGAACGGTCCACCTGGCCGGACATGGGCTGCGTGAGGTCGTCGTCCGAGCTGTTGGCAAGGTTCTTGATCTTCTTGGCGGATGCGGACAGCATGCCCTTGTACACCTGGGTGGCTATTGCGGAGGCTGCTGCCGCGACCCCGACGCCGATGACGGAGCCTGCCATGCCGATCTTCGACGAGAGGGCGAACGACGTTGCGGCGGCAAGGGCGCTGGCGATCACGGCGGACATGGAGAAGTCGCTCAGGATCCCGCCCTTCTCGTCATCCTCGTCCTCGGCTTGATTTGAGGGGGTGCCTGTGGGCGAGACCGGCGTGGCGTTGTTTTGGTAGCTTGGGAAGGCTTGGGTGCGATAGGCGCCGTAGGGATTGTCCCTCGAGGTGTCATCCCCGGTCTGTCGCTCGTTCTGCACTCGCGATCATCTCCCGTCAGTTCAGTCGTTTTCAGATGAGGTACCCCGTGACTATAGCGACGAGATGCTGCGAGGGCGGCATTTCACGAAGACTGGACAAGACCCTCGTTTGGCTGACACGAGGGGCATCCTGTCCGAAGCGGGCGGGGATTCGCGGACAATGTCCAGCAATCGGGGTGCAAACTTTCGAAGTCTTGCATATCCGGGCCCAAATACCAGTTAATTATGGCTGGACGGGACATAATCGGAGCTGGACGCGGTATCATCACCTTGTACGTGCGTTTGCGTTTCCACCAACAAGATGGAGGTACCAGATGCTAGTCAACGCCACTGCAATGCTTCAGAGTGCCGAGAAGGGCCACTACGGAATCGGTGCGTTCAACACCAACAACCTCGAGTGGGCCTCCTCCATCCTCGACGCCGCCGAGGCGCTCCAGTCCCCCGTCATCATCCAGTGCACGAGCGGCGCCGCCAAGTGGCAGATCTCGTTCAAGGTCGTCTCCGACATCGTGCATGACCTCGTCGAGGCCAAGAACATCACCGTCCCCGTTGCCCTGCACCTCGACCACGGCTCCTACGAGGCCGCCTTCGAGTGCATCGAGGCCGGCTTCACCTCCGTCATGTACGACGGCTCGCACGAGCCCGACTTCGAGACCAACCTCAAGCGCACCGCCGAGGTCGTCAAGGCAGCCCACAACAAGGGCATCTCCGTCGAGGCCGAGGTCGGCGGCATCGGTGGCACCGAGGACGGCGTGACCTCCGCCGGCGAGCTCGCCGACCCCGAGCAGTGCGCCGCCATCGCGGACCTGGGCGTCGACTTCCTCGCTTGCGGCATCGGCAACATCCACGGCATCTATCCCGCCGACTGGCAGGGCCTCTCCTTCGAGCGCCTGCAGCAGATCAAGGCCAAGACGGGCGACCTGCCCCTCGTCCTCCACGGCGGCACCGGCATCCCCGTTGACCAGATCCAGAAGGCCATCTCGCTTGGCATCTGCAAGATCAACGTTAACACCGACCTCCAGCTGGTCTTCGCCGAGGCAACTCGCAAGTACATCGAGTCCGGCGCCGACAAGGAGGGCAAGGGCTATGACCCGCGCAAGCTCCTGAAGCCGGGCCGCGAGGCCATCGTCACCCGTACCGAGGAGCTCATCAAGGAGTTTGGCTCCGAGGGCAAGGGCTGGAACTAGATCAGTCACAGTACGTGGCACTTTTCAGGGAGCCGACCGATGGTCGGCTCCCTTTCTTGTTAGCGCCGAGTCGTGCAGTGGTAGCGTAGATTGCGGGAACGCTGCCAACTTGGACTATCCTTGTGAGGTCTGAAGTCAGCGAAGGGCCAAGCGCCCAGACAATGGAGATGCACATGAGACGCAGAACAGTCGCCATTGCCCTCGCTCTGGCGGTAGGGGGGTCGGGCGTTTTCGTCGCTCCGGCCGTTCCGGCCCTCGCGGAGGACACGACGACCTCGTCCAGCTCGACGAGCAGCCTCCAGAGCCAGCTTGACGCGGCGAACGAGAAGCTCGACGAGCTGAGCACCCAGGTTGCGAGTGCCGGCGAGAGCCTGAACGACACCAAGTACCAGCTCCAGCAGACGGAGCAGCAGATCGAGGACACCAAGTCGCAGATCCAGGAGAACGAGCAGAAGCTCTCCGAGGCGCGTGAGACGCTCTCGAAGCGTGTGAGCGCCGACTACAAGGCGGGGAAGACATCGTTCCTCAGCATCATCCTCAACGCCTCCAACTGGGACGACTTTCTCAGCAGGGTCTACTATGCCGACAAGGTCAGCGAGTCGGATGCCGCCGCGATCAAGGAGGTCAACGACCTCCAGAGCTCGCTCGAGGAGAAGAAGGCCTCGCTCGAGAAGGACCAGCAGGAGCAGGAGCAGCTCCAGTCGCAGCAGGAGCAGCAGGTCAGCGACCTCAAGGCAAAGCAGTCCGAGCAGCAGGACTACGTCAACTCGCTGAGTTCCGAGCTGCAGGCGGCCATCAAGAAGCAGCAGGAGGAGGAGATCGCCAAGCAGAAGGCGGAGGCGGCCGCGCAGCAGGCAGCCGCAAAGGCACAGGCAGAGGCGGCCGCCAAGGCGACGTCCAGCTCTTCCAGTTCCAGCTCATCGTCTAACTCAAGCTCGAACTCCAGCTCCAGCTCAAAGTCAAACTCCGGTTCCAAGTCGAACTCCGGCTCCAGCTCTAACTCCGGCTCCAGCTCGGGCTCCAACACCAACGTGAGCGGGGGTGGGGGGCTCACCGCCAGCCAGCGCTCCACGATCATCAGCGCGGCCTACTCCCAGCTCGGCGTCCCCTACGTGTGGGCGGGGTCGACCCCGGGGGTCGGGCTCGACTGCTCCGGCCTCACACAGTACGCCTACGCCTGCGCCGGGATCTCGATCCCCCACAGCGCTGCGGGCCAGTACGGCATGTCGTCGCACAAGAGCAAGTCCGAGTGGCTGCCGGGTGACCTCGTTTTCTGGATTGGCGGCGTCGCCAGCGGGTCTGGCAACCACGTTGCGATCTACCTTGGCAACAACAAGATTATCCATGCCAACGGTACGCTCGTGACCGTCTCCACGCTCAGCAGCAGCTACACCACGGGCGGCACGCCCAACGCATAGCCCGTCCACAACGGTAAGACGAGAAGGGGACCGTCCGGAGTTCGGATGGCCCCCTCTTGTTAGGCGTTATCTGCCGACGGAAAAAGACTTCAGCAGGCGGTGTTTCCGCTCGGCCTTCTCACTCGGCTGTCCTTGGGATGCCAGTCTGTGACCCCCGAGGTCCGCGTCTTGTCGCTCACGATGTCCGCGAGCGTCTTGCTGTCCAGGTACTGCGCGGTGACCTTGCCCAGGTCGCGCCACACCGTCACCGTGGGGCACGAGTCAATGATGGGGCAGATCTCTCCATTGGTGCAGTCCAGGCAGGCAACGGGAGCGAGAGAACCCTCCGCCGCGCGGAGGATCTGGCCCAGGGTGTATTCCTCGGGCTTGCGGGTCAGACGGTAGCCACCCCCCTTGCCACGGCAGCTTTCGACGTACCCCGCCTTGTGCATGAGCGAGATGACCTGCTCAAGGTACTTGCGCGAGATGTTCTGACGCTTCGAGACGTCGCCGAGGGACACCCATCCGTCGTGCGTCGCCAGGTCTGCCATCGCTCGAAGCGCATATTTTCCCTTCGTGGAGAACATGCCAGCCATGCTTGGGCCTCCTTCCGGCGTTCACTCCAGCCCGCTTCCGCGGGCGCCAATGAGGTTGGGGAGAGGTGCTAGTCCCCGCAGTCGCAGTGGTCGTGGGCGGGGATCGAGACCGTCCCGCTCGTCTCGCCCTGCTCGAGCATCTCCTCGAGGGTGCGCCACGCGAGCTCCGCGCACTTCACGCGCGCCGGCATGTGGCTGATGTCCTTGAGCATGGCGGCCTCGTCCAGCTGCTCGATCTTCTCGGGGTCGGTCTCCTCGCCGCGCACCATGCGGCCGAACAGCTTGCAGAGCTCGATGGCCTCCTGGGGGGTCTTGTCCACCATGAGGTCGCTCATCATGTCGGCGGACGCCTGGCTAATGGCACAGCCGTGCCCCTGGTAGGAGGCCTCCTCGATCCTGCCGTCCTCACCAATCCTGACCGAGAAGGTGAGCTCGTCGCCGCACGAGGGGTTCACGCCCTCGTGGGTCATCGTGGGGTCGTCCATAACGTACTTGTAGTCGGGGTGCGAGACGTGGTCCATGAACTGCGCGTTGTAGAGGCTCGCGACACCTGTGCTAGTTGCCATTGAACACCTGCCAAACCGTCTTGAGGCCCTCGACCAGGCGGTCGATGTCCTCCTTGTCGTTGTAGAACGCCACGCTCGCGCGGCAGGTGCTGCTCTGGCCGAGCCAGGCGAGCAGGGGCTGCGCACAGTGGTGGCCGGCGCGGATGCACACCTTGGAGCCGTCGAGGATGCTCGCGACGTCGTGCGGGTGCACGCCTCGCACATTGAACGCGACGGCACCTACGTGGCGCTCGCCCTCCAGGGGACCGATCACGTCGACAAAGTCGAGCGCCGCCAGGCTCTGGGTGAGGTAGGAGGCAAGCAGCCGCTCGCGCCGCTCCACGGTGTCGAGGCCGATGCTCTCGAGGTAGGTGAGGTCGGCGTCGAAGGCGTAGCTGCCTGCCGCGTCCTGGGTGCCCGCCTCGAACTTCTGCGGCACCGGCGCCCACACCGCGTCGGTCTCGGTGACGGAGTCGATCATCTCGCCGCCCGTGAGGAACGGAGGCATGGCGTTCAGGATGTCCGCCTTGCCCCACAGCACGCCGATGCCCATGGGGCCGCCCAGCTTGTGGGCGCTGAACGCGAGGAGGTCGGCGCCCAGGTCGTGGACGTCCACCTTGAGGTGTGGCACGCTCTGCGCACCGTCCACGACCATGTATGCGCCCATTTGGTGGGCCCGGTCGGCGATCTGGCGAATGGGGTTCTCCACTCCCAGCACGTTGGACACCTGGGTCACCGAGACGATCTTTGCGCGAGGGCCGATCTTCTCTTCGATCTCGTCTTGCGTGATGCGGAAGTCGTCATTCGCGCGCAGGTAGACGAGGTGTGCGCCCGTCTGGCGGCAGACCTGCTGCCAGGGGATGAGGTTGCTGTGGTGCTCCATGATTGAGATGACCACCTCGTCCCCGGGCTTGAGGATGCTCGCGCCGAGGGTGCGGGCAACCAGGTTGAGCGACTCGGAGGTGTTGCGCGTGAACACGACCTCGTTGCCCTGGGGGTTGCCCGCCTCGTCGACCGCGCCGATGAAGCTCGCGATGTGGTTGCGGGCGTCCTCGATTGCCTGCGTCGCCTCGACGGAGAGGCTGTAGAGGCCACGGAGCGGGTTGGCGTTCATGGTCTCGTAGAAGCGCCGCTGGGCGTCGAGGACTGCCCTAGGGCGCTGCGAGGTTGCGGCGCTGTCGAGGAACGTGAGGTCGGGGTTGTTGGCGAGTAGCGGGAAGTCCTTCTTGTAGGGGCTTGCCGTGATGGCTGCCAGCTGGGACGAATCGAGCATTACTCCTCCTTGGGATCATCCGCGCTGGCGGGCTCGATGCCCAGGCCGGACGCGAGGTCGTGTGCCATGTCGTCCCCCACGACGTTCGCCGCGCGGTCGAGTGCGGCGGAGAGGGACTGCTGCTCGGGAGCGTGGATCACGGCGTCGTCGAACAGGGCGCGGGCGAACAGCGCCTCCGCCTCGGCGTCCGAGAGGCCCCTGTCGGCGAGGTAGGTCATCTGCTCGGAGCTCACGGAGCCGATGGAGGCGCCGTGGTTGCCCGCGACGTCGTCCTCGTCGCACAGGATGACCGGAAGGGTCCTGTTGACGATGTCGTCGCCGGTCACGAGCACGGTCTCGCGCTCGTTGCCCTTTGAGCCGTGCCCGCCGTGGCGTAGGTCGATCGTCTCGCGCATTGTCTTCTGCCCGGCGTCTGCGAGGATGCCGGACGTCTGGATGTCACAGCGCGTGCGCTCGCCACGCTGGAGCACGGCGTGGTTGACGTCGAGAACCTCGTGGTGCCGCACGATGTAGCGGGAGTCCAGGTCCAGCGTCGCGGCGTCGCCCGCGAGGTCGGCCTCGAAGCCCACGGCCACGCGACCGCCGCCCAGGAGGTACTGGCGGGCGTCGACCCTGGCGCCATCCTCGGCGACGAGGCCGATGCCCTCCAGGTGCTGGCGCTCGTCTCCCATGGCGACGACCTCCACCAGGTGCACGGTCGCGCCCTTCTCGGCATACACGCGCACGAGGTTTGCTGAGGTCGCGGCGGGGGTGGGGGAGAGGGGCGCGTCACCCTCGGCGTCGCCCGAACCGTGGCTCACGAGGACGATGGTCGCCGTGGCGCCGCCCCGGACCATGACGCCGCTGTCGCGCACCTCGCCGGCGTCGGCGTCGCAGGAGAGGACGATGGGCTCCTCCCGAACGGTGCCGCGCGGCACCTCCACGTAGCGGGAGTCGCCCGTGGTGGCCTCGACCCATGACACGGCCTCGGTGCCCACGCCCGCGCCGATGCGGGAGAAGAGCCGTGGGAGCCTCGTTGGGACGGTGCCGGCGCTCGTGGGGACGGGCACCGAGAGGGCTATCTGGTCGATCTTGAGGTAGTTCCAGGTCTGCGCGGGGGGAACGTTGACGTGGGCGAGGGTCATCGCCTTGGTGGTTCCCTCCAGGCAAGTTGAGGTTGAGGCCATTAGCCGATCGCCCCTTCCATCTCGAGCTTGATGAGGTTGTTCATCTCGACGGCGTACTCGAGCGGCAGCTCCTTCGAGACCGGGTTGGCGAAGCCGTTGACCACCATGGTGCGGGCCTCCTCCTCGGAGCACCCGCGGCTCATGAGGTACAGGATCGTGTCGTCCGAGATGCGCCCGATCGTTGCCTCGTGGCCAACGGAGGCGGTGCGGTTGCGCACGTCCATCGCGGGGATGGTGTCCGAGCGGCTGATGTCGTCGAGCATGAGGGACTGGCACGAGACGGTGCAGCGGGCGTTGTCCGCATGGCGCCCCACGACCACGGAGCTGCGGAAGGTGTTGACCCCGCCGTCCTTTGAGATGGACTTGGCGCTCATGGACGCACGGGTGTCTCGCCCGTTGAGGATGACCTTGCACCCGGTGTCAAGGTCCTGGTTTGCGCCGGAGAAGGTGATGCCGGTGTACTCGCACACCGAGCGGTCGCCCTGCAGGATCGTGGTGGGGTAGAGGTACGACACGTGACTGCCGAACGAGCCGGAAACCCACTCCATCGTCGCATCCGCCCCGACCCTCGCGCGCTTGGTGTTGAGGTTGTACATGTTCTTGGACCAGTTCTCGATCGTGGAGTAGCGCAGCCTCGCGCCGTCGCCCACAAAGAGCTCCACCGCGCCGGCGTGGAGGTTGGCCTCGTAGTACTTGGGCGCGGAGCAGCCCTCGATGAAGTGGAGGTTTGCGCCGGGCTCGACCACGATGAGCGTGTGCTCAAACTGTCCCGCGCCGCTCGCGTTGAGGCGGAAGTAGCTCTGGAGCGGGTAGTCGAGCGAGACGCCCTCGGGAACGTACACAAAGGAGCCGCCGGACCACACAGCGTAGTGGAGCGCGGCAAACTTGTGGTCGGTCATGGGAATGAGGGTGCCAAAGTACTTGCGCACCACAGGCTCCCACTGGGGGTCGTGGATGGCGTCCTCGATGGTGGTGTAGACCACCCCCTGCTTGGCGACCTCCTCGCGCATGTTGTGGTAGACGATCTCGGAGTCGTACTGGGCGCCCACGCCCGCGAGCGAGTCGCGCTCCGCCTGCGGGATGCCCAGGCGCTCGAAGGTGTCCTTGATGTCCGCCGGGACGTCGTTCCAGTCGCGCGCCTGCTTGGTCTTGGGCGAGACGTAGGTCGAGATGTCGTCCATGTTGAGGCCGGATGTGTCCGGGCCCCAGTTTGGCGCCATGTCGATGTCGTGGAAGCGCTCGAGCGCCTCGAGGCGCATCTTGAGCATCCAGTCGGGCTCGTCCTTCTTGGCCGAGATGGAGCGCACGATGTCGGGTGTGAGCCCGTCGGCGTAGCGCTCGTAGCCCTCCTCGCTCTTCACGAAGTCGTACAGCGAGCGGTCGACGTCCTGGACCTTCGACCTGCCTCTCTCGTCCACCTCCGGGCGCGCGTTCGTCCTGTCCTTTTCGTCTGCCACCTTATGCCTCGACCTTCTCGCCCTGGCTGGCGGCGAGGCCGTCCTCGTAGGCGCCGAAGCCGTTGCGGTCGATGTCGTCGATCATGGACGCGGGGCCCTCTGCCACGAGGTGACCCCTCACCATCACGTGTGTGCGGTCGACGTTGAGGCGCTCCAGGATGCGCGTGTTGTGCGTGATCATGAGGAGCGCGCCGTCGCAGTCGCGGCGATAGGCCTCGATGCCCTTGCTCACGATGGAGAGGGCGTCGACGTCCAGGCCGGAGTCCGTCTCGTCCAGGATCGCCAGCTTGGGGCGGAGCAGGAGGAGCTGGAGCATCTCCACCTTCTTCTTCTCGCCGCCGGAGAAGCCAACGTTGAGCTCGCGGGTGAGGAACGACTCGTCCATGTCGAGCTCTGCCATGATCTGCCCCACGCGCTGGCGGAACTTGCGTGCGGTGGTCTTGAGCTCGGGCCTCATCTGGCAGATGGTGCGAAGGAAGCTGTACAGAGGCACGCCGGGGACCTCGACTGGCGCCTGGTAGGAGAGGAAGATGCCCGCCAGTGAGCGCCTGTCGGGCGCGAGGTCGGTCACGTCCTGGCCATCGAAGGTGACGGTGCCCGAGCTGACCTTGTAGACCGGGTCGCCCATGATGACGTGGCCGAGCGTGGATTTGCCCGCGCCGTTGGGGCCCATGAGGACGTGGGTCTCGCCCGCGCCCACGGAGAGGTCGATGTCGTGGAGGATGGGCTTGTCCTCGGTTCCCGCCGAGAGCCCCGAAATGGTGAGAAGCTCGCTTGCCATGGTGCCTCTTTCTTGTCTGCGCGGATGCGCTTGCTTAGCGGCGGGGGCCAGGCTCCCGCAACATATCCTACCGACTGGGGGGTATTTTACCCACAGCCGCCATGCCAATCAATGCACTTGGCAGATTTGTGAAGTCATGTGGAAGCCAGGTGAGAGGGCCGTGCGAGCGGCGTCGAAGCGCGTCGTCCGGGTCGCGCGCGTTTTCGGGAGGCTGCGGGTTTGGATCGACTGAGCCTCGCCTGCCCATGCCGGCTTCCGCGGCCCTACAATGGCGCGTGGAGCAGCGAAGGGGGATGGCGCATGCAGAGGTGGAGCGCAATCGGAGAGTTCATCGGGTCTCACATGTGGGCGGTCTCGCCGCTCTGCGTCGCAGCCGGCGTGCTGTTCCCTCGCGAGGTGGGCGTGCTCAACCCCCTCGTCGTGGCGCTGTTCGCGTTCATGACCTTTCAGGGCTCGCTCTCCAACCGCTTCTCCAACCTGGCACAGACGGCTCGTCACCCGCTGCCCATGTTCGTGATCCTGGGCCTCTCCGCGGTCGTGATGCCCGCATTCTCGTGCGTGCTCGCCCAGCTGCTGTTTGGCTCGGATGGCAACCTCGTGACCGGCATCGTGCTCGAGTACTGCGTCCCCGTCGCCGTGGTCTCGACCATGTGGATCGGCATGAGCTCCGGGAACATGGCGCTGGGCCTGGGAACCCTGCTGGTGTCGACGGTCGTCTCGCCCGTCACCATCCCGCTCACGCTCAAGCTCCTGCTGGGTGAGACCGTCCGGGTCGACTTCGCCGGCATGATGTTTGACATGCTCGTCGAGATTGCCATCCCCGCGCTCGCCGGGGTCGCGATCAACGACCTCACGCACGGTTGGGGGAAGAGGACCCTCTCCCCCGCCCTCATGCCCGCCGCACGCATCACCATCATGCTGGTCATCGCGTCAAACTCGACGGGGATCTCGGCCTACATGCGAAACCTCACCCCAACTCTGGTGATGGTCGCGCTGTTCATCTGCGCCTACGCGAGCCTGGGGTACCTGGTGGGCTTTGTCGTGGCGAGGCTGCTGGGCGAGAGGCGCGAGGACGTGGTGACCTCGACCTTCCAAGTGGGCATGCGCAACATCTCCGCCGGAGCGGTGCTCGCGCAGCAGTTCTTTCCCGCGGAGGTCATGTTCCCGGTGGTCGCGGGGACGCTCTTTCAGCAGATCCTCGCGGCGATCTGCGAGATCGTGGTGAGCCGCGTGCTGGGGACGGGAGAGGTCCCCTCGGCCTTGGCGGACGAGAAGGCCGCACCAGACGAAGTTGCCGTGGCGGCGCGGACGCGCTGAGGACTCGGGCGCCGGGGCGGAATGCGCTGGCCTCGTCTTGCGTTCGCCAGCACAAGCTCCGCCAGGAAGGCGGGAAGATGAGAGCCACCCGTGCATCGTGTCGTCGCGTTCCTGGTGCCTGGCATTCGGCTGGCTTTCAGCAATCCGGCAAATGCGCTAACGTCTTCTCCATAGGGCCCCGCGGAAAGGTGCGCACCCACCCGTAGGGCAATGCCACAGCGGTGCAGGAGCCATCCATGCAGAGAGCATTATCAGCCAGGGGAGAGGATGGCCTCCTCCCCAGTCTTGCATCTCGTCTCGCCGTGGTGGACCTTCTCTATCAGTTGGGCCTTCAGGCGACGTACTTCGTGGGCGTCGTGGGATGCGCCACCTATGTGCTTGGGGCGAATGCGTTCCAGGTCTCGTACCTGGTTCTCACGTTCAATCTCGTCCTCGTGGCGGGTGGGGTCGCCTGTGGCCCGTTCGTCGATAGGGTTGGACCCCGCAGGGCGCTGGTGCTCGCGTTCCCCGCCATGTCGCTGCTGGGACTGTTTGGCTGGCTCTTCCCGCTGAGCATGGGGAGCCTGTTCGTCACCGCCACCCTCCTCGGGGCACTTTGGGCCGTTGCGGGCACCGCGGTCAACGCGTTCCCGCGCTACCTGACCGACAGCCCGCGCGAGCTGCTGCGCATGAACAGCCTGTGCAACACTGCGACGAGCGTCGCGGTCATCGTGGGGCCCCTGCTTGGCGGCGCTATCAGCATGGTCGCCCCTCAGCAGTGCGTGTTCTCGGTCCTCGCCTTCGCGCCCCTCTCCGCGGAGGCAGTGGTGATGGGCATGCCCCGTGCTGCCTTGTGCAAGCCGGGGACGGGGGAGACGGGTAAACCCGACGGGACGGGTCGCGACAGTGGTCGCGGCGCGTTTCTCCATGAGCTCTGGGAAGGCGTCAGGATCGTCTTCACGCGCGGTGACCTTGCGTTCCTGTTCTTCCTGGGGTTCCTGGGCTTCTTCTGCTACGGTGCGTTCGACTCGCTCGAGTCGCTCTTCTACCGCTACACGCTCCACGCCAGCTCGGACTGGATGGGTTGGCTCTCGGCCATTGCGGGCGTGGGCGGGACCCTCGGCTCCCTCCTTGTCATGCGCGTTCCCGAGCGCAGGCTCACCCCCACGCTGCTCTCGGCGCTGCTCCTGGTGACGGGCGTTGGCTCCATGGTGTACGTGGGCACGGGCTCGGTCGCGGGCGCGGCGGTTGGGCAGGCCATTGCCGGGCTAGGGTTTGGGGCCATGGGGCCGGTCCGCACGACCCTCACGCAGCAGCGCTGCGACCCGAGCTACGTGGGGAGGGTCACCTCCGTTATGCAGGCTGGCCTCAACAGCGCCGGCATCATTCCCCTGTTCTTTGCCCCGTTCCTGGCGGATGCTCTTGGCGTTCAGACGGTTCTGTTTGGTGCAAGTACGATGGTCGCCCTGGTCGCGGTTGCGTTTCTTCTTGCTTCGCTTCGGCGCAGATAGCCGCGTGAGAGGGGCGGCGGAGAGAGGGCTTCCGTTGCGTCGTCGGAGCCCTGCCGAGGGCCGATTGGTTGCCCGCGGGGTTGGAAAAGAGTCAAAGAAGGGGAAGAGAGAGGCCCGGCCGTGCCCTCTCGATTCAACTGGTGGGAGAGTGACGTGCCCGCTTGCGTATGTAGTGGCGAGCGGCCTGCTCCATTCCTAGCCCAGCGATTCCTCACCGTGGTCGTCGTTGCCCGGAACCTTAGATTGGTACCTTGCGGAGGGGCCCTCGCGGCCCCACAGCTGTCGGTAATCGCCCCCCATGTGTACGCATGGGACGAATCTTCTATGGGACGAATCTTCTGACGGCGAGGATTCAGCCCCCATCAAAGTTTTCCGAAGGGTTGCGCCTTCGCGCGGGCGGTGGGCCTTCGCCTAGAATGTTCACGCAAGACAGACGACAGATGCGGACGGGCAATCTTACGTCTCGCCCGCAGCGCAAGGAAGGCTGGGAGGAACGCATGCCCCTGAGCCAGAAAGACGTCGCCGGCATCGCCGACTACGCCCGCATCGCCCTGACGGGCGACGAGCTCCAAGAGATGACCGCCTACATGAACGAGGCGGTCGAGCTGCTCAAGCCCATCACCGAGTACGACCTCGATGGGGTGGAGCCCACGTTCCACCCCATCGGCGACCTCTCGAACGTGATGGGCGGGGACGTGGTGGACGCCTCAGTCCGCGCGCTCCCCATCGACGTCGCACTCAAGAACGCGGGATCCTCCGAGGGTCGCTACTTCCGCGTCCCGTCCATCCTGGGAACCGAGGAGGGTGACCGCTGATGGCGAACTTCGACCAGCTTTCCGCCGCCCAGATTGCCGCCGGCGTGAGGGCGGGTGACTTCTCCGCCACTGAGGTCGCGCGCGCGTCCCTCGACGCCGTCGACGCACGCGAGCCGCAGGTCCAGGCGTTCCTGGAGGTCTCCGCGGACCTCGCCCTCAAGGCGGCCGAGAGGACCGACCAGGCAAGGGCCAGGGGAGAGGAGCTTGGACCCCTCGCCGGAGTGCCCTGCGCGTTCAAGGACAACATGCACCTTGTGGGCACGCACACCACCTGCGCCTCCCGAATGCTCGAGAACTACGAGTCCACGTTCACCGCGACCTGCGTTCAGCGCATGCTCGACGCCGGTGCCACGCCCATCGGGAAGGCCAACATGGACGAGTTCGCGTTTGGCTCGTCCACGGAGTCCAGCGCGTTCCACCGCACCAACAACCCGTGGGACACCACGCGCGTGCCTGGCGGCTCGTCGGGCGGCTCGGCTGCCGCGGTCGCGTCGGGCGAGGTCACGGTCTCGCTGGGATCGGACACGGGCGGCTCCATCCGCCAGCCGGCAAGCCTCTGCGGCGTCGTGGGGATGAAGCCAACGTACGGTGCCGTGAGCCGCTACGGCGTGGTCGCCTTTGGCTCGTCGCTCGACCAGGTGGGGCCGTTCGGCCGCCGGGTTGAGGACGTCGCGCTCGCCATGAACGCGCTCGTCTCGCCTGGCCGCGACCCCTTCGACTCAACCAGCCAGGACTGCCCGATCGACTTCCTGGAGCACCTGGAAGACCCCATAGCGGGCAAGCGCGTGGGCATCGTTCCCCAGCTCATGGAGGTCCAGGGCCTCACCGACGAGGTCAGGGATGCAGTGAACGGCGCCGCCCGCGCCCTCGAGGATCAGGGCGCCCAGGTGGTGGAGGTCGACCTCCCCAACATCGCAAGCGCCATCTCGGCCTACTACGTGATCGCGCCCTGCGAGGCCTTCAGCAACCTCGCCCGCTTTGACGGCGTCCGCTACGGGTACCAGGAGCAGGGCTGCGCCACGCTGGCAGAGCAGACCTCGCTCTCGCGCGCCCACGGCTTTGGCGAGGAGGCCAAGCGCCGCCAGATGCTCGGCGCCTACCTGCTCTCGAGTGGGGTCTACGACACCTACTACTATCCCGCGCAGCAGGTGAGGACCCTCATCACGCAGGACTACGAGCGCGCATACGAGAAGTGCGACGTCATCCTCATGCCGGCGGCCCCTCGCACGGCGTTCAAGTTTGGCGAGCTGTCCGACCCCACCCAGATGTACGCGTCGGACATGTTCACAATCTCGAACAACATCGTGGGCAACGGTGGCGTCAGTGTCCCCCTGGGACTCGGGCGCGACTCGGGGCTGCCCGTGTCGGCCCAGCTCCAGGGCCCCGCGTTCAGGGACCGCATGCTCCTGCAGTTTGCCCGCTCCATCGAGCGCGCCTACGACGCGAGCGGCATCGTCGCGCCCGACTTTGCCGGGAAGGGGGGTGACCTCGCATGAGGAGCCTCCAGGAGGTGCTCCAGGACTGGGAGGCCGTCATCGGCCTGGAGGTCCACACCGAGCTCACCACGCTCGAGACCAAGATGTTCTGCAACTGCAAGCTGAGCCACGACGACGAGCCCAACACCAACGTATGCCCGGTGTGCCTGGGCATGCCCGGGGCGCTGCCCGTCCCCAACAAGAAGGCGATCCAGTCCATCGTGATGGCTGGCCTGGCGACCAACTGCCAGATCCAGAAGCACTCGATGTTCTACCGCAAGCACTACTTCTATCCCGACATGGCCAAGAACTTCCAGACCACGCAGGGGCCGGTCGCCTTCTGCATGTACGGTCACCTGGACCTCGAGGTGTCCGGCGAGGGTGCCTCCGAGCGCCCCGACGGGGTCGAGACCGGCACCGACACCGTGGCCGCCCACGACGTCGCCGCGCCGGTGACCGTGCGCAAGGCAGAGGACGGCTCCTACACGGTCCCCATCCGCATCCTGCGTATCCACATGGAGGAAGACGCCGCCAAGATGGTGCACGTGGGCGGCGAGGAGGGCCGCATCGCCGACGCCACCGAGTCCCTCATCGACTACAACCGCTGCGGCACCCCACTCATCGAGCTTGTGACCGAGCCCGACCTCCGCACTCCGGAGGAGGCGCGCCTCTTCATGGAGAAGCTCCAGCAGACCTTCCGCACGCTGGGCATCAGCGACTGCTCGCTCGAGAGCGGCTCCATGCGCTGCGACGGCAACGTGAGCCTGCGTCGCCGCGGGACCCGCGAGCTGGGCACCAAGACCGAGCTTAAGAACATCAACTCGTTCAAGAGCCTGCACGACGGCCTTGAGTACGAGATCCGCCGCCAGGCGGAGGTGCTCGAGGAGGGCGGGATCATCTACCAGGAGACCCGCCACTGGGAGCCCAGCCGCAAGCGCACCGTGGTCATGCGCGTGAAGGAGACGGCGGACGACTACCGCCTGTTCCCTGACCCCGACCTCGCGCCCTTCGACCTCTCCGACGAGTTCATCGACGACTGCCGCGCCCGCATCCCCGAGCTGCCCGACGCCAAGCGCGACCGCTACATCGCGTCCTACGGCCTCAAGCGTGCCGACGCTGCCCAGATCGCCGGCGACCCCGTCACGGCGGGCTTCTTTGAGGAGGCGGCCGACGGTGTCGACGCTCGCGTGGTCCCCACCATCGCGAACGTTATGGTCAACCTGGTCCCCGCCTTCGACGCCCTCACCCCTGCCCAGGTCCGCTCCATCTCCACGCTCCTCGCCAGTGACGCCATCACCTTTGCCCAGGCCCGCGAGGTGCTCGAGGCCGTCAACGGCACCCAGGACGACCCGGAGCGCGTGGTGGACGAGCGCGGCATGCGCCAGGTCACCGACACCGGTGCGCTCGAGCCCATCGTGGACGAGGTCCTGGACAGGTGCCAGGACCAGGTCCAGCAGTACCACGACGGCAACAAGAAGGTCGTTGGCTACCTGGTGGGCCAGTGCATGAAGGCGAGCAAGGGCAAGGGCAACCCCAAGCTGTTCAACCAGCTGCTCAGGCAGAAGCTCGAAGCCTAGGCAGGGGAGAGGGGCCTCCGTCCCGCCCGCGGCGCCTCCCGACGGCAGTCGGGGCACCGGTGTCGCAGCGGGCGTGGGACCCGGGAGGTACCCATGGCACTCACGATCAACCCGCGCCTGCGGGGGCTCGCACCCTCGGGCATCAGGCGCTTCTCGGCGCTTGCCGCGAAAACGCCCGGCTGCGTCTCGCTCACGCTGGGCGAGCCGGGCGAGGGCACGCCGCCCGCCATCCGCGACCGGGTGGGGGAGGACCTCGCGGCGGGTCTCACGCACTACCCGCCTAACAACGGCTTTTCCTGGCTGCGCGAGGCCATCGCGTCGTCAGAGGCGGCCCGTGGCGTCTCTCCCGAGGTCGCGACACCCGACAACGTGATTGCCACCGTGGGTGCCACGGAGGCGCTGTTCGTGGCCCTTTCCACCATCCTCGAGCCCGGTGACGAGGTCATCGTCCCCACACCGGCGTTCTCGCTCTACGGGTCCATCGCCTCGCTCCTGGGGGCGCGCGTGGTCGAGCTCGACACCGAGCCTGCCGGCTACCAGGTTGATTCCGCCGCCCTGGGGCGCGCCGTCACGCCCCGCACCAAGGCGGTCGTGCTCTGCTCCCCCAACAACCCCACGGGCTGCGTACTGGATGCCGCGAGCCTCTCCGCTGTGTCGGACACAGCGCGCGACCACGACCTGTTCGTGGTGTGCGACGACGTGTACCGGCTCCTCTCGTATGACGGGGAGGCGCCCTCGTTCGCGCCCGCACACCCAGAGCTCGCCGACCGCACCCTGGTGGTTGGCAGCTTCTCAAAGCCCTGGGCAATGACCGGCTGGCGCATGGGGTGGCTCCTAGGGCCGTCCTGGATCATGGGACAGGCCGCAAAGGTCCACCAGTTCGCCGTGAGCAGCATCCCCGCCTTCGTGCAGCACGCGGGCGTGGAGGCGCTGGGGACGGACGTCGGCCAGATGCGCGAGAGCTACCGCCGCCGTCGCGACCGCGTGGTCGTGGCGCTGGGACAGATGGGCCTTCCCACCCCCAGGCCTCGAGGCGCCTTCTATGCGTTCCCCGACGTCCGCGAGTTTGGCCTTACGAGCGAGGAGTTCTGCGAGCGCGCCATCCGCGAGGCGGGCGTTGCGCTGGTGCCCGGCGCGTTCTTTGGGGGAGAGGGGCACGTGCGCCTGAGCTACGCTTGCGACGACCACACGCTGGATGAGGGGCTCGCCCGTCTCGAATGCTTTGTGAACGAGCTGAGGGAGGGGGAGGCGAGCCATGCGCGAGCCTGACCTGGAGCTGCTGCGACGCTACCGCCGCGACCTCCATCAGATTTCCGAGGTCGACTTCGACCTTCCCAACACCTGTGCCTACGTGCACTCCGTACTTGATCCCCTTGCCTCCTCCGACGACCGCCTGAGCGTGTTCGAGCCCTGCGAGTCCACGGTCTGCCTGCTCGCGAACATGGGCGCAGAGGCCACCACCGCCATACGCTCTGACATGGATGCGCTTCCCATCACCGAGCGCACGGACGCCCCCTACGCCAGCCGCACCCCCGGACGCATGCATGCCTGCGGGCACGACGGGCACATGGCCATGGTCCTGGGCCTGGCGCGGAACCTCGCGCTTCATATGGACGAGCTCCCGCGAAACGTCCTGCTGGTGTTCCAGCCCGCCGAGGAGACCACGGGAGGTGCCCGCGTCGTGTGTCAGACGGGCCTGTTCAACAGGCTTCACGCCGACCGCATCTTTGGCTTTCACCTGTGGCCGGACCTCCCGGCGGGGGTCATCGCAAGCAGGCCCGGCCCCCTCCTCGCCGCCAGCAACGAGGCCACCTTCGACTTCCTCGGCCGTGCCAGCCACATTGCGAAGGCATCGGACGGTCGTGATGCGCTCGAGGCGTGCTCCCGCTTCCTCCTGTCCTCGTATTCCTATATGGGGGAGAGGGAGGCGGAGGAGCCGTGCCTCCTCAAGTTCGGGCGCATGGAGGCGGGATCGGTTCGCAACCAGATCGCCGACCACGCGCACCTGGAGGGAAGCCTCAGGACCTTCTCCGTGGGGATGGGGGAGAGGTGCCGCGCCGAGCTCGCCACCCTTGCCAATGGCATCGCAGGTTCCCTGGGCTGCGAGGCGCGGACGCACTTCTCCGACGGCTATCCCCCGGTCGTGAACGACGACGATCTGTTCTCGCTCGTGCGTGGTGCGCTCCCTGACCTGCGCGACGTCCCCGAACCGCTGCTGATCGCCGAGGACTTTGCCTGGTACCAAAGGAGCCTTCCCGGGGTCTTCCTGCTGCTGGGCACCGGCACGGGGATCCCCCTGCACTCGGATGCCTTCGACTTCGACGAGTCCGTGCTCATGCGAGGGCTCCAGGCGTACGAGCGCCTGGTCCGCCTGCCGTAGCCAAGGCCCCCCGGTGCCGTCACCCTCCCATCTCGGGGGGACGTGTTCCCATCGTGTTACGTGACCGCCGTCCGCCCGGCGGTCCGCCATTCGCCGGTGCTACTCTCACCCCACTGATAGAGGAGCGGACACGAAGGGCGCGGTGGAGCTGGCAGGCTGCGAAACCGCGCGAGGCGAGGTCCGCCGAACTGGGGGTGGGGGCACCCTTCCCCGGTGGGCGTACGGGAAACACCCGTGCGACTGTCCGCGCACCACCGCGCGGGTGAGCTATCTTACCGGGGTGCCAGGCTCGCCTCTTCCGTAAGGTCGCAAACTCGCCGACACGACCCGGGAGATGATTCCACGTGAGCTCGACCGCAGCCAAGAGGCCCTTCGCGACGAAGGAGCAGCTCGAAGCGATAGCGTCGCAGTATCCCACGCCGTTCTACCTGTACAGCGAGGACCTGCTGCGCTCCCGCGTCCGTGCCCTTAACGAGGCGTTCGCCTGGAATCCCGGCTTCCGCGAGCACTTTGCCGTCAAGGCGACCCCCAACCCCGCCATCATCCGCATCCTGGCGGAGGAGGGCTGCGGAACCGACTGTGCCTCGCTCACCGAGCTCATGCTCTCGGACGCCTGTGGAATCCGTGGCGAGGCGGCCATGTTCACCTCGAGCGACACGCCGCTTGCCGACTACCGCTTGGCGCGTGACCTTGGTGCGACCATCAACTTCGATTCCCTCGACCAGCTGGGGTTCTGGCGCGACAACGTGGGCGAGTTCCCGCGGACGGTGTGCTGCCGGGTCAACCCTGGCGGCGACTTTGAGGCGGCAAACGGCATCATCGGCACGCCGCAGGACTCCAAGTTCGGCATGACCGTCCCGCAGCTGCGCGAGGCGTTTCGCACCCTCCGCGACGCTGGGGTCCAGGAGTTTGGCATCCATGCGTTCCTCGCGAGCAACACGCTGGGGGACGACTACTACCCCCGTCTGGCGCGGCGTCTGTTCCGCCTCGCCGCGGACCTCTCCCGCGAGCTCTGCGTCCACCTGGCGTTTGTGGACCTGTCTGGCGGCATAGGCGTCGCGTACGAGCCTGGCCAGAGGGAGAACGACATCCGCGCCATCGGCGAGGGCGTCAGGCGGGCCTACGAGGAGGTCCTGGTCCCCGTCGGGATGGGGGACGTCTCCATCCGCTCCGAGCTCGGTCGCTGGATCGCCGCACCCGCTGGCGCGCTCGTGACCCGCGTGATCCACCACAAGGTCACCTACCACGACTACCTGGGGGTCGACGCCTGCTCCGCAAACCTCATGCGCCCGGCGATGTACGGTGCCTACCACCACATCACGGTCATGGGCAGGGAGGACGAGCCCATGGGGGGCACCTACAACGTGGTGGGTGGCCTGTGCGAGAACTCCGACCAGCTCGCCCGTGAGCGGCCCCTCCCTCGCACCGAGGTGGGCGACCTGCTCTTTGTCCACGACTGCGGCGCCCACGGGCACTCCATGGGCTACAACTACAACGGCCGGCTGCGCTCTGCGGAGCTCCTGCTCCAGAGCGACGGCGACGTTCGCCTGATTCGGCGCGCAGAGACGCCCGCCGACTACTTCGCGACCCTGGACGTGACGCCCGAGGGTGCGGCTCTCCTCTCGGAGGTGCGGCGAAAGCCGTAGCCGCGGGGCCAGTTCCCCCGCGGCACCCAAGGAGTAGAGGAGACATGCATCGGCGCGCAGACGCGCGCCACCACCAGGAAGGAACCACCCATGGACGTACGTGACACCGAGGGCTCCATCGTCGCCCTTGTCACCCCCTTTGACGAGAACGGCCAGATCGACTTCCCTGCAATCGATCGGCTGGTCGACTTCCACATCCAAAATCACACCGACGGCATCCTGGTGCTGGGCACCACTGGCGAGTCGGCGACCATGACCGACGCGGAGGACTACGCGGTCGCCAAGCGCGTGGTGGACGACGTCGCCGGCCGCATCCCCGTCATCGGCGGCTCCGGCTCAAACTCCACCGCCGAGTCGCTCGCCAAGTCGCGTGGCCTCGCCGAGCTGGGGGTCGACGCCCTGCTCCTTATCACCCCCTACTACAACAAGTCCAACGAGGACGGCATCTACCACCACTTCACCGCGGTTCTCGACCAGGTTGACAGGCCTGCGATCCTCTACAACATCCCCGGGCGCACCGGGTGCTCCATCAGCGAGAGGAACGTCGAGCGCCTGTGCACGCACCCCAACGTCATGGGCATCAAGGAGGCCTCGGGCAGCATCTCGTACGCAACGACCGTGGCCCAGTACCTCTCGGACGACTTCCGCATGTACAGCGGGAACGACGACATGGTCGTGCCCCTGCTGTCGCTGGGCGCCTCGGGCGTGATCTCGGTGTGGGCCGACGTCCAGCCGCGCGTGGTGCACGACATGGTGTGCAGCTACCTGGACGGCGACGTGAGGGCGGCGCGCCGGGCGCAGCTCGACGGCCTCGAGCTGGTGCACTCCCTCTTCTGCGAGGTCAACCCCATTCCGGTGAAGGCTGCGCTCTCGATGATGGGCATGATCAGCGAGAGCTACCGCCAGCCGCTGTGGCCGCTTAGCGACCCGGCACGCGAGCGCCTCTCCGCTGCCATGAGGGGAGCTGGTCTGATTGGCTAGCGTCATCGTGGTCGGCGCGCGAGGTCGCATGGGCACGCTGCTCTGCAGGGCGTTCGACGAGGCGGACGACTTCGAGCTGGTCGGAGGCTACGACGCGCAGGACGTGGGCGAGCTTGACCAGGAGGCGCCTACGGCGGACCTGCTGGTCGACTTCAGCTCGCCCAAGGCGCTCCCCCACGTGCTCGCGTACGTGGACAGGACGGGTAGCGCGCTGCTGAGTGGGACCACGGGGCTGGACCAGGACCAGCTCGCGAGCATCCGCGAGCGGGGCGAGAGGAGCCGGGTCATCTGGTCGGGCAACTACTCGCTGGGTGTCGCGGTGCTGCGACATGCCACGCGCATGGCGGTGGAGGCGCTCCCTGGCTGGGACGTGGAGATCGTGGAGTGCCACCACGGCGGCAAGGCGGACGCCCCCTCCGGGACGGCGAAGATGCTCCTCGCGGAGGTCGACCCCGAGGGCACTGCAGACGTGGCGTACGGTCGCGAGGGCATCGTGGGACCGCGCCCCAAGGGCCAGGTGGGCATGCACTCGCTGCGCGGCGGCACCGTCGCCGGAACCCACGAGGTGCACTTCTTCGGCGACGACGAGGAGGTCTGTCTCACCCATCGCGCAACGAGCAGGCAGATCTTCGTGAACGGTGCCGTTGCGGCGGCGCGAAAGCTCCTGGGCAGCAAGCCCGGCAGCTATGACTTTGACGACCTCATGTTCTCGTAGGGAGGATGCACGTTGGAGGCACAGCAGATCATCGACTACATCGCGACCTCGCCCAAGCGCACGCCGGTCAAGGCGTACGTGAGGGAGGCGGAGGGCGCACGCGTCGCCTATCCCGCGGATGCGCACGTGTTTGGTGACGGCCGCAGCAAGGTGGTGTTCGCCGACTGGGCCGAGCTCGGCCCCGCGCTTGAGGCCGCCGGCGACGCCGTTGAGGACCTGGTGGTGGAGTGCGACCGTCGCAACTCCGGCGTCCCCATGCTCGACCTCAGGGGCGTCAACGCCCGCATCGAGCCCGGCGCAATCATCCGGGAGCGGGTGGAGATAGGCGACAACGCCGTGGTCATGATGGGCGCGATCATCAACATCGGCGCCGTGGTGGGCGAGGGCACCATGATCGACATGGGGGCCGTCCTGGGGGGCCGTGCCATTGTGGGCAGGCACTGCCACATTGGTGCGGGCACCGTGCTCGCCGGGGTCGTGGAGCCCGCGAGCGCCACGCCCGTCGTGATCGAGGACGACGTGATGATAGGCGCCAACGCCGTGGTGATCGAGGGCTGCCGCGTGGGGCGCGGGTCCGTGGTCGCCGCCGGCGCGGTCGTCACGCGCGACGTGCCTGCGGACGTTGTGGTGGCGGGCTGCCCCGCGCGAGTCATCAAGCAGAAGGACTCGGGAACCCAGGCCAAGACGGCGCTGGTCGACGCGCTGCGGTCGCTCTAGGCCCGCCCATAATCCGTAGCTCGCGCTCAACGTTGCCCGTAGGTGCCCTGGCCGGAAGCCCCGGTCGGGGCATCGTCCTCGTTATGCGCATCGTTGGGGTCGAGTTGTCTGGGGGCGATGCGGGTGCGCCCGGCTGTGCCGGGGGACAGGCCGAGGGGGCGAATGAAAAAAGAGCGTTCCCCGTCCTTTGCGCCGCTCAGGGGACATATGTTGCCCCGTTCGCCAAACTTTTTACCTGAACACGCATGTGAACATTTAAACGTGGAAAAATAAATGTTTGGAAGAGGGACCGAAAGGCCCCGAGGATCAACAGGAAGGGTTTTCACATGGGTGTCAATCGCTTCGTCCTCAACACCGTCTCGTACCACGGTGCCGGCGCCATCAAGGAGATTCCCGGCGAGATCAAGCGCCGCGGCTACAAGAAGGCCTTCGTGTGCTCCGACCCCGACCTCGTAAAGTTTGGTGTCACCTCCAAGGTCACCGACCTGCTCGACGAGGCTGGCATCGCATGGGAGCTCTACTCCGAGATTAAGCCCAACCCCACCATCCAGAATGTGCAGGATGGCGTGAAGGCAATTAACGACAGCGGCGCGGACTGCATCGTTGCCATCGGTGGCGGCTCGTCCATGGACACCGCCAAGGCCATCGGCGTCATCAAGGAGAACCCCGAGTTCGCCGACGTGCGCTCGCTCGAGGGCGTGGCTCCCACCAAGAAGCACGCGACCTTCACCATCGCCGTTCCCACGACGGCGGGAACTGCCGCCGAGGTCACGATCAACTACGTGATCACCGACCCCGAGCGCGTTCGCAAGTTCGTGTGCGTTGACACCAACGACATCCCCGAGGTCGCCGTGGTCGACCCCGACATGATGGCCTCGATGCCCGCTGGCCTCACCGCTGCCACCGGCATGGACGCCCTCACCCACGCAATCGAGGGCTACACTACCAAGGGCGCCTGGGAGCTGTCCGACATGTTCCACTACGAGGCGATCAGCCTCATCAGCACGCACCTGCGCGACGCCTACGCCGAGGCTAAGTCTGGCAAGCCCGCCTCGGGCCGCGAGGGCATGGCGCTGGGCCAGTACATCGCCGGCATGGGCTTCTCCAACGTGGGCCTGGGCATCGACCACTCCATGGCGCACACGCTCTCGGCGCACTACGACACCCCGCACGGCGTTGCCTGCGCCATGCTGCTGCCCATCTCGATGGAGTTCAACAAGCCGGTCGTCGCCGAGCGCCAGGCCAAGATCGCCACGGCCATGGGCGTCGACACCACGGGCATGAGCACCGAGGAGGCCGCTGACGCCGCCATCGCCGCCGTGCGCCAGCTGTCCCACGACGTCGAGATCCCCACGACCTGCAAGGGCCTGGTGGAGGAGGACCTCGACCAGCTCGCCAAGGACGCACTCGCCGACGCCTGCTACCCCGGCAACCCCCGCGAGGCTACCCCCGAGCAGGTCAAGGACATGTTCCGCATGATCATGGCGTAGCAATCGCCTCACATCACGCGCCGTCGGGAGGGGTCTCGGGTTCGCCCGGGACCCCTCTCCTCTCCCATGGGCTTCCTGCGCAAATGGCCGAGCTGTCGGCTGGCTGGCGGCGGAGGGGGAGATAATCGTGGGGCACCGCATGCGACGGAGTCGAAAGGGGAGAGGCCTTGGCACGGCATTGGAACGAGGACGAGAGGGACTATCGCGACGTCCAGGAGAACGCCCGCGGTGGGGGGCTGCTCGCCCTTCTTGGCCTGGTGCTGATGGCCGTTGCGCTCGTGGGCCTGTTCTCGGGACCCAGCGAGAGCCTCGTGTTCACGACGCTGCTCGTGGTCGCGTTGCTCGCGGGGGTCGCGCTGCTCTACGTTGGCACGTCGCTTCGCCGCGACGCCCGCAAGGCGACGCTGCGCCACCAGGAGACCTCGGACCCCTGGGAGGACGAGCGCCGGCGCCGCTAGCCTTTCCAATCTCAGGATCTGCGCGAGGACGCTCTGACGCCCCTCCGCTACTTTGGCTCGTCGCCCGGGACGCGCATGAGGGGGAGCGTGCTCCCGCCGTGGGGCATAACCAGAACCCTGGGCTCGCGTCCCAGCCTCTTACGTTGCTCCCGCATCGCGGTGTCCACCGCATTCTGCACGGTGGGGAAGGGCGTCATGAAGCAGCTTCGCACAAGGTCGTCAGGCAGGTCACTCACCAGGTAGATGCTCGCTCGCAGAAGGATCTGCGCTACCGCGGCGGCCTTGTGCCCTCCCAGCTTGAACTCTCGACGAAGGTGGTCGACCACGTCCTGCGGCGTGTTTGCCTCGAGCATCCAGCGCTCGAACGTCTGCTGCCCCAGGCCCTCCGCGCACGAGCCCACCAGCACGATGACGCCGCCGTCCCGCACGGGGTGCTTTGCGTTGTCCAGCGCCTTCTGGAGCTGGTACAGGTTGAGGTCCTTGGGCGCGCCGCCCTGGCTCACCACGACCACGTCCGCCCGCTCGTGGAGCTCGCACCCGTACAGGCGGTCGAGCTGGCGGCAGGCGTCCCTCTGCGCCCGCACGAAGTCGCCGCTCGCGCAGTAGACCACGTTTCTCTCCTCGTCCAGCACCACGTTGACGATGAAATCGAGGCCGACCATGCGGCAGGCCTCCTCCAGGTCCAGGCGGACGGGACTCTCCATGTTGCCCGAGTGGGCCGCAGGGTCCACCATCATGGAGTGGTTGGCCTGTATCGCCTCGAAGGTGCTCACACCGGGCATGATCGCCTTTGCGCCTCCGGAGTAGCCCGCGAAGTAGTGGTACTCCACGTTGCCCAGCGCGACGCGCACGTCGGCATGGGCCACCTCCTCCAGGATGTCGACGGGGGTGCCGTGCGAGGTGGTCCCGTAGTGGACGAGCCCCTTGGAGTCGCCATTGAGCACCCTCAGGCGGCCGTAGTACTCGCCCATGATGCGTCGGAGCTCGTCCTCGGTCTGGGGGCGGTGGCTCCCCAGGGCGATGGCGAGAAGCACCTGGTCGTCCCGTACTCCCGCGGCGTGGAGCTCGTCCATCACGGGTGGAAGGAGCGTTGCCGTGGGAAGCGGCCTCGTGACGTCGCTCGTGATGACGCAGACGCTCCCGGACCCGCGCGCCACGTCGCGCAGCCGTGGCGTTCCGATGGGATTGCGCAGGGACTCCTCCACGACCGTGCGGCCCGTTGCCCCAAACGTGACGTCGTTCGCGTGCATCACCTCGATCACGCTGGCCGCGGGGAGCGAGAGGTGCTGGGTCCTCTCCCCAATGCCGAGGTCGACCTCGACGGTCTGGGCGGAGGAATGCCCCCTACCCTCGTCCCCGATGGTCCTCATCGCTCCAACCCTGGATGGCATGCAAGGCTCCCTTCAGGCCGCAACGGCGGCACCGCCTCTTGGATGGTCGCCCCTAGGATATCCCCCCAAGCCTGTTGACGCGCTCGAGCAGCTCCTGCCCGCGCTCGTGGAGCATGAGGGCGTGGGCGTGGCGCGAGAGGCTCTCGCCCGCCCAATCTGCGGCGAAGGCCATGAACTCGGGGTCGACGGCTAGGTGCGTGACAAACACCAGCATCTCGCGCCCGTCCCCAAAACAGGCGTCCAAAAAGCCCAGGGCGTTGTCCAGGCGGGAGGCGAGCCCGCGCGCCTCGTCGTCCGCCTGCCGGTCCCATTGTCCCAGCAACAAGAGGGCGAGACCCTCCTCCCCTTCGGGGGAGCCACCCGAGAGCATGGCGCGGGCGACGTCGGCGTGGAGGTCGTCTGCCAGCTCCGCCCGCATCGCGAGGCGCAGCTGGCGAGAGGCAGAGGCGGAACCCGAGCCCCGGGCCTCGTCCAGCTTCGACCGCGCCTCGCGCGCGAGGGCATCGAGCGGATCCTCGGACCCCTCGCGGGAGGGGCCTCCGTCCATGGAGGAGACGCGCTTGCGCACCCAGGAGAGGGCGTCTCGCCTGGCACAGAGCGAATGCGCCTGCGAGAGGAGCGCATCGAGCAGGAGGTTGACCAGGGCGACGCGCTCGTCGAACGGGGCCTCGCGCGCCCGCAGCGCGATTTCGTCGCCCGCCTCGCCCTGGAGTATGCCATCGACCTTGTAGTCGTCCTGGTACTTCTCGAACAGCTCGAGGTACAGGGAGAAATCCTCGGCGACCTCGCGGTCCTGGAGGTACTGGGACACGAGCTCCGTCCCCACGCGGAGTCCCTCCTGCCGGTATGCCACGAGCATGCGCGAGAGGTCCTCCCAGCCGCGGGCAGTGACGATCTTGGACCCGTTGACGCTCGCGCGCACGCGGTAGAAGTTCTTTGGCTTGCTGGAGAGGTACGTGGTGATCGCGGGGTGCACCCCATGGGTCACGGCGTAATCCATCCACACGTCGAGGTCGGGCTCCACGTCGATGCGCTTGAGGCGATCCATCATCGCGGGGTCAAACTCGCGGGCGGCACGGTTGTACTCGGGCGGGTTGCCGGCGCACACGATGACCCAGCCCTCGGGAAGCCGGTGCTGGCCGAACGTCTTGTACTGCAGGAACTGCAGCATGGAGGGCATGAGCGTCTCGCTCGCGCAGTTTATCTCGTCCAGGAAGAGGATCCCCTCGCTCAAGCCGGTGCGCTCCTCCTCGTCGTAGACGGCGGCGATGATCTCGCTCATGGTGTAGCGGCTCACGCGCACGTCCCTGCCGCCGTAGGTCGCCTCGGCGATGTAGGGGAGTCCGAGCGCGCTCTGGCGGGTGTGGTGCGTGATGGAGTAGCTCACGAAGTTGATGCCCAGGCGCTCGGCGATCTGGCTTGCGATGGCGGTCTTGCCGATGCCGGGAGGCCCCATGAGGATGATGGGGCGCTGCATCATGGGCGGGACCAGGTACAGGCCATGGGCGTCCCGGGCAAGGTAGGCGCGCACCGCGCCCTCGATCTGCTCCGTTGCCGAGCGAATGTTCATTGCGTCCTCCTTGGATGGCGTCCGCACGGATGGCGGGCGCGTGCGTCAGTAGACCGACATCGAGCGGAACTCACCCGGCCTCAGGGTGAGCTGTATGGCCCAGGGTGGCACGAGCTCCGGCCTGTGGTCCTCGTCGTAGAAGACGAAGGCCGTCTTGTAGGGCGGCATCCTGGTGGGATAGATCCCCCAGCCGTCCGTGAAGTAGATGAGGCCCGCGAGGTCCGAGAACTCGCCCCCGCCCGCGAGCTCGCTCACGTAGCGGAACGCGGGGCGAAAGTCAGTGCCACCCAGACCGCGGAGCTTGACCTGCCGCCTCCAGCGGTCGAGGTCGGCGAGCGAGGTGATCTTGGTGTCGCTCTGCACGCGCTGGTCCGCCTGGACGATGTGCACGTTCACCCGCTGCGAGAAGCTCGACTCGCTTGCCAGGACGTCGTAGGTCGCGTCGACGAAGGCCTGGACCACCTCGTGCGTGACCGAGCTGGAGGTGTCGATTACGATCACGAAGTCGCGGATTCTCCGCTCGTCCCGGTACTCCAGCGGCTCGATGAGCGGCGTGTCCCCGTACAGCGAGAGCCCGTAGGTGTAGAAGACGTAGTCAAACTCGTCGTCCGAGACGTGTAGTTCCTCGCTGCTGGTGGCAAACTGCCGGAGGAACTCGCGGTAGTCCACCAGCTCGTGGTCCGAGACCTCGAGCTGGTGGACGAGCCCGCCCAGCCGCGTGCCCTGTTTGCGTGAGAGTGTCTGAAGGTCCACGCGAACGGACCTGCCCGCGCGCTCCCAGCGCTCGCGTGCCGCCCGGAGCTCGGACTCGGTTGGGGTCGACGCCGCCGGGCTACCGTCCGGTGGCTGCTCCCCGCCCGTCTTGCTACCGGCATCGCCCTCGCCAGAGGCGCCCTGCCCCGCACCCGTTCCGTTGGGCTGGCCCTTGCCGTCGCGTCCGCCCTCGGATTCGCGACCCTCGCCCTGACCATGGGGGCCGGTTTGGGGAGAGGCGCCTTCCCTCTCGCCCTGACCGCTCCCGTTGGCATCCTGGTCGCGGTCTCCCGCTCGGTGCCATGCCGAGTGGTCATCCACCAGGAGTACGCGCGCCCAGCGCTCCCGGCTCCCTGCGAAGCCGCCCTCGACGAGCCGGCGGTAGATTCGCTCCGCGCTCGGCGAGGGGCCCAGCTCGCTCGCGAGCTCGTCCAGCGCCTCGTCGACTGCCTGACCCCGCTCCCCGGGACGCTGGCCCATGAGCTCGCGCGCCATGTCCTCGGCCACCAGGTCGCAGGAGAGGTCCCAGCACGCCGGGTCGACGCCGCGCCCCACGAAGGGGTGGAGCAGCAGACAGTGGGCCAGCACGTGCGCGTAGTCGTGCGAGGGTGCCATCCTGCTCCGGGCGAAGTCGCGGAGGAGCACGTCGGGGTCTGTCAGGAGGGACGTCCCGTCGGTGCGAAAGGGGAGCCCGATGGCGGCGAGCGTGGTGGGGGAGAGTCCCACGGCACCCGCGAGGAAGGGATGGCTCGCGATGACCTCGCTGCGCGCGAGGTCGAGCACCTGGAGGGCTAGGGCGTCCCGTTCCTCGCTACCGACGGAGGGGCGCCCGCCAGCCGCCTCCGTCCCCTGCGATGGGTCCCGCGCAACGTCTGCCTCGCCCGCGCGGCTCAGCGTCGCCGTGGGGGAGAGGGGTGCGGCCACTCGGTTTTCGCCCCCTCCCATGGCTGCCGTCGGGTGTTCGGCGCGGCCCGTCTCTCCTGTGGTTGGGGCGTCTGGCTCGTCTCTCCGCAGCATTCCCAGGAGCCAGGCGGCTGCCTCGGCGTGGCCCGCCTCGCTTGCGAGCCCCATGGCGCGGGTGACGTTCTGCCTCCCCATGGTCCGCGGCCACGCGGAGACGGCGCGCAGGCCATCCATGTCGCCCTCTGCCGCGAGGATGCCGAGCAGCCTCCCGTTGAGGCGCTCGTCGGCAGACGGACGGAGCGCCGACACCAGCGACGACACCAGGGCGGGGTCGTCCCTCAACCAGGGGCGCTCGTCCAGGCAGCGGAAGAAGACCTCCGGCTCCTGCCGGCACACGAACTCGACCATCCGCCTGCTCGCCCGCGGCACAACAAGGTTGGACATGATGCGCTCGAAGCGGTCGTCTCCCATCCCGCGCGAGAGGCGCAGGTCCACCATGTGCGAGCAGAGTCCCAGGCAGGTGTTCGCAACGTCCTCGTCGATCTCGCCCGCGTGGCGGAGCGCGTGCCATGCCCTCACGGCGGCGGCGCGAAAGAGGTCGTCGAACGCCACGGGGTCAAACAGGCCCTCGCCCGCGAGTCTCCCCACCAAATCGCAGGCTGAGCCAAGGTCCGTCTTGCCCCCAAACGGCGCGCCCTCGAGCTGCTCCCCCTCGCGCGCCTTCCCAAACACGTCGGTCGACAGCGTGGGGTCCATGTTGTTCAGGAACAAGGTGGGGCTCCTGCGGGTGAGGGCGAAGCGCGTGAGGCGGCCCTCGGGCGGGAGGAGTCCCCTGCAGTGGTGCGGAACGCGCACCTCGCCCAGCAGGTCGACCCCGCGGTTGAGAAGGTCGCGGGCAACGTCCTCGCGCGCGTGTCGCAGTGCGAGGCACAGTGCGAAGGAGGGGTACGCAAAGTCGCCGTCGAACGCATCCCACAGGGCGTCAAGGTCGCTCGCACCTCCAAGACAGGCCGCGCGCTCGAGGAGGTCGACCGCCTGCGTGGCGGTCACCAGGTCGCGTCGGGGGGAGAGCTGTGCCACGAGCGAGCGGAACGAGCCGCTGTCCCCGGCGTCCAGCGCGTCGCGCGCCCCTGCGACGAGACCCTCCGCAACGTCGATGCCGTCCCTCTCGCCCATGGCAGCCTCCTTTTGGCAATCGTACACGAGACTCTCCGCTCCGTGCGCATCTCCTCCGTCGGCCGCGGGGTCATCCCGTGGATGGGCGGTATGGCGATTTTTATGGGCTGAGCATGGCGTATGTGGAGTGGGGGTATCCTGAATCGGTCCCAAGCGAAGGGAGAAGGATGATCAAGCTCGTGCTCAGCGACATGGACGGGACCCTGGTGCCCTTTGGGCATTCCTCGGTCTCGAGACGAACCCTCTCCGCCATAGCGGAGCTCCGCGATGCCGGCATCGAGTTTGGCCCCGCTAGCGGCCGCGAGCCGTTTGACCTCATGGGCTACTTCGACAACGACCAGACCATGGGCGACACGGGCATCTTCGCCAACGGCAAGCTGGTGCGCCTGGACGGCAAGGACATCTTCAGGCTCCCGCTCGAACGCGCCGGCGTCCAGGCACTTGTGGACTTCAGCGCGCGCCGCGACGACCTCGCCACGCTCGTCTGCAGCAGGGAGCAGGCGAGGCGCGGCCTTCCTGCGTTCCAGGTGTTTGGCGCCACGCGCGAACGCTTCGCCAAGTACGCGGACGACCCCGAAACCCTCAGCATCCCCATGACGGTGGGGGAGGAGCTTCCCGCCGAGGACATCCTCACGGTCGACCTCATCTGCCTCTCGCGAGACCCGGCTCGGTTTGCGAAGGTGCGTGACGAGGTCGAGGCGGAGCTGCCCCAGTTCGACTTCGTCTCCCCCGGCCCGGGCTGCCTCGACGTGCTTCCCCACGGCTGGAACAAGGGGACCGCGGTGGAGGTCCTCTCCGACGCCATGGGCGTCGACGTTGAGCAGATTGCCTTCTTTGGCGACTCCGAGAACGACCTCGCCCTCATGGCGCGCGTCCCCAACTCGTTCTGCGTGGGCAACGGCACGGAGGACGCCCAGCGTGCCGCCCGCTACCACATAGGTGACTCCGCGGACGACTCCGTCGCCATAGTGATGGAGTCCCTGGCCAAGAACCACGGGAGGATCGTGGTGCCTCCGGAGACCTCGCGGGACTAGACGACCTTCCTGGTGGATTGCCCGGGCGAGAGGGGCACTCGACGCCGGGCTGGGGAGGGCTCCCGCCGGGATGGGGAGTCCCTGAGCTGGCAGTTTCTTTCGCATGGCCCGTGGTGCGACTGGGTCGTTGCGGCTCCTCGCGCCAAGGCAAAGAAGGGGTGCACACGGAGGGGTCCCGCGGTATCCGCGAGACCCCCTTGGAAGGTCGTGCCTTCACTGCCGCACTCGCATTCACGCAATTGCTACGAGGCGCGCTCGCGCGAGTCGGGCGTCTTGAGCATGAGGACGAAGCCGATCACGAAGAGCACCACGATGGAGAGGACGCCCAGGGAGCCGTTTCCGGTGAGGGCGGTCATGGTCCCCACGATGAAGGTTCCCATGATGGCGGCGTACTTGCCAAAGATGTCGAAGAAGCCAAAGTACTCGTTGGCGTGCTCCTTTGGGCAGAGCTTGCCAAACTCCGAGCGGGACAGCGCCTGGAGCCCTCCCTGGAACAGGCCGACGAGAAGCGCCAGGATCCAGAACTCACGGGCGGTACGCAGGAAGAACGCCGCGAACAGGGTGATGAAGGTGTAGCCGGCGATGCCCACGAGCAGCATCTTCTTGGTCCCCACCTTGGTCCCCAGCTTGCCGTAGGCGATGGCGGAGGGGAAGGCGACGAACTGCGTCACGAGCAGGGCAAGCACGAGCTGCGTGCCGTCGATTCCCAGGTCGGAGCCATAGCTCGTGCTGAGCTTGATGATGGTGTGCACACCGTCGATGTAGAAGAAGTACGAGAGGATGTAGGTTCTGAGGCCGCGGTCGGCCCAGATCTTCCTCAACGTGGTGCCGATCCCTCGGGTGGCGTTGCGAAGCGCATGCGCCTGGAGGGGCTTGTAGTGGGTCTGCTGCACGTTTCTGAGCATGGGGATCGTAAACGCGACCCACCATGCCGCGGTGATGGCAAACGAAACCTGCATTGCCGTCTGAAGAGAGATGCCAAGCGACTTGGTGTTGAGCACGACGGCAAGGCACGCGATGAACGGCACGCAGCTGCCCACATAGCCCCAGGCATACCCCTGGCTCGAGACCTCGTCCATGCGGTCGTCGGTCGTGGCGTCGATCAGGAGCGCGTCATAGAAGACCATCGACGAGTTGAGCATGATGGAGCTCACCACGTAGATGACGAGAAACGCCATCGCGCTGGTGGGGAAGCCCATCGCGACGGTGGCGACCACGCCCGTGCCCACGGTACCCACGATGAACTTCTTCTTCATCCCCTGCATGTCGGCGATGGAGCCGAGGATGGGCATGAGCAGCGCGATCACGAGCGATGCGACCGTCTCGGCATAGCTCCACGCCACGAGGGCAGGCCCGTCGGCGAGCGACTTGAAGTAGATGGGGATGACGCTCGTCGCAAGGAGGACGAGCGCGGAGTTTCCCACGTCGTACATGATCCAGCTCTTCTCGGCCTTGGTGAACTTGGTACGCACGGCATCCCCTCTCACTTTGGACAGAACGCACACAGATTGTATGGTTGCGAATTCTTTGGGAAGGTAAGGGTCTCGTAAGCGGTGCCGCCCGACGGGATGGACGCATTCCTGTCGCCGCCCGTGTGTCGTCACCTTCCGCTCGCGTGACGTTTAAGGGATTTGTCTGGTGCCATTTGCACCTTGCATCTTGGGGGAATAAGCTCGAACATCTAGGACGAGGACTGTGAAGGGAGACACCTTGCCTGCGATCATGACCCATGACTTCTTTGGGAAGGACGCGTACTCCAGCGCCTCGACTCAGCTGGGGCTCCTCTCCCTTGCCGAGCACGACGCGTTCCTCCTGGGCAACCAGGGGCCGGACCCCCTCTTCTACCTTCTCGCGGACCCGCAGGTCCCCGCATCCAACCGCATTGGCGGCCTCATGCACTCCGTGCGTCCGGCGCGCCTGCTCGTCTCGCTCCACGACGCGCTGAGCATGCTGTCGCGCTCCGAGTCATCGGTGGGGCGTGCGTACGCTGCGGGCTTCCTGTGCCACTATGCCCTCGACAGCGCCATGCACCCCCTCGTGTACTTCAACGAGTACGCCATCTGCGACGCGGGCGTAGAGGGATTGGACCGCCGCGATGGGGGGTTGGTGCACGCGGAGGTCGAGCGTGACTTCGACGAGATGGTGCTTTACACCAAGCTCCACAAGACGGTGGCGGACTACAAGCCGTACAAGGAGATCCTGGCCGCCGACGACGCCACGCTTGCCGTTATTGACAAGCTGTTCTTCTACATGGCGCTGTGGACGTACAGCCGTACCCTCGACCTCGACTGCTACACGCATGCCGTGAAGGCGTTCCGTCTGGTCCAGCATCTGTTCTACTCTCCTGGCCAGAGGAAGGCCGCGGTGCTCTCGCCGCTCGAGCGCGCCTTCACCCACAACCGGTACTCCCTCTACCATGCGATGGCGCATCGAGACAGGGCGGAGCTCACATCGGACTTCGACAACCACGAGCACCAGACGTGGAGGAACCCGTTCACTGGGGAGGAGTCCACCACGAGCTTCTGGGACATCTACGAGGACGCCCTCGAGGGTGTCACCTCGCTGCACGCCCGGTTCTTCGAGCGCGACTTCGACCTGGAGGACGCCGAGGAGGTAACGGGCAACCTCAACTTCTCGGGCCAGCCGACCGATCCGGACGACACCGAGGAGCCTCCCGAGCCGCCGGTGGGGGTGGCCCTGTAGCCGTATGGTCAGCCTCGCCACGCACCACGTGATGCAGGCCAACAAGAGCAAGGACACCAAGCCCGAGCTCAAGGTGAGGAGGGCGCTGCGCGAGGCAGGTCTTCCCGGCTACCGCCTGCACTGGAAGAAGGCTTCCGGCAAGCCTGACATCTGCTACCCCGGACGCAAGGTTGCCATCTTCGTCAACGGCTGCTTCTGGCACCGCTGTCCCCACTGCGACCTCCCGCTCCCCAAGTCCAACGTGGAGTTTTGGGAGGCCAAGTTCAGGCGCAACAGGGAGAGGGACGAGCGCGACCACCTCCTGCTCCTCCAGGATGGCTGGACGGTGGTCGTGGTGTGGGAGTGCCGCCTTGGCAGGGACCGGTTTGAGGGGACCATGCGTCAGGTGGTCCGCGAGGTGGAGCGCGCGGGCGACGGCTCGCGCTCCGGCGGGAGGCTCGTGGAGGCGGGTGCACCCGAGCCATGGAAGCTCGTCACCTACCACGAGCGCCTGAGGCGCATCAGAAGGTGACACAAGCCCCGTGTCCTACGAGGGCGATTGGCGTCGCGGGCGGGCTCGGGCTACACTGTGCTTGCGAAAACGCCCACAGGACGGGAGGAGGGGCGCTATGGCAACCTATGCGTTCTCTGACGTGCACGGACACAAGGCCCCGCTCGACCGCCTGCTCGAGCGCGTGTCCCCCTCGGACTCCGACAGCATCTTTATGCTGGGTGACATGATCGACCGTGGGCCGGACCCCGTGGGGGTCATGCAGCTCTGCCGCGACCTTCCGGGTGCAACCGTGCTCATGGGCAACCACGAGGACCTGATGCTCGACTTCTTCCGTGACCCCCGGGACGACATGGCGTCGTACAACTGGGAGATCAACGGGAGCCAGACCACCGTCCGCGGGCTCTCCGAGCTCGGGGACGCGGGGATGACCGACCTGGTGGAGTGGGTCGCCCAGCTTCCCGTCTGCGCCCATGCGAGGGTGGGGGAGCATGACTACGTCTTCGCGCATGCGGGCATTCGGTCCTCCGCGGTGGAACCGCGCGACACCTGGGACGACGACTCCATCGAGAAGATGCTCGGGAGCCAGCTCGTGGACGACCTCATCTGGATTCGCGAGGAGTTCTGGGGGCGTCCAACGGGCCTTGTGGACAAGGACGGCAGGGGACCCATCGTGGTCGCCGGCCACACGCCCACGGCCTATCTGGACGAGATGGCAGACCGTCCCGACCGCTCCGGCGTTGGGGAGGACGGCCTGTGCCGCGTCGTCCGCGTGGGCGCCTGCGACCAGACCGGCGGTGTCGCCGACCGCTGGGACATCGACTGCGGGGCGGCTGGCGGGCACGGCTTTGGCCAGGTGGGCATGGTGCGCCTGGACGACGGCGCGGAGTTCTACGAGCCCATCGGCGAGGGAGAGTAGCGTGACGACCCGCAGGGATGCCGTCCCGACGCACGTGGAGTCACCTCTCCCCGCGGTCTTTGACCAATCCTCTCGCGTTTTGCTGCTGGGGTCCATGCCCAGCCCCAAGTCGCGCGAGAACGGCTTTCACTATGGCAACCCGCAGAACAGGTTCTGGCGCGTGATCGCGGCGCTCTGGGGCGAGGACGCTCCGCAGACCACGGGGCAGCGCCTCTCGCTCCTCTCGCGCCACCACATCGCGCTTCACGACGTGCTGGCCAGCTGCGACATCGTGGGTGCGAGCGACGCAACCATCGAGAACCCCGTGCCCAACGACCTTAGGCCCATCCTGCGTGTGGCACCCATCAGGGGCATCTTCTGCACGGGCTCCGCATCTGCCCGTCTCTACCATCGCTACATTGAGCCCGACCTGGGCATTCCCTGCACCAGGCTCCCGTCCACGAGCCCCGCCAACGCATCGTGGAGCTTTGAGCGGCTCGTGGAGGCGTACCAGGCGGTAAGACGGGTTGCGGACAAAACGGACGAGGGATGACTCGGGAGGGGAGAGGGACGTGGCTTCCAAGGGTTGCGGGATCCGACTGGTGGCAGTGGACGAGGACGGAACCTTCCTCCGCGACCACCAGGGCTACGATGTCGAGCGGTTCGAGCGCATCTGGGGGCAGATGGCCAAGCGTGGCTGCAGGTTCGTGGTCGCGAGCGGCAACCAGTACTACCAGATTCGCGACCTCTTTCCCGCGCACGCCCACGAGATGGGTTTTGTGAGCGCAAACGGGGCCTACGTCCTCGACGGCAGCGAGGAGGTGTTTGCCGCACGTGCCCCGCGCGAGGCGGTCGAGGCGATGATCGACTACGCCCACGCAAACCCGGAGGTGCCCTTCTCCATGCTTGGGGTCCGTGGTGCCTACGTGGAGCGAGGCAGCTCCCAATGGTTCTTCGACGACACCGCAGTGTACTGCCACCGGCTCTTCTGGGTGGACGACTTCCGTGACGTGGACGACCAGGTGTTCATGTTCTCGTCCGTTGTTGACGGGGTGGACGAGGCCATGGTCCAGATCTTGAGGGTGAGAGACGCGCTGGGTGGCTCCATGGAGCCCGTCTCCAGTGGCGACGGCTACTTCGACGTCGTGACGCCGGGGGTGCACAAGGCTTCCGGACTGCGCATGCTCATGGACAGGTGGGGCATCTCCCCCTCGGAGGTCGCCGCCTTTGGGGACTCGCACAACGACGTCGAGATGCTCGAGATGGCGGGCCGCTCGTACGCCATGGCGGGCGCCCCCGACGACGTCAAGGCAGTCGCCGGCCATGTTGCTCCCCCGTGCGAGGAGGATGGGGTGCTGCAGGTCCTCGAGGGGCTCTTCTCCGAGTAGCCCGCGCTGCCGGCGGAGCGGGTAGGGGGTGGAACGTGTGGATTCTCTCCCCTGCGATGGCGCAACTCTGCCAGAATGTCAGGTGCCCAACGACACACGAAGCATAAACGGAGAAGACGTCGATGAGGCTTCGAGACATGACAAGGGGCCCCGCCGGGCAGGGCATGCTCGCCCAGGCGGACGCCCGCAAGCTGCTGCACGGCTCGGTGCGCGTCAGCGGCGAGCGTGAGGGCTGGTTTAGGCCCTGGCGCGTTACGGACGCCCAGATGCGCGCGCTCGGCAGCTGCATGGCCTGGCACCCTGGCCTCTACCGGCAGATGGGCCGCACCACCGCCGGCATCTGCCTGGAGTTTGAGACGGACTCGTCCGAGGTCGCCATCGAGGTCACGCTTGACCCCGAGCCCTCCGGTACGTCGGCGATGCTGGACCACGCCTACGAGGCCCCGGCGGACCTGCGCACTCCCTCGCGTGACGCCAGGGAGGGTGAGGCCACGGAGTTTGCCGCCGTCGACGGGGAGTCGGTCGTCTCGCCTGGGGAGGGGGACGACGACCGCCCCGCGTTCGACGGCCTCTCGTGCGACGTGGACGGGCGCCACCTCTCGGTCCGGCTTCCCGCCGTCGGCGACGACTTCGTCACCTTCTCCATCGACGACCCCGACTCCGCGCCCGCAGACGGCATCATGCAGCTTCCCGGCATGGGGGAGACGCACCACGTGCGGATCTGGCTACCCTGCCTGCGCGGCTGCACGCTCCGCTCGGTCGTGGGCAACGGCACGCACATCGACCCCGTGCCGCAGAGGAAGGCGCTCCTGGTGCTGGGGGACTCGCTGGCGCAGGGGTTCACGGTGGGTGATCCCGCCCTCGCCTGGCCGTCCGTCCTCGCCATGGGGCTGGGGCTCGATGTGGTCAACCAGGGCATCGGGGGCCAGGTGTTTCAGCCCGGGACGCTGTCGGGCCTCGCTGGCTCCGTCGACGTGGCGCGCATCGTTGTGGAGCTGGGGGCCAACTACCGCTTTGAGCCCTGTCGCGAGCGCCTTGTGGCACGCGACATCTATGGCTTCCTCTCTGAGGTCTCGAGGCTCTGGCCCGACGTCCCCACCTGGGTCACCACGAGCACCTGGCACAGCGAGGACGACTGGCACTCTCATCCACTCAGCTGCTGGCGGGAGGTGGACCCGCTCGTTCGCGCTCAGTCGGAGTCCCACGGTCAGATGACCTATGTGGAGGGCTCGGACCTGATGGACCATCGCGTCTCGCTCATGACCGACCCCTACGGACATCCCGGACGGGAGGGGAACGCCCAGATCGCGCGCAGGATGCGCGTGGCGATGGACGCCCTTAGGGGGACGGACGACGAGCGCCGCCGCCGTGCCCTCGACCTGCTCGCCAAGGGTCCGCGTCGCTGCCTTCCCATGGCCGAGATGCTCAGGCGCGGCATAGGGGAGGTTACCTACGCTGAGGAGGGCTGCGTCCTCGTGCGGGTGGGGAGGTGGCAGGAGGTCTGGGCGAGCGACCGTGACCTCGCCCGTGACGTCATCGCCATGCTCGTGACGTCCAACCTGGTCTGCTGCCTGGAACCCTCCTGCGTCAGGGACCTGGAGCTGCTCCATGGCCTCACCGTGGTGGAGCCCGAGCACGTGTGCGTGTACGAGGGGAGGGAGGCGCCCAAGCTTCCCAAGTCGCTGCAGGGGAGAGATGTGAGGCCGCTCGACCCCTCGTGGCTGCGCACGGTGCGCGAGCGCTACTCCCACCCGTCCTACGTAACCGACGTCGAGCTGTTGGGGCTTCTCCGTGACGGGAGGGTCCTCGGTGGGTTTGAGGACGGGGAGCTGGTGGGCTTTGTGGGCGAGCAGGACAGCGGCGCCATGGGGATGCTCGAGGTGCTTCCCGAGCACCAGGGGGACGGTTGGGGGACCGTTCTGGAGGCCGCCAAGATTGCCGACGTGCTGTCCCGGGGGCAGGTGCCCTGGGCCGAGGTGTGGGCGGGGAACAAGGCGTCCCTCGCCATCCAGCGCAGGTTGCACCTCAAGGTCCTTCCCTCCAACGAGGTCTGCTGGGTCTCTCGCCCGGTGCAGCGCTCGCCGCTCGAGGGCTTGCTCCGCGAGGGTGGCGAGACGGCCCCCGCACAGGAACGCGAGCAGGTGAGCGCCGACGTTCCGAAGAAGGATGCCGCGCTCAAAGCATCGGAGCCGGTCGGCTCGCCTGCCGCGGAGGACGCTTCGACGGGCGAGACGGACTGACCCTCTCGCACGCTCCCCCTGCCTGCCGTCGCGTCGCCCGGTCGGGCTACTGGCGAACGTACGTCTCGCCCTCGTCCTATACTGTTGGCCCCGAGGCAACATTTTGAGGGGCGGCGGCTGAGCGATGCGCCGCCTGCGGGGGAGGTCTCCGTGGCTGTGGTTTCTGCGGGCATAGACGGCATGTGCGGCGAGGGGAGGAGCGCCTCAGGCGGCTCCATGACCGGCCGCGAGATGGAGGACGAGTTTGTCTCCATTGCACGGACGCTCGGCGGCGACGAGGACGGTCGCCGCGGGGGCAGTGCCTACCTGCGGCAGACCCACGCCCTCTATCACGGCGGGCCCTCGCCCTGGGCGTTCACGCCCAAGATCTTCGACGACCGCGAGGCTGCGGTGCTGCGCGACGCCGCGGAGCAGATGGGGCGGATCATGGAGGCGGTCACCGCCCGGTTTGTGGAGGACCCGCACTTCAGGTCGCTCTTTGCCCTCCCGCCCTACCTCGACCGCATCTGTCAGGTGCCCACCGGCTACTCGCGGATGATCCCCCTGGCCCGCGTGGACGTCTTCCTCAACGAGGAGACGGGCGACTTCCAGTTCTGCGAGCTCAACACCGACGGGTCGGCAGGGATGACCAACACGGTCGAGATCACCCGTGCGATCGAGCGGAGCGCGACCTGGCGCGAGTTCACCCGCCGCCATCCCCGGTACGAGGCGTTCGACGTCACGTCGGCCTGTCTGTTCGCGCTGCTTGACACCTACGCGGAGTGGGCGCGCGGCCACCAGGGCGCGCCATGCCTGGCATACCCCTCGCTCGCCGTGGTCGACTACGCCGACTCCGTCTCGGCAGACGAGGTGGACGACTTCCTGGGGCGCATGCGAGACCTGGGGGTAGACGCGCGCTTCTCGGACGTCCGCGACCTCAGGGTGGGGGAGTGGGGCGGCGACGAGCTGCTCCTCGATGACGAGGGGCCCATCGCGTGCGTTTGGAGGCGCGCCGTCACCAGCGAGCTCGCGCAGAGGCGCTGCGACGGGGCGGACGCGCTGGTTGACGCGACCCAGCGGGGGCTCGTGTGCACCGTGGGCGGCTTCAGGACCTGGCCCTGCGCCACCAAGACCGTGTTCGCGGTGCTGCGCACGCCCGAGTGCCGCGCCATCCTCACGCCCGAGCAGAACGAGTTCGTGGAGAGGCACGTCCCTCTCACCCTGATACTGGGCGGCCCCGGCGCCACAGACCTTTCTCGCTTCTCCCAGAGGGAGCGCTGGATCGTGAAGCCCTCGGGGGGATACAACTCGGTAGGCGTCACCGCCGGCATGGACGTGGCCGCGGGGGAGTGGGAGGAGCGCCTGCGCGCCGGCGTGAGGGACCACGACGTGATACAGGAATACGCGCCCCAGTACGCGACTCCGGCGATGGCGGGCATCCTGGACGACGGCGACGACCCGATGGAGGCGGACCCGGCCAACAACATGGAGGGCCTGTACCTCTTCAACGGGCGGTTCTGCGGCGTCTACACCCGATGCGGTCGCAACAGCACGATCGGCGAGTTCACGGGTAGGCTCAACATGGGTGCCTTCGTGGTCCACGACGATGCAGGGGTAGCGCCCGTCGCGAGGGGAGATGAGTAGCGTGAGGCTCACCAATAGGCTGGCTCCCGACCTCACGGGGGAGCTCACCCCCCGGGCCGAGGAACTTGTGATGCAGCAGCTCAAGCGGGGAGGGCTCTCGCACTACGCCTGCGCCAACGCCTCCGTCATCAGGCGCGACGACGAGCGCGACCGCGACACGGTCCTGCGCCCCGCGTTCGTGCGCGATGCCGAGAAGATCGTGCACACCCAAGCGTACAACCGTCTCAACGGCAAGACGCAGGTGTTCTCCTTCAGGCCGGACGACGACCTCTGCAGGCGTGGGTTGCACGAGCAGCTTGTGGGCCGTGTGGCACGCGACATCGGCCGCGCTCTGGGGCTCAACCTCGACCTCATCGAGGCCATCGCGCTGGGCCACGACATCGGCCACACGCCGTTCGGCCATGCGGGGGAGAGGTTCCTCAACCAGGTGTTCCACGAGCGCACCGGGCGCTGGTTCTTCCATAACGTCCAGAGCGTGCGCGTGCTCGACGTGCTCTACGGGCGCAACCTGTCGCTCCAGACGCTCGACGGGGTCATCTGCCACAACGGGGAGTTCGAGCAGCAGGAGTTCCACACCAGTGGGCTCACGAGCTTCGACACCTTCGACCGCGTGGTGCACGGCTGCTGGGAGTCGGGCGACGAGGCGATAGGCAGGCTTCGGCCCATGACCCTGGAGGGGTGCGTGGTCCGGGTGTCGGACATCATCGCCTACGTGGGCAAGGACCGCCAGGACGCGATCCGGGCGGGGCTTGCGGACGAGGGAAGCTTCGACGACGGGCTTGGTGGTGCCTACAACGCCTGGGCGCTCTCGGCCTTCGTTGCGGACGTCGTCGAGAACAGCGTCGGCACCGACCACATTGCCCTGAGCGAGGAGGGCTTTGCCGAGATGCGCCGCGCCAAGCGGGAGAACTACGAGAGAATCTACGGGTCGAGCGAGGTCAACGGCGACTTCCCCTCCAGGGTCGGAGAGCTCTTTGGCCTGCTGTACCAGCATGAGCTCGATGCCCTTGCGGCGGGCGACGAGACGAGCGCGATCTTCTCTCACCACATCAGGCCGCTGGAGCGGCAGCTATCGCACTACGACGGCGCGTACGACTGGGAGGCGGACCCCGACCAGACGGTGGTCGACTTCATCAGCGCGATGACCGACGACTACTTCGTGGCAACGTGCCAGGCGCTCTTCCCCCAGGCGCGCGAGCTGTTCCCCCGTCGGAGCTACTTCGACGGAGTGCGCCCCTAGGCAGCGCCCGCTGGGCCCTGCCCCCACCCGTCGGAGGGCCCTATGCGATCCGCAGCTTGTGAAAGGAGAGCAGCTCCTCGCCCCTGACCTCGGTCTTGTCCGATCGCTTTGCCACGTACATCCAATTGTCGGCCCTTTTGATGCAGTCGCGCAGCTGCTCGCTGCTGTGGGGGGAAGCGCTGACGTATCCAATGCTCAGGTTCGCGCGATCCGCCCCGCCGCGTTCGTTGCAGAGGCTCTGCAGCGCCTCGAGACGCTTGACGAACTCTGCCCTTCCCTCACCTACCGTGATGATGAGAAACTCGTCGCCACCGTAGCGGTAGCAGTGGTCCCCCGCGTGGTCGAACATGCTGCGAATCGATTCGCCCACCAGCGAGAGCACCCTGTCACCCTGTTGGTGGCCCGTCACATCGTTGATGCGCTTGAAGGAGTCGATATCCATCAGCGCGACGTTTGCCCTGCCAGAGCACAACGACGGAAAGTCGTCCCGCAGCGCGGTGCGATTGAGCAACTGAGTGAGCTCGTCCCTCCTCGCCTTCTGAAGGGCATCATCCTCCCTCTTCAGGAGGCTTATGCGAAGCGCCTGGTACCGCAGGAAGGAGCGCCACCTGAGCCAAGACACCGCAAGGCAGATGAGAAGAAGGATTGCCAGGTCCACCCAATCCTGCCAGGCAACGGCAGACCGCGGCGAATCAGAGAGAACCACGGTCATGACAAAGACCGCGGAGAGGCCATTGACCAAGGCATAGCAAATGGCATTGCTCGGCCTGTTTAGTGGCATGAGAAACGCAATCACCGTAACGAGGATGTACTCAAAGAAGAAGCTGCTTCCCATCTGCGTCGTAAAGAAGGTCACGCTTGCCAGAATCATGTCCGCGCATTGAAAGGTCACGATGATTCCCCGGCATGTCTCAGCCTTCATCTTGTGAAGCGGGAAGAGCTTCGATGCCTTGCGAAAGAGCTGCATGAACACGATGTTCACGAGGCCGAGCGTCAAGTACGCCATCGTCGCGTTGATTTGGGGGAGAACCTGCCCCGAGCTAAACGGCGAGAACGTGCCAGCCAAGCCGATTGAGCACATCAGGGATGCGCAAAGCGCCGCAGACGAGCAGAACCCCAGGTTCTCGCTGACCAGGCTTTCGATAACCAGAGGGTTCTCAAGTAGCTCGTGCGGCTCGATGTGGTCAAGACGTTGTTCGATCACTGACGTATCGTCCATATATAAAACCTCATAAAATGTATAAAGCTAACGCAATTCTTCGCCAACCTACGAGAGGAACCCTAGTGTCCCGTCGTAGCTCCAACCTTCGCAGGCGTCTGATGCAAAATAATTGCTAGGCGTGGTCGACTTGTGGGGTCCTTTCAATCGAAAGCTCAATATATGTGAATAGTAAGTCATAAAAACACGAATATAGAAGCGACGACTCAAGACAGCGCCGCACATTGGGACCGCCGTCGCCCTCGTGGAGGATGGGTCGACGTCGGGCAAAGACATCGCCCCTGTTTCGTTCCTCCGACGGCGTGCGTCCGAGAGACGTGCTAGATTGCGCAGCGCAGGGGAGGGAATCACGTCACGCGCCGGCCGTCCACCTCGCGGCGGCCCGAATCGCTCCGTCCTCCCTCACTCCCCTTCGGGTAGCTGTACCATGACCTCGATGGCACAGGACTTGTCATCCACGACCACGGGGAAGGCGCGCACGAGATAGCGCTTTCCGTCATGCGCCATGTACTTTTGCTGAATGGCGCCAGTGTCCACCGCACGCTGCGAGACGCAGTCCTTGCAGCAGCGATCCTGGCCCCAGATGTCAAAGCAGTCGGAGCTTACCCCCATTGAGCTCACGCTATTTGGGCTCGACGCCTTGTAGACCGAGGGATCCACCAGACGGACGGCATCAAAGTATGAGCCGAGCACGGTCATTCGACGGATGACGTCCTCCCGGGAGAGGCCCCGCGTCGTTACGACACGGTCGGAGATTGCCTCGCGCAGGCGCCTGTCGGCGATGCGCTCCATCTGCTCCAGGTCGTCGCTTTCCTGGCTTCGGGCGATGCCCGTGGTGCACCGTACGCTCACCTGAATTCCGTCAACCTGCGAAATTGATGCGACGGCCTGGCGAAGCTGAGCTGCGACCCGGTCCGCCTGCTCCTTGTTCGCGCACTGAACCAGGACGCAGAACTTGCCCCTGCCAATCTGGTCCCAGGCTCCGTGCACGTCCACGACTTGGGCTACGCACGAGCCAACCTTCTTCACGAGGTGGTCGAGGAGCACAGGTCCAAAGGTCAGGTTGAAGTCTGCCACCGAGTCAATGCTCATGACGATGAGGGCAAAGGGTATCTGGTCGTGGCGCCAGGCGTCCTGATAGGCCGCCGCCGCACCGGTGAGCTTCGTGGATCCGCGCGCCCCGAGGAGCAGGCTCCTCTCTCCCGAGAGCTTTAAGGTGTCGCTGTCCAGGTCGATGAAGTAACCCACGAGGCCTTTGATCGTGCCGTTTGAGATCAGTGGCATCTTGGAGGCTCGAATGTGGTGGACCTCGCCGTTGACCATGCAGGTTCCTGCGACGTTTCTTGTCCGGGCACCCCTGGTGATGATGGCTTCCTCGTCTCGCTCGAATGGGCCAGGGTCGGGATGCCACCCCATGTCCTCGTCGGTCTTGCCCACGACGGCGTCCTCGGACTCGAAACCGTAGAAGTCGAGGAACTCTTGGCTGGCGCCTATGAAGCGCCGTTCGGCATCCTTCCAGAAGAGCCCGAGGGGGGCATCGCGCACGAGCGTGTCCCATAGCAGCCTGGACGAGACGAGCTCGCCAGGCTTGGACACGTGGCTCACGACCTCCTGGTTGGTGGGTCGTGCGGTGAAGACCAGGAAGCGGTGCCCCACGTTGTGCGCCGGGGCAAACGTGAAGGTCTTCCAGGCGTAGCGCCCGGTCTCGCGCTCCAGGATGCGGAACGCATCGGAGAGATGCCTTCCCTTCGCCCTGTCCAGGCGTCCATCAATGGTGCTTAGGTCCGTGAAGTCTCCGAACCTCTCCTTGTCCAGGGGATGGACGAAGCGCGCCCCGATGTCGCGAAGTACCGCCTGTGGTGTCCTACCTTTGAAATGATGGGGGAAGTTGCTGGTGGAACGATAGATGTACGTTGCCGTGTCGCTGTCAAGGTCGAATATGTCAATCTGCTCGAACAGCAGCATGAGGTAGTTGGTTACCGTCCTCGTTCGAATGGGGCCCTTCAGCCGCGCGGTGTCAGTGATGTCGCTGGCGCTAACGGCAAAGGCGGAGCTCCTCTGCTGCGACACGATGTGACGTATGGAGAAGGCGTACTCGCGCTCTCCCACGACCAATTGGGCGGTCTCCACCAAGTCTGTCCTTGCGGAGGTCCGCATAATGTTCAGTGCCTCGCGACCGACGCGGTCGTCCGGGTCGTTGAGCAGGTTCTCGAGCGACTCCTTGTCCATCACGCCCATCATGGCGAGAAGGTTCGCGAACACCTGCGACTCGAACAGGACGTGGGCATCACCTTGCTGGAGTTCGATTATGCAGAGGCTGCCGCTGTGCCCGATCGAGAGCGGGTCGTACGCGTCCTCGAGCTGGAGGGGGTTTGCGGCGAGCGTGTTTACCTTGCCGATGCGCGTGTAGTACCCCAGCACGTTCGAGGTTTCCAGCTCGATGCTCCCGGACTGCAGGTCATGGATGACCCCCTCAAGGGGACGCGGCTTGCTGATGAGGTACCCCTGCAATTGCTCGCAGCCAACCGAGAGCAGGAAGTTGCGCTGCTCCTCGGTCTCGACCCCCTCGCATAGCGTTCCTATGTGCAGGTACTTTGCCATGTTGACTATGGACGAGATGATCACGCGGCTCTGTGGCATCGAGTCGAACTCGCGGAGGAACTCCATGTCTATCTTGAGGACATCGAAATGCGTGTCCTTGAGCGTGTTGAGCGAGGAGTAGCCGCTTCCGAAGTCGTCCAGCCACAGCTCGTAGCCCCTCTTCCGGAAGCGGGCAGACTCGCGCAGAATCACCTCGTCATCTGCCAACGCGCTCTCCGTGAGCTCGATGTTGAGGAGCACGCGAGGCACGCCCTCGCGCTGTAGGACCCCGTCGATCTTCTCCAGCATGTCACACGCATGGAAGTCTATGCGCGAGAGGTTCACCGAAACGGGGACGACCGGCCTGTCCTCGGCAAGCAAGGTGCCGAGCAAATGGGCAACCTGGGAGACGATCTTCAGGTCCATGCGCCATATGAGATTCCTGCGCTCGAGCACGGGAACGAAGGCGGCGGGGGAGAGCAGGCCATAGGTGGGGTCATCCCATCTGGCAAGTGCCTCCATGCCGCAGATGCGTCCCGTGAGGGTGCGCTGCACCGGCTGAAAGTATGGCCGTATCCACCCCTCTTCGAGCGCCTGGCTCAGACGATCGAGAACGTATGACTCATTTGGACGAACTCGCTGTGCCATGAGACCCCGGCTTCCACTGCCAGAAATGGCTTTTAATTTTGTGATAAGTGTAGTCCCATTCTGCATAGCCGATGCGCGAGCGGTCCATGGATGGCAGCCTTCGTGGGGGCATCACCGTCCGCTTGGCCGGGGGATGGCAAGCTGCATGGGGCCGAAACGAGGGTTCGGGCCATGGGCATCATCGAGAAGGGGCGTGATTCGTCCAAGCGGGCTTCGGGCGGCATCGGGGGCAAACCCCCACGCCAGGAGCCAAAACGGGGGGCACGGCGGCGCTCTCCGTGTCCCCCTGCCCCTGCGCGGCTGGTTGTTGTTACGGCTCCGATCTGCGCAGATGCCGCGTGTCGGGTGCCGAGCCCTCTATGCCTCCCTGGCTGCGGACGCCCCCGCCGCTTCGATGTTGGCGGCGGACTCCACGTGAACCTCCTCGCCCCTCCTGAAGGCAAGGCGGAACAGCAGCCTGCCCAGGGGACCTCCGAAGAAGATCTGCCATGCCAGGGCCATGGGAAAGTTCAGTGCCGCGGTCTGCAGCCAGGTTCCAACCAGACCGGCAGACGAATACTCCTTGAAGAGGAAGGTGGCAAACAGGCTCATGGCGGGGCACATCAGGCATACCGTCAGGGAGCAGCGGATGAGCAGCATCCAAATGAGGGGCATGTCCCGGGTGACGACACGGTTCGTGAGATGGATCACGGCGCGCTCCATCACGAACATCTCGAGCACGATTGCAACCGGCCACATGATGCGCAGCTCGCCAAACGCCATGAGAAACACCCGATCGGTCATGCCGCCGATGGCGAGGGAAATGTTATAGCAGATCATCGCGTAGACCATGATGAACACCATGATCACAGTGAAGATGAAGTTCTCGAACCTGGTTCTGGGCATAAAACGCGCTCCTTCTCTGAGTGACGACTGTGTTGTTCGTTATCACTAGGGGCTAGTGTGCGTTTCCAATTCGAGACCAGTATTCGATTGATGGCTGCGTGAGCCTTGGGAACATTACCACACACGTCGCATGGCGATGCGAACTACACATTCATCGTGTGCAATCGTGTCGGCATGCGGGGGAGGGGCCTCTCGCGCCCGCCGCCCCAGCTACCTGACAGCGGACGGCACGGTTTCCGACAGGCAGTCCCCCTGGCGACGACCGCAACGAGTCCCCACGGGGGCGCCGCCCTGCTGCCGCATAGTACAATCGGGGCATGGATACACTCTTCAGCAACATCGAGCGCTCCAAGCGCAGGGCAAACGCCCCTCTCGCCGTCCGCATGCGTCCCCAGACCCTCGACCAGTACGTTGGCCAGGAGGAGGCGGTGGGCGAGGGGTCGTGGCTTCGTCGCGCCATCGAGCACGACACCCTCTCGTCGGTCATCCTCTACGGGCCGGCGGGGACGGGCAAGACCACGCTCGCCAGGATCATCGCCAACACCACGCACGCAGAGTTCGTGGAGGTCTCTGCCGTCACGGGCACGGTCAAGGACCTCAGACGAGAGATCGACAACGCCAACTCGCGGCTCCTCGCCCAGGGCAGGCGCACCATCCTGTTTGTGGACGAGATCCACCGCTTCAGCCGCACGCAGCAGGACGCCCTTCTCCATGCAGTCGAGGATCGCATCGTGGTCCTGGTGGGGGCAACCACCGAGAATCCCTACTTCGAAGTCAACGGCGCGCTCATCAGCCGCTCCCGCGTCGTGGAGCTCCATCCCCTCGCCGACGATGACATCGGGGCGCTCGTGCGACGCGCCCTCATCGCAGAGGAGGGATTGCGGGGTGCCTTCACCATCGAGGACGATGCGCTGCGAGAGATCGTGACGCTCGCCGGGGGAGACGGGCGGGCCGCCCTCACCTCGCTCGAGCTCGCCAGTCAAATGGCCCTCCCTACGGGGGACCCATCCGAGGCGGACCCGGAGCACCCCCTCGCCATCACCGTCCAGAACGTACTGGAGGCAAACCCCAGGCACGGGCTCCCGTATGACAAGTCGGGTGACATGCACTACGACATCATCTCGGCGTTCATTAAGTCGATGCGTGGCAGCGACCCCGACGCTGCCCTCTACTGGCTCGCGCGCATGATCGACGGGGGAGAGGATCCCAAGTTCATCGCCCGCCGCATCATGATCTGCGCGAGCGAGGACATAGGAAACGCCGACCCCACCGCCCTTCTGGTGGCGGAGGCGGCCTTCAGGGCGGCGGAGGTCATTGGGTACCCAGAGTGTCGCATCAACCTTGCCCAGGCGGCGATCTACAACGCGCTGGCACCCAAGTCCAACGCCTGCGAGGCATCCATCGACCGCGCCCTCGCCGAGGTGAGGAAGGGCCCCCGACGCGAGGTGCCCAACCACCTGCGAGACCGGCATCGTCCGGGCTCGGAGACGTATGGTGCCTACCTGTACCCCCACGACTACCCGCAGGGATGGGTTCAGCAGCAGTATCTGCCCGACGGACTCGAGCCCGGTTCCCTGTACCATCCTGGGCCTCGCGGCTGGGAGGCCTGGCGCATCGAGGCAACCGCGCGCGATCGCGGCATCGGTCGCGGTCCCAGGCAGGGCACGGATGCGGGCGAGAGGGGCGGCACTGCCGGCGGTGGGGATGGCGTCACGCCGGGAGAGGGGTAGCCTGGGCGATACCCCCGCTCCTGCGTAGGCTATTCGACTTGTGGGGGTGACCGGTGCATCAGGCAGTCGTCGGCAACGTTCCTCTCGCCGTCATCTTCTGCGTCCCTGTCGGCCTCGCGCTTGGGAGGCCCGTATGCCGTGCCGCAGCATGGATGGAGTCACGCCGCGGGCTCTTTCCCTCTCGCCCCTCTCCGGCGAGGTCGCTTGCCTCGGGTGCTGCCCTTGCCGTCGCGTTCTCGTCGCTCGCCGTCCGCCTCGGGCCTTCCCCGAGCTTCCTGGGGCTCTCGCTCCTCGCCGCGTCCCTCGTCGTGGCATCCCTCGTCGACCTCGACTGTCGCCTCATTCCCAACGGGTGCATCCTCGCTGGCATCGCAGCCCGCCTCCTCTCCCTCGCGTTCGCGGGCGCATCTGGGGCGCTTGCGCTAGGTGACCTAGCGCGACTCCTTGCCCGTTCGGCCATCTCCGCGTGTGCCGCCTTCGCCCTGCTCTCCTTTCTCGCGCTCGTGATGGACCGCATCCTGGAAGGCGCAAGCGTCGGCGGGGGAGACGTGAAGTTGGTTTCGGTCGTGGCCCTGCACCTGGGTCTCGCGAAGGCGATCGTCGCCGTGCTCGTCGCGTGCGCCCTGGGGATCGCGTCGTGGTCAGTGTCGAGGCGCGTGCGTGGCAGCGAGGGGAGGGGGGACGGGACCTTTGCCTGGGGGCCGTCCATCGCGGTCGCCTCCTGGCTCTCGGCGCTTTGGGGCGACCAAGCGGTGGCGTGGTACCTCTCGCTCCTCGTCTGAGGGTTGCGCCGTCCCCGTCGCTGCGGGTCTAAGCGATTGCAAAACGGATAGAATCAGCCTAGGGCGTCTCGTCACCGCCCCGTCTGCCGAGGGGTGGCAAGCGGCGCGGAGGCTCGGTTCGCCCCGTGCCGACTGGTCTTGCCATCGGCATGCGCCACCCATGCACCCACGTTGGAGGGAAACCCATGAGTCCTCTCGATCTGCTCCTCATCGCGCTCGTAGCCGTCGCAATCTGGGCCGTCGTGGAGCTTGCGCTCACCATCCGCCGCGCACGCGCCTCGGTCGACGAGGTCACCAAGGCGGCGAACGAGACCATCGAGCAGGTCCAGCCCGTCATCGCCAAGCTTGACGGCGCCATGGACGACCTCCAGCCCAGCATCAAGCAGGTGGACCCCCTGGTGGAGAAGGCCGGCGTTGCCGTCGACCAGGCAAACGAGAGCCTCCGCCGTGTGAACGGCATCCTGGGCGACGTCTCCACCGTGTCCGGAACCGCCGCGGGCGTCACGGAGGCCGTGAACAAGGTGGCGGGAGAGGCGGCAAACTCGGTCGGCGCCGTGGTCTCGAGGATCGCGGGGAAGCCCGCGCAGGGCGAGGCAAAGCACCTCGAGCCCGCTCCTGGGACGGAGCATGAGGACGACGCCCCGCGTAATCGTGGCTATGTCACCTATGGCGAGGCGGCGGCTGACGCGCTCGCCGAGGCAGAGGACGAGCAGGACAGGTAGGCGTCCCCACGGCCGTGTGGGACGGAACGAGGAACCCGGGAGAGAGATGTCAGAGAGCAACGTGAGCCTCAGCGTTCCGGCTGAGGCGGGATATGCGCGCGCCGTCCGCATGATGGCGGCAAACCTCGCGGTCATGTGCGACATGAGCGTCGACGACGTGGAAGACGTCCGCATGGCGGCGGAGGAGGGCTTCGTCTACAGCTGCGCCACCGCCCCCAAGGCGTGTGACGTGAGCTTCTCGATGGGTGATGGCGCCTTCTCCATGGACTTCTCGCTTGGCGAGCGTGACATCGAGGAGGCGGAGCCCACGGAGGACCTCGGTCTGGTGGAGCTGCTGCTCCAGGCGGTCTGCGACGAATGCGAGGTAGCGGGCGGAGCCCTTCACCTCGTGAAGCGGAACGGCGGTGCGCATGCCTAACGCGGAGGGCACGGAGGAGCGGAGGGCAGCTCGCCGCCGCCTGTCGGCACGCGCCCCCAAGGGGAAGCTCGCGTGGGACAAGGAGCGCACGCGTGAGCTGTTCCGTCGCTACAAGGAGGAAGGTGACGAGGAGGCCAGGGAGCAGCTCATCGTGAGCCACCTCAACCTCGTCAGGTTCCTTGCCTCCAAGTTCAAGAACAGGGGAGAGCCACTGGACGACCTCATCCAGGTGGGGACCATCGGTCTTATCAAGGCGATCGACCGCTTTGATCCCTCGCGCGGCCTGGAGTTCACGACCTTCGCCACGCCCACGATCCTGGGCGAAATCAAGCGCCACTTCCGCGACAAGGGGTGGTCGGTGAGGGTCCCGCGCAGGCTCCAGGAGCTCTCCGCCAAGGTCAACCAGGTCACGGACGAGCTCACCAAGGAGCTCCAGCGCAGTCCCTCGGTCGAGGAGATCGCCAACGCCCTGGGGACCTCGGTGGATGAGGTCCTGGAGGCCATGGAATCGTCGAGCGCCTACAGCTCCGTCCCGCTCGAGGGGACGGGCTCCAACTCGGACGACGACGCGCCGTCGGTGATCGACCACTACATCACCGAGGACGAGAACCTGGCGTCGTCGGACGACCGCATGGTCATCGAGGACGCCATCCGGGACTTCTCCCCTCGTGAGCAGGACATCATCCGTATGCGTTTCATCGAGGGCATGACCCAGGTCGAGATCGCCAAGAAGCTCGGCATCTCTCAGGTCCAGGTCTCGCGTCTTCTCCGCAGAACCCTCAAGAAGATCCAAGAGAAGATTGACCCTGAAGGTCTTATGCACTAGGGCGTGCAAAAACCGCCCGGCACTCCCCTGCTGCTACAATGACTTCCCGTCAAACAGCGGGGGAGTGCTTCTATTGGTTCATACGTCACGGGACTCAGGCGAGTCGGAAACGAGCTATCGCAAGGCGCTGCACGTGGGTGCCCATGCGTGGGCACTCATCGGCGTTCTCGTCGCCGTGGTGCTCCTGGCCCAGGTCGCCGGGCTCGTCTCGCAAGCCCTCGAGCTACTTCTCGTCGGCGTCATCCTCGGCTTCATCTGCAGTCCCGTTACCAACTGGCTCGAGGACCGCAATGTTCCCAGGGCGCTCGCCGCGTTCCTCGCCCTCGTGTTCGTGCTCGCGGTCTTCGTCCTGGTCGTCGTTCTGCTTGCCCCGCCGTTCGTGAGCCAGCTCATGCAGGTCCTCCAGCGCGTTCCGTACTACGTTGAGCAGGTTCGCTCCGCGATCGCTGAATTTTGGACCCAGTACGGCACCTCTGAGACCGCCGACGTGAAGGAGAGCCTGGACCAGACGGTCGCCTCGCTCTCCAACCTGGGCGTCAAAATGGCATCGGATGCCACGGCCAAGCTCTCGAACGGCCTCATCAGCAATGTCGTCTCCACGGTAAACAACGTCTTCACCATCTTCCTGGGGCTCGTCGTGGCCTACTGGCTCGCCAAGGACTACCCGGGCATCGTCCGCGAGGCAACGGTCATCGCCGGGCCCCGCCACCGCGATAACCTCCTCGTGCTCCTGTCCATCCTCAGCAAGTCGATGGGTGGCTACATGCGAGGCATCGTGATCACGTCCACCGTGGGTGGGTTTCTCTCGTTCCTCGGGTTCTCTCTCATCGGGCACCCCTTTGCGGGGCTCATGGGCATTGTGGTGGGCATCTTCCACTTTGTCCCCGTCATCGGCCCCTGGCTCGCCGCTGCCATCGCGGCGCTTCTCGCCCTCTCGGTGAGCCCCATGCTCGCCCTCGAGTCGATCATCGTCTCGGTCGTGGCACAGAACGTCACGGACAACCTGGTCTCGCCCCTGGTCATGCAGTCCGCGGTCAGGGTCCACCCGATCCTCTCGCTCACGGGGATCATCATCGGCAACGCCCTGGGCGGCGTCCTCGGCATGGCGCTCGCCATCCCGCTCACCGCGGCGGCGCGCGGTATCTTCGTGTTCTACTTCGAAAAGAGGACGGGGAGGCAGCTCGTCTCCGAGAACGGAAGGCTCTTCAAGGGGGATCGCTTCGCATATGACGACGGGTCGCCCAAGCCCGCCTCCGACGCCCTGGACAACGATGACTTTCTCAAGGGCAGCCGCCTGGTGCCGCCCGGGGACCCCGGGGGGAGAGGGGACTGACCTCCCCTCGCCATCACGCCGAGGAGCATTTGTCCGTCTCGCTTGGGACGCAAGCACGTATCATTGAACGGCATGACAACGGGCGCCGCTGGCGCGCGCAACCAAAACGCAAGGAGAAGCATGAGCACCGCTGACTTCAAGACCATGACCACGGCACAGATCCGCGAGGACTTCCTCACGTTCTTCGAGGGCAAGGGGTGCAAGCTCTATCCGTCCTCATCCCTGGTTCCCGAGGACCCGTCGCTTCTCCTCGCCAACGCGGGCATGAACCAGTTCAAGGAGTACTACCAGGGCACCAAGACCATGCGCGAGATCGGCGCGTGCTCCTGCCAGAAGTGCCTGCGCACCAACGACATCGACAACATCGGCGACGCACGGCACCTCTCCTTCTTCGAGATGCTCGGCAACTTCTCGTTTGGCGGCTACACCAAGGCCGACGCGATCGCCTGGGCCTACGAGTTCATCACCTCTCCCGAGCACCTTGGCCTCCCCAAGGACCGCCTGTACATGACCGTTTTCGAGAACGACGAGGAGGCCATTGAGCTCTGGCACGCCCAGGGCGTGGCGTACGACCACATCAGCCGCCTGGGCGAGGAGGACAACTTCTGGGCCGCCGGTCCCACCGGCCCCTGCGGTCCGTGCTCCGAGATCTACTTTGACCAGGGTCCTGAGTTCGAGGGCGAGAAGCCCGGCGACGACGGCGACCGCTACCTGGAGTTCTGGAACCTCGTGTTCACCCAGTACGACCGCCAGGAGGACGGCTCGATGCCGGAGCTCCCGCACCGCAACATCGACACCGGCATGGGCCTGGAGCGCATTGCCGCGATCATGCAGCACCAGGGTTCCAACTACGAGGGCGACGTACTCCGCTCGCTCATCGGCGTGGGCGAGCGCCTTGCCGGCGTGACCTACAAGCAGGACCCGCGCACCGACAAGAGCCTCCGCATCCTCGCCGACCACAGCCGTGCGGTGACGTTCATGATTGGCGACGGCATCCTGCCCAGCAACGAGGGCCGCGGCTACGTGCTGCGCCGCCTGCTCCGTCGCGCCGTCTACCACGGTCGCCTGATGGGCATCAAGGGCCAGTTCCTCACCACCTACAGCCACGAGGTCATGCGCCTCATGGCCGACGTCTATCCCGAGCTCACCCAGAACAAGGCCCTGATCGACGGCATTATCAGCGCGGAGGAGGAGCGCTTTGGCGCCACGCTGGATGCCGGCGAGGCCATGCTGGCACGCGAGCTCGATGTGCTTGGCGAGGGCGAGCCCCTCTCCGGTGAGGTCGCCTTCAAGCTGCACGACACCTACGGGTTCCCCATCGACCTCACGCGCGAGATCTGCGCCAACGACGGCCACGGCGTCGACATGGACGCCTTCGACGCCGCTATGGAGGCCCAGAAGGAACGCGCCCGCGCGACGGCGAACCGCGACGCCTGGAGCACCTCCAACAACGTGTGGGCGTCCCTCTCCGACAGGCTCGCCGCCACCGAGTTCCTGGGCTACGACCTTGACTCCATTGACGGCTGCCGTGTGCTTGCCCTGGTGAGGGACGGCAACGAGGTGCAGGAGGCCGGCGTGGGCGAGAAGGTCGAGGTCGTCCTCGACAAGACCACCTTCTATGGCGAGATGGGCGGCCAGGTGGGCGACACCGGCAAGCTCACGTCCGACAGCGCGAGCCTGGTGGTGGACGACGCGAAGCACCGCGAGGGCGGGCTCGTCTCGCATGAGTGCGAGGTCACCGCAGGTACCATTCGCGTCGGTGACACCGTGACCGCCGCGATCGACCACGGCCGCCGCGAGCTCATCCGTCGCAACCACACCGCGACCCACCTGCTCGACAGCGCCCTCAAGCGTGTGCTGGGCGACCACGTGAGCCAGGCCGGCTCCCTCGTCGCACCCGACCGCCTGCGCTTTGACTTCACTCACTTCGAGGCGCTGACCGCCGACCAGATCGAGCGCGTTGAGGGCATGGTCAACGCAGAGATCTTTGCCGCCGAGCCCATTGTCACCAAGGTCATGGGACTCGAGGAGGCCAAGGCCTCCGGCGCGGTTGCGCTCTTTGGCGAGAAGTACGGAGACACCGTGCGCGTGGTCTCCACCGGTGACTCCGCAGAGCCCTTCTCCAGTGAGCTGTGTGGCGGTACCCATGCGCGCAACACCGCCGAGCTCGGCTTCTTCAAGATCGTCTCCGAGAGCTCCGTGGGCTCCAACGCCCGCAGGCTCGAGGCCGTGACGTCCGCAGGCGCCATCGAGTACGTGGACGAGCGCCTGCAGACCCTTCAGGAGGCCTCGCAGGCCCTGAAGTGCCGCCCCTCCGAGCTCGTCGACCGCATCGCCTCCCTCGAGTCCGACCTGAGGGATGCCCGCAAGGCGCTCGAGGACGCTCGCTTTGGCTCCTCCAGCGACCAGATCTCCGACGCCATCAAGGGTGCCGTGAGCCTGGACGGGTACTCCTGCGTGATCGCACGGCTTGACGGGCTTACCGGCAAGGAGATGCGCCAGGCGTGGGACAGCGTCCGTGAGGGCGTCGGCGCTGACTCGGTTGCGTGCGTGCTTGCCTCGGCGACCCCCGACGGCAAGGTGGCCCTCATCGCGGCGGCGACCGACCCTGCCGTCGCCGCCGGGTTCAAGGCCGGTGACGTGGTGCGCGCGATCGCCCAGTACGTGGGTGGTCGCGGCGGTGGGCGTCCCAACATGGCGCAGGCCGGCGGTTCTGACGCCTCCGGGATCGACAGGGCGCTCCAGGCGGCCCGCGAGCTTCTCGGCGCCTAGCCGCATGCGTGCCCTCGCGCTCGACATCGGGGAGGTCAGGATCGGCATCGCCGCGAGCGACCTCTCCGGCACCGTCGCCTCGCCTGTGAAGGTTCTCCCCGCGCAGGAGGTGCTCTCGCACGCGCGGAGCTTCCGTCTCGTCCTCGAGGACTACGAGCCGGAGGTTCTGGTGTGTGGGCGGCCCATGACCCTCTCGGGTGAGGAGGGGCCGCAGGCGAAGAGGATTGAGGTTCAGGCCAAGAGCATCGCCGCAGCCTGCGGGCTTCCGCTGGAGTTTGCGGACGAGAGGCTCTCCTCTCAGGAAGCCAAGCGTATCCTTCGTGAGCAGGGATACAACGAGCGGTCCATGCGCGGGAGGGTCGACATGGTTGCGGCCTCGCTCTTCCTCCAGGCGTGGCTCGACTCCAGGCGGAACGACTAGTTAGGTTTCACATGGCAGACAACGCACGCAGGCAAGGTTCCCACTTCTCCGGTCAGGCGCAGCCTCGGCGGGGGAGCGAGCCCTTCCGACGGGAGCGTCCCCGTCCGACATCGTCGGGGCGCACCTCGGTGCGGGGCGAAGCGCAGGGACAGCCTAAGCGCGCTCGCTACCAGGGCAGGGTCTCGGAGCGCACGGCTCGCGCGACCCAGAGCGCCCACCACAGGACGCCGGGCGAGAGCCACGAGCGCCGCACCCGCCACCGCTGGGTGGGGGTGGTGCTCGTGGTTGTCGCGCTCGTGGCCGTGGGTGGGGTAGGGCTTCTCGCCTACCGTCACTTCTTCGGCTCCCGCCAGGATGACACGCAGCAGGTGCAGAGCGGTCAGCAGGTTTCGGTGACCATCCCCGAGGGCTCGGACGCGTCGAGCATCGCCAAGATCTTGATGGACGCCGGCGTCATCTCCGACTCCTCCGCGTTCTTCAAGGAGGTGCAGTCGCAGCAGGCCGAGTCGAGCATGAAGAGCGGCTCGTACGACCTCATGACCGGCGCCAACCTCTCGGAGCTCGTACGCCAGCTCGTCGCCGGCCCCAACTCCACCTCCAAGCGGATCACGCTTGCCGAGGGGCTCACGGTTACTCAGACCGCGTCAAAGGTCGAGGGCACCCTGGGCATCTCGTCCGACGACTTCACCAACCAGGCCAAGGCGTCCAACTACGTGGGCGACTATGCCTTCCTCTCCGGGGCGGGTAACGACTCTCTTGAGGGTTTCCTCTACGGGAGCACCTACGACTTTGGCGACACCGAAATTTCCGCCGATGCCGTGATTCGGGCCATGCTCGACCAGTATCAGGCGAACGTGGCGTCGCTTGACTTCGCCACCGCCGAGGCGAGCATCAAGGAGAAGTATGGGGTCACGGTGAGCGACTACGACATCCTCACCATCGCCTCGATCATCGAGAGGGAGGCGCTCACCGACGACGACCGCGCCAAGATCGCCTCGGTGCTGTACAACCGCCTCAAGGCGGGGATGGCGCTCCAGAGCGACGCAACCATGGGATATGTGACGGGCGGCTCCGTCACGGCGGACGACCTCAAGACCGAGAGCCCCTACAACACCTACCTCAACAAGGGGCTGCCGCCCACGCCCATCTGTAGCCCCAGCCTCGCCTCGATTAAGGCGGCTCTCGCGCCGGCGGACACCAACTACTACTACTTCTGGATCACCGAGAGCGAGCACGTGTTCTCCGAGACGTACGAGGAGCACCAGAAGGCCATCGCCAATGCGACGCAGTAGGCGGCTTACCCCGAGGGGCCTCCTCTCGGCGGACCGCTACGTTGCGTCCGTCGACCTCATCGACGTGGGGTGGCTCCTCGACGAGGGGGTACGCTGCGTCCTCCTCGACCGCGATAACACCTGCGTACCGCGCGACAGCTGGGTCACCCCTCCCGCCATCCTGGAGTGGCTCGATCGGGTGCACGCCGCGGGCATCTCCACCTGTCTGGTCTCCAACAACTTCCACGGCTCGGACGTCGAGCGCTCTGCGAGGGCGCTGGGCAGCGACGCGGTCCATCACGCCATGAAGCCCCTGCCGTTCGCCGTGTGGGCGGCGCTCAGGAGGGAGGGCGCGACCCCGGAGGAGGCGGTTCTCGTGGGAGACCAGCTCTACACCGATATGGCGGCAGGTAACCTCGCCGGGGTCAGGACTATCCTCGTGAGGCCGCAGTCCACCCGGGACCTGTGGTACACGCTCATACTCAGGCGCTTTGAACGACTGGTGCTGGGCGACCGCCACTTCGAGGGCGAGGGTCGTCCGGACCAGCGCTGAGTCCCTCGATCTCCCGCGACCGTCCCGGCCCATCCGCGTGCCCCGGTGGGAAGCGCGTCGCCAGATGCTAGAATCGTCTGCGGCAAAGTCGGCTGACTTCGTTGGGACGCAATGGCGCAGTGCGGACAGGGCGAGAGGGGCTATGTGGTGCACCAGGGGTGCGACCACATCTTCTTCGTGGGCTTCCACGGCGCCGGCAAGTCCACGCTCGCCCGCAACCTGGGCTGCCTCTTCCATCGCGACTACGTGGACACCGACCGCCTCGTGGAGCGCATGGCGGGCAAGAGCGTGTGCGCAGTCTTCGCCGAGGAGGGCGCCCCTGCCCTGCGCGCTCGGGAGGCGGCGGCCCTGAGGTGCCTCGCCGGACGCAAGTCGCTGCTCGTGAGCTGCGGCGGTGGGATCGTCGAGGGCGGGGAGAGCTGCCGGCTGATGCACGCCATGGGCACGGTGGTGTACCTGGACGGCTCCTTCGAGGACTCGCTCAGACAGATCCAACACCCCGAGATCCGCCCCGACTTCGCGACGTTGGAAGGCGCGCGCCGCTTGTACCGGCTTCGCCGGCCGCTCTACGAACGCGAGGCCGACCTCGTGCTCAACATCAGGAACAAGACGTTCGAGCAGGTGTGCTCCGAGGCGGGCCAGCTGCTCTGGGAGAAGGGCCTACTATGAGCGAAGAGAAGAGCCAGGTCGTGAGGCAGTGGGTGTCCATGCCCGGCGGCTCGTGCGACGTGCGCATTGGGGCCGGCCTCGTGGAGGGGCTGGGGTCGCTCCTCCGCTCTGCGGTCGGGACCCCGCATGCCTGCGCGCTCGTGACCGCGGAGGGGGGAGACGCCCGCCTTGAGGAGAGGCTCAGAAGGCAGCTCACCGACGGGGGCTTCGCCGTGAGTCAGATCCACGTGCCCTCCGGGCGTGGCGCGCGCGACTGGGATGCCCTTGGATCTCTCCTCAAGAGCCTTGGCGAGGCTGGGGTTACCTGCGACGACCTGTTGCTGGTCGCTGGTGATGTCGACATGCTCTCGCTGGGGAGCTCGGCAGCCTCCTGCTGGTGCGGGGGAGTGCCGTTGGCGGGGCTTCCCCTTGACCTCGACGCGATGGTCGAGTCCCCCTGCTCCCCGCGGTCCATTGCCGTGGGCGGGAGGGATCGCATGGTCTCGCTCAGGCCGAGCATGCGCTACCTGCTGTGCGACCCGGAGGAGATGGACCTCGACCTGGGATCCGAGCCTTCCCTGCTCGCCCGTGCGATCTTCGCCGCCTCGGCGGTCGCCGAGTCTGACAAGGCGTTTGAGGAGCTGTGGGACGGTACGCCGCAGTACATGGGCGGCGGTGAGGGCGCTGGTGACGCGATTCTCGCCCAGGCGCTGGCGTCGCTCAAGACGCGTGGATACATGGTGTCGTCGACCTCGTTGGCAACGCGTCAGTCATCGACCTATGCCTTCGACTTCGCATGGGCGATGTCCGCGGAGCTGCCCGACGTCCCGCTCTCCACGCTCGTGGCGGAGGGCATGCGCTTTGCCGGTCGCCTCTCGGTGGCACAGGAGAAGATCTCGGTCGACGACATGCTTGCCCAGGATGAGCTCCTGGAGCGCCTGGGGCTCCCGTACCTCTCCTGCAGGATGGAGCCGGCGCGCATGGTGGAGGCGCTGAGAAGGGAGCGGTTCCAGAGGAGCGGCAGGTTCCTCCTCGCCATCCCCCAGAAGCTGGGGCGCGTGAGGCTGTCGTCGGTCGACGACGACCTGCTGCTGGAGCACGTCACCGCCTGGTGCCAGACGCACGCGCCGCAGGAGGGCGCCGAAGCCTGAGGCCACCGGCAACGGAATTATTGGTAACACGTCATTGGGAGGAACTATGGCAGAAGCACAGGCATGCGCGGGCAGAGTCGCCCGCTTCCGCGATCTCATGGCCCGCATGGGTTACGACGCGGCCATCGTGAGGAACAACGCGGACCTGAGGTGGCTCACGGGGTCTGCGAGGACTTTCGACGACGAGGTGGCACATACGGCGTTCGTCACGGCGGATGGCCTCTGGCTGCACACCGATTCTCGCTATTACGGAATCTTCCTCGATCGCATGGGGAGTGATACGCCCTGGCAGATCGACGAGGACGTGATTGACCCCGCCCAGTGGGCGGCGGATCACACCCGCGACTCCCGCTCCAGGGTCGTCGCAGTCGAGGACACCTGTGACCTCGCGTTCTTTGACGCCTTTGGGGCTGCGTGCCGTGCCGACGGCGTCGAGTGCCTGACCCCTCGCATGCACGGGTTCATTGCCGACCTCCGCATGGTCAAGGACGACGAGGAGCTCTCGCTGCTCCAGAGGGCGCAGGACATCACCGACGACGCGTTCCGCCACATCGTCGAGTACATCAAGCCCGGTCTCACCGAGCAGGAGGTGCGCGCGGAGCTGGACAACTACATGCTCACGCACGGGGCGGACAACGTCTCGTTCGAGACGATCATCGCCGCCGGCCCCAACGGCGCCAACCCGCATGCTCGCCCAAGTGAGTACGTGCTGCGCGAGGGCGACATGGTCGTGATGGACTACGGCGCCCTGTACCACGACTACCACGCCGACATGACCCGCACGGTGTGCGTGGGCAAGGCGGGGGAGGAGCAGCGCCGCGTCTACGACGTCGTGCGCAGGACCAACGAGGAGTGCCAGGCTGCCGCGCACGGTGGCGTCAACGGCCTCGACATGCAGAACCTCGCGGTCAAGATCATCTCCGACGCCGGGTATGGCGAGTACTTCGGCCACGGGCTGGGGCATGGCGTGGGACTCCAGATCCACGAGAACCCCGGCTTCAGCAGGCACTACGACCGCGTGGTCCCTTCTGGCTCCATCGTCACCATCGAGCCGGGCATCTATCTTCCCGGCAAGTTTGGCGTGCGTGTCGAGGACTGCGGCGTGGTGGCGGATGACGGTTACCATCCCTTCTCCAAGATCCCGCATGACCTGGTCGAGATTCCCTGCTAGCCGGAGGCTGGCGCGTCTCTCCCCTCAATCGGTCGCTAAACGAGGCCTCCGTCACTGTCAAGTGTCGGGGGCCTTTCCGTCCGTCGGGAGTGGGATGAAATGCCGAAGGCAAGAGCGTATGACGTGCAAGATGCGCTTGACACTGCGTGAGGGTCAAGCCAATGAGTGGGGGGAGAGATACCGCTTACGGTTAAAACGCGACCGTTCAAACCGAAAGCTCCCACATGTTTGAACAATTTTACGCGCGTTCGCCCAAATCCTGAAAACGCTCGCTATACTAGCTTTTGTGGATGAAAGGTGAAGGACTTGTTCAAGTACTGTGAATGAGTCTGATGCCTCCTCTGCGTGTCCTAACGGTGCAAGGGAAGCAAAGTAAGGAGGAAGTTGGATGGTCGGTATTGTTCTAGCCAGCCACGGCAAGTTCGCCGAGGGCATCAAGGAGTCGGGCAGTATGATCTTCGGCCCCCAGGAAGATGTGGCTGCCGTCGTTCTGACGCCCGACATGGGTCCCGACGACATGCACCAGAAGCTGCTTGACGCGATCTCCACCTTCAACGACCAGGAGCATGTGCTGTTCCTGGTCGACCTGTGGGGAGGGACGCCCTTCAACCAGGTTTCCCGTCTCATCAGCGAGGAGGGGCATGAGGACTGGGTTGCCATAACCGGTCTCAACCTGCCCATGCTCGTTTCCGCGTACGGTTCCCGCATGGGCGCCGAAACCGCGGTCGATGTGATGAAGGAGATCTATCCCGAGGCGAGGGACGGAATCAAGGTCAAGCCCGAGGAGCTTCAGCCTGCCAGTGCAGCGGCTCCCGCAGCCCCCGCTCCCGCAGCAGCGGCCGTCAGCGCCATTCCCGAGGGCACGGTTCTCGGCGACGGTCACATCCACTACGCGTACGTTCGCATCGATACCCGCCTGCTTCACGGTCAGGTTGCCACGGCATGGACCAAGCAGGTCCAGCCCGACCGAATCCTGGTTGTCTCGGACGCCGTCTCGCACGACGACCTCCGCAAGAACATGATCATCCAAGCGGCCCCTCCCGGAGTCCACGTCCACGTCATCCCCATCTCAAAGCTCATCGAGGTCGACAAGGACCCGCGCTTTGGTGCCACCAAGGCGATGGTGCTCTTCGAGACGCCGCAGGACCTGCTGCGTGCCGAGGAGGGCGGCGTCAAGTTCCCCGAGGTGTGCATCGGCTCCATGGCCGCTACCGCGGAGAAGACTGTCATCAACCAGGCGATAGCCTGCGACGAAGACGACGTCAAGACGCTGAAGGCGATTCGCGACAACGGGACGCACTTCTACGTCCAAAAGGTCCCCTCTGATCACGTTGATGACATCTGGGCTCTTCTCAAAGAGAAGAACATGGCCTAAGGGCCCCGATAGGGAGAAGGAGGAAGTTCATGAATCCTATTTCGACCGTGCTTGTCGTCATAGTGGCATTCCTGGCAGGTATGGAAGGCATCCTGGACGAGTGGGAGTTCCACCAGCCGATCGTTGCCTGCACGCTGATCGGGCTCGTTTGCGGGCACCCCACCGAGGGCATCATCCTGGGTGGCAGCCTGCAGCTCATGGCACTGGGCTGGGCCAACATCGGCGCAGCCGTCGCGCCCGACGCGGCGCTCGCCTCCGTCGCCTCCGGCATCATCCTGATGCTGGCGCTTAACGGCGGAACCACCGACGTCACCGGTGCCATCAACACGGCAATCGGCGCCGCAACCGCGCTGTCCGTCGCAGGCCTGTTCCTCACCATGATCTGCCGTACGCTCGCCATCCCCATCGTCCATGCAATGGACGCCGCGGCGGAGAAGGCCGACTTCGGGGCCATCGATCGACTCCAGATCGGTGCCATCTGCATGCAGGGTGCACGTATCGCCATTCCCGCCGCCGCCCTGTGCTTCATTCCCGCGGCTGCTGTCACCTCGGTCCTGAACGCGATGCCCGCCTGGCTCTCCGGCGGCATGACCGTCGGCGGCGGCATGGTCGCCGCAGTCGGCTACGCCATGGTCATCAACATGATGGCCACAAAGGAGACCTGGCCGTTCTTCGTCCTCGGCTTCGTCCTGGCAACCCTGAGCGAGCTCACGCTCATCGCCCTTGGCCTCATCGGTGGCTGCCTGGCCATCCTCTACCTTGGCCTCAAGGATCTTGCCAAGGAGGGTGCCGGAGCCGCTGGCTCTGGCGATCCCCTCGGTGACATCCTGGACGACTACGAGTAGGAAGGGGAGTGAATAGACATGGCAGAAGACATCAAGAACGCTGAGGCCCAGACCAACGGCATCCACCTGACCGTCGCTGACCGTCGTGCCGTCTGCAACCGTCACCAGTACCTGCAGGGCTCGTGGAACTACGAGCGTATGCAGAACGGCGGCTGGTGCTACGCAATGATCCCGGCCATCAAGAAGCTCTATCCCAATAAGGAGGACCAGGCAGCTGCGCTCAAGCGTCACCTGGAGTTCTACAACACCCATCCGTACGTCTCCGCACCGGTCATGGGCGTTGTCCTCGCGATGGAGGAGGAGCGCGCAAACGGTGCGCCCATCGACGACCAGGCGATCCAGGGCGTCAAGGTCGGCATGATGGGCCCTCTCGCCGGCGTCGGCGATCCTGTGTTCTGGTACACGGTTCGACCGATCCTCGGCGCCCTCGGTGCGTCACTCGCCCTCAGCGGTAGCATCGTCGGCCCGCTCCTGTTCTTCATCGCCTGGAACATCATCCGTATTGCCTTCCTGTGGTACTCGCAGGAGTTCGGCTACAAGGTCGGAACGGACATCTCCAAGGACCTCTCCGGAGGCCTGCTCGGCAGGGTGACCGAGGGCGCTTCCATCCTCGGCATGTTCATCATCGGCGCGCTGGTCCAGCGTTGGGTCTCCATCAGCTTCACCCCGGTGGTCTCCTCGGTCAAGCTCGACTCCGCCGCCTACATCCACTGGGACAAGCTCCCCGCTGGCTACAAGGGCGTCCAGTCCGCGTTTGACCAGTACTTCAATCAGGGGCTCGCTCTGAGCAACACCAAGGTCACCACCCTTCAGCAAAACCTCGACTCCCTCATCCCGGGTCTCGCGGCTGTTGGCCTGACCCTGCTCATCTGCCACCTGCTCAAGAAGAAGGTCTCGCCGATTGCCATCATCCTTGGCCTCTTCGCCATCGGCATCATCGGCCGTCTCCTCAACTTCATGTAAAGACGGTATCGCAGCCCCTCTTGCAGGGCTGGACCCAGGGGGTCGCACCCGTTACGCTAATCTGGTCGCAAGGCCTGGCGGCGTGGGGTGCGGCCCCCTCCGCATGACCGCAAAGGGAGAAATGCCATGGTCCAATCCATGAACCACGTCGTGGACCTCACCATCAAGGCGACGTCATTAATGGGGCTCACCTCCGTGGGCAATATGATGGTCGGCGACTGCGCCCTCGAGTACTACAACGAGAGCAACCCCAACGACTTCATCCAGATCCCGTGGGGCGAGATCGACCACATCGCGGCCGAGGTCCTCTTCAACCGAAGGATCGCCCGCTTCGCTGTCTTCACCAAGAGGAACGGCACCTACAAGTTCTCGACGCGTGACAACATCAAGACCCTCCGTGCCGTGAGGGAGCACTTCCCCGAGGAGAAGATGCTGCGCTCCCCCAACGCGATAGAAGTGATGAAGAGGGGGATTCTCTCCATTCCCAAGGCGGTCTCGGGCCATCGCGCTCACGGCGGGGGAGAGTAGCCGCCCCCTGGCTGTTGCCTTCGTGAAGTGGTATGGCGGCCCCTCGCAATGAGCTGCTCGCGCGCCTATAATACGCAAGGTTCTACGTCTTTATGTCCGCGGCACGCGCCGCGTGGCGCGTGAGAGGAGAGTTCGAAGTGGCAACGATCAGCACCGCCGATTTCAAGAACGGCATGGGCCTCAAGATCAACGGCAAGTACTACACCATCGTGGAGTTCCAGCACGTCAAGCCCGGCAAGGGCGGTGCCTTCGTGCGCTTCAAGATCAAGGACCTCAAGAGCGGCCGCACCATCGACCAGACCTGCAACGCCGGCACCAAGTTCGAGAACGTGCAGCTCATTACGCGCGAGATGCAGTACCTCTACAACGATGGCGCCGCGTACTACTTCATGGACAACGATACCTACGAGCAGATTCCCGTCTCTCCCGACTTCATTGGCGACAACGCCAAGTGGCTCAAGGAGAACGACAACTGCAACCTCCTGTATGCCGACGACGAGCTGCTGGGCGTGAACCCGCCCATGTTCATCGAGGTCGAGATCACCAAGACCGACCCCGGCTTCAAGGGCGACACCGTCCAGGGAGGCACCAAGCCCGCCGAGATCGAGACCGGCGCCACCATCCAGGTTCCCATGTATCTCAACCAGGGCGAGGTCATCAAGGTCGACACCCGCGACGGAAAGTTCGTCTCCCGCGTCTAGGCGCATCCACAGCATGTCAGGGGAGCCCGAGCGGCAGACGCCGCCGGGCTTCCGTCGTTTTTCGGGAGGCGGACCGAGACGCCGGTTACGTCTATACTTGAGTAGAAAATGCCGAGCAGCGAAGCGCGTCTCGTCCGTCTCGAAAGGAAACCGCAATGGCAGAACCCGAACTCTTCATCTCTGGCATCGGAATATCCAAGAGCGTCGTCTCGGCCATCGTCTCCGCCGCGGCGGAGAAGGTCGAGGGCGTTGCCCACGTGGGCGGCAACGACATCGCATCCAACCTCGTCTCGGTCTTCACCCGCCGCTCCGTCTCGTCTGACGCCGCCGTGGAGTCCCGCGTGGAGGACGGGCAGCTCAAGGTGACCGTCCACCTGGCGGTCTTCTACGGCTACCCCTTCACTCAGCTTGCCGCCTCGGTTCGCGAGGCCGTTGCCTCTGCCATCAACGAGCAGGTGGGCGTCGACGTCGCAGCCGTGGACGTATGCATCGACAGCCTCGTCTTCCCCAAGGAGTAGTCCTCTTGTCTCAGCACACTCACTTTGGCCCTCGCACCAACGCCCGCAGCCAGGCGCTGCAACTCCTCTTTCAGGCCGAGGCAACCGACCGCACCGTCGACCAGGTCCTTGAGGGCGGGGAGTACAGCCTCAGCGACGGTCCGCTCGACCCGTTTGGCGAGAGGCTCGCACGCGGTGCGGACGGCATGAGGGACGAGCTCGACGCGATCATCGACACCACGTCGACCAACTGGAGCCTCCGTCGCATGCCTGCGGTCGACCGCAATCTGCTTAGGGTCGCGCTCTACGAGATGCTCGAGGTCGACGAGGTCGCCGTTGCCGTGACCATCGACGAGTCGGTGGAGCTTGCGAAGGCGTATGGCACCGACGAGTCCTCCCGCTTCGTCAATGGCCTGCTTGGCAGGGTCGCGAGCAACATCGAGGCCGGCAACGACGTCGTCGCCGATGCCGTCGCGGAGGAGGAACGCCGTCATCCCGCGAACCAGGTGGATCAGACCGATGACGGGTTCGAGGAGTACCAGGCAGGCTCGTGGGACGACGTCCCCCAGAGGGACGAGCCCTCTCCGGATGAGGACGTGGCTCCCGAAGGCGACGCAGGGGCCGACGACGCCCAGGCGGGTCTGGAGTAGTCCGTGGCAAAGCCAGACACCTCTGCCTACAAGACCTTTGACCAGATCACGGGGCGCCTGGACCAGATCGTGGACCAGGTGCGCGACAAGGACACGTCGCTCGAGCGCTCGCTCGATCTCTTCGACGAGGCCATAGCGTTGGGTTCCAAGGCAGTCGACCTCGTCGACTCCACCGACTTCTCCGCGGAGGAGAGGGACAAGCTTCGCGAGGTCTCGGGCAAGTCCTCTGGCAAGGGGGACTCTGCCCAGGCGGGCGAGGGGGCCTAGCATGGCGCGCAGGCGCCTCGACGCGGAGCTCGTGGCGCAGGGATTGTTCTCCAGTCGGGAGGATGCGCTCCGTGCTGTCCTCGCCGGCGAGGTCTCGACCTCGGATCGCAGGCTCACTTCCCCCGGCGAGCAGGTCAAGCCAGGCATACCCCTTCACGTGAGGGGACACATCCCCTACGTCAGCCGCGGAGGCCTCAAGCTGGAGAGGGGGCTCGACGCATTTGGCGTTGACCCGGCAGGCCTTGCCTGCCTCGACGTGGGATGCTCGTCGGGCGGGTTCACGGACTGCCTCCTCAAGCGTGGGGCGGCAAGTGTCCTCTCGGTGGACGTGGGGTACGCGCAGTTCGACTGGTCTCTCAGGCAGGACCCACGGGTGACCCTGCTCGAGCGAACCAACGTCGTCGACCTGCCTGGGACGGGGCGCGACGGCACCATCCAGCTTGCCGTCTGCGACGTCTCGTTCACGTCGGTCGAGACGGTGCTGCCTGCGGTGCTGAGCCTCCTCTCGCCTGCTGGATCGTTCCTCACGCTCGTGAAGCCCCAGTTTGAGGTCGGTCGCGACCAGGTGGGGGAGGGCGGAGTGGTCTTGGATCCCGCCCTGTGGCTCCAGAGCCTCCGCGGGGTCTCCGACGCGTTCTCCTGCGGTGGCCTGGTCCCGTGCGCCTGCTGTCCCAGTCCCATTACCGGGCACAAGGGCAACCGCGAGTTCCTCCTGCTTGGCGTGCGGGGGGAGAGCGACTCGCTCGACCAGGGCGACCTCGAGCTCGTGGCCCGGGACGGGTGCGCCATCGTGTGCTGACCCCGTTGCGGTTGCCTCGCCGTCGCAGGGTGGACGCGCCCCTCTCCGCACGTGCTAGACTCAGGTGACGTCAGGGAACCGAGTCCGTAGGGGTGTGGTCGCATGAGGGTCCTTCTTGTGCCCAACTACTCGCGCCAGGATGCCGTTGAGGGGGCCAACCAGCTCTCGGACTGGCTTGAGGGCCAGGGGGTTGAGGTGCACTGGGCGCACGACAAGAAGCTCTTTCCCAACAAGGTGGTCGACACCGAGGGCGTGGGGCTCGTGGTCTCCCTGGGCGGCGACGGCACCCTGCTGCGCGCGGCCCGCATCGTGGGGTACTCCGAGATCCCGGTGATGGGGCTCTCGTATGGGCATCTAGGGTTTCTGACCTGTGGTGGCCCGGATGAGCTCATCTCGTCGGTCTCCGACGCGCTTGCCGGCGAGATGCACGTGTCCCATCGTGCCACGCTGGACGTCGAGGTCGACTACGTGCGGCCTGACGGCACGGAGGGGAGCGAGAGGCGCTTCGCCCTCAACGACATCTCCCTCACCCATGGCGTGAGGGGCGACATGATCGAGTTCGACGTCTCGGTCTCGGGGCACCACGTGGACCGCCTGCGCGGCGACGGCTTTGTGGTCTCCACCGCAACGGGCTCGACCGGCTACGCCCTCGCAGCGGGTGGCCCAATCGTCACGCCGGAGTTCACGGGCATGGTCTGCGTGCCCGTCGCCCCGCACTCCATCAGGGCACGCGCGTTCCTCACCGCCTCGTCCGACGTGGTCGAGATAGAGATCAGTCCCGAGCGCAAGGCGGAGCGCCTGTTCTTTGCGGACGGGCAGCCCATCTGCGCCGGCAGCACGTGCGTGGGGGCGAGGGTGCGTCGCGGTCCCGGGGACATCCTCCTGCTCGACAGGAGCGCCAAGAGCTTCTACGAGTCCGTGTCGCGCGTCTTCTACGGGGAGCAGGGCCGATGATCGACGAGCTCCGCGTGCGCGACGTCGCGCTCATCCACGAAGCCACCATCGACCCCTCGCCCGGGCTGACCGTCCTCACGGGCGAGACGGGAACGGGTAAGTCCGCCCTCCTCTCCGCCGTGAAGCTGCTGATGGGCGAGAGGGCAGACGCCTCTGCCGTCCGCGAGGGGGCTGACTCCCTGGAGGTCGAGGGGCGCGTCTTCCTGCGTGGCGGGGACCCCGACGGAGTCATCGTGAGGAGGCGCGTGGAGGCCACGGGCCGCGGGCGCGTGGACCTCAACGGCAGCATGGCCTCGGTCCGCGAGCTCGCCTCGGGCGTGGGGGCCAGCATCGACCTCTGCGGCCAGCACGAGCACCAGCGGCTACTCCAGCCTCAGTCCCACGTGGAGCTGCTGGACGCCTGGGCGGGCGACTCGGTTGCGGAGGCACGCGAGGCATTCTCGCGGGCGCTCGCGTCGGCGCGTGCCGCGGAGCGCGAGCTCGAGCGCGTGAGCGAGATGAGCCGTGACAGCGACGAGCGCGTGGACGAGGCGTCGTTCGTGCTGCGCCGCATCGACGAGGTGAGCCCCGAGGAGGGGGAGTACGAGCGCCTGGAGGAGACCCTCCCCACGGCGGAGCATGCCGAGACGCTCCTGCGGGCCGCGGCGGACGCCCACGAGGGCGTCGTGGGCGACGGCGGGGTGTCTGACACGCTCTCGTCGATGGTCGAGGGGCTGCGCGACGCGGCCTCGTACGACGAGCGCCTTGAAGGCTATGCCGAGCGGCTGGAGAGCGCCCTGATCGACATCGAGGACGTTGCGGGCGACCTGAGGCGCTACCAGGACGGGCTCGACTTTGACCCCGACACACTGGGGCGGATGCAGGAGCGCATGGCGCAGCTCCAGGGCCTGCTCAGGAGCTACGGCCCGCGCATGCAGGACGTCTTCGAGCGGAGGGCCAAGGCGCAGGAGCTCGTGGAGTGCTCGCGCGACGGCGGCAGGCTCGTTGCCAAGGCAAAGGCCGCGCTGGACGAGGCCGAGGGGCTTCTCTCCCAGCGTGCCGACGAGCTTGACGCGGCGAGGGCGGAGGCGGCGCCCAGGCTCGCGGACGCTGTGACCGAGCAGATGGCGTTTCTCCAGATGGGGACCGCGTCGCTCGGGATTGCCCAGCACCGGCTTCCCCGCGCGCAGTGGACCTCGTCGGGTCCCAGCTCGGTCGAGCTGATGTACCGCCCCGCCGCGGGACTCTCGCCGCGTCCGCTCCGCCGCATCGCCTCCGGTGGTGAGGTCAGTCGCGTCATGCTTGCGTGCAAGGTGGTGCTGGGCGAGGCCGACCACACCGAGACGCTCGTGTTCGACGAGGTCGACGCCGGCGTCGGCGGAGCAACGGCCGTCTCGCTCGCGCAGGTCCTCGCGCGCCTGGCAAAGACCCACCAGGTGATCGTGGTGACGCACCTTGCCCAGGTGGCGGTGGTCGCGGACCGGCATTACCTGGTGAGCAAGAGCGGGGGCGAGGTTCCCCAGACCACCATCAGGCGGATTGGGGGAGAGGAGCGCGTCGCCGAGGTCGCGCGCATGCTCTCGGGCGACCAGAGCGAGGAGTCGCTGGCGCACGCGAGGCAGATGCTCGAGTCCGCTGCCGAGGATGCCTGACGCCGGGGAGGGGTTTGCCGTCATTTTATGAGACTCGATGGCAAGCCCCCGCGCACGTCTCGCCCGAGGTATTATGAAGACCCGTAGAGCAGTCAGCGACTCATACGGGAAGGGTCCATTCATGACCAAACACATCTTCGTCACCGGCGGCGTCGTCTCCTCACTGGGCAAGGGCATTACCGCAGCTTCGCTCGGTCGCCTCCTCAAGTCTCGTGGCTACAAGGTCATGATGCAGAAGGCGGATCCCTACCTCAACGTTGACCCCGGCACCATGAGCCCCTTCCAGCACGGCGAGGTGTTTGTCACCGAGGACGGCAAGGAGACCGACCTCGACCTGGGTCACTACGAGCGCTTCATCGACGAGAACCTCACCAGCTCCTCCAACTTCACCACGGGCCTGATCTACCAGTCGCTCATCTCGCGCGAGCGCGCGGGCGACTTCCTGGGCGGCACTGTGCAGGTGATCCCCCACGTCACTGATGCCATCAAGGCGCAGTTCCGCCGCGTTGAGGAGCAGACCGACGCAGACGTGGTCATCACCGAGCTGGGCGGCACCATCGGCGACATCGAGGGCCAGTCGTTCGTCGAGGCCATCCGCCAGTTCCGCAAGGAGAAGGGCCACGGCAACACCCTCGTCATCCACGTGAGCCTGGTTCCCTACATCGCCGCCGCGCACGAGGTCAAGACCAAGCCCACGCAGCACTCCGTGAAGGAGCTCCGCTCCATGGGCATCCAGCCCGACTTCATCGTGTGCCGCAGTGACCACGAGGTGGACGCCTCCATCCGGGCTAAGATCGCCCACTTCTGCGACGTGGACGAGGATTGCGTGTTCGAGAATTCCGACTGCCCCTCCATCTACGACGTCCCGATGCACCTGGCCAACCAGGACTTTGACCTCAAGGTGTGCCAGAAGCTGGGTCTTGACCCCCACAAGCGCGACATGAGCGAGTGGAACAGGTTCACCGACTACATGCACGAGGCCAACGCCAAGGAGGACGTGACCACCATCAAGGTCGTGGGCAAGTACACCCAGCTGCCCGACGCGTACCTCTCCGTCATCGAGTCACTGCACCACTCCGGCGTCTACTATGGCCGCCACGTGCAGATTGACCTCATCGACGGCGAGGAGCTCACCCCCGACAACGTGGACGAGGTTCTTGCCGGGGCGGACGGCATCCTGGTGCCTGGCGGATTTGGCCTCCGCGGCATCGAGGGCAAGGTCCTCTCCGCCAATCGTGCGCGCGTCAACAAGGTTCCCTACCTGGGTATCTGCCTGGGCATGCAGGTTGCGGTGAGCGAGTTTGCGCGCAACGTCTGCGGCATGGAGGGAGCAACCTCCACCGAGTTCGACGCCGAGTGCAAGTACCCCGTGATCGACCTCATGAAGGACCAGGAGGGCGTCACCGACAAGGGCGGCACCATGAGGCTGGGCGCCTACCCCTGCAAGCTTGCTGAGGGCACGCTTGCTCGCGAGGCATATGGCGAGGAGCTAGTGTACGAGCGTCACCGTCACCGCTTCGAGTTCAACAACGCCTACCGCAAGCAGCTCACCGACGCGGGCCTGGTCCTCTCCGGCCTCTCGCCCGACGGTCACCTGGTTGAGATGATCGAGCTACGCGAGTCCGACCACCCCTGGTTTGTGGCGACGCAGGCTCACCCCGAGTTCAAGAGTCGCCCCACCAAGCCCGCGCCCCTGTTCCGCGAGTTCGTGCGTGCCGCCATCGCCGGCCACGAGGGGGTCGGCCGCGGGGAGGTCGTCCCCGAGCACGGCGTGGCGGAGTAGCTGCCACAGGCAATGGACCTGGACCGTGCATGCCAGGAGTACCTCGGCTACCTTGCGGTCGAGCGGGGGTACTCGCACAACACCATAGATTCGTACGCGCGCGACATCAAACGCTACCTGGCGTTTCTTGCCGCGCGCGGCATATCTCGGCCCGAGGGTGTGACCAGGGAGGACGTGGTCGACCACATCCAGTCCCTTGAGGAGTCCGGGCTCGCCCCCTCCTCGGTCAAGCGCGCCGTCTCGGCCATAAAGGGCTTCCACCGGTTCATGGTGGTGGAGCAGATCTGCGAGAACCACCCCACGGCGGACGTCCCTCTCCCCAAGGAGCCAGAACGCCTGCCCGACGTCCTCTCGCGCGAGGACGTGTTCCGTCTCCTCGACGTCCCCTTTGCCGTGGAGCCAAAGCCCAAGCCCCGCAAGGGAGGGGAGCCCGACCGCACCAACGTCGCGGCCTTCCACCGGGACAAGGCGATCCTGGAGGTCCTGTACGGGTGCGGGCTCAGGGTGTCGGAGCTCTGTGGGCTGGACCTTGCCGACGTCTCGTTTGAGGACGAGATGCTGCGGGTGACGGGCAAGGGCTCAAAGGAGCGCATCGTTCCCATCATGGGTACGGCGCTCCGGGCGTTGCGGCTCTATGTGGAAGAGTGGCGGGCCGTCCTCTGCGCGCACGGGAGCCGACCGTGTCCCGCGGTGTTCGCGAGCGCCCGTGGGACCCGCATCACGCGGCAGGCGGTTCACTCCCTTGTGGAGCGGTACGGGAAGATGGTGGGGATAGAGGGCCTGCACCCGCACACCCTGAGGCACAGTTACGCCACCCATCTCCTGGAGGGTGGCATGGACCTGCGCGTGGTGCAGGAGCTGCTGGGGCACGCCTCCGTCGCGACCACGCAGCTCTACACCCACATCGACCGCACGCACGTGCGCATGACCTACCTGGCCGCCCATCCGCGCGCGAGGCTGGGGTAGCGCGGGGGCGCGTCTCCCGCGGTGTCCGCGCGCCCCACCAAAGGCGTTTTCGTCTCCCGCGGTGTCCGCGTGTCCCACAGTGAATGGTCGCGTCTCCCACCCCTACGACAACGGAGTTCCATGGCGGACGTTCGTACCGTCTTTCGATGGGACGTCCTCCCACCGGTGCGAGCCCGCCCCGCGCTGGCGGACGGCTGGTGGCATCGATTTGGTGGGGGAGAGGGACCGCGCCAGGTGCTTTGGGGGGAATCCGACTGGGGCGGCCCCATTCCTTGGCGCACGGCATGCATCTCACCGGGCGAGCAACCGGGCTGGGGTGGATCGGGCACCTGTGGGGGCACGGGAAAAGAAGGGTCCGGGTGTGCCCCATGCCCCATGCGGGTGCCGCAGCTGCTTTCGCTGCGGCATGGGTAGTTGGCATCGGGGTTCGAATATGGTGGGGGACGTGCGAAGACCTCGATCCCACGCTGGTCCCCGGGAGGCACGCTGAACGCCTCCCTGCCTCATGCGGTTTTGGCCCACGCCTGCTTAGCGATGCTAGGCCTCGTGGAGTTTGGGGTTCCGTCTGCTTAGCGATGCCTGGCCTCGTGCGGGTTTTCGGCGAAAACCCGCACGAGCGCTAGCGCGGCTAAACATCCCGGCCCGGAATCGACACGAGGGCTAGCATGACTAAGCAGGTGCAGCTTCACGGTGGGACGCCCTTCCACCCCGCGTGGGAATCCCTCCCACAAGCCGAAGGGAGCCATTCTCGCCGTCCAACATTCTCTCCCACCGCCGTCCCACGCTGCTTCCCAAATGGCGCCAAAGGGTGGGTGGGTACTCCTGCGAAAGAGAGAAATAAGCCCATCTACCTGCGTAAATGACTCTGACCTGCGGCTTCACCAACCCTTCACAATCCCCCTTTCAACCTAGCGCGCGGGCGGTCGCTCCCTTGTGGTGCGAACGCGTGTTTCCACGAGATGTGGGGCCGCTTGGAAACCTATCAGACCCCCAGGACGAAAAGTTGCCGTTGGGTGGGACGATGTGTTGCGAAGTGGGGGACTTGCCCTATTATTAGACTCACGTTTTCGAGGGGGAGCACACTCCCTGCACCAAGGGGAGGAGGGGACATGTACCTTACTGGCACCTTCCAGCACAATCTGGATGCCAAGTCCCGTCTGACCCTTCCTGCCTCGTTTCGCAAGCAGGTGGGCGACACGGTCTGCCTGGTGCCCCTCGACGACGCGATCTACGGCTTCACCCCCGAGAGCCACAAGGCTTGGGTGTCCAGCTTCTTCCCCCAGGGGCTCAACCCCCGCAACAGGAGGGACGTGCAGCTGCACAGCCTGCTCATGCGTCGCACCGTCACGGTGGAGGTCGACTCCGCGGGGCGGATCGCACTGGGCAAGGTCAGCGCAGAGGCGCTCCAGAAGCTGGGAATCGAGCGCGAGGTCACGGTCATCGGCAACGACGACCACTTCGAGATCTGGTCCGCCGCCGCGTTCAAGGCGATGGACGAGCAGATCGAGAGCCTCGACGACCTCATGTTCGACGACTAGCCAGGAGGGGGTGAGGGTCTTGACAGCAGAATATCGGCACGTACCCGTGATGCTCGAGGAGGTCCTCTCCGTCCTCGACCCACAGCCGGGCGAGGTGGTCTGCGACTGCACGCTCGGTGGGGCCGGACACTCGGTGGAGATGGCCAGGAGGATCCAGCCCGACGGCCTGTCGATTGGCATCGACCAGGACGACATGGCCCTCTCCGCCGCGGCCGAGCGCTTCGCGCGCGAGGTTCCCGGGGCGGAGCACCGCTTCCTCAAGGGCAACTTCGGCTCGCTCGACGACCTTCTCGTCGAGGCCGAGGTTCCCGGAGTGGACTGCTTCCTCTTCGACCTGGGGGTCTCCTCCCCGCAACTCGACATCCCCGAGAGGGGGTTCTCGTACCACGAGGACGCCCCGCTCGACATGCGCATGGATCCGGGCAACAACACCCTAACCGCAGCTGAGGTCATAAACCACTACAACGAAGCCGACCTCGCCCGGATACTCCGCGTCTATGGGGACGAGAGGTACGCAAGCTCCATCGCCCGACACATCGTCCGCCGGCGCGAGAAGGAGCCGATCGAGACCACGCTTCAGCTGGTCGACGTCGTGAAGGAGGCAATCCCAGCCGCCGGAAGGAGGCATGGGGGGCATCCCGCACGCAAGACCTTCCAGGCCCTGCGCATCGAGGTGAACCACGAGCTGGACGTACTGGACCAGGGCCTTAGGGCAGCGGTTCGCTGGGCAAACACGGGCGGTAGGATCTGCGTCATCTCCTACCACTCCCTGGAGGACCGAATCGTCAAGCACGTGTTCTCGGAGCTCTCGCAGGGATGCACATGTCCCCCGGACCTCCCGGTGTGCGTGTGCGGTCACGTGCCGATAGTCAGCGTCAAGACCAAGAGGCCCCTCAAGGCCAGCGAGGGAGAGGTGCGACGGAACCCTCGGTCGCGCAGCGCCCTCCTGCGCGTGGCGGTCAAGCTCGACGTCACGCACGAGGGGGAGAAGGAGGCACAACCGGCCGCGAGGCCGCGTGCATAGGCAACGAACGAACCAACAAACGCAGCAGCAAGCACCACCAACGCAACACAACGCAGCTCAAACGAACCACCATCACACCACCAACGCAGCCGGGCTCGCCCGGCTGCCTTCAGCAAAGAGGGGCAAACCATGAGGTACGCAGGGTCCGAGGCACGTGTCCTCGACGCCGCCGAGAGGCGTACGCAGGAGGTAGAGCGTCACGCCCCCTTCGAGGTCGTCGAGGGCGGCGGGCTGGATGCCCGGGCTCGTCAGGGGGTCTCGGGGCGGTTCCTCCGCAGGTTCGAGATCTTCATGGTTTGTACGGCAGCGCTCCTCGCCCTTGGCGCCGTCAGGGTCGCCATGACCAGCGCGACGGTCGCCACCCTCCAGCAGAACGCCGCCCTGGAGCAGAAGATCTCGACCTCCGAGGACGACAACGGCGAGCTCCAGATCGAGCACTCGGTGCTCTCCAGCTCGTCTCGCATCGACCTCATCGCAACCGAGAACTACGGCATGGTCCGTCCCACTTCCACCGACACGATCACCCTGGGGAGCTCGGACCAGTCCTCCACGACCGCTTCTGCAGATGATGCGCAATCCGCCCAGCAGACTCAGGCCGCGGCCTCGGAGTCGTAGACTTCTCTCTCGTGAGAAGCACACAAGACAACAGCCGACGCGGGAGGAATCCCAGTCCCGAGGCCTCCTACGACGAGGCGTCACGGCGGCGCCGCATGCGGTCGCTCCGCCGCGGCGGTCCTGACTTCGACTCAAATGCCAAGTTCCTCATGGTCTTTGTTGCCGTCCTGGCGGCGATTGTGGCGGGCAAGCTCGTCTACCTCCAGGTGTTCGAAGCCTCGAATCTTAGCAAGCAGGCCGAGGCCATGCGCACCAACACCGTCACCATCCAGGCGAAGCGCGGAACCATCTACGACCGCAACGGCAACGTCCTCGCCATGAGCCAGGACTGCACCACGATCTACTGCAATCCCAACGAGGTCCAGGCGGGCTCCATCGAGGAGGCCGCCAAGATTCTCGCCGAGGACACCGGTGGTGACGAGAGCGACTTCCTCTCGATCCTCACGCAGGACACCACCTTCGCCTACCTCAAGCGCAAAGTGGACAACTCCGTCGCCGACCAGGTGAAGGAGGACCTCGCAAAGGCTAACATCTCGGGGGTCTACTACCTCAGCGACGTGCGGCGCGTGTACCCGTACGGCTCGGTGGGAAGCCAGGTCCTGGGCATCGTGGGCACGGACGGCGACGGCCTCACCGGCCTCGAGCTCTACTACAACGACATCCTCAAGGGCACCGACGGCGAGATGATCTTCGAGACCGGCAGCGGTGGGACGCCCATTGCCGGGGAGACCGCCCAGACCAAGGATGCCAAGGATGGCACGGACATCGTTATCTCGCTCGACATCGACATCCAGAAGGTCGCGGAGGAGACGATCACCCAGGGCGTCAAGGACTACTCCGCCGACTCGGGCTCGGTCATGGTCACCGACCCCACCACGGGCGAGATCCTGGCGGCCTGCTCGACCCCTATGTTCGACGTCACCGACACCTCCACGATCGAGGACGGGGCGACCAGCCTCAAGCTCGTCTCGTCGTCGTTTGAGCCCGGCTCCATCTTCAAGCTGCTGACCATGGCGATCGGCATCGACAACGGCCTCATCACGCCCGACAGCACGTTTGACGTCCCCGCCAAGGTGCAGGTGGGCAGCGACTGGGTCGGCGACGACGACAATCGCAGCTACGAGATGAACATGTCGGTGCGAGAGATCCTCAGGCGCTCGTCCAACGCGGGAACTGCCCTGGTGGCCCAGCAGGTGATAGGTGCCGACACCTTTGCCAGCGGTATCGAGAAGTTTGGCATCGGCTCCAAGACGGGAATCGACTTCCCCGGCGAGGTCGCCGGCATCGTCAAGACGCGCGAGCACTACGACAACGCGAGCCTGGGCGCCATGTCGTTTGGCCAGTCGCTGGCCATCCCACTGGTGCAGATGGTCAAGGCGGTCGACTCCATCGCGGACGACGGCACGCTCACCACGCCCCACTTCCTCGTGAAGAAGGGGGGCGAGACGGTGGAGTGGAAGAGCGCGGGCACCTCGGTCTCGAAGGAGACCGCCGACCAGGTCACCGACATGATGCGGACCGTAGTGCAGGAGGGCACCGCGACTGCCGCCCAGGTCGACGGCTACGACGTGGCGGGCAAGACCGGCACGGGCGAGCAGGCGGGCGAGACGGGCTCCTACATAGAGAACAGCTACGTGAGCTCGCTCATCGGCTTCGCCAACGCGGACGACCCCAAGGTCCTGGTGTACGTGGGTCTCAACGGAACTCCATATCTGGCCACCTCATCTGCCGCCCCCCTGTTCTCGACTATCATGAGTGCTGCTCTTTCGGACCTGGGCGTGGAGCCCACGTCCGGCACGAGCTCATAGGCCCAAGTGGGAGAGGAATCGATGTTCTCTATCAGCGTTTCTGCCATGGCGGAGGCAACCGGTGCCTCCGTCGAGCTTGGTGACGGGTCCATCGTCGCCTCCACCGTTCAGACCGACTCCAGAAAGGTGGGGGAGGGGGACACCTTCGTGTGCTTCCCCGGCGAGAGGGTCAACGGGAACAGGTTCGCATCGGCCGCGATCGACGCGGGCGCATCCGCCGTCGTGATGACCGAGGAGCCCACGGGGGAGGTCCTCTCCGCCGCAAAGACCCGCGGGTGCGCCGTGCTCCGTGCCGCCGACGACGACGCGACGGAGTTCATGCTCCGCATTGCCGCCTGGTGGCGCGATCGGAACCCCCAGTGGGTCGTGGTGGGAGTCACGGGGTCCGTGGGCAAGACCACGACCAAGGACATGCTCGCCGCGGCCCTTGCGACGCGCTATCGGGTGCATGCAACGGCTGGTAACTTCAACAATCTCATCGGGCTGCCGCTCACCGTGCTCTCCGCCTCGGAGGACGACCAGGTGCTCGTCGCCGAGATGGGCATGAACCACAAGGGTGAGCTCACGCGTCTCTCCGCCGTCGCAAGGCCCACGGTCGCGCTCGTCACCAACGTGGGCACGAGCCACATCGGCCTCCTCGGCAGCAGGGAGAACATCGCGCGCGCCAAGGCAGAGATCCTCTCGTCCATGGGACCGAGCGACCGTCCGCAGAACGGCGTCTCCCCCTGCCTGGAGATGACGGCGGACAACGACTTCGCCCCCCTCATCGAGGGCGAGTACGCCAAGCCGCGCGGCGTCGACGTGACCTACGTCGGCACCACGGAGGGGTGCTCCCCAAGGGCGCTCGACATCGAGCTCGACGCAGAGTCCCTGCCCTCGCTCACGCTCGCGTTTGCCGATGGCTGGGAGGAGCGCGTCACCCTCCCCATTCCCGGGCGTCACGTGGTCTGGGACTTCCTGCTTGCCATGGGCATCGCCGACAGGCTGGGCGTCGACCGACACCAGGCGGCGGAGGCAATCGCCGCGATGCCCCAGACGCACATGCGCATGGAGGTCGTGACGGCTCCCGGCAAGCCTCGGCTCATCGACGACTCGTACAACGCGAGCCCAAGCTCCATGGCGGCGGCGCTCGACGTCCTCTGCTCAATGGCGTGCGAGGGCCGAAGGGTCGCCGTGCTGGGCGAGATCGGCGAGCTTGGCGGGGAGGGGCCGCGCCTCCACGGGTACGTGGGCGCCTATGCCGCAGCCAAGTCGCTCGACCTCCTGGTCCTCGTGGGGGGCGAGGGCGCCTCAGAGATGCGCGAGGCGGCCCTCACCATGGGCTTCTCCGAGGACAGGCTCGAGCTTCTCCCCAACGTGGGGGAGGCGCTCTCGGTCATCGCCCCGATTCTCAGGCCGACCGACCTCGTGCTGGTCAAGGCCTCCCGTTCCGTGAACCTCGACCAGTTCGTTAAGGGGGTGCTGGAGTAGATGTTCGGAAACCCGAGCTACCCCACGTACCAGATCTTCCTGTCCATTGGCATCGCCGCCATCATCACGGGCGCGATCATGCCGTTCTTCATCAAGATGATGCGGCACGAGGGGGTTGGCCAGCAGGTCAGGGCAGACGGTCCCCAGCGCCACCTCGTCAAGCAGGGCACGCCCACCATGGGCGGGGTGATCATCCTCCTGGGGATGTTCGTGACCTGCCTGATCCAGGCAAAGTGGACCCCCGGCCTGGTGCTTGCCATGCTCGCAACGCTCGCCACGGGCTCGCTGGGCCTGCTCGACGACATCGAGAGCGTCGCCCACAGGCGCTCCCTCGGCCTCACGCCCTCCCAGAAGATGGCCGGCCTCATCGTGATTTCGGTCCTGTTCTGCCTTGGCGCGGTCAACCTCTGCCACGTCCAGCCCACGCTCGAGTTCCCCGGGGGTGGCTTCCTCGACCTCGGGGTCCTCACCTCCACCCTTCACGTGGGCGGCGCGACCATCCAGATCCCCTGGCTCTACGTGGTCTTCGTGTTCCTCCTCATGGCGGGACTCTCCAACGCCGTCAACCTCACGGACGGCCTCGACGGCCTCGCGGGCGGCTGCATCCTCGTGGTGATGCTGGCCATGTCCATGGTCGCCTTCAGCTTTGGCGAGAGGAACCTCGCGGTCTTCGCCGCTGCCATCGCCGGTGCCTGCATCGGCTTCCTCTGGTTCAACTGCTATCCCGCCTCGATCTTCATGGGCGACACGGGCTCGCTCGCCCTGGGCGCCGCCTTCGCGGCCCTCGCCGTCCTCACCAAGACCGAGGTGACCTCGCTCGTCATGGGTGGCCTCTTCATCATCGAGGCCCTCTCCGTCATCATCCAGGTGGTGAGCTTCAAGGCGACCGGCAAGAGGGTCTTCCTCATGGCTCCCATCCACCATCACTTCGAGAAGAAGGGCTGGAGCGAGACGAAGGTCGTCATTCGCTTCTGGATCGTCTCCGCCGCGTTCGCAACGCTCGGCTTTGCCCTGTACTTCCAGCTTGGCTAGGTAGGTGTCCCCATGTCCGATGAGAACAGCAACCTCACGTCCCTCGGCCGCGTCCTCGTGCTCGGCCTGGGAAAGACCGGTCGTGCCGTCGCAGACTACCTTGCGGCGCAGTCCCGGTCGCGCGTCTCGTCCGTGACGCTGTATGGCGGCGTCACCTCCAGCGAGGGAGAGGCGTCCCGCGCCCTTCGCGCCGCGGGGGTCGACGTCGTCCTGGGGACCGAGGACGTTAGCGGGGAGTACGACCTCTGCGTCGTCTCTCCCGGGATCTCCGAGTTCTGCCCCTTCTTCGCGGCTGCGTCCGAGCATGCGAGGGAGGTCGTGAGCGAGCCCGAGTTCGCATGGCGCGAGAGCCCGCAGAGGTGGGTCGCCATCACCGGCTCCAATGGCAAGACGACAACGACCACGCTCGCGACCGAGCTCATCTGCAAGGTGGTCCCCGCCGTCGCGGTGGGCAACATCGGCAACCTGTGCATCGACGAGGTCGCCAAGAGGCCCGAGGGCGAGTGGTTCGTCGCCGAGCTCTCCAGCTTTCAGCTTGCCGTCACCAGCAGGCTGCACCCCCGCATCGCATGCCTCCTCAACGTCACCCCGGATCACCTGGAGTGGCACGGCACCATGGAGAACTACGCCGCCGCCAAGGAGAAGGTCTTCGCCAACCTCGGCGCGGGCGACCTCGCCATCGTGAGCGAGGACGACTCCTGGACCCTCGGGGCCATCGGGAGGCTCGAGGCGCGGGGGCTGCGCGTGCTGCACCTCAACGTGGCGAGCGACCCCAAGACGGCGTGCGCAGCCTTCGTGCGCGACGGCATGCTCGTGGTCAGGCTCGACGGCTCGGAGCACGAGCTCGTCGCGGCGTCCGACCTCCACATCAAGGGCCTTCACAACGAGGAGAACGCGCTCGCCGCAGCCGCCATCGCGCTCGAGGTGGGCGTGGGGGACGGCCTGGTAAGAGACGGGCTCCTCGAGTTCCAGCCCCTGGAGCACCGCATCGAGCCCTGCGGCGAGGTCGGCGGCGTCCGCTTCGTCAACGACTCCAAGGCGACAAACACCGACTCCGTCGAGAAGGCGCTCACGGCGTTTCCCGCCGGCAGCATCGTCGTCATGCTCGGTGGCCACGACAAGGGCACCGACCTCACGTCACTCGCGGCGGCGGTCTCGCGCGACTGCAAGGCTGCCGTTTGCTTTGGTGCGGCGGGGGAGAGGATCGCCCGTGCGGTCGAGGCGGCCGGCGGTGGCGTGCGCGTCATCAGGGCGGGCAGGCTCGCCGATGCGTTCGAAAAGGCCGTCGACGTCGCCGAGCAGGGTGACGTGGTGCTCCTCTCGCCCGCCTGCTCCTCGTTCGACGAGTTCGCCAACATGGCGGAGCGCGGTCGCTCCTTCAAGGCCATGGTCCATGCCCTCTCGCGTGGGGAGAGCAACTAGATGACCAGCTCCTCGAACCCCTCCGTCGGGGGTCGTGCGTCGCGCTCCCGACGTCGCGGTGACGGAGAGGAGCGCCTGATCCTGGGCGTTCCCGCCCGCTTCATGAAGCCCCGGCTCATCTTCATCGCGGCGGTCTTTGCCCTGGTTGGCTTTGGCCTCCTCATGATCTACTCGTCGTCTTCCATCACGTCGCTCATCTCCAAGGACTACGGCAACGATCCCGCGTACTACGTGGAGAGGCAGCTCATGTTCGTTGCCTTTGGGACCGCCTTCGCGTTTGCCCTCTTCAAATGTGACTACCACCTGCTGAGTGGGCGGCTCATGCCCGTGATCTGGGTGGTCATGGTCCTCGCCCTGGGGCTCATCTTCCTGCCCTTCGCGGGTGCCGATGCCTATGGCGCGTCGCGTTGGATTGCCATCGGCCCCCTCCACCTCCAGCCGTCGGAGTTTGCCAAGGTGGCGATCGTGGTCATAGCGGCGGGTCTTCTGAGCGACTACATGGAGAAGCAGAGGCTCGACACCAAGGAGCTCCTCAAGAGGGCGGCGCTCCTCGTGGGCGTCCCCCTGATGATGATCCTCCTGCAGCCCGACAAGGGCACCATGATGATCTGCGCCGTCACGATTCTGGTGATGCTGTGGTTTGCCGGGGTTCCCCGCCGCTGGGTCGTCGGCCTGTTTGCCGTTGGCATTGTTGGCATGGTTGCCCTCTCGCTCAGGGACTCGTACTCGCGCGCCCGCATCATGACGGTGCTCAACCCCTGGAGCGATCCCTATGGCAGCGGCTACCAGCTCATCCAGGGCTTCTACGCCTTTGGCTCGGGAGGTCTCTTCGGCGTGGGCATTGGCATGGGCCGACAGAAGTACTCGTACCTCCCCATGGCGTACAACGACTTCATCTACGCCGTGATAGGAGAGGAGTGCGGCCTGGTGGGGACGCTCGGAGTCCTTGCCGGCTTCGGCATCATGCTGTGGGCGGGGCTCAAGATAGCGCGGTATGCGCCCGACATGACGGGGCAGCTGATTGCCACCGGGTCGGTGACCATGCTCGTGGTGCAGCTCCTCCTCAACGTGAGCGGCGTCGTGGGAGTATTCCCGCTCTCGGGCAAGCCGGTCCCGTTCATCTCGTACGGAGGCTCCTCGGTCATGTCGTGCCTCATGCTCGCAGGCCTCGTTCTGTCGGTGTCAAAGCAGTCCAGGCTCCCGGTCACCGAGCACGACCGCGTGAGAATGGACTGGAGCGTGACCCAGGCGCCCAGGGTGGACCAGGAGGGGGTCTCGGAGCCCATGCCCCGCTCTGCGCGTGGGTCGACCGAGGGATTGGGCGGTGGCTCCCGCTTCAGGGTCATCGGCGGGGGAGCCTCTCCCACCCCGCTCGCCGGATCGCGCACGCCACGCTCGCTTCGGGCAGAACGAGACCTCGCGTCTCGCCACCCGGAGGGCAGAGTGAGCGTAGACTCTAACGGTCGACGGAGAATCGACCTCGGCCCGACAGCGGGCGAGAGGCTCAGGAAGAGGGACGATGGCCCGGACGTGCGGGGCAGGCGTCCCGGAGGCGGAAGGAACGGTGAGAGGCGTGGCAGATAGGCTCAGGGTCGCGATTGCCGCGGGCGGAACGGCTGGGCATATCAACCCGGCCCTCGCCCTGGCGGAGGAGCTTTCCGCCCGCGGGCACGAGGTGCGCTTCTATGGCCAGCCCACCAGGCTCGAGGCGACTCTCGTGCCTCAGGCGGGCTTCCCGTTCTCTCCCATTGACGTCACGGGCTTTGATCGCTCGCGTCCCTGGACGCTCGTCAGCGCCCTCTGGCGAATGAGGAGGGCCCAGAGCGTGCTGGGGCAGGACTTCTCCCGCGACGGCGCGCCGGACGTGGCGGTGGGCTTTGGCGCCTACGTCGAGCTCCCTCTGATCAACTGGTGCCACGACCACGGCATCCCGTGCGTCATCCACGAGCAGAACTCGGTCCCCGGCCTGGCAAACAAGTCCTCGGCCCGCAAGGTCAAGTGCGTGTGCGTCTCGCTGCCCGTCGCCATCGACGCGTTCAAGGACCGCGTGTCCGCCGACACCCAGATCGTCGTGACGGGAAACCCCGTCCGTCGCAGCGTCATCGAGGCGAGCCGTGCGAGAGGCAGGGAGGCGCTCGGCATTCCCGACGGCGCCACCATGCTGTTGGTGTTTGGCGGTAGTCTTGGCGCCCGGCACGTCAACCAGGGCGTGGAGCGGCTGAGGGACGAGCTCCTTTCCCAGGACGACCTCTACGTTGTTCACTCCACGGGCAAGAGGGACTACGACGACGTGGTGCGCGACCTGGCCCTCACCGACGAGCAGGCGAAGCGTTGGAGGGTGCTCCCCTACATCGACAACATGGGAGAGGCGCTTGCGGCCGCCGACCTGGTGCTCTCTCGCGCTGGCGCGTCCTCGATCGCCGAGATCGCGGCCCTCGCCGTCCCAAGCATCCTCATCCCGTACCCGCAGGCGACGGCGGACCACCAGACCACCAACGCCCGCTACCTCGTCGACGCGGGCGCGGCGAGGCTGGTGACCGACGACCAGATTGACCAGCCCGTGTTCGAGGAGACGCTCAGGGGGCTCTTGAGTGACGCGGCGGAGCGGGCGCACATGCGCGAATGCGCAAGGGGGTTGGCACAGGACAAGGCCGCCTCGGCCCTCGCAGACCAAGTGGAGAGTGCCGCCGCCCTCAGGTGACGCGTCCTAATCGGGTAGAGTATATGGGTGGTCTGCCCATCGGGCAGGCCACTCATGCTGTCTTTAAGGAGAAGGTGCCCATGGCCGATTCCGTATCCGCCTCTAACATCCACAGCGCTCACTTCATCGGCATCGGCGGTGCCGGTATGAGCGGCATCGCCCTCGTGCTCCACCAGCGCGGCTGCAAGGTCACCGGTTCCGACCTCAAGGCGTCGCGCTACGTCCGCGACCTCGAGGCCGCGGGGGTCGACGTGCGCGTGGGCCACAAGGCCATCACCATCGACGAGGTCTCGCCCGAGGTCGTGGTGACCTCCTCCGCCATCCCCGAGACCAACCCCGAGGTCATCCGCGCCAGGGAGCTGGGCATCCCCGTCTGGCCGCGCGCTAAGATGCTCTCCGCCCTCTCTGAGGACGCCACCACCGTCGCCGTGGCGGGCACGCACGGCAAGACCACCACGTCGAGCATGGTCGCCACGATGCTCGACCACCTGGGCATGGACCCCTCGTTCCTCATCGGCGGCATCGTGGAGGAGTACGGCACCAACGGCCGCAACGGCAACGGAGGCTACTTCGTGTGCGAGGCGGACGAGTCCGACGGGTCGTTCCTCTACCTCAACCCCGACGTCGTGGTCGTCACCAACATCGAGGCGGACCACCTGGACCACTACGGCACCCTCGAGAACATCGAGCGCACCTTCTGCAAGTTCATGGACCTGGTGGGCGACGCCGGCACCATCGTCATCTTTGGCGACAACCCACACTACGTCGAGCTTGCGCGCTCCACGGGTCGCAGGGTCCTCACCTACGGCTTTGACGAGGGCAACGACTTCGTGTGCCTTCCCGAGGACAACCACCACGGTCTGGAGAGCCACTTCGTGGTTCGCGCCCCCAAGGGCGAGGTGCCCGTCACCATCCACGCCAACCCCGGTCGCCATAACATGGCAAACGCGACCGCGGCCATCGCCGTCGCCTACGCCCTTGGCTGCGACCTCGACGCCGCCGCACGAGCCCTGAGCGGCTTCAAGGGCGCCCATCGCAGGTTTACGCACGTGGGCGACATCGACGGCGTTACCGTCGTGGACGACTACGGCCATCATCCCACCGAGATCAAGGCCACACTTGGCGCCGCGAAGGACCTCGGCTTCGACCGCATCGTGTGCGTCTTCCAGCCGCACCGGTACACGCGCACCCAGGCGCTGCAGGACATGTTCGCACACGCCTTCGACGACGTGGACGTCCTCATCGTCACGGACGTGTTCTCGGCCGGCGAGACGCCCATCCCCGGCATCTCGGGCAAGACGGTCTCGGGCAAGGTCGAGGAGGCGGGCGTCGTCCCCGACGTGAGCTTCGTTCCCAACCGCAAGGACGTCGTTCGCCGCCTGGTGGAGGTTGCGCGCCCCGGAGACCTCCTCATCACGCAGGGTGCTGGTGACGTCACGTCCATCGGACCCGCCTTCATCAAGGCGAAGCGGGAGCAGGACGAGGAAGCCGAGCGCTAGGTTGAGCGTCTACAACGCCTACATGGCCCTCTCGGGGGCACTCGATGCGGACGTGAGGAGGGACGAGCGCCTCTCGATGCGCACGACCTTCCACATTGGCGGTCCCGCGGCACTCTACGCCACGGTCCACAGCTACCCTGCGCTACGCAGGGTCATCGAGCGTCTGGGTGCAGAGGACGTGCCATGGGTAGTCCTTGGGCGCGGCTCCAACATCCTCGCCGCCGACGCGGGGTACAGGGGTTGCGTCATTCGGTTGGGACGAGAGTTCTCCAAGGTCTCCTTTGGGAAGGATGGCACCGTGTCCGCCGGCGCGGGGGCAACGCTCTCCAGGCTGGTGACCGAGACCCTTGCCCACTCGCTCTCGGGGCTCGAATTCTGCGTGGGCATTCCCGGCACAGTCGGCGGCGCTGTCTCCATGGATGCGGGAACCCGCCACGAGTGGATAGGACCCCTGGTGAGCGATCTTGTCACCTACAAGCCCGGGGAGGGTCTTAGGCGCTACCAGGGCAGCGAGGTAGAGTGGGGATACCGCTGGACCAGCCTCCCCGGTGACGAGATCATCCTCGAGGCAAACCTGGCGCTGCGACCGGGCGACAAGACCCAGATTGGCGAGGAGATGGACAGGAGGCTCTCGCGCCGGCGCACAAGGCAGCCCCTGGGAAGCCCATCCTGCGGCTCGGTGTTCCGCAACCCGGGCGACCGTTCAGCGGGCAGGCTCATCGAGGAGTGCGGCCTGAAGGGGTATCGCGTCGGCGGTGCGGTCGTGTCCACCCAGCACGCAAACTTCGTGGTCAACGACGGCGGTGCGACGGCAGCAGACGTGATCGCGGTCATTCGGCACGTCCACGACGAGGTCGCGGCAAGGTTTGGCGTGGAGCTGACGCCCGAGGTGAAGTGCCTCGGCTTCGAGGAGTAGGACGGTAGCTGGTGGGTTCTAGGCAGCCGACACGAAGGGGCACGCCACGGGATTCCGGTTCTCGCCCGACGGGTGGGCGCGGGGCTTCTTACCCGGCGCCACGCCCGTCCGCTAGCAGGGGTTCCCGCCCGCGTGCGGGGCGCGCCTCCCAGCCAAAGGTATCCACGGTCCCCTCGACCGCCCGCATGCGCTCTTCAAGGCGCGAGGTTTCGTCGCGCAAGGGGGCAAAGCCGTCCCTCCCGTTCATCTCGCTGCCCAGGCCAGGCCGTGGGGAGGAGGGCAAGCAGTCTGCCCCGCGTCGCTCTGCCAGGCAGGACAAGGGGGGCAGCGCGGCGCGCAGGATCATCGTCGCCTGCATTGCCGTTGCCATCGCGCTCCTTGTCGCCCTGGTGGGCTTTCTCGTCCTCTCGTACACCCCGGTGTTCTCCATCACCTCGATCGAGACTACGGCGACCGAGCACGTGAGCAAGGAGGACATCGCCAAGCTCGCCGCGATTCCCGAGGGAACGACGCTGCTTAACCTTGACGAGGCGAAGATCACCTCCAACCTACAGAAGAACCCCTGGGTGGGCCAGGTCACCTACGTGAGGGAGTTTCCCAACACGCTGAGGATCGAGGTCACGGAACGTTCGGTGGAGTCCCTGGTGGTCATGTCGTCGGGTAGCGTGGTGTGGTGCCTCGGGGACGGTGGGGTGTGGATCGAGCCCGTGTCCCTCACCACCTCGGACGGGGAGTCCATTGACGACGCCGCCCTCGCCAAGGCCCAGGAGATGGGTGCCCTCCTCATCACCGACGTCCCTGCCACCGTGAGCCCCGTTGCGGGCTCCACAGCGAGCGACTCGGTCATCCAGGCGGTCGAGACCTACCAGAGCACGTTCTCCGACGCGCTCACCTCGCAGATCGTGAGCTACAGCGCCCAGAGCCTCGACAGCATCTCGTGCACGCTCAAGAGTGGCGTCGAGATCTCGCTTGGGTCCGCCACCGACGTGAGCACCAAGGAGGAGGTCATCGAGCAGATCCTCTCGCAGTACTCCGGGAAGCTCACCTACATCAACGTTCGCGTACCGAGCAAGCCCACGTACCGCATGATCGACTCCGACAACGTGGGGGAGGGCACGGGGGCGCTCGTGGGAACCTCTTCCTCGTCTACGGACGGCTCGGACTCCTCCGCCACTGACTCGGCTGCAACGGCATCCGCCGCCTCAGCGGACTCGTCCGCAGACTCGGCGGCGTCGACGGGGCAGTGACAACCCGGTCGAAGAGGTTGAGGGAACGGCGAACGGAGGGGTGCGGGACGTCTAACCCTAAAGTTCCACTTAAGACTCAAAACCCATGGATATGGGGCCTCTGAGCAGGGGAATCCACATTTCTGACAAAGTTGTTGACTCTGTCGGCAAAAGTGTGCGAATATAGCGCGCTTTGAACGTGGCATAGGGTTCTACCTGAGGTTTAGGGTTTTGCCCGGTCCGATTCACCGCAGGAAGCTAGGTACCAGAGAACCAGAGACGAACCATGGCAGACAGGCGCAAGAGTCAGCAGCACCACAGGAACGGTACCGCAGGGCACACCATCTCTGGTGGGGCGGCACCCGTACGGAAGCCGGCGGAAGCTCCCCAGACCGTCGCCAAGCGAGGAGGAACCATGATGGACAACGAGATCCCCAGCAACTACCTTGCCGTCATCAAAGTGGTCGGCGTCGGCGGCGGCGGGACCAACGCGGTCAACCGCATGATCGAGGAGGGGATCCGCGGGGTCGAGTTCGTCGCCGTCAACACCGACGCCCAGGCGCTCGCGATCTCTGACGCCGACATCAAGGTCCACATTGGCGAGGACATCACGCGCGGGCTCGGCGCTGGCGCCAACCCCGAGGTGGGTGCCGAGGCCGCCGAGGACTCCCACGACGAGATCAAGCAGGCACTCGCCGGCGCCGACATGGTCTTCATCACGGCGGGCGAGGGCGGCGGCACCGGCACCGGCGCGGCACCCGTGGTCGCCGACATCGCCAAGAACGACGTGGGCGCGCTCACCGTCGGCGTCGTGACCAAGCCCTTCACCTTCGAGGGCCGTCCCCGCACCAAGCGTGCCGAGGAGGGCATCAGCACCCTCTCCGAGAGCGTCGACGCCCTCATCGTGATCCCCAACGACCGCCTGCTCGACCTCTCCGAGAAGAAGACGAGCTTCCTCGAGGCCTTCAGGATGGCGGACGACGTGTTGTGCCAGGGCACCCAGGGCATCACCGACCTCATCACCGTCCCCGGCCTCATCAACCTCGACTTCGCGGACGTCTGCACCATCATGCGCGGTGCTGGCACCGCGATGATGGGCGTGGGCATCGCCTCCGGCGACAACCGTGCCGCGGACGCCGCCGAGGAGGCCATCTCCAGCCGCCTGCTCGAGAACTCCATCGATGGCGCCACGCGCGTCCTCCTCTCCATCGCCGGCAACAAGGACCTCGGCATCCAGGAGATCAACGATGCCGCCGACCTCGTGGCCAAGAACGTCGACCCCGACGCCAACATCATCTTTGGCACGGTCGTGGACGAGAGCCTGGGCGACCAGGTGCGCGTCACGGTCATCGCAACCGGGTTCAACGACGGCAACGTCAACGTGCAGCAGTCCATCCCCACGCTGGGCACGGACCGCTCCAGCCGCTCCTCGCGCGGCTCCCGTGTGTCCGCCCCCTCCGCGGCGCCCCAGACGTCGGCCCCTCGCCCGTCCTCGGCTCCCTCCAACAACGACAAGGAGTTCGACATCCCCGAGTTCCTGAAGCACAGCCGCATCTAGGTGCTCGGCGATGACGACCCCGTGCCTTTCCAGGTTCGTCTCGCATGGCGTGACCCTGCTTGGTGACCAGCGTCACCCTGGCGGGGTCACGCTTGCGTTCACCGAGCGAACGGGCGGCGTGTCCGCACCGCCCTATGAGTCGCTCAACCTCGGGGACCGCTGTGGGGACGACCCGCATGCGGTGGCAGAGAACCGCTTCCGCGCCATCCGTGCCGTGGGCGCGGGAGAGTGGGAGGCGCGCCTGGTAAACCCCCATCAGGTCCATGGGGACCACGTGATCCTCGTCTCGAGCGAGGACGAGGCCTCCATCGACGCCGCCAAGCGCGCCGCCTCGGCCGGTGCCGACGCTGTGGTCTGCGTGGCTCCCCACATCCCGGTCCTTCTCTGCTATGCGGACTGCGTCCCCGTCGTGCTCGTGGTGGAGGGCGGCTTCGCGGTCGTCCACTCGGGCTGGCGCGGGACGGCCGCGAGGATTTCGGGCAAGGCGCTCGACGTGCTCCTCTCGGCCACGGGATGCCAGGCGCGTGACGCCCTCGCCTACATCGGCCCCCACATCGCGGGGCCAGACTACCAGGTCTCGCACGAGCTCCTCGAGAGGTTCGTGGGGGAGTTTGGGCCCGAGGTCGACTGCGGGGGAGACAGGCTCGACCTCGCCCGGGCGATCGAGGTCACACTCGAGGCGCGCGGGGTGCCGTCGTCCTCGATTCTCGACTGCGGCGTCTCTACGCCGAGGTCGCTGGACCGCTTCTATTCGTATCGTGCGGAGGGGGGAACATGCGGACGTCACGGCGCCATCGCCTTCATGTCCTGACCGCGCTCGCCCTAGTTGCCGTCGTCGCCCTGCCGCTCTCTGGGTGTGGCTCGGGCTCCGACGGAAGCAGCAAGACCATCACGGTCGCTGGCTCCACCACGGTGCTTCCCATAGCAGAGATCGCGGCGGAGAAGTACGAGGCCAAGACCGGCAACCAGGTCCTCGTCTCCGGCCTCGGCTCGTCGGCCGGCATCGAGGCCGTCATCAACGGGACCGCCGACATCGCCAGCTCCAGTCGCGACCTCACTGATGAGGAAGCGAGCCACGAGCTCGTCTCGACCGTGATCGCGCACGACGGCATCGCGGTCATCGTCAACGACTCCAACCCGGTCAAGAACGTCACCCTCGACCAGCTGAGGGACATCTATGCGGGGAGGATCACCAACTGGAAGGAGCTCGGGGGACCCGACCTCCCCATCGAGCTAGTGAACCGCGACGAGGCCTCGGGCACGCGCGAGGCGTTTCGCTCCATCGTGATGCGCGGCGAGGACTTTGACCGCAGCGCCGCGGTGCTTCCCGGAACCGGTCAGGTGCGAGACGTCGTGAGCAGGTCGGCGGGTGCCATCGGCTACATCTCCATAGGCTTCGTGAAGAGCGACTATGCCACCACCACGGTCAGGACGCTCAGAGTGGACGGCGTGGAGGCGACGAGGGACAACGTGAGCTCGGGGAAGTACCCCATCTCGCGAGACCTGTACTTCTTCACCAACGGCGACCCGCAAGGCGTCGCATACGACTACATCCGCTTCGTCCTCTCGGACGAGATGTCGCAGACCATCGAAGATGCGGGATACATCCCCGTCAACTGGGACCAGTCTGGAAGCGGTGACGGCACTTCGTCGGGAGGGGAGGGGAAATGAGCGAGCGCGATGACAGGGACCAGCTCCTCGAGGGCTTGCAGGAGCCTCCCCAGATAGGGCAGATCGAGCCCAACAAGGACGAGGCGCTCACCCGGAGTGCGCGAGAGCTCAAGCTCATGGACCACTCGACGTACGTGAAGGAGGGGATCCTCAAGAACCTCTTTCTCGCGTGCGCCCTCATCGCCGTGGCGGCGGTTGCGCTCATCTTCGTCTTCACGCTCGCCCGCGCGCTGCCCGTCTTCACCGACATCGGCCTCGCGGGGTTTTTCTCCTCTGTCTGGGCACCGTCCGAGGGGCGCTACGGAATCCTCGCACTCCTGGCGGGCTCCGCGCTCGTGACGGTCGGGGCGCTGGTGATCGGCGTGCCTCTCGCGGTGGGCTGTGCAGTGTACCTCACCCAGATCGCCACGCGCAGGGTCACGCGCATCGTGAGCACCGCCGTCGACCTCCTCGCCGGCATCCCCTCGGTCATCTACGGCTTCTTCGGCCTCGTGGTGCTGAGGCCGCTGATCGCCGATGCCTCGGGCGGCCTGGGCTTTGGCGCGCTCACCGCCTGGCTGGTCCTCGCGATCATGATTGTCCCAACCATCACCACGCTCTCCATGGACGCGCTCAACTCCGTCGATCCCGGCGTGCGCGAGGCCGCCTTCTCCATGGGTGCCACCCGCTGGCAGACCATCTACAAGGTCGTCCTTCCCGCGGCCAAGGTGGGCATCGTGAACGCCATCGTCCTGGGCATGGGCCGCGCCATCGGAGAGACCATGGCCGTCCTCATGATCGTGGGCAACGCGCCGGTGTTCCCGGCGTCCGTCACGAGCCCCGTCGCGACGCTCACGAGCCAGATCGCCCTCGACATGGGCTACTCGTCGGGCCTCCACCGCGCCGCGCTCTTTGGCATGGGCGTGGTCCTCTACATCATCTCTGCCGGGCTCGTGGGCATTGTCCGCATCATCACGGGGAAAAGCGAGAGGAGGGAGCGCGAGGCATCCCGTCCCGCCACCCCCGTGGCGGAAGAGGGTACGCGCTCCGTCGCCGAGGGACCGTCCAGGACGGGCTCCTCTGCCGCCAAGGCCCAGGAGGGCTCCGCCCAGCTCATCAAGAGCCGCCTTGCCAACGCCAGGAAGCCGCGCGTCTCCAAGCGTGCGACCGACGCTGCGATGACAGGAGTGTTCTCCGCCGCCGGGCTCGTGACCACCGCCATCCTGGTCCTTATCATCGGCTTCGTGGTCGTCAACGGCGCCCCGCAGATCACCCCCGCCTTCATCTTCACCTGGCCCCAGGGGGTCAACGCCGAGGGCGGCATCTTCCCTACAATCGTCTCGACGCTCTACGTCACCGCCTTGGCGACGCTCTTCGCCACGCCGATCGCGGTCCTCGCCGCCGTCTACCTGGCCGAGTACGCCCATCAGGGGAGGCTCGTCGACTTCATCCGCTACGCAACGGACACGCTTGCTTCCGTCCCCTCCATCGTCATGGGCCTCTTTGGCTACGCGGTGTTCGTGGAGGCGTGCGGATTTGGGCTCTCGATGCTCTCAGCCGCGCTTGCCCTGGCCCTCCTCATGCTGCCCCTCATCATGAGGACCACCGAGGACGCCATCCGAGCGGTGCCGCGCTACATCCGCTGGGGTGCGTACGGCCTGGGAGCCACCAAGTGGCAGGTCGTGAGCAGGGTCGTGCTGCCTGCGGCCTTCCCGCGCATCGCCACGGGCATCGTGCTCGCAATCGGCCGCGCCATCGGCGAGACCGCCATCGTGCTCTACACCATGGGGCAGGCGGTCAACCTGCCGCTCACGCCGCTGGACTCCGGGCGCTCCATGCCCGTGCACCTGTACCTTCTCGCCAACGACGGCATCAACATGGGGGCTGCCTACGGAACGGCGCTCCTGCTCATGATCATGATCCTGGCCTTCAACCTCTTTGCGCGCCACATCTCCAAGCGCGGTGCCAGGCAAAAGGGAGGGAAGTAGCGTGACCGTCTACCGCCATGCGCCCCAGAACCCCAAGGGGGAGGGCATCCACGTCGAGGACTTCAACTTCTGGTACGGCGACTTTCATGCGCTCACCGGCGTCAACCTCGACATCGCCCCGCGCAAGATCACTGCCTTCATCGGGCCGTCCGGCTGCGGCAAGTCCACCTTCCTCAGGTGCATGAACCGCATGAACGACCTCATCGAAGGTACCCGCGAGGAGGGTCTCATGTCCCTCGACGGCAACGACATCTATGCCGCCGGCGTGGACCCCGTCGACCTCAGGCGTCGGGTGGGCATGATCTTCCAGCAGCCCAACCCGTTCCCCAAGTCGATCTACGAGAACGTGGCGTTTGGGCCGCGCCTCCAGGGCGTCACCTCAAAGGGCGACCTCGACGACATCGTGGAGGAGTCCCTCAAGCGCGCCAACCTGTGGAAGGAGGTGTCGGGCCAGCTGGGAAAGAACGGTCTGGCCCTCTCCGGTGGACAGCAGCAGCGCCTGTGCATCGCGCGAGTCCTTGCGGTGCAGCCAGACGTGCTGCTGATGGACGAGCCTTGCTCGGCCATCGACCCCACGAGCGTGCAGAAGGTCGAGGACCTGATGGCCGAGCTCGCCCCCACGGTAACGATCATCATCGTCACGCACTCCATGCAGCAGGCGGCCCGCGTGAGCGACTACATGGCGTTCTTCCTGCAGGAGCGGGCGGGGGAGCCGGCTACGCTCATTGAGTACGGCGACACGAGCGAGATATTCTCCCGTCCCAGGGACCCCAGGACCGAGAGCTACATAACCGGGCGCTTTGGCTAGCGCGCCCGCCACGGCAGGACGACGGAAGACAGAGGGAGGCCATCATGCGCGAACAATTTGACAGGCAGCTGGTCGACATGCGACAGGAGGTCGTCGCGATTCTCACGGACGTCGACGTCGAGCTCCACGATGCCGTCGACGCCCTGGTGGAAGGCGACCGAGAGAAGGCAAAGCTCACCAAGAAGGCGACGCGCAAGATAGACCGCCGCTGCGAGGAGTTGGAGGACAAGGCCTATCAGGCGGTCGTGCTGCAGCAGCCGGTGGCCTCGGACCTCCGCCTGATCCAGTTCATCATCTACTCCGACTTCAACCTGCAGCGCATGAGCAACCACGCGCGCAACATCGCCAAGACGGCCAAGCGCGCCTCCAAGGTGGAGGTCCCGGGGCAGCTGCTCGACCTCCTCGCCTCCATGGCGCATCTGGTGTACCGCGTGCTGGGCACCCTGGCCGAGGCCATCGTCGAGGGCGACATCGTGAAGGCGGCCACCCTCCCCGAGCTGGACGAGCCGGTGGATGACCTCTACAAGGAGTTCTACCGCGTGTTCGCCCAGCTGCAGGAGGGCGACGACATCGACGCCGCCATCCGCGTGGTCATGGCCGCTCGCATGCTGGAACGCATCTCCGACAACGCGGTCGAGATGGGGGAGAGGGCCGTGTTCCTCTTCACCGGCAAGCGCGTGCACCTGAGCGACCTGCCCGACCTGGACGAGGGGGAGCTGCGACACATGTACGTGGCCCCGGGCCGTGCGATCACGCTCGGACTCGAAGAGGACCGGCGCGTCGCTGAGCAGATCCCCGAGGTCGACCTTGCGGACGAGGATGAGGCGCCCGACGACTTCCGCGAGGCTGCGGCGAGGAGCCTCTCCGAGCTGCACGAGCAGCGCGAGCGTCGTCGGGCCGAGCTCAAGGCGTGGCGCGAGCAGATGCGTCGTGAGTGGGAGATGAACGTGGCCCCCCATGCGGCGCCCGTCCCGGGGGAGGCTGGCCCCGCCCCCAAGCGGGACGGAGGCGAGTCCCAGGCGAAGGCGGGGGACGACGGAGAGGGTAGCGAGAGCGGAAAGAGCGGGGAGAGCGACTAGGGTGGACGAGAGCGAGCAGAAACGGTACCTGGCATTCCTCGGGGAGCGCAGGGCGCAGATCCTCGAGCGCATGGCGGGGGCGTGCGAGAGGGCCGGCAGGGACACGGGGGAGGTCACGCTCCTGGCCGTCTCCAAGACCGTTGACGTTGGCAGCGTCGCCCTCGCCTGGCAGGCGGGCTATCGAGCCTTCGGGGAGAACCGGCCGCAGGAGCTCAGGCGCAAGCTGGAGGGCCTCTCGTCTCACCCCGAGATGGATGGTGTCCGCTTTGACATGATTGGCAACCTGCAGACCAACAAGATCAACATGGTCGTGGGTAATGTCACTCTGATCCACTCGATCTCGTCGATGCACCTCGCGGACGCGGTCTCGAGCCGGTCGCAGACGCACGGGGTGACCTCGAGGGTCCTGCTCGAGGTCAACGTCTCGGGCGAGGAGTCGAAGTCGGGCCTCACGCCCGACGAGGCCCGCCAGGGGCTGGAGCACGTGCTCTGTCTCCCCGGTCTCGACCTGCAGGGCCTCATGACCATGGCGCCTCGCAACGAGCCGGACGTGGCGCGCAGGACCTTCTCGGGGCTGCGCGAGCTTCGCGACGAGCTCGCGACCAGGTCGGGAAGGGAGCTCCCCATCCTATCTTGCGGAATGAGTGATGATTTCCAAATCGCAATCGAGGAGGGTTCGACCCTCGTTAGGCTTGGGAGAACCGTGTTCGACCCAGGCTACGAGCTCAAATAGTGGAATAAACGCAACAGTGCCACACGCAACCGGGAGGTGCCCGGCGGGAAGGACGGTGTCAGCATGGGATTTCTCGACAACCTCAAGGACAGGTTTGGGTCCAAGGACGACGACTACTACGACGATGACTACTACGGTGATGATGGGTATGACGAGCCCGCGGAGCCGGTGAGGCGTCCCGAGGCGGACACCTCCGGCGTCCTGGGCAACACCCGCAGGCCCGAGGCCGAGAGCGTCTCGGTGTACACCCGCTCCGGTCGTCCCGTTGGCGACAACGCCGGCGCGGCGTCGAGCGCCTATGGCTCGGCGACGTCCACCTATGCCCCGCGCAACACCTATGCCAAGGCGCAGCAGCCCAGCTATGCGGGTTACGACGACGATGCCACGACCTCCATCGGGCAGCACTCCTACGCGTCCCACGACTCGGTCCTGGGCAACACCACCGGCGGCAACACGCCGGCTGACATCGGGCTCAAGGCCGTGCCGCGCGTGAGCTCGGGGCAGCTTCCTCCGTACGTGCTCAAGCCCGTCTCGTACGACGACGTGCAGATGGTCGTCCGTCGCGTCCGCACCAACCAGCCCGTGGTCCTCGTGTTCAGGAACACCAACATCGAGACCGCCAAGAGGATCCTCGACTTCTGCTTTGGCCTTGCCTGTGGCCTGGGTGGAGTGGTCGACGAGCTGGGCGACCGCGTCTTTGTCGTGATGCCCCAGGGCGTCGAGCTGTCGGACTCCGACATCAACAAGCTCGTCGCTGACGGCACGATCCAGAGGTAGCGTGATGGGCATGGGCAGCGAGCACCTGGACTTCACCGTCGGCGTCGTGGGCGCGGGCTCGATGGGGGCGGCGGTTGCCTCGGGCCTGGTTCGCTCCGGAGCCATGGATGCCTCGCAGGTGAGCGTCTCCAACCCCTCCGAGGGCAAGCTCGAGCCCCTCGCCAAGATGGGCGTCTCGACCTTCCGGAGCAACGCGAGCATGCTTCAGGGTGACGTGCAGGTCGTGGTGCTTGCCGTGAAGCCCCAGATCCTCCCCGCCGTGGTGGACGAGATGGGCAAGGCACTCCAGGGGCGTCTCGTCATCTCCATTGCCGCCGGCATCTCGCTTAAGACCCTCGAGGGTCTCATGCCCTCGTCTCGCGTGGTGCGCGCCATGCCCAACCTGCCGGTGCAGGCGCTCTCGGGGGCGACGGCGGTGTGCGTGGGCTCCAGTGCGACCGAGGAGGACGCCAGGCGCGCGCTGGGCGTCTTCTCCTGCCTTGGAGTGGCGAAGCTGATGAGGGAGGACCAGCTCGACGCCGAGGGTGCGGTCGTCTCCTGCGGCCCCGCGTACGTGGCGCTGGTCGCTGACGCGCTCACCCGCCGCGGTGTCGAGGCGGGCCTTCCCGCCGCCGACGTCCGGCAGATGGTCCTCTCGACCATGTGCGGCGTTGCCGAGCAGCTCCTTGAGTCGGGCGAGAACCCCCGGGCCTACATGGAGCGGGTCACCTCTCCCGGCGGCACGACTGCCGCGGGCCTGCGGGCAATGGAGCCCGGCCTGGTCGATTCCCTGTGGGTGGGGGTCGACGCCGCCCTCCGTAGGACCGCGGAACTCTCCGGAAAGTAGGTTTCATGGGCAACGTTCGCTATTTCCTGGGTCAGGTCCTGTACCTCTACGAGTGGGTGATCGTGATCGAGTGCATCCTCTCGTGGCTCCGCATGACCGGCTCGACCGTGATCGAGGACGTCTACCAGGCGACGAACACGCTGGTCGAACCGGTGGTCGGTCTGTTCCGTCGCTTCATCCCACCCATCATGGGGATGGACTTCTCGCCCATGGTCGCATTGCTGGTGATCGAGGTGGTGCGGAATCTGGTCTACTGACGCAGGCACGCAAAACCCATGTGGGGATATACTCTAGCAAGTGGTCTTCCGCACCAGTGAACCAGCGGTGCGCAACCTAATTCGAAGGGAACACAGATGGCTATCACACCAGCAGACATCGAGCAGATGACCTTCTCCGAGGCCAAGAAGCACGGTTACAGCACCGAGGAGGTCGACGCCTTCCTCGACCAGCTGGCGAGCGAGGTTGACGCCATGCTCCAGAAGATCGCGGACCTCAAGGGTCGCCTCAACAACTCCGAGCAGCAGCTTGCCGCCGCGCAGGCACAGGTCGCTCAGCTCAAGGAGCAGAGCGCGTCCTCTGCCGCCATCGAGCCCGCTCCCGTTCCCCCGGCGCCTGTCGCCGACTACGGTGCGTCCGAGCGTCAGATCTCGCAGGTCCTCATCGTCGCCCAGCAGAGCGCCGACAAGCTCCTGGCAGACGCCCGCGCCAATGCCGACAACATCCGCAACGAGGCGGATCAGAAGGCACGCGAGGTCATCCGCCAGGCGCTCGCCGAGAAGCAGAACGAGCTGGACGAGATCGATCGTCTCAAGCAGTCGCGCGAGGACTTCCGCAGCGAGTACAAGAAGATGCTGCAGCACTTCATGGACGATGCCGACAGCGTCTTCCCCGAGAAGACCTTGAACACTCCCACCGGCTCCGCGAAGGGCTCCTCCTCCACCTCGTCATTCGTGACGCCGGCTCCCGTGGCTCCGCAGCCCGCAGCCCCCGCAGTCGATGCGCAGGCGACCACCTTTGCCCCCGCTCCCACGGACACGGACTTCAGCGACCTGGACTAGTGCGCAATCTCCTGTGGTACCCAAAGTGGCGGCCGACTCCCTACGGGGTCGGCCGCCTTTGCTTGTCCATAGTTTGTCCGTAGTAAGGGCGGAGATTGGTGACGAACGGCGGGGATTCGCCTTCTGGGGCGGATGGGCTTGGGCACGTCCGGTTCATGCCCCGTGGACGTGTTTGTGGCTCAGGCGCTGCCAATTCTCTGTTGCCCCAACGTCCCCTGAGGCTTTGAGGCCCATCCGGCGTAGGGGCTGGCAGGTGTCTTCGCGAGCTCGGGAAGAGAGTCCCAAAGCCGCTTGGGCATGAACTGGATCCTGAGGTCATAACCCCTGCTTGCGGCGTCCCTGCCAGGGAGCTCCATCGAGCGGTAGAACGTCGCCCACATCTCCTGGAACTTCCGCTCCTCCGCATCGACGTCCGACGCCCTCTCTCCCATCTGGCGCGCCATCCCCGGATCGAGTCGCGCCACGCGTGCCGTGCGCTCGCCCGCCTCGTGGAAGACCGCCACCCCATGGATGGGGTCGAGCATGCAGAAGCGGTCCCCTCTCATCCTCCTCGAGAAGTGCTGGGCGCAAAGTGGAAGCGTGTTCGCCCTGGGCGAGAACGAGCAGAACCAGCCTCCGCTGGGGAGGTGCGAGAAACGGGCGAACTGCCGCGTCTTCTCGCACTCTGACGAGACCTGCCGCGCAAGGGTGTCGATTGCCAGCACGTCGGCATGCGCGAGGCTGGTCGTGACGGTTCTGCCCAGGGAGAACGAGAGTCTGACGTAGCGGCTTACGACCTGGGGCATATTGGGGTCGTCTGAGGCGCAAGCGTACAGGATCCGATTGGTGCAACCCGCTCCGCAGCGCTGCCCAAGAGATTGCCAGACGCGACGGGCGAGGGGGACCAGCTCATCCTCGCTTGCCTCCGACACCAGGAGAACCCTCTCCAGCAGGCCCGGCTGCAGTTCCTTGCGGTCGCAGACCCTGGTTGACGATGGATCCGAATGTGCAAGGTAGGTGAGGGCGACCCCACCGAGGACGCCTTCCATCGACCTGGGTACCCCAAGAACTACCGGTGCCCCCTCATCTCGCGCCGCCACGAGCGACTCTACGATGCCACGAAGGCCCGCGGAGACGACCTCCTCCCCTTGACCGTTCTCAGAAGAGGGAAAGCTGCCCCTCCGCCTCTCGTCGGGCATGGGAGTACCTTGTTGAACGCGCATCCTCCACTGCCTTTCTCCTAAGATAGCCCTCGTCCAGCACGGAGCCGCGGTCCCTTCTCCCGCAGCAGGTTACGAAGGGTCTTGCGCGCTTGAGGGTTATCTTGAGCGACGCCAGGTCATCGAAGCTAAGGCGTTGCGTCCTGCGTGCGGCAATGATTCTTCTGGCGCCCACGGGGCCGATGCCCGGAACGCGGAGGAGGGTCTCCAGAGATGCTGTCATGACCTCGACGGGGAAGCGGTCGAGGTTCGCGATTGCCCAGGCGAGCTTTGGGTCGAGGTCGAGGTCGAGCCACGGCCTGTCCTCGGTCACCAGCTCGCCTGGTGAGAAGTCGTAGTAGCGCATGAGCCAGTCCGCCTGGTACAGCCTGTGTTCGCGCCTGAGGGGCACGGGCGTCCCGGGCTCGGGGAGGCGCGAGTCGCTGAGCATGGGCATGTATGCCGAGAAGAACACCCTCTTGAGGTCGAACTTCTTGTACAGGGACTCCGAGAGCCTGAGTATCTGGCGGTCCGTCTCGGGTGACGCCCCCACGATGAGCTGGGTGGACTGGCCCGCTGGGGCGAACTTCCTATGCGAGTTGGGAACGGCGCTCCTGGACTTATTCAGGGTCATCCTGAGCGCCGCCCCGCCCAGTCCGGGGCCCATGTCCCCCGATGCTGGCCTGCGCGCCAGCGAGGCCCCCCTTCCCTGGGCGAGGAGGCGGCTCTCCTCCTCCCGCCTGCCTCGCGCGATCTGACCCATGGGCGCGAGGACGGCACGCGAGTCCTTGTCCGGGCAGAGCGCCTGGAGCGACGCCGAGCTGGGGAGCTCGACGTTGGAGCTCAGTCGGTCGGCGAGCAGCCCCAGGCGCCTGACGAGCTCCGGCGACGTGCCGGGAATCACCTTGGCATGGATGTAGCCGTTGAAGTGGTAGTCCTGCCGAAGGGTGCGCAGGCACGCTATCATGCGCTCTGTCGTCTCGTCCGGAGTCCCCAGCACGCCCGACGAGAGGAAGAGCCCCTCGATGTAGTTTCGCTTGTAGAAGCCGATGGTGAGCTCGGCCAGCTCTTTGGGGGAGAAGGTCGCCCGCGGACACGAGGCGCCGCGCCGGTTGACGCAATAGGCGCAGTCGTAGCTGCAGGCGTTGGACATGAGCACCTTGAGGAGCGTGATGCAGCGCCCGTCCGGCGCGAAGCTGTGGCAGCAGCCAGCAGCCCGCGCGTCTCCCACATCGCCCTTGCGAGGGCCCCTCTCCACGCCCGAGGAGGTGCAGGCGGCGTCGAACTTTGCCGCCTCCGCGAGGATCGCAAGCTTGTCCATGGCGTCCATGGGTCCTCCAGACCGTACAGGTGTTCTGTACCGATTATAGGAGAGTACCAACGTTGCGTACAGGCGTTCTGCTGGGTATGCCCATGGCAGGCTTGAAAGCTGTGACTTACGTCGCGCTACTATAACTGAGCCCCATCGCCGAGATAGGATAAGCTGCGATAAGAGTGTTGCGATTAACAGGCAGGATGTACCCGTGCGAGATAAGGTAAGTGCGAAGTGGGCCGATGAGCCGGGTTCTGTCGTGGACGATCATTTATCTACTGACGCCGTTGCCGACGCCCTCTAGCGCGCAACCCGAGCGTGGTGCGGGCCACACCATGGCGCTCCTATTTGCGTTTGCTCCGGAAGGGGCTTGCCAAGCCGCCGTGTTGCCACGACGCTGGTGGTCTCTTGCACCACCGTTTCAGCTTTTCTCTCACCTGCTTGCGCAGGCAGCGGGAGTCTTCTTTTCTGCGGCGCTTTCCGTCGGGTCACCCCGCCTGGCCGTTAGCCAGCTTCCTGCCCTGTGGAGCCCGGACTTTCCTCATGGCCACCCGTTGCCGGGAGGCCCCGCGATCGTCTGGCCCACTTCGCAGGGTGATTGTAGCATGCCCCCGTCGTCTCCCCACCAGCTTCCCGCATCTTCATCTTGGCTGCGTCCTGATGGTGCCCAGTCTCCTTTGGTACCATCTGCAGGAGACGTTCGTCCGTCTGGGAGGTTGCATGCAGGCATCCGATGGATATCTCACGCTCGAGGGCGGGTACGAGGCGACTGCCGAGGTCGTCGACCGCAGGAGTCGCTTCATAGCGCAGGTCCGCCACGTGGAGGGCGAGGCACAGGCCGAGGAGTTCATCGCAGAGGTGCGGTCGCGCCACCACGACGCCCGGCACAACGTCCCCGCCTGGCTGCTGCGCGACGGGAGGGAGAGGTGCTCCGACGACGGGGAGCCTCAGCGCACCGCCGGCATGCCGTGCCTCGACGTCCTGAGGGGGGCGTCGCTCTCGGACGTGTGCTGCGTGGTTACGCGCTACTTTGGCGGGACCCTCCTTGGGCCGGGGGGACTCGTCCGCGCCTACTCCGCCGCGGTCCAGGCGGCTGTGGACCAGGCGCGTGACGGGGGCCATCTAGTCCAGATGACCCTGGTGACGCGTGTGACCTGCACCATCCCCTATGCCGCCTACGGTCGCGTGGAGCGCCTGGTGGGGGAGTGCGGGGGCAAGGTGAGGGACACCATCTTCGCCGAGGACGTGCAGATGAACTGCGCGTTTCCCACGGGGCGGGAGGGCGCCTTCGTGAGCGCCATGCGCGAGCTCGCCAACGGCGAGGACCTCTGCGTGGTGGGCGAGCCCGCCTTTGGGGTGCTGTGATGGTCGGCCTGTTTGCCAGCGACCTGGACGGGACGCTCCTGGGGGTGACGCACCGGGTGAGCCGTCCTGTCCTTCGCGCCATCCGCGCGGCAACCGATTCGGGGAGGCACTTCGCCGTCGCAACGGGCAGGGTCATGCGATCGCCCGATGACTTCGGCTTCGCCAGCGTTCCCATCGAGTCGGTCTGCGCAAACGGTGCCATCGTCCTTGGCAGGGATGGCTCGGTGCTCCATCACGTCCCCATGGACCCCGACTTCGTGGGAGCCCTCCTGGAGGCGTTTCCCGGGATCGACCTGCAGTGCGTCTCTCTCGACCGCACCTATCACCGCTGCTCTAGGGACGAGTTCTTGGCGCATCGGCGCGGCGGCAGCCCGGCTTGGAGGGTCCTCTCGCACCTCGTGCCCCTTCGCGAGGGGGAGCACGTCTTTGGCCGCTCCGTCGAGGGAATCGTCTCGTCAGGCATCGTGAAGGTGAACTGCAGGCCCACCGACCCCGGGGTCGCGCAGGCTCTTGTGGCGTACGTCTCCGCACACCCGTCGCAGGCGGTCAACGCCCCGTTCAGTTCCCAGATGCTCGAGATCACCGACCCGTCCGCGAACAAGGGCTGTGCGGTCGCGTGGCTCGCGGGGTGGCTGGGGCTTCGCGAGGACCAGGTGGCGGTCTACGGCGACGGGGGCAACGACGTGGCCATGCTCAGGCGCTTCTCGCGCTCCTACGCCCCTGTGGGGGCAATGCCCAAGGCCAAGGAGTCCGCCTCGAGAGTCCTGGGTTCCAACGCGCTCTATGCGGTGCCTCGGCACGTTTTGGAAACCGTGCGCAAAGAGGGGGCGTTCACAGCGGGCTAGGCGGGGGAGAGAAGGGCACCCACCGGCTTGCCACCCGCGCCGATGGGTGCCCTCTCGTCTCTTCCCAAATGCGCTAGAGGGTGATGCCGAAGTCTCCCAGGTGCACCTCGAGGTCCGTGGCGGTGGTGAAGCGGTAGGCGCTCATCCCCGCCTTGCGAGCGCCCTCCACGTTGTCCTGGTTGTCGTCCACGAAGAGACAGGAGGAGGGATCCAACCCATACCTCTGGCACAGGAGGGCGTAGATGGCGGGGTCGGGCTTCATCAGGTGCTCGTAGGCCGAGACCACCCAGCCCGAGAAGAGGGGGAGCACGGGGATCCTCCCCTTGGCGCGGTCGAACCTGACGCCGGCGTTGGACAGCAGGTAGAGGCTGTACCCAGCCTGGTGCAGCCGCCGTGCGAGGTCGTTGGTCTGGTCGATCGCCGGCTGGTGCAGGTCCCAGTTGGCGGCGGCGTCCTCAAGGCTTGGCCACAGGCGCTCCGGAAGCCGCCTGCGGGCGATGGCGAGCATGGTGTCCTCGCTGATGACGCCGGCGTCGAGCAGCGCCCAGGAAGGGTTGGAGAACAGCGCGTTGTTGAGGGCGTGGGCGTCCTCCTCGCTCGACGTGAAGGCATGCGAGAAGAGCATGCCGTCAAAGCGGAGGAGCACCTGCCCCATGTCGAAGACGATGTTCTCGATGCCTGCCATTGCCTCTCCCCTCCGCTACAGCGACTGGTGGCGAAGCGCGCGGCCCATGCCGCTCCAGGGCTCCACCTCGTCGGCGGGCAGCTCGTCCCACATCCTGAGCACGTCCTCGGGAACGAACTCGCGGCGGACGGCGACCTCTCCGCCGTACAGGTGGAACCAGTCGGCGGAGACCACCAGGAAGCCGTCCTTGCAGGCGTCCTTGCCCCAGCTGTTCTCCACGCGCCATGCGACGGGACGCCCGTCCTCGCCCAGCTCCACGCCCTGGAAGGTCATCGCGTGCGTGAGCGAGCTCTCGCGCAGGTCGTACATGTCGGCGCGCCCCATCTGCAGGTCGACGTCGAAGAGACCCTCGTAGTCCATCGTGTCGAGGGCGAGCACCCCGGGGAAGTCCTCGATTCCGCGCGGGAACTGCTGCATCACGTCACAGGACATCTCGCAGGGGACGCCCGCCTTGAGCGAGGCCACGGCCGCGGCGTCGAGGACCTCTGGCTCCACGTTGAGGAAGCGCAGGGGCGTGGCGCCCAGCACGCTGTCGGTCCACCTCAGGTGGTACGCATGGTTGAAGGGTCGGGTCTCGCCGGGGATCGAGACCAGGTCGACGTAGTCGTTGGGGTCAAAGGGAACGTAGCGCTCAGCGAACTGCCTTGGGGTGATGCCGCGGTCTCGAAGGATGCGGCGCGGCTTGTCGTCGTCCTTGCCATCACCCTTGCCTCCGTCGCCCTCGCGTGAGCCGCCCTGGATCTCGAGCCTCTCGGTGGGGACCTTCGCGTCCTTGCCGACGGCGATCTCGAGGTCAAACGTCGCAGGGGGCTCGCCCAGGCAGATCGCGAGCATGCGGTAGAAGCCCTCGAGCATCTCCTGCTTGCGCGCCCTGAGGGCATCGTCGTCCACGCCCTGGGCATGCATGCGGCGAAGCTCGCACGCGTCGCGCCTTGCGAGCCTGTTGAGCTGGGCGTCCATCTGCGAGGAGTCCTTGGAGCAGGCGGTCTCGGGCATCGCGTCCTTGGGGACGAGGCCCCACTTCGCGATGAGGTTCATCGCGAACGGGTAGTAGCCCCCGTCCTCGATGCCGCCCTCGAGCACGAACGAGAGCTCGCGGTCGTCTGCGGGACGGTCTGCCAGGGCTATCACGTTCTCGAGGAAGGCGTTGGCCTTCTCCAGCTTGTCGTAGAACATGCCGAACGACTGGCTGAACTCGAAGCTGTCGACGTCGAGCAGGCGCATGGTCTCGGCGCGGGCGACGTTGTAGGCCGAGAACATCCAGCAGCGGCCCGAGTGACGCTGGTTGGTCACCTCTCCCGTCTTGGGTCGGCTAACCGAGAAGGTGTCGTGGTAGGTCCTCAGGGTCGAGACGTCGCGCGCCGCCTTGAAGAGGTTGTCGGACGTCACCGCGTTGCGCGCGATGCGGTTGCCGCGGCTTCCGCCAAAGCTGTCGTGCTGTTCCCGTGCCCAGCTGGGCTCGACTGTGGTGCTCATGTCTCTCCTAACGCGGCGCCCTCCCGTGGGCGGGGAGGGCGCCTTTGGTCGCTGTCGTGTGGCTGCTGTGCGTCCCTAGCGGGCGAGCGCGAGGGATCCCATGGGGTCCCAGGGCTCCAGGACCGTGGGCTCCTCGGTCTCGTAGGTGTGGCGCTCGTCGGGCGAGAGGTACTTCTTATCCACAACGACCTGGTACACGTACTGGTCGAACCAGGGGTCGGAGAGGGTGTCGAAGCCGTCCCTGCCGTGGTCCTTGCCCCAGCTGTTCTCGACCTTCCAGAGGGTGGGGGCGCCACTCTCGTCCAACCTGACGCCCTCGAGCACCATGGCATGGGTCATGAGGGACTCGCCGTAGTCCAGGCGCTCCGCCTTGTCCATGCAGCCCTCCACGGGGAACCCGAGGAGGCCGTCCACGTCGAGGGCGGCGGTGTCCATGATGCCCTCGTCGCCCAGGTAGCTCTGTGCCACGTCGCAGCCAAACCACACGGGGAGGCCGTCGCGCAGCTGCGCCAGGGCGACGCGCTTGAGCTCGGCGGGCTCGAGGTTGAGGTAGCGCACGCCGCCGTCCTCCCACACGTTGCCCAGGCGGCTCACCGTGTAGGTGTGGCCAAACGGTTTGTCGGCGGTGGGGGCGCTGATCAGCGACACGTAGTCGTCGAGCTCCATGCCCACCGCCTCGTCAAAGAACTCCCTGGGCGTGAACGTGCCGGAGAGCGCGAGCTCGTCGTCCTTGTCGCGCAGGCGCACCTCAAAGCTCGCGGGGGGCTCCCCCAGGCAGGTGACGAGCAGGTGGTACACGTCGTCCATCATCTGCTTCTTCATCGAGGAGAGGTCGTCTGGGCCGACCCCCGCCTCGTGGGACTCGCGCAGGCGCTTGGCGCAGCCGCGCAGGTAGCGGGTGAGATACGCGTCCATCTCGCGGGTGTTGCGCGAGCAGGCGGTCTCGGGCATCGACTCCTTGGGGACGACGCCGTACTTCCTCACGAGGCTCTTGAACATGTCCCACTGCCCACCATCGCCGATGGGGTCGGTCAGCAGGTAGGAGACGAGCCTGCCGCCCAGGGGCTCGTCAAGCGTGTCGAGGATGTTCTCGAGGAACCAGTTGCTCTTCTCCAGCTTGTCGTAGAACAGGGGGAAGGCCTGGCTTAGCTCGAAGGTCTTGAGGTTGTACTTCTTGATGACGCGGTAGCGCATGGTGTTGAGGCTCGCGAACATCCAGCAGCGGCCGGAGCGCTGCTGGTCGCAGCGCTTGCCCTGGGTGAGGTCGATGTCAAACTGCATCGTGTTGCCCGCGACTCCCTCGGGGACGCGCGCCGCCGCGCGAAGGCCCATGCTGGTGACTGCGTTCTTGGCGACGACGTTCGCGCGCTCGGAGAAGAACCCCTCGCGGCTGTTCGCCAGGTCCTCGGTGGTGACGCTCCTCATCGTGTCCATTCGTTCTCCCTTCCCGCGCTTGGCGGATCTAAATTTGCACCGATGCGAGGATAGCACGGCGGTTGCGTTGGCCTTGCAGCGGCGTGGCGGGTGTGGAGACGCGCGAGCGACGGCGTCTGGGGGCGTACTCCCATGTCTGCCGTATACTCGTGGGAAGACAGGGGTGCGCGGGGCCAGCGTGTCGTCGGGGGTCCCGTCTGCACGCTTCCGGAGGGAGGCCACATGGGAGCGGTGGGAGTTCCCGCCTACGACCTTCCCGACTACGCGGTGAGGGTCCTCTCCGTCCTCGAGTCGGCGGGGTTCGAGGCCTGGGTCGTCGGGGGATGGGTGAGGGATGCGCTGCTCGGAGCGCCCTCGCACGACGTGGATGTAACCACCTCCGCCCACTGGAGGCAGACCGCCTCGTGCCTTCGTGCGGCGGGAATCACCGTCCACGAGACGGGGACCAAGCACGGCACCGTTACCGCGGTCGTGGACGGGCATCCCGTGGAGATCACCACCTATAGGGTGGAGGGCGCCTACAGCGACCTCAGGCATCCCGACGAGGTCCGCTTCGTCACCGACGTGCGGGAGGACCTCGCGCGCCGTGACTTCACCATCAACGCCATGGCGTTCCACCCCGTGCGCGGGCTCCTCGACCCGTTCGGCGGGAGGGATGACCTCGCGAGGGGGCTCATCCGTGCCGTGGGGGACCCGAGGCTTCGCTTTGAGGAGGACGCCCTCAGGGTGCTTCGTGCGGTGCGGTTCGCGTGCCGCATGGGCTTCTCGGTGGAGCCGCGCACCCAGGAGGCGCTCGCCGCCTGCGCCCCGGAGCTTGCCCACGTCGCGCGCGAGCGCGTCGGGCAGGAGCTCGACGGCATCATCGCGTCGGGGCGCATGTCCTGGGCGCTTCTCCACGAGACCGAGGTCATGGGGGAGGCCATCCCACAGGTGGCGGCAATGGCTGACTTTGACCAGTGCACCCCCTACCACATCTACGACGTGCTTGAGCACACCTCGCACGTCTGCGCGGCGGTCGAGGAGTTTGGCGGTGGGATGCCCCTGCCCGCACTGCGGTGGGCGGCGCTTCTCCACGACGTCGCCAAGCCGGTGACGTTCACGCGCGACGAGACGGGGCGCGGCCACTTCTTCGGGCATCCCAAGGTCGGCGCCGTCATGGCGGAGTCGATCATGCGCGAGCTCGCTCTGCCCGGGTCGCTCGTCTCGTCCACACGCATGCTGGTGCGTCTCCACGACCATGTGGTCAAGCCGACGGCCCGGTCGATGAGGAGGACGCTCTCCAAGTTCGAGCGCGCCTGCCCGGGGGAGGCTCCCTCCCTCACCTTCGCGCTCCTCGACCTCAAGCGCGCGGACGCGGTGTCCAAGGCACCCGGGGCGGAGCGCTACGTCGCCGAACTCGATCGCGTCACCGAATGCCTCCGCCGGCAGATCGAGGGGGGTGCCGTCTATCGCATGAAGGACCTTCCCGTCACCGGTGCGGACGTCATTCGGGAGACTGGCATGCCGCCTGGCCCTGCCGTTGGAGCCATGCTTGGCGAGCTTCTCTCGGGTGTGATCAACGACGAGCTTCCCTGCGACCGCGAAGTGCTCCTTGATCGGATGCGCGGCAAGGGATAGGGGGCTTAAGGCCCTGGATGGCTCCCCGAAAAGAATTTGAGATTCACCCTTGTGTGGCTGCAGCAGATGGGGTAAAGTATCTTATCGCATTGAGACGCACAAGACAACACCAATTGGGACGTCGTCTAGTGGTAGGACAACGGATTCTGGTTCCGTCAGCGGGAGTTCGACTCTCTCCGTCCCAGCCATGTGCGCTTCAATCAGTTTGGCCCGTTCGTCTAGCGGTTTAGGACGCCGCCCTCTCAAGGCGGAGATCAGCAGTTCGAATCTGCTACGGGCTACCACACGTTCGCGGGTCACCTTCGGGTGGCCCGCTTTTTTGTGTATGTCAACAGGGGCGAAAGCGCCTCTCCTGCGCAACGAGCGACAAGGAGGGGGCTCCCTACTCCCCCACGTTGGGGCCCTGCGTAGCGCGACGTTCCCGCCCTCGTGTGGGGCTCCGGTTGCCATTCGGTGTGGTGGGCAGTCAGTCACATCCTGTTCCCCTGGCGTACGGTGACGGATGGGGGAGCGCCATAAATTCTCCTGTCATGTGGTGCTGCGAGCGTGGGATGCTTAGCCGTACCCAGCCTCGTGCGGATTCTTCCGACACGTGCTTAGCTGTTGTGTGCCAACAGGTTGTTGACACATGACGTGACAAAAGGGGAGGACTCCTCCAAGCTGTGACTTGTCGAAGGTTGCAGCGAGAGGAGCCCCCCTTGTTCCAGCATTCTAACTCACGGCTCACGCCCCGCGGGCGGCAGAGGCTCGTCGAGCGCGTCCGCGCCGGCGAGAGCGTGTCCGCCGTCGCCCGGGAGGCGGGCGTGAGCAGGCAGACGGCCCACAAGTGGATCGCGAGGGCCGAGGCGGGCGAGCCGCTGTCGGACCGCCGCAGCCGCCCCTCGCACCTCGCGAGGCTCACGCCCCCCGACGTCGAGGCGAGGGTCGTGGAGGCCCGCCGCGCCCGCCTGCTCGCCCCGCTCGCCCTCGCCGCCGAGACCGGGGTGCCCGCCCGCACCTGCGCCAGGATCGTCGCGCGCAACGGCCTGCCGCGCCTGGCCGACGTCGACCGCGTGACCGGCGAGCCCAGGAGACGCGGCCCCGTGACCCCGCGCCGCTACGAGAGGGAGGCGCCCGGCGAGCTCGTTCACGTCGACGTCAAGAAGGTCGCGAGGGTCCCCGACGGCGGCGGCTGGAGGGCGCGCGGCGCCGACGCCTGATAGCGCTAGCTTAGGTTTCACCAGATTGACCAACACGCGCCCCAATCCGACCAGCGCGAATGCGCCAGCCAAACCAGCGTAGTTTCACCACTTTCACCAACTAGGCTCAGCCCCGAACCGACGA
>NZ_VUNC01000007.1 GCF_009695875.1 Olsenella porci
GGACAGGGCCTCGCCGGCAGTGGTCGCCGATTCCGGCGCCCCGCGGTGACGGGACTGGCGAATGTACGTTGGTGCGGATGGGGGCGGTTCGCTGTCTAGTCTGGTGAAATCTATCTTGACTTCAACAACGCCCTGCGCCACGCCGACTCCGGGGCGGGCACCGCCTGCCTGCACGTGGCGGTCGACGACAGGAGCAGGGTGGCCTACGCCGAGCTGCTCGGCGACGAGCGCAAGGAGACCTGCGTCGCGTTCATGGGGCGCGCCCGGGACTTCTACCGGGGCCTCGGCGTCGAGGTCGAGCGCGTGATGACCGACAACGGGCCGGGGTACCGCTCTCGGCTGTTCAACGAGTGGCTCGCGGCGTCCGGCATCGCGCACAGGTACACCAGGCCCTACAGCCCCTGGCAGAACGGGAAGGTGGAGCGAATGAACAGGACGCTCGCGCAGGAGTGGCAGTACGCGCGCGCCTACGCGAGCGAGGGGGAGAGGGCTGCCGCCCTCTCCCCCTTCATCGACCGCTACAATTGGGAGAGGCCCCACAGCGCCTGCGGCGGCCTCCCGCCGATGTCACGCATCGTCGGTGTAAACAACGTCATGGCACACAACACTTAGCGCCCCTAGGCCTCGTGCGCATTTTCGCCGCGCACTTCACATGAGGACTAGGAGGATTAAGCATTTGGCGCTGAAATCCCCACGGGGGCTAGCGACGCTAAGCATCAGGTTCCAAAAACCGCATGAGGGCTAGCGGGGTTAAGCATTGCACCGCGGAATCCATGCGAGAAAGAGTGCTCGCCCTCGTCTCATGTTGATGGGGTGCCCCTCGGTAGTCGAAACCTTGCCCCGTGGGATCTCTTCTTGGCTTCAGAAAGACTAGAAACTTAAGAAGAAGTGGAAGCGATGGAGCACAGGACAATCGATCGTCTCGGCTGGCTGCCCCGACGTGCATACGCGAAGACGGGGGAGAGGCACCTCTGCATGAGGGCTCCATACCGAAGCGTCTGGCGTAAGGTGCGTCTTCCAAGATGAAAAACGCACCCCCGAATCATCGGGAGTGCGCATCAAATTTGGTAGCCCGTAGCAGATTCGAACTGCTGATCTCCGCCTTGAGAGGGCGGCGTCCTAAACCGCTAGACGAACGGGCCAGTATGTGAAGGGCACCTTGGCTGGGACGGAGAGAGTCGAACTCCCGCTGACGGAACCAGAATCCGTTGTCCTACCACTAGACGACGTCCCAAGAGGTGTCTTCGCGTGCCTGAGCACGGGGCATGACTTTATCGGAAAAGTGCCGCCCATGCAACGAGAATTGGAAAAGCGCCCTAATTCACATTTCCTTCGCTTCTTGTCCCCGGTTCGTCCCCGCTCGTCTGCGCCTCCGCGCCGTCTTCCTCAACTGTCCCCTCGGACTGAGCGTGCGTTATATCCCAGGTGTCGAGCAGGAGGTCCCGGGGCACTGCTCCCACCTCCCAGATTTGCGCGATCGAGTCGAGGCAGTCCCTCTCACTCCCGTCCAGTCCATCGCGTGCGATGCGCACCAACTGAGAGACCAGGTCGGTGGCGTCCCTGCCGTACACCTCTGCATCCCAGCCGTCGCGGGCCAGGGCGCTCCGTGCCGACTCGACCGCCTCCGGCGTTGCGGCGCTCACGAGCACGCTTGCGAGCTCAAAAGCCTTGTCGTCGCAGAACAGCCCCTTTGCAAGCGCGGCGTACCCGAGGGCGAGACGCGCCGGCAGGGAGTCGGCACACCGAAGGACGAGCCTCCCGTCCAGGCCCACCTCGGGGCACAGAGCCTTGAGGAGCTGATCGACCTGCTCCTGGGAGAGCTCGTGGCGCATCATTACGGCGCTCAGGGGCTGTTCGCCGCTGGGGAGGTCGTGCCCGTCCGGCCCCATGTACCACGCGGGTGCCTGGCGCTCCAGCCAGGCGACGTACGCGCGGTACCCAAAGGAAGGGCCAAACGCCTCGGGCAGGGGAGAGGTGAGGGCGGGTGCCGCCTGGGACCAGAGCGACCGCCTGAGCATGCGTCCGCAGTCGTGCGGGTCCTCACCGCGGAAGTGGAGGACGTTGTCCGTGAGGAACGAGAGGACAGGGGAGAGGGCCGTGGCCACGCGGTAGGACTCCGCCGCCTCGCGCTGACCGCCATAGTCGACGCAAATGACGGTCTCGGCGGTGGCTCGCATGGCGTCGCGTACCTTTTCGCCGTGACGGGACAGGTGGGCCTCGGTGAGGGTATTGCGCGCAAGCGGGACGAGCGGCAGGTCGGAGGGGGCCTCCACCGTGGGGTTGTAGCCCTGTGCGACGAGGTCGATGTCGCGTCCGACCTCCCGAGACGCCAGGTGTACCCTCCGCTCGAGTACTGCGAGCGCCTCACCCAGCGTGCCTACGTCGTGAGCCGGGCCAACGGTGGTGACGAGCTGGCCGGCCGGGCCGACCCCAACCGCCGCGTTCACGAACGTCTCGCCGATGGGAACCTCCCCCGATGTCGACGTCAGGCCCTTCGCGCCGTCGGCCCCCTCGTCACCCAGGAGTCTCCCCGTCGCGGCGACCAGGGCACCCACGCCCCTCTCGCCCCCAAACGGCACGGTCGTGCCCTCCTGCCGGTCGACCACGAAGCGCCCTAGGGAGAGAAGCAGGCAGCGGCTCTCGTCGCCTCTTCCACCGGCATGCTCTCCTCCCGTCAGGATGGCAAGGAGCCGGTCGTGGTTCCTCCGCTGCCTCGCGAGGTCCGCCGCGGAGGGAAGGCTCGTGGAATCCTGCATGGTGCGCACTCCTTCGACGAGATGCGGCGGGTGACCCCGCCGCCGACAACGTCCTTTTGTGATGTAGGTTAGTATGCCCCTTTGGACCCTTGAGAAATTTTGGGCATACTCCATAGATGCTAATCAACGCCTGGCCGCGTCACCCTCGGCCTCGCAGGTGCGAACGGAGACTGATGTCAGCGGATTCCACGGGACGGGAGGGGGACTCCCCCAAGGTCAGGGCCAAGGTCTCTGCCCCCCGTCCGAAGGTTACGGGGGGCGGCAGCCCAGAGTCTGAGGACAGCAAGGCGGATGCCAGGAAGGGTGCCCTCTTCCTGGCGGTGGTGGTCGGCATCTACGTAGCCTACCTCCTGGTCACCGGCCAGATGGGGCAGTTTCTGGACGCGCTCTCCAAGGTCGACCGAGGCTGGGTCGGCGGAGCCTGCGTCATGTTCCTGCTCTACTTCGTGTTCGGCGTCCTCGCCTACGTTATCGCCGTCTACCTTGACCCCGAGTCCCCCGTGGGTGTGCGCGATCTCATGAGCGTCGAGGCGTCTGGCGTCTTCTTTGGCAACCTCACGCCCATGATGGCGGGGGCGGTGCCAGCGCAGATCTACCGCCTGACCCGCACGGGGCAGGACGTGGGCGAGGCGTCGGCGACCCAGTTCACGCGCTTCATCATGTTCCAGTTTGGCGTGGTGCTCTTCGCTGCGATCATGCTGGCGTCCAAGCTGTCGTACTTCTTCCAGGCGTACGGTGACATCATCATCCTCAACCTGATCGTCTTTGCCGTCCACTTCCTCGAGCTTGCCGGGCTCTTCGTGATCTGCCTGTGCCCTAAGCTCGTGATGCGTGTGGGCAACTGGGCGATCCGCTTTGCAACCCGCCACCACTGGCTCAAGGACCCCAGCAAGTACGACGACCTGGTCAACCGCCAGGTCATGGAGTTCTCCCGCGCCTTCAAGCGGGCTGCGAGGGACCTGCCCTCCATGGGGCTCACGCTGCTCGTGACCATGGCGCAGCTGTTCTGCCTGTATGCAATCCCCTGGTTCGTCCTCAACGCCTTTGGCATCAGGGCCGACTTCGTGGAGTGCCTGGCAGCAGGGTCGATGGTGCAAATGGTCTCGTCCGCAGTTCCCCTCCCCGGCGGAACTGGCGGCGCCGAGGGTGGCTTCTACCTGTTCTACGGCCACATGTTTGGCGGCAGCATCAGTGCGGGCTTCCTGGTGTGGCGAATCATCACGTTCTTTGGCCCCACGCTCCTGGCCGCCCCGCTCCTTGGCCTGCGCTCCAACTCGTCGCAGAGCATCTACTACCGCGTCCAACGTCTTCGCAATCGCATGGCGGGCGCGCTGCCGGGGAAGCGCGGCAAGAGTCACCGTGGCATCACGGTCAGGGTCAAGGGCAAGGTGCCCGCGTACAAGCCAAAGGCAAAGCCCAATGGCAAGGACGGCAACAAGGACTAGGGGAGAGAAGGGGCGAGCGGTTGTTGCCGTCGCCCCTCCCACTGGTCTTTGCTGACTACAGGCAGCGCCTGCACGCCGTGCAGGCAGAGGGTGTCGCAGCGAGGCCACCCAGGGCCGTCTCGCGCAGGCTCGCGGGCAGCGCCTGGCCCACCTGCTTCATGGCGGCGACCACCTCGTCAAAGGGAAGCGGGTCCAGAACGCCCGAAAGGGCGAGCTGGGACGAGACAAGCGCGTTTGCCACGCCGATGGCGTTCCTGTCCTGGCAGGGGTACTCCACGAGCCCCCGCACGGGGTCGCACACCAGCCCCAGCAGGTTGGCGATGGCAGTCGACGCGGCGGAGAGGCACTGCTCCGGGCTCCCACCCAACAGCTCCGTGACGGCGCTCGCTGCCATCGCCGACGCCGTCCCCACCTCGGCCTGGCAGCCGCCCTCAGCGCCTGCGACCGAGGCGTTTCCTGCTACGATGAGCCCCACCGCGCACGCGTTCCACAGCGCCTCGCACAGGGAGTCGTCGTCCGCCCCCGCGGACTCGCCTACCGACAGCACCGCCCCGGGGATGACGCCCGCAGAGCCTGCCGTCGGCGCCGCGACGATCACTCCCATGGTGGCGGAGCGCTCCAGGGTCGCCATCGCGTAGGCGACGGCGTGGGAGAGGGTCTCTCCCATCAGGCTTGCGCTTAGGCTCCTCGCCGATGACCACACCGATGCCGCCTGTCCTCCGATGAGGCCCCCGAGCGAGGGCTGCGGGTCGTGGATGGGGCTGGTCGCCTCGTCCCGCATTACGGAGAGCACGCGCGCCATCTGGGCATCCACGTCCTCCCCGTCGCACAGCTCGCACTCGCGCAGGCGCGTGACCCTGCCGATGCCAAGGCCTTCCCGGTCGCAGGCGTCAAGGAGCTCGGCGCCCGTGGAGAAGGACATGCGCAGGGTCGCGTCGGGCGAGACGCGCGAGGCGCCGGGGATGGCGACCGAGCAGGCGCCCTGGATGTTGGGGGCATGCGAGAGGAACTCGACGAGCTTGTGGTCGATGGGCTCGTCGAGCTCGAACACCGTGTAGGCGCGCCCGCCGGGAGCCTCGCGGAAGGTCCGCATCGTGGCGATGTTGGCCGAGGAGGCGGAGATCCCGCTAGTGAGCGCGGCAAGGACGCCCGGCTTGTCCTGGTGCGTCACGAACAGCGTGGGGTAGTCGCCCGTGATCTCCACGTGGACCCCGTCGATCGAGACGATCCTCACGCGGCCGCCGCCCAGCGACTCTCCTGCAACGCTGACCCTGCCCGTCTCGCCTTCCATCGTCACCGCCACGGTGTTGGGGTGCAGGGCGGGATCGTCTCCCATCTCCTCGAACGAGAACTCAAGGCCGCGCTCCCGTGCCAGGTCAAAGGAGTCGCGCACGCGCGTGTCGTCGGGGGCAAGCCCCAGGATGCCCGCCACGAGGGCGCGATCCGACCCATGGCCGCGGTAGGTGTGGCTGAACGAGTTGTAGAGGGAGAAGGTCACGCGCCTGAGGTCGCGGGGCCCAAGCGAGCGCGCAACGAGTGCGATTCTCAGCGCCCCCGCGGTATGGGAGGACGAGGGGCCAACCATGATGGGGCCAAGGATCTCGAAGGCGGATGTCTGCATGTGCTCTCCTCGCATGTGATGTGAGCTTGTGTTACAAACGTGTTTCCGACACACGATGATAGCCGTGACGGGGGAGCGCTCGCAGCGTATCGGCGAACGGGCGAGAACAGAGGCACCCCTCCGGGGCGTGGATGGCTCCGGAGGGGGTGCCTGGCAACGTCGAGCGGTGTTTGCGGGACTACGCCGTGAGGCTGGCGTCGACGAGGTGCGTGCGGTCGCCGGCGTCGTAGAACAGGCTCGCGACGCGATCGGACCCAACGTGACCGTGCGAGTAGTGCATGATCGGGATGATGGGGAGGTCCTTGCCGACCGTCTTGTTGATCTTGCGGTACTTGGCCTTGCGCTCGTCCTCGTCGGTCGTTGCGCGTGCCTCCGGTCGTCCCGGCACCGCTGTCGCTTGCGGAAGAGGAGCTCGTCTTCTTTCCGCACGCGGCGAGCGTCGCGAGCGCACCCGCGCGAGCCCTCCCTTGATGAACGAACGTCTGGTGACTCCGTTTGCCAAATGATGCCTCTCTGATGCTTCTCGCTTGTGGTGATTTCCCGTCTTGCTGGGTCGTCTTGCCGGTCCGCGTTGCAGTAAATATAGGTAACGTGAAAGCGAGCTGATTGATGTATTCATCACTTGGAAGTAGTCGTGCGAGAACATGCGTCACGACGCCCGCTTTGCGACGGTCCCGGTCAGGTGCATGGTCGCTCGCATTTGCGAGGGCGGCATTCCGGCGTCGGTCTCGTACACCGCGGGGACTTACGTGTGCAACGACATGCTCTACGAGGTCCTGGGTCACCTTGGCACGGGGGAGGGCCGGGCGCTGGGAGGCTTCGTCCATCTCCCCTACCTTCCCTCCCAGGTCATCGGCAAGGGACCATCAACACCCTCGATGTCGCTCGATGACATGGTCCGAGGTGTGACCCTTGGCCTCGAAGAGGTCGTGCGAGCGGTCGAAACACGCTGAGGACGCTGGTCGAGGCAGTGCCTCCTAGGGAATGTCGAGCTGGCCTTTGGCAGAACGTGTTTGTGCACTTGGTGACCGATTAAGTCTCGAATCACGGAAGAACCGCTCTCGCGTGAATGCGCACGGCGTGCCCTCTCGCAATGAGTGAGCCATCGGCATCCAGTTCTCCGGTCGCCCCGGCGACGACAACCACGGCAGGCCATTAGAGATCTGGGAATGAGACGGTTGGTTGCTCGACTGGAATAGCCGACTCATCTGTGTGAGCAGGGTTATTGCAACCCCCTTGCCCCATTTCACGCCGGGAAGAAACGTCACCGCCGCGGGTCGGTCCATTGCTACTCCCACGGGGTCATCCGATGCAAGATAATCCCGAAGTGAGTGCATACGTCGGGTTTTCACTGCCACGATAGGCCAGCGGCGCCACGTTTTCCAGCTGGGTCCCTCTGGCTTCGTGGCTCATGGCAGCGATAGCCGGATATGAGTGCTCACATCGGGAGTTTGCTGCCATCCGGACCCGATGTCTGGAGCGTTTGGATTACTAGTGCTCACCGTTTGCTGCCGGCAGGGGGGCGATGCGCTCGTGCGGACTGCCCGTCCGTGAGGGAGCGGGCGACGGTTGGTGCTGCGGTAGTGTGCCACCCGACAGAGCACCCGTGTGCTCCGCTCTCAGTCGTGGCCTGCCCCTGTCGCCAAAGTGCTCGGCAATGAGGGGGTCAAGTTGTGGACGGATGCCTTTCCCGAAGGCTTGTCCCTCTCCCTCCTTGACTCTTGAGTGCTTTTCTCTCATGTTGGCGCAGCGACCTTGTGCATGCCTGCTGATGGAAGACCCAAGAGGCTGCATGAGGGGTGACATGGATGCGTGCTTAGGAATCTGGGGCCTTGTGAGGGTTATTGCTGACACGCGCTTAAGGAATCTGGTGGGTGCACGGATTCTGGGGCGTATAACACGTCCGTGCCCCGTGGAGGCTAAGAATCTGGCATCGAAATCCGTGCGAACGCCGGCGGGGCTAAGCAGCGGATGGCGCCCAAGCACGCACGCGCCGGGATGGCTAAGCATGCCTTCCTGAATCCGCGCGGGTGGGGGGCGATGCTTAGCCTTCCTAGCTCCCATGCTGATTGTGGGGCGGGATGCTTAGCGTTGCTCGGACTCTTGCGGATTTTTGGGTCCAATGCTTAGGCGTGCTAGCGCTCGTGCGGGTTGGGAGGCGGAAATCGCGCATGAGGGCTAGGGATGTTAAGCAAACTGGGGCCCAATCCGAATGAGGGCTAGGGCGGTTAAGCACGTCGTGGCAGTAACACGCACATGCGCCGACTTATCGCACCTGGTCCCACCGCCCGTCGTATGTCAGAGCCAGGCGGAGCACCCCATCGGGCGAAGAGCGCGCCGTCCCTCTCCCCAGATCCCTTTGCAAGAAAGCCGGGGCGCCCCACCCGTTGGGGATGCCCCGGCACATTACGACCGCATGCCTCGGCGAGAGGCCCGCCTGCCTCCTATGCCTCCGCGGGAACCGCGAGCGGGGCAGCCGCCCTCAGGCGCGCGAGGGTCGTCTGCTTGCCCAGGAGCTGGAGCGACTCGCCCAGGGGAGGCGAGACCTGGTTGCCGCACTCCGCCACGCGCACGGCACCGTAGAATTTGCGCTTGTTGATGCCAAGTCCCTCAGGGAGAGGGTCGAGCGCGGCGTTGATCGAGTCGGCATCCCACTGCTCCTCGCCCAGGGCGGAGAGCGCGTCGGTCGCGGCGTCGAGAGCACCCGCCGCGTAGTCCTTGGCGAGGTTCTTCTTTACGGACTTCTCGTCGAAGGTCACGGAGTCGCCCTCATACAGGAAGCGGGCCTTGTCCACGACCTCGCGCGCGAAGGTGACGCGCGGCTTGAGGATGGAGCTCAGGAGGTCGAACCACTGTGGCCTGCGCTCGTAGGCGGCGTCGGCGGGACCCTCCTCGAGGCCGGCGGAGACAAGCTCGGGAACGAGCATGGTCCGGGAGAAGTCTGCGTCGGTCATCGCCTTGACGTACTCGCCCTGGATCCAGTCGAGCTTCTTGAAGTCGAAGGTCGCGGGGTTCTTGCTCACGTGGTCGAGCGAGAAGCGGCTCGCCAGGACGTCGCGCGGGATGATCGTGGTGTCGCCGTCGAGCGCCCAGCCCAGGAGTGCGAGGTAGTTGACGAAGGCGTCCGGGAGGTAACCCTGGTCGCGATACTCCTCCACGCTCGTGGCGCCGTGACGCTTGCTCAGCTTCTTGCCGTCGGGCCCAAGAATCATCGAGATGTGGGCGAAGGTGGGCACGGGTGCGCCCATGGCCTCGTACACCATGATCTGGCGCGGGGTGTTGGAGAGGTGGTCGTCTCCGCGGATCACGTGCGTGATGCCCATCAGGGCGTCGTCCACCACGGTGGCGAAGTTGTAGGTGGGGGTGCCGTCGGAGCGGAAGATGATGAAGTCGTCCAGCTCCTTGGCGTCAAAGGTCACGTCGCCATGAACCGCGTCGTGCACCACCACGTCGCCGCGGTCCAGGGGGACTTTGATGCGCAACGTGTAGGGTTCCCCGGCGGCGATGCGCGCCTTGGCCTCCTCGGGGTCGATGTCGCGGCACGTGCGCTGGTAGCCCTGGAAGGGGTCGTTGCGCTCCTGCGCCGCCTTCTTGTCTGCGGCGAGCTTCTCGGGCGTGCAGAAACAGGGGTAGGCACGGCCCTCGTCCCACAGGCGCTGGGCGACCTTCTTGTAAATGTCCATGCGGTCGGTCTGGCGGTATGGGCCATATGAGCCACCCACGTCGGGACCCTCGTCCCAGTCGAGTCCAAGCCACCTCATCGCGCGGAGGATCACCTGCGTGTTCTCCTCGGTGGAACGGGTGGGGTCCGTGTCGTCGATGCGCAGGATGAACGTGCCGTGGTTGGCGCGCGCGAACGCCCAGTTGTAGATTGCGGTCCTCGCGCCGCCCACGTGGAGCTTGCCGGTGGGGGAGGGCGCGAAGCGAACGCGCACGGGTCTGCTGTCAGTCAAAGCCATGTCTCCTTGTCCCTCGGTGCGCCTTGCCCCGCACCGCTTGCAAACAACCAAAAGAGTATAGACTCCCTTGCCATCCAGAGCCCGCCTACATGAGCTTGGTGGACTCCAGCTTCTCCTCGATCCAGTGGTTCAGGCGCACGACCGGCTTCCTGAGGAGCAGTCCCAGCAGTAGGGCGGGAAGGAGGAAGCAGGCGAGCTTGGCCATCTCGATGGCGTAGTCGTTGCCATAGATGCCAAACATCGCCGCGCGCATGGCGTTCTCGGAGTGGACGAACGGCAGCCAGGGGTACACGGACTGGAAGGCGTTGGGGAGCATCTGCATGGGGAAGGTGCCGCCCGAGCCCGCCACCTGGATCACCATCAGCACGACCGCGATGGCCTTGCCCACGTCCCCAAACGAGTAGGTGAGGGCATAGATAATGTTGATGAACACGGTCGAGGCGAGCGTCCCCGTGAGCAGGAACAGGATGGGGTGCTCGCACTGGATTCCCAGGAAGAAGAGGTCGCCGAGAAGGGCCACGAGCGTCTGCATGAAGCCGATGGCCAGGAAGAACACCAGCCGGCCAAAGTAGGCGTGGCGCGGCTTGGCCCCCGTCTCCCACATGGCGCGCTCGGAGGGCTCGCATCTCACGAGGGCAGCGAGGACGACCCCGCCCACCCAGAGGCAGAGCGTTGTGTAGAAGGGAGCCATGGCGGAGCCGTTGTTCTCGACCGGAAAGACCGCGGTGCGTTCGACCTGCACGGGAGACGAGATGAACGCCGCGAGCGCGGAGGGGTCGGCGGAGAGGATCGCGCGCAGCGTGTCGAGGTTGCCCGACGCCAGGGCGGCAGAGATCCTCGCCCTGAGGTCGTCGAGCTTGTCGGCGCCCTCCCTGAGCTTGGCGGAGGCGGAGTCGAGTGAGTCCTGTGCCCCCTGGAGGCTCTTGTCGGCGTTGGTGGTCGCGGTGGAGAGGCTCGACACGGCATCCTTGAGCTCGCCCGAGACCTGGTCGGCGGTCGAGGCGGCGTCGTCGATGGAGGAGGCGAGCGTGCCGAGCGATCCCTTGAGGTCGCCCTCGTAGCTGTCGCTCACCTTGGAGACCGCGGACTTGCCGTCCGCCGCCAGGGCCTTGAGCTTGGTGCGGGCCTCCTCGGCGTCGCCCTTGTACGTGGAGAGGTCGTCCCTCGTCTGCTGGATGGAGTCCGAGAGCGCCTGGAGCCTCTGGATGGCATCCTCCACGTCCGACTTGAGGCCGTCGATCTGCAGGATGTACTCGTCGGTGCGCTCGTATGCGACCGACCCTGCCTCCTGCCGGTCGTGCAGGGTCCTGATGATCTGGTCCTGGCTGTTGATCTGGTCGTCCAGCGCCTGGAGCTCTGCTCGCTTGCCGTCTACGACGTCCTTGACCTGCCCCAGGCGGCCCGAGAGGGCGTCGCTCTTGGAACCTGCGGTGTCGAAGGCGTCGTCGAGCGCTGACTCCACGTCGTCAAAGCTCGAGGAGGACTTCTGGAGCGTCGAGTTGACCGCGTCGGTGGCGCCGTTGATGCCGCTGTCGAGGTCGCGGACCCCGGAGGCGGTCTGCCTCAGCGTGCCGCCCGCGTCGAGGACGCTCTGCAGGGACTGGTCGGCGACCCCCGTCGCGCTCGACGAGATGGAGCGCATGGACCCCACGAGTGAGGAGTAGGTGTCGAGCGTCGAGGCGGCGTCGCGCATGGAGCCGGAGCTCCTCTCCGCCGCCTCGCCCAGCTTCGAGGCGAGCGCCTGGAACTCCGCGTCGTTGAGGTAGTCCCCAAACTGCGACAGCGTCGCCGCACCCACTTCGGTCACGGTGGCGGAGAAGGTCTCGTCGATCGTCTCCTTCACCGCGGTCGACGCCTTGCTGGTGACGATCGAGGCGATGGCGTTGCGCTTTGCGTTGTTGTAGTAGATGACCTCGGGCTTCTCGGAATCGTCCGTGAGGACGGTGAGCATCTTCCGGCTGAAGTCCTTGGGGATCACGATCGCCGCGTAGTACTTGCCGCTCTTGACTCCCTCGACGGCGTCCTCCTCGTCGGTGACGACGTAGCCAACCTTCTCGCTCGCGCTGAGCTCGGTGACCGTTCGCTCGCCAATGTTGATCTGGACGGGGAGGAGGCTGCTCTTGTATCCCTCGTCGCTGTTGGCGAGTGCCACCTTGAGGTTGGCGGTGTTCCCGTAGGGGTCCCAGCTGCCGGCGATGTTGAACCAGGCATAGAACGAGGGGATGACGACCATGCCGATGCACACCACGAGGGCGATGACGTTGTGGGTGACGTGGTCAAAGTCGCGCTTTGCGAGCCTGAGGAAGGGTCCCATGCTACTCACCGTCCCTCTCGTCGCGGTCGTCCGTCTGGGTCTCTCCGCCCGCCGTACCGCTTGCAGCGTCCCCTTCGTCGTTCGGTCGGGGCATGGGAACAGTCTTCCCGTCGTCTTCCTCCGGGCGGGACCCGTTGGGACGTGTGACGCCATGGCTCCGGCGGAGTCGGTCCGCCCCATGCCACTCGCCGACTGCACGTGCGCGTTTCCTGAGAGCGATCGTTCGCTTTAGGTGCGTGCGGCCCGCCCTTAGGTCCGCGAGGGTGCCCAGGGGGCCGGAGGGTGCGGCGCCGTCCTCGCTGCGGTAGTCCAGGACCATCTTCTCGATGGGGGCGAACGCGAAGAACTCGCCCCTCAGGGACTCGTCGAGCATGCCGTAGAGCTCCTCCCGCGACATGTCGGCGAGGGAGGTCTTCTCGACCACGCGGTAGTGGAAGTACTCCACCACGATCAGGAAGGTGCAGATGGCGACGAGGGAGACGATCCACAGCACCAGGAAGGTCATCTTGGCGTCGAGGAGGAACAGCATCAGCAGCAGAATGCCCGACACCACGAACAGCGAGAGGATGCCACGCCTCACGAGCAGGGGGTACATGAGCTCGAAGCGTGCGGTCCTCTCCTGGAAGATGCGCTTGTAGTCCTTGGAGTCCATGAGGGCCTTAACAATGGTCGTGAGCTTGAAGTGTGCCTCGTCCATGCCAACGCGCTCGCCGATCATGAGGTCGGTCTGCGTGAGCCGCTTGTCGAAGAGCGAGTTGATGTTGAGCAGGTGCCTGCGCGCCCCAAGTCCGATGAGCAGGGCGGGGATCACGAACACCAGGAGCCGGAGGATGTTGAGGGCGTAGTAGCCGTCGTAGAAGCCGCCTATGGTCTCCCTCATGGCGTCGATGCCGTAGGTGAAGGGCAGCCAGGGGTACAGGGCCTGGAAGAAGTCGGGCATCATCTGGATGGGGTAGGTGCCGCTTGAGCCGGGGATCTGCACGATGATGAGCACGACGGCGATCGCCTTGCCGATGTGCTTGAAGGCGATCGAGAGCGCGTACACTATGTTGACGTACACGAACGACTCCACCAGCCCTGCGATCACGAAGAGGGCGGGGGAGACGCACTGTATCCCCAGCGCCAGGTCGCCCACGCAACAGATGAGGGCCTGCACCTGGCCCAGGGCGTTGAGCAGGAGCCAGCGGCCTAGGTAGCCCTGCCATGGCTTGAAGTCGCCGACTCCCTCGTCGTCGACCTCGAGCTTGTAGATCGCCACCAAGACGAATCCGCCAACCCAGAGGGCCAGGTTGGTGTAGAAGGGCGTCACGCCCGAGCCGTAGTTGCTCACCGAGAACACGTCGCGCTCGGTGAGCGTGGCGGGCGACGACATGAAGTCGGAGACCTTCTCGGTGCTCACGTCGCTCACGCTCTGGAGCTGCTGCCACGCGGCGGCGCCCCTGATTGCCCCGACGTCCGTGGCGAGGTCGCCCAGGGTGCCGTTTGCCTGGTCCACGACCGACTTGGTCTGCGCCAGGGCGCCGTCTGCCTTGTCGAGCGCCGCGTCGAGCTGCGCGAGCGTGCCGTCCGCCTGCGAGATCAGGGGGGAGAGGCCCGCCGTGGTCCCAGCGAGGGAGTATCCCACCTGGGAGAAGGAGTCGAGGGCGGAGGAGAGCTTGGGCATGGTCGAGCCGGAGAGCTCGCTCCCCACGTCGTTGAGGGACTGGATGGAGGTCGAGACGGACCCGTTGAGCCCCTGCGCCAGCGACGCCACATCCTGCGCGTCGTTCGCCGCGGCGTCAGACATCGCCTGGAGCTGGTCGAGGCGCTGCTCCAGGTCCTGGGAGATACCGCCGAGGACGGTGATCTGCGTTCCGATGCTGGAGGTCGCCTGGTCGCGAAGCTGGATGCTCTCGGCATCGGTGAGCTGCAGGGTCAGGAGCGAGTCACGGACGTGGGTGAGCGTGGCGCTGTAGCCCCTGGTCTGGGCCAGGTAGCTCTTGAGGGAGGCGATGTCGCCGTCGAGCGTGCCCGAGGCCCCGCTCACGCGGCCGGAGAATGTCCCCAGGTCGCTGCTGGCCTGCGAGGAGAGCGAGCCGAGGGTCGACGTCCCCGAGGTGAGCCCGGAGCTCAGCTGCGAATAGAGGTCGCTCGCCTTCTTCCTGACGCCCGAGAGCGAGTCGAGGGAGTCGGAGAGGCCCTGCCCCGCGCTCGCGCTCTTGGTCGAGAGGTCCGAGAGGGTCGTCCGGGTGGTGCCCACGATGCCGCGTGCGTCGGAGACGGAGCCCGAGGCGTCGGAGATCTCCTGCGAGAGCTGGGCGAGAAACTCTTGGGCACCCTGGATGTCCGAGAGCGCCGATGCGGATGCGTCGCTGCCGTCTTGGAGGACGCCCGAGGCGGTGACCTTGAGCTTGTCCGTGACGACGTTTGCCACGGTCTTGAGGAAGGTGCTGTTGATCTGGCTCTCGAGCGTCGAGGCCCCCGTGTCGGTGACCTTGGGCGAGACGGCATTGACCTTCTCGTTGACGTAGTAGGCGATGTGCCCCTTGTCCACGTTGCCCTGGAGCACGTCCGAGAGGGACGAGGTGAAGTCGCTGGGAATCACGAAAGTGGCGTAGTACTTGCCCTCCCTCACACCCTCCATCCCTTCGGACTTGTCGACGAACGTCCAGTCCAGCTGAGTGTTCTTCTTGAGCTCCGCCACGATCATGTCGCCAGCGTTGACGGTGCCCATGCCCTCGACCTGGGCGCCCCGGTCCTCGTTGACCACCGCCACAGCCATGCCGCTGGTGTTCTTGTAGGGATCCCAGTTGGCCTCGATGTTGAACCAGGCGTATAGCGAGGGGATGATGCAGACGCCCAGCGTCACGATGATGGCGACGGGGTTTCTGAGGAGCCTCTTAAGGTCCCTTTTGAAAATGGAAAAGACTTTGCGCACCTGTTCTCCTTTGGTGGTACAAGTCAGATTGTTTCCGCAGATAAACGGGAGCCAATTTTACCTGATTCAAAAAAGTACGATTCGATTTGAAAAAAGCTCACATTCTTGAACTAGTATGTGCCATGTTCCGCAAATTGCGCACGAGGCAGACAATTTGCCTCGCGCGGTTTCCCGGGGAGTCGTCCGTGCCGATCATCAACGAGAGCACCGCAACCGAAGTCGCGAACGCCGCGCGCGCCATGCGCAACGTGGCGAAGGACGTTGCCGTCGAGCAGGTCAAGAAGCGCAAGACCCGCCTGAGGTCCTCGTCCAAGACGCGCAAGAGCGTTGCCACCAGGGAGAGGATCATGACCGCGACGAGCGAGCTCATGGTCGAGCGCGGCAACACCGACTTCCAGATGAGCGAGGTCTCGGCTCGATGCCACATGTCGAAGGGCGCCCTCTATTACTACTTCGCCGACAAGGACGAGCTGATTCAGGCGATCTTCGCCTCGTCGAGCGAGGACCTGGTCGCTGCGATCGAGCGCGCGGTGTCAGAGGCGCCAACCGCTCGCGAGGCGCTGGCAAATGTGGGCACGGAGCTGGTCAGGCGCCTGGGCGGCGGGAGTCCCCTCTCACTCGCCCTCGCCAGGGAGGTGGGCGTGAGCAAGGGCTCGGTCCTGCCCGTGGTGAGCGACAACTTCGCGCGGACCATCCGAATCATCGCCGCCCAGCTCGAGCGCGCGAAGACCGAGGGCGTGGTGCGCCCGGACGTCGACAGCCAGCTTGCCGCCATGTTCATGGCGGGCGGCTTCATGGTCTCGTCCCTCGCAGCGGTGCCCTCGCAGGACGCACGCACGGACTGCGGTACCTTCGCCCATGCCCTGATGGACCTTTCCATTAGGGGCGTTGGGGTGGGGGAGACTTGCCCTGCCGCCTCCGAGGGCTAGCCTTCGTCGCGCAGGTCAAAAGAAAAGCATGTGCGTAGCGGCTCGTTCTCCAATCCTTACGGTCCGCATTCAAAATCGTTGTTTACACGCGGGGGACAATGGAATAGGGTATTCCTTGCTCGTCAAGAGGCGTCCCAGTGACGCAAAGGGTGGAGGGACCGAGCCCGGTGAAGCCCCGGCAACCAGCAGCGATGCATGGTGCCAATTCTCGGCAGGCCGCAAGGCTTGGAAGACGGGGGAGCTAGAGTGCAGTCACGAAGGTCCCCTTAGGCAGGGGGCTTTTTTTATCCCCCGGTAACGTGGCGCTCAGCGCCGGGAAGGTACGTGCAACATGGCACACAAGAACTACCTCTTCACCTCCGAGTCGGTGACGGAGGGGCATCCCGACAAGATGTGCGACCAGATCTCCGATGCGATCCTCGACGCCATCCTCTCCAAGGAGGCGGCGCTCCAGAGGGAGGGCTACGTTGGCCCCGACGGCATGGCGGCCAACGTCGACAACGTCCGCACCGCAATCGAGACCTTCACCACCACGGGTACCGTCGTGGTCATGGGCGAGGTCCGCACCGAGGCGTACGTGGACGTGCAGCAGATCGTCCGCGACACGGTCGCAAAGATCGGCTACACCCGCGCAAAGTACGGCTTTGACGCCGAGACCTGCGGCGTCATGAACCTGATTCACGGTCAGTCGCCCGACATCGCCCAGGGTGTCGACGGCACCTTCGCGCGTGCCAACGACGAGGACGAGGTCGACAAGATCGGTGCCGGTGACCAGGGCATGATGTTTGGCTACGCATCGGACGAGACGGATGTCCTCATGCCCATGCCAATCTATCTCGCGCAGCGCCTTGCCCTGAGGCTCGCCGAGGTCCGCAAGCTCGGGACCCTTGCCTACCTGCGCCCGGATGGAAAGACCCAGGTGACGGTCCGCTACGAGGACGACAGGCCGGTGGAGGTCACTGCCATCGTCGTCTCGACCCAGCACGCCGAGGACGTGGAGCTCTCCAAGATTCGCGAGGACGTCATCAATCAGGTTATCCGTCCCGTCCTCGATGAGGTGGGCATCAAGTGGGACGACGCTACCATCTACGTCAACCCCACCGGTCGCTTTGTGGTTGGCGGCCCCATGGGCGACACTGGCCTCACCGGCCGAAAGATCATCGTCGACACCTACGGCGGCATGGGCCGCCACGGCGGCGGCGCGTTCTCGGGCAAGGACCCCACCAAGGTCGACCGCTCTGCCGCGTATGCCGCGCGCTGGGTCGCCAAGAACGTGGTCGCGGCTGGCTTGGCCCACAAGTGCGAGGTCGAGCTTGCCTACGCCATCGGCGTCACCAAGCCCCTGTCCGTCATGATCGACACCTTTGACACCTCCACGGTGGACGAGGAGGTCATCACCAAGGCGGTCGAGAGAGTCTTCGACCTCCGCCCCGGCGCCATCATCCGTGACCTCAGGCTCCGTCGCCCCATCTACGAGAAGACGGCAGCCTACGGCCACTTCGGCCGCAAGGACCCGGAGTTCACGTGGGAGCGCACCGACCGCGTCGACGAGCTGAAGGCCGCCGTCGCGGAGCTATCCCGCTAGTGTGACCGCGGAGTGCGTGCGTTGCCCCCTCGCCGTGGCTGACGTATAATCGCTACTCCATTCGGGGCGTGGCGCAGCTTGGTAGCGCATCTGCTTTGGGAGCAGAGGGTCGCTGGTTCGAATCCAGTCGCCCCGACCAGAGGAATCGAGGCCACCCATGCCAAGTGGGTGGCCTTTTTATATGCTTGGGCAGCCAGTAGTCACCTGACGTCCCAAGCGGGCCCGACAGAAGCGCGCAAGGCTTCCGACCAGGTGACGTCCAACCGAGAGCGGGACGGCGTGAGTTCTCCCCCTTTGGGTCCAGAATGAATGGAGCGCTGCCATTGGTCGCGCATGAGGCCCTCGGACAGGTGAAGAATGTGTGTATCCTCGCTGGGGTCGCGTGGGCGCCCGCCCATCCTAGGTACGCTTACAAAGCTTCGTGACGGGAGCGACTCTCCGTCGCGTCAGCCGCCGACGGCGTCGGCGCACATACTGCGGGCGTAGTCCAATGGTAGGGCCTCAGCCTTCCAAGCTGAAGACGCGGGTTCGATTCCCGTCACCCGCTCCAGGTATGTAGGGGAGAGATGCGCGCGCATCTCTCCTTTTTTCTTGTCGTATTCATCTTGGGACGGCCCTTGCTGCGGGGCGCCAGGGGATCCTGAGCCTGAGCAGGTTGTGGCTCCGTTGCATGCGAGCGTCTGGGCAGGTGCCTGTCTGGCGCTGGGTCTTGTCGTGGGCGCCTCGCCCCTGGGGAACGGTAGCGCGCTTGGGTTTTGCCTCTGGGTGCTTAGGCTCCCTAGCCCTCTTGGGGTTTGGGGCCTCGCCTGCTTAGCGGCGCTAGGCCTCATGGGGATTCGCGGCGAAAAACTCGCACGAGGGCTAGCGGTGCTAAGCATCACGAACCGGAATCGACACGAGGCTTAGCGCGGCTAAGCAGGCGGGTCCATAGGGTACTTTGGGATAGCTGAATACAAGACTTCGGTGTACGGTTATAAAAGAATGGCAAGCGGTACCTATCAATATTTGTGTATTTCCGTATGAGAAACAAACCAAAGCCGTTGGACTTTCTGGCGTATTAATTTGTTGGCAATATTCCATGGTGCGGCGCGTGTTCGGACCGATCGGCGGAAAGGCGTCGCATGCGAGAGGAGCATCCATGAACTATTCCGAGCGTGTGATTGCGGAGCTGGAGGCGCGCTACGCCGACCAGCCGGAGTTCATCCAGGCGGCGAGTGAGGTTCTCTCTACGCTGCAGCCCGCCCTGGACGCCCACCCCGAGTATGAGGCGGCTGGCCTCCTCGAGCGCCTGGTTGAACCCGAGCGCGTTGTGATGTTCCGCGTCCCTTGGGTTGACGACCAGGGCAAGGTGCAAGTCAACCGCGGCTATCGCATCGAGTTCAACTCCGCCATCGGGCCCTACAAGGGTGGCCTGCGCCTGCACCCCAGCGTCAATCTTTCGATCCTCAAGTTCCTGGGCTTTGAACAGGTCTTCAAGAACTCCCTCACCACGCTTCCCATGGGTGGCGGCAAGGGTGGCTCCGACTTTGACCCCAAAGGCAAGTCCGACATGGAAGTCATGCGCTTCTGCCAGTCGTTCATGACCGAGCTGTATCGCCACGTCGGTCCTGACACCGACGTCCCTGCTGGTGACATTGGGACGGGAGCTCGCGAGATCGGCTACCTCTTTGGCCAGTACAAGCGGATCACCAACACCTGGTCGTCGGTTCTCACCGGCAAGGGGCTCTCGTACGGCGGCTCGCTCGCCCGCACCGAGGCAACGGGCTACGGCGCCGTGTACTTCCTCCTCAACATGCTCGCCGACAGGGGAGAGGACATCAAGGGCCAGGTCGTGGCCGTCTCGGGCGCCGGTAACGTCGCGCAGTACGCCGTTCAGAAGGCCGAGCAGCTGGGCGCCAAGGTCATCACCGTGTCTGACTCCTCGGGCTACGTGTACGATCCCGACGGTATCGACTTTGACACGCTCGTCCAGGTCAAGCAGGTCGAGCGTGGCCGCGTGAGTGACTACGCCGAGCGCCGCCCCGGCTCCACCTACCATGAAGGTGAGCGCCCCTGGGGCGAGAGGTGCGACATTGCGATGCCCTGCGCCACCCAGAACGAGCTTCACCTCTCCGACGCCAAGGCACTTGCCTCGAACGGCTGCCGCTACGTCGTCGAGGGCGCCAACATGCCCACCACGCTGGAGGCGACCAAGTACCTCAAGGACAACGACGTGTTCTTTGCCCCCGGGAAGGCCGCCAACGCAGGTGGAGTCGCAACCTCCGGCCTGGAGATGAGCCAGAACCATGAGCACCTCTCGTGGACCTTCGAGGAGGTCGACGATAAGCTCCACTCCATCATGGACGCCATCTACGCCGCTGCCTCGTCTGCGGCCAAGGAGTACGGCCACGAGGGCGACCTCGTCTTCGGCGCCAACATCGCAGGCTTCCTCAAGGTCGCCGACGCGATGATGGCCCAGGGCGTTTGCTAGGCACCAGCCATAGGGACAGGGGAGAGGGGCTTCGCCACGGGGCGGGGCCCCTCTCCCATGGGTTTGCCACATCTCCATGCCACCCACACGAAAATCGACGTTTCAGGTGGGCAAATTGCTCGCGTTTGCTATCATGACAAGGCTGTATGTGCCCTTGCGGGCGTGGCGGAACTGGTAGACGCGCTGGATTTAGGTTCCAGTGGGAGAAATCCCGTGAAGGTTCAAATCCTTTCGCCCGCACCACATACCCATGCCTTGACGGCATTCGAAGGGAATCAGACAGCGGGGCAAGGGGTCTCGCTGGCAAGTACGAGACACTGGAGGAACGTTGAACATCACCGTTACCGCTGAGAAGCCCCAGAGCGACCAGGTAGTCGCAAAGGTCACCGTCCCCGCCGCCGACGTCGACAAGGCCATCGCCCAGACGTACAAGGACATCGCCCGCAAGTACGCCTTCCAGGGTTTCCGCCGTGGGCACGCGCCCCGTCCCGTTATTGACGGCCTCGTCGGTCGCAAGGCAGTCCTTGCCCAGGCAACGAGTGACGTCATCAACGACCTCACGCCCCTTATGATCGAGGAGCTCGACATCGTCCCCGTCGACCGCCCGGACTTTGGCGAGGAGGCCGTGACAGTGGTCGAGGGCCAGGACTTCACCATCGAGGCCAAGGTCAGCGTGCCTCCCACCTGCGAGCTGGACAGCTATGACGCCCCCGCGATCAACATGCCTCCCCAGACCGCGACCGAGGCCGAGATCGACCAGCAGCTCGAGCAGCTCATGAGCTACCACACCACCTACGAGGACGACGACGAGGACCGTGCCGTCAAGGCCGGCGACATCGTGGTCATGGACGTCGAGAACAAGGAGGGTGCTCCCGAGCTCGAGGGCACCGACCGCACCCTCAACCTGAGCAACGGCTACCTCCCCAAGGAGTTTGTCGAGGGCGTCGAGGGCATGAAGAAGGGCGAGACCAAGGACATCTCCTGGTCCGTCGAGCACGAGGGCCACGAGCACAAGTTCGAGGTCGTCGCCACGCTCAAGGGCATCAAGAAGGCCGTCGTCCCCGAGCTCGATGACGAGTTCGCGAAGAAGAACTTTGGCTTTGACACCGTTGCCGAGCTCCGCGACGCCGTCAAGGACGAGATCGAGGAGGACAAGAAGACCAGCCTCCCGACCCTCAAGGAGGACCGCGTCGTCGAGGAGATCGGCAAGCACCTCACGCTCGACGAGATTCCCGAGGCCTACCAGAACCAGGTGTTCTCCGAGCTCGGCAACGAGGTCCTCTCGCAGCTGCAGCGCCAGAACATCTCGCTTGACATGTACCTGCACGCCCGCGGCATCAGCGGCGACGACTTCATGAAGGACCTCCACGAGCAGGCCGAGGAGCGCGCCCGCCAGTCCCTGGCGCTCGACGCCCTCGCCGACAAGCTCGCCCTCGAGGCCACCGAGGAGGACGTGCGCTCCGAGTTCGAGAAGGCCGGCGTCAAGGACGTCGACGCCTCGCTCGAGGAGTTCAAGGCCAACGGCCAGATGCCCGCCATCCGCGAGTCCATCCGCCGCACCAAGGCCGTGAGCTGGCTCGTCGAGAACGCGCCCGTCACCGAGGTCGACGAGGTCGCGGAGGCCCGTGCCAAGAAGGCCGATGAGGCCGATGGCGAGTCCGAGGAGAAGGGTGACGCCGAGTAGTCGGCTCCCCCGCATAGGACTATTCAGTGCGCTCCGGGGGTACCAACTCTCGGAGCGCATTCGATTAGATAGGAGAACGCATGGTAAATCCCACCAACATCCCGCTTATCCCGTACGTGGTCGAGCAGACCCCGCGCGGTGAGCGCAGCTACGACATCTACTCCCGCCTTCTCAATGACCGCATCGTGTTTCTGGGCGAGGAGATCACCCGCGAGTCCGCAAACCTCGTGATCGCGCAGCTCCTGCACCTCGAGAGCCAGGATCCCGACAAGGATATCTCGCTCTACATCGACTCTCCTGGCGGAGAGGTCTATGCCGGCCTCGGCATCCTCGACACCATGAACTTCATCAAGCCCGACGTCTCGACCATCTGCGTGGGTATGGCCGCGTCCATGGCGTCGGTGCTCCTGGCCGCGGGAGCCAAGGGCAAGAGGCTCGCTCTCCCCAACTCCATGATCCTCATCCACCAGCCCAGCTCCGGCGCACAGGGCCAGCAGACCGACATCCAGATTGTGGCAGACGAGACCAAGTGGATTCGCAACCACATGAACGAGCTGCTTTCGCAGTACACTGGTCAGCCAGTCGAGAAGATCAACGCCGACACCGAGCGCGACAACTACATGCGCGCCGAGGAGGCCAGGGAGTACGGCTTGGTCGACAAGGTTATCACCTCTCGCACCGAGCAGACCGACTAGGCCCAAGGAGAGGCTGAATGACGACCATGGACAACACCAACATGCCAGAGATGCGCTGCTCCTTCTGCGGCAAGACCCGCAGTCAGGTTCGCAAGCTCGTCCAGGGACCCAACGGCGTGTTCATCTGCGACGAGTGCGTCGCAGAGTGCGCCGACATCATGGCCGAGGGCGAGCCCGGTCTGCTGGGCGACGAGGACCTTGCCGCGGAGCTCCCCATTCACGACCTCCCCACGCCCCACCAGATCTATGACGAGCTGTCCCAGTACGTCATGGGCCAGGAGGAGGCCAAGCGCGCCATGAGCGTGGCGGTGTACAACCACTACCGCCGCATCCTTGCGGGGGAGGACGCCCCTCAGGACAAGGACGGGGAGAAGGTCGAGCTCTCCAAGAGCAACATCCTCCTCCTGGGACCCACTGGCACGGGCAAGACCCTTCTCGCGCAGACCCTCGCGCGGTTCCTCGAGGTGCCGTTTGCTATCGCGGACGCAACCACCCTTACCGAGGCGGGCTACGTGGGCGAGGACGTGGAGAACATCCTGCTCAAGCTCATCACCGCGGCCGACGGCGACGTCCAGCGCGCCCAGGTTGGCATCGTCTATATCGACGAGATTGACAAGATCGCGCGCAAGGCGGAGAACCTCTCCATCACGCGTGACGTGTCGGGCGAGGGCGTTCAGCAGGCGCTCCTCAAGATCCTCGAGGGCACCGACGCATCGGTTCCCCCGCAGGGCGGCCGCAAGCACCCGCAGCAGGAGCTCATCCACATCAACACCAACAACATCCTCTTCATCTGCGGCGGTGCCTTCGTGGGCCTCGACAAGATCGTCGCGGACCGCATCGGCAAGAAGGGCATTGGCTTTAACGCCGAGCTCGGCAAGAAGGTCGAGGAGAACGAGGACGAGCTGATGGCCCAGGTCATGCCTCAGGACCTCCACAAGTTCGGCATGATCCCCGAGTTCATCGGGCGCATTCCCGTGATCACCTCCACGCACGAGCTGACCGAGGACGACCTGGTCGAGATCCTGACCAAGCCGCGCAACGCCATCGTCAAGCAGTACCGGCGCATGTTCGAGCTCGAGGGCGTGAGCCTGGAATTTGAGCCCGACGCCCTGCGCGAGGTCGCGCGTCAAGCCATCGCGCGTGGAACGGGTGCCCGAGGGCTCCGTGCCATCTGCGAGGCGACCTTGGAGGAGACCATGTTCGACCTCCCGAGCGACCTCGACATCACGGACGTGGTGGTGACCAAGGAGTCCGTGGGCGGCTCCGTCCCGCCACGACTGGTTCGCAAGGGCGCGGGGAAGCACCGCGCCAGCTAAGCGAGACGAACGAGGCGGCAGGGGGCGTGCGCGAGGCCATGTGGCCGGACGCACGCCCCCTCATCATGAGATGGGGGAGAGCAACTGCTCAGAGTTTTGCCCCACAGCGTCGGTGACATCTGTCCCCCTAATCCGCGAGAGCTCCGCGAGAGTCTGGAGAATCGCCCCGTCCACCATGTCTGCCGATAGCCCCGTCTCGTCCTTCGCGGGGAGGTCCGTCTCGGTGAGGAGTCTTTTCAGGGGGAGCTGGCGCGCGTACTCCCGCCCCCGCCTGGTGCGGAGCATGGGGAGCCCGACGCTGAACCAGCAGCCAGCCAGCACCGCCCTGTGGAGCTCGTCCGAGGTTCCCGAAAACCAGTGGAACACGCAGCGACACCGGTCGAGAGCGCCCGTCTCCCCCAGCACGTCCAGGCACTCGCCCGCGGAGCGCACCGAGTGGATGGAGAGCACGGTCGGTGCCTTTGGGTCGCTCCCCTCCGCCGCGGAAGAGCACACGCGTTCGAACGCGGGCCGTTGGGCGTCGTGGGAGCCTTCGGGAACGTGGTGTGGCGAGAGGTCCATTCCCACCTCGCCCACCCAGCGGGTCTTGCGCGCGAGTTCTGCGGCGCGCGCGACGCTCGCCTGCGCGCACCGTCCGTCCGCGACCCACCAGGGGTGGAGCCCCACGGCAACCCGCACGTTCCCCATTCCCGACAGGAGCGGGAGGGCGCGTTCGTACCCCTCGGGCGAGACGGTCGTCGCGAGCAACCAGAGCCCAAGTTCCCCCGCATCCCCCGCGACCTGGCGCGGGTCCCGCATGAGATCCAGGTGCACGTGGGCATCGAGTCTCATGGCTGCCTCCCGTGCCGACGCTCCTCGCCGACGGGCTTCTGGACGTCGAGGTCGTTGTGGAGCCCCGCGATGTCGCAGATCACCCTCCCTGCGATCATCTGCCCCATGATGGGCGGCATGTAGCTCATGGTCCCCAGCGTCACCGCCTTCTCGGGGCGCCCCCCGCCCTCTGGCAGCTCCTCGCCGCGGGGCGTCACGGGGAGTGGGACCTCGCTGGAGTACAGAACCCTGAGGCCCTTGATCCCGCGCTTGCGGCACTCCTTCCTGATGACCTTGCACAGGGGGTCGCTCTTGGTGCGTTCGATGGTGGAGAAGCGCAGTCGCTCGGGGTTGAGCTTGTTCGCGCCGCCCATCGAGGCGATCTCGGGGATCCCCTCGTCCTGACACCACTGAGCAACCAGGAGCTTCTGGCTCACGGTGTCGATTGCGTCCACCACGTAGTCGGGGCGGGGGAGGGACGAGAGGGTTTGCGCGAGGTTCTCCTTCGAGAGGAACCGATGGCAGAGCGTCACGTCGCAATCGGGGTTGATGTCCGCCACGAGGAGCTCCATGACCTCGGTCTTGGGCTGGCCCACCGTGCTGTGGAAGGCGACCGCCTGGCGGTTGATGTTGCTGGGGGCGACCACGTCGCGGTCCACGAGCACGAGGCTGCCGATGCCGCCCCGTGCGAGCGCCTCGGCGCAGTTTGACCCAACGCCGCCCAGCCCGAGCACCATGACGCGGGCTCCCTGCACTCGGCGCAGCGCCTCGTCTCCCATGACCAGGCGCAGCCTGTCCGTTGCCGTCTCGTCCGTCGCCATGGCGCGCACGCTCCAATCCCGTGTGGTTGGTCTCGTCCGCTCCATGGTATTCCATCGGAGCGCGGGGTCGGCGCTCCCTCCGTGCTATGCTCGTGGGCTGTCATGCACACGAGCCCGTGGCGGCGCGCGCTCAAGACACGAGTGCCAACGCTGGTCACCAGGGCGCAACAGAAGGCGGGACAATGGAAGAGATGCCCAAGACCTACGACCCCCAGGAGAGCGAGCCCGAGCTCATCCAGAAGTGGATGGAAGCCGGTTGCTACCAGCGCAGCAAGGGGGTGGGCGACTGCACCGTGGTGATTCCTCCCCCCAACGTGACGGGCATCCTGCACATGGGGCACGCAATGGACGACACCATCCAGGACACCTACATTCGCTACAACCGCATGCGCGGCCGCTCCACGCGCTGGATCCTGGGAACCGACCATGCCGGCATTGCCACCCAGACCAAGGTCGACAAGAAGCTCAAGAGCGAGGGCATCTCTCGCCTTCAGATGGGGCGTGAGAAGTTCGTCGACGCGTGCTGGGACTGGACGCACGAGTACGGCGGGACCATCGTGAGCCAGATCAAGCGCATGGGATGCTCCATCGACTTCGACGACGAGAAGTTCACCATGAGCCCCGAGTACGCCAAGGCAGTGCGCAAGGTCTTCTGCGACTGGTACCACGACGGCCTGATCTATCGCGGCAAGCGCATCGTCAACTGGTGCCCCTCCTGCAAGACCGCCATCTCGGACGACGAGGCGGAGTACAAGGACGAGAAGGGCCACCTCTGGTTCCTCCGCTACCCGCTGACCGAGCCCGTCGACGGGATTGAGTACATCACCGTGGCGACCACCCGACCCGAGACCATGCTGGGCGACACGGGCGTCGCCGTCTCGCCCCAGGACCCCGACAAGCAGCGCTTTGTGGGCAAGACGGTCATGCTCCCGATCGTGGACCGCGAGATCCCCATCTTCTCCGACTGGCACGTGGACGCCAAGTTTGGCACCGGCTTCGTGAAGGTGACCCCCGCACACGACCCCAACGACTACGCAATGGGCCAGGCGCACGACCTTCCTCAGATCAACATCTTCGACGAGACCGCCCACGTGGTGGACGGCTACGGCGAGTACTCGGGCATGTCGCGCGACGAGTGCCGCACCGCCGTGGTCGACTGGTTTGAGGAGCACGGCCTCCTCGACCACATCGAGGACCTGGACCACTCCGTCATGCACTGCTACCGGTGCGGCACCGCCCTTGAGCCCTGGCTCTCCGAGCAGTGGTTCGTGGCGGTGGACAAGCTCAAGGAGCGCGCCACCAAGGTCGTCACCGACGGGGAGGTCACGTTCCACCCCGCCCGCTGGACCCAGACCTACCTCACCTGGATGGAGAACCTCAAGGACTGGTGCATCAGCCGCCAGCTGTGGTGGGGCCACCGCATCCCTGTGTTCTACTGCGAGGACTGCGGCTGGGAGGATGCCCTCATGGAGGACCCCGCCGAGTGTCCCAGGTGCCACGGCCACCACGTGCACCAGGACGAGGACGTCCTCGACACGTGGTTCTCGTCTCAGCTTTGGACCTTCGCCACGCAGGGTTGGCCCGACCACCCCGAGCAGATGGAGGGCCACCACCCCACCAAGGTCCTGGTGACCGCGCGCGACATCATCGCCCTGTGGGTGGCACGCATGATCATGAGCTCCCTCTACTTCACCGACGAGGTGCCGTTCCACGACGTGTACATCTACGCCACCATCCTCGCCAAGGACGGTAGCCGCATGAGCAAGTCCAAGGGCAACGGCGTGAACCCCATGGACCTCATCGACAAGTACGGCGCCGACGCCATGCGCTTCAACCTGCTGACCCTTATCACCACCAACCAGGACGTCAAGTTTGACGCCAACATCAACCGCAAGACCAAGGAGCTCCTGGGCAGCCCGCGCACCGAGCAGGCGCGTGGCTTCGTGACCAAGATCTGGAACGCGAGCCGCTTCGTCCAGATGAACCTTGACGGCTACGTCCCCGGCGACCCCAAGGCGGAGACGCCCGAGGACGCGTGGATGCTCTCCCGTCTCGCCAAGGTCGCCGCCAGCTCCACGCAGGCGCTCGAGTCCTATGACTTTGGTGAGTACGCGCGCAGCATCCAGTCGTTCTTCTGGAATGAGGTCTGCGACTGGTACATCGAGCTCTGCAAGGGGCGCCTGCTCGACGGAACCCCGGAGGAGCGCCTGCAGGTCCAGCGCAACCTGGTGTTCGTCCTCGACACCTCGCTCAGGCTCATGCACCCCGTGATGCCGTTCGTCACCGAGCGGATTTGGGACAGCCTCCCCGCCAGTGGCCTGGACGACCACTCAGCGCAGTTCCTGATGGTCGCGGAGTGGCCCGAGCCCGAGCGCTTCGCCGGCTTCGTCAACGAGCGCGCCGAGCACGAGTTCGAGCTCGCAAAGCGCCTGGTCTCGGTTGTTCGCTCCACCCGCGCGCGCTATCGCCTCTCGCCCAAGGCCAGCCTGGACGTCGCGGTTCGCTGCCCCGAGGAGGACTGCCAGACGCTCGAGGCCCAGCGTGACTTCATCTGCCGCGTGGGTCGTGTTGACCAGCTCGCCCTGGGGGCGCACCAGGACAAGCCCGCAGGGTCGGTGAGCGTGGTCGACGGCCGCCTGGAGGTGTTCGTGGTCGTGGGCGGCCTGGTCGACCTCGACGCCGAGGCAAAGCGCCTGCAGAAGGAGCTTGCCAAGGCCGAGAAGGACCTCGCCTCCGTCACCCGCACCCTCTCCAACGAGGGCTTCGTGGCAAAGGCTGCCCCCGAGGTCATCGAGAAGAAGCGCGCCCAGAAGTCTGAGCTCGAGACCACCATCGAGCAGCTCAGGGCACAGGCGAGCGACTTGGCATAGCCAAACCGCACGGAAACGGGCCTCGTCCCTCGGGACGGGGCCCTTTTTCTGCGGGCGGTGCGTTACGTTCGGCTAATATTGTGGTTACACATTCAAAACAAGTCCGCCGCGAGGCAGGGGAGAGCTGCGCGCGAGCGCGCGAGAGGGAAGACCCTATGAGTCGAGTACGCCACAGGGAGGCAGTCTTCTACGACTACTTCAGGCAGTCCACGAAGATCATCGTGCAGGCAGCGGAGCTGTTTGACCGCATCGTTGGGGAGTGGCCGTCTTCGAAGCCCCTCATCCCGCAGATGAAGGAGCTCGAGACCAGGCACGACGAGCTTACCGGCAGCGTGATCGACGAGCTCAACCGGTCCTTCATCACCCCGTTTGACCGCGGCGACATCTACTCGCTGATTTCTCTCCTCGACGGCATCGTGGATGGCCTGGAGGGGGTCTCCGCGCGCTTCGACATCTATGGGGTGAACGAGATGGTCCAGTCCACCCGGCAGATGTCCGGCCTCATCCTGCAGTGCGCGCACGAGCTCGATACGCTGTTCGAGCACTTCGAGAACTTCAAGCGCGACGGCGTGGTCCTGGAGAAGGTCAAGCGCGTGAGCGACCTTGAGGACGAGGGCGACCTGGTGTACCGCCGCGCCCTGGGTGAGGTCTTCTCGTCGTCTGCCGATCCCGTCCACGTGCTGAAGTGGAAGAGCCTGCTCGACAAGACGGAGGACGCGCTCGACAACTGCAAGCACGTCACCAACGTCGTCCACAGCGTGGTCATGAAGAATGCTTAGCGGCCTGTTCATCGCCGTGCTCGTCGCCGCGTTCGCCTTCGAGTTCATCAACGGCTTCCACGACACGGCGAACGCCATCGCCACCACGGTCTACACGCGCGCTCTCCCACCGCGCGTTGCCGTGATCTGCTCGGCCCTCATGAACTTCCTCGGTGCGCTCACGAGCGACAAGGTCGCCATGACCATCGCGACCGGGCTCGTGGACGTGCAGCTGGGGCTCCACGTGATTCTCGCAGCCCTCCTTGGGGCAATCCTCTGGGACCTCTTCACCTGGTGGCTCTCCATCCCCTCCAGCTCGAGCCACGCCCTCATCGGCAGCCTGGTGGGTGCCACCATGGTTTACACGGGAGGGCCCCAAGACATCAAGTGGGACGGTGTCCTGGACAAGGTCGTCATCCCCCTGTTCACCTCGCCGCTCATCGGCTTTGCCCTGGGCTTCTGCCTCATGCACGTTGTGTTCGAGCTCTTCGCCAACTGGACCTCGCACCACGCCAACGCCTTCTTCCACAAGGCGCAGATCGTCTCGTCCATGTTCATGGCGTACAGCCACGGCAACAACGATGCCCAGAAGACGATGGGCATCATCACCATCGCTCTCATCTCGGCGAACCTTCTTCCCGCTGGGTCCGACGTCCCGCTGTGGGTCAAGGTCTTCTGCGCCGCGACCATGGCGACGGGGACCATGATCGGCGGACAGCGCATCATGAAGACCGTCGGCCAGGGCGTCACCAAGCTCGAGCCCGTGGTGGGCTTTGTGTGCGAGACGTCCTCCGCCATCGCGATTGAGACTATGACCGCACTGGGTGCGCCCGTCTCCACCACGCAGGTGCTGACCACCTCCATCATGGGTGCCGGCAGCGCAAAGGGGATCAAGAACGTGCGCTGGGGCGTCGCCCGATCCATCGTCACCGCCTGGGTGGTCACGCTGCCCGCTGCCATGGCGTTTGGCGCTGGCATTGCCTACGTTGCCGAGATGCTCGTGTAGCCGTTTCAAGCGTCGCGGGCTTGCGCCACAATTGACCCGGGCGGGCGCGTCCGCGCCTATGGCACGCGTGCGAGTCAGGGGGTTGCCTAGCGCGAGCGCTCCCTCCCTCGCTCCGAATTCGGCCCTGTCCGTCCTTCATCTGCTAACGTCTGCCGTGTCTGGAGTCGACCACTCGGAGGCTGGCATGGAAGGAACCAAGGCCATGAAGCGCGCGGAGCGGGAGCGGCTGGTCGCCCTCCGCGACGCCCTTCCCGAGGGCGAGCGCGAGCGGGTGGACGCCGCCATCCTCAGCCGGTGCCAGGGGCTGGACGCCTGGCGCAACGCGGGCGTCATCCTGACCTACCTCAGCATGGGGAGCGAGGTGGACACCCACCCAATCATCCGAGCGGCGTGGGGGCTCGGCAAGACCGTGGCACTGCCATACTGCGTCCCTCACACACGTCGGATGAGGTGGTATGCTGCGGATTCGCTCGACGGTCTCGTCCGCAGCAGGTTTGGCGTGCTGCAGCCCGACCCCGACACGTTTGGGGAGGTCGATCCGTTCGGCCCCGGCCGCCTCGCGCTCGTCCCCGCCCTCTGCTTCGACCGGGCGGGGTACCGCCTTGGATATGGCGGCGGGTTCTACGACACGTTCCTCTCCTCGTTCGAGGGGGTTGCCGTAGGGCTCTGCAGGGGGGCGCAGCTTAGGGGCGACCTCCGTGGGGAGGGGCTCGTGGAGCCCCATGACGTTCCGGTGGGCGTGGTGGTGACCGACGCCGAGACGATCGTCCCTCTCGCCTAGGGCATGCTCGGGCAGCGAAGGCTCGTCTCTCCCGTGTGGTGGAGACGCGACGATTCCAAACGTGCGGCGTAAGCAGGCGGCCGAGTTGCACAATGTAAGGCGGTCAGTTCGTCCCGTGAGACTCGGTAACCATTGGCGTCGACCAGCGCCATAAAGCGAAAGGAAGCCAAGGATGGCAAAGTCGGACATCGAGATCGCGCAGGAAGCGAAGATGCAGGACATCTTCGAGGTCGCCGAGAAGGCCGGCCTCTCTCGCGACATGATAGAGCCCTATGGCTACACCAAGGCCAAGGTCGACATCCACAGCCTGGCGGACAAGCCCCGCAAGGGCAAGCTCGTGCTGGTGACCGCAATCAACCCCACCCCCGCGGGCGAGGGCAAGACCACGACCTCGATCGGGCTCGCCGACGCCATGAACCGCCTGGGCAACAAGACCATGCTCTGCCTTCGTGAGCCCTCGCTGGGGCCCGTCTTTGGCATCAAGGGTGGCGCCGCCGGCGGCGGGTACGCGCAGGTGGTTCCCATGGAGGACATCAACCTGCACTTCACCGGCGACTTCCACGCCATCGGGGCCGCCAACAACCTCTGCGCCGCCATGCTCGACAACCACATCAAGCAGGGCAACGCCCTGGGCATCGATCCGCGCCGCATCGTCTGGAAGCGCTGCGTCGACATGAACGACCGCCAGCTCCGCAACATCGTGGACGGCCTGGGTGGGGTCGCCAACGGGATGCCGCGCGAGGACGGCTTCGACATCACCGTCGCCTCCGAGGTCATGGCGGTGTTCTGCCTGGCGACCGACCTCATGGACCTCAAGGAGCGCCTCTCGCGCATGGTCATCGCCTACACCTACGACCGCAAGCCCGTCACCGTGCACGACATCCACGCAGAGGGTGCGATGACCGCCCTGCTCAAGGATGCCATCAAGCCCAACCTGGTCCAGACGTTGGAGAACAACCCTGCGTTCGTCCACGGCGGCCCGTTCGCCAACATCGCCCACGGCTGCAACTCGGTCGAGGCGACCACGACGGCCCTCAAGCTTGCCGACTACGTGGTGACCGAGGCCGGCTTCGGCGCAGACCTTGGTGCCGAGAAGTTCCTGGACATCAAGTGCCGCTACGCCAGCCTGCACCCCGATGCCGTCGTCCTCGTGGCGACCGTCCGCGCGCTCAAGTACAACGGCGGCGTCCCCAAGGCCGACCTGGGCCAGGAGAACCTCGACGCCCTGGAGAAGGGCATGCCCAACCTGCTGCAGCACGTCTCCAACATCAAGGACGTGTTTGGCCTGCCCGTGGTGGTGGCCATCAACGCGTTCCCCACCGATACCCCGGCTGAGCTTAAGATGGTCGAGGGCAAGTGCCGCGAGCTCGGCGTCAACGTCGCGCTCTCGCAGGTGTGGGCCAAGGGCGGCGAGGGTGGGGAGGACCTCGCCAGGGAGGTCGTGCGCCTGTGCGACCAGCCCAACGACTTCCGCTTTGCCTACGACCTCGACGACACGATCGAGAACAAGCTCAACGCCATTGCGACCAAGATCTATCACGCAGATGGCGTCGACTACACCACCAAGGCGGCAAAGCAGCTGAGGCAGCTTGAGGAGCAGGGCTTTGGTGGGCTTCCCATCTGCGTGGCCAAGACGCAGTACAGCTTTACCGACGACCAGCACAAGCTGGGCGCGCCGCGCGGCTTCCGCATCACGGTGCGCAACCTCAAGGTGTCAGCCGGTGCCGGCTTCATCGTCGCGCTGACGGGGGACATCATGACCATGCCGGGGCTTCCCAAGGTGCCCGCGGCGGAGAAGATAGACGTCACGCCCGACGGCAGGATCGTGGGGCTGTTCTAGGCGCCTTTGCCGCCGGGACCACGTGCCCCGGCGGCTTCCTTCCGGCGGCATCGTGCCGCACACACCAACTAGGAGAGCATTGAGGTGGTTGGCTATGGCACAGACCATGGCTGGTCGTACCGTTGCCGGCTTCTCCCAGGCCCTGGGCTCGTCCGCACCCACACCAGGTGGCGGCGGCGCGTCGGCCGTGGTCGCCGGCATAGGGGTTGCGCTGGGGCAGATGGTGGCGAGTCTGACCCAGGGCAAGGAGCGCTACGCAGACGTGCAGGGGCGCATCGGCGAGATCGCGCCCAGGCTCGAGGAGCTGCGCCTTGAGCTCCTCTCGCTTGCCGACGCCGACGCTGAGGCGTTCGCGCCCCTTGCCCGGGCCTATCGGCTTCCCAGGGGCACGGAGGAAGAGCGCAGACGCAAGGCGGAGGAGATGGAGGTCGCCCTCGCGGGGGCGTGCGTCCCGCCCATCGCGATCATGGAGCGCACCTACGAGGCGATCGCCCTCGTGGACGAGGTGAGCCGGATAGGCTCCACCCTCGCGTTGAGCGACGCGGGGGCGGGCGCTGCGGTCCTCTCCGCCGCGCTGAGGGCGGCGAGCCTGAACGTGTTCGTCAATGCCGGTTCCATGCGGGACCGCGACCGCGCGGAGGAGCTGACCTCGCGCGCCCAGTCGCTGCTAGATGACGGGTGCGCGCGGGCGGACGAGGTGTTCCGTCGCGTAGAGGAGATGGTCAGATGAGTGAGGCCCTAAGGGGTGCCCCAGTTGCCGGCGCGATTACCGAGAGACTCGCGCCTCAGGTTCGGGAGCTCGTCGCGAGGGGGGTCACGCCCACCCTCGCCATCGTGCGCGTGGGGGAGCGTCCGGACGACCTTGCCTACGAGAGGGGCGCCACCAAGCGGGCCCAGAAGGTCGGCCTGGGGCTTCGCAAGGTCGTGCTTCCGGCGGACTGCGGCCAGTCCCGTCTCATGGACGCCATCCGTGCCGTCGACGACGACCCGTCGGTCCACGGCTGCCTGCTGCTGAGGCCGCTTCCCTCTCCGCTGGACGAGGAGGCGGCGTGTGCCGCGCTTGCACCCGGGAAGGACGTGGACTGCGTCACGGAGGGCTCGCTCTACGGCGTGTTCTCCAACGTGCCCAAGGGCTTTCCCCCCTGCACCGCCGAGGCGGTGATCGAGCTCCTGGACCACTACGGGGTGGGGCTCGACGGCGCCCGCGTCACGGTCGTGGGCCGCTCGCTCGTTATCGGCAGACCGCTTGCCATGATGCTCCAGGCGCGCAACGCCACGGTCACCATGTGCCATACGCACACGCGTGACCTCGCCGCCGCCTGCCGGGAGGCGGACATAGTGGTCGCGGCGGCCGGGCACGCCCGCACGGTGGGGGTAGAGTGCGTCCGTCCCGGGCAGGTCGTGGTGGACGTGGGAATCAACTGGGACGAGGCTGCCGGCAGGCTCGTCGGCGACGTCGACTTCGACGGCGTGTCGGCGGTGGTCGACGGCATCACCCCCGTGCCGGGGGGCGTGGGGGCCGTCACCACGGCGGTTCTCGCCAAACACGTGGTCGAGGCAGCGAAGAGGACGGTTGGTGAGTGATGGACGTACGTGACGACGAGGACTACGATGAGGCGTCGCAGACGGAGGGGCCCGGCAGGGTGTCGGAGCTCAGCTACGGGGCTATCGACAAGCCCCGCATCGAGGCCGCGGTGAGGGAGTTCCTCCTCGGCATCGGCGAGGACCCCGACAGGCCGGGGCTCGCAGGCACGCCCGACCGCGTGGCGCGCGCCTGCGAGGAGATATTCGGGGGAACCCAGGAGGACCCTGGCCGTTACCTGCGCAAGCAGTTCCACGAGCCGGGCAACGAGGAGATGGTCGTGGTGCGCGACATCCCCTTCTCCTCCATGTGCGAGCACCACCTCCTGCCGTTCATCGGTAAGGCGAGCGTGTGCTACATCCCGCGCGACGGGCGCATCACCGGTCTGTCAAAGATCGCCCGGTGCGTCACGGGCTATGCCCACCGCCCCCAGCTCCAGGAACGCCTGACCAGCCAGATCGCCGACGCCATGGTCCGCGAGCTCGACCCCCTCGGCGTCCTTGTGGGGATCCAGGCGGAGCACACCTGCATGACTATTAGGGGCGTTCGGGCGCCCGGGGCGCAGACGGTCACCTCGGCGGTGCGGGGAGTCTTCAAGCGCGACATTAAGACCAGGGGCGAGGCGCTCCGCCTGCTCGGGCTCTGACGCCCGCGCCCGGCGGCTGACGCGATACCACGAAAGGCGAGGCTGTTCGATGTACCAGGTTCCGTTCGACGTTCCGCACATGACCTACGGGGAGGCCGTCTTGGCGCTCAAGGGGGCGCTCAGGTTTGGGATCCAGCCCATGCTCGAGAGCGTCCAAGACATGCTCGCCGAGCTCGGCGATCCCGACCTTCGCTTCAGGAGCCTCCAGATTGCCGGCACCAACGGCAAGACCTCCACCTCCCGCTATACCGCGGCGATCCTCGGGGGAGAGGGGCTCCGCACGGCGCTCTACACCTCTCCCGAGCTTGTGAGCTACGCCGAGCGCATGGAGGTCGACGGCCACCCCATCCCCGAGGAGGAGTTCGCCTATGGGGTCTCCGCGGCAATCGTGGCGGGGCGCAGGGTTAACGCCCGTCGCAAGGCGGTGGGGGAGAGGCCCTACGACATCACGGAGTTCGACACGCTCACGGTGGCGGCGATGGTCGCCTACGCCCGCGCGGGGGTGGACGTGGCGGTCCTGGAGTGCGGGATGGGAGGGCGCTGGGACGCGACGTCCGCCTGTAGGTCGATCGAGTCCGTCGCCGTCACCGGCGTGGGACTCGACCACTGCCGCATCCTAGGCGACACCCTGGAGAAGATCTCGGCCGAGAAGGCCGCCATCATCAGGCGAGGAAGGTCCTGCGTCCTGGGTGTTGGCACCGCGACGCCCGACAGCGTGGAGGACGTGTTCCTCGACCGCTGCCGCGAGCAGGGGGTGACCCCCACGCTGCTGCGGCCCGAGGTGCTGTCTGATGCCGAGGGCGAGCTCCATCCCGGCGTCCCGCGCGCCCACGAGGGGCTGCCCCACGCCTCGTACCGCATCACGGCGCGCCCGCCCCGCCTGGGCTTCCCACTGGAGCTGACGGTGACCACCCCGCGTGCCACCTATCCCGAGCTCGCCGCGCTCAAGCCCGCCTACCAGGCGGCAAACGTTGCATGTGCGGTCACGCTCGCAGAGAGCTTCCTCGGCCGCGTCCTGGACGGCGAGGCGCTCTACCAGTCCGTGGTCACGTGCCCCACCCCCGGGCGCTTCCAGCTCCTGCGTCCGCAGCCGCCCCTGCTCATCGATGCCTGCCACAACCCACAGTCGGTCCAGACCTTCCTCACCGCCGTGCGCGACGTGGAGCCTGAGGTCGCGGGCCGCCCGACCCTCCTGGCGGCGGTCCTCGCCGACAAGGACGTGGACGGGATCGTCTCGCTGCTCGCGCATGAGTTTCCGCGGGTCGCCTGCACCCAGACGTCGTCGCCGCGCGCGCTGCAGGCGGAGGCGCTCTCGGAGGCGTTTCGCGCGGCGGGGGCAAACGTCGTGGCAACGTATCCCACGGTTCGCGAGGCGCTCGATGCCTTGTGTGGAGACTCGGTCGTGGCCTGTGGCTCCATCACTCTGGCGGGCGAGGTCGCGGCGGAGGCGGGCTGGTCATCTGCTACAATGTCGCGAGCCATGGATTAACGCTGCCTAGTCGCGGCGTCCGTCCGTCTTACGCAACAAGAAGAAGGAGCGCTTCCCGTCATGTCTGACCTCCTTGACCAGCTCATCACCCCAGAGGTTCGCATGGTGCTCTACCTCATGGTGGCCTGCATCGTCATGCTGTACATCCTCTCCATCGTCTATGTCATCCGCGATGCGCAGCGCCGTGGTGCCGAGCCCTGGTGGCTGTGGGCGATCATCTCGGTCATCCCCATCGTCGGGCTCCTCGCCTACGTCATCCTCCGCCCCTCCAGCTACCTGGTGGACCGCGAGGAGCAGGACCTGGACATCGCCCTTCGCGAGCACCAGCTCTCGCATTACGGCATCTGCCCCAAGTGCGGCGCCCCCATCGACCGCGACTTCGTTGTGTGCCCCATCTGCAACACCCAGGTGCGCAACGTGTGCCCCACGTGCCACCGCCCCCTCAACGCGGATTGGAAGGTGTGCCCCTACTGCCGCACGCGCATCCAGTAGCGTCTTTGCCATAGTCCAAGAGGGAACCCCGTCGTGGTCCGTGTCGCGGCGGGGTTCCTCGTTTGCAGGTGCAGCGGGAGGGCTGGGGGAGAGGAACCTCCTGACTACCCGAGGGCCAACTCCGACTGTGGTACGGCAAGTCCCTCTCCCGCAAGCCAGGAGGCCATGTGGTAGCGCATGCGCGCCATGGCGGCGGAGGTGGCGGGGTGGTCGAAGTGGCGTCCGAGCATGCGGAAGAGGTAGCCCTGAGCCACGGCGAGCTCCGTCGCCCTCCTGCGCGTGAGCCCCCACACCAGGCAGACGTGACCCACGATCATGTCGGCGGGAAGGCTCTTCTCGGCCGTCGGGATGGTGCGGTGGGCGAAGAAGTACGTCTCCACCAAGGGTGACATCCCGCTTTCCACCAGGGCGTCCTCACCAAAGGGGTAGATGTCGCCCACGGGGGTCTCGCAGTTGACCCTGAGGATGTCGACCTTGTCGGCGTCGCGGAGGATCTGGCTCAGCGCGAGCGTCCTGTCGTCGAGCCCCTCGGGGAGCTCGTAGGAGCTGTGGTTGCCCACCGCCTCCAGAATTAAATCGTCGCCGACGTCGTCTGGGGCAAAGCGCCTGAGGAGTGCGCGCCCGTTCCCCAACAGCAGCTCCACCCCCAGGGCCGCGTGGCTCACGGAGTCGGCGTCGCGAAACGTCCCGAAGCGCCTCACCTGCTCAAAGCGTCCGATGTCGTGCAGCATGCCCAGGAGCCACGCCAGGTCGACGTCGTGGTCGTCTAAGCCGTCGGCACGGGCGATGTCCTCGGCGAGCCGTGCCACCCTCACGGTGTGCGCCGCCTTCAGCGCGATCTTGGGGTCCCTCATGTCGTAGGCCCCCACGTAGCCCCTGAACTCCCGGAGTACCCTCTTGCGGTCCACTTCCATCGAACGTCTCCTCCCCACGTTTCTCGCAAGTGTTCGAGCCAAGCTATCGTAGCAGCGAAGATTGTTGTAAGGTTGGTGCGTTACTGGCTATTGCACGTGGAGGTGCCCCGGCATGTACTTGCTCGCAGGGATGGCCCGCGTCCGCCCGTTGGCGAGCGCGACCTTGCTCGCTGCTCCGCCTTCCTCGGCGCGGACGGTGACCGCATAGGCGCCTGTCCTTTCACGGCGGCCCTGGGGCCGTGCGGCAAGCGCCATCATCGCGTGCCCGCTGCGAGGCGCGCGCACCAGCACACCACGCATTAGGAAGAGGTTCCAGCATGAAGGTTCTGTACAACGACGGCCACGTGGACGAGTGCCCCGAGGACGAGGAGCTGCACGTCCTGCGCCACTCCGCGGCGCACATCATGGCCCAGGCAATCAAGAGACTGTACCCCGAGGCGGACTTTGCCTATGGCCCCGCCACGGACAACGGCTTCTACTATGACATCGACCTCGGCGACAGGAAGATCTCGGAGGACGACTTCCCTGCCATCGAGGACGAGATGCGCAAGATCTGCAAGGAGAACCTCAAGTTCCAGGTCTTCGAGAAGCCCCGCGCCGAGGCAATCGCCCTCATGCAGGAGCGTGGCGAGAAGTACAAGGTCGAGCACATTGGCGACCTTCCCGACGATGCGCGCATCACGTTCTACCAGCAGGGCGAGTACGTCGACATGTGCGTTGGCCCCCACATCTGCTACACCAAGGCGCTCAAGGCCTTCAAGCTCACGGGCGTCTCGGGCGCCTACTGGAAGGGCGACAGCAACAACAAGATGCTCACGCGCATCAATGGCGTCGCCTTCCGCAACAAGCAGGAGATGGACGAGCACTTTGCCCTCCTCGCCGAGGCCGAGAAGCGCGACCACCGCAAGATCGGCCAGGAGATGGAGATCTTCATGATGAACGAGGCCGGCCCCGGCTTCCCGTTCTGGCTCCCCAACGGCATGCGCATCCGCAACTCGCTCATGCAGTACTGGCAGGAGATGCAGGACAAGTTTGGGTACGACCAGGTGCAGACCCCGATCATCCTCTCGCGCAAGCTGTGGGAGACCTCCGGCCACTGGGACCACTACAAAGAGAACATGTACACCACCAAGATCGACGACGAGGACTACGCGATCAAGCCGATGAACTGCCCTGGTGCCTGCCTCATCTACAAGAGCAAGCCGCGCAGCTACCGTGACCTCCCGCTCAAGCTCGCCGAGGCCGGCGTCGACCACCGTCACGAGCTCAAGGGCGCCCTCCACGGCCTGTTCCGCGTCCGTGAGTTCCAGCAGGACGACGCGCACCTGTTCATCCGTCCCGACCAGATCACCGAGCAGGTCACCGACGTCGCGCATCTCATCACTGCCTACTATGCGCAGTTTGGCTTCCCGTATCGCGTGGAGCTCTCCACGCGCCCAGACAACTCCATGGGCTCCGACGAGGACTGGGAGCGCGCCGAGGACGGCCTCAAGAAGGCGCTCGAGGCCATGCACGTCGACTACAAGCTCAACCCCGGCGACGGCGCGTTCTATGGTCCAAAGATCGACTTCCATCTGCAGGATTGCCTGGGCCGCGAGTGGCAGTGCGGCACCATCCAGCTCGACTTCCAGCTGCCCCACAATTTCCAGCTGGAGTACACGGACCGCGACGGCTCCAAGAAGCAGCCCATCATGATCCACCGCGCGGGCTTCGGCAGCTTCGAGCGCTTCATCGGCATGCTCATCGAGCAGTACGCCGGCAAGTTCCCCACCTGGCTCTCCCCGTGCCAGGTCAAGGTCCTTCCCGTCTCCGAGAAGACGCGCGACTACGCCAATCAGGTTGCCCAGCGCCTGCGTGACGCCGGCGTGCGCGTCAAGGTGGACGAGCGCGACGAGAAGATTGGCTACAAGATCCGCGAGGCCCGCTCCATCGACCGCGTTCCCTACATGCTCATCCTGGGCGAGAAGGAGGCCGAAGCGGGCAACATCTCGGTTCGCGACCGCTCCAACGAGACGGTCCAGCGCGACCTCGAGGACTTCGTTGCCGACATCACCGAAGAGATTCGCGAGCGCCGGGGGTAGGACCCTGTGAGGGGTGCGGCTCCTGTCGTAGCGTTGCTGCGGGGCGGCCTCCATGGCTGCCTCGCAGCTTTTGTATCGGGACTCAACACGCGAGGCGGCAAGATGGGGGGGCCACATGGCGCAGGGTGATGAGCTTGGTTTGGGAGAGGCGGAGCGGCCACAGGCCCGGAGGCAGAGCCTTCCGGCAGCGCTGTATTCGAGGGTGAAGTCCCTCCCGGCGTCCGCATCTGAGGCGGTCCTCTCCCGCATCTCACCGCCAGACGGTGCATCGGGGATTGGCCACGGGTGCCTCCGCGAGCTTCTCGAGGAGGAGCTCAGGCCAAAGGAGCGGGTCACTCGCGAGGAGTCGCTTTCGTATGGCAAGGCGCTCCGCAAGCAGGTACCGCGTAGCAGCCATGCCGTCTGGAAGGTTGGGGAGGACCGTCAGCGTGCCATGGACCTTCTCCGCAAGCAGGAGGGAGACCGCGTGCAAGACCTCCTGCCAATTCGCCACCAGCGCATAGCGGAGTCCCCCTTCTCCTTCTACCGTGGTGCCGCAGTCATCATGGCAGACGACCTGTCGCATACCCCAACCACGAACATCAGGGTTCAGGCCTGCGGAGACGCGCACCTCGCGAACTTTGGCATCTTCGCTCGCCCGAGCCTATGCCGACCAGAACGAGATCGACTACCGGCTCTTCCTCAAAACCTTTGAGGACGCGCACTAGGACATGGGTGGCATCGTCTGGGGAGGGGGCGTCACATGACGGTTGCACAAAGCGAGGTGGAGCGTGGCTTCTCAAAGCGCATCGGGGCGCAGAGGACGCGCATCGTTCGTTGCGGGGAAACGCGAGAGCTCCTCGATGGGCTCGGGCTCCCCGGGGTCGTGCCCGTGGAGAGCCTGGGCGGCATCCCGGTGACGGTGCCGGACATGAGGGCGCTCGCCTCCGGGTACCGGGCGCGCGGCGAGGTGCTCGTGGTGGACAACACCACGGCGAGCTCGTTCGGGTCTTCCCCGGGGAGGAGGGGCGGGCACGTCGTGCTCGAGCGTCTCGACCACGTTTTTGACGACCGGGGGTGCGGGCTTGTCGCCGTGAGCGTGTCGCGGGACGCCCGTTCCATCCCCGGCCTCCTCGACCGGCTCGACCTCTTGCCTGGTGCCTCGGGGGAAGAGCAGCGTGCCGTGGCGGAGGCGCTCCCAGGCTATAACGAGCGTCGCAAGCGGGCGAACGACCTCGCGCAGGTGGTCGCAACGTTTCTCTCCTGCCACCCTGGCGTGCGAAGGCTCCGTTATCCGGGGCTGCCGACCGACCCCAGCCATGAGGTCGCCGCAAGCCTGCTCTTCGATGGCTTTGGCCCCCTCGTGGACCTCGTCCCCTCCGTCGGGGTCGAGGCAATGCGCCAGGAATGTGAGAGGGACGGTCGCAATGCGTTCCTCGCCCTCCCGTCGGGTGAGGCTGGGGAGGCCTGGCTGCGCCTCGACCTTTGGGAGTGGGGCGGGGGAGACGTTCGCGACGCGCTTCTCGCCCTTGAGTCCTCCTTGCCAGTTCATGATGGATAAACATTCCAGCACTATGCAGAACGTATGTCCTCTCAAACTTTTTCAGCTGGGCGAATGAGGGTCAAACAACCTGACCACTGATATGTGATCAACTTCAAAACCGCAGGTGAACTGCGTTGCGTCTCGTTCATAAAATCGCCATTCAGCCAGCGTGGGAACATTCCCATGCGATATGATATGTGCATGCATTGCGGGAAATCGCAAGCTCATGTCCCAACCGGTCGACTGGAGGCCACATGGACGCACCCGAGCAGGTTTCAGTTATTGACAGCGTCGAGGCGCTGCAGGCTCGCATCAAGGAGATGCGTGCCGCGCAGGCCGAGTTCGCAACCTTCACGCAGGAGCAGGTGGACAAGATCTTCTTCGCTGCCGCGATGGCTGCCGACAAGGCGCGCATTCCCCTCGCCAAGATGGCGGTCGAGGACACGGGGATGGGCCTCGTCGAGGACAAGGTCATCAAGAACCACTTTGCGGCGGAGTATATCTACAACGCCTACCGCAACACCAAGACCTGCGGTGTGATCGAGGAGGACAAGGCCTACGGGTTCAAGAAGATCGCGGAGCCCATCGGCATCGTCGCCGCGGTCATCCCCACGACCAACCCCACCTCCACCTCGATCTTCAAGAGCCTGATCTGCCTCAAGACGCGCAACGCCATCCTCATCAGCCCGCACCCCCGTGCCAAGAAGTGCACCATCGAGGCCGCGCGCATCGTCCGCGATGCCGCCGAGGCAGCGGGCCTGCCCAAGCACATCATCAGCTGGATCGAGGAGCCGTCGCTCGAGCTCACCAACGAGCTCATGCACTCCTGCGACGTGATCCTGGCCACCGGTGGCCCCGGCATGGTTAACGCCGCCTACAGCTCCGGCAAGCCCGCCGTCGGCGTCGGCCCCGGCAACAACCCCGCGATCATCGACGACTCGGCTGACATCCAGCTCTCCGTCAACTCGATCATCCACTCCAAGACCTTCGACTATGGCATGATCTGCGCCACCGAGCAGAACGTGATCGTGCTCGACAAGGTCTACGACGAGGTCAAGGCCGAGTTCGAGCGTCGCGGATGCTACTTCCTCCAGGGCGACCAGATTCCCACGGTCGGCAACCTGGTCATTACCAAGTCCGGTGGCGTCAACCCCAAGGTCGTTGGCCAGCCTGCCGCCAAGATCGCCGAGATGGCGGGCATCGAGGTCCCCAGGGCCACCAAGGTCCTCATCGCCGAGGTGACCTCCGTCGAGCCCAGCGAGCCCTGGGCGCACGAGAAGCTCACCACCGTCCTCGGCATGTATCGCGCCAAAGACTTCGACGACGCCATCGCCAAGGCCTCGCGCCTGGTCAACGATGGCGGCCGCGGCCACACCAGCTCCCTCTTCGTCAACGTCAACGAGAAGGAGAAGCTCGAGAAGCACGAGAATGCGATGAAGACCTGCCGCATCCTCATCAACACCCCTGCCGCCCAGGGTGGCATCGGCGACATCTACAACTTCATGCTCACCCCATCGCTCACGCTTGGCTGCGGCTTCTACGGCGGCAACTCCGTCTGCGGCAACGTCGGCGTCCAGAACCTGCTCAACATCAAGTCCGTGGCGGAGAGGCGTGAGAACATGCTGTGGCTTCGTACCCCAGAGAAGGTCTACTTCAAGAAGGGCTGCCTGCCCGTCGCCCTCAACGAGCTCAAGGACGTCTACCACAAGCAGCGCTGCTTCATCGTCACGGACCAGTTCCTGTACATGCACGGCTTCACCAAGCCCATCGAGGACAAGCTCGACCAGCTGGGAATCGTGCACTCCAGCTTCTGGAACGTCGAGCCTGACCCGTCGCTCCAGTCCGCGCTCGAGGGCCTGCAGCAGATGAATGCCTTCCAGCCCGACTGCATCATCGCCATGGGCGGCGGCTCCGCCATGGACTGCGGCAAGATCATGTGGTCCATGTACGAGAACCCCGACGAGAAGTTCGACGACATGTCCGCCGACTTCATGGACATCCGCAAGCGCGTCTACACCTTCCCCAAGATGGGCAAGAAGGCCTTCTTCGTCGCCATCCCGACCTCCTCGGGCACCGGCTCCGAGGTCACCCCGTTCGCCATCATCACCGACAAGACCACCGGCGTTAAATGGCCCATCACTGACTACGAGCTCATGCCCAACATGGCCATCGTCGACACGGACAACATGATGAGCCAGCCCAGGGGCCTCACCGCCGCCTCCGGCGTCGACGTCCTCACTCACTGCCTTGAGGCCTACGTCTCGATGATGGCGTCCGACTACACGGACTCCTTCGCGCTCCAGGGCATGAAGCTCGTGTTCGAGTACCTGCCCCGCGCCTTCGACAACCCCAACGACGTCGAGGCCCGCGACCACATGGCCAACGCCTCCTGCCTCGGTGGTCTCGCCTTCGCCAACGCGTTCCTCGGCCTCAACCACTCAATGGCCCACAAGCTGGGTGCCTTCCACCACATCCCGCACGGCCTGGCCAACGCTGTCATCCTCACCCGCGTCATGCGCTACAACGCGGCCGAGCGTCCCACCCGCATGGGGACCTTCCCCCAGTACGACCATCCCAAGACGCTGCACCGCTACGCCGATGCCGCGCGCTTCTGCGGGGTCACGGGCAAGGACGACAAGGAGGTCTTCGAGAAGTTCCTGCTCAAGATTCGCGAGCTGTTCGACCACGTGGGCGTCAAGCACACCATTGCCGAGTACAACGTGGACGAGAAGTACTTCCTCGACACGCTCGACGCGATGACCGAGCAGGCCTTCAACGACCAGTGCACTGGCACCAACCCGCGCTACCCGCTCATGAGCGAGATGAAGGAGCTGTACCTCGACGCCTACTACGGCCGTCCCGCAAGCTCCTACGAGGACTAGTTGGTCACAACGTCGAGGCACCAAGACCAAGGAGGCTCAAACAATGAGGCTTTCGGATAGCAAGGTCGAGCTCATCAGCCGTGGAAACAAGGTCGTCTATCAAGACGGCGAGAGGGTCGTCAAGGTCTTCAACACCGAGAAGCCCGCTGCCGACGTGTTCAACGAGGCGCTGAATATCGCCCGCGTCAATGGCTCCGGTGTCCGTTCCTGCGAGGTTCTCGAGGTCTCTCGCGTGGAGGAGGGAGACCACAAGGGCTCCTGGGCAATCGCCAACAGGTACATCCCGGGCACCACGCTCCGCCAGCTCATGGACGACGACAAGGCTAACGAAGACAAGTACCTTGCCATGTTCGTCGATCTGCAGACCGAGATCCACGAGGCAGAGGCACCCCTTCTTAACCGTCAGAAGGACAAGCTCGCGCGCATGATCGGGTCCTGCAAGCAGATCGACCCCACCACGCGCTACGACCTGCAGATGCGTGTCGACGGCATGCACTCCGGCACCAGCATCTGCCATGGTGACTTCGTCCCGTCCAATGTCATCGTCTGCGACGAGGACGACCAGCTCTACCTGGTTGACTGGGCGCACGTCACCGCTGGCATCGCCGAGGTCGACGCTGCCACGACCTACCTGCTTCTCAAGCGTCGCGACGACGACCTCGCCGAGAGGTACCTGGACCTCTACTCCACCAAGACGGACACCCCCAAGCAGCTCATCCACTACTGGCTGCCCGTCGTTGCCGCCGCGGAGCTCGCGCGTGGCCGCAAGGAGAACGAGGAGTTCCTCCTCAGCTGGATCAACGTGGGCGACTACGAGTAGGCGTTCCCACACCAGGGGCATACATGGGGGAGGGGGTCGGAGCGTGCTCCGGCTCCCTCCCTTTCCCATTGGGGAGAGCTTCGTCTGCCGTGCTATTTGGCGAGACGTGCCTCGGCACAATAAGGCGCCACCCCCGGTCAACGGGGGTGGCGCCTGTCGCGGCGATGCCGATGGATGTGGCTTGGGGCCAGGTGCTAGCCCCTCTCACCTGCCCGAGCGTATGTGACGAAGTCGAAGCTGACCCCCGCCGTGGTGGTTCCCGAGCCCTCTGGCTCTCCTGCGACCCAAGCCTGATCCCGGTCAAGATTGGGGAACCAGGCATCTGCGGGAACGACTACGTGGTTGCGGGTCACATAGACGTGCGAGCAGCGGGGGAGGAGCTGACGGTACAGGCTCTCGCCGCCTATGAGCCACACCTTCTCGTCGCCCGAGGTTGCCACGAGCGCCTGATCGACGTTGTTGAACACCTCCGCCCCGGGAATCACGAGATTCGGGTTCCTGGAGAGCACGACGTTCCTCCTGCCCTTGAGGGGACCTCCGGGGAAGCTGAGGAAAGTCGAGTGCCCCATCAGCACGGTGCCTCCCATCGTCAGGCGCACAAAGCGACGCATGTCCTCCCTGTTTCGTACGAGGAGGTTGCCATTGCGGCCAATGCCCCAGTCGTCGGTGACGGAGACGATTGCATCCATCTCTTGTGCCCTTCTAGACGGCGATGGGGATGTCCTTGACCTGCGGTCCGTGCTGGTAGTCCTCAACCACCAGGTCGTCGGTCGTGAAGTCGTAAAAGTCGCGCACGTTGGGATTGAGCCGGACCTTGGGTGCCGGGAAGGTGGGCCGGGAGATGAGCTCCCTCACCACGTCCACGTGGCGGTCGTAGATGTGGGCGTCCGAGATCATGTGCACGAGCTCGCCCGGAACCATGTCGCTCACCTGGGCGACCATCATGAGCAGGATGGCGTACTGGCACACGTTCCAGTTGTTGGCGGCAAGGACGTCCTGGCTGCGCTGGACGAGGAGCATGTTGAGCGTTGGGCGATCGTCACCCGTGGCCTGGGTCACGTTGTAGACCACGTTGTAGGCGCAGGGATACAGGTTCATCTCCGACAGGTCGTCGAAGTTGTACGTGTTGGTCATTATTCTGCGAGAGAAGGGATTGTTCCTGAGGTCGTAGAGCACGCGGTCCATCTGGTCGAACTCACCTTCGGGATAGCTGCTCTTTCGACCGATCTGGTAGCCGTATGCCTTGCCGATGGAACCGTCCTCGTCCGCCCACTCGTCCCAGATGTGGGAGTGGAGGTCGTGGATGTTGCTGGACTTGCGCTGGTAGATCCAGAGGACCTCGTCCATGCAGCTCTTGAGCGCCGTTCGCCTCAGTGTGATGGCGGGGAACTCCTCCCGCAAGTCATAACGGTTGCAGACGCCAAAGCGCTTGATGGTATAGGCGGGGGTCCCGTCCTCCCAGTGCGGCCTCACGCGCTGGCCGGCGTTGGAGGTCCCATTCTCGATGATGTCCCTGCACATTGCGACGAAGATGTCGTCCGCCCTGCTCATTTCGCTCCCTCCGGTGTCACCCTGCAACGACGACGGCCCGTCGCTACATGTACCAGTCGATCCCGTCCTGGATGCCGTCGTGCGCGTCGCCGCCACCCTCCACCAGCCGCTCCAGCTGGTCGCCGCCATTGTCGTCAAGGTAGTAGTAGGGGTCGACCCCACCCTGGATGTCAGGCGAGTTTGAGTACGCGACATAGGCGAGCGAGACGAGGTGTCCGATGCCGTTCGCGATCGACGAGAACACGAGCATTGCCACGAGCAGGCCCGCCACGGCGATGACAATGGGTTTGGAACCCGAGTTTGCGTTGTCTGGCGAGGTCGTTGCCGAGGCCGTCTCTATGGGGCGGGCGGGCGCGTCGAGCGTCGCCAGTGCCCCCTCTGCTGGTGTCTGGTCGTTCATGGGATACCTCCTCGCATGTGTTCACGCTCCCATGATACCCAAGAGCAAGTTTCGCGCTCCCCGGGTGATTGGCGTGTGATGGCCGCGTCGAGGGGGAGACGCGCTACAGGTGACTGGGCTGGAAGATGCTGTCCCACATTGCGCCGACCCTGTCAATCAGGCTCAGGTCGGCGGGGAGCCAGTCCACGTCGCCCAGCTCCGCGCGACCTAGCCACCTGCCTTCGCGGTGCTCGAGCAGCCTGGGCTCCTCTCCGGGGGCGAGCTCGCTCACAAACACGTCCATGCTCAGGTGGAAGTCGGGGTAGTCGTACTCGATGGTGTCCAGGTACCACGTGGTGGAGAGGTCAACGCCCAGCTCCTCGCGAATCTCCCGGGCAACGGCCTGCTCGCTCGTCTCGCCCTCCTCGACCTTGCCGCCGGGGAACTCCCATCCGTCCATGCCATGTCCGCGGCGGGCGGCAAAGACCCTGCCGTCCCTCACCATGATTGCGCATGCCGCCTTGGTAACCTTCACCGAAATCACTCCCGAGCCTCTCGCCTGAGTCACGTTTCGTCTGAGTCCGTCACCGCGAGAGCAGCTGGACCACGGCGTAGTCGTCACCTGTGGGGGACGAGAGCTCCACGGTGTGGCCGCCCTGGACCTCGTGCACCCTTGGCACCACGGTGTCTCCGAGCAGGGCCATGTGGCGGTACTGCACGCAGATCCGCCTGGGGCTCACGGCTTCGCCGAGCTCGGCGAGCGCGTCAAGGGCCAGCATGATGTACTGGGCGTTGTTGACGTGGCGGTTGGTGTCCAGGTGCTGCTCGGAGATGGTCACCTCGGATGCCTGGACGAACGGCCCCTCGACCGGGAGCCTCCTCTGCGTGGGCGGCATGTCCAGGGGCGCGTCGCCCTCGTCGTAGATCCTCTCGGACTCGGGAATCCTGATTGGCCTGCGGCGCTCGGTGTCGAACACGAACCACAGCGAGTCCGCCCTCACGTAGGGACTTCCCGAGGGGTCGCAGATGGTGAAGTTCCTGCCCGCCTGGGTCTTTCCCAGCGTGTGACACCAGGTGCTCACCCTTATTGGGTCGAAGAATCGCGGGAGGGAGTCTATCTCGATCTGCCACGCGGAGATGAACCAGCTGAAGTGATGCTCGCGCATGAACTCGAGCCCCACCCCCAGGTTCTGCGACTGGAAGGTGGAGCAGTCCTGGAGGTAGTTGACCAGCGAGACGAGCGAGAGGTTGGCGTCCTCGTCGCACTCGCTGTAGCGAACGCGAGCGTCGAAGGAGTACATGGGGTACCTCCTAGATCTCTGGGAAGGCGACGGTCTCGGTGCCTCCGAAGCCCTCGGTTCCTCCGTCATCGGGCTCGTAGCGGCTCAGGGGGTCGACAATGAGCTTGTTGGCGGCTGGGATGACTTGGGCGACGTAGCTGCTCACGAGGCCGGGGATTACCTCGCCATCCGTCTGCATGGGGATGGGCTTAGAGCTGTTGACCTCGATCGTCTCGCCCGTGAACTGTTCCAGGTAGGGACGTCCCACGGAGTTTCCCGACTTGTCGACCATACCCGCGAAGATGGGGCGGAGGAGCTGGACGGCGTCTGAGGTCTCGAGGAGGATGACGTCCAGCTTGCCGTCGGTCATCGTGCTATTGGGAACGACTTCGATCTCGCCCTGGATCATCGCGTTGTTGGCTACGATGCAGGCGATGGCGTCCCTCTCGTAGTGCCTGCCGTCGACCGTGATGTCGAAGTGGATGATGTCGGGGTGGATGTTGGAGAGGGCGGCTGCGAAGTAGGCCGCCTCGCCCATGCTCTTCTTGTTGGGGACTGCCGCGCGCATGAGCTGCGCGTCAAAGCCGGTTCCCGCCATGATGCCAAACCCGTGCTCGCGGGGCCTGCCGTCCTCGTCGGTCCAGCGCATGACGCCCAGGTCGGTGTGGACCGAGCGGCCAAGGCGGCAGGCGTGGGCGATTGCGGACGGCTCCGGGGCGCTGCCGAGGTTTGCGAAGAGCAGGTTCGCCGTGCCGGAGGGGAAGATGCAGGTGAGCACGTCGCGGTCCCTCAACTCAAAGAGGAGGTTGGTCACGGTCCCGTCGCCGCCCGAGACCACCACGAGGTCAAAGTCCTCGGCATCGCAAACCGCCTCGCGGGCGCCGCCCTCCTCGGGGAGCGCGCGCAGGGTCACCTCGTCGCCATCGCGCAGCAGGGCCCGCTCGAATTCGAAGACCGCGTTTGACCCAAAGCCCGACTTGAGGTTATGGACGATGAGCGTGCGCACGTTGCCTCCCATGTGGTTCGTTATGATAATGAGGTTGCGCCCAAGGCGCACATAGATGTCATGGTAGCTATTTTTGACCCAGAATCGAGGGCGCGTGTACATAAGTGACGCGGAACAGCTGGCCACCTTCTGCGAAAGAGCGTCGGGGTCCGGCATCCTCGCAGTCGACACCGAGTTCATTCGGGAGCGCACGTATCACCCCCAGCTCTGCCTCATTCAGGTTGCCACGGCGGACGAGTCCGCGGCAATAGACCCCATCCTCATCAAGGACCTGAGCCCACTCGTCGCGCTCCTGGGCGACTCCAGGATCGTGAAGGTCTTCCACGCGTGCGGCCAGGACCTGGAGGTCATCAACGATGCGATGGGGCTCGTCCCCGCCCCGTCGTTTGACACTCAGCTCGCCGCGGCGTTCGTGGGCTATCGCAACCAGATTGGGTACGGTGCGTTGGTCGAGGCCTGCTGCGGCGTTCACCTGCCCAAGGCGGACTCGCTCACGGACTGGTCGCGCAGGCCCCTCGACGCCGAGCAGCTTCGGTACGCGGAGGACGACGTCACGTACCTTCCTGCCGTCTACGAGTCCCTGATGGCGCAGCTGGTGGAGAGGGACCGGCTCTCGTGGCTGCTCCCCGAGATGGAGGATCTCACGCGTCCCGACCGCTACGAGCGCAACCCAAGGGAGGCCTACCTCCATCTCAGGCGGGCGGGGTCACTCACGCGCAAGCAGCTTGCCGTTGCGCGCGAGCTCTGCGCCTGGCGCGAGGGGGTGGCGGAGAGGCGCAACCTCCCCAGGAGGTGGGTCCTCACCGACGAGGTGGTGCTCGAGGCCTGCAAGAGGGCTCCCAGGACCGTCGACCGGCTCCTCCGCATCCGCGGCACGGAGCAGCTCGGGAGGGCCGAAGCGCAGGCTGCCGTCGACGCGATCGCGCGCGGCCTTGAGGCAAATCCCAACTCGCTGCCCGAGCGCCGTCGCCACGAGCGCCCGGGCGCCCAGACCGAGAGCGTGCTCGACCTCATGTACGCGCTGCTCCGCCTGGTTTCCGAGAGGAGCGGCGTCGCGTCTCAGCTCATCGCGACCCGCGACGACCTCCTCGAGTTCCTGAACGACCCCGGCTCGTCGAGCCTCTCCTCGGGGTGGAGATACGACCTACTTGGCTGCGAGCTCGAGCGCCTCCTCGCCGGCGAGACTGGCCTCACCATCAAGGACGGCGGCATAGAGCTGCTCTGAGTCCCCCATCCCACAGGGTGGGGATTTGGTGTCCGGGGTCCGGCGTACCATGGGTGTGAGAAGGGCGTCGCCCCAGTGGGGTACAAGCGGGGCAGGGTTCAGCACAGGAAGGAACGCACCCACATGATTTACTTCTACGGATCCGGGCTCGCCTATTGGGGCATCATCATCGTCTCGCTCGTCCTTGGCGGCGCGACCCAGGCATACATCAACTCCACCTATCGCAAGTGGTCCAAGGTGCCCGCGAGCGCGGGCGGCACGGGGGCTGAGGTCGCGCGCAGGATGCTCGATAGCGAGGGTGCCCCCAACGTCGGGCTCGCGCGCGTCTCCGGCCACCTGAGCGACTACTACGACCCACGCGATAACCGTCTTCACCTCTCGGGCGAGAACTACGAGGGAGCCTCGGTCGCCTCCGTGGCCGTCGCCTGCCACGAGGCGGGGCATGCGGTCCAGACCGCCAAGGGCTACGCCTTCGGCAAGTTCCGCACCGCCCTCGTGCCGGTGGTCAACGTGACCCAGCAGCTGTGGAGCATCCTTCTCATCGTGGGCATCTTCATCAACGCGGTCGGGCTCGTCCGCATCGGCGTGCTGCTCTTTGCGTTCTCGGTCCTGTTCCAGCTGGTGACGCTTCCCGTCGAGATCGACGCTTCGCGGAGGGCAGTCGCCTATCTGGGCCGCGCGGGCGGCAGCATCGACGAGCGCGGTGCCCGCCAGGTCCTCACCGCCGCGGCGCTCACCTACGTCGCCGCCGCGCTGGTCTCGGTGCTCCAGCTCCTGTACCTCCTCGGTCAGACGGACAGGGACTAGCCATGGAGAGGGGCGAATCGGAGGCGCCGCTCTCGGTCTCGCAGGCCGTCGAGCTGGTCAAGGGGACCGTCGACACCATCCCGCAGATCGTCGTGAACGGCGAGGTCTCGGGGTTCAGGGGTCCAAACGCGCGCTCCGGGCACTGTTACTTCACCATCAAGGACGACAGCAGCGCCATGGACGTCATCGTGTGGCGCGGGACCTATGCCAGGTGCGGGTTTCGGCTGAGGGACGGCCTGGAGGTCACCTTCACGGGCAGGTTCGGCGTCTATGCGGGGACCGGTCGCCTCTCGTTCATTGCCTCGAGGCTCGAGGTGGCGGGGGAGGGGCTCCTGCGCCAGCAGGTCGCCGCCCTCGCACGCAAGCTCGAGGCCGAGGGGCTCATGGACCCTGCCCGCAAACGCCACATTCCGCGATTCTGCGTGCGCGTGGCGGTCGTGACGTCGCTCTCGGGCAGCGTCATAGAAGACGTCAAGCGAACCCTCGCCAGGCGCAACCCGCTCGTCCAGATTCAGGTTGTGGGGTGCATGGTCCAGGGGCCAGGTGCGCCGCAGACCATCATCCGCGCGCTCGGGGTCGCCGCCGCCGCGCGGCCCGATGCCATCCTGCTCGTTCGCGGGGGAGGCTCGTTCGAGGATCTCATGACGTTCAACGACGAGGCGCTCGCTCGTGCCGTCGCCGCTTGTCCCGTTCCGGTCATCACCGGCATCGGGCACGAGCCGGACACAAGCATCTGCGACATGGTGGCAGACCGTCGCTGCTCAACGCCTACGGCTGCGGCGGAGTCCGTCGCGCCTGCCTTCGACGAGGTGGAGGGGAAGATCTCCGAGCGCGCGGAGCGCCTTGGCAAGGCCATGGGCAAGCAGCTCTCCGGAGAGGTGCAGCGACTCGACACCCTCGCCCTCCTCGCAACCAACTCGGTGAGGGAGTCGATCAGGCGGCGCGCGGTCGCCGTTGACGCAATGGGGACCAGGCGCTGCCTGTCCGACCCCCGAGGCATGCTGCTTGATCGCGAGGCGCAGCTCGAGCAGACCGGGCAGCGGCTTCACGATGCGATTCCCCGGACCCTACAGCGGAGGGGCGAGATGCTGGCCACCGACGCCTCTCGCCTCTCGACTGCCGCGCGGAGGATGCTGGTTCCCTTCCATGCGGAGGTCACGAGGTCGGCCGCCACGCTCGACGCCCTCTCGCCCCTCAAGGTCCTGGGGAGGGGCTATGCGGTGGCGAGCGACGTCAACGGGCACGTCGTAGACAAGGTGGGCAAGGTCTCGCCAGGCGATGCGATCGGCGTGCTCGTGTCGGATGGCATCATTCAGGCGGAGGTCACGGGCGTCAGCAGGGACGAGAAGACGGGCGCGAGCCCGAGGGAGGCATAGCGATGGAAGAGAAGAAGGACGGGACGGGCGCACAGTTCGCCGACATCGAGGGAATGAGCTTCAAGGAGGCGTCGACCGAGCTGGAGCAGATCGTCCGCAGGCTCGAGAGCGGCGAGCTCGAGCTTGAGGAGTCCATGACCCTCTACGCCAGGGGGGTAGAGCTCCTGAAGAGCCTGAGGGCGCGTCTCGCCAACGCCGAGCAGAAGGTCCAGGTGCTGCTCGACACCACCGAGTCCGCTCAGGTCACGGACACCACCGCCGCGCCGTCGACGGCGTTCATCGACGAGTAGCGGGAACGAGAGGAAGGGGAGAGACCCATGGCAACCAAGGACGACTGCATCTTCTGCAAGATCGCCAACCACCAGATCGAGTCAGACTACGTGTACGAGGACGACCTGGTCTGCGCGTTCAGGGACATGAACCCACAGGCGCCGGTCCACGTCCTGGTGGTCCCCAAGGACCACTACGACAACCTGGTGGACGACGTCCCTGCAGAGACCCTCGCGGCCCTGGCCCACGGTGTGGACGAGGTCGCCAAGAGGACCGGCATCCGCGAGAGCGGGTTCCGCGTCATCGCCAACACAGGTGATGCCGCCGGTCAGACGGTCCACCACCTGCACCTGCACGTCCTGGGCGGGGAGGGGCTCGGCGAGGGCCTCCTCCCCAAGGAGTAGCCATGGGTGCCGCCGAGGAGATGGCCGCACGGGCGACCGAGCGCCACGAGCGCGGGTACAACTGTGCCCAAGCCGTCGCCTGCGCCTTCGCGGAGCGACTGGGCGTCGACGAGGAGACCCTCTTCCGCGCAACCGAGGGCCTTGGCCTTGGCATGGGCGGAATGCAGGGCACCTGCGGGGCGGCGAGTGGAGCGTGCGTGGTGGCGGGTCTCGCCAACAGCACGGGCAACCTCGAGCGTCCCAACAGCAAGGCGTCTACCTACGCGATCTCGCGTCGCATCGTTGACCGCTTTTGCCGCGAGGCGGGGGCCGTGCGCTGCGCCGACCTCAAGGGTGTGGGGGCGGGCAAGGTCCTCTGCCCCTGCCCCCGTTGCGTGGAGCTCGCCGCGACCATCGCGCAGGAGGAGGTCTTCGACGCCCGCTGACATCGACGAACCCTCACGTAGCGGCATATCGCTATGATGAGGTCGCTTGTGTTAGTTGGGTGAGAAGGGATGCGGGCCTTGTGCCCGCGAGAGGAGTCGCATGAACGTCCTAGTAATCAACGCTGGTAGCTCGTCGCTGAAGTACCAGCTCCTCGACACCAAGTCCGGCAAGGTCTTCGCCAAGGGCAACTGTGAGCGCATCGGCATCGATGGCTCCTTCATCGGCCACGAGGAGAACGACGGCGGGAAGCAGAAGACCGAGGTCGCCCTCCCGGATCACAAGACCGCCATCAAGCACGTCTTCGAGATCCTTGACAAGGCCGGCTTTGACACCGACAAGATTGAGGGCATCGGCCACCGCGTGGTTCAGGGTGGCTGGTACTTCCCCGAGTCCAAGGTCGTAACCGACGAGACCCTGGGCTGGGTCCGCGAGGTCGCTCCTCTCGCCCCGCTCCACAACTATGCGGAGGCGGACGTAATCCAGATTTGCCGCGAGATGTTCCCCTCCATCGGCAACGTGATCGTCGCAGACACCTCGTTCCACTACAACATGCCCGAGAAGGCTTGGCGTTACGCTCTCCCGCGCGACGTGGTGGACAAGCTGCACATCCGCAAGTACGGCGCCCACGGCACCTCTCACCGCTACATCTGGAAGACCACCAACGAGTTCCTGAAGGGTGACGTCCACAAGCTTGTGAGCTGCCACCTTGGCTCCGGCGCGTCCCTCTCCGCCATCAAGGACGGGCACGACATGGACACCACCATGGGCCTCACCCCGCTCGATGGCCTGATCATGGGTACCCGCTGCGGCACCATCGACCCCGCCACCGTGTGCTACCTGGTTCGCGAGGGCGGCTACACCATCGACCAGGTCGATACCATGATGAACAAGCAGTCCGGCCTGCTCGCGCTCTCCGCCGTCTCGTCCGACTCCCGCGACATCGAGGCCGGTGCCGAGAAGGGTGACAAGAACTGCCAGATGGCGCTCGAGATGTTCTACTACCGCACCTCTCAGCTCATCGCCGAGATGGCCCAGTCCATGCACGGCTTTGACACGATGGCCTTCTCTGCCGGCATCGGCGAGAACTCCGCCGAGATGCGCCTTGGCGTCGCCAAGGAGCTGGAGTGGCTTGGTGTCAAGATCGACGAGAAGAAGAACGAGGTCCGCTCTGACGAGCCCCGTGTCATCTCGACCGACGACTCCAAGGTGAAGGTCCTCGTGGTTCCCACCAACGAGGAGCTCATGATCGCCCTCGACGTCGAGGCGCTGCTCTCCAAGTAGCACCGTCACAAGGTAAGGAGCGGGGCGTCTCGGCGATGAGTCGAGGCGCCCCGCTTTCGTTACATGACGCCTGGCAAGGGGAGGCGCGGTTTGGCGCGCTACCCCAAGAGTCCTCTTCTCCTCCAGGGGAGCCATGACAGCCAGCTACCGTCGTCTCTCTCACCTTCCACCACGAGCTGGTAGGCCATGCGGGGACTTCCGTCACTCACGTGGATGGTTCCGCAGTGAACGAACCCACGGCTCTTGAGCAGTCGCTGCATGGGCACGTTGTCCCGGTGGGTGTCTGCCCGCAGGCTCGTGGCAGATTGCATCGCCCAGTCCAGGCAGAAGCCTCCCACCCCCTGTCCGGGCTCGCGTACCGCAAGTCGATGGATCACAAAGTAGGGCCCGTCATCGAGCCACTCCCCGTCCTCTATCTTGAGGTAGGCGGGATCGGGTCCGGGCTGCAGGCACAGGCACCCGGCAATCTTTCCCTCGCTCTCGCACACAAAGAGCGTTCCCCGGCGCACGTCTGCGAGGATGTCGCTTTTTGAGGGATATTCCCCCGCCCACTGGGTCGGGTTGCCGTTGCGGTGCATGAAGTCGCGTGCCCCCTCGTACAGGCTGGCCAACGCGTCCAGGTCGTCCCGCACGGCGGGTCTCATCTCCATGTCGACTCCTAGAACGGGCGCACGCGGAACGAGCGCTCAAAGGTCTGGCCGGGGGAGAGGAGCGTCATCCCGCGCTTGTGCTCAAACACGTCGTCCTCGTCCATTGCCGTTGCGCAACCGGTCCACGGCTCGAGCGCGACGAACGGGGCATCCCCCGCGGCGGACCAGACCCCAAGGTAGTCGAAGCCCTCGAACGAGACCTCCACCCCGTGGCCGCCGTCGCCCACCAGGCGCACGAACCTCTCCGGAACGTCCTGGAACACCAGGGTGTCCACGTCGAAGGTGCGGTGGGTCAGGCGCAGCGTGTCGGATCCGTCAAGGAGCGGGAGACGGTCCTCGAAGTCGAGGAGTCCGCTCGACGGGTCGATGCGAGGGGTCGCATAGGTCCATGCGCGCGAAAACTCCAGGCGGTAGGAGTCAAAGCCATCGTTTCCCTGCGGCTGGGGGACGTTGAAGGCGGGGTGTCCCCCCAGGACGAAGGGGAGAGGGACGTCCCCCGTGTTTGTGACATCAAACGCCTGCGTCAGGACGCCGTCTGCCAGCGAGTAGGAGAGCTCGAGGCGGAAGTCGTACGGGTACGTCTCGCGCGTCCGTGCGTCTGAGCACAGCCGGAACCTCGCGGAGCCGTCGTCGCTCGATACCAGCTCGAACTCCCTGTTGCGGGCGAGTCCGTGGCGCTCCAGGCTCACCTCTCCCTGCGAGGATGACGCGCGGTCACCTCGCAGGGAGCCCACGATGGGGAAGAGGACGGGGGCCCTGCGGGGCCACCACCTCTCGTCTCCCTGCCACAGGCACTCCCCGCCGTCACGGGTGAGGCTCATGAGCTGTGCGCCCCGTGAGTCAATGGTTGCCGTCAGGCCGTTTGAGGCAATGCTCGTCATGAAGGGCATGAAGCTCCTTTCCTTGGACAATAATCAGCATTATGGTCTTAATCGCCTTTTGATATCCACGCCCCCTGCCACAAATGTCGGTGGGGGACATCCGGGGATGGGGGAACCAACATGCTCGACCGCAGGCAGTTCGTCAAACTCTCTGGCATCCTCTCCGCCTCGCTCGCCCTTGGGGTGTCCGGGTGCGGATCCAAGCCGGCGGCGGGTGGGTCGTCCTCGTCGGACGGCGACTCCGCCGACAGCTCCGCTTCCTCGTCAAAGCAGATGGTGCGCGTCGGCGCCCTCAAGGGACCGACCTCCATCGGGCTCGCGTACCTCATGGACCAGGCGTCAAGTGGCAAGGCTGCCGAGGACTACGAGTTCACCGTCGCCGCCTCGCCCGATGCGATTCTCCCCTCCATCATCAAGGGTGACCTGGACATCGCCTGCGTGCCGGCGAACGCCGCTGCGGTCCTCTACAACAAGACCAAGGGCAAGGTCTCGGTCATCGACGTCAACACCCTGGGCGTGCTGTCGGTCGTCACCGCCGACACGAGCATCAAGGACTTCACGGACCTCGGCGGGCGCACCGTGTACTCCACGGGCAAGGGTGCCTCCCCCGAGTACGTGATGAGGGACCTCCTCGACAAGGCCGGCATCGCCGATGGTGTCACGCTCGAGTTCAAGAGCGAGGCGACCGAGGTCGTGAGCCTCCTCGCCCAGGACGCGAGCGCCGTCGCCGTGCTTCCCCAGCCTTTCGTAACCGCAGCGCTGGCAAAGAACTCGTCCCTCTCCGCGCCCATCGACCTCAACGACGTGTGGGACAAGTACAACCCCGACTCCAAGTTCGTGATGGGCGTCACCATCGCGCAGAACGAGCTCATTCAGAAGCGCCCCGACGTGGTCAAGACCTTCATGAAGGAGCAGGCCGCCTCGGTCAAGGAGGCAAACGACGACCCCGAGGCCGTTGCGCCGATGGTTGTCAAGGCTGGCATCCTGGACAACGAGAAGATCGTCGCCAAGGCGATTCCCGGCTGCCACGTGGTCTGCATCACCGGGAACGAGATGTCCGATGACCTCTCGGGCTTCCTCTCCGTCCTGTACGACGTAGACTCCTCGAGCGTCGGCGGAGAGCTGCCTCCCGAGAACTTCTACTACCTGGGCTAGGCGGCTGGGGGCCTCACGCGCATGCAGGGCGAGCAGCACAACCTCCGGCGGCACACCCGTTTCGGACGGTGCCAGTGGTGAGGCGGGGCAAGGGGAGCATGGGTCGACGGCTGTCGGCCTGCGTGCTGTGGCTTCTCGTCTGGCAGGTTGCGAGCGTCTGCGTGGGCAGCACGCTCCTCCTCGCCGGGCCGGTCGACACAGCTCGCTCGCTCGCTGCGATCGTCCTCGACGGGAGCCTCCTCGCCATCGCCGGCACCACGTTCTTGCGCATCCTGTGCGGCTTCCTGCTTGCGTTCTTCGCGTCGCTCGTGCTGGGCTCGGTCGCAAGCTCGTACCAACTCGTCTCCGACCTCCTCGAGCCGGGCGTCGCCGTCCTCAAGAGCACGCCCATCGTGTGCGTGATCGTGCTCCTGCTCCTGTGGCTTGGCACGGACGTGGTCCCGGTCGCCGTGGTGTTCCTGGCGACGTTCCCCCCGCTCTACTTCTGCGTGCGCGACTCCCTCCGCCAGGTCGATCACGACCTCACCACATTCCTCCGCGTCATGCGCGTTCCCCGGTGGCGCGTCGCACTCGCGCACGTGTGGCAGCAGATCCTGCCCTACGTGATGGCCACCTGCCGAAACGCCTGCGGGATGGGCTGGAAGGCGGGCGTTGCCGCCGAGCTCATCGGCACCCCCATCCCCAGCGTGGGCGAGCGCGTGTACCAGGCCAAGGTCCTGCTCGAGACCTCCGACCTCTTTGCCTGGACCATCGCGGTCGTGCTCTCGTCCTTCGCATGCGAGAGGTGCTTCCTCGTGCTCCTTCGCGCATCCCGCGGGCTGGCGACGAGACTCGCGCTTCGCCGCTCCGGGACGTCTCCCGCAGTGCGTGACGACGGCTCCTCTCCCATCGCGACCGATTGCCTGGACGTCCGTCTGGGCGAGAGGGACGTGCTCAGTGGCCTGTCGATTCGCATCCCCGCCGGGGGCTCTGCCTGCATGCTCGACCCTTCCGGTGCCGGGAAGACTACGCTTGTTCGGGCGCTGTGCGGGCTCGTCCCGCCTACGTCGGGGGAGGTTGCCCCCCTGGGGCGCGTGAGCCTGGTCGAGCAGTCGCCCCGCCTGGTGGAGGGGCTCGGCGCCCTGGACAACGTGCTGCTGTGCGCCGGCGGGTGGGCGAGCGGGAGAGAGGTGCGCGGCCTTCTCCTCCAGGCGATTCCCGGACTGGATGTGGACCTTCCCGTGTCCAGGCTCTCGGGGGGCCAGCGGCGGCGTGTGGAGCTGGTGAGGGCGCTTCTGACCTGCTCTGACGTCGTCATCCTGGACGAGCCCTTCGCGGGGCTCGACGACGCTGCGATCGAGGCGTGTGCCGCTCTCGTTCGCGACAACCTCAGGGGAAGGACCCTCTTCGTGGCATCCCACGACCCCAGGGCGGCAAGGCTCCTGGGGGCCCAGGTGCTCCCGCCCCTCTCGCCTTCGTCCTCCAGTCGAGAAACCGCGGCCGTCCGCGGGAGGTAATCAGACGGAAACGAACTTTGCCCTCCCCCTTGGGCAAGATGGGTAGGTGCGCACCAAACTCCACGCCCAACGGTGCGCCCAAAGGAGGACACTATGCTTCAAGACCAGCTTGCGGAGGCGGGCATCGCCTCCACCCACGGGGCGGTCCTGGTGGACGGCTCTCCCGCCGTCCTGGTAGAGAAGGCGCTCAAGGCGAACGAGGGGCATCTCACCTCGACCGGCGCCCTTGCCGTCAGGACGGGCAGGTACACCGGCAGGTCCCCTCGAGACCGCTTCATCGTCGACACCCCCGACGTCCACGACCAGATCGCCTGGGGCCCGGTCAACATGCCGTTTCCGCCCGAGGGGTACGAGAGGGTCAAGCGAGCCGTGTGCGACTACCTCTCTACGCGTGACCTCTACGTGGTCCACGCCATCGCGGGAGCCGACCGCCGCTGGTGCCGCAAGTTCCTGGTGGTGTGCGAGCGCGCCAGCCAGGCGCTCTTTGCCCGACAGCTGCTGGTGAGGCCCAGCAAGCGCCAGCTCCAGGAGTTCGAGCCGCAGGACTTCAGCGTGCTCGTGGCCCCCGGACTCAAGCTCGACCCCGAGGAGTACGGCACCAACTCCGAGGCGGTGGTCCTCATCAACTTCCAGGACCGCGAGATACTCATCGCTGGCACCATGTACTCGGGCGAGATCAAGAAGTCCATCTTCTCGGTCATGAACTACCTCATGCCCGTCGAAGAGAACATCCTGCCCATGCACTCGTCCGCAAACATGGACCCGGTTACGGGCGAGACGGCGGTGTTCTTTGGCCTCTCGGGCACGGGCAAGACCACGCTCTCGGCAGACCCGCAGCGCATGCTCATCGGCGATGACGAGCACGGTTGGGCCGAGGGGAGCGTCTTCAACTTCGAGGGCGGCTGCTATGCCAAGGCCATCAGGATCTCGGCCCACACCGAGCCGCAGATCTACAACGCCATCCGATTTGGAGCGCTGTGCGAGAACGTGGTCGTTGACCCCGTCTCGCGCAAGCCCGACTACTTCGACGATTCCCTCACCGAGAACACGCGCGTCTCGTATCCCATCGACTACATTGAGAATGCCCAGGTCATGGGACAGGGCCGCTATCCCAATGTGATCGTGTTCCTGACCTGCGACTCGTTTGGCGTGCTGCCTCCCGTCTCCAGGCTCGACCGTAACGGTGCCATGTACCACTTCCTGAGCGGGTTCACCAGCAAGGTCGCTGGCACGGAGCGCGGCGTCACCGAGCCTCAGCCCACGTTCTCAACGCTCTTTGGCGAGCCGTTCATGCCCCTCTCGCCCCTGCGGTACGCTGACATGTTTGGCGAGAAGATGGAGAAGGCTGGCACGCGCGTGTACCTGATCAACACCGGTTGGACGGGTGGCCCCTACGGTGTGGGAAACAGGATGGACCTCGCGTCCACGCGCATCATGGTGTCCGCTGCGCTGGACGGAAGCATCGAGGAGAGCGAGTTCGAGCGCGACCCCATCTTCAACCTCGACGTGCCCAAGCACGTCGAGGGCGTCGAGGACAGGGTTCTCATGCCGCGCAACGCCTGGGCGGACCGCGACGAGTACGAGCGCTGCGCCCGCAAGGTCGCCCGGATGTTCGAGGAGAACGCCGCCCAGAAGTATCCGGACATGCCCGAGGAGGTTCGCGCCGCGGGTCCGCATGCCTAGCGGACGTGATCCCACGACCGCTCGCGCTCCGGTAACGAACGTTCAGTGAGCTTGGCCCCGCATCCCCGTGATGCGGGGCCTACTGTTTTGAGGTGTCTGCCCCCATGGGGGAGGGGCGGGCCGGCCCATGAGGCCACGGAAAGGAGAGGCTTTCTATGGCACGAATGCACGTAATGGAGAGAAGCGAGGAGCAGGCCATCATGGACGAGCTCCACGCGGCGGTGGGGCGGCGGCTCGCGGTGAGCTCGCTCGCACCGTGCCCCGTGGAGTTCACGATGGCGTTCGTGGACATGTGCTCCACACAGAGCTGCGGCAAGTGCACCCCGTGCAGGGTGGGGCTCAACACGCTGCGTCACCGCCTGAGCGACGTCCTGCGGGGCAGGGCCACCATGGCCACACTCGACGGCATCGAGCGCCTTGCCAGGACCATCTACCTGTCGAGCGACTGCGCGATCGGGTATGAGGCGGGGGCCATGGCGCTCACGGCCATCCAGGGGTTCCGCGACGACTTCGTCCACCACGTGACCTACCACGCCTGCGGCTTCAAGCAGTCCGAGAAGGTCCCGTGCGTCTCTGGCTGTCCTGCCGGGGTGGACATCCCGGGCTACATCTCGCTCGTGAGGGCGGGACGCAACACCGATGCCGTTCGTCTCATCCGCAAGGACAACCCGCTGCCAATGGTGTGCGGGCTGGTGTGCGAGCATCCGTGCGAGATGCACTGCCGGCGCGGCATGGTGGACGATCCCATGAACATCAGGGCCATCAAGCGCTTTGCCTGCGAGAACATGGAGTCCGACTACCGTCCGGTAATGGCGGAGCCCACGGGCAGGCGCGTCGCCGTGGTGGGCGGAGGCCCAGCGGGGCTCTCGTGCGCCTACTACCTGGCGGTCATGGGGCACAAGGTCACCATCCTCGAGGCGCGAAGGCAGCTGGGCGGGATGCTCCGGTACGGCATCCCGAGCTACCGCCTCCCGCGAGAGGAGCTTGACGGCGAGATCCAGTGGATTCTCGACTGTGGCATCGAAGCGAGGACGCAGACGGAGGTCGGGGGAGACGAGCTCCAGGCACTGAGGCGCGACTACGATGCCGTCTATCTGGCCATCGGCGCCCATGGGGACCGCAAGCTGGGGCTTCCTGGCGAGGACAGCGAGGGCGTCGAGAGCGCCGTCGCCATGCTGCGCGCCATCGGGGACGGGGACACCCCCGACTTCACAGGGCAGCGCGTGTGCGTCATCGGCGGAGGCAACGTCGCCATGGACGTGGCACGCTCCAGCGTGAGGTGCGGTGCGAGCAAGGTCAACATCGTCTATCGCCGCCGCGTGCAGGACATGACCGCCCAGGACGAGGAGATCGCCGGGGCGGGCGAGGAGGGCTGCGAGCTGCTTGAGCTCAACGCCCCCGTGCGCATCGAGGCGGACGAGGCGGGCCACGTGTGCGGGCTGGTCGTGCAGCCGCAGATCATCGGCTCGTTCAAGGGGGGACGTCCCTCTCCCCGGCCCGCGGACACGGGGGAGAGGACCATCCCCTGCGACCGCGTGATCGTCGCCATTGGCCAGGCGATCCAGTCCAAGCCCTTCGAGGAGGCTGGCGTTGGCTGCAACCGTGGCCGCATCGTCACCGACACGGACGGTCGCGTCCCCGGGATGGACGGGGTCTTCTGCGGGGGCGACTGCCAGAGCGGTCCCGCCACGGTGATCAGGGCCATCAACGCAGGCAAGGTCGCCGCGGGCAACATCGATAACTACCTGGGCTATGACCACAAGGTCGGCGTTCCCGTGGACATCCCTCCCGTCGAGTTCAGGGACGTGGGCCCGTGCGGCAGGTCCGAGACCAAGTTTCGCGAGGCAAACGAGCGCAGGCACGACTTCTGTCAGATCGAGCACGGTCTTTCGCGCGAGGAGGCGCTGCAGGAGGCCTCTCGCTGCCTGTGCTGCGACCACTTTGGGTTTGGCGCGTTCCGTGGGGGGAGGGAGCTCCAGTGGTAGGAAATGGCGAAGGCCTGAAGGCGGCCGACCAGAGGGCGGTCTCCACCGCGCAGGTCACGCTCACCGTGGACGGCAGGGAGGTCAGCGTTCCCGCCGGCTCCACCATCCTGGACGCGTGTCGGGAGGCGGATGCCGACGTGCCCACGCTGTGCTATCTGCGCGAGCTCAACGAGATCGGCTCCTGCCGCGTGTGCGTGGTCGAGGTCAAGGGCTTTGACCGCCTTGTCGCCTCGTGCAACAACCTCGCAGTTGACGGCATGGAGGTCCTGACCAACAGCCCCAAGGTGAGGATGGCCAGGCGCACCAACATGGAGCTGCTCCTCTCGCAGCACGATGTTGCTTGCACCACCTGCGTGAGGTCGGGCAACTGCTCGCTGCAGGAGGTCGCAAACGACCTGGGCATCGTCGACTTCGAGTACGACACCGACCTGCCGCCCAAGCGCTGGCCGCGCGACTTCCCGCTCATCAGGAACAACCAGAAGTGCATCAAGTGCATGCGCTGCGTGCAGGTGTGCGACAAGGTCCAGGCATCCCACGTGTGGGACATCACCAACCGGGCGACGCACACGCTCGTGGACGTTGCCGGTGGTCGCGACATCCACGACGTGGACTGCACCCTGTGCGGGCAGTGCATCACCCACTGTCCGGTGGGCGCCCTCCGCGAGCGCGACGACGTCATGACCGTCTACGACGCGCTGGCGGATCCCGACGTCACCACCATCGTTCAGATTGCGCCCTCGGTACGCACCGCCTGGGGCGATCACTGGGGCCTCAAGGGGGACGAGGCGACCGTGGGGAGGCTCGTGGCCGCGCTGCGCCCCATGGGCTTCGACTACATCGTGAACACCGACTTCTCCGCTGACCTCACGATCATGGAGGAGGGGAGCGAGCTGCTGCGCCACCTTCCCAAGTCGCAGGCTGGTGGCTACCCCATGTTCACGTCGTGCTGCCCCGGCTGGGTGCGCTTTGTTAAGTCCCATTATCCCGAGCTCGTGGACGACGTATCAACGAGCAAGAGCCCGCAGCAGATGTTCGGCGCCATCGTCAAGAGCTACTACGCCGAGTACCTGGGGCTCGACCCGCACAAGATCTTCTCGCTCTCGATCATGCCCTGCGTCGCCAAGAAGGCCGAGTACGCCTATCCCACCATGCGGGACGCGTGCGGAGACCCCGACGTCGACTGCGTGCTCACCGTCCGCGAGGTCGAGCGCATGCTCAGGGCCGACCACGTGGACGTGCGTGCCCTGGGGGAGGAGCCCTTTGACGAGCCCCTGGGCATCGGCACCGGCGCCGGCGTCATCTTTGGTGCCACCGGCGGCGTCATGGAGGCCGCGCTCAGGACCGCCCACTACCTGGTGACGGGGAAGGCTCCCGCCGCAGACATGTTCTCGGACGTCCGCGGCCTCAGGGGTTGGAAGGAGGCCACGTTCGACCTGGCGGGGACCAAGCTGCGCGTTGCCGTCGCAAGCGGGCTCGCCAATGCGGATGCGCTGTGCAAGGCGGTCGTCGCAGGCGAGGTGTCCTACGATTTCGTGGAGGTCATGGCCTGTCCCGGCGGCTGCGTGGGGGGCGGCGGCCAGCCCATCCACGACGGGGAGGAGCTCGCGGGCGCGCGAGGCAAGGCGCTCTACGGGCTCGACCGGGTCTCCAAGTACCGCAACTCCTACGAGAACCCCGACATCGTGAGGTGCTACCAGGAGTACTTGGGCGAGCCCCTCTCCGAGAGGGCGGAGGAGCTCCTGCACACCGACCAGCACGGTTGGTTGATGCCATCCGAGTGGATTGCGGCGGCGGAGGCAGCACCCCAGGCGTAGCGGAGCGGAACCAAAGGGAGGGCCCGCGCGATCGTCGCGCGGGCCCTCCCGTGTGTCTCGCCTTCGAGGCTCTCTTGGAGCGTCGACAGTCCTAGGCCTGCTTTGCTGCCATCTGCGCCTGGACCGCGGTGATGGCGACCACGCCCACGATGTCATCCGCGGAGCAGCCGCGCGACAGGTCGTTGACCGGCTTCGCGATGCCCTGGAGCAGGGGGCCGTAGGCCTCGGCCTTGCCAAGGCGCTGGACCAGCTTGTAGCCGATGTTGCCCGCGGCGAGGTCGGGGAACACCAGGACGTTTGCGTGGCCCGCGACCTTGGAGCCGGGGGCCTTGAGCGAGGCGACCTCGGGGACCAGGGCGGCGTCGAGCTGCAGCTCGCCGTCGCAGGCGAGGTCGGGGGCCTTCTCGGCTACCAGGGCTGCCGCCTGGCGCACGCGCTCTGCGGAGTCACCGCCGGCGGAACCCTTGGTGGAGTAGGAGAGGAGCGCGACCTCGGGTTCGGTTCCCATGAACGACTTCCAGGACGCTGCGGAGGCGATGGCGATCTCGGACAGCTGGTCGGCATCCGGTGCGATGTTGAGGCCGATGTCGGAGAAGATGAAGGTGCCGTCCTGGCCAAACTCGCAGTCGGGGACGATGACCATCATGAACCCGGACACGAGCTTGGTCCCGGGCGCAGTCTTGAGTATCTGGAGTGCGGGGCGCAGCGTGTTGGCAGTGGAGTGGCATGCGCCGGACACCAGGCCGTCGGCATCGCCCATCTTCACCATCATGGTGCCAAAGTAGGTGTTGTCGTTCATCTGCTCGCGGGCCTGCTCGATGGTGACGCCCTTCTTCTTGCGGAGCTCGGCGAAGGCCTGGGCGTACTCCTCGTGCTTGTCGGACGACTTGGGGTCGACCACGCGGGCGCCCTCGACCTTGACCTCGGCGGGGTCACCCAGGATTACCAGGTTGGCGAGACCCTCCGCCACGATCTTCTGGGCCGCCGCGATGGTGCGCGGGTCCTCCCCCTCTGGCAGCACGATCGTCTTGCGGTCGGCCTTGGCGCTCTCTTTCATCCTCTTGAGAAAATCACTCATAGAACCTCTCCTTCATGACGCCTCCAACTGCGTGTGGACGTGCCGACCGACCACAAAATATGCATGTCGGCTGCGTATTTGACGGCACTCTGAAACATTATAGGGCGGCGTGTTAGAATCGACTCCGTAATCGAGCCGGGGGAGCGTGTGCGCCTGCCCTCAACTCGATTTATTTATGTCCGCGTCCAGGGCCGCCCCGGGCGGTAGCCTGCATCGAAGGGAATCCACATGAGCATCGCCAAAGGGTTGCCCGAGGGCTTCAACCCCTCCGCATACGACGCAATCGTCGTTGGGGCAGGCTACGCCGGAGCGGTGTGCGCCAGGCGGCTTGCCGAGGCGTGCGGGTACAAGGTCGCCGTCCTCGAGCGTCGCGACCACATTGCTGGTAACGCGTACGACTACTACGACGAGGCGGGCATCCTGGTCCACAAGTACGGCCCGCACATCTATCACACTTACAACGAGCGCGTGAACCAGTACCTCTCGCGCTTCACCGATTGGGTGGACTACCAGCACAAGGTCCTGGCAAACATCCACGGCACCCTGATGCCGGTCCCCTTCAACCACACGTCCCTCAAGCTGGCCTTTGGCGAGGAGAAGGGCGAGCACCTGTACCAGAAGCTCGTCGCCGCCTTCGGGCAGGACAAGAAGGTTCCCATCATGGAGCTGAGGGCCAAGAACGACCCCGAGCTCGCCGAGGTGGCGGACTACGTCTACGAGAACGTATTCCTCCACTACACCATGAAGCAGTGGGGCAAGACGCCCGACCAGATTGACCCCGCAGTCATGGGCCGCGTCCCCGTGTTCGTGGGCGATGACGACCGCTACTTCCCGCAGGCGCCCTTCCAGGGGATGCCCAAGGACGGCTACACGGCCATGTTCGACCGCATGCTCAACCACGACCTCATCTCGGTGTTCACGGGTGTTGACGCCCGTGACATCCTGCAGATGGGCGGCACGTCGGTCAAGGTCTGCGGTCAGCCGTTTGGCGGAGAGGTGATCTACACCGGTGCCCTGGACGAGCTCTTTGGCATGGACCTCGGCGCCCTCCCGTACCGTACGGTCGACATGGTGTTCGAGACCCTCCCGGTCGACCAGTTCCAGCCCGTGGGGACCGTCAACTACACCGTGTCGGAGAACTTCACCCGCATCACGGAGTTCAAGAACATGACCGGCCAGGTCGTGCCCGGCAAGACCACCATCATGCGCGAGTACTCCCGCACCTACCTGCCGGGGATGGGCGAGACGCCCTACTACGTCATCAACGAGCCGCAGAACATCGAGCTGTACCGCAGGTACCTCGAGCGCGTCTCGGGCGTTCTCAACTTCCACGTTGTCGGTCGCCTCGCCGAGTATCGCTACTACGACATGGATGGCGTCGTTGCCTCCGCGCTCGAGCTCTCGGACGAGATCATCGGAAACCACTAGGCACAACCGAGTACAGAGGCTCCAGGTCAACAAATGCAGAAGACCATCACGTTCGGCATCCCATGCTACAACTCCTCCGAGTACATGGACCATTGCATCAAGTCCATCCTGGAGGGGTCGGGTTACGCGGACGACGTGCAGATCGTCATCGTGGACGACGGTTCCACCAAGGACGACACGCTTCAGAAGGCCCTCGATTGGCAGGCGCGCTACCCCGGCATCATCCAGGCGGTGCACCAGGAGAACGGCGGTCACGGGATCGCGGTTCTCAAGGCGCTCGAGTACGCGGAGGGGTCCTACTTCAAGATCGTCGACTCCGACGACTGGGTTGACGGGGACGCCCTGCGGGTCCTTCTCGAGCGCCTGAGGATGTTCGTCGACTACGAGACGCGGGTTGACCTCGTCGTCACCAACTACGTGTACGAGCATGTTTCTGAGGGCAAGCAGAAGGTCGTCGACTACGGGTTTGCGCTCCCCAAGGGCAAGATCATCACCTGGAAGAGCATCGGGCACTTCAACATGGCTCAGAACCTGCTGATGCACGCTCTGTGCTATCGCACCGAGGTCCTGCGCGATGGCGGACTGCCCATGCCCGCCCACACGTTCTACGTGGACAACATCTACGCCTACGTGCCCCTGCCCCGTTGCCAGACCCTTTACTACCTGGATGTCGACCTGTATCGCTACTTCATCGGGCGAGATGACCAGAGCGTCAACGAGGACCTGCTCGTTTCGCGAGTGGATCAGCAGCTCAGGGTCACGCGCGTCATGATGCATGCGTACCACCTGTACGACGACATCGACACGCGGGAGCTGCGCGACTACATGATCGGCCACTTCACCCTCATGATGGCCGCGTGTTCCATCTTCTCCAAGCTGTCCAAGGACCCGCAGGCGGAGCCTCGACTGGAGGAGCTGTGGGAGGAGCTGAGGCAGTACGACCGTCGCATGTATCGCCGTGCGCGCCACGGCCTTGTGGGGACCGCGATGAACTTCACCGGCGAGGGTGGCAAGAAGGCCACGATTATCATCTATCGCGTTGCCCAGAAGCTCGTCAAGTTCAATTAGTCGATGCCGACGCTGCGGCTATCACGCGGTGTCAAATGTAGAGTGCTGGCAGCGGGGGTTCCGTGTATCAGCAATCGAACCATGGCAACGTGGGCCCGATGTGAGCGCTCATATCGGGCCCACGTTGCCATCGATGGGAGGGTTCAGGGACTGACTGCCGCGTCACCTGCGCAAACGCCAGGATGCCTCAGTCGGAGGCCTACGGGCCAGCCCCTCAGACTTTCAGATTGGGCATCCGCTGCCACTCCGTCTGCCGTTCCCGGCGCGCGAGCGCTGGCTGTCCGCCGGTTCGGATTGGGAGGGATGCCCCTTGCCCTCGCCTGCTCCCCGATCTTGAGGGATTTCCTCCCTGTTGGGGGTAGAGCTCCGCGTGTAAACCTAGGGGCTGTCTGCCGGCGGGATGGATGGGGAGAGCATTCGGTCGCCCCTCTCCCCACCTTTGCGCTAGCCGGCCAGGTCGCAAGCCGCCTTGAGGCCATAGGCTCCCCGGGCGTGCAGCGCCGCCGACACGATGGCATCTTCGAGCGCGCGCGTCGACGTGACGCCCACAAGGTCCACGGGGGCCTCCACCTCCCCTGTTGCCATCACGAAGATGGTGTCGCCGTCGTTGGTGGTGTGGGTCGGACGGATTGCGTGCGCGTAGGCGTCGGCCGACATCTGGGCAACCTTCGTTGCCTGTGCCTTGGTCAGGCGTGCGTTGGTCACAACGCACGAGATGGTCGTGTTGGTCCGAAGGGGCATGGACGCGGATGCGTCATCCCATGCCTCCTCTGGTGTCATGATGCTGTCCAAGGTGGGGGAGAGGACCCCTGCGATCTGGTCTCCCGTCCTGGGGTCCACCACGTTGCCACAGGCGTTTACGGCGGCGACCGCCCCGCATACAAGCCCCCCGTGCGTGGCGATTGACTCTCCCAGGCCCGACTTCATGCAGCGCGCCGGACCACAGAGCTTGCCCACGGTGCAGCCTGCGCCCGCGCCAACGTTTCCAAGCGAGAGGGTCGTCTCCTCTCGCCCCAGGGCGCGCCTGACGGCGTCCGCGCCCATTCTGCCGTCGGGCCGCACGTCAGCGCTCCCGCACGCGAGGTCGAACACGCACGCGGACGAGACGATCGGCACCACGCCAACGCCCACGTTCAGGCCGATCCCGTTCCGCTCCAGCTCCTCTGCCGCTCCGCAGGAGGCGGCGAGGCCATAGGCGCTCCCGCCGGAGAGGACCACGCAGTTGAGCGTCTGCACCGTCTCCTCCGGCCTGAGGAGGTCGGTCTCGCGCGTCGCCGGGGCGCCGCCGCGAACGTCCACGGCTCCGGTCGCACCTGTCGGGCACACGACGACCGTGCACCCCGTGCCCGCTTCCGCGTTGGTGGCGCTCGCCGCGTATACGCCAGGGATGTCCACGATGCTGTGGATGCTCATTCGGTCTCCCCTCCGTCGTCCGTGGTGCCGCCCGCGCCTCCTAAGAGCGCGGCCTGGAGGAGACCCTGCCCCTCCGGGAAGGATTCGTCGAGCTCGCGCACCAGGCGCGAGACGGGGAGGCCAACCACGTTGCTGTAGTCGCCCATTATCGCGCGGACGAGCAGGCGGCCCCTGCCCTGGATGCCGTAGGCGCCGGCCTTATCCATGGGCTCGCCGCTCCGCACGTAGGCGTCAATCTCGTTGTCCGTGAGGTCCCAGAACAGCACCCTGGTCGTCTCGACGAACGAGCGACGCGTCACGTCTCCGCCGCCATCGACGCGAGCGAGGCACACGCCCGTGGAGACGCGGCTCTCCCTTCCCGAGAGCGCCCGAAGCATGCGGTGTGCCTCCTCAGCGTCTCGCGGCTTGCCCAGCACGTCCCCGTCGGAATCCCACACGATGGTGTCCGCCGCCAGCACGGTCTGCCTGCCGTCGCGTACGGCGGGGTCCCCAGGCACGAGTCTGCCTTCAAGCGTGCGAGACGCTCCACCAGCCGCTCTGGTGGCTCCCCCTCACGGCGGGTCTCGTCCACGTCCTGCGGCATCACATGAACCTCGATGCCCAGCTCCTCCAGGAGCCTCCTCCTGCGAGGAGAGCCCGATGCCAGGATCATCGCCTCACCCCCATAAAAAATGGGAACCACCAAGGTGGCTCCCATGCAACGACATGTCGTCTCGTCCGACCAGCGGGCTACTCGACAGTGATGGCAGAGACGGGGCAGTTGTCGGCAGCCTCCTGCGCGCTGTCCTCATTCTCCTCGGGGACCTCGTCGACGATGACCTCCGCGGTGCCCTCGTCGCCGATGGAGAAGACCTCGGGGCAGGTGGACTCGCACAGACCGCAACCGATGCAATCCTCGCTGACAGTAGCCTTCATGATGATTTCCTCTCACTCCGATGGGCCGGGCCCCTTACCCGTGCCCTTCCTGATTCTTTTTACTATTACTCGCGCACGGATGCTAGCCCCTTTTCTCGGAGCGGCCAAAAGGATTCCACGCCATGCCGAAGCCCCTTTGCCGGGGGAGAGGGACGGCGCCTCTCACCTGCGCAAACGCATCAGGGATGCAGATGCCCAAAATCGGTGGCCCCTGGCGTGCGTCCCAAGCCCCTCGTCCCTAGCGACGGACCCTCTGCAGCAGCGTCACGGTCTCCACGTGGAAGGTCTGGGGGAACAGGTCAACGGGAGTGACCCAGACGGGGGAGAAGGTTCCCTCCTCCGCAAAGCGCGCGAGGTCGCGCGCCAGGGTCGCCGGGTCGCACGAGACGTAGGCGATCGCCCTAGCTGGTTGTGCCGAAAGCTTTTGCACCACGCCGGCGGCAAGCCCGGCCCTCGGCGGGTCGACCACGATCACGTCGGCGTCCGCGTCGGGGAACTCCAGGTCTGCGTCGCCCCCCACGGGGTCGACGTTGTCCAACCCAGTGCGCTCGAGGTTCCTCCTGAGGTCGCGCACGGCCGGCCCGTACGACTCCACGGCGTCGACCCAGTCGCAGCGGCGGGCGAGCGGCAGGGTGAAGGTCCCCGCGCCGCTGTAGAGGTCCATCGCACACTCGTCCTCGGCGGGGTCCAGCCCCTCCATCACCAGGCGCACCAGCTCCTCCGCCCCGCGGGTGTTCACCTGGAAGAACGAGGGTGCCGAGAGGAGCATGGACTCGCTGCCCACGCGCTCCTCCCAGCTGCCGTAGCCACCCAGCTTCTCCAGGCCCGACACCTTGCGCGCCTTCTGAGGTCCCTTGGTGAGGACCCTCACGACGGAGGTGGCGCCGGTCGCCTCGCGCAGGATCTTCGCGGCCTGCGCGCGCGGAAAGCCTCCGGTCTGGGTCCAGAGCGCGACCTCGACCTGGCGGGTCCTCCGGGAGGCGCGAACGCCCACGCGGTCAATCTGGAGGGATCGCGAGTTGGAGAGGTACGAGAGCGCGCCCGAGACTGACTTGGTCACCTTCTCGAAGCCGCGTTGCAGCAGGGGGCAGCGGTCCACCTTGACCACGCGATCTCCCGTGACGTCGTGCATGCCGATGACGCTGCGACGTCCCTGCGCCTGAAACGCGAGCTCGACCTTGTTGCGGTACCCCCAGGGGTCCCCGGGATCCGAGCACGGACGCACGAGCCCATCTGCTTCCTCCTGGGGCATGTGGCCTATCCGCACGAGGGAGTCGACCACGTTGTCGCGCTTCGAGCGAAGCTGGGCCTCGCGTGACAGGTGCGCCCACGGGCACCCGCCGCACACGTCCACAAAGGGGCAGGGGGCGGTTGAGACGCGCTCGGGGGATGCCTCCAGCACCTCCTCCAGCACGGCGTTGGAGTACGTGGGCTGCTCGCGCGTCACGCGTGCCCTCACGAGGTCTCCGGGTACGGCGCCCCGCACGAACACCGCCTTGCCGTCGTCGGTGCGGGCGATGGCGTCGGGGCCGTACGTCATGCGGCCAACGCGCAGGGTAAGGGCTTGCTCGCTGCCGGCGGTTTCGCTCATGTGGGTCCTCCTCGCCTCTAGATTTGGGCGGCCCCACCCCGCTTGGGGGAGGGGCCGCCCGCTGCGAGTCCCATCATACGGTCAACGTGCGTCCGAGCGGACGGCGAGGGTGCTATCTACCAGAGAAGAGCATCCTGAAGCCCTCGCCGATGAGCCGGAGGCCACGGGAGAGACGACCCTCTCCCTCGCCTTCGGGCTCCGACGGTTGCGGTGCGGCTGCGGTCGCGGTGGACGGCTTTGGGGCACGATGCCCGGGAGCCGCGGGCTCAGCGGGGGTTGCTGGCTCCGACTTCGCGAATGCGGCCTTCTCGGGCTCCTCCTTCGCGGGCTTGGCCATCGCGACGACGTCCATGTCACCCGCCGAGTAGGTCCCGATGTTGGGGAGGCTCAGGAGCTGCCTCTTCATCTCAGGGGTGATCCTGGGCATGATGGATGTCGCTGGAGTGACCTCCTCGACCACCCTGTCGTCACCCTCGTGGGCGCGCAGGTACGCCAACTGCAGCAGAACCTCCTGGCTGTTGATGCGGGGCGTGTCCTCCTCAACGGGAATGCGCTCCCACGTGCCCTCGCTGGTCAGGCGGCGCGCCTTGACGTTGTCGGCAAGCTGCAGGCTCATGTATTCGATCACGAGCTCGCGGCACGTGGGGTCGAGCACGGGGTAGGCGATCTCGACGCGGCGCTCGGTGTTTCGGGTCATCATGTCTGCCGAGGAGAGGTACACGGTGTCCGCGTTGACGCCAAACGCGTAGACGCGCGCGTGCTCCAGGAAGCGGCCCACGATCTGGCGGACCACCAGGTTGTCGGTCTTGCCCGGGATGTTCGCCTTGATGCAGGCGATGCCGCGCACGATCATGATCACGCGCACGCCCGCCTCGCAGGACTCCGAGATCTTGTCAATCACGTCGCGGTCGGTGAGGGAGTTCATCTTGAGGAACACCTGCGCGGGCTTGCCCGCCCTCGCGCGCTCGATCTCGCGGTCCAGCCCGCGCATCACGAGCGGCTTGAGTCCCGCGGGCGCGACACCCAGGTAGCGGTAGTTGCCCAACAGATTGCCGATCGAGAGGTTGCGGAAGAACAGGTTGCCGTCCTCGCCGATGCCATGATGGGCGGTCAGGAGCATGAAGTCGGAGTACAGGCGCGCCGTCTTCTCGTTGAAGTTGCCCGTGCCCAGGCAGGTGATGCGACTGATGGTGCCCTTGTCGTGGTAGGTGATCTGGCAGATCTTGGAGTGGCACTTAAAGCCCTCGGAGCCATAGATGACAGTGCAGCCGGCAGACTCGAGCCTCTCCGCCCAGGCGATGTTGTTCGCCTCGTCAAAGCGCGCGCGGAGCTCCATCAGCACCGTGACGTCCTTCCCGTTCTCCGCGGCGGCTATGAGGCTCTCGCAGAGGTGTGACTGCTTTGCCACTCGGTAGAGCGTGATCTTGATCGAGATGCAGTCGTCGTCCGATGACGCCTCGCGCAGCAGGGTCAGCAGGGGGGACATCGATTCGTAGGGATAGAAGAGCAGGACGTCGTGGTCCTCGATCTGCGGGCGCATGGGCTCGTTCATGTTGACCATGGGGGAGATCTGCGGATCAAAGGGCTGGAACACCAGCTCGTCGTGGTGCTGGGTGGGGATGTGGGACTCCAGGCCGTAGACAAAGCCGAGGTCGAGCGGGATGTTCACCCGAGAGAGACGGTCGGGGCGCAGTCCCAGCTCGTCCATCACCAGGCTTTCCAGCTCATCGTCGAGCGAGCCCCTTATCTCAAGGCGGATGGGCTGCAGCCGCTGGCGCTTCTTGAGCACCTTCTTCATGTGCTGGCGGTAGTCCTCTTCCTCCTCCACGCCCTCGCCGTCGGGGTCGATGTCGGCGTTGCGGGTGACCCTGATGGTCGCCGCTCGGGTGGGCTCGTAGTCGCCGAAGCAGCTGCCCAGGTAGGTGTAGATGACGTCCTCCAGGAGGGTGTAGCGATACTCCTCCGGCGAGGAGGGGAGCGCGATGACGCGGGGGAGCGACGGGGGGACCTCAACCTGGCCCAGGACGCCCCTCTCGGTCGGGCCGTCAAGGGAGCACAGCACGTACAGCAGGCCGTTCCTCAGGTTGGGGAAGGGATGGCGTGGGTCGATGATCAGGGGGGAGATGATCGGGGCCACGTTGCGCGTGAACTCCCTCTCGGTGGCCTCGCGGTCCGCCTGGGTGTACTCCAGGGGAGGGACGTAGGTCAGCCCGTGGCGGGAGAGCTCGTCCGTCACGGTGGTCCAGGCCTCCTCCTGGCGGGCAAGGAGGGCGGGGAGCATCTTGAAGACCGATGCGAGCTGCTCGGAGGGGGTCTCGTTGGACTTGTTGTCGGTGGGCTGGTGCTTGAGCCGCGCAAGGTCGGAAAGACCTCCCACGCGAATCATGAACCACTCGTCGAGGTTGGAGCCAAAGATCTCGACGAACTTGAGCCTCTCGAAGAGCGGAACGCTCTCGTCAAAGGCCTCGTCGAGCACGCGGTCGTCAAAGTGGAGCCAGCTCACCTCGCGATTCTGCGTGTACGAGAAGTCACGCTCGTGGGGTCGCGGCTCCTTCCCTGCGGGCGATTCCTGCACGAACTCCCCCTTGTTTCCCATCTGTTCCTCCAAGGGTCATCAGCGGATGCCAGTGCGGCAATTCTACTGCTTGGCACCAAATGGGAGATTTTGCCCCAACTGCCAGAAGAATTGAATAATGATGGATATTAATAAAAAAGAATAGAATATTAACGGCTTGTTACACCGCTTTTATGACTCTAGCGGAATAAGTGAACCGGTTCTTGCGGCCTCTTCGGCGAGTAAGCATATGGTAAGGAATAAGCAGCTCAATGGCCTTGATAATTGTGCAGCTACGTGCAAGTAGACCGTTCGTCCTCGTAAAGCTACCGTTCCCACTTATTAACGAAAACGAGGGTGACGTAACGCCGAGTATTGGATATAGTGTTTTTCGGCGTTAAGGCACGCGATGCGGGCCGGGCAGCGAAATCGCAGCATTTCAGGCCTGGCGAGCTCGCGGGTAACGTATTCGTAAAGTGTTGGTAAGGTGCCAGCACGAAAGGAGAAGGAGGAACCATGGCTAACGGGCTTTACGTCCACAGCGAAATTGGCCCCCTGAAGAAGGTCTTGCTCCACAGGCCTGGCGAGGAGCTCCTCAACCTCACGCCTGATGACCTCGAGCGCCTTCTGTTCGACGACATCCCCTTCCTGGAGGTCGCACAGGCGGAGCACGACCGCTTTGCGGAGATCCTGCGCGAGCAGGGCGTCGAGGTCCTGTACCTCGAGAAGCTGACGGCCGAGGCCCTGGACGCCGTTCCCGGCGCCCGCGAGGAGTTCACCAACCAGTGGCTCGACGAGTCCGGCCTCAAGGGCAAGGCAGCCCGCGCCGCCGTCAAGGAGTACATGGACTCCATCAAGGACACCAAGACCTTCGTCGACAAGACGATCGCCGGCCTCCGCAAGGAGGAGATCGACCTTCCCGCCAACAGCTCCAGCCTGCTCGCCGACCTCGTCGGCTCTGACCAGGACGGCGAGACCGACCTCCTGATTGACCCCATGCCCAACACGTACTTCACGCGCGACCCGTTTGCCGTCGTGGGCAAGGGCGTCAACCTCAACCGCATGTTCTCGGTCACCCGCAACCGCGAGACCCTGTACGGCAAGTTCATCTTCAAGTATCACCCCGACTACAAGGACGCTCCCCTGTGGTACCGCCGCGACAGCGCATATCACACCGAGGGTGGCGACGTCCTCAACCTCAACGCCCACACCCTGGCCATCGGCATCTCCCAGCGCACCCAGGCTGGCGCCATCGACCAGCTCGCCCAGAACATGTTCTGGGAGAAGGGCGACCAGTGCGAGATCGACACCATCTATGCGTTCAACATCCCCGTGTCCCGTGCCTTCATGCACCTCGACACCGTGTTCACGCAGATTGACGTCGACAAGTTCACCATCCACCCGGGCATCATGGGGACCCTGCAGGTCTTCAAGCTCACCAAGGGCGCTCAGCAGGGCGAGGTCAAGATCGAGGAGATGAACGACACCCTCGAGCACGTCCTCGAGAAGGCCCTTGGCCTCGACCAGGTCAAGCTCATCAAGTGCGGTGGCGGCGACCCCGTTGCGGCTGCCCGCGAGCAGTGGAACGACGGCTCCAACACCCTGTGCGTCGCGCCGGGCAAGATTTGCGTCTACCAGCGCAACTCCGTCACCAACGACGTGCTCTACAAGGAGGGCCTCGACCTCCTCGTGGTTCCCTCGGCCGAGCTCTCCCGTGGCCGTGGCGGCCCCCGCTGCATGAGCATGCCCTTCGCTCGTGAGGACCTCTAGTCTCTCGAATAGCCTGAAGTCCGAGGGTGCCCAGTGGCACCCTCGGGCTACTGCTGTCGAGTCAATATCAGTGTTCTAACCGATGGTATAGGGCCGTCGGTGGAAAACGAAAGGAAAGTACATGGGCGTCAATCTTAGCGGTCGCAGCTTCCTGAAGCTTCTGGACTTCTCCACCGAGGAGATTAACTACCTCCTGGACCTCTCCCGTGACTTCAAGAACATGAAGCGCGCTGGCGTGCCCCACCGCTACCTCGAGGGCAAGAACGTCGCCCTCCTCTTCGAGAAGACCTCGACCCGTACCCGTTGCTCCTTCGAGGTCGGCGCCTATGACCTCGGCATGGGCTGCACCTACCTTGACCCCAGCGGCTCCCAGATGGGCCATAAGGAGTCCATCGCCGACACCGCTCGCGTCCTCGGCCGCATGTTTGACGGCATCGAGTACCGTGGCTTCGAGCAGGAGAAGGTTGAGGAGCTCGCCAAGTACGCTGGCGTCCCCGTTTGGAACGGCCTCACCAACGAGTTCCACCCCACCCAGATGCTCGCCGACATCCTCACGATGAAGGAGAACTTCAACAACGACATCAAGGGTCGTCAGCTCACCTTCATGGGTGACGCGGGCAACAACGTCGGCAACTCCCTCATGGTCGTCTGCGCCAAGCTCGGCGTCAACTTCGTGGCCTGTGGCCCCAAGGACAACATGCCCGAGGACGAGCTCGTCAAGACCTGCCAGGAGATCGCTGCCCAGAACGGCTCCACGGTCAAGCTGACCGAGGACGTCCACGAGGGCGTCAAGGATGCCGACGCCATCTACACCGACATCTGGGTGTCGATGGGCCAGCCCGACGAGCTCTACAAGACCCGCATCCCCCTCATGGAGCCCTATCGCGTCACCTCTGACGTCATGTCCCAGGCTCACGACGACTGCATCTTCCTGCACTGCCTGCCTTCCTTCCACGACACCAAGACCACCAAGGGTGCCGAGGTTGCGAAGAAGTTCGGCATCACCGAGATGGAGGTCACCGACGAGGTCTTCGAGTCCCGTGCCTCCAAGGTCTTCGACGAGGCCGAGAACCGCATGCACACCATCAAGGCTGTCATGTACGCTACCCTCAAGTAAGTAGCTCTCTGCGAGTTGAAAAAGGCCTCCCCGACATGTCGGGGAGGCCTTTTTCCTGTCTAATTATCATCCAAATATTGGATAGGTGAAATTTGTTTGCACACATGGTGTGAACTATATATACAATCATTGAGGTTCTATTGGCTTCATCGTTCCTGAGGAGGAAAACGATGGCAAACAATGAGAAGGTGGACAACCCCGACGGCGTTGGCTTCTTCGGCCTCGTCGGCCTGGTCGTCTCATCCTGCATCGGATCCGGCGTCTTCGCCCTAACTGGGCAGCTCGCCAACGTGGCGTCGCCCGGTGCCGCTCTGGTGGCATGGGTCATCTGCGGACTGGGCTTCCTGTTCCTGGCCCTCTCGCTTGCCAACCTGGGTGCAAAGCGTCCCGACGCTGACGGCGTCGTCGCCTACGCCGAGGAGGGCTTTGGCAAGTTCGCCGGCTTCATCTCCGGCTGGGGCTACTGGCTGTCCGCGTGGCTGGGCAACGTCGGGTTCGCGACCATGGTGGCGCAGACCCTTGGTTCCGAGTACTGCCTTGGCAACATCCTTCCTGGCGTGTTCTCCGACCCCAACACGGGCAACCCTGCGATCGTGGGTGTCATCGTGATCTCCCTGCTGCTCTGGGCGCTGACCTACCTGGTCATTCGTGGCGTCGAGAGCGCCGCGTTCCTCAACGCCATCGTCATGGTCGTCAAGGTCGCCTCCATCCTGCTCTTCATTGTCTTCACCTTCTTCAGCTTCAAGGCCGGCGTCTTCACCGCCGACTTCTGGGGCACCGCTGCCCGTAACGCCACCGTGCTCGCCGCGAACGGCGACGGCCTTGGTAGCGTCGGAACCCAGGTCACCAACTGCATCCTCGTCATGATGTGGGTGTTCATTGGCATCGAGGGCGCCTCGGTCATGAGCAAGCGTGCGCGCAAGAAGTCCGAGATCGGCTCTGCCACCATCCTCGGCCTCGTGGTGCTGCTCGTGCTCTACATCTGCGCCTCCGTGCTCCCGTACGGCGTCCTTCCCTACAAGGACCTCGTCGCGGCTCCCAAGCCTGCAACGATCACCGTCTTCGAGGCGATGGCTCCCGGCTGGGGCGGCGCCTTCATCTCCTGGGCAATCATCATCTCCGTCTGCGGGTCTTGGCTCTCCTTCACCATGCTGCCCGCCGAGTGCACCTCGATGATGGCGGACCATGGCCTTCTCCCCAAGTCCTGGGACGAGCGCAACAAGGCCAACGCTCCTCAGATGTCGCTCCTCATCGTTGCCGTGCTGACCGAGATCTTCATCATCATCGCTACGTTCGCCGCTGACGCATATACCTTCGCGATCTCGATGTGCACCGTCACCATCGTCATCACCTGGGCCTTCGCTGCCGCCTATCAGGTCAAGTACAGCGTTGAGAACCACGAGGGCCTTCAGGCGTTCTTCGGCGTCCTCGCCCTTCTCTTCCAGGTCGTCGGCGTCATGTTCACCGGCTGGGGCTTCCTGCTCCTCGCCTGCCTGGGCTACATCCCCGGCATGTTCTTCTACAAGAAGGCGCGCGAGGAGAACGGTGGCTCCGTCACCAAGGCGGAGTGGGCCGTGTTCGCGGTGATCGCCGTTCTCGGCATCATCTCGATCCCCCTCACCGCGGTGGGCATCATTCCAGTCTTCTAAGGTATCGGGACATAGTTCTTGTGGGGGAGGGTCGCCTTTTGCGGCCCTCCCCCTTGTTTGTGGCACTGCATTGGCACCCTTTTGTTCGGAAGGGCAAATGTATGTATAAACACTTGAGAAATTGCAACATTATGAGCAATGGGTTTGCTTGCATGCGCAAATGAGGGCGGCGGCTCAGGCGGGGGCACTTCGTGCCCTAATTCCAAGGAAAATGGTTCCAGAATGCAGAATCGGAACCCCTGAGATATTGGGCAAGGTCAATCGGGTCCGCCTTACATACCCGTATGGAGGCTGATTCGTCTTGCAGCTCACCAAAACAGGATATTCATCGAATATTGGATACCGTTCACGGCAACGCTTGACGTAGGGGCTTGAGGCTTGTGTAAGATTTGTTCCGAAGTTGCGTAGGTTCTGTCTACGTTGTGTTACGCAGGAGTTTCAGTTCCCTAACGTATGGCGCATGTGCGCCGAAAGGAGTTGCGACCATGTCCGATAAGACAGCGCAGCCAAAGAAGAAGAGGGAGATGCTGACGTCATTCTCCATCATCTTCATCCTCCTGGCGATCGTCGCAATCATCACGATCTGCCTCAATGGTGCGACCTACACGGTCAATGGCACCGAGGGCACAGTGACGGGTGCGACGTTGGCAGACTTCCTGATGGCCCCCGTCCATGGCTTTGCGGACGCCATCGACGTCTGCCTGTTCGTCATGGTCCTCGGCGGCTTCCTGGGAATCGTCAACAAGACCGAGGCCCTCACCACCGGCATTGACGTGCTCGTGCAGAAGATGAACGGCAACGAGCTCAAGCTGATCCCCATCCTCATGGCCATCTTCGCCTTTGGCGGCACCACCTACGGCATGTGCGAGGAGACCGTCGGCTTCTATGCACTGCTCTCCGCGACCATGATGGCAGCTGGCTATGACTCCATGAGCGGCTCCATGATCGTCCTGCTCGGCGCTGGCATCGGCTGCCTGGGCTCCACGGTCAACCCCTTCGCGACCGGCATTGCCGCCGACGCCCTCACCTCGCTCGGCATCAACGTCAACCAGGCAGTCATCATCAGCCTGGGCATCATCCTGCTCCTGGTCTCGTATGTCATCGCCGTCTTCTTCGTCCTTCAGTACGCCAAGCGCGTCAAGGCCGACCCCTCCAAGTCGCTCATGAGCGCGGAGGAGAAGGCTGCCGCCGAGGCCGCCTACGGCACCGAGAAGTCCAACGAGAAGGCCTCCCTCTCCGGCAAGCAGAAGGCCGTCCTCTGGATCTTCGCCGCTGCCTTCATCATCATGGTCATCTCGTTCGTGCCCTGGGAGGATTTGGGCGTCAACTTCTTCGTCTCTGATGCCCAGAGCCACGAGGAGACCACCGAGATCACCGCTGACGACATCATCCAGCAGTACAGCGACGATAAGCTGGGCGACCTCACCCTCACCCCCTCCAACGTCAAGGGCGAGCTGAAGTCCTCGGTCACCGACTATGCTGGCTGGTCCTCCTTCCTCACCGGAACCCCGCTCGGCCAGTGGTACTTCGCCGAGTCCACCACCTGGTTCCTGCTCCTCGCCATCATCATCGGCATCGTGGGTGGCCTCTCCGAGCACCAGATCGTCGACGAGTTCATGGCTGGCGCCGGCGACATGATGTCCGTCGTCATGATCATCGCAGTCTCGCGTGGCGTCTCCGTCCTCATGAGCAGCACCGGCCTGGCCAACCTGGTCCTGAGCTCTGCCTCCAACGCGCTGCGCGGCACCTCCGGCATCGTGTTCGCCATCGGTTCCTACCTGCTGTACTTCCTGCTCTCCTTCCTCATCCCCTCGACCTCTGGCATGGCAACCGTCTCCATGCCCATCATGGGGCCCCTGGCCGCTCAGCTTGGCTTCAACCCCGCGGTCATGGTCATGATCTTCTCCGCCGCCTCCGGCGCGGTGAACCTCATCACCCCCACCTCCGGTGCCATCATGGGTGGTCTGGCCCTCTCCCGTGTTGAGTACGCAACCTGGGTCAAGTTCGCCCTCAAGGTCGTCATCTCCATCGCGGTCGCCTCGATGGTCATCCTGTCCATCGCCATGATTGCCATCCCCGCGTAAGCTTCGGCGCATATGCAGGGAGGGGAGGCCCCACCAAGCGTGGGGCCTCCCCTTTTTTCATCTTGAGCCGCGGAATTTAGCTGTGGGCTCTATATATGAGGAAAGCCAGGGCGGGGGAGATGCCCCAACCCCGGCTACTCGACAGTGCGCCTCTCAGGCAGTCCGGCGCTAGTAAACCATGCCCATCGCCTCGCGCACCTCGTCGAGCGTCTGCCTTGCGACCTCGTTGGCGCGCGCGTTGCCGTCGTGCAAAACATCCTTCACGTAGTCGAGGTCGTCCTCGTACTGGTGCCTCCGCTCTCGGATGGGTGCGAAGTAGTCGTTCACTGCCTGTGTCACGTACTTCTTGAGCTGGCCGGAGCCACCCATGCCAATCTCTTCCGCGATCTCCCGCTCGTCTCGACCGGTGCAGATTGCCGCGGTGGTGAGAAGCGCCGACACCCCGGGTCGACTCTCGGGGTCAAAGGTGATGTTTCGCTCGGAGTCTGTCTTGGACTTCTTGATGAGCTTTGCCGTCTCCTCGGCCGTCATGCTCAGGCTGATGGCGTTGCCGTAGCTCTTGCTCATCTTTCGGCCGTCAAGCCCGGGAATGAGCGGGGTGGACGTCAGGAGCCCCGCGACGTCCGGGAAGACCTTTCCGTAGCGCTCGTTGAAGCGGCGCGCAATCTTTGCCGTGATCTCGATGTGGGGGAGCTGGTCGCGGCCAACGGGGACGATGTTGCCCTTGCAGAACAGGATGTCGCACGCCTGGTGCACCGGGTAGGTGAGGAGAAGGCCGGTGAGCGCGTGCCCAGAGGCCTCCTGCTCGGCCTTGACGGTGGGGTTGCGCTCCATCTCTGCCTCGGTCACGAGCGAGAGGAACGGGAGCATGAGCTGGTTCTCGAAGGGCACCGCCGAGTGGGTGAAGATCATGGTCTTGGCAGGGTCGATGCCGCAGGCGAGGTAGTCCATGACCATGTTGTACACGTTGTCGCGGATGTGCTCCGTGGTGTCGCGGTCGGTGATCACCTGGTAGTCGGCGATTACGATGTTGGTCCTCACGCCAAGCTCCTGGAGCCTCACGCGCTCCTTGATGGTGCCAAAGTAGTGGCCCATGTGCAGGCGCCCGGTGGGGCGGTCGCCCGTGAGCATGGTGTACTTTTTAGGGTTGACCTTGAGGTCCTCCTGAATCCGGTCGCTTCGCCTCAAAGCGGCCTCGTAGCTTCCTTCGTTGGGCATGAAGACTCCTCGGTTTTCGAGCGTGCAGACCGTTCCATGGTACGCCAATCCCAGGCCCCAAGGACCTTGGGTGCGTGTCTGACGGCCACTCTCAGCCTTGGGGGAGGGTGGCGTTGAGGATGTTCCGCGCCTCTCGCCAGGAAGGGTAGGCCGAATCGAGGAGTTCGTGGAACCGCTGGTTATGGCTCGGCTCCAAGAGGTGGCACAGCTCGTGGGCGACCACGGAGTCAAGGCAGGTCGAAGGGAGCGAGGCAAGCTCGGCGTTGATGGTGACGACGCTGGTCCGCACGTTGCACGAGCCCCAGCGAGACCGCATGTAGCGAACGCGCCAGCCGTTGCACGCAACACCCAACCGCTCCTCGAAGGGTGGGAAGCGAGAGGGGAGCTCGGTGGAGAGCGCCCGTGCGAGCCATCGCCGCCCAAGGTCGCGCGCCAGCTCGGTATGGTTATCCGAGGACGGGAGGGATAGCAGCAGCTCGTCACCCGTGCGCCGCGCACCTGTCGCTGCCGTATCCAGCACGAGCCTGACTGTCAGTACCTCGTCGAGGAACCGGACCTTCCCTCCGTCCTGCCAACGGGAGGCCTCGCGATCGCGCGCTGCGGATTGTCTCCCCTGCTGCATGCGAATCCAGCTTTCCTTGGAGGAGACGAACGCGTCCACGTCCGAAAGCCTCGCTCGGGTGGGTGCACTGACGACCACGCTCCCGTCTGCCCTCACGCGAAGGTTGACGCGTCTGACCCCTCCGCGGCGCAGGGTGTACCGTATGTGGCCCCCCTGGCGTTCCGAAACAACGATATCAGCACGTCGCATGGCTTTCACATCGCTTCCTGCCACCTTTTGCCTTGCCGTTTGGCCTCAAGTTGCAGCGCTGCCGTCGCGGGTGGCCGACAAACGAGGATAATGTATCTTGCAGTTTGAAGGAGGGGGGGACGATGGCGAGCTCATACGGCGAGGATGCGAGCAAGAGCGCGCTTCGGGAGCGTTACCTCAGTGCGGGTGCATCGCTCTCCCCGCGGCAGCGCGCGAGGTTTGACGTGCAAGTGTGCCGCAACCTCAGGGCGGTCCCCGCCTATCGCTCCTGCCCCCTGCTTCTGGCATACGTCCCCTTTAGGGACGAGCTCGACACGACCTCCATCATTCGGCGCGCCTGGGACGAGGGGAAGGATGTTGCCCTCCCGAGGTGCGTGGGGGGCGAGAGGTCCTTGGAGTTCGTGGTCGTGCATGCCCTTGATGGGCTCGTGCGCGGGGCGAGTGGCGTCCTTGAGCCGGCTGAGGGGGCGGGGGAGCACATTGACCCCGCGCGTCTCCCCAAATCCGTGTGCCTGGTCCCGGGGCTCGTGTTCGACTCCCGCGGGTATCGCATCGGCTACGGGGCAGGATACTACGACAACTTTCTTGCCACGTACCCCGGAACCAAGGTGGGTCTTGCCAGGAGCCTGCAGGTGAGTGGCAACCCGCTTCCCGTTGACGACCACGACGTTGCCGTGGATGTACTGGTGAGCGACGGGGCGGTGTGGATGTGCCGCTAGCTGGACGGTGACCTCTCCGTCCAGCCTACTGCTCGTCTTCCTTGGCCAAATGTGCCGCCAGGTCCGCGATCGCCTTGGCGTAGCCCTTTATCCCCAGTCCCATGACCGTCTCGAAGCAGGCCGCCCTGACGTACGAGACCTGCCTGAACCCCTCGCGCTCGTCCACCTTAGAGATGTGGACCTCAACCGCGGGGATGCTCACCGCCTTGAGGGCGTCGAGGATGGCGACGGAGGTGTGGGTGTAGGCGCCGGGGTTGATCACGATGCCATCAAAGCGCCCGTAGGCGTCCTGTATGGCATCGACGAGGTCACCCTCGTGGTTTGACTGGTAGCACCTGCAGACGGAGAAGCCCTCTTCCTCCGCCGCCTCGTGGCAGAGCTCCAGCAGGCTGGCAAAGTCCTCGGTCCCGTACAGGTCGGGCTCCCGAATCCCCAGCATGTTGATGTTGGGCCCGTTGAGCACGAGGAGACGGGGTCCGTCCGCGGAGTCGTCCGTCTCCTCGCTGGCCTCGTCGGCAAAGTCGTCGTCCGGATCATTCTCCGCGTCGGCGAGCATCCGCTCGAGCTCACGCGCCTCGGAGTCGTGGTCCTCCAGCTCCTGCGCAATGGCGCCAGGGGTGGGCCGGGCGGGTGTCGTGGATCCGGTTACGCGGACATTGAGCGAGTTCCCCCCATGGCTGAGGTCTGCGAAGCTCGAGCGGTCCGTCTGACCCTGGCTGGTGAGACCCGAGAACGCGTCGTAGATGCCCCCGATGGACTTGGGGCCAAACACGACCTCGATTCCATAGGGGCCACGCCCCACCGTGCCCAGGACGCCGGGAATCTGCGAGAGCCCCTCCTCGTCGACGAGCGTGGGGTTTGCGATGGTGATGCGGAGCCTCGTCATGCAGAGGGTGTTGGAGGTGACGTTGACGCTCCCGCCGACGCAGCTCAGTACGCGCGATGCAATTTCCTGGTCGTTCATGAGAACAGCCTTCTTCCGTCGCAAGACGGGCCCTGGTTACTCGGATACTTTCGAAACGAAAACGAGTATAGAAGCGCCTGCGGGCGGATGGTCCGTCCGTTCCGTGAAATGCCGGGATGGAGTCGCATGCGGGGTTGCGGGGGAATCACAGCCCCAGGATGTTCCTCACCCGCGCCGCATCGCCCTGCGGGCTGCCCGTACAGTCTATCTTGATGTCGGACCAGGAGTGATACGCCTCGGACCTCTCGCGTGCCAGCTCCCTCACGCCCCGCTCCTGAGAGATGGGCCTGCCCGCAAGGGAGAGCTGTCCCAGCGGCCGCTCCAGGAGGACGATGGTACCGTTCTGGTGGAGGAGAGGGTAGTTCTCCGGTCTGGTGACGATGCCGCCGCCGCAGGCTATCACAAGGCCGCTGCGAGCGCAGTAGCGCGATGCGACCCTCGTCTCCTGCCCCCTAAAGTCGTCGGTCCCGTTCTGGCGGATGTAGGTCTCCACCGGCATGTCGAGGTCAAGGGCGAGCGCCTCGTCCAGGTCAACGAACGGCCTGCCGAGGAGATGCGCCAGGGCCCTGCCTGCCGTCGTCTTGCCGGCACCGGGCATGCCAATGAAGACGACGTTCCTGGTTTGGTTGCGGATCCTCTCCTCCAGGCGGGGGAGAAGCGCCTTATCCAGCTCGCGGCCCTGGAACAGCTGGCTCGAGTAGAACGCCTGGGCCACGAGCATGGAAAGCCCGCTTTGGAACGGGAGCCCCAGGCGCTCCGCCTGGAGGCAGATGCCCGTGCGCTCGGGGTTGTAGACCACGTCCAACACGCCGCGAAGGTGGGGGAGGGACCCGAGCACCCCATCGGCGAGCGGGCTCGCCGGGCAGGAGGGGAACATCCCCACGGGGGTGGTGTTTACGACGAGGCTTGCGTCCGCATGCCGGTCAAGCAGGTTCGCGTAGGTGTCATCCCCCGAGCGAGATATCACGACGGGCCTCGCGCCCGCCGCCTCGAGCGCGAGGACGACGGCCCTGCTCGCACCGCCAGAGCCTAGGACGAGGGCCTTCTCGCCCGCAAGCGCCTTGGTGGCGGCCCTTCCCAGGTGCTCCTCGCAGAATCGGTCGAGGAGCCAGGAGAAGCCCAGCACGTCGGTGTTCTCGGCAAAGACGGAGCCGTCCGGCCTTCTCACCAGGGTGTTAGCGGCGCCGCATGCCTCTACGCGCGGGCTCCTCTCGTCCGCAAGCCTGGCCGCCTCGACCTTGTAGGGGATGGTTACGTTGAGGCCGCGCCAGGAGCCCTCCCTCACAAAGGGGCCGACCTCCTCGGGCTCGAGCTCGATGAGGTCGTAGGGGCATGAGCCGAGCGACTGGTGGATCTGGGGAGACCAGCTGTGCCCGAGCGTCCTGCCCAGCAGGCCGAATGGCGCCATCGCCTCTCCGTCGAGCTGCATGCTAGACCACCTCCGAGTAGCTGCCCAGGTAGCGCATGTCCTCGCAGGCGTCGCCGATGGTTGCGATGAGCTCCTTGAACTGTGGTGCGGCGACGGGGCAGTCCACGTCGAAGTAGAACATGAACTCGAAGTCGCGGTCGGGGATCGGTCGGCTCTCGAGCTTGAAGATGTTGATGTCGAGGGCATAGAACTTCTCCAGGACGTGGAACAGTGCGCCCGGGCGGTGGCTCACCACCAGCATGAGGGAGGTGCGGTCGGCCCCGGGGAACACCTGGAGGTCCTTCGAGATGCAGGCAAAGCGCGTGTAGTTGTTGCCCTTGTCCTGGATGTCGCGCGCGAGGGGGTCGAGCCCGTACAGCTCGGCGCAGGAGCTCGACGCGATGGCCGCGACGCCTGGGCGCTCGCTCCGGGCAACCATCTGCGAGGCGATCGCGGTGTTCTCGACCACGTGGACCGTGACCCCATGGAGGGCGGAGAGGAACTGGTGACACTGGTTGATGGCCTGCTCGTGGCTGTACACGTCGGTGATCTCCTCCAGGCCCACGCCGGGCTTGGCGAGGAGGTTGTGGTCGATCTTGAGGCGGCAGGTTCTCACGATGCTGAAGTTGTGGCGCATCATGAGGTCGTAGACCTGGTTGACCGAGCCCGCCGTGCTGTTCTCCACGGGGAGCACGCCGTACTGGCAAAAGCCCTCCTCGACGGCGCGGAAGACCCCGTCGAAGGTGTCGAAGAAGCTGATGTCGGCATGGTGGAAGATCCTGTCGCAGGCGATCTGCGAGTAGGCACCCTCCACCCCCTGGCATGCCACGAAGGCGTCCTGGGGGAAGAGGTTGGGCGTGGCGGAGACGGCCGACTCGATCCGCCTGACGACGTTGTTGCCCTCGGGGTCGAGCAGCCCGTGCTGCCTGTTGCGCGACGCCTCCATGAGGAGCTGCATCAGGACCTGGGCGTAGCTGCGGAGCTCGGGGGGAACCTTTGCCGCGCTGTCCTCGATGACCCTTCGCTCCCTCGAGCGGTCAAGGACCGGGAGCCCGTGAGCCGCCTTGTATGCCGCGACCTTGTCTGCGCACTCCATGCGCCTCTGAAACAGGGAGAGGATCCTGTCGTCAATCTGGTCGATCTCTTCCCTCACCTGGCTGAGGTCCTCCAACGTATCCTCCTTGCTAGTTCGTGCCGAGCGTGAACTGTTCGCCCTCGGGCGGGAACGAGAGCCATGCGTCGAGGAGCGAGAGGGCGCAGACCGCCTCGGCCACGGGGACCGCCCGCGGGGCGATGCAGGGGTCGTGACGACCGTGGACCTCCAGGACCTCGGGCTTGCCCGTGGCAAGGTTGACCGAGTCCTGGGGGCGCGAGATGCTCGAGGTCGGTTTGACGGCCATCCTGAACAGGATGGGGGCGCCGGTGGTGATGCCGCCCAGGATCCCTCCCGCATTGTTCGTTCGTGGTGCCGGCCCGTCGGGAGTGGCGTCGAAGGGGTCGTTGTTCTCGCTTCCCCTGACGTCGGCGGCGGCGAAGCCGCTTCCAAACTCGATTCCCTTCACGGCTGGGATGCCAAAGGCTGCGCGGGCGACGAGGTTCTCGATCCCGTCGAACATGGGGGAGCCCACGCCGGCGGGAAGGCCGCACGCCACGCACTCCACGACTCCGCCGACGCTGTCGAGGTCCCGTCGGGCCGCGTCGATTGCGTCGAGCATGCGCTCGCCGGCATCGGGGTCGATGGTGGGAAGGCCGTCCCTCTCCTCCAGAGCATCGATCTGTTGGGAGAGAAGCTCCGCATCGGTGCGCAGGCCCGCTCGGAAGGGTTCGTCCTCGACGCCTGCCACCCGCAGGAGGTGTGCCCTCACGCGGACGCCTCGCGTCTTGAGCATCTGGATGACGATGCCGCCCGCCACGCAGAGCGGTGCGGTGAGCCTGCCAGAGAAGTGTCCGCCGCCCGGGACGTCCTGGTTGCCGTGCCACTTCTCCCATGCGGTGAAGTCGGCGTGCCCCGGACGCGGGACCGAGAGCAGGTTGTCGTAGTCGCGGGAGCGCGTGTTGGTGTTGCGGATGACTGCCGCGAGCGGGGCCCCGCAGGTCCTCCCGTCGTGGTTGATGCCACTCACGAACTCGGGCTCGTCAGCCTCCCTGCGGGGGGTCGACCAGCTGCCCTGCCCGGGTGCCCTCCTTGCCATGAAGGCGGACAGTCGCTCCCGGTCGATCGCGAAGCCGCTGGGGAGCCCCTCGACCACGCAGCCTATCGCCTCCGAGTGCGACTGGCCAAACACGGTGACCCTGAGGGCGTTGCCAAAAGTGGAGGGCATCTTACTACTCCCAACCTTCCGTGACGTTGCCCCCCAGCGCCGCGAAGTCGGCGAAGAAGGCGGGATACGACTTTGAGACGCAGCCGGAGTCGTGGATGGTGGTGGGGCCTGCGGCGCCGGCGGCCGCGACCGCCGCCATCATCGCGATCCTGTGGTCGTTGCGGGCGTCCACCTCGCCTCCGGTTAGACGGGAAACGCCTTCCACGACAAGCTCGTCGCCATCTATGGACACGTTGGCGCCTAGGGCGTTGAGCCCGTCGCGAACGGTCACCAGGCGGTCTGACTCCTTCAGGCGCAGCCTCCCCGCGTTTATGAACCGCGTGGTGCCCTTGGCGGTCGCGGCGACCGCGGCGAGGGGAGGGACGAGGTCGGGGATGTCCGCGACGTCGATGGTGCGGCCCCGAAGGGCGTCGTGGGTGCAACGCGCGCTGTCCCCGCCCCGGGTGACGTGCGCGCCAAACGAGGCGAGGGCGCCGAGCACCGCCCTGTCACCCTGCGAGCTCGAGAGGTCCAGCCCCGTCACCGTGACCCCCTCCCCGCAGGATGCGCCGGCCGCGAGCCAGAAGGCAGCGTTTGACCAGTCACCCTCCACCGAGGCGACGCCGGGCGAGACGAGCTCCGAGCCGGCGGGGACCGAATAGCGCGTGACGGCGGCGTTACCGTGCACCTCGCGCTCGACGGATACGTGCACGCCAAACTTCGCAAGGGAGCTCACGGTGATCGCTACGTAGGAGCGCGACTGCATGGGTTCGGCGACCTCGACGTCGAGACCACCCAAAACGAGCGGGGCGGCCATGAGGAGTCCGCTCACAAACTGGGATGACACGTCGCCGGGGAGGCGGTAGGTGCCGCCCGAGATGGGACCCTGCACCCGAAGCGGGAACGTCCCCTGCGGGGAAAGCCTTGCCCCGTGTGCCACGAGCTCCTCGAAGAGGGGGGAGAGCGGGCGCTGGGCGAGACGACCGTGACCGGTGAGGGAGCAGGCTCCGCCCAGGGCGGCAACGACCGGGAGGAGGAATCGGATCGTCGAACCGGACTCCCCGCAGTCGAGGGTCGCGCCCTCGGTCGGGCGCGGTGTGCCGCCGTCCCTGGGAAGGGGGTTCACCCTGAACCCGCGCGAGGTCCTCGCGACGCGCGCGCCGAGGGCGCGCATGCAGTCGGCGGTCGCCTCGATGTCGCGCGACGTGGTCTCGCAGTCCAAGTCGAGCCGTCCCTCGCAGAGCGCGGAGAGGATGAGCATGCGGTGCGCCACCGACTTGGACGCGATGGCGGGAATCGTTCCCGCCAGCGGGGCGGGCTGGATGACGGCGTACCTCTTCTCTCCCATTACGCTCCCACCCCGCAACCCAGGTCGACGAGCCTGCCGAACTCCGCGAGGGAGACGTGCCTCACCTCGACGGAGCCGATCGCAAGGGGGACCACGACGTTGACACCGTCGCCGTGGCGCTTCTTGTCGTGCGTGGCGTACGAGACGATGAGGTCGTGGGGGAGGTCGGTGTCGGTGGGGAGCCCGTGCGCACGCACCAGCGCCTCGATCCTTTGGGGCACCTCCTGGCCGCACCAGCCCATCCCGTAGGCGGCGCGCGCGATGCAGCACATGCCCAGCGCCACGCAGCTGCCGTGACCAAGGGAGAAGTCGCCCGCCGCCTCGACCGCGTGCCCTATTGTGTGGCCAAAGTTGAGAATCTGGCGCAGGCCGTGCTCGCGCTCGTCGCTGGCCACCACGTCGCGCTTGATCTGCACGTTCCTCGCGACGACCCGTGCCAGCTCGTCCTCGGAGACCTCGCCGGTGAGGGGGTTTGCCTCGAGCCAGGAGAAGAGCTCGGGGTCGCGTATGACGCCATGCTTGATTACCTCGCCGCAGGAGTCCCTGAACAGCTCCGGCGTGAGCGTGTCGAGACAGTCCACGTCGGCGACCACCAGCCACGGCTGCCAGAAGGCACCGCACAGGTTCTTCCCCGCCTCAAGATCCACTGCGGTCTTGCCGCCTACCGACGAGTCGACCATCGCAAGGAGCGAGGTGGGGACCTGCACCAGGCTGATGCCCCTCAGGTACAGCGCCGCGGCGAGCCCGGCCATGTCGCCCGTCACGCCGCCGCCCACTGCCACGACCACGTCGTCGCGCGTGAGGCCGGCCTGCGCCAGGCCGCCAAGGAGCTCCTCCACGGTCGAGAGGCGCTTGTTCCTCTCGCCCGCCTCGAATATCTGGATGCAGGCGTCGTAGCCTGCGGCAACTAGGGACTGGGCAACGGCGTCTGCGTAGAGCGGTGCCACGTTGGAGTCCGACACCACGCAGGCTCGGCCGCCCCCGCACGCCTGGCGCGCGAGCTGGCCGACCTCGTCGATCACGCCCTCGCCCACCACCACGTCGTAGTCGCGCTGGCTCGTGGGGACGCGCACCACGATGGGCTTCCCCTCGACGCCGACAGTCGTCTGGCTCATCGGTCCTCGACCTCCCTCTTCCTGCGATCGCCGTCCGCGAGCAGACCCTGGAGCCGCTCCGCGTCACGGTCGTCTATCGCGTCCTTGTACTCTTGGAGGTGCCCTATCAGGTTTCCTATCTCAAAGCTCAGGTTGTCCGCGTTGTCAAGGAACAGCTCGGTCCACATGCGTGCGTTGAGGCGTGCCACCCTGGTGAGGTCCCGGTACGAGCCGGCGGAGAAGCCCTTGTGCACGGTGCAGGAGGGGCTCTTGACGTAGGCGTTGGACACCACGTGGGCAAGCTGCGAGGTGAAGGCGATCACCTCGTCGTGGTGCTCGGGGGTCGACAGGGTCATGCTGCCAAAGCCGCAGGGCTCCAGCAGCTGCTCCAGGCGCTCGAGCATGTCCGCCCGCTCGAAGTCGTCCATCTTGGGTGGCACCACGACCATGGGCGCGTTGTGGAACATGTTCGCCCTGCTGTGGGCAAAGCCCGAGTACTGGGTTCCCGCCATGGGATGGCAACCCACGAAGGTCCAAGGCCTCCCCTCGGCGATCTTGAAGCAGCGCTCGCAGATTACCCGCTTGACGCCCACGGTGTCGATCACGATCGCTCCGGGGGAGAGGATGTCCGCCATCTGGACGAGCCAGTCGATGGACACCTGGGGGTATCCCGCCAGGATTATCAGTTCGCAGGTGGGGACCACGTCGTCCGTGAGCTCCCCGTCGATGGTCTCGATCTCGGCGAGCTCGGTCACCGAGTGCGTCCTGTTCCAGCCGTACACCTCGCGGCCTCCCGCGTGGAGCGCCTTGGCAAACGACCCGCCCATCAGGCCGAGCCCCACGATGCCAACGCGACCGGGCACGAGCGCCGTCTTCTTCTCTTCTCCCATGGCACCTAGTCCAAATCTGCCTCGACGGCGGAGCGGATGAGCGAGATGCGCCTCATGGCGTCCGAAAACTGCGTGGGCGTGAGCGCCTGCGCGCCGTCGGAGAGGGCGTTCTGCGGGTCGTCGTGGACCTCCATCTCAAGGCCGTCTGCACCCGCGGCGGTAGCGGCATACGCGATGGGGCGCACGTAGCGGGTGTAGCCGGTGGCATGGCTGGGGTCAGCAATGATGGGGAGGTGCGACAGGTGGTGGACCACCGGGATCGCGTTAGCGTCAAAGGTGTTGCGGGTGCGGGTCTCGAAGGTCCTGATGCCCCGCTCGCACAGGATCACGTTGGGGTTGCCCTCGCTCATCACGTACTCGGCGGACATCAGGAACTCGTCGATGGTGCAGCCCATCCCCCTCTTGAGGAGCACGGGGGCGTTCGTCCTGCCAAGCTCCCTCAGCAGGGGAAAGTTCTGGGCGTTCCTCGTGCCCACCTGCAGAACGTCAACGCCCCTGTCGAGGAAGCCCTCCACGTCGCGCGGGTCCATGACCTCGCTCACCACGGGCATGTCGAGCGAGTGGCCAACCTCGCAGAGGAGCTCCAGGCCCCTCTCGCCCATGCCCTGGTAGGAGTAGGGGCTGGTGCGGGGCTTGTAGGCGCCGCCGCGAAGCATCGTCGCCCCCGCCTCGTGCACGCCTCTGGCAATGTCCCAGAGGTTGTCCCCCTCCACGGAGCAGGGGCCGGCTATCACCTGGAAGTTGCCCCCGCCCAGCAGGACGCCGTGCCCGCAGTCGACGACCGTGTCCTCGGGATGAAACTTTCTGTTTGCCTTCTTGAAGGGCTCGGAGACGCGCCTGACCTGGTCCACGATGTCCATGGACTCGAGCAGGAAGGGGTCGATCTTGGTCGTGTCCCCAATTATCCCCACGATGGTTTCGTTCTCGCCCCGCGAGACGTTTGTCTTGAACCCTCGTCCCTCGATCCAAGAGACGAAGTGGTCAAGCTGGTCAGGCGTGGCGCTGTCCTTGACGATTGCAATCATGAGCTGTGGTCTCCCTGCGGCCTTTTCGACCCCGTGTTTATGGCATATATCCTCGGGATGCTACTACAACCCCCATCGTAACTTTGGATGGGTCAACAGGAGGAAACAATGGTGGCCGGGGGAGAAACAACAAAACCCGCCCCCATTGGTGGGGACGGGTTTCTCGCGAGCCATGGTGACCCCAGTGGGGCTCGAACCCACGACCTTTCGCTCCGGAGGCGAACGCTCTAATCCACTGAGCTATGGGGCCGATAGGAGATTATAGCGAAAACGGGTGCCCTGGGAAGGGCGTTGGGTATGCTGTTCTGGTGACGGCACGCCACCTCGGCGGGCTTGGGATTCCGACGGTGGTCGGGGAGGGGAGACGCATGGAACGGGACTCTCGGGCCGCCCAAGGCGAGCGTGATGGCCTCACGTCTGCCGAGGTGGAGGAGCGACGTCGTGCCGGGCTCGTCAACGTCGACGTCCTCGCGCGCACCAAGTCGGTCCCGCAGATCCTCGCCGATCACATCCTCACCCTCTTCAACGCCGTCAACCTCGCCCTGGCGGTCCTTGTGTGGACGACGGGGCAGTATCGCAACATGCTCTTTGTGGGAGTAGTGCTCTCCAACCTGGTGGTGGGGACGTTTCAGGAGATACGGGCCAAGCGGCTCGTCGACGCCCTGAGCATCGTCACCGCGAGCCGTGTCCGCGTGAGGCGCGACGGGCGCGAGCGCGAGGTCGCTCTCGACGAGCTCGTGAGGGACGACCTTGTGCTGGTGTCGCGGGGCGACCAGGTCCCCGCGGACGGGACGGTCGTGTTTGGCATCGCCACCGCAAACGAGGACCTCCTCACGGGAGAGAGCGCCCCGGTGGAGAAGGTCGCTGGCTCCGAGCTCCTTTCTGGCTCCTACCTCGACTCCGGAAGCGTCGAGTACCGGGTCACCCGGGTTGGCGCGGAGGGCTATGCCGCCAGGATCAGCTCCGAGGCCAAGCGGTGGAGGCCCCCGACCTCAGAGATCAGCGACACCCTCTCCTCGATCATCCGCCTCGCCACCTACGCCCTCATCCCCCTTGGGCTCGGGCTCTTCCTCCGCCTCCTGCTCTCGGGGCGCTACGACTACGACGGCGCGGTGCTCCAGGCAGTCGCCGCGGTCGTCGGGATGATCCCGCAGGGGCTCGTCCTCCTCACCTCGGGCGTCATGGCTATCGCCACCACGCGCCTCGCCCGTCGCAAGGTCCTCGTGCAGCAGAGCTACTGCGTCGAGACGCTCGCCCGCGTCGACGTGCTGTGCCTCGACAAGACCGGCACGCTCACGTCGGGGAGGATGGAGGTCTCGTCCGTAGTGCCCTGCGAAGGCGTCGAAGCGGAGGACCTCGAGGCGGCGTGCGAGACGGTCATGGAGGCAAACCGCTCCGATGCCAACGAGACGGCGCGTGCCCTCCTCGCCCACGCCGACTCCGAGGGCGTGCGGCCCCTCTCCTTCGTTAGGGGCATACCCTTCTCGTCTGCCACCAAGCTCTCTGCGGCGGTACTTCCCGATGGCGGATGCCTCGTGGTCGGTGCCCCACAGTTCGTCCTGCGCGACCAGCTCGAGGCCATTCGCGGGGAGGTCGACGCGTTCGAGGCGGTCGAGCGCGTGCTGTGCGTCGCCCGCGCGGATGGGCTCGACGCCATGGGCGTCCCCGAGGGTGTGGTCGTCCCCCTCGGCTTCGTCGCCCTCCGCGACCAGATGAGGGAGAACGTGCGCGAGACTGTCGCGTTCTTCTCCTCCCAGGCGGTTTCGCTCAGGGTCATATCTGGCGACGATCCCCGCACCGTCTCCGCCATAGCGGCGCGTGCCGGCATCCCGGGGGCGGACAGGGCGGTCGACGCCTCGCGGCTCGACCCCGGCGCGCTCCCAAACGAGGTCGACGATGCCGTGGTGTTCGGGCGCGTCACGCCGCAGGTGAAGAGGGCCCTCGTGGCGAGGCTTCGGGCGCGCGGCCACGTGGTTGCCATGACCGGCGACGGCGTCAACGACGTCCTTGCCCTCAGGGAGTCAGACTGCGCCATCGCCATGGCGTCGGGCTCCGCCGCCACGCGCAACGTTGCCGACATCGTGCTTGCCGACAACGACTTTGCACGCATGCCCGAGGTGGTCGCAGAGGGCAGGAGGTCCATCAACAACCTGCAGCGCTCCGCCGCCCTCTTCCTCACAAAGACCGTCTACTCGGCGGTCCTCGCGCTCATCAGCATCCTCATTCCACCCTACCCGTTCATCCCCATACAGATGTCGCTCATCTCGTCCGCCGTCATCGGGGTCCCCTCGTTCGTACTCGCCCTCGAGCCCAACCACGACAGGCTCCGCGGAACCTTCCTGGGCAACGTCCTCTCCCGGTCGATGCCCGCCTCTGCCGCCATCGCCTGCGGCCTCCTCGCCGCCATGGTCATGGCGAGGGCGTTCGACTGGAGCGACGCGCTCCTCTCCACTGTGAGCATGATCGTCATGGCGGCGGTCGGCATTGCCCTCATTGAGCGCCTCTCTCGTCCCCTCACCCCGCTCAGGGTCGTCCTCCTCGCGTTCTCCACGTCCTACGTCCTCCTGGGAGTCACCGTGTTTCGCGACTTCTTCCGCGTTGCCCCGATGGATTACATCACGGGAATAGTTTGTGCGGTCACGGTAGCCTGCGCCATAATCCTGTTCGAGTTTCTGTACGCGAAGCGCGAACTTTGGTCTGAGGAGTCGCCCTTTGGCAGGGCGCTCTCTCGGGGAATGGAGATGCTCGATGGCAGCAGAGGAAACGCGGGGGGAGTTCGCGGCCGCCGTTCGTGAGGCAAGGACGCCGAGGCGGCTTGAGGCGGGCGGCATCACGAGGCTTGCCTACGACGTGTCCGGCATCCCGGGCGCCTCCAGGCTTCCGAGGGCCCTCGTCGTGCTCCTCGAGAACTGCGTCCGCCGTGCGTCGAGCGACGAGGAGGCCGTGCGCCTCGCGCGCCGGGTCGTGGATGCGGGGCTCGCGGGCACGCAGGGCGAGGAGATCGACTACATGCCGTCCCGCGTCCTGTTCCAGGACTTCACGGGCGTTCCCGTGTTCGTTGACTTTGCCTCCATGCGCGACGCCATGGAGAAGAGGGGTGGGGATGCCTCGAAGGTGAGTCCCAAGGTCCCCTGCACCCTCGTGGTGGACCACTCCGTCATAGCCGACGTCGCGGGCACCCCGGACGCCGCCGAGAGGAACCTCTCCATCGAGGCGACGCGCAACCGCGAGCGCTTCTCGTTCCTCAAGTGGGCCGCCCACTCCTTCGACAACGTCAGGATCGTCCCTCCCGGAGAGGGCATCTGCCATCAGCTCAACATCGAGCGGTTCTGCAAGGTCGTCGCGACCGACACGCTTGCCGACGAGGGCCAGGACGTCGCTTGCTTCGACACGCTGGTGGGAACCGACTCCCACACCACGACGGCAAACGGCCTTGGCGTGCTCGCCTGGGGCGTGGGCGGCATCGAGGCCGAGGCGGCGGCGCTCGGCCAGCCCATCTCGATGCTCGTGCCCCCCGTCGTGGAGCTGAGGCTCACCGGACGGTTGCGCGACGGTGTGAGCGGCATGGACCTTGCCCTCACCGTGGCCCAGGCCCTGAGGGCCGCGGAAGTTGTCGGCTGCCTCGTGGAGGTGACGGGCGATGGCGTCGCCACCCTGAGCGCCACCCAGCGCGCCTGCGTTGCCAACATGACCCCCGAGTACGGTGCGACCACGACCCTCTTCCCTGTCGACGGCCAGGCGGTGAGCTACCTCACCCTAACCGGGAGGGATGCCGGCGAGGTCGAGTTTGCCCAGGCCTACCTGCGCATGGAGGGCGTCCTTGGCGCTGGCTCCGGGCGGGTCTACTCCCGAACGATCGAGCTCGACCTGTCCGAGGTCGAGACGAGCCTTGCGGGACCGTCCAGGCCCCACGCCCGCGTCACCCCCGCGGGGCTGGGGGAGCGCTTCCGCTCCTCGCTCGCCGAGCATGGCAGGGCCATGTCTGACGAGGCGGTCACGCTTCGCTTTGGGGACGACGAGGTCGCGCTGCGCCATGGCGCCATCGCAATTGCCGCGATCACCAGCTGCACCACCGCCACCGACCCGGCCATGATGGTCGCGGCGGGGCTTCTCGCCCGCAACGCCGTGGAGCGTGGGCTCAAGCCCCTGCCCTGGGTCAAGAAGGTCCTCGCCCCCGGCAGTCACGCCACCTCGCTCATGCTCGCGAGGGCGGGCCTCCTCGAGCCGCTTGCCAAGCTGGGCTTCCACATCTGCGGGTTTGGCTGCATGAGCTGCATCGGCAACTCCGGCAGCATCGCGCCCCAGCTCCATGAGGTCGCAGACCGCCTCGAGCTCACGAGCGTTCTCTCGGGCAACAGAAACTTCGACGGGCGCATCTCGCCCGACGTCAGCCAGAACTACCTCTGCGAGCCTGCGCTCGTTGTGGCATATTCGCTCGCCGGGACCATGGACTGCGACCTCACGAGCGAGCCCGTGGGGGAGGGGGCCAACGGTCCCGTGAGCCTTTCCGACCTCATGCCGAGCGACGCGGAGGTGCGCCAGGTTCTCGACAGGGTCCTCACTCCCGAGCTCTTCGACGAGGGAGGGAGGGGACTGTGGACCGGTTCTAGCGCGTGGGCGGGCATCGACGCCCCATCGTCCCAGACGTTCCGCTGGGACGAGGAGTCCACGTATGTCAGACGCGCCCCCTACTTCGACGATGCGATTGCCTCTCCCGTCATCCGGGTCAGTGGCGCGAGGGCGCTCGCCATGCTGGGCGACTTCGTGACCACTGACCACATCTCTCCCGCCGGCGCAATCGCCGCCGACTCGCCCGCGGCGCGCTACCTCCGCGAGCATGGCGTGGAGGACAAGGACTTCAACACCTATGGCAGCCGCAGGGGCAACCACGAGGTCATGGTCAGGGGGACCTTTGCCAACGTCAAGCTCCAGAACGCCCTCGCGGATGGCAGAAGCGGAGGCTGGACCCGCGACTTCGTGGACGGCGAGGTCAAGAGCATCTTCGACGCCGCCGAGGACTACCGCGGGAACGGCGTTCCCCTCGTGGTCGTGGCGGGCAAGATGTACGGCTCGGGCTCCAGCCGCGATTGGGCGGGCAAGGGGCCGGCGCTGCTGGGCGTCCGCGCCGTCATCGCCCAGAGCTTCGAGCGCATCCACCGCTCCAACCTCGTCCAGATGGGCATCCTGCCCCTCCAGTTCCTCGAGGGACAGAGCGCCCAATCCCTGGGGCTGGATGGGTCCGAGACGTTCGACATCTCGGCGGTTGACGTCTCCGGCGGGCTCCCCGCTAGCCGCGAGTGCGAGGTCATCGCGCGCAAGGGTGACGGGCGAGAGGTGAGGTTCCGCTGCGTCGTGAGGGTCGATACGCCCATGGAGGGCAGCTACGTGGTCGCCGGCGGCATTCTCCCCTTCGTCCTCGACGAGCTCGTCGAAGCCTAGTGGGATGCCGAGGGGAGGAGAAGCTTGATCTGTCCCAACTGTGGGTCCAACGTTCCCGACGACTCGCGCCGTTGCCCGGCGTGCCATGCCGACCTCACGCGTGAGGTGGTGTCGTCGCGTCCCCAGGGCACGTGGTGCCCTAGGTGCGGTGCCCTCGTGCCCGACGGGGAGGAGGCGTGCCCCAACTGCGGCACCCCCATCCTCGACGCCGATGCCGCTGCGGAGCCCGAGGGCGAGGGGCTCACTGGCGTGCCCCCCGTTCCCCAGGGGGACGATGGCGTGGAGGGCCCCTCCGATGCGGAGGAGACCCACGCCATGCCTCGCATAGAGAGCGCGATCCCCTCCGAGGGCGAGGACGACGAGGTGGGAAGGCGCGACCGCTTCCCGCGCGCCCGGGTTCTCACCGTCGCCCTCGGCGCCGCGGTGGCGATGATCGTGGGCCTCACCCTCGTCATCACGCACCCCTGGAACCCGGATGCCCTCGACGACCGTGCCAAGACCGACGCGGATACATCGATGGCGGGGTACCCGGGTTATGTGAGCGCCCTGCAGGGGCAGGACAATGCCTCGGACGGGTCTGACAGCGCCATCCAGAGCGGTGATGACGCCTCCCTCTCCAAGCTGCATGACATCTGGGAGCAGCTGGGGGAGCTTGAGAAAAAGGCAGACGCCAGCCAGGAGGACTACGACAAGTATTATCTGACCGGCACCGCAGACCAGAGGTCGCAGGGCAAGGTGACGGCAGAGCAGCTCTCCTATGACATCAGCAACCTCATCTCGTCCATCGACGACGTGGACGTGACCTCGGGCACCTATGCGGACACCGCCGACAACCTGAGGACGCTCGGCAACTGGCTCAGGAACAGGATCGACTTCCTCAAGGCGGGATGGCAGAAGGATGCGAGCTACGACCAGCCGCAGGACCACGAGGACGAGCTCTCGTCGTACAGCACGTCCTCTGGGACCACGCTGGGGGAGTCCTACAAGCAGAACTTCGAGGACAAGTACTCCGACTGGGAGCCAAAGCAGGCATCATAGGGCCCAGGCAGCTACTGTCGGTGTCCCTGACGCTTCCCAAATGGGTTGCCTCCTGCCGAATGTGTGAAACCCACGGGCTACTGTTAGAATTAGCGAGCTAGGCAGTGAGAAGTCCATACGTGCCGCGCACGTTCCGGGAGGAGAAGCAATGGGATTCTTCGGTGAGCCCCTCTATACGCCTGACTACAAGCCGCAGGGCGATGAGGTCGCCGTGTTCGACACGAGCAAGGGGACCATCAAGGTCAGGCTCGATGCCAAGGGCGCGCCGATTCACGTCGCCAACTTCTGCGAGCTCGCCTCCGCCGGGTTCTACGACGGGCTCAAGTTTCACCGCTACGTCCCTGGCTTCGTGATCCAGGGCGGGTGTCCCAACACTCGGGACATGGCCCCCGAGGACGTTGCAGCGGGCAAGCCCGGTCCCGACGGCATGCCCGGGACGGGCGGTCCCGGCTACCGCATCAGGGAGGAGTTCTCGACCAACCCCAACAACAGCCACGTGGACGGCGCGCTCGCCATGGCGCGTGCGCAGGACCCCAACTCCGCGGGGTCGCAGTTCTACTTCTGCCTTGGCCCGCAGCACATGCTCGACTCGGGTTATACCGTGTTCGGCACCACCATCGAGGGCCTCGACGTCATCTCAAGCCTCAGGGCGGGCGACGTCATCAACAGCGTGAGGATCGCCCACGAGGCGTAGTTTCGACAGCACAGACGCAATAGAGGAGCAACCGTGAATCAGCAGGCATTCGAGGCGGGTAGGAACGCATACAGGCAGGGCGACCTCATGGGTGCCGTCGCACAGCTATCGGCGGCAAAGGGCCCGGGCGAGGTCTCCGGCGCCGTCGACCACCTCCTGGGGAACTGCCTCATGAAGCTTGGCCGCTATGCCGAGGCGGCAGACTCCTACGGGGACGCGCTGCGGGATGGCTCCTACGGGCACAAGGGAGCGCTCGCCTGCAACCGCGGCCGTGCCCTCCTCGCAGCCGGCAAGGTGCAGGAGGCCATCGCCTCTCTCACGCTTGCGACCAAGGACAGCGAGTATCCAACGCCCTACAAGGCCTACGTCGCCCTCGGCAACGCGTACAAGAAGATGGGCAACGTGCGCGAGGCGGGCGTTGCCTTCCGCAACGCGGCCATCGACGAGACCAACCCTGACCCCGCCAGCGCCCTCAGGGAGCTCGGGGGCTGCTTCATGCAGATGGGCCGTGCGGTCGACGCCGTTGAGGCGTATCGCACGGCGCTCGACTTCTCGACTCCGCTCCAGAACCAGAACGCCATCTACGGCGACCTCGGCCTTGCGTACGTGGCCGCCAACAGGATGTCCGAGGCCGTCGACGCCTTCAATCACGCGACCTCCGACGGAAGCTACACACTTCAGCCCGAGGCTCAGGCGGCCTTCGACGCGGCCAAGAAGGCCGTGGCCGCCATTGCGGGCGACGGCCCGTCCGAGACCGATGCCTTCCTCGCTGCGGCGGGCTACGGAACCGGCACCTACGATCCCCTGGACCCCACGGGTGCCACGGGCGATATCATGCCCTCCCCGGAGGACACGGGCTTCTTCTCGGTGAGCGAGGAGGACCTCGAGCGCAAGGACAAGTCCGAGCGCAAGGTTCGCCGCAAGCGCAAGCACCGTGGCCTCAAGGTGTTCCTGGTCATCCTGCTCATCCTCGTACTCCTCGGCGGCGCTGGCGCATTCGCCTACACGCGCGGATACGGATGGCCCATGCAGGACGAGGTCGTGCAGCAGATGTTCTCAGCCAACGCCTCGGGTGATGACATCAGCCAGTTCCTGAGCCCCTCGCTCTCCAGCGACCAGTCCGCCGAGATCAAGTCGCTCCTTCCCACCGGGGATACCACCGTGACCATCGACGGCGTCGACCGCTCCATGACAGAATCCACCGTTCTCGCCACAGCCAAGCTCGCTGCGGGTGGTACCCAGACCTACACCATCAAGCTCGTTCGCGATGGCATTGGCTGGAAGGTGAGCGACGTCTCCGCAACCTATGCCTCGCAGTCGGATGGCAGCGCATCTCTCACCTCCTCCAGCGCGGACACCGCGGATTCCAGCGTCGCCTCCGCCAGCTCAGCCACTGCTGACAGCTCCTCCTCGACCAGCGGGACCACCACCTCCGGAACCATCTCGGGGGAGTAGCGATACACTATTCACGCGTCCGCCGCGGATGCGTCATGCGATAGGAACAGGGAGAAATGTCGTTTCTTGACTCACTCTTCGGGGAATACGACGGTGACCTGGCGATTGACCTCGGCACCGCGAACACCCTCGTCGCCGTTCGAGGCCAGGGAATCGTCCTGAACGAGCCCTCAGTCGTGGCCATCGACCAGAGCGCCGACAGGGTGCTCGCCGTTGGCGCAGACGCCAAGCGCATGATTGGCCGCACCCCTGGTTCCATCATCGCCGAGCGTCCGCTCAAGGACGGCGTCATCGCCGACTTCGACGTCACTGAGGTCATGCTCCGCTACTTCATCGAGAAGGCGCGCGGCACCAGGCGCTACCCTTGGTCCCCGCGTCCCCGCGTTGTCGTCTGCGTCCCGTCTGGCGTCACCTCAGTCGAGAAGCGCGCCGTCTTCGAGGCCACCATCTCCGCCGGCGCCAGGCAGGCCTATCTCATCGAGGAGCCCATGGCGGCCGCCATCGGAGCCGACCTCCCGATCGAGGACCCCACGGGCTCCATGGTCGTCGACATTGGTGGTGGTACCACCGAGGTCGCGGTTATCGCCATGGGGGGCATCGTCGTGTCGCAATCAATCAGGACGGCGGGCGACGAGTTTGACCAGACCATCCTCGAGCACGTGCGCGACGCCTACAACCTCTCCATCGGAGAGAGGACGGCAGAGGACATCAAGATCAAGGTCGGCTCCGCCGCACCATTGGCAGAGGAGCTCGACGTCGAGGTCAATGGCCGCGACGTCATGAGCGGCCTGCCCAAGACGGTCCGCATCGAGAGCGAAGAGATCCGGCGGGCGCTCGACAAGCCCCTCGACGAGGTCACCAAGGCGGTCAAGGACGCCCTAGACGTCACCCCGCCTGACCTTGCCAGCGACCTCATGTACTACGGCGTGCTTCTCACGGGCGGCGGCGGACTCCTTCGCGGCCTTGATCAGCGGCTCAGGGACGAGACGGGTGTCCCCGTGAACGTCAGCCCCACCGCGCTGGAGAACGTAGTCAACGGGTGTGCGAAGGTCCTCGAGGCCAATGCGCTCTCGGGCGGCTTCGTCCAGAGCGCGGGTCTGTAGGGTACTCGTATGCCTTTGGGTGGAAACGGACTCAAGGGCGCACCCGGAGTGAGGAGGAACGAGCCAAACTCCGGAATGCGCCTCATGATCGTCCTCACTGCGGTCTCCGTCGTGCTGTTCACCTTTGGTGCCCGCGAGTCAAGCAGCGGCGGGGTCTTCACGACGATACGCGGCGCCGTCTCGGTGGTCACCACCCCGGTGCGCTACCTTGGCGTTGCCATCACCGCCCCGTTCCAGGGCCTGGGGAACGTCTTCTCCAACCTCACCGCAAACCAGGAGACGCTCTCCGACCTCAAGGCGGAGAACGAGAAGCTGAAAGCCGAGAACAGCAAGCTCCAGGAGTCTCAGAAGACCGCCGAGAGGCTCGAGAGCCTCCTCGCGCTCCAAAGCACCTACAACCTGACGTCGGTTGCCGCCCGCGTGATCTCTGGGCCAACGGATTCCTGGAGCCAGTCGGTGACCATAGACAAGGGCACGACCTCCGGCCTTGCCGTGGGCATGGCCGTCACCGACTCCAACGGAGTCCTGGGCCAGATCACCGAGTGCGGGGCGACCTCGGCGACCGTCCGTCTCATCACCGACGAGAACTCAGGCGTTTCTTGCATGATCCAGTCCACCAGGGCGCAGGGCATGCTCCAGGGCTCAGCGGACGGGTCGCTCCAGCTCACGCTCGTCTCCGTTGACCAGACCGTGAAGGTTGGGGACAACGTCGTCACTAGTGGGCTGGGAGGGGTATATCCCAAGGGGCTCCCCGTCGGAAAGGTCACCAGCGTGAGCAAGAGCGACGGGGCGCTGTACTACGACATCGACGTCCAGCCACTCGCCTCGACCTCCACTGCCGAAGAGGTCCTTGTCATTACCTCGCTCGACGAGGACCAGAAGGCGAGCTCCGAGGACATTTCCTCCGCCGACGCCCAGGACACCACGACCTCCGCGTCATCGGCATCCTCGGACAGCTCCGCAGACTCCAGCGCGAGCACTGGCGAGTAGGGGGGTACCGTGCAGGTAAACGACAGCAACAGGAGGAGAAGGAGCATCGGGAGGCTCGGGCTAGCCTGCCTTGTGCTCCAACTCGCCCTTGCCCCAAACATCGGCATCGCCGACGGCCGCATCAACTTTGCGCTGGTGTTTGCCGCCTACGTCGCCCTCACCACCGGCGGGAGGACGGGGGTCCTCTGCGGCTTCCTCGGGGGCCTCGCGTTCGACCTCTGCACCACGGGTCCCTTCGGGCTCATGACGCTCCTGCTCACGGTGGGGTCGTTCGTGCTGGGCATGGAGGACCGCAACCGCATCGCCGAGGACCTCTCGGGCTCAATCACGATCTTCATGATCGTCTCGTTCATCGTGACGCTCGTCTACCATCTCGCCATGTTCCTGGTTGGCCAGGCAAGCTCGTTCTACGACGTCTTTGTGCTCAGGACGCTGCCCACCTTTGGACTTACGGCCGTCGCCTTCCTTCCGTTTGCCCTCGTCGGGTCACACGGCAGTGGGGCGCCCCTCTCCTCCATCAGGGGTGGTGCCGGCCCCGTGCGAAGGCGGCCCGGCAAGTTCGACCTCGGCAACCTCTAAGGTCGCTTCGTGAACCCAGTCCTCATCGTCATAGTCATCCTCGCGGTCATCCTGGCCGTGCTGCTCGTGGTCTTCTTCCTCGTGGGCAGGGGAGAGGCGCGCTTTACCTTCGATATCGGGGGAAACGCCCCCAAGGCATCTGGTGGCTCGGACACCTCGTCAGAGACCGGATTCAAGACTCGCCTCAACGGCCTTGGGGTCTTCTCCGGTTCCATCATCGCGGTGATTCTCGCTCGGCTCTGGTCGATGCAGCTCATCTCCTCTGACGACTATGCCGCGCAGGCCGAGTCCAACAGGACCCGCACCATCTCGGTGGATGCGCCCCGCGGTCGCATCCTCGACCGCAACGGCGTGGAGCTCGTGACCAATCGCTCGTCCCTCGCCGTGATGGCAAAGAGCGACGTAGCGGACGACGAGATCGAGGTCAAGCTCCTCGCAAACCTCATCGGCATGCCCGAGATGGCCGTCAAGCGCAAGGTGGAGGACGCCACGACCGGAGCACAGAACCTGAGGACCGTCGCCGTTGACGTCTCTCGCCGCGTCGTCGCCTATGTGGAGGAGCACCCATCCCTCTTCACCGGCGTGTCCATAGAGCAGAAGACGCAACGCCTCTACCCCAACGGTACCCTCTGCGCCCACGTCCTGGGCTACACGGGATCCATCACCCAGGAGCAGGTGGACAAGCTCGACTCGGACGAGTCCGAATCGTCCATCGACTACGAGCTGGGTGACACCGTCGGTCAGGCTGGCGTGGAGTACGAGTACGAGAGCGTGCTCCAGGGCGTGAAGGGCGAGCAGGTCGTCTACGTGGACGCCAACGGGTCCGTGCTGTCCCAGTCCAGTTCCGTCGACCCACAGAGCGGGTCCGACGTCACGCTCACCATTGACGCCACCATCCAGAAGGCGGCGGAGGAGTCCCTTTCCAGTCACATCGAGTCGCTCAGGGCGGCGGGCAAGACCGAGTGCTACGAGGGCTGCGCCATCGCCATGGACGTCACCAACGGCGAGATCATCTGCATGGCAAGCGAGCCGACCTTCTCGCCCAGCGTGTTCATAGGCGGCATCTCGTCCGACGACTGGTCGGCGCTTTCGTCCGACGATTCCCACACGCCCATGGTCAACCGCGCCATATCTGGCCAATATCCCTCTGCCTCCACCATCAAGCCACTCTCCACCTTTGCTGCCCTCAACTACGGCATAGCGAACGTCAACTCGACCTATGACTGCACGGGGTACTGGACCGGCTTTGGCTCCGCGTACGGAAAGTATTGCTGGAACCATTCCGGGCACGGCGTCCTGGGGCTAGTGGGCGGCATCACGTACTCGTGCGACGTCGTCTTCTACGAGATAGGCAAGGGCTTCTACTACTCGGACAACAAGGAGGGGCTGCAGGATACCTACAAGAAGTGGGGGCTCGGCAGCAAGGAGGGCATCGACCTCCCGGGTGAGGCGGAGGGTCGCGTTCCGGACGCGGAGTGGAAGTGGAACTACTACAGCTCCTCTGACAACGATGCGAGGCAGTGGCAGGGCGGCGACGATGCCAACCTCGTCATCGGCCAAGGTGACCTTCTGGTGACGCCGCTCCAGATGCTGTGCGTGTATTCGGGCATCGCCCTCGACGGAGTCACCTGGAAGCCTCACGTGCTCAAGTCCGTCAACTCCAACGTCGGCAGTGGTTCTGTCGTGGAATACAAGGACAGCAAGCTCAGGACCGTGGACGAGCAGTCCGAGTACATGGACCTCGTCCACGAGGGCCTCTCGGGCGTCATCTACAAGGAGTCCGAGGCCCAGGCCTCGCACTTCACCAACCTGTCCGTTCAGGTTGCGGGCAAGACGGGCACCGCGGAGACGTCGCACACCGACCCAACGGGCTGGTTCATTGCCTACGCTCCCTCGGACAACCCCAAGTACGTGGTCGCGTCCGTTATCGAAAACGGCGGCTTTGGCAGCGATGGTGCCATGTACGTGGTCCGCGACATCCTTGGCGCTATCTATAACGAGCCGGACACCTCCACCGAGGTCGACTCCTCGGGCGTGAGGTAGGGAGGGGAGAGATGCCGGGAAAGCCCACGCTTCCAACGGAGAGGCGCCAGGGGGGTCCGCTGGGAGGGCTCCTCTTGCGATTTGGCTCCACCCATGGCCACGGCAGGGTCAGGTCGGGCAGGGGAGTGATGTTCTTCCTTCCGCAGCTCATTCCCGCCATAGGCCTGATCGTCTACGGCGCCGTTGTGATCTGGTCCGCCTCCCTCACCATCTCGGACGCGTCGTTCCCGCGCCACATCTTCGGCATCTCGCTGGGCATGGTGGCAGCCTACCTGCTGTGGCGCTACGACTACCGCGCCCTTGCCAACATGTCGAAGGCCCTGCTCGCCATAGACGTGGTTCTCATGCTCCTGCCGAGCGTCCCTGGCCTCAGCCACTCCGCGCTGGGCATGACGGGGTGGATCAGAATCCCCATCATCGGCTTCACGTTCCAGCCGTCCGAGGTGGCCAAGCTCGTGACAATCTACCTCATGGCATCGCTCGGCGCGGAGTACAACGGCAAGATCGAGCACCTCAGGGACTACCTCAAGCTGTGCGGGATGCTCGCGATCCCCTTCATCCTCATCCTCACGCAGCCGGACCTGGGAACCGGCCTCATCATCCTCGTGACGGGCGCCGCCATCATCATCTGCTCGGGCGCAAAGAAGACCTGGGTCATCGCGACCATCGCCGGCATCGTGGCGCTTGCCGCCCTCGTCGTGGCGACGTCCATGACGCCTGGGCTCCCACACCTGCTCAAGACCTATCAGCTCAAGCGTCTCATCGTTTTTGTCGACCCCTCCGTCGACCCGTCGGGTGACGGCTACAACCTGGCGCAGGCCAAGATCGCCGTCGGTTCCGGCGGGCTGCTGGGCAAGGGCATCGGCAACGCCACGCAGGCAGGCAGCGGCTTTCTTCCCGAGGCCCACACCGACTTCGTGTTCGCGCTCCTCGCCGAGGAGTTCGGCTTCGTGGGGTCGGTCCTCCTCCTCGCGCTGTTCGGCGCAATGATCTTCGCCACCATCTCGCTCGCCCAGCGCGTCGAGTCCCCGTTTGGCAAGCTCGTCCTCGTCGGCTGCGTTGCCATGTGGTCCTTCCAGCTCCTCGAGAACGTGGGCATGTGCATCGGCATCATGCCCATCACCGGCATCCCCCTGCCATTCATCAGCTTCGGCTCGTCGTCGATGCTCGCCCAATGCGCCTCCATCGGGATGGTGCAGTCGGTGTGGCGGCACAGGCCTAAGGCGGCATAGCAACCGTTGGCCTTTCCCCATGGCGGGGGAGAGGGGCGCGGACACTTTGTCGCCCCTGCCTCCCGTGGGTAGAATGGCTTAGTCGCAAGCTTGTTTTGGTTCATTCGGTTTTGCAGGAGGGCGCTATGGCGAGAAGGCATTCCCTCACGCTGGGTGATGTCGCTAGGGTCGTGGGATCGGGGCGGGAGTCTCAGCGCCGTCGGTCGGAGGGGGTTTCGCTTGCCGTGATGGTCGGCGAGGGCGCATCCGCCACCATCGCTCGGGCGGTCAGGGAGGCGCTTCTCCCGCAGAACGAGACCACCTTCGTCTCGGCGCTCCCCCTTGGGTCACAGGTTCCTGCCGGGCTAGACGCACTGGTCGTCCTCCCCGGCAGCCCCGAGGTCGCCGCTGACCGCGCGGTGGAGGCGGCACGCATGGGCACCCCTGCAGCCATCCTCGTCTGCTCGCAGGTGGAGGAGCGTCCAATCCTGGCGAGCGAGCAGGTCGCAAGCCTGGTCACCTATCTCTCGGCTGCCGACGAGCGCGTTGCGGTCGACAAGCTCTGCGAGTGGCTCGTGGGTGCTTGTCCCTCCAAGTCCATCGCGTTGGCAGCGGGGATTCCCGCCTGCCGCCAAGGCGTGGTGCGATCGCTCGTCAGGTCAAGCGCCCTCGCGAACGTGGGAGTGGGCGTCGTCGACCTCCTTCCCGGGGCGGACCTCCCCGTCATGGCGGCAAGCCAGGCGCGTCTCGCCTTCGATGTCGCTGCAGCCTATGACCGCAGGCTCTCGGTCTCCGACTTTGGCCTGATCGCCGGCGGCGTCGTGCTCGCTGGGTTGGGGTATCGCTCCGTCTCGCGCTCCGTCTCGCGTGCGCTCCCGCCGCTCGCCTGGGCGGTGAGGGGCGGCGTCGCCTTTGCCGGGACCGTCGTCACGGGGGCCGTCGCCAGCGCCTGCGCCTCGGGGATGACTCCCCAGGGGGTCGCCGAGGCCGCCGTCGGGGGCATCGGGAAGGGCGTCGAGGAGCTGTCCGCGCGTCTCTCCCAGATTCTTCGCCAGCGGGGGAGAGAGGGGCACCGCCCCGCAGGTTCCGTCTACATCTCGTTGGGTGGTGATGGCGAGTGAGGCTTCCCAGGCAGGACTGGTACCCCAGGCTCGAGCCGCTCCTTGGCAGGGTCGAGAAGCCCTCGCGGTACCTTGATCACGAGTGGGGCGCCGTCGAGAGCCAGGACGGGCCCTTCCACGCGTGCATGATCTATCCCGACGTCTACGACGTGGGGCAGCCAAACCTGGGTATTGCGATTCTTTACCAGGCCATCAACCGCCAGGAGGGCATGTCGTGCGAGAGGGGCTTCCTTCCCTGGGTTGACATGGCAGACCTCATGCGGGAGGAGGGGATCCCTCTCCTCTCGCTCGAGACGTCGTCTCCCGTCGCCTCGTTCGACGTCGTGGGGTTCACCCTCGCGCACGAGATGGCATGCACCAACATCGTCGAGGCCCTCGACCTCGCGGGCATCCCCCTGCGCGCCGAGGAGCGGTCCGAGGACGACCCGGTCGTCTTTGCCGGGGGCCCCTCGGTGTGGAACTCCGAGCCGGTCAGCCCCATGTTCGACGCGATACTCCTCGGGGACGGCGAGGAGGGGCTCGTCGAGATGTGCTCCCTCGTCCGGGACCTCAGGGGCAGGGGTGCATCGCGTTCCGAAATCCTTGCGGCGCTTGCGCGTCTCGATGGGGTTTACGTTCCCTCGCTGTACCAGGTCGAGGTCGGCCCGACCACCACGCGGTGGGGCAAGGCCGTCCCCAAGCCGGGAAGCGGCGCCCCCAGGGTCGTGAGGAAGAGGTGCATCCCCGACCTCTCCGCGACCGATCCCCTTCCGCAGAAGATCGTCCCCTACGTTGGCCTGGTTCAAGACAGGCTCGCGGTGGAGGTCCTGCGCGGGTGTGCCCGGGGGTGCCGGTTCTGCCAGGCGGGGATCACCTACCGACCGGTGAGGGAGCGCCCTGCCGAGCAAGTCGTGAGGGCTGCAGAGGAGGGGCTGGCGCGGATGGGGTACGACGAGGTCTCGCTCACCTCGCTCTCGACGACAGACCACTCCCAGTGCGCGGGCATGCTGCACCGGCTCAACGCGGACCTCTCCCTTCAAGGCGTGAGAGTCTCCATTCCCTCGCAACGACTCGACTCGTTTGGGGTCCAGATGGCCCAGGAGGTCGGCGGCTCCAAGAAGGGTGGTCTCACGTTTGCTCCCGAGGCGGGCACGCAGCGCCTTCGCGACGTGATCAACAAGAACGTTACCGAGGACGACATCGAGGCTGCGGCACGTAACGCCTTCGAGCGCGGTTGGAGGCGCATGAAGCTCTACTTCATGATTGGCCTCCCCACCGAGACGGACGAGGATATCGTCGCGATTCCCGAGGTCGCGCAGCGCGTGCTGGACATCGGGCGCGAGGTCGTTGGCCGTGGCCGCAAGAGCGGCGTCTCGGTCTCGATCTCGGTCGCCGTGTTCGTGCCCAAGGCGCACACGCCGTTCCAGTGGGCCCCTCAGCTGGAACTTTCCGAGGTGCGCAGGCGGCAGGCCCTGCTCCTCTCGTCCACGCACGACCGAGACATCCGGGTGAGCTACCACGACGCCGAGGTCTCCCTGGTCGAGGCGGTGCTCTCGAAGGTCGGGCGCGGTGGCTTCGACCTGATTCTGGAGGCATGGCGGCATGGGTGCCGCTTCGATGCCTGGACGGACCAGTTCGACTTCTCGCGCTGGGAGGAGGCGGCTCGTGCTGTCGGCATCGACATGGTGGATGTTGCGAGCGCACCTCTCTCCCTCGACGTCGAGCTTCCGTGGGAGCACACGAGCCCGGGGGTCTCCAAGGGCTTCCTCCAGCGGGAGTGGAGGCGAGCTGCTCAGGGAGTGACCACCCCTGACTGCACCATGACCAGCTGCACGGGGTGCGGGGTGTGTCCCACGCTGGGGGTCGACAACGTGATCTGGGGTGATCGCCATGCCAGGTAGGGAGCAGCTCCACAGGCTTCGCGTCGAGTACGGCAAGGACGGGCGCTTGGCCTACCTGGGCCACCTCGAGGTGATAAACACCATGGGCCGCTGCATCCGCCGGTCCGGGCTCCCGTTCTCGGTGGGCAACGGGTTCGCGCGCCGCATCAGGCTCCAGTTCTCCCAGGCGCTCCCCGTTGGCGCCTCGTCCCGCTGCGAGTATTACGACCTGCTTCTGACCGAACGCGTTGGCGAGAAAGATGCGCTCTGCAGGCTTGGGGATGCCACGCCCGGCGGACTTGCTCCCCTGAGGTGCGGTTACGTCCCCAGGGAGCTTCCCGCGCTCGAGGCATGGCTCACCCGCTCTGCCTGGGAGGTCTCCTTCTCCCAGGGGGTCGACCGTGCCGCCCTCGACGACGCCCTGCGGCAGCTTCTCAACCGCGGCTCCCTCGAGTACTTAAGGGGAGAGAAGAGAAAGGTCGTGGACCTGACCCAGACCCTCGTCGGGTGGGGTTGGGGTGAGCCGGGGGTGCTCACGCTCCAGACGCGGGCCACGAACCAGGCGTCGCTCAGGCCGGCAGTTCTCCTCTCGGCGGCTCAGGGGGTCCTTGGGCGAGAGGTGCCGTCCTACTCCGTGTGCCGTGTCGGCCTGTGGCACGAGGGGGTTGATGGTTCTCTTGTGGAGGGGCTTGGGACGAGGTCAGAGTAGGCGTCTGCCCGCTATTCTGTGCAAGGCGTGGTCTGTTCGCGAACTGTGGCGTTCTGTTGACCGGGCGGCCCATCGCTAGTATGATAGTTGGCTGTTGCACTACAACCAGTAATGAAGGGCTCACACATGTACGCAATCGTTACCACTGGTGGCAAGCAGTATAAGGTTGCCAAGGGCGACATCATTGATGTCGAGAAGCTCAACGCGCAGCCTGGCGACTCCGTCGAGCTTGACGTTCTCCTTCTGAACGACGGCAAGCAGACCATCGTTGACGCTGCCACGCTCGAGGGCAAGAAGGTCACCGCCCAGGTCCTGGACCAGTTCAAGGGCGAGAAGCAGCTCGTCTTCAAGTTCCACAAGCGCAAGCGCTATCACCGCACCAAGGGTCACCGTCAGAACCTCACCAAGCTCCAGATCTCCGAGCTTCCCCTGGAGGGCGCTGCGGCGAAGTCCGCCAGCACCGAGGAGTAGCGTTCCCGGCTTTGTAACATCTTCAGATAGGCAGGTATCACAATGGCACACAAGAAGGGTCTGGGCTCCTCTCGCAACGGGCGCGACTCCAACGCCCAGCGTCTCGGCACCAAGATCTATGGCGGGCAGTCCATCAAGACTGGTCAGATCATCGTCCGTCAGCGCGGCACCCACATTACCCCGGGCGAGAACGTTGGCCGCGGCAAGGACGACACCCTGTTCGCCCTCGCGGACGGCACGGTCGAGTTCACCAAGGGTGCGAAGCACTACGTTCACGTTCGTACTGCGTAGCCCTATCGCATAGAATGTTTGGCGCCCCAATGTTCCCATTGGGGCGCCTTTTTTGCATCTAGAGCGGGGATTCCCCGCTGGTAGCACCAAGTGGGGAGGCCATCATGCCAACCAGCACGTTTACCGACCTATGCAGGATCAATGTCAAGGGGGGCGACGGAGGGGCGGGGTGCATGTCGTTCCGCCGCGAGGCGTTCGTTCCCAAGGGCGGTCCCGACGGCGGGGACGGTGGCCGGGGAGGAGACGTCGTCCTCGCCACCGACCCACAGCTCTCGTCCCTCATCGACTTCAGGTACAAGCATCACTTCAGGGCGGAGCGCGGCACACACGGCAAGGGTGCCCGCAGGCACGGGAGTGACGGCGAGGACCTCGTCCTGCGCGTTCCCCTCGGCACGGTCGTGAGGGAGCTTGACCCCATTACCATGAAGCCCCTGTACCAGATCGCCGACCTCACAAAGCCCGGACAGAGGGTCATCGTTGCCCCGGGCGGCATGGGTGGTAGGGGCAACATCCACTTCGTCACGTCGGTGAGAAGGGCCCCCGCCTTCGCCGAGAAGGGTGAGCCTGCCCTCGAGCATTGGATCGAGCTCGAGATGAAGCTCATGGCCGATGCCGCGCTCGTGGGCATGCCGTCGGTGGGTAAGAGCTCCATCATCGCCAGGATTTCCGCGGCGCGCCCCAAGATCGCCGACTATCCCTTCACCACGCTCACGCCCAACCTCGGTGTCGCGCGGTCCAAGCTTGGCGACTCTTTCGTCGTTGCCGACGTCCCCGGCCTGATCGAGGGCGCCAGCGAGGGCAAGGGGCTGGGTCACCAGTTCCTTCGCCACATCGAGAGGACCGCCCTCATCATCCACGTAGTTGACGTCACGGGCGGCTACGAGGGGCGCGACCCCGCGGAGGACTACCACACCATCAACGCAGAGCTCTCCGCCTACGCCAGCGAGCTTGCCGAGAGGCCCCAGATCGTCGTTGCCAACAAGTGCGACATCCCCGGGTACGAGGAGGCGGTGGAGCGCGTTCGCAGGGAGGCGGAGGCCGACGGCCACAAGTTCTTTGCCGTCTCCGCCGCAACCGGCGAGGGGCTGGAGGACTTCGTGACCGAGTGCGCCCTCATGGTGAAGGACCTCAGGGCGCAGGCCGTCGTCGAGGAGGAGGACGGGCTCACCAACCAGGAGATGGAGTGGGAGCGCCAGAGGAGGGACCGCGCCATCCACATTGCCCAGGAGTCCAGGGGCATATGGAGGGTCTCGGGTGGTGCGATCGAGCGCATGGTGGTCCAGACCGACTGGAACAACGACGAGGCGGTCTCGTACCTCCAGCATCGCTTCGACCGCGCCGGCCTCGACGAGAAGCTCACCCGTGCCGGGGTCAAACCGGGCGACGAGGTCCGCATACTGGGCTTCTCCTTCGAGTTTGAGGGCGAGGGGGCGCAGGACGACTACTCGGAGCTCGACGACACCGACGACGCCCTCGTCGAAGAGATCGTCGATGGCCAAGCTGGGGAGGAGTCCTGATGGAGGGCAGGCGCGTCATCGTCTGCAAGCTCGGCTCCTCGATCCTGGTGGGACCGGACGGCAGGCCGGACCGTGCGTTCATCTCGTCCCTCTGTGGCCAGGTCTCGACCCTCGTGGGCGAGGGGTACGGTGTGGTCGTCGTCTCCTCCGGAGCGGTCGCGGCGGGGCTCGAGCGCCTCTCCCTCGACGAGCGGCCCTCGGACATGGCCACGCTCCAGGCATGCGCCTCGGCCGGCCAGGCATCGCTCACAGAGGCCTATGCAGAGGAGCTCGCCAGGCGTGGGATCCCCTGCGGGCAGGTGCTTCTCACCCGTCGTGACGTCGCGGACCGCGAGGGCTACCTCAACGCCCGCACCACGCTCACGCGCCTCCTAGAACTCGGTGCCGTACCTGTGGTCAACGAGAACGACACCGTCTCGGTGGCCGAGTTCGCCTTTGGCGACAACGACACCCTGGGCGCCATCGTAGCGTCCCTCGTGGGGGCCGACCTCTACGTGATCCTCTCCGACGTGGACGGCCTCTACACCGCCGACCCGCAGCGCGACCCCACGGCGCGCCTCATCCCGGTCGTGGACGAGATCACCCCGCAGATCGCCGCAATGGCTGGTGGGGCCGGCTCCTCGGTTGGGACGGGGGGCATGGCCACCAAGCTCCGTGCCGCCCGCGCCTCCCTTGCGGCGGGGATTCCCATGGCGATCTGCCGTGGCAGGGAGGACGGGGTGCTCGTTAGGACCGTGCATGGCGAGGGTACCGGCACCGTCTTTAGGCCCAGCCCGTCCAACCCGCGCGAGAGCGGGAGAAAGCTCTGGATCGGGCTCGCGGAGGTCGTCCATGGTGCCATCGTCCTGGACCAGGGCGCCACGCGCGCCGTTACCCAGAACGGCGCCTCCATCCTTCCCGTCGGCATCGCGGAGGTCCGAGGCCCCTTCGAGGAGGGAGACGTGGTCAACGTCCTCTCTCCCGACGGGTTCCTTCTGGGGCGAGGCGTAACGCGCTTCTCCTCAGATGACATGGTTCGGGTGCGTGGCCTCAGGCTCGACGTGATAGCGCGCTTCCTCCCCGAGAAGGCCGGGCAGCCCGCGATTCACCGCGACGAGCTGCTGGTGCTGTAGGGGGCGACTATGGCACTCGAGGAGCAAGAGATCGAGCGGCTTGCGGAGGGCGTCGTCCGAAAGGGCGACCTACCGCTCCTGGGTCGCGACCCCAAGGTGACGTACCGCCTGGGGATCATGGGCGGGACCTTCGACCCCATCCACAACGGACACCTGGTTGCTGCCGAGCAGGCGTTCGACGACCTGGGGCTGGACGTCGTGGTGTTCATGCCTGCCGGGCGGCCGGCCTTCAAGCTCGACAAGAAGGTCAGCTCGGGGGAGGACCGCTATGCGATGACGCTGCTGGCGACGTCGGACAACCCGCATTTTGTCGCAAGCAGGTTCGAGGTCGACAGGCCGGGGGTCACCTACACGGCAGACACGCTAGAGATACTCCGTGGCATCTACGCGGACAACGTGGAGCTCTACTTCATCACGGGCGCGGATGCCATCGCAGACATCGTGAGGTGGCGCGACGCGGGAAGAATCGCCCGTCTCGCCCATCTGGTTGGTGCCACAAGGCCGGGGTATGACCTGGCGAGGGCCGAGCGCGCGATCGAGGGGTCCCCGTTCCGGTTTGACGTGACCTACCTGGAGGTGCCAGCCCTGGCGATCTCGTCCAGCTATCTCAGGGGAAGGGTCTCTCGCGGGCAGAGCCTGAGGTACCTCACCCCAGACTCAGTGACGGGCTACATACACAAGCACAACCTCTATGGCGTGAGGCAGACCAGGTACGGCTCGGTTGAGGGGGATGCATATGGAAGGCGTTCGTGACGGCGACGTCCTGAATGCGGAGCAGGAGCGCATCGTGCACCGCCTTGAGGGAGACCTCAAGGCCAGGATGGCGGAGGTCAAGCCAAAGCGGTACGCACACTCCCTCTCCGTCGCCAGGACCGCGCAGGACATGGCCGTGGAGTATGGGGTGGACCCCTTCCAGGCTCGTGTCGCAGGCATCCTGCATGACTGGGATAAGGTCGTGCCCACCCACGAACTCGTCTCGCGGGCGCGCGACATGGGGGTTGACATGGGCGTGGACCTCGAGCTTGTGGCACCTCTCCTGCATGGCATCACGGCGGCGCACGAGCTCCCCTCGCTCTATCCGGAGCTCCCGCAGGCGGTGTGGCGGGCGATCTCGCTTCACACCGTTGGCTCCGACAAGATGAGCGCCCTCGACATGGTGCTCTTCGTTGCCGACGGGATCGAGCCGCTTCGCAAGGGGTCTGCGGGCATCGAGCACGTCAGGGACATGGTGAGGGGGCACGCGCCGCTGAGCGAGGTGTACGCGGAGTCGTTCTGCGGCGGGGTGGAGTACGTGGTCCAGACGCGCAGGTACCTCTATCCGGGTACCATTGACATATACAATCGGCTCGTCCTGGGACGGACGGGCGCCTAGCCGCACTCGGAAGGAATACGAATGACAGTCACACCGCTCCAGCTCGCAAAGGTCGCCGCCGCCTCGGCAGACGGCAAGAAGGCCGCCGACATCGTCCTGCTCGACCTCTCCCAGGTCTCGGACATCTGCGACTACTTCCTTATCTGCACCGCGCAGAACAAGCCCCAGATGGACGCGATCCTCGACGGTATCGAGGAGAAGGTCAGGGTCAACTGCGACGAGCGCCCCCTCTCGATGGAGGGCCGCGGCGGGTCAGACTGGGTCCTCCTCGACTACGGCAGCGTCGTGGTGCACGTGTTCAAGCCCGAGGCCAGGGACTTCTACCGACTAGAGAGCCTGTGGGGCGAGGCGCCGAGGGTCGACCTCGGGCTGTCCGTCTCCAAGGGAGAGCCTGCATCGGAGGAGTAGTGCCCGGGTGCCTCAGCGGCCTCTCAGCCTGAGGTCCCTCCCGTAGCCAAGGGCGTCGTCCCCAAACTTGCGCCGCACCTCGTCCGTCACGGACGAGAGGCGGCGGAGCGAGGGGTCGGCGCCCTTCTCGTCCCCCGACGCAAAGAGCGTAAGCTGTGTGGGCCTCTGGGGACCAAAGTCGCTCAGCCCTACGCCAACAAGCCGGACGGGCGTCCCCTCCCGCCAGAGGCCATCGAGCAGCGAGAGGGCCACCGGGCCAAACTCGTGCTCGTCGTCGCTGGGGGAGGGGAGGCGCCGCTGCGCCGTGTGCGTGTGCTGTCGGTCGAACTTGAGCTTGAGCGTCACGAGGCTTCCCCTGAGCCCACGCTTCCTCAGGCGTCTGCCCGTGAGTTCGCTCACATGCCCAATCGCCGCAGCCAGCTCCTGGCGAGTTGTGAGGTCGCGTGGGAAGGTGCGCTCGTTCGAGACGGATTTGGGCTCCTCGGCGTCCGAGAGCATCGCAACGGAGCTTCGCTCCAATCCAGCGGCGCGCAGCACGAGCGTCGGCCCAAACGAGCCCAAGGCACGCTCCATACGCTCTCCGTCTTGTTTCGCGAGCTGTCCCAGGGTCCTCACCCCCATGGCCTCCAGCCGCTTCTCCGTTGCTGGCCCTATCCCGCTCATGGCGCTGACGGGCAGGGGGGAGAGGAACTCCGCCTCGGTGCCTGGGGTCACCACCGTGAGGCCGCGCGGCTTCTGGCGCTCCGAGGCGATCTTCGCGACCGTCTTGCTCGTACCCAGACCGATGGAGCAGGTGATGCCCAGCTCGAACACGCGCGCCTGGATGCGCCGGCAGATGGCCACGGGGCTCTCGCGCGACCACCTGCCGGGCGTGACGTCAAAGAACGCCTCGTCGATGGACATCTGCTGCACGCGGGGCGTCTCGTCCGAGAGGAACGACATGACCTCCCGCGACACCTCGCGGTAGCGGTCAAAGTGCCCGTGCGTCCAGATCGCCTGCGGGCAGAGGCGCTGCGCCTGGAACGAGGGCATTGCGGAGTGGACGCCATAGCGACGCGCCTCATACGAGGCGGTCGAGACGACCCCGCGCTCCTCGGGGGAGCCTCCCACGATGACCGGCTTCCCCCGCCAATCGGGGTGGTCGAGCATCTCGACCGACGCGAAGAAGGCGTCGAGGTCGAGGAGACCGATTGCGGGGCCATGCCATGCCGCCGCGTCAAATGGCTGTTCGCTTCTCTCTTCCATGGCAAGAAGTATAGGGAAAGGACCCGGGGGTGACGTCGTCCCCGGGCCCCTGCCAATGGGTGGCATTAGAGCGTCACGGTGAAGGTCGTTCCGTCCGCCTTCGTGCTCGTTGCCCTGATGGTTCCGCCGTGGACCTCTGCGATGCCCTTGGCGATTGCGAGGCCCAGCCCAAAGCCGCCTTGCTCGCCCTCGCCGCGGCTCCGTGCCTTGTCGCTTCGGTAGAAGCGGTCAAACAGGTGCGGCAGGTCCTCGGGGTCGATGGGGTCGCCCTGGTTGTTGACGCTCAGCACGATGTGCTGCGACGTCCGCTTGAGAGTCACCTTGACCTCGGTTCCCTTGCGGGCGTACTTCGTGGCGTTGTCGATGAGGATCTTGGCGAGGCGGCCCAGCCATTCGGGATCGCCCTGCAGGTGGATTCCCTCTTCCACGTTTGAGTCGAGCATGACGCCGCGATCGAAGGCGACCGCGTCAAATTCCAGGGCACAGGAGTCCACGATCTCCGAGAAGTCCACGTCCTTCTTGGTGAACGCAGACGTGGAGCCTCCCGCGCCTTCGTCCGTCTTCGCAAGCTGCAGCAGGTCATTGACCAGGTTCTTCATGTGCGTCGCCTCGTCCTGAGTGCTCTGCACCCAGCGGCGGGATTCGTCACCGAGGTTGCCGTCCTTCAGAAGGATCTGCGAGTTGGCCAGAATGACCGAAAGCGGGGTCTTGAGCTCGTGCGATGCGTCTGAGATGAACCTCCTCTGCCGGTCCCAGGCGTCTGCCACGGGCTTGAGCGACCAATCGGCGAGCTTCCACGAGATGAAGAACATGGCGAGCATTGCAAGCACCATGATCTCCCCGTCGCGCACGACCTGGTTGCTGAAGCTGCGGTCGGCCGCCGCGGTGTCAACCATCGAGATTCGCACGCTGCCATCGCTCTGCACCGCGCGCCTCCAGGCGATGTGCCTCTCGGAAATGACCCCCCGGTCTTCCGACGACCTGATGGCGGTGCGGATGACCCTCCTCAGGGTCTCGGTGCTGATGAGGGCGGGGGAGTCGCTTGTCTGCAAGATTACTCCGTCGTCCGAAACAATGACCGCTATGGAGAGCATTCCCTCCCCGTGGTCGGACCCCTGCGGGCCGCCGATGGTGGGGACCGAGTTGAGGTCGCCCTCAAGGTTCCTCTCGAGGGCGTGGTCTATGAGCTCGTGCTGCGCCGACCAGCTTGCATGTAGCGAGAAACCAAGGACGCCCGCGAGAACGAATCCCACGAGCGCCATGACTATGATTATGAACTTCCTCTTGAGCTTCTTGAGCACCTTGCGGCCCTCCTACTGCTGGGCCTTGAACTCCTCCAGGCGGTACCCGAGCATGCGCAACGTGGTGATCTGCACGTTGGAGTGGATGTGAGCCATCTTCTTCCGCAGGAACGAGACGTACGCCTCGACCGAGTTCTCGGACGCCGCGCTGTCGGTTCCCCACACGCGGGTGAGGAGGTCCTGCTTCGAGACCACGCGGGCGGTGGGGCTCATTAGCATCTTCAGGACCTCGAACTCCTTGCCGGAGAGGTGCACGGTTCGATCGCCGCAGCTCAGGTCGTGGGTGTTGAGGTCGAGCTTGAGGTCGGCAAAGGTGAGCTCGTCGATGACCACGTCACCCTGGCGCCTCGTGAGGGCCCTCACCCTTGCGAGAAGCTCCGGTGCCTCGAAGGGCTTGGTCATGTAGTCGTCAGCGCCGGCGTCAAGGCCTTCGACCTTGTCGTTGGTGGAGGTCCTCGCCGTGAGCACCATGACCGGGATGGAGTTGCCCTCGTGCCTCAGCTCATGAACGACGGAGAGTCCGTCCATGCCCGGCAGCATCACATCGAGAATGACCGCGTCATACATGCCGCTCTGCGCGGCAGTGAGCCCTGCCTTCCCGTCGTAGGCCGCCTCTGCGTTGTATCCGCCGTCCTCGAGGATGTGGACTATGGCGTCGGCGAGGTTTCGCTCGTCCTCTACGACCAAGATGTTCAATGTGACCTCCTAGAAAGGAACCAACCGTGTCCCAAAAGCCAGTACCATTGGCTTTTAGCAACTTTGGCTAGCTTACTTCGCTGGTCTGAAATCCTGCTTAACATTCTTCCCACATGGCCCTTTTTGAGGGCTTATGCTAGAAGCTCTCCACATTTCTGAGTTCCACGTAATTTGTAGCTGGGTGGAATCCCGCGCTGGCGTATGATATATAGGCTTTTGTGTGGTTTAGCGGCGCATCACATCACAGACCACAGCGTCGCTCGTAAGAAGGAGTTCAATTTTGGCAGTCAAGATTCGTCTCGCCCGTCACGGTGCAAAGAAGCGCCCGTACTACCGCGTCGTCGTTGCCGACGGCCGCATGCCCCGCGATGGTCGCTACATCGAGCAGGTCGGTCGCTACAACCCGCTCACCACTCCCAAGACGATCGAGCTCGACCTCGAGAAGATCGACGAGTGGATCTCTAAGGGTGCCCAGCCCAGCACGACCGTCTCGCACCTCATCGACATCGTTCGCACCGGTGCTCCCGCTCCCGAGAAGAAGCAGAAGCTCTCCAAGAAGGCCGCTGCCAAGGCTGCTGCCGCCGCCGAGTCCGCGGAGTAGGTGCCGTGTCCGAGGAAATGGCGGATCAAGCCGATTCCCTCGACCAGGCAACGGGCTCTGATGAGGAGCTTCCCTCCGACAAGGTCGCGGACCTCGTCGAGTACATCGTTTGTGGCCTCGTGAACAACGAGGACGCGGTTTCGCTCGACGTCACCGACAGCGAGGGCTCTGCCCTCATCGAGGTCTCCTGCGACGAGGAGGATGCCGGAAGGATCATCGGCAGGAAGGGCCGCACGATCAAGGCGATTCGGACGCTCGCCCGGGCGCTTGGCTCTCGTGTGGGAACCTCCGTCGAGGTTGAGGTCTTGGGGTAGGCAGTTGCATACACGCTACAGAGCCATAGCTCGAGTGACCAAGGCTCACGGTAGGAGGGGGGAGGTCGTGACGGTTCCCGTTCACGGCCTTCCCCCTCTCCTGCGTGACGGGCTTGAGGTCTACGTCGTCCCTCCTGCGCTGAAGGGGCCGCGCAGCCGCGTTGTCAGGTCTGCCAGGGGAGACGAGGCGGGGATGCTCGCCTCGCTCTCTGGGGTGGACGACCTCGATGCGGCCGAGCGCCTCGTGGGGCGTACCCTGCTCGCCCGGTGGGACGACCTTCCCCATGGGTTCGAGCTCCACGACCCCGACGCCCTGGTCGGCAAGGCGGTCAAGGACTCCCGGTTGGGTGACCTGGGCTCCATCACCGAGGTCATGAGGGGTCCCGCCAACGACGTGTGGGTCGTGGACGGCCCCCAGGGTGAGGTGCTGCTGCCCGTCATCGACGAGGTGGTGTCCTCTGTCCCCGCCGCGGGGCCCATCCAGGTCAGCGTTCCAGAGGGACTGATTGGGGGCGGACGATGAGGTTCGAGACCCTTTCCGTGTTTCCCGAGGTGTTCGCACCCTACCTCGACGCCTCCATAATGGGTCGCGCACAGAGGCAGGGGATTCTGGAGTTCGAGGCATACGACCTTCGCGACTGGACGCATGATCGGCACCGCACCGTCGACGATGCGCCCTTCGGCGGGGGGCAGGGCATGCTCATGAAGCCCGGCCCCATCTTCGAGGCCGTTCGGGACATCTCGGGGCGTGGGGGCGGGCGCCCGCACGTCGTGTTCTTCTCACCCTGCGGGACCCGCTACGACGAGGGGGTTGCCGAGCGTCTCTCCCACCTTGACCGCGTGCTACTGGTGTGCGGCAGATACGAGGGGATGGACGAGCGGGCGTACACGCTCGCGGACGAGACCCTCTCGCTGGGTGACTACGTCCTCACGGGTGGGGAGCTTGCCGCGCTTGTGGTGATTGACTCGGTCGTGAGGCTCCTTCCCGGTGCCCTCGGGGACGACATGAGCGCGAGGGACGAGTCGTTCTCGGACGGGTTGCTGGAGTACGCCCAGTACACGCGTCCCGCGGACTATGATGGTCTGCGCGTTCCCGAGGTCCTCCTGTCGGGGGACCACGAGCGGGTGCGAGAGTGGAGGCGCCAGAGCGCCATACGCAGGACGGCGGCCTGGCGGCCCGACCTTCTTGAAGGTGCGGGTCTCACGCCGCAGGAGTGGGAGCTGGCGCGCAGCGTTATCGAGGAGCGAAGGGGGGGTGTGGACCATGGCGAGGAGTGAGGGCAAGGGGCATCGCATTCCCGGCTGGCTCGAGCTCGTCCTCTGCATCGTCGCAGGGCTTCTCGTGGCCCTCGTCATCCGCAGGTACGTCGCCGAGGTGTACATCGTCCCCTCCGGCTCGATGCTCGAGACCATCCAGGAGGGTGACCGCCTCATCGGCGAGAAGGTCAGCATCAAGACCTCGTCGGTCTCCGCGGGCGAGATCGTGACCTTCACGGACCCCGACGACCCCTCCACGACGCTTGTCAAGAGGGTCGTCGCCACGGGAGGCCAGACGGTCAACCTGGTCGACGGAAAGGTCTACGTGGATGGCAAGGCCCTGGACGAGTCCTACACCCTGGGAAAGCCCTCGTATCCCTTGGACCAGCACTCCCCAAGCCTGCAGGAGGCCATCTCCTATCCCTACGTGGTCCCCGAGGGTTACGTCTGGGTCATGGGGGACAACAGGACCAACTCGCTCGACTCGCGCTACTTTGGCGCCGTGAGCGAGGACAGCATCACGTCGCACGTGGTCTGCGTCGCCTGGCCGCCAAGCGACATCGGCGCTCTCTGAGGCGCATAACAACAACGATGGGAGAAGTTTCACGATGAGCAGCGATAAAGCGCTGACGTTCCAGGACCTGATCCTGGCGCTGGAACACTACTGGGCGGGGCAGGGCTGCACCGTCATGCAGCCATACGACAGCGAGGTGGGTGCCGGCACCTTCCACACGGCCACCACGCTGCGCTCGCTCGGTCCAGACGCCTGGCGCACCTGCTACCCGCAGCCGTGCCGACGCCCCGCGGACGGGCGCTACGGAGAGAACCCCAACCGCATGCAGCACTACTACCAGTTCCAGGTGCTCCTCAAGCCCTCGCCCAAGGACTCCCAGGACCTCTACCTGGGGTCCCTCAAGGCAATCGGCCTCGACCCAGCCCTCCACGACGTGCGCTTCGTCGAGGACGACTGGGAGAGCCCGACTTTGGGCGCCTGGGGCCTCGGCTGGGAGGTGTGGCTCAACGGCATGGAGGTCACGCAGTTCACCTACTTCCAGCAGGTGGGCGGCATCGAGGTCGACCCCGTCCCCGTCGAGATTACCTATGGCCTCGAGCGCATCGCCATGTATGCCCAAGGTGTGGACTCGGTGTACGACCTGGTGTGGAGCTATCTTCCCGACGGCACGCCAATGACCTATGGCGACGTGTTCCTCGAGAACGAGCGTGAGTTCTCCGCCTACAACTTCGAGGTCGCCAACGTCCAGATGATGCGGCAGAAGTTCGACGACTACGAGGCCGAGTGCCACTCCTGCCTCGACGCCGGGCTCCCGCTACCCGCCTACGACTGCGTCATGAAGTGCAGCCACTCGTTCAACCTCCTCGACTCCCGCGGTGCCCTCTCGGCGGTCGAGCGCGCCAACTACATCCTTCGCGTGAGGACGATCGCAAAGGCCTGTTGCGAGGCGTACCTCGCCAAGGTCGCGGAGAAGGGCAGCCAGCAGAAGGGGGAGGTGGCCTAGGTGGCCGACAGCAAGGACTTCCTACTCGAGATCGGTACCGAGGAGATGCCCTCGGCACCCCTCAACAACGCGGTCAAGCAGATCGGCTCCCTCGTCGAGAAGGGCCTTGACGAGGCGGGGCTCGCGCACGGCGGCGTCCGCGTTGTCTCGTCCCCCAGGAGGCTCGCCGTTCTCGTCTCGTCCGTGGCCACCGCCACCGACGAGGTCCACGAGGTCAAGCGCGGGCCTGCCGCGAAGATCGCCTTTGACGAGGAGGGCAATCCCACCAAGGCTGCCGCCGGCTTCGCCCGCAAGTTCGGCATCCAGGCCTCAGAGCTCGTCCGCCGCGTAGACGCGGACGGCAGGGAGTACGTGTTTGCCGAGAAGAGCATCCCCTCGCTGCCGGCGGTCCCCATCCTGACCAGGCTCTCGGAGGAGACCATCGCTGGCCTCCAGTGGCCCAACTACCGCAGCCAGCGGTGGGGGAGCGAGCATGCGACCTTCGTGCGACCCATCCGCTGGATCTGCGCCCTGCTCGGACAGGACGTCGTGCCCGTGACCTACGCCGACGTCACCAGCGGTAACGTCACGCGCGGCCATCGCGTCCTCGGTCCGGGCGAGCACGTGGTGAGCGAGCCCTCTGCCTACGAGGCCGTGCTTGGGTCCTGCGGGGTCCTCTCCGCCGAGAGGCGCCGCCAGGTCATCCTCGACGGCGTCCGCAAGGTCGAGGAGGAGCGCGGCGGTGCGCGCGTCGACATGCCCAAGAAGGTCTTCGACGAGGTCGTCAACCTCTGCGAGTGGCCCACCGTCCTGGTAGGTACCTTCGACGAGGAGTTCCTCGCCGTCCCGCACGAGATCATCTGCGAGTCGATGCTCTCCAACCAGCGCTACTTCCCCATCTACGACTCCGAGGGCAACCTCACGCGCGAGTTCGTCGTGGTCTCCAACGCCGACCCCGCCTGCTCCGAGCGCGTGGTTGACGGCAACGAGCGCGTCGTGCGCGCCCGCCTCTACGACGCCAAGTTCTTCTACGACGAGGACCTCAGGCATCCGCTGGAGTACTACGTGCCCAAGCTCTCGTCCGTCGTGTTCCAGGAGAAGCTCGGCACCGTGCTCCAGAAGACCGAGCGCATGGAGGCCATCGCGCCTGCCGTCGCGACGGGTGCCGGCGAGGGCGAGGACATCGCCCGTCTCGCCGGGCGCGCCGCGCACCTCGCAAAGGCCGACCTCGTGACGCAGGCCGTCGTCGAGTTCACCAGCCAGCAGGGTGTGATGGGTGGCTACTACGCAAAGGCCTCGGGCGAGGACGACCGCGTGGCAGATGCCATCAGGGACCACTACCGTCCCCGCTTCTCCGGTGACGAGCTCCCACAGGGCATCGTTGGCAAGTGCGTCGCCGTCGCGGACAAGCTCGACACCGTCTGCGGCATGTTCGCAATCGACGAGCCGCCCACAGGCTCCTCCGACCCCTTCGCCGTACGCCGCTCGGCCCTGGGCGTCATCGCCATCCTCCGCACGCTGCCACAGGTCTCACTTCCCGCGCTGATCGAGCGCTCCCTCAAGGCGTATGCCGACCAGGGCCTCGAGTTCGATACGGAGAAGGTCGCCTCCGACGTCGCGTCCTTCTTTGCGAGCAGGCTCTCCGCCATCGCCCGTGACGAGGGCATCTCTCCCGACACCATTGATGCGGTCTCGGGTGTGGGCGTCATCGACCCAGACGAGTTCCTGCAGAGGGCGCATGCGCTCGAGGACGCGCGCTCCGAGGCCCCGGAGCTCTTCGACGACCTCGCCACTGCCTACTCCCGCGCCGCGCACCTCGCCGACCCGAGCCTGGGGAGCGAGGCGGACGAGGCGAGCATGGGCGAGGCGGAGCTTGCGCTGCTCGAGGCATGCAGGCAGGGTGAGGCCAATGTGGAGAAAGCGTTGGCAAACCGTGACTATCCTGCCGTCTGCCGCGCCCTCGCCGAGCTGAGGGAGCCCATTGACCGTTTCTTTGATGACGTACTCGTCATGGATGAGGACACTAGGGTAAGGGAGAACCGCCTCAGGCTCCTCAACCGCTTCGCCGGCGTGTTCTCGGGCGTCGCCAACATCGGGGCGCTCTCCAAGAAGAAGTAGGGTCGGCGCCGCCCTTCCCCTCGGGGGCGGCGCACTTTAGAGTTGGGAGGAACGCACATGCCAGAAGATTCCCTTGACGATGACGTCATGGATAACGTTACGCCGGTAGTCTTCGTTCTGTCCGACGCCCGCGGCAAGACCGCGGCTGGCGTTGTGGAGGCTGCTGCCGATCAGTTTGGCGAGGATGCCGTGATCATCAAGCAGCTCGGCAACGTCCGCTCGGTCGACATGGTCAAGGACTACCTCGACCGCAATCTCGATCCCGGGGTGCCCGTCGCCGTGTTCCACACGCTGGTCGATCGCAACCTCAGGCGTGACATCCGTCGCGAGCTGGACAAGAGGGGCATCCCCTCGATCGACCTCCTCGGACCCGCGATCACGGTCCTCTCCACGCTCACTGACCAGGAGCCGATCTACCAGCCCGGACACCGCACCGACACGGAGGTTCAGGAAGTCCAGTAGCAATCAGGCCCATGGTACCCCTAGGCCGTCCCAAAGGTGGACACGGTCCTCTCACGGGCGGATAACCGCCGTTGAATGGACCGACAAACGCATAAACGGGATGCTGGATACAATAAATCCCGATATTGAAAATGTCTGCGTCGACAGGTTCGATGTCAGGCATTTTCTGTATGGAACGGTTCGGCAGTTCCGGGCCAGCGTCTACCAGAAGGAGTGCTATGGCTGAGAAGCATGTGTATCGCTTCGGGAAGGACGAGAACGGCGACAACGTGACCGAGGTCGCCGGCAAGACCGTCGACGAGGCGAAGTGGATCACGGGCGGCAAGGGCGCCAACCTTGCCGAGATGGCCAACATCGGCCTGCCCGTCCCTCCCGGTTTCACCATCACCTGCCAGACCTGCGTCGCGTATTCGGGCGCCGGCAACGTGTGGCCTGATGGCGTCCTCGACGAAATCGACGTCTACCGCAAGGACCTCGAGAAGCGCATGGGCAAGAAGATCGGCGATGCCGACGACCCCCTGCTCGTCTCCGTCCGCTCCGGCGCGCCCTTCTCGATGCCTGGCATGATGGACACCGTCCTCAACCTGGGCCTCAACGACAAGTCGGTCGAGGGCCTCGCGAAGCAGACCAACAACCCCCGCTTTGCGTGGGACTCCTACCGCCGCTTCGTCCAGATGTTCTCCAACGTCGTCATGGGCGTTGACGGACAGCTCTTCGAGGACGCCATCAACGAGAAGAAGGCGGAGCGCGGGGTCAAGCTCGACACCGAGCTCGATGCCGACGACCTCAAGGACCTCACCGAGACGTTCAAGGGGATCTTCGCCGTCAACGTCGACTCCACGGCGCACCCCGAGGTCGCGCCAGAGGGCGTCGCGTCGTTCCCGCAGGACCCCTATCTGCAGCTCCGTCTCGCCGAGCAGGCGGTCTTCGGCTCCTGGAACACCGAGCGCGCCATCCTGTACCGCAAGCAGAACAAGATTGACGACACCCTTGGTACCGCCGTCAACGTCCAGGTGATGGTCTTCGGCAACAAGGGCAACACCTCCGCCACCGGCGTCGCGTTCACGCGCAACCCGGCCGACGGCACCAACGAGCGCTACGGTGACTTCCTGGTCAACGCCCAGGGCGAGGACGTCGTGGCAGGCATCCGCAACACCGAGCCCATCTCCGACCTGGTGAAGATTCCCGGCCTCGAGGAGGCAGGCAAGGAGCTCTACCACGTCTTCGAGATCCTCGAGGATCACTACGCCGACATGATGGACCTTGAGTTCACCATCGAGAACGGCAAGCTCTGGATGCTCCAGACGCGCGTGGGCAAGCGCACCGCGCTCTCCGCTCTCCGCGTCGCCATGCAGATGGTCGAGGAGGGCCGCATCACGCGCGAGCAGGCAATCATGCGCGTCGCCCCCTCGCAGCTCGACCAGCTCCTGCACCCGCAGTTTGACCCCAAGGCCAAGGTCAAGGTCGTCGCCAAGGGCATGAACGCCAGCCCTGGTGCAGCCGTGGGCGCCGTCGTGTTCTCCTCTGACGCCGCGGTCCACTACCACAACATCGAGAAGCCCTGCATCCTCGTGCGTTGGGAGACCACGCCCGACGACCTCAAGGGCATGGTCGCTGCCGAGGGCATCCTCACCTCTCACGGTGGCAAGACCTCGCACGCGGCCGTCATCGCCCGTGGTATGGGTGCGCCCTGCGTCTGCGGTGCCGAGGCATTGAAGATTGACGCCAAGGCCAAGGAATGCACCATCACCGGGACCGACATCGTCCTGCACGAGGGCGACGTGATCTCCATCAACGGCACCACCGGCGACGTCATCCTGGGCGAGGTGCCCCTGGTCAGGCCCGAGCTCACCGGCGACCTCGAGACCATCCTCGAGTGGGCCGACGAGGTCCGTCACGACGCCTCCCGCGGCCGTCTGTTCGGCGTTCGCGCAAACGCTGACAACCCCGCCGACGCCAAGCTGTCCCGCGACTTCGGCGCCGAGGGCATCGGTCTCGACCGCACCGAGCACATGTTCCTGGGCGACCGCAAGCAGATCATCCAGACCTTCATCCTCGCCGACCGTACTGGCGACAAGCAGGCTGCGCTCGGCCAGCTGCTCAAGGCCCAGACCGACGACTTCCTGGGCATGTTCGAGGCCATGGACGGCAAGACCGTTATCGTCCGACTGCTCGACCCGCCCCTGCACGAGTTCCTGGACAACCCGCGCGAATACGCCGTCGAGCTCGCGCACGCCGAGGATCGTGGCGAGAACGAGACCCAGCTCAAGGCACGTCGCGACATGCTCGCACGCCTGGACTCCTTCCAGGAGGCCAACCCCATGCTCGGACTGCGCGGCTGCCGTCTTGGCATCGTGTACCCCGAGCTTACCGAGATGCAGGTTCGCGCCATCGCCGGCGCCGCGGCGCACCTCAAGAAGCGTGGCCTCGATCCCAGGCCCGAGATTATGGTCCCGCTGGTCGGCACCTATCAGGAGCTGCAGGTCGAGCGCGAGCAGATCGAGGCAGTCATCGCTTCCGTCTCCGAGCAGACCGGCGTTGACCTCCAGATTCCCATCGGCTGCATGATCGAGATCCCGCGTGCCGCCGTCACCGCCGACGAGATCGGCAAGTATGCCGACTTCTTCAGCTTTGGCACCAACGACCTCACGCAGATGGGCTTTGGGTACTCGCGCGACGACGTCGAGGGTGCGTTCGTTCCCCTGTACCTCAAGAAGAAGATCCTCAAGTCCAACCCGTTCGAGACTCTCGACTACGGTATCGCCAAGCTCGTGAAGATGGGCGTCGAGGGTGGTCACAAGGCCAACGACAAGATCGTCTGCGGCGTCTGCGGCGAGACCGGCGGCGACCCGGACTCCATCCAGATGTACTACGACCTCGGGCTTGACTACGTCTCGTGCTCCCCGTACCGCGTGCCCATCGCACGCCTCGCGGGCGCACAGGCAAAGATCAGCTCCAATGGTGGCCCGCACACACTTCCCACCAAGTAGGGGTTAAAGCTGCGATAATTCGCCAGGGGGGCGTCACCGGAACGTCGGTGGCGCCCCTTCTGTGTGGGTTTGAAAGATTGGGGAGACGTTCCCCTCCAACGTTTGCGCTCATCGACATGGGGGGCTATTATTCTCTCTTGTGTGTAAACCTATGTGCCGCTCGGTTCTCGACGGCACCTCTAGAGACGAGGAAACCATGGACTACATCCGCGCAATCGAGCGTCAGCAGATCCGCGAGGACATCCCTCAGGTTCGCGTTGGCGACAACGTCAAGGTGCACTACCGCATCAAGGAGGGCGACCGCGAGCGTGAGCAGGTCTTCCAGGGCGACGTCATCCGCATGAGCGGCGGCAGCTCCCGCGAGACCTTCACCGTTCGCAAGATCAGCTTTGGCGTGGGCGTCGAGCGCACCTTCCCCCTCCACAGCCCCAAGATCGCCAAGCTCGAGGTCGTTCGCCATGGTGCTGTTCGCCGCGCCAAGCTGTACTACCTCCGCGACCGTGTGGGCAAGGCCGCTCGCATTCCCGAGAAGCGCTAAGTCCAATTTTGCAGCAGAGAGGAGCCGTCCCATGCGGGGCGGCTCTTTTTGTGAGGAGGCATCATGTCCGAGGGCCCGCGGGGAGCGACTGCACGCGAGATCGTCGCAATCATCAACGACGCCCCCATCGAGGAGGTGGACGACCTCGTCGGGCGGTATGGTGACGACCCGCGCAAGCAGGTAAGGGCCGCCGTTGCCCGCGCCGTTCGTCGAAGCGAGGCGGAGCGTGCGGAGCGGGAACGCGTCAGGGCCATGTACCAGCTCCAGGCGCAGATGGGCGGGACCGGCCTTGTGATGGGCGTCGACGAGGTGGGGCGGGGCGCCATAGCTGGGCCGCTCACCGTGGGTGCCGTGATTCTCCCCCCGGAGCCCATCGTCTGGGGGCTCAACGACTCAAAGCAGCTCACGCCGGCTCGCAGGGAGGTCCTTGCGGCACGTATAGCCGAGGTCGCCACCGCCATCGGCATCGCACACGTTGAGCCCGCCTCCATCGACGCCGTTGGCATGGCATCGGCCCTCAGGTTTGCCATGGCCAAGGCCATCGAGGACGCAGGCGTGGAGCCCGACTGCGTCCTCATCGACGGAAACCCCGTCCACGTCCATCCAAAGGAGAAGACCTTGGTTAAGGGTGACGCTCGCATCGCCGCGATCGCTGCGGCCTCCATTGTCGCCAAGGTCACGAGGGACTCCATCATGGTGGCCTACGACGAGGAGTATCCGGGCTACCACCTCGCTGAATGCAAGGGATATGGCTCCGCCGCCCATATCGCCGCGATACGCGAGCGCGGACTCACGCCCATCCACCGTGTCTCTTTCTGTGGCAACTTCCTGGAGACGCCCCCTCTCTTCTAGGTTTCGCAACGCTCCCCACAACGATTTGGCGGTCAGAGCCTTGCAGTACGGACCCCCATGTTCGATGGGTCCCGAATTCCTTGCAACCTCTGCGCCTTGCGGGGGAAAGTCCCGTGCGTCCATCTCGTGCGAAGATCGCGCCACTGTCGTACGAAGCGAGGGAGGATGCGATGTCAGACTGGGAAGGGTGCCCCTTTGACGACCACCAGGGAGAGTTCGCGGAAACCACGAAAGATTCGCGCGAATGCGTCGGGGAGCAGGCGGGGTCAGGCACGCGCGTGGTTGCGGACGGATGCCCGTGTGCACGGCGCGGGGACCACGGCGCCCGGGACCTCTCTCCCAGGGAACTGGGGATGCGAGGGGAGGAGCTTGCCTCCTCATACCTGGAGAGCCGGGGGCTCGAGATCGTGGAGAGGAACTTCCGCTGCCGCTCTGGCGAGGCGGACATCGTCGCATGGGAGGACGGGGAGTACGTCCTGGTCGAGGTCAAGACCAGGCTTGCCATCGGACGGGAACGCGAGAGCCTTCCCGAGCTTGCCGTGGACTCCGACAAACGGGAGCGCTACCGCAGGATTGCCCTCGAGTACATGATGCTCCATCCCGAGGTCTCGTTCGTGCGCTTTGACGTCATTGCCATCAACGTGGTGGGCGAGAGGCAGGCGAGCCTTCGCCACCTCGTGGGTGCATTCTCATGGGACGAGTAGATGGGCGGCTCGGTCTGCGTCACCGGCGCCTGCGTCAGGGGAGCCGAGGCCCTGCCCGTATCGGTGGAGGTCGCATGCTCCTCTGGCATCCCGGGGATCTCGCTGGTGGGAATGCCGGACTCCGCAGTTGCGGAGGCGCCCGCGCGGGTTCGTTGCGCCATCTCCGCCTGTGGGTTCAAGGTCCCAAGGCTCCACCTCGTCGTCAACCTTGCCCCCGGCGAACTGCGCAAGACCGGAACGGGGCTTGACCTTCCCATCGCGGTCGCGATCCTTGCGGCCACGGGTCAGATTCCGACGGAGGGGCTTTCCGAGTGCCTCTTCGTGGGCGAGCTCTCCCTGGAGGGCGAGGTGCAACCCGTTCGCGGTGCGGTCGCCTACCAGAGGCTTGCGGGAACGCTTGGGCTCAGGCTTGCCTGCTCCCGCGATTGTCGCCTCGTGCCCGATTGGGGCGAGGTGGGGGTCATGTGCCGCTTGGCGGAGCTCAGGCAGGGCACGCGTTCGCTTTCGACCCCTCCACCCCGCCCTCTGGCCGACGGGGATGTGGAGGGGGGTGGCGCGCTCGACTTCTCGCAGGTGCACGGACAGGAGGAGGCAAAACGGGCCATCACCATCGCCGCGGCGGGGTCCCATGGCCTCCTGATGGTCGGCCCGCCCGGCGCCGGCAAGACCATGCTCGCCAGGAGGGTTCCGGGCATCCTCCCTCCCCTCACCGAGGACGAGAGGGAGGAGGTCCTGCTCATGGCCTCCGTTGCTGGTCAGCCAACGGAGTTTGCGCTTCGGGGCGAGAGACCCTTCCGCTCTCCCCACCACTCCGTCTCGATGGCTGGCCTGGTGGGCGGGGGAAGGCCCGTCATCCCGGGGGAGATATCGCTCGCCGACCACGGGGTTCTGTTCCTCGATGAACTCCCCGAGTTCGCTGGCAACGTACTCCAGGCCCTGCGGCAGCCCATGGAGGAGGGGCAGGTGCGCCTGGTCAGGGCTGACGGAACGTACGCATTCCCCTGCAGGTTCCTGCTCATAGCTGCGGCGAACCCGTGCCCCTGCGGCCACTACGGGGACCCCGGCAGGAGGTGCACCTGCCCGCCGGGGCGCGTCGAGCGCTATCGGTCGCGCATTGGCGGTCCTCTCATGGACCGCATCGACATCCACCTGGGCGTGAGGCGTCCGGAGTCGGGAGAGGTGCTGGGCGGGGACCACGGGGCCACGACGGCGCAGATGAGGGACCAGGTGGCACGGGCGCGCGAGTTCTCCTCGTGGCGGGAGCGCCGGAGCGACGACTCGGGGGGCCTCTCCCAAAGGCTTGGGCTGGAAGAGAGGGCAACCGCCTGCCTGGAAGGGCTGGGCAGGAGGAACTGCCTGGGAGGGCGCTCCATCGTCAAGGTCGCACTGGTCGCGAGGACCATAGCGGACCTGCAGGAGCACGAGACGGTCTCGAGGGACGACGTCACCGAGGCGTCCCTGTATCGAGGACTGCAATAGGAGGGAGAATGGAAGAGAGGGTCATCCTGAGGCGTGGCGAAACGGGCTATCCACCCAGTCTCCTCGACCTCCCCGACCCGCCAGAGCGCCTCTACGTAAGGGGAGACCCCGATGCGCTCCTTCGGGAGAGCGTCTCGGTCATCGGGGCTCGCAAGGCGACGCCCTACGGCATCGCCGCCTCTCGGCTTGCGGGAAGGGTCGCCGCCGAGTGCGACCTCACGCTCGTCTCGGGCGGTGCCATGGGCTGTGACTCGGCCGCCGCGCGGGGTGCGCTCGACGCCGGGGGAATGACGGTCGTGGTGTCGGGGTGCGGGGCCAACCGGGTGTACCCGCGGTCATCCGAGGACGTGTTCGAGCGTGCCGTGGCACAGGGCGGTGCCGTGGTCTCGCTGGAGGGCTGGGACAACCCTCCCAGGAGGTACTCGTTCCCCAAGAGGAACCCGGTCATCGCCGCGCTCTCTAGGGCCGTCTTCATCGCCGAGGCAGGGGAGAGGTCTGGGACCCTGGGGACGGCGCTCGCCGCGGAGCAGTTGGGGAGGGACCTCTACGTGGTGCCGGGCAGCATCTTCTCGCCCACCTCCCAGGGGGCGAACCAGCTCATCGCGGACGGGGCGTACGTCATCACCTCGGAGCGCGACCTGGAGGCAAGGATCTCGCTCGACTACGACCTGGTGCGTGCATCCGCGTCGGACGGGTGCGGAAGGCCCGGGGGCAGGGTTCTGAGCGCGCTCATTGGCGAGCCGATGCGAGCGGACGACCTCGCGCGCCACCTGGACGCCCCCGTCCTCGACGTCATCCGATGCCTCTCCGACTACCAGGCGCGCGGGGTGGTGGAGCGCATGCCCGACGGGAGGTTCAGCCTCAGCGCCCATGCATACCTGGCAAGGGGCAGGACGCATTCCCGAGGAAGCCAGGGCAGGCTTGACCTTGGGGAGGAGGGGGACGCGGGGACCTAGCGTGGGTTTGCTCTCCTTGCCACCTCACGGGTCGCCGTCGCCCCTCTCGGGTAGAATCCGTACCACGAGAGGGCCCGGTGCCTCGCTGGCCGCCGGTCGCCAGTGGATTCTTGGAGAGGAGCTACCTTGTTGGAGCAGGTAACGGTCATCGGCGGGGGACTCGCCGGGAGCGAGTGCGCACTCCAGCTTGCCGTGAGGGGGGTGCCCGTGAGACTCTGCGAGCGGAGGCCAACGGTCGCCTCGCCCGCCCACCACACCGATCGGCTTGCGGAGCTCGTGTGCTCCAACTCCCTCAAGGCAACCCGGCACGACAGCGCCGCCGGCCTCCTCAAGGAGGAGCTCGCTGCAATGGGCTCCAGGCTCCTCTCCCTTGCCAAGGAGTCGTCCGTGCCCGCCGGAGGGGCGCTCGCGGTCGACAGGGACGCATTCTCCCTTGCCGTCACCCGGGAGGTCGAGGACAACCCGCTCATCGAGGTCGTGCGCGAGGAGGTCGACCAGATACCCGACGGGTGGGGCGTGATCGCCGCGGGGCCGCTCTGCTCTGACGGGCTGTTCGATGCCCTCACGCGCAGGCTCGGGTCCGAGCACCTGGCGTTCTTCGATGCCGCCGCGCCCATCGTGGACGCCCAGAGCCTGGACCGGGACGTCATCTTTGAGCAGTCTCGCTATGGCGAGGAGGGTGGGGGAGACTACCTCAACTGCCCCATGAACCGCGAGGAGTACGACCGGTTCTACGATGCGCTGGTGTCCGCAAAGCGCGTCGTCTCCAAGGAGTTTGAGCAGGCGGACCTCTTCCAGGCGTGCCAGCCCGTCGAGGAGGTCGCACGCACCAACCGCGACACGCTCAGGCACGGGGCACTCAAGCCCGTTGGCCTCACCGACCCCAGGACGGGGCGCTGGCCGTGGGCGGCAGTCCAGCTCAGGGCAGAGAACGCCGAAAGGACCGCGTACAACCTCGTGGGCTTCCAGACCAACCTCACCTGGGGGGAGCAGAAGAGGGTGTTCCGCATGATCCCGGGTCTGGAGGAGGCCGAGTTCTTTAGGTACGGGGTCATGCACCGCAACTCGTTCGTGGACTCCCCGCGGGTCCTCGACCGCACCTTCGCCATCCCCGGGACGCGCTGCAGGCTGGCTGGGCAGATCACGGGGACGGAGGGCTACACCGAGGCGATCGCCTCGGGGCTGCTCGCCGCGCTCAACACGTACGCGCAGATGACGGGGCTCCCGCCGGTTGATCTTCCGCGCACCGGCGCGCTGGGGTCGCTCGTCTCTTACGCCACCGATCCCGCCACCGAACCCTACCAGCCCATGCACGTCAACTTTGGGCTGGTGCCTCCCCTTGGTGGTGGGCGGAGAAAGAAGCGGGAGCGCTATCTGGCGTACGCCGATCGCGCAACGGAGGACCTCGCATGCTACCTGGCGACGAGGCCGGACCTCTTCCCCGGCGGCGCCAACCGTGGCTGACGCCCCCGCCACACCCGATCGCACCGCCGACCAGGCAGAGCTCAGGAGGCAGGTCCCCCGATTCCTCCGCTCGCTCCAGGTGGAGAGGAACCTCTCTCCGCAGACCGTCAGGGCCTATGGGTCCGACCTCGCCGCCTACTGTGACTGGGCGGAGCGAGAGGGCGTGGACCCCCTGCTCGTTTCACACCGTCAGCTGAGGGGATACCTTGCCGAGCTCGTCTCCGCAGGATACGCCCCCCGCACGGTGAGCAGGCACCTCTCGTCGCTCAGGACGCTCTATCGTTGGCTGTTGCGCGAGGGGGTCGTGTCGGTTGACGGGGCCGCCGCCGTCTCGAGCCCCAAGGCGGGCAGGCCGCTCCCGCGCGTCATGAGCGATGCGGAGGCGTCCAGGCTCCTCTCCACGTGTGACATGGATGACGCGTGCGGCCTCAGGGACCGCGCGTTCCTCGAGCTGCTCTATGCGACGGGGGCCAGGGTCTCGGAGGCCTCTGGCCTCGACGTGGGTGACGTTGACCTTGCCCAGGGACAGGTCAGGCTCTTTGGCAAGGGCTCCAAGGAGAGGATCGTCCCCATATACCGGGAGTGCTGCCGCATCGTCAGGCGCTACCTTGAGGAGTCCCGACCCGTTCTCGCTGTCAGGCGAAAGGGTGGCGAGCCCACGCGTGGGCTGTTCCTCTCCACCAGGGGCAGGCGCATGTCGGCCGACGCGCTGCGGACGTGCTTCGAGCGCCATGTGGCACAGGCGGGGCTGGACCCAACGCTCACGCCACACGCCATGAGGCACACCTTCGCCACCGAGCTGTTGGCCGGAGGGGCCGACCTCAGGAGCGTGCAGGAGCTCCTGGGCCACGCGAGCATCGCCACCACGCAGGTGTACACGCACCTCTCGGCGCAGAGGCTGCGCGAGGAGGCGCGGCAGGCCCATCCCAGGGCCGAGTGAGCTCGACGGGCCTCTGCCTGTGGTGCGACGCATTCCCCGGCGGCAACTTGTGGAGCGCCCATGTGCGGGAGAGCGGGTTGGCAGCGTGGTTTGCACGTTGCTATAATGTGAACTCGCTGTGCAGAAGCACGGCGACAAGACACACGCGTGACGACTCGCGGGCCATGGTGCCTGGGGCGCAGCCAAGCCCCGGGTGGTTCCGACGGGGGTGACATCACGCGGAGGACAAACCAACGGAGGTTTACACATGGCTGTCAAGATCAACATCCGCACCCTTCTCGAGGCAGGCTGCCACTACGGTCACCAGACCCGTCGCTGGAACCCCAAGATGAAGCCCTACATCTTCGGTGAGCGCAACGGCATCTACATCCTCGACCTCAAGCAGACCGTCGTGGACGCAGACAAGGCCTACACCTTCCTCAAGGACACCGCCGCCAAGGGTGGCAAGATCCTGTTTGTCGGCACCAAGAAGCAGGCGCAGGAGCCCATCCAGACCCAGGCCGAGCGCTGCGGCATGCCCTACATCAACCAGCGCTGGCTCGGCGGCATGCTCACCAACTTCGTGACCATGCGCTCCCGCATCGACCGCCTCGAGGAGCTCGAGGCCATGGTCGAGGACGGTCGCATGGCAGCCCGCGGCAAGAAGGAGCAGTCCGTCCTCACCAAGGAGCTCGAGAAGCTCCAGCGCAACCTCGGTGGCGTCCGTGACATGCGCACCCTCCCGCAGGCGCTCTTCGTTGTCGACACCAAGCGCGAGGAGATTGCCATCCGCGAGGCCAACAGGCTTCACATCCCCGTCGTCGGCCTGCTCGACACCAACTCCGACCCCGACGTCGTGGACTACGGCATCCCCGCGAACGACGACGCGATTCGCTCCGTCAACCTCATGTGCGAGCTCGTTGCCGACGCCATCCTGGCTGGCAGCGGCAAGGAGCAGATTTCCGAGCAGGAGATGGCTTCTGGTGAGACGACCCCCGCGGTCGAGACCGCTGCAGCCGAGGCTTCCGCAGCAGAGTAGCGTTCGAACGCATTAGATAGGAGAGATACATGGCACAGGTTACTGCCGCTCTGGTCAAGCAGCTCCGCGAGATGACCGACTCCCCCATGATGGAGTGCAAGAAGGCTCTCGTCGAGGCCGATGGCGACATCGAGAAGGCCGTCGACGTGCTCCGCAAGATGGGCGTTGCCAAGGCCGTCAAGCGCGCTGGGCGCGACACCAACGAGGGCACCGTGGCGGCGTACGTCTCCGAGGATGGCAAGACTGGCGCACTCCTCGAGCTCACCTGCGAGACCGACTTCGTGGGCACCAACCCCAAGTTCACTGGGTTTGCGAACGACCTCGCCAAGGTCGTGGCCGAGAACGACCCTGCCGACGTCGACGCGCTGCTCGCCCTCCCCATGGGCGAGGACACCGTCAAGGACGAGCTCACCGAGATGATTCACGTCATCGGCGAGAACATGAAGATCGCCCGCTTCCAGCGCGTGACCGTCGAGAACGGTGCGCTTGCCAGCTACATCCACCTCGGTGGCAAGCTCGCTGACATCACCGTGTTCGAGTTCTCCAAGCCCGAGACCGCGCAGAACGAGGAGTTCAAGACCTTCGCGCACGACGTGTGCATGCAGGTCGCGGCAATCGCCCCCGTCTCCGCGCGCCGCGAGGACGTTCCCGAGGACGTCATCGCCCACGAGAAGTCCATCTACATGGCTCAGGCCGCCGATTCCGGCAAGCCCGAGTTCATCCAGGAGAAGATCGCCCTCGGCAAGCTCGAGAAGTTCTACAAGGAGAACGTCCTCACCGAGCAGGAGTTCATCAAGGATTCCAGCATGACCATCGCCGACCTCGCCAAGAAGGTCGACAAGGCCACGGAGGATACCATCCAGATCACCCGCTTCGTTCGCTTCGCGTTCGGCGAGTAACGGGATACCAAGCATGGGAAGGGCCGATGCCGCAGGGCACCGGCCCTTCGTGTATGTCTAGACCGTCCGCTCGCCTTTGGGTGGGGTAGGCGTCCCAGCGCCTCTGATAGAATCTTTGGGGCATCGTGGAAGGCTTGCGTGCCCTTCACCACAACGTGACAGGAGGCTCGACTTGTCTGACTACAAGTACAAGCGCGTTCTTCTCAAGCTCTCGGGAGAGGCCCTCATGGGCTCCAAGGAGTTTGGCATCGACCCAGGCGTCCCCCAGAAGATCGCCGACGACATCAAGGCAGCCCACGAGGCGGGCGTGCAGATTGCCGTCGTCGTTGGTGGCGGCAACATCTTCCGTGGGCTCTCGGGTGCTGCTGCCGGCATGGACCGCGCCCAGGGCGACAACATGGGCATGCTCGCCACGGTCATCAACTCCCTGGCGCTCCAGGACACCTTCGAGCACAACGGCATGGAGTGCAGGGTCATGAGCGCCATCGAGATGCACGCGATCTCCGAGACCTACATCAGACGCCGGGCCATCCGTCATCTGGAGAAGGGGCGAATCACCATCTTCGCTGCGGGGACCGGTAACCCGTACTTCACCACCGACACGGCTGCCGCGCTCCGCGCGTGCGAGATTGGTGCCGAGGTTCTCATGAAGGCCACTAAGGTGGACGGCATCTACGACATGGATCCCGTCTCGCACCCCGAGGCCAAGAAGTTCGATACCATCAGCTACATGGAGGTTCTCAACCGCGACCTCCACGTCATGGATGCGACGGCAACCGCCCTCTGCCATGACAACCACATGCCGATCATGGTCTTCAACCTCGACGAGAAGGGCATCTTTGACCGTGCCCTCAGGGGCGAGAGCGTTGGAACCACCGTCGTAGACGAATAGGGAGGCTCTCATGAGCGAGTACGGCGACTTTGCCAAGAAGCACATGGACAAGTGCATCGAGGGGCTGAGGCACAACTTCGCGAAGGTTCGCACGGGTCGAGCGAACGCGCATGTCCTCGACGACATCAAGGTTGACTACTACGGCCAGCCCACGCCCATCACGCAGCTGGCTGGCGTCAAGGTCCCCGAGGCCTCCATGCTCGTGGTGGAGCCCTGGGACAAGACGGCCCTGAAGGCCATCGAGAAGGCAATCGAGTCCTCCGACCTGGGGATTACGCCCTCCAACGACGGCGTCTCGATTCGTCTCCCCTTCCCCAAGCCCACCGAGGAGCGTCGTCGCGAGCTCGCCAAGGAGTGCAGCAAGTACGGCGAGGAGGCCAAGGTGGCCATTCGAAACGCCCGTCGTGACGCCAACAACAAGGCCGAGCGTGACGAGGACCTCTCGGAGGACGACGTTGCCCGCGTGAAGAAGGAAGTCCAAAAGATCACCGACGACTACGTCAAGAAGGTCGACGCGCTGCTCAAGGAGAAGACCGCCGAGGTCATGGAGATCTAGGCTACACCACTGGCGCTGGGCGTTGGAGCTGGTGCGATTAGCTCGTTCCTTGGGAGCGGTTAACTCAGAAGAGAGAGCGTGCCCATCCCTCGACGGAGGGGTGGGCATTTGCATTTGGCACTTGCGCCAAGGCTGACGGCAGGGGGCTTTGGAAAACCGTTCACCAGTCGAGGCGCCATTGCCGGCATGCCGCTGGTGGCGCTGCAACCGAAACACGCGGTCCTCTCATATGGAATGCAAATAAACTGCACTTCAGAGCGTTTGTGTGCATCCATGGAAAGTGCGTCCCAAATCAAAACGCTCACTGTCGTTATGGCACACTACTCGCATAATGGAAACGCTTGTGCATGGACGCTGGCACAATGCATAGTTCGGGAAAACCACTTGGCCGAGATGAGGTTTCAGGTGCAGCGGGACGAGGGAAAGCTTCGCGAGTACTTTGTCGAGGCGCCGACGGACATCAGCCTGGGGGACATTGACCTCCAACGCATTCCGTCGCACGTCTCCATCATCATGGACGGAAACGGGCGCTGGGCACAGGCCCGCGGGCTCGATCGGTCCGAGGGACACGTCGCCGGAGTGGACTCGCTGAGGGAGACGGTCACCACGAGCGTGAGACTGGGGCTCGACGTGCTGTCGTGCTATGCCTTCTCGACCGAGAACTGGAAGCGTCCGCAGCACGAGGTCGATCTCCTCATGCACCTCTTTGCAACCACGCTCCTCAACGAGCTGCCGCTCTTTCACCAGGAGAACGTGAGGCTGCGCTTCTTTGGCGACCTCGAGGCGCTCCCCAAGGAGACCTACGACGTGTTCCAGGAAGGGCTGGAGGAGACGAGCGGCAACACGGGCATGACCTTTGCCCTCGCCGTCAACTATGGCTCAAGGGCCGAGATCGCCCGCGCCGCGCGCCTGGTCGCGGAGTCCGTGGCATCAGGCGAACTCTCTCCCAACGACGTGGATGAGGATGCCATCTCGTCTCGTCTGTACACCGCCGGCTTACCCGATCCAGACTTGCTCATCAGGACGTCTGGCGAGCTCAGGCTTTCCAACTATCTGCTGTGGCAGCTCGCCTACACGGAGTTCTACGTTACAAGCACCTTGTGGCCGGACTTCTCCCGCTGGGACATGCTCCGTGCCATCAAGTCGTTTCAGTCGCGCAAGAGGCGCTTTGGGGGTGTCGTGTCAAAGTGAGCGAGGCAAACGGGGAGACGAACGGGTCGTCTGAGCCCAAGGAGAGCGCGATCGACCGAGAGATAGACAAGCTCGAGAAGAAGCGCGAGGAGCAGGAGGACGATCGGGTTTCTGGCAACCTTAGGAGCCAGAAGGCCCGTGGATGGACCGAGAAGATGCTCACCCGAACCACCTCCGGCGCCATCTACGCCATCGTGACTGTTGGGTGTCTCTTCTGGGGCGTCATCCCCACCGCCGTGCTGGTGTCCGCCATGGCGTGGCTGTGCTGCTCCGAGTTCTATCGCATGTCTCGCATGGGTGGCAGGATGCCCAACGAGATCGTGGGCCTTACTGCGGCGATCCTGTTCCCGCTGGCTCCCGTCATCTCGCCCCACTACGGCCTCTTGGTGGTGATACTGCTTCTGCTCATCGCATGCGCGATGTGGTTCGTCCTCAACCTGCGCGTGACCATTGGTGACGTTGCGATCACGGCCTTTGGCCCCATCTACACGTCGCTCATGTTTGCCTGCATCGTGCTCATCCGCAAGTCCGACCCCGGGTTCTGGGGCGGGCTTCTCGCATTTGGCGTCATGGGGTCGGTTTGGCTCAACGACACTGCGGCCTACTTCGTGGGGTCGCGCTTCGGTCGCCACAAGCTCGCTCCTAAGATCTCGCCCAACAAGAGCGTCGAGGGCTTCTGGGGCGGTATCGCGGGGACCATCATCGTATGGCTCATCCTCGCGCGCCTCGGCGTCGCGGGCATTGGCTACGGTACCGCCGTGGCTTGCGGCATCGTGGTGGGCATAACCTCCGTGGTGGGCGACCTCTTTGAGTCGCGCATCAAGCGCGGCGTGGGCGTCAAGGACTCCGGCAACATCATGCCCGGGCATGGCGGCCTTCTCGACCGGTCCGACTCCATGCTCTTCGCGAGCATGACCGCATACCTTCTTCTGCACTTTGGGGGGATTCTTTGAGCATATTCGAGGACACGGCCCCAAGGGCGCCTCGCAGGCGCCCGATGCGTGTGGCCATCCTGGGAGCGTCTGGGTCCATCGGTACCCAGGCGCTTGACGTTTGCAGGCAGCACGCTGACAAGCTGAGCGTCGTCACGATCTCCGTCAACTCTTCCACCGAGCGGGCGGTTGCCATCGCCCGCGAGTTTGGCGTGAGCCACGTGGTCGTCTCGGACGTGACGCACCGCAACGACCCGGTGCTGCGCGACCTTCCCGCCGGGTGTGACTGCTCCTTTGGGCCCGGCGCGCTCGAGGATGTCGCCTGGATGGACGACGTCGACTGCGTCCTCAATGCGGTCGTCGGGGCGGCGGGCATTCACGTGGGGTACGCCGCCCTCAAGGCCGGCAAGGTCCTGACCTACGCCAACAAGGAGTCCATCGTCATCGCCGGCGACCTCCTTATGCCGCTCGCCAAGCCCGGCATGCTCGTCCCCCTCGACTCCGAGCACAGCGCCATCTTCCAGTGCCTGGTGGGGGAGAGGCACGCGGACATCCACTGCCTGTGGCTCACCTGCTCGGGCGGTCCGTTCTATGGCCTCTCTCGCGAGGAGCTCTCTCGGGCGACCGCCGCCCAGGCGCTGCGCCACCCCACGTGGACCATGGGCCCCAAGATCACCATCGACTCGGCGACACTAATGAACAAGGGACTTGAGATCATCGAGGCCCATCACCTGTTCGACGTCCCCATCGACGACGTCCGCGTCCTTGTTCAGCGCCAGAGCCGCATCCACTCGATGGTCGAGTTTGCGGATGGCGTGGTGAAGGCGCAACTGGGCCCGTCGGACATGCGGATTCCCATCCAGTACGCGTTCAGCTACCCGGAGCGGTGGGCGACGCCTTCCCCGCGGGTGGACTACGCGGCGGGCGAGCCGCTCACCTTTGGCGAGGCGGACGAGAGCACCTTCCGCTGCCTGGCGCTGGCCAAGCACGCTGGCAGGGTTGGCGGCACGCTCCCGTGCGCTATGAACGCCGCCAACGAGGTTGCCAACCTCGCCTTTAGGGAGGACCGCTGCGGCTTCCTCGACATCGAGCGTACCGTGGAGGCCGTCATGGGCAGGACGGACGTCGTCCCCGTCGAGAGCGTGGAGCAGCTTGCCGAGGTCGACGCTTGGGCGCGCCAAGAGGCGGAGTCGCTGCTCGGGGGGCACAAGTGAGTCTCGGCGGCGTTGCCTCGGCAGTCTTCTGGGGCATCGTCGTACTCTCGTTTCTCGTGTTCGTGCACGAGGGCGGGCACTACCTTGCCGCACGCGCCTGCGGTATGCGCGTGACGGAGTTCTTTCTGGGCCTTCCCTGCAGGTTCCGGCTCTCGTGGCGCTCCCGCAAGACGGGTACGGAGTACGGCGTGACCCCCATCCTGCTGGGCGGCTACACCCGCATCTGCGGGATGGAGGGTGCGGACGACGAGCTTCTCGCCCCCTGTCTTGCCATCGTGCAGGAGCGTGGCCGAATCTCTGCAACCGACGTCGCGGCGGAGCTGCAAATCGACGAGGAACGTGCCTATCGCCTGCTTGCCTCCCTCGCTGACCTCGCCTCCATCGAGCCCTGGTACGACGACGAGGCGGGGGAGAGGCCCGGGCAGTCAACATGGCCCGAGCACTTCCAGACGGTCGCCCGCGACGCCGGCATGCTCACCGCCTACGACAGGGGGCACGACTTTGACGCCCCGGGCTTCTCGCCCGCGGGGGAGAGCCGTCCCATCCAGGGGGACCCTGGGGAGTTCCTGAGGGCAGAGCAGGCCCGCACCTACGAGGGCAAGGGCTTCTGGCCCCGTGTCGCGACCCTGTTCGCTGGGCCGCTGGTCAACCTGCTCTGCGCATTCTTGGTTATGGTCCTGGCGCTCACGATCTGCGGCGTCGGCGTGGTCAAGAACAGCAACACGCTGGGTGCGGTGGAGGCAGGCTCGCTCGCGGAGAAGGCGGGGCTCAAGGCCGGCGACACCCTCACCCAGATTGGCGGCGAGGCGGTCAGCGACTGGAAGAGCCTAGGGACCGCCATCGACGACGCCCTCTCGTCAGGCGACGACTTCCAGATCGCGTACACCCGCGATGGCGAGTCCCACACCACGACCGTGGACGTGCCCGACGACGGGTCGGCGACCATGCTGGGCGTTGACGCACAGACCGAGACCTACCACCCCACCGTGGTCGAGGCGTCGCGCTCCGCATTCGCATATGGCGCCGAGGTCGCGACGTTCGCCGTACGGCTCATCATCCCAACCCACACGGTCGAGACGATGCAGAGCACCTCGTCGGTCGTGGGCATCTCGACCATGGCGAGCCAGGCGGCGCAGGCTGGACCCTACGAGCTCGCCCTGTTTGTGGCGATGATCTCGATGTCGCTGGGGTTCATGAACCTGCTCCCCATCCCACCGCTCGACGGCGGCAAGATCCTGATCGAGGTCATCCAGGCGGTTTCGCGCCACCGGGTCTCCGCACGCGCACAGGCCATCGTGAGCTACGTCGGCCTCGCGTTCTTCCTCGTCCTCTTCGCGTTTGCGCTGAGGAACGACTTCGTCAACATCATCCTTCGCTAGGGGGTCACATGAGCGAGACGAGTACGGCGGGCGCGCCCGCACGGTCACGCACGCACCAGGTTCACGTGGGGCAGGTTCCCGTTGGGGGAGGTGCCCCGGTCTCGGTTCAGTCGATGTGCACGACCAGGACCAGCGACCCCAAGGCAACCCTGGCGCAGATCTCGCGTCTCGCCGAGGCCGGCTGCGAGATTATCCGGGTCGCCATCCCCAACGCGCAGGCGCTCGACGGCTTTGGCACCATCTGCGGCGAGAGCCCGCTGCCTGTCGTGGCCGACATCCACTTCGACCACAAGCTTGCCATCGAGGCCGTCTCCCGCGGTGCCTCGGCAATTCGCATCAACCCGGGTAACATCGGGTCTCTCGACCGCGTCGACGCGGTCATCGACGCTGCCGGTTCCGCGGGCGTGCCCATTCGCATCGGAGTCAACGCGGGGTCCCTGGACCCTGACATCGACAGGCGAGAGGACCTTGACCCTTCGCAGAAGCTCGTGGCGTCGGCAGTCTCGTTCGTCCGCCACTTTGAGGAGCGCGGGTTCCGTGACGTGGTCCTCTCCGCCAAGGCGCACTCGGTGCCCACGACCATCCGCACGTATCGAACCCTCTCGCGCGAGCTCCCCACCGTCCCGCTGCACGTGGGAGTGACCGAGGCTGGCACGCTCCGCCAGGGAACGGTCAAGAACAGCATCGCCGTGGGAACGCTGTTGCAGGACGGCATCGGTGACACCATGCGGCTCTCGCTCACCGCGGACCCCGTGGAGGAGGTGCTCGTTGCCTGGGACCTGCTCTCGTGCCTGGGCATGCGTCGCCTGAGGCCCGAGCTCGTGAGCTGCCCCACCTGCGGGCGCTGCCAGGTGGACCTGATCGACATCGCACGCCAGGTGTCGGACCGACTGGAGGGCATGCGCGCGCCCATCTCCGTCGCCGTCATGGGCTGCGTGGTCAATGGCCCCGGCGAGGCGCGCGACGCCGACCTGGGGGTCGCCTGCGGCAAGGGGCAGGGGCTCCTCTTCGAGAATGGCAAGCCCCTGCGCAAGGTCACGGAGGACAAGATAGTGGACGAGCTTGTCTCCGAGATCAAGAGCCGCTACCAAGGCTGAGCCACGGCGTATCATGGTCAGCGTGTGTGAAGTAACCCGGAAGGAAGAAACCTTGAGCACCTACATGAAGATGTCCCGCCTCTACGCACCGACCCTCAAGGAGGACCCTGCCGAGGCGGAGCTGGCCAGCCACAAGCTCCTCCTCAGGGCGGGCATGATCCGCAAGGGGGCCTCGGGCCTCTACAGCTACCTCCCGCTCGCATGGAGGTCGATCCTCAAGATCGAGCGGATCATCCGCGAGGAGATGGACGCCATCGGCGCGCAGGAGATGCAGGTCCCCATCCTCACCGACGGCGAGCTCTGGCGCCAGTCGGGCCGTTGGGGCGTGTACGGGCCCGAGCTCATGCGCCTGAAGGACCGCCACGAGCGCGAGTTCGCCCTTGGCCCCACCCACGAGGAGTCGTTCACCGACCTGGTGCGCAACGAGCTCCGCAGCTACAAGCAGCTCCCCGTGACCCTCTACCAGATCCAGGACAAGTTCCGCGACGAGCTGCGCCCGCGCTTTGGCCTCATGAGGAGCCGCGAGTTCATCATGAAGGATGGCTACTCGTTCTCCGCGGACGAGGAGTCCATGCGCCAGTGCTACCAGGAGGAGAAGGAGGCCTACGCGCGCATCGCTGAGAGGTGCGGCGTCAGGGCGCTTCCCGTTGTGGCCGACTCCGGCCAGATTGGCGGCGACTCCTCCGTCGAGTTCATGGCGCTCGCAGACGCGGGCGAGGCGGAGCTCGTGTACTGCGACGACTGCGGCTTCGCGGCGGACGTCGAGGCGGCGACCGCCAAGGTCCACGTGACCGAGGGCGCGGAGGGCGAGCTGGAGCGCGTCCATACGCCGGGGGCGGGTTCCATCGCCGACGTGAGCGCGCTTCTCGGCGTGGAGCAGAGCGGCACGCGCAAGGCCCTCGCGCTGGTGGATGGCGAGGGGAACCCCGTCGTCTGCTTCGTGCCCGGCGACCACGACATGAACGACGTCAAGGCCGAGCACGCCTTTGGTGCCTACCACCTCATGACCGACGAGGAGCTTGAGCAGTACGGCCTGGTCAAGGGCTTCATCGGTCCGGTCGGGCTGCCCCAGGGCATCCGCGTCTGCGCGGACGAGTCGCTCAGGGAGTCCACGTGGTGGCTCGTCGGCGCCAACGAGGCGGACTATCACTTCGTGCACGCCAAGCGCGGGCGCGACTTCCAGATCGCCAACGACGCTTGGGTGGACGTCGTGACCGCCAAGCCGGGCGACCTCTGCCCCAAGTGCGGCCGTCCCCTCAAGGGCGCGCGTGGCATCGAGATGGGCCAGGTGTTCCAGCTGGGCACCAAGTACTCCGAGGCCATGGGCGCCACCTTCGCCGACGTGGACGGGCACGAGCAGCCGCTCCAGATGGGCTGCTACGGCATCGGAGTCTCAAGGACTGTCGCGGCCGTTGTTGAGCAGCACCACGACGACAACGGGATCATCTGGCCCGTTTCGGTCGCACCGTACGAGGTCGAGGTCATTCCCCTCTCCATTGGCGACGACGTCGTGTGGCCCGTCGCCGAGCAGGTCGCAGACGGGCTTGCGAAGGAGGGCGTCGAGGTCGTGCTGGACGACCGCAAGGAGCGCCCGGGCGTCAAGTTCAACGATGCTGACCTCATGGGCTTCCCGTATCAGGTCGTCTGCGGCAAGAAGGCCGTCAAGAACGGCAACGTCGAGGTCAAGGACCGCGCGACGGGGGAGAGGAGCGAGCTTCCTATCTCGGAGGTCGTCGCGACGCTTGCCGCCCGCGTTCGCTCCCAGCGTGCGTAGCGTGTGCTCGTAGGCTAACCTAGCTAGTAACCAATGCAGCTCCCTCGGATGACATGACGTCCGGGGGGCTGTTTGTTTGAGTGGGTGTCCCGTCATTGGAACATTACGCAATCATCGATAGATACCGCCGCTTGCGGCACAAATTTTGATTCACAGGTTTCAGTTTCCAAGCCGTTACGTTGGGCGTATCGCAAGGTTTGCATGCGTAAGGCCACCGGGCTTTCCACTGTTAGCCATGAAACGCACATTGAAGCAATCTAGGGCGCACGATATAAGTGGCGGAAAAAACTGGCGAATCTTTAGTAGCGATATTTTAATCGATATTTCTGCTTTACCCCCATGGAACTCTCTGGTAAGATGCTCCTTGCACTGAGGGCGATTGGCTCAGGGGTAGAGCACTTCCTTCACACGGAAGGGGTCGCTGGTTCGAATCCAGCATCGCCCACCATGACATTGAGGCGACGGCTTCGGTCGTCGCCATTTTTGTAAGGGCCCATGGCGCAACGGTTAGCGCAGGGGACTCATAATCCCTGGGTTGCAGGTTCGAATCCTGCTGGGCCCACCATGAAAGCGACGCTCCCGGCGAGTCTTCGCTGGGGGCGTTTTGGTAGCTCTAGACTTCTCCTCGGGAAGCCATCAGGAAATTCTCGGTCTCGCGTTTAAGCTAGGCGACTGAGTGCCGACAAACAACGGCAATGCAAATGTTGAGCATTGACCTGTGTAGCCGCAATGAGCATTCCATCAGGCCTAGCAGAGAAAGCTCACTTGACCGAAGTAGGATCGCGTCGTAAACGTTGGTGTAAGCGAAGGGGCCGTCGGGCTTGACCGTCGGCCGAGAAGGGGCGGCCATCGTCCCAGAATCTGAAATCGCGACAGGTCGGATCCTTGGGAAAGGGACGATGGCCGCAACGCAAAGCGTGTCAGACGCGCCGCCCACGGCGACCCTGGGCGGCGCGACCATGCCGAGGTTCCAGGACGGCACGATTGACATGCGGGGGCTGCTGCGGAGGCTCGCGGGGGGCGTCGCGAGCGAGACCATGGGCGCCGGGGCCGACCGGATGCCCGGCGGGGGCAACGGCAGGAACCGCTGCAGGGAGCACAGGCCACCGACCTGCGTGGGGACGCTCGCGCCCGGGGTCCCGGAGCCCGGGCGGGGCCGCTTCCTCCCCGAGGGCGTCCTTACCCGCTACCAGGGGGAGGCCCGGAAGATGGGCATGGACGGGCTGTCGAAGGGCCGGGCCGGCGCGGTGGCGAGGGACCCGTGCGCCGACGTGGGGGAGCTGCGGCTCCCCGGGGTCCGCGCCCCCTGCCTCCGGCTCGACGCGACCCACGCGAAGCGCGGGGGGGAGGGCCGCGTGGCGCCCGCCGCGGCGGTGACGGCCATCGGCTGCGGCGGGCGCGGGTGGGGGCGCGTCCCGGGCGCGCCGGTCGCCGACGCCGGGGGCCACGGCTCCCGGCCCTCCTTCCCGGACGCCGCCAGGCAAGGGGGCGCCTCGGGCGTCCGGCTCGTCACGCCCGACGCCCACGAGGGGCTGAGGGGCCATGCGGGAGGCCTTCCGGGGCGCGGCCCGGCAGCGCCGCGTCGTCCGCCTCATGCGCGACTGCGCGCGTGGGGCCGGGGGCTGGCAGCTCGGCCGGCGAGCGTACGGGATGGTCGGCGCGAACAACGCGCAGGAGAGGACCGACAGGGAGATCAGGCGCAGGTCGAGGGTGGTGCAGGTGTTCCCCTCGGAGGCGTCGCTGGCCCGCCTGGTGGGGGCGGTGTTGTGCTAGCGGGACGAAGGGTGGTCGGGTCGCGCTACTTCTCGGAGGAGAAGATCTCCGAGCTCTGCGAGGACGGGCCTAAGCCCGAGCCGCCGAGCGAGGGGAGCAGCGGGGAGCTCGGGTTCGTGGCGGAGCAGGCGACCAGGGCGAGCCTCGAGCTTGCGGACAGGATGGAGGCGGCATAGGATACAGGCGAGGTTTCGAATCCTAGCGACGCCCCACTCGCTCGGCCGGGACGAGCCCGGCACTCGCCCTCGGGCTTACGCCAACTTTCTCGACGCTACCGAATTCGTCGGCGTCGGCATGCTCGACGTAAGACGCATCCATAGCAGCGTCAGCAAGACCTATTACGATAAGAGGGCGATACTCGAGGCGGACCGCGACGGCATCTTGTGCGGCCTCGATGGGCTGGAGAAAACGGGCGGCGTCCGCCGTAACAAGCCAGCATGCAATGACCAGATTATCGGCTACATGGTCACCCACAGCTCGGGATTCGATAACCCCGATTTAGACTCAAGCCTGTTCGTCGGGGGTCGATACGACGGGAACGGCTTCTACCTGCGCAAGGACAACTATCTGCAGAAGATGCCGCTGTTCGCGATGTCGCGCTATATCACGTACAACCGTGAGTGGACGCAGCGGGCCCGCATCATGAAGTCGGGTGACGGCGCGAACCGATTCAACGCCGATGTCGCGTCCGGAGAACTCGACCAGTGGCTGCGCAAGTGCCTGCTGTTCACGTGCGTTGAGTCACAGAACCACATGCGCACTTTCACCGGCAGCGACGGGCGGTTCTACCGAAACGAGCTGTGCATGGACACAACAAACGGCCCGACCGTCACATCCGAGGATTTGAGGAGGCTCGATGTCGGGGAACCCGAGCAGCGCGTCATCGACCAATGGAACGTGTTGCTGGGGGCCGCGAAGGAGACAGCTGAGTACAATCCCGCTCTGACCTATGGCGTCTACCAGATTCGCGTTGAAATCGACACCTCGTACAAGGACGAGGATGGTAAGACCGTCTGGAACAACGTCGAGGTCCATTCCGCTTACCAAACATTGAAGACGCTGGCCACGGACTATTACAACAGCGAAATAGTGCCGACACTGTTCAAATATGAGTTCTTGAAATACGACGACTGAAAACCAACATGTCGTTTGCTTGACAGAGGACGGCTCCTGTTAGAGCCGTCCTCTTTTGAGCTTGTGCGTTATGTTAAGACAAGGTTCAGAATTTCATTCTGTCAACACTGGTCTAACAGGGCCTAACGCCTCGGTGTCGAAGGCGCGGTCGGCAGGAGGTGCGGGGATGCCCTCGCGTCACCCTGGGCCTTGCGGGTCCCGTGACCGTCGTGGGGGACATGACGTAAACCTTCCGCACGCCCCCGTCCGTTCCCCGCGCATGGGAAAGGGGCGGGCGCCGACGACCTCTCGACGCCCGGCGAAGGGGCTTCACGAACCCTGAACGACACGGTGTACTCTTAATCGTGAGAAGAGAGACAGCGAGCGGGAGGAGAGGAACCATGAGGGATTACAGGACCAGGATCGGGATGGGGCTCGCGGGGGCCGCGGCGTCGGTGGCGGTCGCGGCGGGCCTCGGGCTCGGGGCGGTCGCGGCGACGCCCGCCATGGCGGCGGACTGGGGCGGCACCCAGCCGATGCACCGACTGTACAACCCCAACAGCGGGGAGCACTTCTACACGGGCAACACCAACGAGCGCGACCACCTCGTCAAGGTCGGCTGGCGCTACGAGGGCACGGGCTGGGTCGCCCCGGCCAAGAGCTCCACGCCCGTCTACCGACTCTACAACCCCAACGCGGGCGACCACCACTACACGATGAGCAGGGGCGAGCGCGACCACCTCGTGAGCGTGGGCTGGAGGTACGAGGGGATCGGCTGGTACAGCTCCGACGCGAAGTCGGTGCCCCTCTACCGCCAGTACAACCCCAACGCCAGGACGGGCTCCCACAACTTCACGACGAGCCGCGGCGAGCAGGCCGTGCTGGTCTCCAAGGGCTGGAGGGCCGAGGGCACGGCCTGGTACGGCACCAGCGCCAAGGCGGCGCAGGGCCCGCTCTCTGATGCCTACGACCCCAGGGCCGCGTCGCCCACCGTCGCGGTCGGCTCCAGCATCGACCCCAGGTCGGCCATAGCCGACGCCGCGTCTCTGCCGGACGGCACCGCGTTCACGTGGGCTGAGGCCCCCGACACCTCCCGCGAGGGCACGGCGGAGGGCACCGTCACAGTCACCTACCCCGACGGCACCGCGGACACCGTGGCGGTGACCGTGACCGTCCGCGAGAAGCTCATGGCCGACGAGTACCAGCCCGCGGGGAGGAGGCTGGTCGTGAAGCAGGGCAACAAGCCCAACCCCCACTGCGCACTCACCAACGAGGGCGACCTGCCCGAGGGGACGAAGCTCTCCTGGAGGGCGACGCCCTCCACGAAGGCGACCGGCGTCTCCAAGGCCACCCTCGTGGCGACCTACCCCGACGGCTCCTCCGACGCCGTGACCGTGACGGTCGAGGTGCAGGACGAGGCGACGTTCGCGAACTCCTGGGCGACCATGAAGTTCGACGGCATCACGAGGGTGTACCTCATCAAGGTCCCCGACGGTGACTCGGCGGCGAACATCGATGGGTACTTCAGCAACGCCGACTTCCCCTCCGCCAAGGACGCGCAGGACTACATGGAGTCGCTGCACAGGGTCTGGGGCTACGACATCAGCCGCTACACCGTCGTCGGGCCGTTCGTTGATGCCCCCGACGACAAGAGTTGGATCCCGGTTGCCGAGTAGGGGCCACTTCCAAGGCACTGTAATATGATCTGTCCCAGGGCGGGCGCCGACGACCTCTCGGTGCCCGCCCCTATCTTGTGCGCGGGGAACGGACGGGGGCGGGCGCGTTTATTTGGTCGAATTTACAAACTCCTCCAGCTCTTCCAAATGCGATGACCAGAAGAGGAACGCACCCGCCTCTTGTGCGTCGATCAGGTTTTTCGTCTTGTAACACCCCTGGAGAACGGCTCCAGACACACACTGCCGCCCAAAGGCGACCCTCCACTTCGTCACCTTGTCTAGGGTCTCGTGATTGAGCCTCTTATAGGAATTAACCTCACTGTTGGAGACCTTGCACTCTAGGCACATCAACCTGCCGTCATAGAGCCCGAGGACGACATCCGCCTTCGATCCAGCCACCCTGGTCTCTCCAGCAAAGACCTGGCCCGGCAAAGGTCCGTCCTTGGCAATGTCAAAGTCATGATTGGCAATGGATTCCATGCCGCAACGCTCAACCAGCGCTCGCCTCACATCCTCCTCCTGGCTGTGGCTCGAATTGCCACGCAAGTCGGTCTTCGTCCTTTGGTCTGCTATGAGCGCTGCGACCGCAATGCAAGCGGCCTTCCGTTCGTCCCCCCTCGGAGACCTTCCATCCTCTATCCAAGGGAGAACGTCCATGTTGAGGTTTCGACTTAGGTACTCAAGTGCGGAACCTGCGAGAGCACCATCTTTAAACCTAGTACGGCTCGTTGTGCCCGCATCTGAAAGGCTCTTGAAGTCATCCTCGCTTACCGTCGGACGATCCATGGCGCGAAGAACGTACAACAAGCCCTCCTCAAGAAGCGGCTTGCCGCTCTCTCGAAGATCCAAAAGGTCGTTCGTTTCACCTAGCACCCTTTCGGCGGCATGCCGTGCCTGTACGAAAAACCTGTGATAGGTTGCGGAGGTTGATCGTTCGTTTGCAAAGCGCTCCCTGACGAATGCCTCCGTACCTTCCTTTGCGCGTAATTTGAGTTCCGCTGCGGAGAGCGTCCTTGGAAGAGCGTGCCCACGGTGTGGGCGTCGATCTCCGCGAAGCTGACGTTGGTGTTAGTGGCCTTGTCGCGGAGGTAGGTGATCTGGATGCCATTCTGAACTTGGGCACGATCATAGAGGTCAGCAGGCTGGTACGACTTCCAGCCGAAGCCGGTTTTCCCGTTCCACATGGTGAAGTAGCCGCCCCATGCGTGCCAGAGGTTGGCCTTGTCGAGGATGTCGGCGAGGGTCTTCCCGGTCGGCTCCTTTCCCGTCGCCCTCTCGTAGTCCGCGATCGCATTCTGCCACGTCGCGATGTCCATCCATGTTTGATGCCTGGGGTCGACGTAGATGCCCTTGCCGTTCACCTGGGCGGAGCCGTCGGCGGGGTAGAAGTCGAAGTCGCCGTTGATGAGGTGGTCGGGCAGGTCGGTGCTATCGACGCTCCAATAGGCCTTGAGCGTGATGGACTTCCCGTTCTCGGGTATGGGCATGACCGTCGTGGCGCCCCACTGGGTGCCGGAGTCATCGAACCAGCCGAGGAACTTGAAGCCGGGGGTGCCGGTCGGCGTCGGCAGCGTCCCGACCTGCGAGAGGTAGCGGACGGTCTTCGTGCCGTCGGCATCGGAGAGGTAGCCGCCCGTCGTGGTGTCGAAGACGAGGGTATACGCCTTCGTCTGCCACTGCGCGTACAGCGTGACCTTGTCGGCCCCGCCGAGCGAGGCGTACGTCACGCTGGCCCCCGCGGCGACGGCGGTTCCGCTGCCGTCCCTCTTGGTGTTCCAGCCGACGAAATCGTAGCCGCGCCTCTCGTAGGCGCACTCGGGCGCCTTGGCGCCCGTCTCGTCCGAGAGGAGCGACCTCGCCGCCATGGACCCGGAGGTGGCGCCGTTGCCGTCGAACGAGACGGTCGCCACCCTGGGCTCCCACTGCGCGTGGAGCGTCACGGTCGCGCCGCGCTCGCTCGTGAGGTTGCGCACGGTGGCGCCGTCCGCGTAGCGGGCGCCGGCCCTGCTGGAGAGCCCCGTCACGAACGCGGCCCCGCCCGTGGCCCGCACCGCGGGCTGGGCGTAGGAGACGGCCTTGCCCTCCCAGGTTGCGGGAACCGTGGCGTCGAGCGCCACGAGGTGTTGAAGTCAAGATAGATTTCACCAGACTAGACAGCGAACCGCCCCCATCCGCACCAACGTACATTCGCCAGTCCCGTCACCGCGGGGCGCCGGAATCGGCGACCACTGCCGGCGAGGCCCTGTCC
>NZ_VUNC01000008.1 GCF_009695875.1 Olsenella porci
GGACAGGGCCTCGCCGGCAGTGGTCGCCGATTCCGGCGCCCCGCGGTGACGGGACTGGCGAATGTACGTTGGTGCGGATGGGGGCGGTTCGCTGTCTAGTCTGGTGAAATCTATCTTGACTTCAACAGGCTCCGCCTTCGCCGCGGCGGACGCGGGCCTGGACATGGGCGCCTACGCCAACGCCGACATGGGCAGGACGTTCCTCGAGAACCATGCCGCCTACCTGCAGGGGTGGCTCACCGCTATCCGCGACGACCCGTCCGCGCTCGCGAAGGCCGCAACGCAAGCGTCCAAGGCCGCGGACTTCGTCACGGACAGGAGGGAGAGGCTGGTGGCCTCGAGAGAGGATGCCGCAAGGGCAAATGCCCTCGATAGGGTGCCGCTCACATCGCGCGCGCGGTCCGCACGGGAGGCAACAGAGTCTGCGAGAAGCGTAAAGACAAATGCCAGAGGAATCGAGCCGCAAAATATTCGGCAGACGGCCGGACGTAAAGAGGCCCGGCTATCTTAGAGATACGTGTCGAACGAGACGATCAGAGCGTCGAGCAAGAGGATCAGCTTCACGCATACCGTACGGGTTACTGGCTTGTACATCATGCCGTGCTGGAGGAAGTTCCTGTTCAGGTCGTCCTCGACGGAACGGTCGAAGTCGTTTCCTTGTGCGAAGAAGTGATCAAACGAGGCAAAGGCTCCGAGAGCCTCAAATGCCTCTGGGTCAGTCGGGCGACATTGACTCTTCATCCTTTCTATGGGTTCCTTGGGCCTACGCTTGCCCCTTCGTCCCTCTCCCTTGCGCGCCCTGACGAGGAGCTCGCCCTCGATGAGCGCGCACAGCATCATCGCGCAGGGTTTGTAATGCTTGCTATCGAACAGCCAAAGGGCCTCTTCAAGGTCCCTTCTCTTACGTGCCTTCTCCGCCAGCCTTGCCCGCACCTTCACGAGGTGCCTCGGCGATGCGTATGAGCGCATGATCCTGTCGGCATCTTTGCGACTCCCCGGAACGTGGAGTAGGAGGTCTATCGGTGCCTCGGCGACAAAGACCCAGCCATATTCGCCCCACTTGACGAGTCCATCCTGAATCGAGTTCCAATCGAAACCGGGCAGCACTGCAAGTTGGTCGAGGACTGGCGGAATCGTCGACCTCAGCCTTGCGACGACCGCGTCAGCAATACCGCCATAGTGGCCCCAGACGCTTCTGAGCGCTTTCGCCATGCTGCTGACGGACGACTCGATGGCCTCGTTGTTGGCCGCCATCTTGGCTGCAATGTCTTTACCGAACTCTAGACTGCCTGGGAGCTGAAACTCTGATATCTGTCCTAGCTCCGAAGATACACTCGACGCTGTGGTAATGGCGTTCGCGAGGGTGCTGCCACTTGAGGTCAATTTCTGCATGATTGCAGCAATCCCGCCCATGGCAGAAGAGATGGCAGAATCCGTCGAGATGGCGGATTGAACAGTGCTGACCATGGCGCTCGAGAGCCGGTCAACGCCCGACATCTGTGTGACGATATCCTTCGTAAACCCTCGAAGCAGCTCTGAGGTTCCTTGGATATTCGCTATAGGGGGTTTCACCTCTGGCAGTTGGACAGCCGCGCCCATCGCCGCAATATGGTTTGCTGTCGCACTTACGTTTCGCGAGAGCGCGACGAGCCTCTCTCTGTCGATGCCGCCGAGTATGGAAACTGCTGGGCTGACGACCGTGCTTGCTGGCCTGCCTAGTTCTGCTTCGCCGCTCTCAGAGAAGGGCTCTTCCGCCTCAGCTCTGTTGCATTGAGGGAGATCTCTGGAAGCAGAGGCATCTTTCTCATGGTTACCGATTGAGATGGCTTCGCCGTTCCCCTGACGAGCCGTTACCTCCGATGCATCTGGATTGCTCTGCACGTCATTCGTTTGCTCCTCGATGAGGTACTCCGTTCACTAGCTGTCGATGTTTTGTGTAAGCTAACGCCTCAACGCCAAGAAATGTGCAGACTCAGCCGTGCCCACTACAAGCCGTTTACCCAGAAAGGATGCTTTGGTGGAGCCCGCGAAAGGACAACGGCACTAGCCTAGCTGTCGCTCCTGCTGGACGGTTCTCTAAATGCATATGCCCCGTGCCGCGCGAGACTAAAGGGTGTACGAAGTCAAGGAGTCGCTAGGAGATTCGCTGGGCGCCGAAGCTCCAGAGCAGCTCGTGGTACCTCGAAGCGCGCTCGTCGTCCGGGATGTCGGATGCGTCAGGAGCAAGATCAGGATCGATGCCGTCAACCATCTCTGACCACGTGCGCACCGTGCCGTCATCGCACTGGAACTCACTGTCGGGAGTCACAGTTTTGAATTCCTTGAGCTCTTCCGTCGCGATGCGAGGATTGGGATCGAGATTAGGCATACCTAGTTCTCCGTTTCAATCGGCATGAAAACGTCCCGTCGGTCCGACTGCGGTCGATACCAACCATGAACAGTAGTTTACAGTGCTGCCATAAGTTTTTCTTCAGATGTAACCGCAAACGTGGCGACCCTCACGCTAGGAGAATCGGAGCCCAATGCCGACGGCAAGCATCCCCTTGCGGTTACACAACCCCGAACAGCAGGAAGAAGAACAAGAGTAAGAGCTCGATGGAATATCATGCCGCCATTGTCTGCCTCCGCCAGTCGGCCACTCGATATCGTCTGGATCAATAATGACGTTACAAGAAGAATTTCCTGCTTTAGCAGACGGCCCCACCGCCGTGAGGGCTGAGCATTTGTCAGCTTCCCACAGGAGCAAGAATCAGGCCATGCAGAACAAGCGTTTGAGAAGCATGATCTTGCCTGTGAGGCGAGGCAGACACTACGAGAGAGTTTTGATGTCCCGGCATGGCTGTAAAGTGGTCGGAATAACGGAAAAGCCATGAACGGAGCGGCAATGGACGATTTGTCAATGCAGGTGAATCTCTCCTGTCCGACGTGCGGATGCACGGAGTTCAAGTTTGAGATTCTCGAGCAGGAACAGGACTATCCCGACGATTGGCCATTCACGTGCGCCCACTGCGGAAGGACCTTCACGTACGCCGAGCTCATAGAGTCGAACCAAGAGTCGATCAGCGTGGCCGTCGACGAAATGGGGGACGAGTTGGTAAGTGCGCTCTCCAAGGAGCTGGGGAGGGCCTTCAAGAAGCAGGGCTGGGATGTGAGGTGAAGGACTTGACGACCTTTTCCGAAGTGGTTCCCATCGCAATCTCGGCAATCAGTCTCGCGCTCTCAATTGTCGAGTTCATATTGAACTATCGTCTGCACAAGCGCGACGAGGAGCAGGGCGCCGAACTGCGAAGGCTGCAAGCACATCTTAGCGAACTGCAGCTCGAGAGAGAAGAAGAGGAAGCTCGCATGCGGGCGTCGTCCAAGGTGGAGGCCCGGCACGTACTGATGGGAGCGAAGTCTCATCGCATCAGGGTGTCGAATACCGGCGGCACGACGGTGACTGACATAACCTGCTCCTGCGAAGGTGGTCCCTACTATTTCCGGCAGGACAAGGAGCCATACGAGAGGTTGGAACCCGGCGAGAGCTTCGACGAGGTGGTCACCTTTGTCGGTGGCTCACCCAGCAAGTTTCACATCACCACGAGGTGGATTGACGCCGACGGGGCGGAGCGCAGCAGAGACAACATCATCTCCGTCTAGAAAGCGGAGGCAGCCTTTCGGAAGCGTGTTGACATGCATGCGCCATGCCGCCTTGTCCGCATTGCCCTGAGCGAGCTGCGTGTTGTGCGGTCGTTTCCGCTTGTCTTGGGATACGGCATGCAGGGGCTTGGACATGTAATGGGAGATGCCACATCATGAAGCAAACAGCAGGAGACTTCTTCGGTGCTGACGGTACGTTGACCGATACGGACCGAATCGTCCTGCGCGCACCCGTTCGCTCGGACCTGGCCTCTTACATCGGCACGTTTGCTCCCGGCCTCAGGGACGCGTACCTCGAGGAGGGCGAGAAGGGCCAGGAGCTACGTGAAGGCTACTGGTCTGACGTCATGTCCGAGGGCTCCCTCTTCTGCACCATCGTGGATGACGCCTGCCACGAACGCGCAGGGTTCTGCTGCATCGAAGACCTTGCCGACGAGGACCCGGAGATAGGGGTCCGCCTCCTTCCCGAATGGCGGGGAAGGGGCGTGGGGGCGGACGCCGTGCGGGCGCTCATGCGCGGGGTCGAGCGCGTTTCCGGACCGCAGGCCTTCGTCGCCAAGATCGACTCGGGGAACGTCGCGAGCCAGCGCCTGTTCAGCGGGCTGGGGTTCGCCCCCGTGGGAGTCGACGCCCCGATATTCTCCGACCCGAGCCTCCTCGCCCTCATCGAGGAGAACAGCCTCGGCCTGATAGACGACCGCCTCCGGGCCCTGGCGAAGGAGCTCGGCGTCGAGCCCAGGACGCTCCTCTCGCACGCGCTCGTGTTCAGGCGGGAGCCTGACGCTCGAGGGACGGACGGGCCAGTGCGGCGGCATTAGGCCGGGGCCAGCGCCCATGCCATCCATTCGACGCGCCTTCGCGTGCCAGCGGCGCAATAGAATGGTTCCCGTGTATCCGTCGCGAGCCGTGGAGCGTGAGCATGGCAAACTCGATCTACAACCCCGTCACCCTCGAGGTGGGGAACATTCTGAAGGACGTCAAGTCGGGCAGGATCGGCCTGCCCGACCTGCAGAGGCCGTTCGTCTGGACCAACAGCAAGGTGAGGGACCTCCTCGACTCGATGCTCCGGGGGTACCCCATCGGCTACATCATGCTCTGGGACTCCCCGGCGGAGGACGACAAGAAGTCTCAGATCGGGGCGAACGAGAAGGCGTTCTCCGCCCCCAAGGACCTCGTCATAGACGGCCAGCAGCGCCTGACGGCCCTCCTCGCGGCGCTCTACGGCATCGAGGTGATGGACAAGAACTTCGAGCGACGCTCCATACGCATCGCCTACGACCCCATCGGCAGGGCATTCAAGAACGCCGACGCCTCGACGGAGAAGGACCCGCGCTGGATCTCCTCCGTCTCGGACGTGTTCGAGAGCAACCGGCTCAACGGCCTGAGCAAGTTCCGCCGCAAGTTCGTCAAGGCGATCAACGCCTCGAACGAGAAGAAGGGCGCCGCTCCGCTCACCGACGACGAGGAGGACGCCATCGAGCAGGGCCTCAACGACCTCCTCGGGCTCGAGCGCTACCTCCTGCCAACGCTGCAGATCAGCGAGAGCGCGGACGAGGAGATGGTCGCCGACATCTTCGTGAGGGTGAACTCGCAGGGCCAGACGCTCAAGCAGGACGACTTCATCATGACCCTGCTCTCCGTCTACGAGCCCGGGATGAGGAACCGCATCGAGGGGTTCTGCGAGGACAGCCACAGGCCCGCCAAGGGGACCTCGTACAACCCGCTCATCACGATCACGCCCACGCACGTGATCAGGGCCACCGTGGGAGTCGGCTTCAAGCGCGGCCGCCTGCGCTACGCCTACCAGATCCTGAGGGGGAGAGACCTCGAGACCAAGGAGACCTCGCCCGAGACGAGGGAGAAGAGCTTCGAGACCTTCGGGGCGGCGCTCGACAGGGTCCTCGACCTCAACAACTGGCACGCCTTCATCAACACCGTGGGCGAGGCGGGGTACGTGTCGTCGTCGCAGATCTCCTCCGACAACGCGCTCATGTACAACTACGCCCTCTACCTCATCGGCAGGCACGAGTTCGGCATGGACCCGCTCTCGCTCAAGAGGCTGGCGAGGAGGTGGTTCTTCGCCTCGAGCCTCACGGGGTACTACGTCGGGTCGTTCGAGACGGTCTTCGAGCGCCAGCTGGTCGAAATCTCGAGGATGGGGACCGCCGAGGAGTTCGTCGGCTACTTCGACCGCAGCATCTCCGCCCTCCTCACGGACGACTACTTCGAGCAGACCCTCGTGAACGAGCTCGACGCGCGCGAGGCCAACGGCCCGTCGTGGCACGGCTTCGTCGCCGCGCAGGTCGTCCTCGGGTGCAAGGCACTCTTCAGCACGATGCCGATCTCCCAGCTGATCACCATCGGCTCGTCGGGGTCGAAGAACGCCGTCGACAAGCACCACATCTTCCCGGACCACTACCTGGAGGAGAGGGGATACCTCGGCAACAGGAGCAACAGGGCGAACTTCACGCTCGTCGACTACCAGAACAACATCTACATCTCGGACGACGCCCCCTCGGAGTACGTCGCCAGGTACCGCAAGGACTTGGGGGAGGACGAGTACGAGCGCAACTGCCGCGAGCACGCGCTCCCGCTCGGCTTCGAGAACATGGACTACGAGGAGTTCCTGGGTAAGAGGCGCGTGCTCATGGCGAGGCTGATCAAGGAGGCGTTCGAGAGGCTGTGATCGAGCGGGCTCACGCCGCTTCCTCGTTAGAGCCCCTCCTCACACCCAGAAGAGCACGACCCTGCAGAGCCAGCGGAAGAACGAGAACACGAGCCTGAGCAGTCTTCTTGCCATGGTTGCCCCCTCCTGCCGGACGGCTATCCCACCTCGTCTGGGACGATAGCATCGTGGCGGGACAGGAATTGGTAGCTCGCCCGCGTCATGCCCATGAGCGAGAGTGCACCATCCATGCCGAGGCCGTCGTCCGCGTCCGCGAGGTGTCCGAGCAGCCATACGGCCCTCCTCGCGAGGGACATCCCCTCGACCGGGGGCTCGTAGAGGAGCGAGAGTAGCTCGGAGAGCCTGCGCTCGTCGACGAGGTCCGGCCCCACGCGCGTGAGCCAGCGCGTGCCGTCGACGTCGCACGACCTCACGCGCGCGAGCTCGTCCTCCGAGAGCAGGTGCGCCCTGCAGCCGGCGCGCCTGGGGGCGAGCTGCTCGTCACCGCCGCCGCTGCACGCGGAGTCGTACCAGCTGAGCTCGGCCCACATGCCGTCGCCCTCCACGAGCCGGACGGCAACGTCGGTCATCGCGTCCGGCGCACCGAGCGCCCCGGCGGTGGTGAGAGCCGTCGTGTCGAACTCCTCGAGTCCGCCGTCCTCGTACCAGACCGTGATCCTCACCTTGAGTCGCCCCTCTCCCCGCGGCCGTCCCTCCGGACCTCCCGCTGCCTCCGTCCCGTGCCGTCCGTGTGAGGCGTGCCGCCTGCGACGGTGGAGCGCCTCTTGGTTGCGTGGCGCTTCGAGGCCCTCGCGCTTCCGCTGGTGCGTGGTGCCGCCTCGGGTAGGAGTCCGTGCTCCTCGCAGCACTCCCGCACGTCAGAGAGGAGCCTGGCGTCCTTGGCGCGCCCCTCCGCCTCCGCCTTCGCGATTGCCGCGTCGATGCCATGCAGGCTCCTGAGCCCCCTAGACCGAACCGCCTCGACGGCGGAGGCGACCCTCGCGAGCTCCGAGAGGTCGCGCACCTCGACGGCGTCCCTGGCGGCCGCGACGGCGTCGAACGCCACCTGACGCGGGAGGGCGGCAGACGCCATGCGCGCCCTCACGCCCTCCCTCGTGTAGGCGGTGCCGAGCCTCGCGCCCGACACCTGACGAGACGTCATGCCAGCGAGCTGGTAGACCCAGCCGCCGCCCGTCCTAGCGCTGGCGGGCCTCGCCTCCACGCCGAGCCCCTCGAGGGCCTGCAGGAACTCCCGCTCGCTCGTGGAGGTGTCCCTGGCGACGGCGACGCGCGAGCGGATGTCCGCGACCCACGAGTAGGCGTCGCGTCCCGAGATCGCCCGCTCCTGCCTGCCCTCGGCGCGCCTCTGCGTGTGGTCATCCGTCCTGGGCCCGCCGTCCACGCGACCGCGGAAGTGCGAGAGGCCGAGCCCGCGGGAGATCTCCTGGAGCGACCCGTTCAGGGCGCCGGGGTCGGGGTCCTGCAGCCTGCGGCCCGTCTCGAGGTTGGTGTTGTTGACGACGACGTGGGCGTGGGGGACGTGGTTCTGGTTGTCGTCGTGGTAGACGATCGCGATCTCGTGGTCGGGGAAGCTCCGCCGCGCCCACTCGGTGGCGAGCTCCCTCAGGGCGTCCAGGCCGATGCCGTCCTCCGGTGAGGGGGACACGACGTAGTGCTTGAACGTCCGAGCGCGCCTGTCGCCCCATGCGCGGTCGTTGCCGGCGAGCCTCCTCGTGCGGTCCATCTCCGCTGCCCAGTCCTCGCAGAGCGCGGGGTCTCCCAGGTTCAGGAGGTCCACGGCGAGCGCGCGCCCGCCCCTCTCGAGGTAGCGCCTGATCCCGCCGGCGCCGGTGTGTCCGGATATGGCCTTGAGGTACGTCACGGCCGCATCCGCAGGGCCTGCCTGCCGGCGAGCCGCCCCAGGCCCTCCTGGACGGCCCGCGCCCCCTCCGAGACGGCGGCGAGGTCCCACCTCACGCCCTCGAGGGCCTCCGCGAGCGCGGCGGGGTCCACCTCCTGCTCCCGGCAGGACTTGGCGATGCCGTTCAGGGCGTGCGCGCACTGGTTCAGGAGGTAGCCGAGCGAGCGCACGTCGCGCTCGATGCGCACGGCGGTCCGCGGGTCCACGAGCACCTGGCCCGCGTCGCCGGCGTCCGACTGGGCGGCAGCGCGCACGAGGGTGCGCACGAGCTCCGCCCTGCCCATGCCGAAGCGCGCGGCGGCGTCGCGCAGTGCCCGCTCGTCGCCTTCGCCGAGCCTGAGCTCGAACCTGGAGGTGTACCTGCCCATGGCCCTCCCGGGGGAAGGGGTGGGGGCTGTGACGTGCCTGGCGCGGTACGTACAAGTATAGGGGCGCGGGGGATCCCCCGCGAGGAGACCCCATGACGGGACGTCATGGGGCGACGGTTGCGAGGCAGTGCGCCGGCCCGTGCGGGCGAGGTGCCGCGCGAGGGCGCCGTGGACCCCACTAACTTGGACGGTACGTACAAGTTAGGCTACTTGCTGGGCTTCTGTAGGACATTCAGGATATGTTTAGTAACCACCTGCCAGCCTTCTGATTGCATCTTGGTCGCGTATGGTAACCTGTTTTCGTTTGTATTGCACTGTGGCATATGGGAGGTGCGCGTGAAGTACTCGGAGCTCGTGGAGGGCAACACCACCCTCACGGAGAAGCAGGAGTTCCTTACCGGTGGCGAGATGACCGCCATCACCATCCGCATCCCGAAGAACCTGAAGGACGCCGCGGCGGAGCGTGCCTCCCTCAAGGGAATCAGCTTCTCCGCCTACGCCCGCATGTGCATGATTGCGGACCTGGCGCCCGAGGCTGGCAAGGGGGGTGCCGCAAGTGTCGGGTAAGTACGCCCTCTCCATGAGCGGATCGACCGCACGCGTACAGGAGTGTCTCATCGCTGCCCGTACCTACCTCGAGCTCGGGGACTGGAATGCCGTCCGTAAGTCCATCGTCGAAGACAACCTCTTCCAGCTCAACGCCCCGAGCTCCCGCAAGCGTGTGGCAAGCGAGATTGTCAAGCGCCTGCGCACCCTCACGGACGACGAGGCCGAGTTCCTCGCGTCTGCCGTCGGGGACGACCGCCACGCCATGATCTGGGTCTCCATCTGCCGCACCTACCAGTTCGTGCGGGACTTCTCGCAGCAGGTCCTGGCGGAGCGCTACGACCACTCCATGCCCACCCTGCCGCGCGCCGCCTACGACGTCTTCTTCGAGGAGCAGGAGGCAATCCACCCCGAGCTCGCGAGGATGACGAAGCTCGGCCGCGACAAGATGCGCACCGTCGTCTTCAAAATGCTCCGCGAGTGCCGCCTCCTCGACGACGAGGGCACTATCACGCCGCTCCACCCAACGTCGGCGTTCGCCGCCGCGCTGGGCGACAAGGGCGTCGAGGACCTCGCCTCGTTCCCGGGGGCGATCGCCTGATGGGTATCGAGTTCAAGCACATAAACGACGCGCGCGGCTTCATCGTGGACAAGCTCTCCGACGACGCCCTGCTTGGCCGCAACGGCTACATGATGCGCCAGGCGCTCTACATCATCGACTACGACCCCGCCCAGCAGCAGTACGCGGCGGACCTAGTCAGGGCCATATGCGAGAAGGACACGGGCGACCTCCCCCGCAGGGGCGTCACGCCCGTAGTCGTGAACCTCTACGACCTGGTGCTCGGCTACCTGGACGAGCAGGACCTCTGGGAGCCGCTTGTGGAGGCGGAGCCGGATACGCCACGCCTCGACCTCATCCAGATGCTTCAGGACACCGTGGGCGTCAAGGACGTCGTGGCGCCTCGCGTGAACGAGGCCATCGCCTCCCACCCGGAGGCGGACATCGCGTTCGTCACCGGCGTCGGGGAGACCTTCCCCTACGTGCGCACCCACACGCTGCTCGAGGAGATCTCGTCGCCCATCCCCGTGGTCCTGGTGTTCCCGGGGCGCTACGAGCAGCACAGCGACGGATCGACGGCGCTCAACATCCTGGGGCTGACCCAGGCCTCCACCGGCGGCTACTACCGCGCGACCCGCGTGTTCGACCTGTAAGGACGGCTAGCAATGCTTCTTAGGGACGCATTCGAGAAGGACATCTACCGCGCCATCGACCCCGTGGTCAAGGCCAACGAGACCGACGACGCCCACCTGGCAAACGAGCTCGAGGAGTTCGTCGTCACCAACGAGGTCCGGCAGCACCTGCTGGACTTCCTGGACGAGTACAACGAGCCGGCGAGCGTGAGCAACGGCGCCTGGATCTCGGGCTTCTTCGGGTCGGGAAAGTCGCACCTCCTCAAGATCCTCGCCGCGGCCCTCGAGAACCGAGAGGTCACGGATGCGGACGGCACCACCAGGCACACGATGGACTACCTCGTGCCCAAGGTCGCCGACATGCCAGCCCTGGCTAGTGCCATGGAGCTGGCGCCGAGGCGCCACCCCTCCGAGAGCGTCATCTTCAACATCGACAGCTATGCCCCGAACTCCGGCCGCGCCGAGACGGGGGCGCTGCTCTCGGCGTTCATCAAGGCGTTCAACCACCACTGCGGCTACTTCGACGGCGACCAGCAGCACATAGCCAAGATGGAGTACGACCTCGACCAGGAGGGCAGGCTCGACGCCTTCCGCTCGGCCGTCGAGGCAAGGGTCCCCAACAAGGACTGGGAGAAGATCCGCAAGTCCGCGCCGCTCTACCGCCGGCAGATCTCCGCCGCGTTCGACGAGGTCTCGGGCAACCCGGAGGGCTACACCACGGACGTCGTCAGGGACTACAAGGAGGACTACCACCCCGACATCCGCATGTTCGCCCAGCGCGTCGCGGAGTACATTAGGTCGAAGGGCCAGAGGGGCTACCGCGTCAACTTCTTCGTGGACGAGGTGGGCCAGTTCATAGCCCAGAACGCCAACCTCATGGTGAACCTGCAGACCATCGCCGAGGAGCTGGACCGCTACTGCGGGGGCGACTCCTGGGTCATCGTTACCTCCCAGGAGAACATGGACGACATCGTTGGCCAGATGAAGTCCATCTCGGCAAACGACTTCTCCAAGATCCAGGCGCGCTTCCACGTGAAGATGCCACTCACCTCCTCGGACGCCAAGGAGGTCATCCGCGACCGCCTGCTCGCAAAGAAGGACGAGGACCGGGTCGACTTCGAGGCGCTGTACGAGAGGTACCGGGGCGACTTCGGCGTGCTCTTCGACTTCGCGGACGGCGCCAAGACCTACAAGAGCTACCAGGACTGCGACGAGTTCTGCAGCACGTACCCCTTCGTGCCGTACCAGTTCGAGCTCTTCATGTCGGCCATGCGCGGGCTCTCCGACCACAACTGCTTCACGGGACGCCACAACTCAACCGGGGCGCGCTCTATGCTGGGCGTGTTCCAGATGGTCGCGGAGCGCATCTGCGACGAGGGCGCCAGCACTCAGGACGGGACGCTCGCCCCGTTCGACTACATGTTCGAGGGGCTGCGCAACGACCTGCGCGGGGAGGTCTACGCCGACATCACGACGGCGGAGGACCAGCTGGACGACAAGTGCGCCGTCCGGCTCCTCAAGGCGCTCCTGTTGGTCAAGTACATCGACGACTTCCGCGCGACGCCCGCCAACCTGCGCGTGCTTTTGTACGGCTCGTTCAAGGAGAACACCTCCGAGCTCAACCAGAGGATCCATGGGGCGCTCGACGAGCTGGAGCGCCAGGTGTACGTGCGCCGCAACGGCAACGTGTACGAGTACCTCACGAACGACGAGAAGGAGGTCGAGCAGGAGATCTCCAACCTCGTGCTGCCCGAGAAGGAGATCCGCGACGTCATCGCCGACCTCTTCCGCGAGGTGTGCGGCGTCACCAAGGTGTCCTACAGGAGCGGCTCGTTCGAGCACGCCTACCCGTACAACCTGCGCATAGACGGGGAGGCCGTCGGGCTGCAGAGAAACGACCTCACCCTCAACCTCGTCACGGACTACGAGGCGGACGGGCTCTTCGCCGACCAGGTCCCCACGCCGCCCAAGACCCTTACGGTCGCGCTACGCGGGGCCCGCGACTTCCTCCACGACGTGGGGACGTACAAGAAGACCGACCACTACACGCACGTCAACAGCGGCGCCACCGAGGTGCGCCAGGCCATCATCGTGGATAAGCAGACGGCCAACCTCAAGCTCCAGAGGACCCTCGTGGGCCAGCTGCGCGATCTCTTGACCCACGCCACGTACAACGCCGGCGGCGTGGACGTGACGGGCCAGGTCACCGGGGCGGGCAGGGACGCCGTGAACTCCGCGCTGCTGGAGCTGGTCCGCCGTTCGTACACGGGCCTTCAGCAGATCACCTGCAACTACACGGACAACGACATCTACAGCCAGGTCACCAACGCCCAGATGGGGCTTGGCGGCGCCCTGGAGGACTACTGCCAGAGCGTGCTCGCGCGCGTCAAGATGACGCCGGGGACGGTCACGGTCGCCGGGGACGGCGTCGGGAGCCTCACCTCCTGGTTCTCGAAGAACGAGTACGGCTGGCCCGAGGTCGCCGTGCGCTCGGCGGTGGCCAGGCTCTATGTCGCCAACCGCATCGAGGTGCGCAAGGCCGGCATGGTCCTGGACGGCACGCAGCTCGCGGAGGCGCTCGCCCGAAAGAGGGACCTGGACAAGCTCACTATCAAGGTCGTCGAGGAGGTCTCCCCGGAGCGCATGGGCCAGATCCAGCGGGCGTTCCGCGCATTCGCGGGGACGAACCCCAAGGAGACCGACCCCAAGTCGATCTCCGCCGAGCTCGCACACGTCGCGGACGACCTGGCGGTCGACGCCGCCCGCTCCGAGGTGGACGCCCGGCACTACCCGTTCGCCGCCCAGTTCGACGCCGCCCTCAAGAGGGTGCGCGAGTGCGCCGAGAAGGCGCGCGACAGGTCGTGGGTGGTCGGCTCCTTCCCCGAGAGGGCCCCCGAGCTCGCGCAGGCGAGCGAGGACCTCAAGAAGATGACCGCCTTCTGCAGCGGCTCGCCCATGGCCGTCCGCTGGAAGGAGCTCAGGGACTTCCTGGGGCAGAAGCTGCCCGCCCTCGTGGGGCTGGACCTCGACCAGGAGGGCATCGACGAGATCCGCTCCGTGGTCGAGGACCCCGACTGCTACAGGAGCGGAAGGATTCCCGGCGCGTACAAGGCCATGCAGAGGGTCCAGGCCGACGCCGACGAGAGGATTGCCGGGCTCAGGGGGCGCGCGCTCTCCGACCTCGCCGCGTACCGCTCCACGTACGAGCAGAGCTACGACCTCGCCGCCCTCCCCGAGGAAAGGCGGGCGAGCTTCGAGCGCGTCTTCGACACAGCGAGGGGGCAGCTCGAATCCATGTCCTCGCCGCTCGCCATCAGGTCGTTCGTCGACACCTTCAAGGACCGCAACGCCGGGGCCCTCATCGCCCTGCTGAGGAAGCCGGCGCCCGAGCCCGCCGCGACCGGGACGAGCGCCGAGAAGCCGGCGGAGGGCGGCGGGGCAACGGCTCCCGCAGCGGAGCCCCCCAAGCCGAGGCAACCCCGCACGGTCTCGGTCAGGAGGCTCGACACGAGCGGGTTCGGGCGTCCCGTGATAGGGAGCGCGGAGGACGCGGACGAGTACCTCGCCACGCTCAGGGCGTCGATCATCGAGGCGCTCGACCGGGGCGAGACGGTGACGGTCTAGGGGAGACATGGACGAGAGAATAGACGCGGCCGACGTCACGCGCCGGCTGGAGGAGGCACTGTCTGAGGGCAACCGCCTCGTCTTCTGGGAGGACGAGGCGGGCGACTACGCCGACGCGCTGGGGGAGATTAGGCCCGACGGCGCGACGGTCGTGGACGCCACCCACCGCGAGCTCGCCACCAAGCGGCTCGTCCTGCGCGGGGAGCCGCGGGGCAGGTTCGTCGTCTACCGCGCCGGCGGCGCCCCGGACCCCGTCGACGACCTCGTGCTCGACCTCAAGCTCGAGGCCCGGCCCTTCACCTGCACGATGGAGGGGTCCTGGGCCGAAGAGTGCGGTGTTCCACTCGAGCTCGCGCAGGTCGTCTCGGACCACGCGGCGTTCTTCAGGAGCAAGGAGAGGAGGCAGGCGCTGGCTGCCACGTCGCTGCCCAAGGAGACGGCAGGGGAGCTCCGCTTCGCCATGTGCGCGGCGACGCTGCGTGCCGCCGATTCCGAGCCGCGCGACGCGGCCCGCTCCATGGCCACGCGCGCCATCCTGGAGTGGTCCCGCGGGGACGAGGCCGCCATGAGGGCCATCTCCGCCGCGGGCCTCGCGCCCGCCTTCTGGGACGCCATGAGGGCGCATCTTGGATACGCGCCGGCCAGGCCCGAGGACGCCTCCGTCGGCGACATGGCGTTCCGCATGCTCGAGGGCATGTGCGGCGACACGGTGGAGGACGCCGGCAAGGCGGACCCCGCTGAGTCCGCGAGGGTGCTCGGGGGCATGGCGAGGGGCAGGCAGACGAGGCCTGCCTTCGATGTCGTCGTGCGCGAGTACGCGGACGACGTTGCCGACGCCATCCCGCAGGAGGGGAGGACCCCAGAGCTCCTTGCGGACGTCGACGCGATCCCGCAGGTGGACGAGTGGATCCTCGGCCACTTCCTCCAGGCTGAGCTCGGGAGCGGCCTCGACCTCGCCCAGCTCGAGGGCGTCTGGGCAAGGCGGCGCTACATGCTGTTCGCCGACCGCTACAGCCACCACTACGAGGCGCTCCTCGCGCTCGCCCGGTTCTCCAGGGCGCTCGACGGCTACCGGGGCACCGTCGGCGACGCGGACGGCCTGCCGGGACTCCTCTCGGCCTACGCCGAGCGCTGGCACGAGGTCGACCGCCGCTACCGGGAGCTCCTGCTGGCGCGCGACGGGATGAGGCCGGGCAGGTTCAGGGAGGACCTCGAACCCGCCGTGGACGGCGTCGAGAAGGACTACGCCGACTTCCTCGAGGACCTCACCGACCGCTGGCAGTCGCACCTCATGGACGAGGGCACGTGGCCGCCGCCCTCCGCCCGCTCCCAGGACGGGCTCTTCCACGAGCTGGTGGAGCTCTCGTTCCCCGAGGCGCGGCCGGGTCGCAGGGTCGGCGTCATCGTCTCGGACGCCCTGCGCTACGAGGCGGGGCGTGAGCTCTCCGAGCGGCTCTCGGCGTCGGGCGCGACGGGCCTCTCCGGCAAGGTGAGCGTCTCCTGCGACGCCGCCGTCTGCATGCTGCCGAGCTACACGCAGCTGGGCATGGCGGCGCTCCTGCCGGACGGCCCGATGCGAATAGACCCGTCATCGTCCCTCGTCGAGAAGTCCGGACGCCCCACCCAGGGCAGGGTAAACAGGCAGGAGGCGCTCGCCTCCCGCGTCCCCGGTGCCGTCGCGCTCGGGGCGGACGGCCTCCTCGACGCCGGCTCCGTCGACCTGGGGGACGCGCCGCTGGCCGTCGTGTACCACAACGTCATCGACAAGACCGGGGACTCGCGCGACAGCGAGGGCCGCACGTTCGAGGCGGTCGAGACCGCCTGCGCCGAGGTCGAGAGACTGGTCCAGGTGCTCGTCCGCGCGGGATGCGGGAAGGTCTTCGTCACGTCGGACCACGGGTTCCTCTTCCAGAGGCCGGAGCCCGAGTCCTACGCGTACGCGGACGTCCCGGGGCTCGCGCAGGCGCTCTCCGCCCAGGGCGAATCCGCCCGGACGAGGCGCTTCGCGGTGGGTCGCGGCCTGCCGCGCGACGAGAGCCTCCTCGTCTACGGAGCCGGTCAGCTCTCGCTCGAGGGCGACTACGAGGTCGCCATGCCCAGGGGCATAACGAGGCTCCGCCTGCAGGGGTCTGGCGCCCGCTTCGTGCACGGTGGCGCCTCGCCGCAGGAGGACGTGATACCGGTCGTGACGGTCGAGGTCGCGTCGTCGCGTGGGGAAGCCGACTCTCCCACGGGGGTCGAGGGCTTCCCGACCGGACGCACCGTGATAACGGGCCCGTCCGTCTCGCTCGTCGTCTACCAGACGAAGCCCTGCGGCAACGGGACCTCGCCGCTCGCGGTGCGCGTCGGGGCGTATGCGGACGACGGCACGCTGCTCTGCGCCCACGAGAGGGAGCTCGAACTCTCGAGCGACTCGGACGACCCCGAGCAGAGGAAGACCCGCGTGACCCTGCGTCTGACCGACGAGGTTGACGCACATGCGACTGCCTGGGTGCGCATCAGCGCGAGGGTCGGCGCGACCACCAGGTACCGCACTGCGTGGGAGCGGGAGTACTCCGTTAACCGCGCGTTCGGCAGCGACTTCTAGAAGGGACGTGCCCCATGGACACGAGCAAGGTCAGGGCGCTCGCCACCGGCGCGCGCGAGGAGCTCCGCCGCGAGGTCGGGGGGAGGCTCGACGCGGTCCTGACGGAAGGCAGCCCCGAGCGGCTCCTGGACCCGCAGGCCGTGCAAGAGCTGGAGGCCACCGTCGCCGAGCGCGGACGCGACCAGGTCGTAGACGGCACGGCATACACGTGGTTCAACCGCTTGTGCGCACTCCGCTTCATGGACGCGAACGGCTACAACCCCACGCCCGTGGTGACGCCCAGGGAGAGCTCCACGCTGCCGGCCATCCTGGCGGACGCCGCGCAGGGTATGTTCGACCCCGCCTACAGCCTCGACCGCATGGTGCGCGACCGCGTGGCGGCGCTGCTCGTGGGCTCCGTCTTCAGCACGAACGCAACCGAGGACGCCTACGCCACGCTCCTGCGTGCCGTGTGCAGGCACTACGAGAGGGCCATGGGCTACCTCTTCTCCGAGGAGTCCGCGAGCCCGCTCCTCATGCCGCAGGGGCTCCTCGCCGAGGGGTCGATCCTCCGACGCATCGTGGAGGACATGGATGCCGAGGCGTGCTCCTCGGTCGAGGTTTTGGGCTGGCTCTACCAGTTCTACATCGCCGAGCGCAAGGACGAGTACTTCGCCAGCAAGCGCAAGGCGCGCCCGGATGACATAGCCCCCGCCACGCAGCTCTTCACGCCCGAGTACATCGTGCGCTTCCTCACGCAGAACTCGCTCGGGCGCCTGTGGATGCTCAACAACCCCGGCTCCGGCCTGGCGGGGCGGATGGAGTACTACATCGCCCCCAAGGACGACGAGCCCCACGTCGACATCGACGGCGCGGAGGACATACGCGTTCTCGACCCCGCCTGCGGCAGCGGCCACATCCTGGTATACGCCTTCGACATGCTCTTCGCCATGTACGAGGAGGAGGGCTACAACCCCGAGGACATCCCCGCCCTGATCCTGGGGAAGAACCTCAGGGGCCTTGAGATCGACCCCCGCGCGGCGGAGATCGCCAAGTTCGCCCTGGAGATGAAGGCCCGCGAGCACGACCCGCGCTTCCTCGAGCGAGACGTGGACGCGGACATTACCGTCCTCGAACCCGTGGAGCTCGAGCCTCGGGAACTCTCGCAAATGTCTGGGGCGTTCAGGGAGCGGACGGCGCTCCTCGAGGCCATGGCGCACATGGGTGAGGTGGGGAGCCTCTACGTGCCGGACCCGGGCGATGCGGACGCCGTCCGCCACGAGCTGGGGCGTCTGGGAGACCCCCACGGCGATATGCTCCGGGGGCTGCTGCGCAGGAAGCTCGAGACCATGCTCGCCAACGTCGAGGCGCTCTCCGGTACCTACCACTGCGTGATCGCCAACCCGCCCTATATGGGCAGCGGCAACATGGGGCCGTGGCTCTCGGCCTGGGTCAAGGAGAACTACCCGGACGAGAAGGGCGACCTCTGCACCTGCTTCATCAAGCGGGGGTTGGGGATGGCCGTGGAGGGCGGTTACGCCGCCGAGGTCACGATGCAGAGCTGGATGTTCCTAGGATCCTACGAGAAGATGCGCAGGGACATCGTCGAGAACCACGGCATCGTGGCGATGGCGCACATCGGCGCTCGCGGCTTCGACGCCATCGGCGGCGAGGTGGTCTCCACTACGGCGACGGTGTTCGAGAGGGGCAAGAGGGAAACCGCGGGCTTATACATTCGCCTGGTCGACGAGGCTGGGGAGGACGTCAAGGCCGAGAAGATTCGGGAGGCTGCAGCCGATGCCGATTGCCCCTGGCGCTACGAGGCCGACGCCGAGTCCTTCAAGGCGATTCCCGGGTGGCCCATCGCCTATTGGGCGACACGTAATGTGATAAATGCCTTTAACAACGGCAAGCCAATCAATCAATACATGGACTGTCATTCTGGTATTTCGGTAAATACGCAGAAGTTCGTACGATATTGGACTGAGGTTTCCCGTTCCGCCCTCAAGACTGACTGTACTTCATCGGAAGATATGGCCGATTATCGCTGGTTTCCGATGAACAGCGGGGGCGATTACAGATTGTTCTACGGCAACAACTCTAAGGTTGTTGATTTGTGGCACGAAGGCGTAGACGTCATCAGAAATGGTGGTAATTTTCGGCTCCGTGAACCCAAGCTGTATTTCAAGATGGGCCTGACATGGGGCCGAATATCGTCTTCAGATATTGCCTTTAGAAAGGTCGCAAAAGGAACTTTGTTTGGGGACGCGGGACCTGTTGGCTTCACTAGCAAAGGCGTGACTAATTATCTCCTAGGTTTTCTCGTCTCAAGCGTCATGCAAAACCTTGTTGAGTATTTAAACCCGACAATGAACTACCAGATTACAGACATAGTTCGACTCCCTCTTCTCATTGAGCAGGACTCCAAGGTGGACGGTATAGTCAGCGCATCCATTGAAACGTGCAAAATCGACTGGGACGCCTTCGAGACCTCCTGGGACTTCGAGTCCCACCCCCTTGCACAGCCTGGCGAGTCGCTGGTCGAGCGCCAGTTCGAGCGCTGGCGGCGGGAGTGCCAGTCTCGCTTCGACGAGCTGAAGGCAAACGAGGAGGAACTGAACCGCATCTTCGCCCGCATCTACCACATGGAGGACGAGGTGCCCATCGAGGTGCCGGACGACAAGGTGTCGGTGCGCCGCGCCGACCTCGCCCGCGATGTGCGGTCGCTCGTCTCATACGGCGTGGGATGCATCCTCGGGCGCTACTCGCTCGACAGGCCCGGGCTCGTGCTCGCCGACCAGGGATCCACGGTCGCGGACTACCTCGAGAAGGTGCCCGAGCCCACGCTCGTGCCCGACGCGGACAACATACTTCCCATCACGGACGCCGCGTGGTTCGAGGACGACATCGTGGACAGCTTCTACCGCTTCCTGGTAGCCGCCTACGGGGAGGACTCCCTCGGCGACAACGTCGCGTTCATCGAGGGGGCACTCGGCTGCGACCTGCGCACGTACTTCTCGGGGCACTTCTATGCCGACCACCTGAGGGTCTATCAGAAGCGGCCCATCTACTGGCTCTTCCAGAGCCCGAGGAAGTCGTTCTCGTGCCTGGTCTACATGCACCGCTACGACGAGAGCACGGTGGGCGAGATCCTTACCGGCTACCTCAGACCCCTGCAGGGGAAGCTCCGCTCGCGCATCGAGCTGCTGGAGAAGTCGAAGTCTGCGAGGGACGCGAGGGAGGCCAACAGGCTCCGCGCCCAGGTGCAGGAGCTCGCCGACTGGGAGCGAGACGTGATCTACCCGCTGGCGCACGAGCGCGTCTCCATCGACCTGGACGACGGTGTGAAGGTCAACTACAACAAGTTCCCCCACGCGCTGGCGAAGGTGCCGGGGCTGAGCAACTGGAAGTAGGAATGGATTTATCGATTGCCATCCAGATAGCTAGTACGGCGGCGACGATTGCCGCTGTCTTCGTAGCGCTATACGTTCACCATGATTCCAAGACCGCCCAGGTCGCCGCCTATCTCGAACATGATAGGGACCATGGTGCCATGTTGCTGATGGTCAAGAACTTCGGATCCGGCATCGCGCGTGACATCGAGATCGACGGATTCGATTGCCCCACCTCAGACAAGAGGCTTAGCGAGTACATTGCAAAGAGCTTCATAGTCCGAGGTGTCCCAATGCTGGTACCAGGTGCGTCCAGGAGCACCGTCATCCTGTGTGGGAGGGACCTTTCAGAGTTCTCCGACTCATCGAACGAGATCGTTCTGAAGTATCACGTCAGGTCATTCTGGGGCAGGCAGAAGACGGTCGAGGATAGATGCGTCCTCGACTACTACTCCTTTGCGGGGTCGACGTACACGAAGAGCGACATGCACGAAATCGCACATAGACTCGAGGACATCTCTAAAGATCAAGGTGCGATGTCGAGTTCGCTGAAAGTGCTCGCGACACGATTGCAAGGTGACGCATGTGAATAGCCTCGACACGAAGCTCAATGACGTATTCCCCGGCTACGTGGTGCGCAAGGACCTCGTGAAGCTCGTGCGCGGCAACGCGGCCGTGCCGAGCTACGTGCTGGAGTACCTTCTCGGCCAGAACTGCGCGACCGACGACGAGGAGGAGATTCAGGCCGGCGTCGAGCGCGTGCGTGACATTCTCGCCAAGCACTACGTGCAGCGCGCCGAGGCCGGTGCCATCCGCAGCGACATCAAGCAGACCGGCTTCCAGCGCGTGATCGACAAGGTCTCCGTGGACCTGGTCGAGAAGCGCGACGCCTACGAGGCCACCTTCGAGAACCTGGGCATCTCGCACGTGCTCGTGACCGCGGACACCGTGAAGCGCAACCGTCGCCTCCTGGTCTCGGGCGTGTGGTGCATCGCCGACCTGTCCTACTCGGCGAACGAGGCCAAGGACGAGAGCCCCTACATCCTGAAGTCCCTGAAGCCCATCCAGATGGCCCGGTTCGACCTGGACGGCTACGTGGACGGGCGACGGCAGTTTAGCGCCGGCGAGTGGATTGACGTCCTGATCCGCTCCATCGGTCTGGACCCGGCGCAGCTGGGGGAGCGGGCCAAGCTGTTCCAGCTGACGCGCCTGATTCCGTACTGTGAGCGCAACTACAACCTGGTGGAGCTGGGCCCTAAGGGCACGGGCAAGTCGCACGTGTTCAGCGAGTTCTCGCCGCACGGCATCCTCATCTCCGGGGGCGAGGTGACGCCCGCCAAGCTGTTCGTGAACAACTCGAACGGCAAGATTGGCCTGGTGGGATTCTGGGACTGCGTGGCCTTCGACGAGTTCGCGGGGAAGAACAAGCGCCCCAAGCCCGACATCGTGGACATCCTGAAGAACTACATGGCCAACAAGAGCTTCAGCCGAGGGATCGAGCAGATCACGGCCGAGGCGTCTCTCGCCTTCGTGGGCAACACCAGCCACGACGTGGGCTACATGATCAACCAGACGGACCTCTTCGAGGACCTGCCGGCCGTCTACCACGACTCCGCCTTCATCGACCGCATCCACGCCTACATCCCGGGCTGGGAGGTGGACATAATCCGCGGCGACATGTTCTCCTCGAGCTACGGCTTCATCGTGGACTACCTGGCCGAGGCCCTGCGCGCACTGCGGAACCTGGACTACTCCGGCCTGTACCGCGAGCGCTTCGAGCTCTCCGACGACCTCTCCACGCGCGACCGCGACGGCATCTTGAAGACCTACTCCGGCCTCATGAAGATCATCTTCCCGGGAAAGGACGCTACCGCCGAGGAGGAGGCCAAGATCCTGGAGTTCGCGATGGAGCTGCGCAAGCGCGTGAAGGACCAGCTCTACCGCATAGACGAGACGTTCGTGCGCGTGCACTTCTGCTACCGCCCGAAGGGTGGGGAGTGGCATGTCGTGGCCACGCTTGAGGAGACGGACTATCCCAAGACGTACCATTCGCGCGACAGGGTTCCCCTCGACGGCGAGACGGTCGCCCCGGCGGCAAAGGCTGCCGAGTGTGCCTCCTTTGCTAGTGACGATCAGGCCGCAGGGGATGCGGAGGAAAGCCGGGCTCTTCTCGGCGAGGATGCATCAGCGGCGTCGGTGGCAGCGTCTGCTTCTACACCGACCGAGACAAGTTCTTCCCAGGCGCCGGCGGATTCCAGGCTCTTCGAGGGGCACAAGGAGTTCCGCGAGAACCAGCGCGGCGTCTCGTACGAGACGCTCCTTGGCCCGTACCTCGATGGCGTGCGGGAGGTTGACATTACTGATCCCTACATTCGCCAGTTCTACCAGTGCCGCAACCTGATGGAGCTGCTCGAGGTTATCCTGAGGCACTTCGACTACCGGGTGCCGGAGATTCAGGTGCACCTGCTGACCGCGCCCGACGACTTCCCGGACTCCAAGCAGACGTACTACCTGGACCAGATCGCGGACGCCACGAGGCCGATGGGGCTGAATTTTACCTACGAGCTGGACGAGTCACACACCATCCACGCGCGGCACGTGAGGATAAACTGCCAGTGGGACGTGATGCTCGACCGCGGGCTGGACATATGGCAGCGCTTCGATGCCGGCGACGCGTTCTGCGTGGAGGCGGGGATGCCGGAGTTTCGTCGCGTCAAGCAGTTCGAGGTCGTGTACAGACGGCTTCGTAAAGATAGATAAGAATACGACCTACCCACTCACCTAGCGAGTCGGTGGTTGCCATTTCCCCTCCCCGCCGTCGTTAGGTGTTCCTGACGGCGGGGAGGGCGGCCGCGGGAGGGCTTGGCTGCGGCCGTGGCGGGAGGAGATTGGGGCCACTCGGGACTTCCCCGAGCGGCCCCTTTCCGACCGTGAGCGGTTTTTTATCGTCTAGACGTCCTAGGTCACATGCGCTCCGCCCACTGCCAGACCCCCACGAGGTGGCGCAGCTTCGCACGGCGCTCTCCCGTTATGGCGATGGATATGGCGTCGTGGCGGATTGCGTCCACGTCGCCGTGGTCTGCGAGGTAGAGGAGGCACGCGCGGCGCATGGCGGCGACGTCCTCGTCCTCGAGGTCGAGCGTCGGCAGGGCCTCGGAGCCCGGCTCCATGGTCGCCCTGACGGTTACGAGGACGGTCTCGCCGCCGTCCGTGGCCACGATGCGGTCGCCGTCGGCGTGGACGTCGCGCAGGCCCCTCCCTTGCAGGTAGTCCGTGCAGAGCCCGAGTGCCGTCTGGCGGAGCTCCTCCTCGGTCATGGTCGTTGCGGCCTGGCTCTCGCTTGTGCTGGTCATGGCTGACCTCCCTAGGACGTGGGGGCTCCCTTTGCCCCCGTTGGGGCCCAGGGAGCAAGCCACGGCGACGCGGGGGCCGCGCCCTTGCGGGCGTGGCGCTGCGGGCTCCGCGGTGGCGTGGCGCCAGGGGGCGGGAAGAGGTGCTTGCCCCCTGTGCTACCTTGGTCCCAACGGGGGCCCGGAGGTCATGCCCTTGCCCTTTGCGTTTTCGACGGGGCGCGAGGACAGGGGACCCCTCACAGTCCCCGGCGCAGCGGCGTGTCGGAAACGCTGCTCTCTGAAGAGAAGCGGGGACGCGTGACCGATGCGTCACGCGTCCCCGCGGCGATTCTCCGATTGAAATATGACTCTGCGCGATGGATTAGTCACACGTACGAGTTGTCGTTCACATCTACGGAAGCCTACCCTTGTCGAGGAGCTCCTTCTGCACGGTCCTCCTGTTGACCCTGAGGAGCCCGCCAACACGGATGTGCGGGAGGGCATTGATCAGCTGGTAGCTCTTCGTCCTCCCGACGCCGAACACCTCTTGGATGTCCCTTGGCCCGAGCCATTCGGGCCTGTCGCAGAGCGGCGACGTGTCCGAAAGCGACCTCTCCGTGGGGCCCGTCGGCTTCCTGTCCATCTCGCGTACCTCCTCCTTCGAGATTCCGTGCCATGCCGAGACGTTACGTCGCATGCCGAAGTGTGCGGCCGTCGCCTCGGGGCGCTGCGTTTCCCGGGCTTCCCGTGCGTTCCCCACCAGAAAGGGGACACAACCGCCCGGCTACACGACGCGCAGCATCGTCTCGCTCCCTTCGTCCTGTCCGCTGCCGGGTCTTGCCGCCATCTGCTCGGCGATCGTCCTGGCGGCGGACCTCCTCGCGTGCGGGTCGGCGCTCGCGTAGGTGTTGAGCGTCATCGCCGCGTTCGCGTGACCCATGAGCGAGCTCACCGTCTTGATGTCGGTGCCCGCGGCGACGAGGTAGGTGGCATAGGTGTGCCTGAGGTCGTGCAGCGTCACCCTCCTCCCGGTGGTGCCCACCAGATCGAGCATCTTCGCGATGGAGGCGAACTCCTTCGTGAGGCGGTCGGGGTAGTAGAACGCTCCACTGGAGTCGCCCAGGACGTAGAGGTCCTCTATTGCCTCTGGCCCTCCGCCCAGCAGCGTGACGAGGCGACGCCTGCGCCTCGCGAGCCTCGACGCCAGGTCCGGCTCGAGCGGGACCTCGCGTCGGCTCGTTGGCGTCTTGGGCTCCTTCACCACAGCCTTGCCCTCGCACTGGCAGACTGCGACCCTCACCCGCAGGACGCCGCGATCGAGGTCGACGTCCCTCCACCTGAGGCCGCACATCTCCTCCCTGCGCAACCCGCAGGCGAGCCCCAGCCTTATCGCGAGCGTCACCTCGGTGTCCTGCATGGAGTCGAGTGCGAGTAGCAGCCTCTCACGCCCGTCAGTGTCGAGTGCGTTTGGCTCCCTCGCCTCGCGCTTCGGCGGCTTGATCCGCCTCGTGAAGGGGCTCCGCTCGATGATCCCGCTGTCCGCCGCGTACTGGAGCGCCTGCTTGAGGAAGCGATGTGCTTTGGCGACCGTGTTGTTGCAGAGCCCATCTTCCAGGAGCGCCGCCTGCATCTGGAGGATGGTGTCCCCGGTGATCTCGTCTATCCGCATGGCGCTCAGGTAGCGCGAGACGTGCTTCGCACAGTGGCGGTAGTTCGCAGCGGTGGTCTGGGCGATGCCCGCCCCGCTCTCGAGCGAGCGGATGTAGCGCTCGAGAAAGGTGGGCACGAACATGTCCTCCCTCGTGATGCCTAGGGGGAGCTCCTGCCTGCGCACCTCGTCGTCGAGCTCCTTTCGTATCTCGTCTGCCCTCCTCCTCGCGGCGCGCTTCCCCGACGCTCGGAAGCTGCGGGTGGTCTGGTGCCTCTTGCCGTCTTCCGTGCGGGAGTATCGGCACTTCCAGCGGCCGTTGCCGAGGTCTATCAGCGACCCTTCGGACCAGATGTCTTCTTTTGCCTGGTACATCCCCTGCCTCCATGCCACGCTGCTGCGGGCGCCCCCGTCGGCTCCCCGGCGTTCGGAACCTGCAAGTGGAGGGGCCATGTATGCGAAAAGCTACCCTCCGCCCCGAGTGCACGCGGGTGCACGCGAAGAGTGCACGCGGAGTGCACGCAACCCGGTTAAGCTCGACACGAAATGATACTGGGTGGACGGTCATCTGGCCTGTCTACCAGCCCTTTTGGCACGATTTGGCATGAATGAGCACGATGCGGATACCCCATATAAGCGTTCTGACACGGAAGAGGTCAGAAGTTCAAATCTTCTAACGCCCACCATACATTCGCAGCTCAGAGGCCATGTCTCTGGGCTGTTTTCTTTTGGTCCACGTTTGATCCACGACTTTGGTCCACACAATTTGCTTGGAAATCGATGCGGCTTGCCCTACTAGGCCTTCACGGAGCCGCAACACATTAGAGTCCTCGCCACGCCGCGTGGGGCTGTGTGGGCGGGACACGATGGCCTTGACACCGCGCCGTTTGATGCTGGCTTGCAACGTAGTTCGATTCTCGGGTGATGGCATGTCTCGCTGGGTTCTCAAGCGCGCGAGGAGGGCGGCGAGGAAAACGCTCCTCACGTCCACTGGCAGACATTCTGGATATGTAAAGCATACTTGACAAACGACAAGTTGGCTTTACACTGAATGTCAAGTCAACTTGTCATCAAGGAGCTTGACATTGAGGAACAGGGTCACGGAGTTGAGAAGGAGAAGACACATCTCCCAAAAGGAACTTGCCGACGTGGTTGGCGTTACTCGTCAGACCATTAATTCCATCGAGACGGGAAGGTACACGGCGTCACTGCCCCTTGCATATAAAATTTCCCACTACTTTGGACTTTCCATCGAAGAGGTATTCGACTTTTCCGAGTTCGACTAGGAGGATGCAATGCTGGGTCAAACTGAGCACAAGGGCGGAAAGCATCTGGGCCCGAGTCGGGTCAGTCCAGAATTAGACGAGTACAGGTCGGAAATGCGATTTGATATCAAGTGTGATATTGGTAGTTGCTTGGTTGGCGTCGCAGTCGTGGTGTTGTGCCTATTGAAAGGACTGCCGAGAAGCTTGGCAATCGGCGTCGCTACATTTGCCGTAATTCAGCTTGCGAAAGTCTTCTACGGAATGTGGAAGATGCGAAGTGACAATTTGGTACGCGAGAGCATGACGGAGAGCAAGGACGAACGTCTCGTTCAGATTAAGCATGAGTCGCAAGCTATGGCCTACTCGTGGATGCAGATTGCAGGATGCATTGGGGGCCTTGCTGGGTTTGTTCGCGAGAACGATGCCGTTTTCAACAGCTTATTCGTCGTGGTGTTGGTGGGGTGTGTTGCCGAATTTGTGTCAAGGCAGATTCTCACTCGCAGAAGATAGCGATGGAAGATCTGCTTTGCCAAAGGCGTGAGTCGCTACATGCCGGGGTATGCCCAATAACCGCTGCCAAACCGGTCCTGATATAAGTGTCCGGGCCCCCGCCAGCCTTCGGTTCGACCAAGATGCCGAGGGGCAGGAGGCCCGGATGGACAACGGCATACCGCGGGAGGCGCTCGCGCTGCCGGCGGACGACAGGCGCGAGCTCAACAGGGCCGCTGTCCTGCTCCTCGGAAGGCCGGAGTCGGCCTGGCTGCTGAGCCCCCTCATGGCTGAGCTCACCTGGCGCCTCGTGGGGCAGGAGGAGGCCTACGAGCACTTCACCATCCCCTTCGTGCTCGCCACCACGGCCCTCTACTCGCGCATCCGCAACATCAAGACCCAGCTGCTCCCTCCCGACGAGCTGGTGCGCTGTGAGGTCGAGAAGTATGACCAGAAGAGCGTGCTGGAGGCCATGCACAACTGCATCGCGCACCAGGACTACGCGCAGGCGTCGCGGGTGAGCGTAACCGAGTACCCTGACCGCCTCGAGTTCGTGAGCGTGGGCTCCTTCTACGAGGGCGAGCCCGACGACTACGCCGTGGAGGGTCACATGCCCCGGCGCTACCGCAACCCCGCCCTCGTGCAGGCCATGACCCAGCTCAACATGATTGACCACCTGGGCTATGGCATCGAGCGCATGAACCGCTCGCAGGCCAGCCGCTACCTGCCCCTGCCCGACTACGACCTCTCGAACCCGAACGAGGTGAGGCTCACCATCTACGGGAGCGTTGTTGACGAGTCTTACACGCGCGCCCTCATGGCCCACAGCGACCTCCCCTTCGAGGACGTGCTCGCCCTCGATCGCGTGCAGAAGGGAAGGCCAGTATCGGATGCCGCCTTGCGCCGGCTGCGTCGAAAGGGCTTGGTGGAGGGCCGCAGGCCCCGCCTGCGGGTCGCCGCCTCCGTCGCCGAGGCTACAAGTACTAAGGCCGCCTACGTCGAGAAGCGAGGGAAGTCCGAGGAGTACTGCATGGCGCTCGTCACCGACCTCATCGGGCAGCATGGCCCCGCCACGAGGGCGGAGATCAACGAGGCCGTCTACCCGGCCCTCTCCGCAGACCTCACCGATGAGCAGCGCTACGACAAAGTCGGCAACCTCCTGCGCAAGATGAGGAAGGGTGGGGTCCTCTCCTTCGATCGGTCCTCCTCGCACTGGGGCCTCGCGTAAAACCTGTCCGATTTACGCGAGATTACGCGGCGCGAGCACCGTCTGGTACATCCGGCTACTTCACAAAACGGTTCACAGATTCACGGGACGCACACATCCGCGACAGACCCCCTCCACGCTACTTCCGCAAATGACCAGGCACGGGGCTCGCGTAGGAGCTTGCGCTTGCTGCCGAGGCCCGTCTCGCAGGCCGATGCCGTGGCGCAACGGATATGCATCGCCTATCGATACCGACTACGCGTCCACCTCCGCCCCCCTCGAGGTATGTACGTTATCATGTACAGAAACGGACACATCATGGGAGGAATCGCATGGATGCCATCTATTCCGCGACAGCGCTGCGCGACCATCCGCGCGAGGTGAAGCAGGCTGCCCGCGAACGCCTCGTAAGAATCACGGAGAACGGCAACGGCGCCTACGTGTTCTGCTCCGAGGAGGTTTTCCAGCGGGAGGTGGACGACGCCGTCGAGCGGGCGCTCTACGCCCAGCGCGTCTCCGACGCAATCGACCGTGGTCGCGCAGACATCGCCGCTGGCCGCTGTGTGGAGGGCATCGAGGCGGCCAAGGCCGCAGTCGCGAGCAGGCGGGCTTCCGGTGGCGCGGCTTAGGTTTTCCGAGGAGTTCCTCGAGTCTCTTGCCAGGCTTGATGGGCGGGTCGAGGAGTCCGTATGGGAGAAGCTTGCGCTTGTGGAGAGCTTCCCGGGTGTGGGCTCGTCACTGGTCGAGCCAACGCTCAGGCGTGCGTATGGCCCAGCTTGCCTTAAGGTCGCGGCTGCGGGTCTTGACGTGCTCTACGAGCGTGGCGAGAGGGGCGCTGATGGTGTGGAGGTAGTCGACGTCCTCGGCATCGTGAGCCAGAGGGCCGTGCGATAGCGCCGAGTGACATCCACGGCAACACACATGCCATTATGCTCGAGGGCAACAGCCGCCAGACCTCCGGCCTCATCTTCGACTGGATCAAGGGGGCACGTGAGGTAGGGGCGAGACAGGCGACGCGTTCTGGCGCGGCCGCGCATCCCCGTGTGGGAAGCGCGGCCGCGTTCGATGCCACGGCGGAGGGCGTCCGCCACAAACCAGAACGGACGGTGCCCGGGTCAGGGTTCCCAACGCTCGCATCCACCCGCTCGCTGCGACCGTCTGGTGTTCGCTGAAGCATCATACTTTGGAACGATGCGCTTTGCCTGCATGCCGCTGAAAATCTCCTAGAGCTGGACGCTACCCAGAAAGTATCAACGGACCTCCTAGGATTGGAGCGACCATGGCAACGCGCCTCACACGCACGCGGTGGCTGCCCGTCGTATCCGGTGCGGTCGCGGCGGTGCTCGCATTTGCCGCCCTGCCCATGACGGCGCTGGCAAACGACGAGCTGAGCCCCGGACCCTACTCGCAGGGCAGTCAGCTGAGCACCGATGCATACTCAGACCTTGGCCTCACCGTCTCGGACGATACCGGTGACGCCGGCACCTATGCCCCCTATGGCAAAGACGAGAACGTGAGCACCACCCTGTTGAGCGACGACGAGGTCTACATGGCAGCCAACGGCGCCAGAAACAACGTATACACGCTGCGGGGGAAGCTCAACCAGCTCTACGATGCCAATACGAACGTGGAAGGTTTGATTGGCTACACCACGATCTCTGACGACTACGGGGGGATGAGCGGAGCTTATCTGTTCTGGCCCATCAACGAGCTCTACGGTACGAGCAGCAATTCAGGGACAGCCGTGGATATGGTTGAAAAGGGCGTTAGCTACTACTCGCCACTCAGCGACAACGAGAATGACGTCATCAAGGGCTCCACCTACAACGGATTCAGCGGCAAGTACGCAACCAGCGTCTCGGCAGACCTCGGCAGTGGCTACAAGGACCACGTCGTCGAGCTGCGTGCCTATGGGAGCCAGTACTACACCATGGTCGGCAACCGACAGTTGAGCGGCGCCTTTGCGGTAAAGGTATTCTCGCTTGACGCAAAGGGGAACCGCACGGAAGTCGCGAGCCTCAGCCCCACGGTCAATGACAGTCAGATCCAGGTGAATGATTACACTGACGAGCTGGCATACCTCCGGGCCGGCTACCTGCAGGAGTACGACGCCTACTTCGAAGTGGCCGCCGCGGACGTGGACGCAGACGGCGTGGACGAGGTCTTCTGCTACGCGGGCTGCTACAAGGACGAGAACGGCGAGCGCCTGGCCTGCGTCGACATGTGGGACCTGCAGTCCGACAGCTCCTGGAGCCACACCCAGGAGTGGGTGGACTGCGGCCAGGCGTCCTACTACGTCACAGATGATGAGCTTAACCAGATTCGCAACAGCAAGGATGACCCCACCGCTCGAATGCAGCTCATGAAGGCCCCGGTGGTCACCCTTGCCGGCGGCGACCTCGACCGCCGCGGCGGAGAAGAGCTTGCCATTACTGTCTCCGCGCCCACGAACCACGACAACCCGACCAACGCAGCCCGCTGCTACATCTACACCTGGGATGACACCGCAAAGCGACTCTCCGCCGCCGTAAACGACGGCTTGGGCGACGACTATATCCCCCTGAGCACGACCGTCGGGGCAGCCTCCGCCATGGTCTCTGCCAACTGCACCTTCGGAACCTTCAGGACGAGCGACACCGACACGGCCACGACCCTCATCATTGCCGGCTGGGACTGCGGTGGCAGCTCAAACGCGGAGTATGCCAACTTCGGCTACCGCTACGTGTACTATGACGCGTCCAGGGACGAGTTCGTCATCTCCGACTACATCCGCAAGGCCCTCGGCAAGGACGCTGCGCACATCAGCGAGACCGCCTGCAAGGACGCGAACCAGGGCGGCCGATACCGTCCGACCCTGGCGCCCTTCGCCCTGGGCGCCGCACGCTTAACCGGCCTCAACCAGGGTGCCGCCGAGAACGACGACGTTCTCATGGGCGGAGACATCTACTCGTTCAGTCTCTCCGCTGGGGTGAGCCTCGACACTCTCGGCAGCATCAGCCTCACCTCTGACCAGGTGAACTCGAACCGTTACACAAAGGGCAAGGAGCAGGTCTGGATCGGCGACGTGCGCGTGGGCGCCGTGTCGGGCTCCAGCCAGTACGAGGAGAGCTTCCTCGCCGTCACGGGCGTCCACCGCGACGAGGACCTCGGCAAGGATGACGACTACTACTGGATGGACGTCTCGCACTTCTCTGCCAAGTGGTCTGGCGGCAAACTCCGCGGCTACACCACCGGTGAGGAGGGCGTCATAAACGAGAGCGTCCGTGTCCACGGCACGACGCAGTACGGATGCTGGATCAGCTTGTGCCTGCCCAACGTGGACCACGACGGCATGCAGGTGCGCTTCAAGGCGGCGGCCGAGTACTACACTGCGCCGCAGCTGCTCGCGGTGCTCCAGGGGTCCCCGTACTTTCAGGACCTCCAGGACAGCTATGGCTACCTCAACTACGGCGGCACCGCGTTTGGCTCCGAGTCCAGCAGCGCCTCTGGCTCCGGCTGGTCCATCGAGGGAGAGGCCGGCGTCTTCGGCGAGGCGTCGGGCGGCTTCCTTGGGCGCGTGGAGCTCGAGGGGGAGCTTACGGGCCATGCGGGCTACGAGTACCAGAGCTCCTCGACGCTCTCGTACGGTGTGGACTACGACGCGCACGCGGCCGAAGGCAACAAGGCCGTGGTGTACGCCGTGCCCATCATGTACTACTGGTACGAGGTCAGCGACTCCAACGACCCGGAGTGGACGGACGTCGTCATGCCCGTGTTCCTCACGCCGGTCACCTCGGTCGTGAGTCAGGAGACCTGGGACGAGACGGTCGACAAGTACAACCTCAACGCCAGCGTGGGCAGCGGCAGCTCCGAGCCGCTCACCTACAAGGTCTCCGACGTCCTCAACAACAGGCAGGGCGACCCCGCCAGCTACGGCGTCGACACCCTGACCAAGACGACCCTGCTGCCTACCGCCAAGCGTGCCTTCACGTACCAGCTTGACGGGAAGGACGCCTGGTCCATAGCCTCGAACGAGGAGGGCGTCGCCACGGCGCAGACCATCGCGGCCGAGAACGAGACCGAGAAGACCGTCGACGTGGGCGGTGCCGTTGCTCTGCAGATAGGTGCCGGCTTCGGCATTGGGGAAAACGAGATCGTTACCGGTATGGTGTTTGGGCTGTCGGGTGGCTACACGACGCTGAGGTCCAGTTCCACGGGCTTCTCGTTCACGGGCACCGTGGACAACCTGCCCGAGGCTGCCGAGGGCTACGGCTTCAGCTGGAGGCTCGCGGTAGACCAGAGCTCCTCCGACATGCCCAGCGACGGCACGCGCCCCGCCACCAACCAGTTCTGGATCGTGGGCTACGACGTCACCAACGTGAAGCAGCCCGAAGTCCCCATGGTGAGTGGCTTTGCCATGACCGGCACCGGCTACGATGCCACCACGGGCAAGGATGCGGTCACCCTGTCTTGGAACGATATCCTGACCTCCGACCAGAAGGCGAATGGCTACAGGTACGCGGTCGCCATGTACCCCGCGAACGATGATGACCACTACAGCTACGCCTACACGCTGGACGGCTCCGCCACAAGCTACGTCTGGGCCGGCCTCTCCACCAGCAGCAACTACCGCTTTGCGGTGTTTGTCGTGGACGGCACGGGCAGGCAGGCGAGCCTGCGCTCGCCCATCGTGAGCGTGACCACGCTGCCGACCGGCGACGCGATGGCCGTGAGCGGCGTCAACATCCAGGGGCAGGCCAACACAAACGACGCGAGCGACACGTCCACCAGCAAGGCGACGCGCAGGATGGGGGAGTCCCTCACGCTTGACATGAGCGGCAGCTACTACGACTCCGGCTCCGCCAATCCGGACAAGCAGCCGCTCTTCCGCTGGTATCGCAAGGAGGCCTCCAAGCCCACCTGGCAAGAGATCTCGTCCGGGCCCACTGTCAGCACCCAGGACAACAAGACCTACACGTCCACCTACGCCATTGACGAGGTGACGGCGGAGGACGATGGCACGGTGTATCGCTGTGACGTGAGTTACAACAACATCGTGGTCTCGTCCCAGACGGTCACCCTTGATGTCACGCACACCTACTCGATCGTCGATTCTGCCAACACGTACTCGGCAACCAGGAAGCGTCTCAACTACCTGAATGCCGACCTGCTCAGGTTCTTCAAGCCGGTCGCAGCCGAGAGCGTGTCCGGACTCAAGCCGGATGAGGGCGGCGCCACGGGCAACGGCACCGCGACCGGTGACGCTACGACTGGAGGTGCCGCAGGCAACGGCACCGCGACCGACGCCACGACCGGTGGCGGAGCCAGCGCTTCCGTTGACACGGGCACTGCAACCGGCTCCACAAAGGCGGCCTCCGCATCGGGCACGCCCCAGACGGGCGACAGCTCGCTGGGCACCGGGGCGCTGGCCCTCATCGCCCTGGGCGGAGCTGTGTCCCTGGTTGCTGCGCTGGTGCTCCGTCACCGTTCCAGGGACCGTGGCTAGCGACCTGCGGGGACCTGCGTCGGGTGAGAGGACCCGGCACCCGGGATTTCCACGCTGCGGCAGACGGTGACTCGCTGCCGCAGGCCCCCGTCCGTCCCTTTGGGCGGACGGGGGCCTTGTTCGAGACGGAGGCTTCGATGCTCAACCAAAAACTGCTGCGCGCCGTGCTGCGCAACACTGGCCTTGCCCGCGCCACGTGGGGGTTTCTGGCGACGTTCGTCGCGGCGTCCGCGCTGCTCGCGCTGGTGGACCCAGGCGTGGACGGCTTTGGCGACGCCCTGTGGTGCTGTTTCCAGTCCGTCACGACCATCGGCTACGGGGACATCACCGTCACGAGCGCCGTCGGCCGCATGATCGTGGTGGCGCTCAGCGTGGTGGGGATTCTGTTCGTGGCGGTGCTCACGGCTGCGGTGGTCAGCTACTGCAACGAGCTCATGCTGGCGCGGCGCAACGAGAGCCTGGCCCTGTACCTGGACAAGCTGGAGCACCTGGACCAGCTGACGCAGGAAGAGCTGGCCGAGCTCTCGCTCAGGGTGCGCCGGCTGCGCGGCTAGCGGGAGCGGTGCGCGCCGGGCTCGTCTCGGCCGAGCTGGTGGTTCGTCGCTGGGGTCCGAGACCCCCCTCTGCACCCCATGTCGCCCCCCGTCCCGCCCGCAAGCTGTAAAAGAGGGTTCGGCCGCGTCCATCGCACGGCCGAACCCTCATCAGCTAAAAAAGACGCACTACTTCGTGGTCAGGACCTCGGTATCAACCTGGGAGCCATAGACCGTGGTCAGCGTTCCCCAGAACAGCACGCTAGCATCGCCGGTGTCCTCGTAGCGCACCTCGACGTCCGATGGGTCGGATACCGTGATGGCATCGCCTTGGAGCGTCTCGACCCAGTTGCCCTCGGAGTCGAAGTAATCAAAGACCGGTGTCAGCGTGTCGCCCGCCTCGAGTTGCCCCAGGCCGCGACCGAGGACGTAGTCCTGCCCAGACATCCGATAGCCCTGAACGTACCCGATGGTCTCGCCATCACCGCGCTCGCTTGCCGTGGGCCAGGTCACCACCAGATCGACCCGCTCCCCGCCGTTGAGAATCGCCGGAATGGTTCCGGAGTAGCGAATCTCGCCATCCTCGGTCTCCTCGGGCGCGTCGCAATAGAACGAGAAGAAGCTGCCGTCAATCGAGAGCCACTCGCCGTCAAAGTCCACCGCGATGTTCCCGTCATCCGTTACCTGGTAGGCATCATCGGTGCCCAGCATGAGGTAGCCGTCGTCATAGTTCTGCATGACCGTTATCTGGAAGTCTGCGAAGTCACCCCACAGGCTGTCGTCCATCTCCACGACCCAGTTCGAGCCGTCCGAGGCAAGCTCCAGCTCGTCGGGAAGCTCCTGGTAGGAGAATTCGTTCGAGAGGTCCTCGAACCAGCCCTCAGACGAGAGGGATTCGTTCGCATAGCTGTCGCTCGATGACGACGCGCTTGCCGCCGTGCCCGAGTCCTGGGCGACCTGCGTGCTCGCATACGAGCTGACGATGCCATGGCTCGATGATGTGGGAGAGTTGCCCATGACGCTCAAGAAGTAGTCATAGAAGGCGACGGGCCCCGTATAGCCGATGTCCTCAAGAACCTGGCGTACGTCAGAGTACTGGGAGACCTCGGAGTACGGGAAGTACATCGCAATGCCGTTGGAGCCCGAAGACGTGTCGCTTCGGTACTTGACGCAGCTCGCTACCGCCTCGGACACATCGTCAGCCCCCTCGAAGTCCGAGCGGTCGACCATGTCAACGAGGTCGACCTGGTCCACGGAGTCCTCTGCATAGGACTTCGCGCGGGAGCGGGCGCCAGACATGGTCGTGAAGAGGGCGTTATCCGCCTCGATGCTATCGGCGGCCTCGTCAAGGAACGACGAGAGGCGCTCGTAGACACGGCTGATCTCGCGCAGGTCGATGAGGGAGAGGGTCGTATCCTCCTCGCCCGTCTCCGCGTAGTGGGCCGAAAAGTCATCGATGATGGTCTTGCCAAGATCCGTCGTGGCGGTGGAGGGATCAGACCCCAGCTGATTGAGGAAGCCGGTCCACGACCAGCCGTCTCCAGGCTCGGTCTGCTCGGAGGCCACGAGGTAGTCTGCCACGGGCTCCATGGCCCAGGCGCACTCGACCGTGGCCATGAGGCAGGCGTCAAAGCCCACCATGTCAAACGCCACGCCACTCGCCTTGATGGCATTGCGCAGCTGTGAGAGCGTGAGGGCGGAGGCGTCGGGATAGTTCTCGTCGTAGCCAAAGCCGCCAATGGTGCCGCCGCCGTGGTCCCAGAAGATGAGGATGTAGCGGTCCGCGGGGTACTCTTTGGCAGCCCACGAGCAGAAGTCCGTAACCTCGTCCTCGTCGAGCATCGTGCCCTCTCCGGCATCCTGGACGAGGCTTGCCTCGCCATCCTCGAGGACCCACCGTTGGCGCGTGGAGGGGTCGGCCTCAGGCGAGAAGGACCACTCTGATGCCCCGCCCGTCTCCAAGACCACGTTCACGTTGTCACCGAGGTCGGCCTCGAGCATCTCCTCGATGTCGGCTGATGCCGCGCCGTAGCCGGACTCCAGGTCCGACCCGCACATGTAGACCATCACCGTTGCGCTCTTTGCCGAAGCGACGTCCACATAGTAATCGCGTAGGCCCGCCGTGCTAAGGTCTGTTCCCGAGACGCCCGCAGGCGTGCCTGCGGGCGTCTCGTCCGCGCATCCCGCAAGCCCCAAGCACGAGAGAGAAAGGATGCATGCCAGGGCAAGCGTTGCCATCCCACGCGTGCCCCACACCCTGCTCTTCGTCATCTTCATTCTCTCCTTGCGTGCCTAGGGATGCGTTTCCTTGCGACGCGGGGCAGGGGGCTGCCCCCTTTGTCTCCCTGGCCCTACGCGATGGCCTTCCTGGTCTGGATGACGCCGTAGAGGTAAAGCGCAGGCAGGATGATGCCGACAAACGCATTTGCGATGGAGCCACCGTCACCGGTGCTGACGGCGCTCACGATGCCGTAGATGCCGTAGATGACGCTGATGACACCGAGGATGAAGGCGAGAGTGTTCTTGTCGTTGCGCTTGGACGCCTTGAGGCCAACGACGCCCACGAAGAGGTTGAGAAGTCCACCGATGAAGGCCACCACGCCGATGACTGCCGCAACGCCGGCCGCGATGCCCAGCTCCTCATCCGCCGAGGCGAAGAAGACGCCCATCATCATGAGCAGGCCAACCACGAGGTTGATGACGGCAAACACGATCATGATGATCGAAGCCACGCGCAGTACGCTGCTACCGGTAGGCTTGCTGCTGCTGTTCTGATCCATTGATCTCTCCTTTGCGAGTTATCACGGCGAGGGCCCGTTGCCCTTCGCTTTCAGGAATGTTATGGAGTTGCGCTTGCCGATGCGTCATACCAAAGTATGACTGGCGGCGGTGAGGCGAAATAATACTTGGCGCGCCTGAAGACGGGCTGCTTAGGTGCCAAAAGCCGGGCATCATGCGGGAGCGTGATGCGGGTCTCCTCGGCGGCCCATGCGGGCACAGGAAGCACCGCCCCCCTGTGGAAGGGGGCTTGGAGGGCGGTGCTATGGGTCTTTGCAACTCCGGTTACGAGGATCTTGGCGTGCCTATTCGACGTCGTTGGAGTCGAAGCGATCGCCGCACTCGGGGCAGAACTTGGGCGGGTGGGTCTGGTCTTCCGGCACCCACCCACACTTGTCGCAGCGATAGCGAGGTTGGGGCGCCGGCTGCGGCCTGGGCGTACCGCACTCCTGGCAGAACTTGCCCTTGTTGGTCGTTCCGCATGCGGGACAGGTCCACCCGTCATCAGCAGTGGCGGCGCCTTGGTGAGCTGCAACGCCGGGCTGTGCCGCAGGCTCTGGTGAGGTCATGCCCGGAGCGGGCGCATCCCCTGCTCCGGTGGTCGCAACGTCCGCTGACACGGCGCCGGCGGCAACACCCGCGGAGAGGTCCGCTCCGGCACCCGCGGGGGCGCCAGCCATGCCTCCCTGGGGCGCGTTGGGGTAGCCGTCCTGTCCCTGGGGGAACCCGCCTTGTCCACCCTGCGGATAGCCACCCTGCTGCGGATAGCCTTGTCCGCCCTGCGGATAACCGCCACCGGGATAGCCGCCCTGGCCCATCTGGAAGAGGTTCTGGGGGTTCATGCCACCCATGCCGCCTGCCATCTGAGCCATGTTCATGCCGGCAAAACCCAACATGGCCCCGTTGCTGTTGCCGGCGGCAGTGCGCATGGCGTCACCTTGGGCAGAGGCGAGGTTGGCGGCCGCCATGCGCGGGTCACGCATGACCGCAGTGCGCTGCAGGTTCTTGATGGCCTTCTCGTCCTCGGGGTCTGCCGCAATGGCATTGACTCCAAACGCCACGATCTGGATGCCGCGGGTCTCTCGCCACTTCTTCGAGAGGATGTCCGAAAGCGCCTGGGAGACCTCTTCGGTGTGCGCCGGGACGGCGGAGTAGCGAATGCCCATCTCGGAGATGCGCGCGAACGCCGGCTGCAGGGCGGTGAGCAGCTCGCTTCTCAGCTGAGAGGCAATCTGGTCGCGCGTAAACTCGTCCTCGACGTTTCCGCATACGTTCTGGTAGAACAGCAGCGGGTCGGCAAGCTTGAACGAGAACTCGCCGTTGCACCGCACGGCAATGTCCATGTCCAGACCGATGTTGTTGTCGACCACGCGGAAGGGCACCGGCGTTGGAGTGCCATAGCGGTTGCCCATGACCTCCTTGGTGTTGAAGTAGTACACGCGCTGGTCAAGGCCAGTGTCGCCACCAAAGGTGAAGCGCTTGCCTATGTTCTTGAACGTATCGACGATGCCAGAGCCGAGACTGCCCGCAAAGACGGAGGGGGCAGCCTTGGAGTCGTAGGTGAACTCGCCCGGCTCGGCACAGAAGTCCACGACCTTGCCCTGCTCGACGATAACCATGCACTGCCCATCGTTGACCACGACGATCGAGCCGTTCGAGATGATGTTGTCGTCACCCTTTGTGTTGGAGCTGCGAGACCCGACGCGCTTCTGACCCTTGGCGCACAGGACATCAGCATCGAGCGACTCGCAGTAGATCATTTCCTTCCACTGGTCGGCGAGATTGCCCGTGAGGGCACCAAGGGCCGCCTTGATGAGTGCCATGGGAAAGCCTCCTTACTTGTGGCGCCTCACGCTACTCCTGCAGGTCGCGCATCACGCGAGCCATGATCTTGGCCTCATCGCTGGACATGATGAAGGGGTGGCCGCCAATGATGAGCTTGCCTCCGTTGCGCTCGATCCTGCAGTCGTCGTAGTCGTCCCAGTCGACGAACGCGGAGTCCCCGTCCTCGTCGACCATGTAGACTCCCGAGACGGTCACGGCAAAGCCGACCTTGCAGCTACCGAAGATCGTGGTGTCGACAACGCAGTAGACCTCGTCGGCGTCGTCCTTGTCGATGTCGAAGTGCTTGACGGCAGCGCTGACCTTGTCCGAGTTGTCTTCTAGGCGGTCTGCGAAGTAGGCGTCGGACAGGTCGGACTCGTCGTCCACATACTCGTCGTAGGCGTCCCGGAAGAACTGCTCAAAGTCGAAGACCTCCTCGTCGTCACTGTCGTCTTCGTCAAAGTCCTCGGAACCGGCGGTGACGCCGCTCTCGTCGTCCTTGAGCTTGAAGACGCTGTCGCAGCTGTTGCAGCGACCATAGACTCCGTTGCCAAACGGGACGACGTCACCCATGCAGTTGGGGCACTTCATCGAGATTGCTTCCATGATCATTCCTTTCAGGCTGTTGGGTGGGGGGTTGAACGTTGCCGTGATTCTAGGAAGGCTGGAAGCGTCATACCTCATACCAAAGTATGAGGGTCAGATGCCGTAGGCCAATTGCGCGCCGCAGGCGGCACCTCATACTTTGGAATGAGGACAGGAGATGTCCGCGACGGCAAACTGGGCTCAGTCAGGCGGGGCAGGGTACCGCCTTCCCGACCATCGTGGATAGGAGTTCATCATGGCATTTGGATTCAAGCTCAAGACCGTCAAGACCAAGGAAAGCTTCGAGAACTACCAGCAGCTCTTCGACCGCATCAAGGATGTCGACTTCACCGCAGGCAAGCCCGAGCTCGTGAAGAACGGCTTTGCCGACGTGATCGTATTCCCACCCCTCGACCGTCAGAATCAGATCTGGGTCATGCTCCAGGGCAAGAACAAGATCATCATCCAGAAGAACCAGGTGGTGGGCGTTACCGACCAGGCCATCAATGCCGCGTTCGACGCCGTGACCGGCGGCCTGTTCTCCGTGGGCTCGATCATGGGGAAGAACTCCAAGAAAATCGAAAAGCTCGTCGAGGCTACGGCTTCCGAGATCGAGGCGCTCAACCTCTAGCCCTGGGCCTCAGGCCGCTACTGAACACATGAAAATAATCGGGGACCGATACCTCTCTCCGTACCCGACCGATGTGGTCTATCTTTGATAGACGACGGTCGGGTACTTGCCGTTTGCGGGAAGAGGGCAAGGCCTGCACCTAATAGAATCGGTGACGAGGACATCTGCGTCGCAAATCTCTATGGGTGGTGGTTTACCTTGGTAAAGATGGTTGCCCTCGAGCTTGACGAGATTATCTGGGCGCAGTGGAGCTACACGCGCCTGGCGTTTATATGTGCACCCCTGGGCTTTGGCAAGACCGAGTTTGCCCGTCGCATGCTCCAGGACCAGGACGTCCTTGAGATCGATGCCGAGAGGGACGATGTCACCAAGCTCGTGACCACGCAAAACGCCAGCAGGTATGACGCCGTCCTCCTGGACAACATCCATGACGACCTCTCGACTGCAGAGGGGTCGAAGCTCTCGTCCGTCATCAGGCAGTGCGACAGAACGCGCTTTGTCTTCACGTCCCGCGCACCGATGCCCGGATGGCTCACCCCGTTCTTTGCCAAGGGTGAAGTGCTTGTCGTGACCTCTGAGGACCTGTACTTTACGGACACGGACATCGCGCACCTCCTCGCCGCGAACAACCTTACGTCCACGCCCGAGCTCGTCGAGAGAATCGCCGACGTAACGTCTCGCTATCCCATGGCGGTATCGCTCTCCGTCGCCCACATGCTGCGCGGCGATGGCGACGCCTGGGAGAGAAGCCTCTTCAAAGAGGTGATGTGCTACTTCGATGCGGAGTTCAGGCGGCGCTTTAGCCCCAGGGTGCAAGAGCTCTTGATGCTCGTCCCCTTCTTTGACTACATCGACAAGGATCTGGTCTTGGGGGTGCTTGGGGAGGAGGACGGCAAGGAGCTTATCGACGTACTCCAGCACACCACATGCTTCGTCACCCCCGAGGGTGACGCATGGGCGGTAAACCCGGGCGTAAGGAAGTTCTTCGAGTGGGAGCGTACGCGCCGGCATGACGACGCCTCGTATTATTCCGTCATCGACCACGCAGTCGACTACTACGTGACGCACGGGAGCTACATCAGGGCCCTGGAGCTGTGCTCGCGCACGAAGAACAACAAGCGCATGCTCGCCATCCTGGAGGAACACGCAAAGCTCAACCCCGGAAACGGCAGCTATTGTGAGCTCGAGCACTACTATCACGCCTTGCCCGAGGACGTTGTGTGCGCATCCCCCAGGCTCATGCGCATCATGAGCCTCCTGGACTCCATGCTCATGGACACCGTTGGCTCCGAGCGTTGGTACTCGGAGCTCGAGGACTACGCGCATGCGCCCCAGCGAACGCCCGAGGAGCTCAAGATCGCCAACGCCAACCTCGCGTACCTCGACATCGCGCTGCCCCACCGGCGGCTGACCAGTCTCACCGACGCCGTGGCCGCACTCGCGAGGGTCAATGCCAGCAACGATCCCGAGCTCATGCCGTCCATGACAAGCGCAATGCCCAGTGTCATCAACGGCGGGCGTGACCTCAGCCCCTGGGTTTCCTCAGACGAAGAGACCTGCATCCTCATTGGCAAGCTAGCCGGGCGGGCGCTTGGCAGGCTTGCCATGGGCTGCACCGAGGTGGCCTTGTGCGAGAGCAAGTTCGAGAAAGGCGAGGATGTCACGCCGTACATCTCCAAGGTCAACGCCGTCCTCCCCAAGATCAGGCGTAACGGAGACCCCTCAGTCGAGTTTGCCGCAACGGGCATTGAGTGCAGGAACCTCGTCGACCAAGGTGACGCGCGACAGGCACTCTCCCTTCTCGACCTCCAGCGCAGGCACCTGTTGCAGGTGAAGCCACACGAGTGCGGGCGCATCATCGCAAACCTCGATGCCATGCGCTGCCGCATCTGGCTGCGTTTGAACCAGACGGAACGCGCTCACGCATGGCTCGAGGAGAACGAGCCAGACCTCTCGAAGCCCCTCGACTTCCTGAACCGCTACATCTACAAGACCGTGAGCCAGGTTCTGATCTCTGAGTGCCGCTACGACGAGGCCCTGCGCCTCATGTCCACGCTCAGCGAATACGTGCAGTCCCGTGACATCTTCATTGACTTCATCAACTACAGCGTCCTTGCCGCAATTGCCACATGGCGAAGCAACAAGGGTGACTGGAGGAAATGGATGGTCCGGGCTCTCAACATGGCAAAGCGCTTTGGCTATGTGCGCACCATCTCGACCTACGGGGCTGCCGTGCTGCCGCTTCTCATCGAAACGCAAAAGCATGCCGAGGAGATGGGCGTCGATCCCAGTCAGGTGTCACGTCTCATCAAGACCACGCGTGTGCAGGCAACGCATTACCCCAACTTCATGGCGGTGCCCTCGGGCCCAACAGAGCCCCTCACCGACACGGAACTCCAGGTGCTACGCCTGATTTGCAGCGACAAGAGCAATGCCGAGATCGGCGAGATCTTGAGCATCAAGCTTCCCACGGTAAAGACGCACGTGAGCCACATCCTTGCGAAGCTTGATGTGAGTCGTCGCTCGCAGGCCGCAAGCGAAGCTCGGCGCCTTCACCTGGTGTAGGGCATGAGACAGGGGACAGGGCTTTGGCACGTCCCCCTGTCTTCCCACCGAGCCTACATATTGTCAAGCCGTCTCATACTTTGGAATGATGTAGACTCATCGGCCCTTCTATAGGATTCCTTTCAGAAGTTCGGGCACGCCTACCAACGAGCCCAACCAACCAGATGCTCTGAGAGAAAGGAATCGCAATGCTCAACACGAATCGCTTCGTCACCATCGGTCTCGCCTTCGCACTGGCCGCCTCTCCTCTCGCCCTCACGGCCTGCGGCGGCTCCAGCTCCTCTGACTCCGCAAGCGCGGCTGCCGAGTCCACTGACTCCGATAGCACCGCGACCGAGGAGGCAACCGCAGACAGCGCCGCGTCGAGCGACTCCACGGCCGCCGATAGCTCCGCGAGCAGCTCCGCCGGCCAGAGCTACTCCATCTCCACGAGCGAGATTACCGAGGCTTACATGGGTGCCTCCGAGGCAGGCGAGACCGTCTACTACGTGGGCAATGACGACGGCTCCAAGACCGGCATCTTCTTCCTCGACGCTGACAACCAGGCTAACGTGAGCTTCATGGGTCCCGCCACCGTGACGCAGCAGGATGGCGAGAACCTCGTCACCATCACCGACGAGCTCTCCGGCAACACCCTCACCTTCGGAGTTGCCAAGAACGATGACGGCACCATCACCATCGACATGGGCAACGAGCTCGGCAAGGCAACCCTCGCCCAGACTGACATTGCCGAGACGGTCGACGCCATCAAGACCATCCAGGCCAACTCCACGTCGATTCAGTAGGCTCTTTCCTACGCCCTTTCTCACCCCCTGGCCTTCCCAGGCCTTGACCCCCGGACGAACTCGACTCGTCCGGGGGTCGTCTTTTGTAACAAGGTAGGACGCTCTGGGTGGGCAGGCTAACGGCACCTCTCACACTGGTGGGGCGTCTGCCAAGCGTGGCGCGGCTCCGCCCGGAAGTGTGCCGTCTTGCGGGATCTCGCAAACAGCCATATTTGGTCAAATGCGAAGTCGCAAATCGCCAGAAATGGCTAAACGCGAAATCGCAAACGGCCAAAAATGGCGGTTTGCGACGCGGCAGGGGAGGGGAACGTGAGTCCCAAAGCGTCAAAACGAGATCCGCCTAGCCCTTGTCGGCAAAGTTTCGGATCTGCATCGTGACTCTGTCGGGCGAGGTGTGGAAATGGGCCTCTCGTATTGCGCGGTAATCTCGCCTGTTGTAGGTCCTACTCGCCCAGGTCAAGCCACTGACGTGCGTCGAACCCGCGCTTTCGTAGGGCGCTGCACAGGTAGTCGATGCGCAAGGGCGTCACCTCGATCAGGTGAAGCCGCGTGCGCATGCGCTCGAGCGACTCGCCGGTGAGTCCCCTCGCCTCCGCCGCTCGCCCGTACTCCTCTCGCATGGGGTCGACAATCTCTGCGGTACCCGTGACCTGCACACTCTCGAGCTTTCCAAAGTCGCACGAGGGGTTGAATACAGAAAGGCACACGCTTCGATTCTCCTTCAGGGCGTGGAACTTGAGGCCACCCTCGGAGAAGATCCAGAACCTTCCGTTTCGGTACGAGTATTCGAGTGGGGTGCAGCGGACGAGGTCGCTCGATGCCGTTGCCAGGGCGCAGACATCGTGCGTGCCGAGAAACGCGTCAATTGCCTGTCGCAGCTCCTCTTCGGGCATGCGGGCGGAAGCGGACTCTCGCTTTGTCCAGTAGCGTGCCGCCTCGTCAAACTCCTCTGGTGTCATTGCCAGCCCCTTCCATCGCTGTCCTCCGGTTTCGGACGGGCGTCTCGCGCCAGCCCGATGCGTCTATTCCGTCCCATGGTATGCGTCTCGTATCCCCGTCGTACGTTTCGGGAGGGCAGGGGAGAGAGACCCCACAACGTAGGGCGGGACGCACCCATCTGGGACGTCCCGCCCTCTCCTCGTTCGTTCGCTTGCCTACTTGCTTGCCTAGATGTAGAGGTCCATGTCCAGGCTGGTGGCGGCATAGAAGCCGTCACGGATGGCATCGCCGATCTTGCCAAGGCGACGGACGTCTCCCACCACACGGGTCTTATCGTGGTAGCGCGCGTCGATGGCGTCGGCGAGCGTGGTGTCGGGGCGCATGCCGAAGGCGTCGATCACGCAATCCGCGTCCAGGTGCTCGCGAGAGCCGTCGGCGAGCTCGACCGTCACGCCCGTAGCGTCAATGGAGACGACCTTGTTGGAGGTCCGGAGCTCCACCCCACCCTCCTGGAGGCGCCGCATGAGCGTGATCTTGTTGATGAAGAAGACGTCCTTGCCGCACTCGGGCAGCATCTCTACCACGGTCACCCTCTTGCCGAGGTCGGCGGTAAGCTCGAGGGCGCAGTCGAGCCCGGAGGCTCCACCGCCGCAGACGACGACCCTCTCGCCGGTCGCGCGGCTCGTCTCGCGCTCGAAGTCGAGCACAGGGACCACGTTGGCGCCGTCGAGGCCGGGGATCTTGGGGGCAACGGGCTTTGCTCCGGTGCCGACGACGATTGCGTCGGCGGACTCCAGCAGCGGGTCGTCCGCGCTGACCGCGTGATTGAGCCTCACATTCACCTTGTACTTGTCGAGCTGCACCCTGTACCACTCGACCAGCTTGCGGATGTTGAGCTTGAAGGAGGCGCTGCTGATGTCCCCGGCGGTGCCCCCCAGGTGGTCGCGTGCCTCGAGGAGCGTGACGCGGTGCCCCTCGATGGCGGCAACGCGCGCCGCCTCCATCCCCGCGACGCCGCCGCCCACGACCACGACGTCCTTGGGAGAGTTGGTGCGTGCGACCCTGAAGCGGACCTCCTCCATCGCGGAGGGGTTCACGGCGCAGCTGAGCTTGGTGTGGCTGTTCCAGATGCGGCCGATGCAGTACTCGTTGCAGCGCAGGCAGGGCCTCACGTCCTCGGGATGGCCCTGCTGCAGCTTGACGGGCAGGTAGGGGTCGGCGATGAGCGCGCGGCCAAAGTTCACGAAGTCGACCGTGCCGCTCTCGACGAGCCTGGTCGCGTCGTCCGGGTTGAGGGTGCCTGCCGTGAAGAGGGGAACGCTCACCGCCTTGCGCGCGGCGTCGCAGACGTAGCTCATGCAGCTCTCTCCCAGGTAGCTGGGAGGGAAGATGTAGTCGAGCGACTCGTAGCAGCCTGCGTCCACGTCGAAGGCGTCCACGCCCTCGCGCTCCAGGATCTTGAGCAGGGCGACGGAGTCCTCGATGGTGCGGCCACCGGGGAAGCGGTGGTCGAGCGAGATGCGGAAGATGACGGGCAGGGCATCGCCCACCGTGTCCTTGATTGCGTGGACGATCTCGACCGGGAAGCGGGCGAAGCCCTCCGGGGTGCCGCCATACTCGTCGGTACGGTGGTTCCATACCGGGCTCATGAACTGGTCGATGAGGTAGCCTGCGTGGGCGTGCACCTCGATTGCGTCGTAGCCCGCGTCACGTGCGACGCCGGCGGCAAAGCGGAAGCCATCCATGATGCCGGCGATCTCGTCCTTGGTGAGCGCGTGGCACTTGACGCTCGGGTCAAAGACCGAGGGCGTGTCGGACGACGAGATCGGCGGGTTGCCAAAGGTGTCCGGGAACGCGTTACGGCCCGTGCCGGGACTTATCTGGCACACGATCTTGGCACCGTAGCGATGGACCCCATCGCAGACGGACGTGAGCGAGGGCAGAACGGTGAAGGAGTCAAGGTAACCCTCCATCGAGCCCTGGGCGACCTTCGCGTTGAGCATCTGGCAGCCCATGAAGATGACGCCGGTGCCGCCCTTGGCTCGCTCGATGAAGTAGTCGACCTCCTGCTCGTCCTTCCTGCCGTTTGTGAAGGCGGAGTTGGTGCCCATCGGGCTCATTCCGATGCGGTTCTTGACCCGCATCCTGCCGACGGAAAACGGAGTGAACAGTGCGCTGTGGTCCATGCTTTCCCCTCTCCTCGGGATATCGCGACCTTGTGGTGCGACTTGGCGCTGACATGATGACGACGTTGTCCCATCGTCAGATGGCTTGCCCCCTGCCTGCCCTGGCGTGCGACGGCATGCAACCTTCGTCCCCGTTGGCGCATCGGTGTATGACTATAGTAAGGGAAGACCTTACCCAAGTAAGTTCAGGATGCTGATATTCTCTTGCCGGCACACGCGACGTCGTGGTCGTTCGCACATAATCATGAGGGCGGCATGGTCGCGGCGACTGCGGCGCGCTCATGCGAGCCCTTCTCACTGCGTTGGAACGACGCTGGTGCGAAGCTGTTGGTTGGTAATCGTCTGAGCTTTGGAGGGGCATTGGACAGGCAGCAAATCCAAGAGACTGCGCTCTCGCTCTTCAAGGAGCGCGGGTACTCCAACGTCACGGTCCAGGACGTCTGCGACGCCTGTGGCATCAGCAAGCCGACCTTCTACAGCCGCTTCCACTCCAAGGACGACATCATCGTCAACCTCTACGATGGCGTGTCAGAGCGCCTTGGGGACCAGCTTGGAGAGCTCATTGGAACGACGAGCGCGTGGGAACAGCTGCTCATCTGCTATGACACCATAGCCGACGAGACCGAGGGCGCTGGCGAGGAGCTCATGCGGCGCATGCTCATCACCAACCTGCGCGAGGACCACCACAGCCTGGACGAGCGACCCTATCTCAGCCGCACCATGACCTCGATCATCGAGCGTGGCCAGGCCAGCGGGGAGTTTGACAACCCTTCCGACGCCAGGCAGCTCCGCGAGGCGACGGACCGTATGTTCACGGGCTACTTCTGCTACTGGTGCATCAGCCGTGGGTTGCTCGATTGGCGCGTTGCCTTTAGGAAGAGCCTCGCCGCGGTTCTCGGCGTGCGCGGCGTGGGCCCGGGGGGAGCGCGGGACTGAGGGTCCTGCCCTGCGATCGCAGTGCTTGCCTCCTTGCGTATGCCGCCAGACAGCGCACCGGACTGCACGGGCATGGTCATTCCGCGTCCGGGCGCGTTGGCAGCTCGTTCGCGGAACGGTCACCGCGCCCCACTCGAGCGTATCCGATAATTCCATCGGATGAATCACCCTCGCCCCACGCCCGCCGCGCGATCGCCTTGGTCCGCGGTGCGAGCAAGCCCCGCTGGCGTTGACGCCACCTTGGACACCTCCGGCAACCAGTACATGATGGTCAACGCCATCCGCAGCCTCAAGTTCCACGGGACCTTCCTGCCGGTCGCGGCGGCCGGCTGCATCGACCACTTCGACGTGGGTGGCGACATCATGATGCCCATGCGCACTCCGGAGTGGTTTCCCGTGAAGTCTAAGAAGGGGAAGAGGCCGTCACTCCTCTTTCTTCCCGGAGCCTCATCGAGGTGAGTCCCGTGCGGACCTGGCTCCTGGCATTAGCAATCGACCCATGGCGGCAACTCGCCCGCGGGATGTGCCTGCGCGGGGAGCCTTCTGCCACCAGCAGGGAGCGGCTATAGATCTCCAGGCCGTCTATCCGCCCAAGCGCCGGGACGACTCTCTCGCCCGACGGTCGCCCGGCCTCCCGGGGCGCACGCGCGAGCGAGCTCCTGCCGGTCGGAGCCTAAGGACGGGGATAGCCGGAGGGCAAACGCGGCGAGAGCGCCCCCCGGAACAGCTGCTACCCGCCGCGCCCCTGCCGTGCACGTCCGGTGGAGGCGGGCATCGTCAACGGTCGGATCATGGCAGCCAGGTCCCGATGTGAGCGACCCCCCTGCCCCCGAGCTGAGGGCAGTCCCCCGTTCGACCAGTCGGCGGACCATCGGTCCCCGGCCTTGGCGAGAGACGCCCGACATGAGCGCTCAAGTCTGGCTTCCCCTGCCATTTGGGCCTGAGGCGGCGGCGGGATGGCAAGGAACTCCCGAGGTGTGCGCGCACATCGGGAGACCTCTGCAATCGAGGTTGCGGCTGCGGCGACCGTCGGGCATGCCGCCTGGGCAGACGCCGGGCCGTCTCGGCCCGTCGCCGACGGCCCGCCCTCCAGGCCGCCCGCGTCGGGCTCCCGCCGCCACCCCGCCCGCCGTCCAGGGGAGCGCGCCCCCTGCCGACTCTCAAATTGTATGATTACGAGTAGTATGAACGTAATCATACAAAGAACTCCAAGCGGGGAGGGGAAAGGCCATGTTTGTCGGTCGTGAAAACGAGCTTGCCGAGCTCGAGCGCCTGTACAAAAAGGGCGGATTTCAGATGGTCGTTCTCTACGGCCGGCGACGGGTTGGCAAGACGGCTCTAACGATGCGGTTTACCCAAGGCAAGCCTACGCTCTCCTTTACTGCGAAGGTCCAGAGTGACTCTATGAACCTCGCGGATTTCTCGCTCGCAATATACGGGCACTTTGGCCTCCCACGTGGCGTTGGCTCGTTTGACACGTGGGAGGATGCCCTGCGGTTCGTGGCGAGCGAAGTGGGAGACCAGCATCTGGTAGTGGTATTCGACGAGTTCCCCTATGCCGCCCAGAGGAATACGGGTCTCGTTTCCACGCTTCAGATCGCCTGTGATAGGTACTTTTCCGCGACGAACGTATTCATGATTCTTACCGGAAGCAACCAGGGGTTCATGGAAGAGGAGGTTCTGGGGTCTCGGGGGGTCCAAAGGAGTCTGGGCGAGAAGAACCCGTTGTTTGGTCGCCGTACGGCACAGATTCACCTTGCGCCATTTGGCTATCGCGAGGCGGCGCTCATGCTTCCAGGGGTGAGCCGCGATGACCTAGTTCGGTACTACGCAACGTTTGGTGGGACTCCGTACTATCTGTCGATGGTCGACCCTGGGGAGAACTTCTTCACCAATGTCGAGGAGTTGTTCTTTCGCAAGGAGGGCCTGCTCTACGAGGAGCCGCTCATGCTCCTGAGGCAAGAGCTGCGGGAGCCCGCAATCTATAGCTCCATCTTGGACGCGATTGCCTCCGGGGCAAACAAGCCGCAGCTAATTGCCGATCGAATAGGTGAGGAGCGGTCTTCCTTGACCAAATATCTGAGGACGCTCGTCGCGATGCGGCTCGTGGAGAAGCGCGTCCCGTTTGGGGAGAGTAGGGAGAGGTCGCGGAGGGGTATCTACCGAATCAGCGAGCCCGCGTTCTCCTTCTGGTATCGCTTTGTACAGCCGGAGCTTGACTCAATCGAGATGGATGCAGGGGAGCTGGTCGCCCACGACCTCCTGGGAAGCAGTGACATTCCCACCTACGTCGGACACTGGTTTGAGGAGATATGCTTGCAATGGGTGGTCGCAGAGGCAAAAGCAGGTGCTCTGCCGTTGCGGCCCGTTCATTTTGGGTCTTGGTGGGGGACTGACCCCTCGGCTCATGAACAGACTGACATAGACGTCGTTGCCGCGAACGAACGCAGGGGCGAGCTGTTGGTGGGGGAGTGCAAGTGGCGCAATCGGTTCGACGTCCGACAAGTGGCAAAGGACCTCTCTCACCGTGCGGAGCTGCTGGGGGCGTATGACTCCACGACCTATGCAATCTTCTCGCGCAATCACTTGGATAACGAGCTCAAGAGAGAGATGGGAGAGGGTTGGTTATTCGTGGACGCCGAGAGGCTGTACGAGTGATGCTCGTCGAACGGTAATCGTCGTCCCACTGCCGCCCTCGTTGCTTGAAGTACGTGACGTCAATCGCGTCAGCGTTGGACGCTCCTTGTTCCTCGTGGTCTATGAGGGTGGAGACAGTCAGCCTTACCGCTGTCCGGGTGTTCTGCCGGGTTCAGCGGTGAGGGAGTGGAATCAGCAATCGACCCATGGCAGCAACTCGCCCGCGGGGAGTGCCCACGCAGGGAGTCTTCTGCCACCAGCGGGGAGCGGCTACAAATCGTCAGGCCGTCCACCCGCCCAAACGCCGGGACGCCCCTCTCGCCCGACGGCCGCCCGGCCTCCCGGGGCGCACGCGCGAGCGAGTCCCTGCCGGGGGAGCGCGTGTCGGCGAAGCAAGCCCATGCCGGAGACCTCGTCCCGCGCGTACGCGCGGGACGCGCTTGCTGCCGGCGGGAGGGGTTGGGGGGAGATCGGGCGGCACTTCTCCCCTGCAGACATCGCGAGACGGGAGGGGGACTTCAAGCACCTCCGCTACACGCCGTTGACCACGAACTGGGGCCGGCGCCCGTCGAGCACGTCCTGGAAGCTCTCCCACACCATGCGGTGTGCGCGTCGAAAGCACCCCGCGGAGTTGCCCCCGATGTGCGGCGACAGGACCACGTGGCGCATCGCCTGGGGAGAGAGGCGCAGCACGGGGTTGTCGCAGGTCACCGGCTCGGGCGCCAGGGTGTCGATCCCGGCGCCGGCGAGGTGGCCGGACTCCAGTGCGACCGCGAGCGCGTGGTTGTCCACCAGCTCTCCGCGGGCGGTGTTCACCAGGATGGAGTCCTCGGGCATGAGGGAGAGGAACCTCTCGCCTGCCATTCCGCGCGTCTGGTTGGTGACCGCCACGTGCAGGGAGACGATGTCGCTCTGTGCCAGCAGCTCGTCCAGCGGCAGGTAGCGGACCCCGAGCTCCCGCTCCGTCCCCTCGTTGCGCCGATGCCGCGACCAGTAGGCGACCTCGCAGCCAAACGGTTGCAGGTGCCGTGCGACCTGGGTTCCGATGTCGCCAAGCCCCACGAGTCCCACGCGGCAGTCCGCGAGCTCGCGGTAGCCCCGCAGCATCATCTGCTCCTTCACCTGCATCTGCCGGCCGTCCCTCACGGCGGCGTCGCAGAACGCGGCATCGCGCAGGGCTGCGAGCATGAGCATCACGGTCTGCTCCGCCACCGCACTCGCGTTTGCACCCTTGCAGTTGCAGACGGGAATCCCGCGCCGTGCGGCTGCCTCGACGTCGATTGCGTTGTAGGCAACGCCCTCGGAGTGGATCAGGCGAAGTCCGGCATCCGCCAGCTCGTCGATGACCGACGCCCGCACGGGCACAATCGCGTCCACGGACATGAACTCGCAGCCGCGTCCCCGCCCAACGACCTCGTCCTCAGATGCGTCGCGCGACACAAAGACCTTCTCGCTCTCCATCGCAACCGGAACGTCCGTCGGCAGGTAGCGCAGGTAGCGCTCCCGTCCTCCCACAAGTAGCACCCTCGTTGGCACGCGTCCTCCCATCGCCGTCGCCTGAGGGGATTCTAGCCGCTCGGTCGTGTCTGGAAATACGTGCGCGAGTCTCCCGCCACCTCCCGGAAACAGGGGAGAGGAGCCGCGCCACGGGCAGCGACGGGGCTACCATGGGTGCATCCGACGGCCTTGGGGAAAGGGGACTTGCCATGCGCAACGACATCGACGGAGAGGTGGCACTGGTCACGGGTGCGGGTTCGGGCATCGGGCGGGCAATCGCGGTACGGCTCGCGGAGCTGGGCTGCGACATTGTGCTCGTGGGGAGGAACGCCGCGAAGTTACAGGAGACTGCCGCGATGGTTGCGGAGAAGGGGAGGACAGCTCATCCCATGCCCTGTGACCTCACGGACGCAGAGGCGATCGTTTCCCTCGTGCAAGAGGTGCGCGAGACCATCGGTCGCCTGGACGTCCTGGTGAACGACGCGGGGGTCATGGTCCGCAAGAGCCTGGAGGAGACCACGACCGACGAGCTCGACGCCATCCTGGCAACCAACGTGCGCGCCCCCTACATCCTGTGCCGCGAGTGCCTCCCCCTGCTGCGCGAGTCGTCGGCGGCGGAGATCGTGAACGTGTGCTCGGTGGTCGCCCACGAGGGCTACCCCATGCAGTCTGCCTACGCTGCGAGCAAGCACGCGCTCCTGGGCATGAGCAAGTCGCTGGCAAACGAGGTGTACGAGCAGGGCATTCGCGTTCATGTGGTCTCGCCCGGCGGCGTGCGAACGGCAATGGTGGGAGAGGCCCGACCCGACCTGGCGAGCGTGCCAATGATCGAGCCCGACGACATGGCGGACGCCGTGGAGTACCTGCTCACGCACCGGACCGATGCCGTGGTGGACGAGATTCGCATCCACCGCTCGACCAAGGCACCGTTCTAGCGGGAGGAGGGGTTTGCCCCTCGGATGCTTCGGGGCCACGGTGCCCGTGCGAAGTGACACGTGAGATGCTTAATCTCGCTGGTGAGAGTGATGCCGAAAAGGGGAGAAAACAGGCCGGCCCCGGGAGGATTCAGCGAGGGGCCGCGCCCTTCTCGCCTGCCTCGACGTGCCGTTCGCAAATAAGTTGTAGGGCCATAGCGGAGCAAATGCGTTCAAACTTGGACTCCTGCCATAATGAGTGTTCAATAACACGCACGGAGGGAGTCCTATGGCAGACTACATCCTCATGGCCGAGTCCGGATCCGACATCCACCAGGAGACCGCCCGGCGTCACGGCATCGTCGTGGTTCCCATGCACGTGAACTTTGGCGACCAGTCGCGCGACGACGACAGCTTTCCTCCCGAAGAGCTCTACGAGAGCTACAAGGCCACGGGCAAGCTGCCCCAGACCGCCGGCTGTTCGCCGCAGGACTTTACGGTGGCCTTCGACCGCGTGCACGCTGCCTACCCCACGGCGAAGATCCTCTACCTGGCCTACTCTGCTGCGACCACCATCTCGTTCCGCAGCGCGCACCTGGCTGCCGAGGGCAGGGACTATGTCATGATGATCGACACCAAGGCGGTGTCGTCCGCCCAGCGTCTGGTCGTGACCAACGTCGCGCGCATGCTCGAGGTTGACCCTGACGCCACCGAGCAGCAGATCGTCGACTTCGTGGACGACCAGGTGAGGCGCATTCGCTTTGCCTTCGTTCCTGGCGACCTCGACTACCTGCGCGCTGGCGGCAGGCTCTCCAACGCCGCCTTTTTGGGAGCAACGCTGTTGCGCATTAAGCCTACGGTCGAGGTAATCGATGGCAAGCTCGTCGCTACCAAGAAGCGCCGCGGCGCCATGGTAAAGTGTGTGGGCCAGCTGGTGGAGGACTTCGTCACGCGCGAACCCATGGACCTCTCGCGCGTCAATCTCACGTATACCTCGGGCAACGCGCCTGATCCGCTGATGCGTGCGGTTGTGGAGAAGATTCTCTTGGACCACGGAGCGCAGGAGATCGAGTGGGTCAAGTCCGGCTGCGTCATCGCCAGCCACTCCGGCCCGGGCTCGTTTGGCATCGCGGCGCTGGCGGCGAGGTAGCGGGTCACAGCCTTCCCCGTGGTTCGGCCTGGAAAAGCCATACGCCCCTGTCGTTCGGCGTTGCCGGCAGGTTCTCCGATCCAGGGGCGTGGTTGTTCGTCGGAGGTTCCCGCCAACGGTGCCCCGCCAAAGTGCCCTGGCATGCCCGCGGGGTGCGGGCGCCCCTAAGCTGCCGTCGACGCGTCTCAGTCCGTCTCCTCTCTGCTCTTTGGGGAACAAGGACGGGTGAGAGGGTCTCTCCCCAACGCGGCACATCCCAAGCCAGGCGAGAGGTTTCCTCTCCCGGCTTGAGGGGGAACGGCATGGCGCAAGGCTCGGGCAAGGCAGACGGCAACGTGGGACGGCGTGTGCGCCCCGTTGCCCATGCGTTCGCGACGCTGAGGCGCCGCCTGAGGAACCTCCTTAACATCCGCGAGGGACGCGCCTCGTACCTGGTCATACGTCGCCGTTTTGTGAACGGCGCCCGCCTGGACGGCACCCACCTGTGCATCCTGGTGGTGGCCATGCTCATCGCCTGCATCGGGCTCAACACCAACTCGACCGAGGCCATCGTGGGCGCCATGCTCATATGCCCGCTCATGAACTCGGTCCTTGCCATCTCGTACGGGGTGGCGACTGCGGACCGCAGGGTCTTTCGTACCGCGCTGGAGGGCCTTCTGGTGCAGGTGGCGTTCTGCCTGGTCACGTCCACCATCTACTTTAGGCTCACGCCGTTGGTGGTCGAGACGAGCCAGATCCTGGATAAGTCCACGCCCACGGTGTGGGACCTCATGATCGCCCTTGCCGGCGGCTTTGCGGGTGGGCTCGGCAACTCCCGTCGCCAGGAGCCGGCGACCATCATCTCTGGCGTGGCGGTGGCGACCGCGCTGATGCCGCCGCTCTGCGCCGCGGGCTACGGGATCGCAGTGGGCAGCTTGACGCGCTTCCTGGGCGCAACCTACGAGTTCGCCATCAACGTGGTGTTCATCGCGTTGGCCTGCGAGCTCGTGCTCCTCCTCCTGCGCGTGCCGCTCGCCCGCGACCTGGGTGAGGACGGCGAGCCCAAGCAGGTTGCGACCGCCGCCACCCGCGAGCGCGCGCGTCGGATTCGCTGGAGGGTCGTGGCGGCGACCGTGGTGTTTGCCATCCCCTGTGTGCTGCTCACGCGCAACGTGGTGAGCGCGCAGGCCACCCAGGGCAGGTCAGTCTCGCCCACCGAGGAGCGCTACGAGGCGTCGCTCACGGCAGACGAGATCAAGGCCATCTGCCCCAGCCTGCAGGGCTACAGCGTGGGGGAGGAGTACGCGGGGCACTCGGGCCGCGACGCGCGGGTGGTGGCGCACGTGAGGACGTCCGAGGCGCTCTCGGTGGATGATCGAACGCGCGTGGAGCGGCTGATCCGCGTCCACGTGCCCGACCTGGACCACGTGGAGTACACGACCAGCGGGTGATGGCGCGGGGGAGAGGGGCGGCGCGTCTCTCCCCCTGCTCGAATTGCGAAAATCACTACGGGCTGTCTCAACTGTCCGTGCGGGCACCGATTTCTCTAAGCAATTACCCCCGGTTAGCCGCGTGGACCTGGGTGCGTTACCCATCCTTCGAGGATGCCGGCGCGTGATGCTTAGCGATGCTAGCCCTCGTGTAGATCTGGATGCCTGGTGCTTAGCCGCACTAGGCCTCATGGGGATTTTGGTGCCTGGTGCTTAGCGTCGCTAGCTCTCAATGTGAGTTGTGCTGGCGAAATCACCACGAGGCCTAAGAACGTTAAGCATTCGGTTGCAGAATGTGCAAGAGGTTTAAGAGGTCTAAGCATTTCAGCGTGGAATCAGCATGAGGGCTAGGGACATTAAGCACGTGGGCCCCAGATCACACGAGCTCGGGGCAGGTTAGGCGCGTCGAGGCTTAACCTGTGCGGTGGGGGAGAAGCCCTGGGCATTTCGGTCGCGACCGCCTTCGCATGGCGCAAAGCGCACCGTGACCGTCGCCCCCCCGCCCGCCCGTGCGCACGGTGAGGGGTACCGTGACCGTCACCCCCCGACTGCCCTAAAGGACCCCGCCCTCTTTGAGCCCTTTCTCGTTCTCCATGTCACTCCCGATTCCACGTCTGCCTCCAGCCCCGTCATGATTCCACTGCTCCCAACCACCCGCCTACAGCAGTGGGGCCGCCGCCCCCACGTTGGGTTGCGACGGCCCCGCCTTGGCCGGACAAGCATGTGAGCGGGCACGGGCCCGCGATGCCACGCCTATCTCGCCTGCGAAGCCTCCCTGCCATCCGCCTTGGCCTCGACCTCAACGTCAGCTGCATCGGCAGCGACGCCCTTGCCCTCGCCAGGGTCTGCCGGCATGGGCAGGATCAGGTTCATGAGTATGCCCACCAGCGTGGAGGTTGCCATGCCGGGCAGCGCGTAGTCGCCGATGGGGATGGAGATGCCGGAGGTCTCCATGCCCACGCCCAGGATCACGACCACCGAGGCGATCATGAGGTTGCGGTTGATGCCAAAGTCGACCTTGTTGGTCACGTACATGCGCAGGCCGTTGGACGCGATGAGGCCAAACAGCAGCAGGCTCACGCCGCCCATGACCGGGGAGGGGATGGAGCGTATGAGCGCCGCCAGCTTGGGGCACAGGCCGCCCACCACCAGCGCGAAGCCGGCGGCGTACCAAAAGACCTGCGTGGAGTACACGCGGGTCACGCTCATGACGCCGATGTTCTCGGCGTAGGTCGTGGTCGGGGGTCCGCCGATGAAGCCCGAGATGACCGTGGAGATGCCGTCGCCGGCAAGGGAGCGCGGCAGCATGGGGCGGTAGTCCTTGCCCACGATCTCGCCCACGGCAAGCAGGTGGCCAATGTGCTCGATCACCACGACCAGGGCGACCGGCCCGATGAGCGCGACGGCGCCCCAGTCCCACTGCGGGTGGTGCAGGGTGGGCAGGCCAATCCAGGCGGCCTGGACCACGGGCGAGAAGTCGACCATGCCCATGGCCAGGGCCACCAGGTAGCCCACGATGATGGCGAGAAGGACGGGCACGGTGCCGATGAGGCCGCCCATGCTGGAGAAGACCACGGCGGCGAGCAGCGTGATCGCCGCGACAATGGCGCCCGCCGCATAGAAGCTGGTAGTGCCGTCGGCGGCGGTGGTCTGGAACGCCATCTTGGCCGCGGTGGCGGAGAGGCCCACGCCGATCACGACCATGACCGAGGCGACTAGCACGGGTGGGAGCAGCCGGTCGAGCCAGCCGGTTCCCACCAGGTGGATGATGCCCGCCACGGCCAGGAACACCAGGCCTGCCACCACGACGCCCGAGAGCGCCGCGTCCAGGCCCTTGCTCGCCCCGATGATCACGATGGGGCTGATGAACGCGAACGAGCTGCCCAGGTAGCTGGGGATCTTGTTGCGCGTGACCAGCAGGTAGCAGATGGTGCCGATACCCGAGCACATGATCGCCAGGTTGGGGTCCAGCCCGGTGAGCACGGGGACCAGCACCGTGGAGCCAAACATGCTCATCATGTGCTGGATACCCAGCGGGATGGCGCGACCGACCGACACGCGGTCGTCCACCCCAATGATCTCTCGCGTCTCTCTCGCCATGCGTCTCCTTTCCTCGTTGCCGCCTCGTCGTCGAGCGCGGGGCGGTCGCACGTAAGCGCCTGCACAAATATAGGTGAAGGCATTGACGGGATACGCTGTTGGCCGGTCTTTCGTTTGCCAGCTGCAACCTGCGTGACCCAGCGGGAACATATGCAGTGTGCGAGAACGGCCGGGCGAGACGATCCTGGTTCCGGCGGGGGAGGCGGGCTACATGGACGAGAGGGACCTCATCCTCAGGCTTGCGGGTGGCGCGCTGGCCACGGCCATCGTGCTGGGCGTCGTGTTCCAGGTGTGCGAGCTTCTCGGTCCCGTGGCACGGGCGGTTGCCTGCGCCGTCGGCCTCGTCGCGATGGTCGCCTTCCCGTTGGGGGAGATGCGCGCCATCCTCGGGCCCACCGCGCGGCCGGGGCGCGGCTCGTGGGCGACCATGGTCGCGCTGCTCGTCACGCTGGGCATCCCCATGGTCGTGCTCGGGATGCAGGGACGGCTCGACGGCGGCACGGCGGCCGTGCTGGCGCTGCTCCCGGGGGTGGCGCTTCTCGCCACGCTCGGACGTGGGCTCCGTGGCTGACAGTCAGCCTTCGTTCAGGTTGGGTCCCGAGGCCTTCGCGCTGACGAACATGGCCTAGAGTCTCCCGTTGCGTACCGGAAGATTCGAAGGGACTGCAAAATGGAATACGAGCGAAGGCTGGACGTCAGGCTGGTGCTGTCCGTGGTGGCGGCGGGCATCATGTCGTTCTCGGGGGTTGTGGTCGAGACCGCCATGAACGTGACGTTTCCCACCCTCATGGCCGAGTTCCACGTGGGTACCTCGACCGTGCAGTGGATGACCACGTCCTACCTGCTCGTGCTCGCGGCGATCGTGCCCACCTCCGCCTGGATGTCGCGCCGCTTCCCCACAAGGCGCGTGTTCCTGGTCGCCATGGTGTTCTACATCTCGGGTATCGCGTGCGGGGCGTGTGCTCAGAGCTTTCCCATGCTGCTGTGCGGCCGCATCCTCGAGGGATGCGGCACCGGCATCGCGCTGCCGCTCATGTTCAACATCATCCAGGAGCAGGCACCGCTCCAGAACATGGGTACCATGATGGGCGTCGGCAGCTTCGTCACCGCCATGGCGCCCGCCATTGGGCCGTCGCTCGGCGGGTGGGTCGCCGAGAACCTGGGGTGGCGCTGGATCTTCATCGGGCTGCTGCCCGTCCTCGCCGTCGCGCTCGTGATGGGGGCGACGACCATCCGCCAGAGCCACCAGACCGGTCCCGCCCCGTTCGACGTTGCCGGCTGGGTCACGCTCGTGGCGTCGTTTGCCTCCCTCGTGTTCGCGACCAGCGGTGCGGGCGAGAGGGGCTGGGACAGCCCCGACGTGATAGCCCTCCTCGTGGCGTTCGTGGTGCTTCTCGCCCTGTTCCTGCGCAGGACCAGGGAGCGCGCCCGCGACGGGAGGGCCGTGCTTGTCTCGCCCAACGTGTTCTCCCGCCGCGGCTTCTCGCTCTCCGTCCTCGCCCTGGTGCTGGTCCAGTTCTGCGTGCTGGGCCTGAGCTTCCTGCTCCCCAACTACTCGCAGCTGGTCATGGGCCACGGGGCCACCGAGGCTGGCTCGATTCTCCTCCCCGGCTGCGTGGTGGGTGCGCTTCTCGCCCCGCTCTCCGGCAAGATGCTGGACACGCTGGGGGCAAGGCCGCCGATCCTCGTGGGGAGCCTGTGCATGCTCGCCGCCAACGTGCTGTTCCTGGTCACCGCCGGCGGCGCCGGGCTCCAGACGGCGGGCGCCATGGGAATCTACGTGCTGTTCGCGTTTGGGCAGGGCCTCTCCATCGGCAACACCATGACCAACGGACTGTCGTTCCTGCCCGGCTCCGAGCGCCCCGACGGCAACGCCGTCATCAACACGCTGCAGCAGCTCTCCGGAGCCGTGGGGACCAGCGTCGTGACCACCATCGTGCAGGCGTCACAGTCCGCAGCCGGCGGTTCGCAGCTTTCGGCGTCGACCATGGCGGGGACGGGGAACGCGTACCTCGTGCTCGTGGTCGTTGCCGCCGGGGTGCTGGTCTCGCAGCTGGGTGCGCTCTCGTCCCCGCGCAAAGTCTAGGGGAGAGGGGCGGCCGTTCCGGGTTGCCGCCGGTTGCGCCGCCCGTCATGGCTCAGTCGTAGTGATTGCGGTTGATTTTCCCTGACAGCAACGGGCGTCGCGGACGTTGCGGAACTTAAAGTCCGAAGAAGGGGAGAAGGGTCACCTACGTCCTCGTGACCCCTCCCCACGGCTTTCCGCGTATGCGGGGTGGTGGGTTGGGGGTTAGTGGCATTTTGGAGTTCAAGTCTCTCCCGCAGGTTAGAGGCCCTTCGACCCCGCGAGACCCAAACGGCCCCTCCGCGATCTATCGCGGAAGGGGCCGTGAAGCCAGCGGATGTGGGCGCGAGGCGGATGCCTAGCTCTTCTCTCCTAAAAAAGAGTGAGCACCTACGCCCTGGGCTCGGCGTCGAGCATCGCGCGGATGGCGTCGTCGCTGCCAGATTCCAGCGCGCCGAGGGAACGGTACAGCCACTCGGCTAGCTGCGGGGAGGGCTCGCTCGCAAGCGGGGACGAGGCAAAGTCAAACAGGACGTTGAGGAGCCTGGACCCGTCGGCAGAGAGCGCGCTGGGGTCGGCGCCCTCGTGGGCGGGGACGGCACGGTGACCGGCGACGTGCTCCACGAAGCCGCGGACCTGGCCGATCTGCTCGGAGATGCCCGCAGGCTCCTTGGGGGCGCTGGCGGCGCGCAGGGCATCGGTCACGACCTGTGCAGGGGTGCCGCAGGGCACGAAGCCGGGTACGTCGTCCATGGCGGCGGTGATGGTCGAGCCGAGCGCGATGGTCGCGTGGGCAAGCTCGTTCTGAAGGGAGGTCATTCGTCGCTCCTTTGGGATGGGTTCTCTGTTGTCGCAACGACGGTACACGCATCCGCCCCATAAAACTGTTGTCTTCACAACAGTACGCCCCACAGGTCGAGAGGTGCGGTGGACAGGGCCCCGAACCCCGCCACTGCCAGCGGGTTGACCTGCGGCGACGTTGGCTGTCCCTCTCGCCTGACCCTGGCCCCGCATTTGTAGGGTCGGCGGAGGCGACGAATCGACCAGGTTACGGATTCTTCCGAAAGCCTCGAGCGAGAGTAACTTTCTCCGCTTGTGTGCCACCAAGACGAGAGGGGAGCCCAAGGTAGATGACACAGGCGGGGTATCTGGAGTGCGAGAGGCGCTGGGTGTACTGGCTTCTGATCTTGGTTGCGGGGTGGTATGGGGCGTACACGTTCTCGCTGCGTGGCGGTGTGTTCTGCAACGCTCAGACCGCCAACGTCGTCCTGCTTGCGATGGCGGCTGGCAACGGCAAGTGGCTCAATGCCTCCTACCTATTGCTCCCTATCAGTGCCTACCTGTTTGGGTCGTTTCTCTCCGAGTGGATGGGCAAGTCAATCAAGCGCCTGAACCTCCTGCGATGGGACACGCTCCTGGTTGCCCTTGAGGTCGGAATGGTTGTGTTCCTTGCCCTGATGCCGGCAGACTGGCCCGACCAGATCTGTCAGGTCACCCTCAACTTCGCCTGCGCCATGCAGTTCAACACCTACCGGCAGGTCGAGGGCGTCCCCGCCGCCACCACCTTCGTGACCAACCACATAAGGCAGATAGGCTCAAACCTCGCCAAGCTTGCGCGCCACCCGCAGAGCGAGGCCCTGCGCAACCGAGTCCTGACCCATGCCTCGCTCCTGGGCTTCTTCGTCGTTGGCGCGATCGTCTCGACCGTGATGTGCCGGACGTTCTCGTACGTGTCGCTCCTGGGCGCACTCGTTCCCCTTGGCGTGGTCCTGGCGGGGCTCCTCCACGCGGACCTGGTCTCTGAGCGTGGCCAGCTCGCCGCCGTTCCGCACGGGCACTAGGAGTTGGAACTTTGCGCGACGAGCATTATCCAGTGTGGCAGGCGCCATTCTTGCAAAGTCTCCAAGTTATCCTTGACCTAAAGTGAGGTTTAGGTCTGAGAATCATCCTCGAGCAAGAAGATGAATGAAAGCAAGGGGATGGTCGACTTGGCCAAGAGACTCGTGGCGTACTTCAGCGCAACCGGGACCACGGGCAGGGTGGCGGAGCGTCTCGCAAAGGCAGCGGGCGCCGACCTGTACCAGATAGTTCCTGCAAAGGCTTACACGAGGGCGGACCTCGATTGGAATGACGCGTCGAGCAGGACCTCGGTCGAGAAGGGCGACGAGTCCTCGCGCCCCGCCCTGGCAGGAGGGGTACCCGACGTCAGCGGCTACGACGTCGTCTTCGTGGGCTTCCCCATCTGGTGGTACGTGGAGCCGCGCATCGTGGACACCTTCCTCGAGGCATGTGACCTGTCCGGCAAGACCGTGGTCGCCTTTGCCACGAGCGGTGGGAGCGGTATCTCTGGGGCGACGAAGCGCATTCGGACGATCCTGCCCAAGGCGCGCGTGCTCGAGGGGCGCGCCCTCAATGGAGCACCATCCCAGCGCGAACTTTCTGACTGGGTTGATGGGCTGGGGCTGTAGCGCCATTCGACGGGGTGATGCTCCGCGCGAGCGGTGAATCCGTGGGAGGGCCGAGGAAATCATGCAAGCGGCGGGGCGGCAAGCCGCTCTCCGCCAACAGAGAGGAGCAATCATGAAGCAGACCGCGGGAAGGGACCAGCTGGGCCAGATCGCCCCGCTGTTCGCGCACCTTAACGACGACGTGCTGTTTGGGGAGGTGTGGGAGCAGGATGCCATCGATGCCAAGACCAAGTGCATCGTCACGGTCGTCACGCTGATGGCGTCGGGCATCACCGACTCGTCGCTCAAGTACCACCTGCAGAACGCCAAGGCTCACGGCGTCTCGCGCGACGAGATTGTGGCGGTGGTGACCCATGCCACCATGTACTGCGGCTGGCCCAAGGGCTGGGCGGTGTTCCGCATGGTCAAGGACGTCTGGGGCGACGAGCCCGCCGACCCCAACGCGCCACATGGCCTCTCGACCGTCTTCCCCATGGGCGAACCCAACGACGCCTATTCCCAGTATTTCGTCGGTCGTAGCTGGCTTGCTCCGCTCGGTGACCCGCAGCTGGGCGCCGCTAACGTCACCTTTGAGCCGGGATGCCGCAACAACTGGCACATCCACCACAAGGGTGGCCAGGTGTTGATCTGCATTGCCGGCAGTGGCTGGTACCAGGAGTGGGGCAAGCCCGCGCGCGCCCTCGCCCCCGGGGACGTGGTGAGCATCCCGCCCGAGGTCAAGCACTGGCACGGCGCGGCCGCCGACTCGTGGTTCCAGCACATCGCGCTCGCCGTCCCCGCCGAGGGTGCCAGCGCGGAGTGGCTCGAGCCCGTCTCCCGGGAGGACTACGAGGGCCTGGAGTAGGGGAGAGACCCGAGGCGCTGCGTGTCGGCAGCCCAACCCGTCGGCATCCGCAGGTTCTCGAGGTCGAGGAAGATGCCCGGCTGTTTCATCCCCCCGGTAGGGCACCCTCCCTACGACCTCGGGCAAATCCGAGGTATCGCCTCGGTGCTTGGGAGATGCGAGCAGGCCGTCTGCGTGAACGATCGCGTGGGCGGCCTCTCGCCACGGCCCGAACGTTGGTCTGACGCCAACTGGGCAAACGTGGGCCGGCCCGTCGCCGGGAGGCCGCGAAGGTGCTCGCGCGAGCGATCTGCCACCATGATTAAAAGTCTGATTGGCTGCCGGCGGGAGAGACGGCGGGGCGGCGGGCGCTGGGGGCCATGCCTGCTGAGGAATCTCGAGTTGTGGCAATCGGAAAGCCGATTCCGCCCAGGAAAGCGGGGCATTGGCAGCCCAGGGTCCGTCCCAGGGCCCGTTACGGTTCCACAACCCCACCCAAGCCCGTCACCTAGCGTGCATTCGAACGCCCCGATTGCCACAACTCGCATTTCCTCAGCACCCCTGCTCCCTCAGCGGCAAGGAGAGAGTGCACACATAGGGGGTTCATTGCCAATAGGGCTACCGTGGGGGGCACCCGACTTGCTGCCGTGGCCCTCCCTCGCAGCAAGGGGCTCTAAGGAGGGGCCGTAGAGGCCTGTCGCACGTGGAGGGGCAGGCTTGCCCGGAAGGATGACGACCGCTCCATTCTTGGCCTATTGACTCCCTATTGGGATAGTTGTGGCTCGGAGCCTTGGTGGCTAGATTCTGGGGAGGTCTCCCGCGTCGGTAGGCTCGTTCCGCGTGTACACATTCTCCGAGGGAAGCGCCGTAAACTCTGTCTGACGGGCAGCGGCGCCCCGCACGTCTCGCCCCGTGCCGCCGCCCGACGACCCCAAGCGAAAGGAGGGCGCAGATGCCGCGCCTCTCGACCATACGGCAGCGCCTCCGCCTCTCCAACGTCCTGACCCTGCTCGTCCCCCTCTGCGTGTGCGTGGCGGTCGGCCTTGCCTGCATCGGGGTGTTCCTGGTGCAGGTGCGCGGGGGGCTCGACCTGGGAATCAGCGACGCCGAGGACATGACCACGCTCGGGCGGATCGTCTCGGAGTCGGCGGGCCACATCCTGGACGGGCCACAGGCTGAGAGGGACGGCTCCCTCTCGTCGCTCGCCAAGAGCGTCGAGGGCAGCGGGGCCGTGCTCCAGGTGTACGACGGCTCGGGCGGCCTCGTGTTCAGCTCTGGCACGCCCGCCGAGGAGAAGGCACTACTGGCATCGGCCCGGGCGCTTGACGACACCAACGGCGTGCTGGTCTCCGCGGCGGGGACCAGCCTGTACCTCCACGCCGAGGGCTCCTACCACGTTGCCCTCTTTGGCCACTACGCCGAGGTCAGGGGGCACGCCATCAAGCGCGCCATCGCCATATCGGCCCTCGTGGTCCTTGCCGCGGCGGTCGTCTCCACGCTTGCGATGGACCGGCTCGCCCGCCGCCTGGTGTACGACCGCGTGACCGATGGCCTTACGCGGCTCGCCGACGGCGTGGCTCGCATCGCCGACGGCGAGCTGTCCTACCGCATCGACTATCCCCGGCAGGACGAGTTTGCCCCCATCTGCGATGACTTCAACCAGATGGCGGAACGCCTGGAGGAGGCGGAGCGCCGCGGCATCGACGAGGAGCGACGCCGCCGCGAGCTTATCGCCGGCATCAGCCACGACCTGCGGTCGCCCCTCACGTCGATCCGGGGCTACGTGGAGGGCCTTCTCGACGGCATCGCCTCCACTCCTGATCAGCGCGAACGCTACCTCCTGACCATCCGGCGCAAGACCAGCGAGCTCTCGCGCCTCGTGGAGGACCTCTTCCTGTTCTCCAAGCTCGACCTGGACGACTACCCCTGCGACCTCGTGACGGCCGACCTGCGTGGCTCGGTCCACGCCATCCTGGACGACCTTGCGCCAACCTACGACAAGGCGACGCTGCGCATCGTCGAGGAGCCCGGGGAGCGTGTGGAGTGCCGCCTCGACCGGGCCCTGCTGCAGCGCTGCATCACAAACGTCGTGAGCAACGCGGCCAAGTACGACGCGGGCGGAACCCTCACCGTGCGGGTGGGCGAGAGGGACGGCGTCGCCACGGTCGCGCTGTGCGACGATGGGGAGGGGGTCCCCGAGGAGGAGCGCCGGTGCCTGTTCGACGTCTTCTACCGCACCGACCCCGCACGTCAGCACACGGGCTCTGGCTCTGGCCTGGGCCTGGCCATCGTTGCGCGTGCCATGAGGAGGATGGGTGGCACGGCGGAGGCGGGCGAGTCTCCCACGGGCGGGCTCGCGATCCTCCTGCGCTTCCCTACGACGAAGGGGTGAGGCGGATGGAACGTGTCCTGATCGTGGAGGACGACGAGGACATAGCCCTCCTAGAGCGTGACTACCTGGAGGTCGCCGGCTTTGGCACCGAGCTTGCCGCGACGGGGCCGGAGGGGCTGCGCATGGCGTGCGAGGGGGACTTTGCCGCCGTGGTCCTGGACGTGATGCTCCCGGGGTTGAGCGGATACGAGGTCCTGAGGGAGCTGCGAGCAAAGGGCTCCGTTCCCGTTCTGCTCGTGACTGCGCGATCCGACGACATCGACCAGATCCGCGGCCTGGGGCTTGGCGCGGACGACTACGTGACCAAGCCCTTCTCGCCCTCCGTCCTCGTGGCAAAGGTCAAGGCCGCCATCGCGACGGCGCAACGCCACCGTCAGGCGGCTTCGGGCAGCGTGGCGGACGGCGGGGGAGAGGCCCGTCGCCTCACGGCCGAGGGGCTGGTCGTGGACACCGGCAGCCACGAGGTGTGGGCACGGGGCAGCCTGGTGGAGCTTACCAACCGCGAGTACGGGCTCCTCGCCTTCCTTCTCGCGCACAAGGGGACGGTCTTCTCGCGAGACGCCCTGTACGAGCGGGTGTGGGGGCTCGACGCCATCGGCGACGGGGCGACCGTGACCGTACACATCAACCGGCTGCGCGAGAAGGTTGAGGCCGACCCGGCCCACCCCGCCATCATCCAGACGGTGCGCGGGGCGGGCTACATCGTGCGCAACGACTGAGGGGCTGCGGGATTTGGTCGGGGCCGGATGGCGCCATGGTGGGGGAGGGGCTGCGAGTCCGTCCCCATGCAGCGCCGTCCGCGCCCAGCCCGGCCAAGAGTCTGGGTTCTGACCTGCGGGGATGCGACTCTCTCACCTTGCGCCGCGACTTTATCCAGAGTTTATCCTGCCGTTGGGAGGCCGTTAGGGCGCCTCCGTAGTATGGGGACTGTCATACAGCCCATCACGGAGGTTCCCCATGCAGGACGCGGTCTTCTCCTTCATCTCGCAGTTTGGCTACGCCGCGGTCGGCTGCCTCATCTTCTTCGAGAACGTGTTCCCACCCATCCCGAGCGAGCTCATCCTGCCGCTTGCCGGCTTCTTCTCGCGCACGGGCGACCTGTGGCTCCCGCTCGCCATCCTCGCCGCCACCATCGGGTCGCTCACCGGCGCGTACGTGCTCTACGCCATCGGCACCAGGCTCGACGAGGAGCGCCTCTCCCGCATCCTCTCGTCCAGGCCCGCCCGCATGCTCGGCTTTGAGGAGACGGACGTCCGTGCCGCCTTTGGGTGGTTTGAGACCAAGGGGCAGAAGACGGTCCTGATCTGCCGCTGCATCCCCATCGTGAGGAGCCTCATCTCCATCCCCGCTGGCATGTCGCGCATGGGGCTGGGCAGGTTCTCGCTCATGACCTTCGTGGGTTCGCTCGCCTGGAACACGGTGCTCTGCGGGCTTGGCTACTGGGCCGGTGGCGCCTGGCAGCAGGCGGCATCTGGCGCGGCGAGCGTGATCGACATCATGTCCTACGCCGTCATCGCCGTATTTGGCGTGGCCGCGCTCGTGTGGTTCTGCCGCAGGATCCTCCCCCGCATCAAGGCCCAGGGAACGGCATCGCAGGACCCCGCCTCCGAGCGCTAGGGCAGGGTGAGGCGACGTACGGCGCAGATCGAGCTCAAGCCATTTGACTGCTTAGACGCGAGCCTCATGCTCCCCGGGAGGAGTCCCCAGGAGGCAGTCAGGTACTACGCCACGTTCGGAGGTACCCCTTACTACCTGGCACAGGTAAACCTCATTGTCCGATGCACAGCAAAAGACGCGCCGTGCCATGGATTCTCATGCACGGTGCGTCACGTACTCTTGTTGGATTTATTCTGCCTCGGGACGCCATCCCCGTCCCTTCTCTGCAGGAGTCCTTTTGGTTAGACCCTCACCAATCCCGGCTCCCCACGGTATGCCCCCGTGCACAGGTCGGTGACAAGTGCCACGACCTCGTCCTCGGAGTCGCGCACGCCGCTCTCGAAGTCGACCAGGTACGACGTGATGGGGAGCGAGTCCCGTGCCGCCTCGGCGTTCGCCGTCTCCGTGAGCGAGAGAATTGCCGCGCGAGACGCGCTGTACAGCCCCAGCCCCGGGCCCGCCTGCAGGCCAAACCGAGCCATGTTGATCACCACGCCATGGCCTTTGCCCTCTCGCATCGCCCTCAGTGCGATTGCGGCGCAAGGACCACGAACTCGCGGCATCGCTCCGTGTCCATTCCTCACCACTTGCCGCAATGCGAGACCCCATGTGACGCAGCGTCAGATGGCTGACGGGCAGATTGTATCCCACGAAACCGAAAATTTTTGAAGGGCGGAGGACACTGCGTTTCTCGATAGAGAGCGTGCTCTGCGGAGGGTTCGAAGCAATCTTCCTATTCGTGCCGAGCTTCCGGCTTTGCATGCATCGATAGCCAATCTGCATGTATGGGAGTGTCATTTTTGTGGCAGAACGATGCGCAGAGACATCATATTGGAGAGCCAAGGGCAACTCCTATAATTGTCTCAGCGTGTCGGGCGCTTACGTGGGGGCTGGACAAAACATGAAGAGCAAGCGGGATAAGAATTCTTCCAACAAGAAGAAGCGGAAGAGCGCGCTTCTCAAATTTACTGCCGCGACGGGAACCTTCATCGGGACCACGATGATGGGGCCAGGTAACACCGTCTACGCGCAGGAGATGGACTCTGCGAGTACGGACAGCGAGACGGAGGAGCTTGAGAGCGCCGCCACCGCCTCCCAGACGGTGTCGGAATCCGTTGCGACGTCGCAGGAGACCGTCGAGGTTCCACAGTCCCAGAACGTGAGCGCCGCCAGGAGTGCCGCCCCGGCTCCCCAGTCCCAGTCGTATGCAGAGTCGGATGCTGCGGGCTCGGAGGGCAGCCAGTCCGACGAGGCTGGCTCCGAAGCAAACCAGGTTACCGTCGAGTCGCAGGCGAGTGCTGCCTCCGCGGGCAACGAGGGCTCTGACTCCCAGGTCGGCAGCGATGCAAGCCTTTCTGAGAGTCTCTCGACATCCGCCAGCGCCGAGGCCTCCACGTCTGCTAGCGCCTCATCAAGCCAGGAGACGTCCGAGAGGGACTCGGCGGCGGAGAGCCTCTCCACCCAGAGGAGCGCGTCCGTCTCTACGATCGAGAGCCAGCAGTCGAGCGAGGCCGACTCAATAGCTTCTGCAAGCGAGTCGGCGGAGCAGTCCACCGTCCTCTCGACGAGCGCCGTGACCTCCGTCTCGGAGTCTGCCTCGGCAGAGCGCTCCCAGGAGGAGTCCACGCTCGTCTCCCAGTCCGAATCCGCGGAGTCTGCGTCCGAGTCCCAGAGCGAGTCTCTCTCGATTGCCGCCTCCGAGGAGGCGTCGAGGACGCAGAGCGTCTCTGCCAGTTTGTCCCAGACCGTGAGCGAGGCAAACTCCGCCTACGCCTCCGCTTCCACCTCGTTCGCTGAGGCGGGCCTCCAGAAGCAGTACCTGGAGGAACTCATCTCTCAGATTGAGGTTGCGAGGCAGCACCTGAAGGCGATTCAGGAGAGGGCGCTTGTGGAGAACAGGTCGCTTGCTGCTGATTCCGCGTACTGGAGGGCTGGAGACGAGCTGGCAAACCTTCTGGTGAAATATAGCTTCTACCAGGATGGCCAGGTTACGAAGATCGAGTACGGAACCTGGGAGAAGAAATCCGGCAACGCCAACTACGTTCACGTTGTCTACATCGACAAGTATGGGCGCGTCAGGGACGCCTACTTCGACTACATCACTGTTGACAAGGACGGCAACGCCCTGATGGACAGGAGTGGGCGTCAGCTGTCCCACTACTCTGACCCGTCGCAGGTCAGCGGCATCATGGTACTGAAGAAGAAGCCGGTATATGCCTGGCCAGGTTACCTTGCTGGCTTTACGGATGACAAATGGGGCGCTTCTGAATACACGAACGCTGCAGGCGAAACGCAGAGTGGCTACTTCAGCACGAAGGGCAACTACTACTTCTCCGAGGCTGACTACGAGAGGGGCAAGGACAGCTACTCCCACGACAGGAGTGAGCTGACCTCGGTGTCGCACTCCGCCAGTGCGGCGCAGTCGCAGGCGGATTCCGCGAGTGCGTCGACGAAGGCATCCGAAAGCGCAAGCAGGTCTGCAAGTTCGTCCCTGAGCACCGAGGCAAGTGCGAGTGCGTCGGCATCTGCCAGCAAGTCTCAGAGCAGGGATGCCAGCCTGAGCGACTCCAGCAGCGCCTCCGAAAGCGCGATGGAGAGCGCGTCAGCCAGCACCTCGACGAGTGCCTCTGCCAGCACGTCTGCCTCCGAGTCGAGGAGCACGTCGCTGGTTGAGTCCGAGAGCGTATCGGAGTCGACCTCAACCTCCGAGTCCGAGAGCGAGAGCGCCTCGGAGTCCGAGAGCGCATCCACCTCTGAGTCCGAGTCGACCAGCGAGAGCGAGTCGGAGTCCACCTCCGTCAGCGAGTCCGAGAGCACCTCCACCTCTGAGTCCGAGTCCGAGAGCACGAGCGAGTCCATCAGCACCTCGGAGTCCGAGTCCGAGTCGACCTCCGAGTCCGAGAGCGAGAGCACGTCGGAGAGCGAGTCCATCAGCACCTCTGAGTCCGAGTCGGCCAGCGAGAGCGAGTCGGAGTCCGAGAGCGAGAGCGAGTCGGAGTCCGAGTCGACCTCCGAGTCCGAGAGCGAGAGCGAGTCGGAGTCCGAGTCGGAGTCGACCTCCACCTCCGAGTCCGAGAGCGAGAGCACGTCGGAGTCCGAGTCCGAGAGCACGAGCGAGTCGGAGTCCGAGTCGGAGAGCACCTCCGCCTCTGAGTCCGAGAGCACCTCGGAGTCGGAGTCCGAGAGCGAGTCCGTCAGCACCTCTGAGTCCGAGAGCGAGAGCGCCTCGGAGTCCGAGTCCGAGTCCACCTCGGAGTCCGAGAGCGAGAGCACGAGCGAGTCGGAGTCCACCTCCGAGTCCGAGAGCGCCTCCGAGTCCGAGAGCGAGAGCACGTCGGAGAGCGAGTCCATCAGCACCTCTGAGTCCGAGTCCGAGTCCACCTCGGAGTCCGAGTCCGAGAGCACGAGCGAGTCCGAGTCGGAGTCCGAGTCGGCCAGCGAGAGCGAGTCCGCCTCTGAGTCCGAGAGCACGAGCGAGTCGGAGTCCGAGAGCGAGTCGGAGTCCGAGAGCACGAGCGAGTCCGAGTCGGAGAGCACCTCCGCCTCTGAGTCCGAGAGCACCTCGGAGTCCGAGTCGGAGAGCGAGAGCACGTCGGAGTCCGAGTCCGAGAGCGAGTCGGAGTCCACCTCCGAGTCCGAGAGCGCCTCCGAGTCCGAGAGCGAGAGCACCTCGGAGTCGGAGTCCACCTCCGTCAGCGAGTCCGAGAGCGAGAGCGCCTCCGAGAGCGAGTCCGAGAGCACGAGCGAGTCGGAGTCCGAGAGCGAGTCGGAGTCCGAGTCGGCCAGCGAGAGCGAGAGCACCTCTGAGTCCGAGTCCGAGAGCACGAGCGAGTCGGAGTCCGAGTCCGAGTCCACCTCCGAGTCGGAGAGCACCTCCACCTCTGAGTCCGAGTCCACCTCGGAGTCCGAGTCGACCTCCACCTCCGAGTCGGAGTCCGAGAGCACGAGCGAGTCCGAGTCCACCTCCGCCTCTGAGTCCGAGTCGGCCAGCGAGAGCGAGTCGGAGTCGGAGTCCGAGAGCACGAGCGAGAGCGAGTCCGAGTCGACCTCCGAGTCCGAGAGCGAGAGCGAGTCGACCTCCATCTCCGTCAGCGAGTCCGAGTCCGCCTCCGAGTCGGAGAGCGCCTCCGAGTCCGAGTCCGAGTCGACCTCCACCTCCGAGTCGGAGTCCGAGTCCGAGAGCGCCTCGGAGTCCGAGAGCGAGAGCACCTCGGAGTCCGAGTCCACCTCGGAGTCCGAGAGCGAGAGCACGAGCGAGTCCGAGTCGGAGTCCGAGAGCACGAGCGAGTCGGAGTCGGAGTCCACCTCCGTCAGCGAGTCCGAGAGCGCCTCCGAGTCCGAGTCCGAGTCCACCTCGGAGTCCGAGAGCGAGAGCACGAGCGCCTCCGAGTCGGAGAGCGAGTCCGTCAGCACCTCTGAGTCCGAGTCCGAGTCGGCCAGCGAGAGCGAGTCGACCTCCATCTCCGTCAGCGAGTCGGAGTCCACCTCCGAGTCCGAGAGCGAGTCGGAGTCCACCTCCGTCAGCGAGTCCGAGAGCGAGTCCGCCTCCGAGTCCGAGAGCGAGTCCGTCAGCACCTCTGAGTCCGAGTCCACCTCGGCCAGCGAGAGCGAGTCCGAGTCGGCCAGCGAGAGCACGTCCGAGAGCGAGTCGGAGTCCGAGAGCGAGAGCGAGTCGGAGTCGGAGTCCACCTCCGTCAGCGAGTCCGAGTCCACCAGCGTCTCCGAGAGCGAGTCGGAGTCCGAGTCGGCCAGCGAGAGCGAGTCCACCTCCGAGTCCGAGAGCGAGTCCGCCTCCGAGTCCGAGAGCACGAGCGAGTCGGAGTCCGAGAGCTCATCCACCTCTGAGTCTGAGTCGGCCAGCACCTCTGAGTCCGAGTCGGCCAGCGAGAGCGAGAGCACCTCTGAGTCCGAGTCCGAGAGCACCTCCACCTCTGAGTCCGAGTCCGAGAGCACGAGCGAGTCCGAGTCGGAGAGTACCTCCGCCTCTGAGTCCGAGAGCACCTCGGAGTCGGAGTCCGAGAGCGAGTCCGTCAGCACCTCCGAGTCCGAGTCCGAGTCGGCCAGCGAGAGCGAGTCGACCTCCATCTCCGTCAGCGAGTCGGAGTCCACCTCCGAGTCCGAGAGCGCATCCACCTCTGAGTCCGAGTCCACCTCGGCCAGCGAGAGCGAGTCGGAGTCCGAGTCCGAGAGCGCCTCGGAGTCCGAGAGCGAGAGCACCTCGGAGTCCGAGTCCGAGTCCACCTCGGAGTCCGAGAGCGAGAGCACGAGCGAGTCCGAGTCGGAGTCCACCTCCGTCAGCGAGTCCGAGAGCGAGTCCGTCAGCGCCTCCGAGTCCGAGAGCACGAGCGAGAGCGAGTCGACCTCCATCTCCCTCAGCGAGTCGGAGTCCACCTCCGAGTCCGAGAGCGAGAGCACGTCGGAGAGCGAGTCCGTCAGCACCTCGGAGTCCGAGTCCGAGAGCGCATCCGCCTCCGAGTCGGAGAGCGCCTCCACCTCTGAGTCCGAGTCGGAGTCGACCTCTACCTCCGAGTCCGAGAGCGCCTCCGAGTCGGAGAGCGAGAGCGCGTCGGAGTCCGAGTCGGCCAGCGAGAGCGAGTCGACCTCCATCTCCGTCAGCGAGTCGGAGTCCACCTCCGAGTCCGAGTCCGCCTCCGAGTCCGAGTCGGCCAGCGAGAGCGAGTCGGAGTCCGTCAGCGCCTCCGAGTCCGAGAGCGAGAGCACCTCGGAGTCCGAGTCCGAGTCCACCTCGGAGTCCGAGAGCGAGAGCACGAGCGAGTCGGAGTCCACCTCCGTCAGCGAGTCCGAGAGCGCCTCCGAGTCCGAGAGCGAGAGCGCCTCGGAGTCCGAGTCCGAGTCCACCTCGGAGTCCGAGTCCGAGAGCGCCTCGGAGTCCGAGAGCGAGAGCACGAGCGAGTCCGAGTCGGAGTCCGAGAGCACGAGCGAGTCGGAGTCGGAGTCGACCTCCACCTCCGAGTCCGAGAGCGCCTCCGAGTCGGAGAGCGAGAGCGAGTCGGAGTCCGAGTCGGCCAGCGAGAGCTCATCCACCTCTGAGTCTGAGTCGGCCAGCACCTCTGAGTCCGAGTCGGCCAGCGAGAGCGAGTCCGAGTCCGAGAGCGAGTCGGAGTCGGAGTCGGAGTCCGTCAGCGCCTCCGAGTCCGAGAGCGAGAGCACGTCGGAGTCCGAGTCCGAGAGCGAGTCGGAGTCCGAGAGCACGAGCGAGTCTGAGTCGGAGTCCGAGAGCTCATCCACCTCTGAGTCTGAGTCGGCCAGCACCTCGGAGTCCGAGTCGGCCAGCGAGAGCGAGTCCGAGTCCGAGAGCGAGTCCGTCAGCACCTCTGAGTCCGAGTCCGAGTCGGCCAGCGAGAGCGAGTCGACCTCCATCTCCGTCAGCGAGTCGGAGTCCACCTCCGAGTCCGAGAGCGCCTCCGAGTCCGAGTCGGAGAGCGAGTCCGAGTCGGAGTCCACCTCCGTCAGCGAGTCCGAGTCCACCAGCGTCTCCGAGAGCGAGAGCGAGTCGGAGTCCGAGTCGGCCAGCGAGAGCGAGTCCGAGAGCGAGAGCGAGTCCGAGTCGACTTCCACCTCTGAGTCCGAGTCCGAGAGCGCCTCCGAGTCGGAGAGCGAGTCCGTCAGCACCTCTGAGTCCGAGTCCGAGTCGGCCAGCGAGAGCGAGTCCGAGTCGGCCAGCGAGAGCGAGTCCGAGTCGGCCAGCGAGAGCGAGTCCGAGTCGGCCAGCGAGAGCACGTCCGAGAGCGAGTCGGAGTCGGAGTCCACCTCCGTCAGCGAGTCCGAGTCCAGCAGCGTCTCCGAGAGCGAGTCGGAGTCCGAGTCGGCCAGCGAGAGCGAGTCCGCCTCGGAGTCTGAGTCCGAGTCGACCTCCACCTCCGAGTCCGAGAGCGCCTCCGAGTCGGAGAGCGAGTCCGTCAGCACCTCTGAGTCCGAGTCGACCAGCGAGAGCGAGTCGGAGTCCGAGAGCGCGAGCGAGTCCGAGTCGGAGTCGACCTCCACCTCTGAGTCCGAGTCGGAGTCCGAGAGCGCCTCCGAGTCCGAGAGCGCCTCCGAGTCGGAGAGCGAGTCCATCAGCACCTCGGAGTCCGAGTCGGAGTCGACCTCCACCTCTGAGTCCGAGTCTGAGTCCGAGAGTGCCTCCGAGTCCGAGAGCGAGTCGACCTCCGAGTCCGAGAGCGAGAGCGCCTCGGAGTCCGAGTCGACCTCCACCTCCGAGTCCGAGAGCGCCTCCGAGTCCGAGAGCGAGTCCGCCTCCGAGTCCGAGAGCACGAGCGAGTCCGAGTCGGAGAGCACCTCCGCCTCTGAGTCCGAGTCCACCTCGGAGTCCGAGAGCGAGAGCACGAGCGAGTCGGAGTCCACCTCCGTCAGCGAGTCGGAGTCCACCAGCGCCTCCGAGTCCGAGAGCGAGAGCACGTCGGAGTCGGAGTCCGAGAGCACGAGCGAGTCGGAGTCCGAGAGCGAGTCGGAGTCCGCCTCCGAGTCCGAGAGCACCTCCACCTCTGAGTCCGAGTCCGAGTCCGTCAGCACCTCTGAGTCCGAGTCCGAGTCGGCCAGCGAGAGCGAGTCGACCTCCATCTCCGTCAGCGAGTCGGAGTCCACCTCCGAGTCCGAGAGCGAGTTCGCCTCCGAGTCGGAGAGCGAGTCCGTCAGCACCTCTGAGTCCGAGTCCACCTCGGCCAGCGAGAGCGAGTCCGAGTCGGCCAGCGAGAGCACGTCCGAGAGCGAGTCGGAGTCCGAGAGCGCGTCCACCTCTGAGTCCGAGTCCACCTCGGCCAGCGAGAGCGAGTCCGCCTCTGAGTCCGAGTCCGAGAGCGAGAGCGAGTCGGAGTCCGGGAGCACAAGCGCCTCTGGGTCTGGCTCTGCTTCTGCTTCCGAGAGTGAAAGCTCCTCTGGATCTGCGTCGACAAGCGGGTCGGCTTCTACCAGCGAGTCGGCAAGCGCCTCTGGGAGCACCTCGGAGAGCGGATCGGCGTCCGAGTCCGGCAGCGGCAGTGCGTCCGTCTCCGAGTCCGGTAGTGCAAGCGCGTCGTCCTCGGAGTCTGTCTCCGAAAGCACGTCGGGCAGCGCCAGTGGCTCGAGCTCCGAGTCTGCAAGCACGTCCTTCTCCACCTCTGAGTCGGGCAGTGCCTCGGCCAGCTCGTCCGAGTCCGTCTCCGCGAGCGCTTTGGTCAGCGCGTCCGCGAGCCTGACGACTCCCACCACAACGACCGCGGCAGTGACGGCACGTCCTGCGGCGCCCGGCACTGTCTCCGCCAGCGTCACGGCTGTCGCTGCCGGCACTACAGGGGCAGCCACCACCACTGGTGCTGCGACGTCCGAGACAGTGGAGACGAGCGTCAGCGACCTTGGTAGCACGAGCCTCTCAACCTCTGGCGCAGAGGACGACTCTGCCTCGCAGAGCAGGAGCCAGAGGGGCAGCTCGAGCGACAGTGCAAGTGCCGCAGCGAGCGAGAGCAAGTCCGCCTCGGCATCCACGGCCGCGTCGGAGTCCGAGTCCGAGAACAGCAACAGCATCTCGAACAGCATCAGGATGTCGGCGGAGGATGCCTTTAGCGAGAGTTCAAGCAACACTGCCGCAAGCACACCTGCGGCGGGTGCCAGTGGAACCAGTGCCTCGAGGAGTGCCGCGAATGTCGCGCTGGCGACCTCGGAGCTGGACGAGTTGAACGAGGCGGTGTCCCTACAGATCAGGCGCTAGCGGCATTGGTTGACTGTTTCGGCCACCTGCCTTGCGTCGGATAGCGAGGTGGGTGGCCGATATGGGTTTCTCTGCCCTGGGAGGGGATGACGGTGCGCGGGAAGGATTCGTTTCTAATGGACATGAGGCAACCACACGAGCTGCGGAACCGGCTCCTGTTCACGTTTCTCGTTGTGGCTGCCTACATGCTCTGCCGGAGCATCCTCCTGTACGGCGTGGCTGCGGACGAGACGACCGACGCCAGCGGCGCGCAGTACTTCCTCTCCACGCTGGTCAGCGGCGACAGGTACCGGATGACGGTGATGGCCCTGGGAATTGCCCCCTACCTCAACGCATCGCTTCTCGTCCAGATCATCTTTGCGTTTCGCAACTCGACCTCGAGGGCCAAGATCTCGAAGATCCAGAGTGATCGCTGGATGCGCTGGGTCTCTGTCGTCTTCAGCGTGGTCATGGCGATCGTGCAGTCGTATGGACTCTCGTATCGACCAGATGCGGGTCCGCTGTGGCTGGTGAGGACCATCGTGATCCTGGAGATGTTTGGCGGCGCAATGCTGGCGAGCCTCATGTGCCTTCAGAACGAACGGCATGGGGTTGGTGCCTCAATGCCGATCATCCTTCTCAACATCGCGCTCTCGCTCTTCCAGAACATGAGCGCCAACCACTTCTTTGAGTTTCCGGCAATCGCGATCCTGTGCCTGGTGGCGATTGCTGGCACCGCCTACATGGAGAACTCGATGATCAAGGTCCCATTGCAGCGGGTCTCGATCCACAATGTTCATGCCGACCAGAACTACCTAGCCTACAAGCGCGCCCCCATGGGCATCATGCCGGTTATGTTCGCGTCGTCCGCGTTTCTGCTGCCGTACTACCTCGTCCACATGCTGGTGAGCTTCTATCCCCAAAATGCGGCGCTTGTCTCCATCAGCGACAACATGGTCCTGACCAGGCCCCTGGGCGTGGCGGTGTACCTCGTCCTGATAGTCGTCCTTGCCGTGCTGTTCTCCTTCCTGATGCTCAATCCGCGGGAGACGGCACACCAGATGCAGCGCAACGGCGACAGCATCGTCGGCATGTATGCGGGCGAGCAGACCAGGCGGTTCCTGACCGGCATCGTGCTTAGGTGGAGTCTGATCAGTGGCATGCTGCAGGCGTGCTGCATGGCCGTCTCGCTAGCGTTGTCGATGCGGGAGATGATCCCGGCAGCACTTGCCATGAACCCCACCTCGATGATGATCATCACCAGCATCGTCTGCAGTCTTGTTCAAGAGATCGCCTCGTACTACCGGTATGACGCGTATCGGTTCTTCATGTAGCGCGAGGGGAGTGACGCAGCGTGCAGTACTTTGTTCCAGCCTGGTACAAGCAGGGCGAGTGGATGGAGAACGAGCAGGTCTGGTATCGCGCCAGGACCGTGACCGAGTTCGATGACACCGTGAAGCAGGTCCAGCTGTTCTTCCGCCGCCATGTGGCTCCGTTTCGAATCGTGCTCCTGGGTTTCTCTCCCAACTTCCGCCACTTCCTGCACCGGCAGGGCGTCTACCACGCGCCCTACTGGTCGTGCTTCGACGCCATGCAGGGAATCGCCCCCCGCCCCATGCGCACGTTCTCGTTTCACGACTTGGCCTGGCCGGACGACGTGGAGTTTGTCTACTCTCCCTTTGCCGTGCTCGCAATGCGAGGGGGCGAGAAGTTCGCGCAGGTGGAGTTTGCCGAGGACGGCAACATGTTCCTTGTGGACATGTTCCAAGGCGGCCAGCGCGTCTGCACCAATCTTTACGACGACCGTGGCTTCGTTTCGTGCCAGATCGCCTACAAGGACGGCGTCCCGGTTCGCCGTCGGTACTTCGACGATGGTGGCACCTGGAAGTTTGCCCAGTACCTGACGGACGGGCACGTGGTCATCAATCCCGCCAGCGCGTGGTTCCTGCACGGGAGCGGGGATTCCGCCAAGCGGGTTCCGTACCAGAGGCAGCGCTACGACCGCCTGGACGATGTGATCGAGGAGGTGCTGGAGGACTTCCTGAGGGACACGGCCAAAGACGACGTGTTCACCATCGCCATGGACCCGCAGCACTCCGAGGTCCTGGATCGCGCCCTCGCTGGACGTCCAAAGGTCCTCTCGTTCTTTGGCCGTCGCATGGGGGAGAGAGGCCTTACAACTGCGGGGCGGAGGCTCCTCTCGTCGGCAGCGTGCGTGGTGGTGGATAAGGAGGCGACCGCCTTCGGCGTGTGCGAGTCCATGGGCTCAAGCACCGTCCCGGTTCGTGTGATCACCCCCTACGAGGCGCGGGTTGAGTTTGGCGTGAGCCTGCACCTGCACGTCCAGAACGTCCTGGTCGCCGTCGACTCGCTGGCGCCGGAGCTGTTTGACGCCACAATCGTTTCTCTTGCCAACTACGTCATCACGAGGAACCACCTGGCCCGGGTATGCCTCTTCACTCGCTCGGCGCACTATGACGAGAAGATTTCCCTGCTCAGGCGAGCCCAGGGCGCCCTCCAGAGGGCTGGCTTAGACCCGGAGATGGCGAGCGATAGGCAGGGGGTGTCCGAGAACGGGCTCCCGGAGTCAGACGGCACGCCGGTGGTCTTCTCCGTGAGCCAGTGCGTGGACGAGCTGCACGTGAGCCGCACGATTCGCGAGCAGCGCGTGGTCGTTGACCTCTCGCCCCTGCCCGACCAGTTTCTGCAGATCTCGGCCATGAGCACGGGAATCCCGCAGATCGCTATGCGCGGGACTGAATACCTCGAGGACGGGAAGAACGGCAGGGTCATCGAGGACGTCTCCCAGCTTGCCGACGCGGTGGACTTCTACCTTGGTAGCGTGGAGAATTTCAACGAGGCGCAGATTGCGTCCTACGAGCTGGGCGGCAGGTTCACCTCCGAGGAGCTCGTGAAGGCCTGGAAGGAGGTGATCGGGATTGGTCAGCACGCGGGCGCTGCAGCTCGGAAATAGCGACTACTCCAGGCTGGTGGAGCTGGGGGAGGACGTGGAGTGGTGCTTCGAGCCCGTCCTTGAGGCCGACGACCCCGAGTACGACATTGCATTCGTGGCGCGTGACCTCACGGAGTCCGAGGTCGCGTATCTCGCCCGGCACGTTCGTGCATACTGCCTGTTCGTGTCCGATGGCGTTGCCTTGGACGCGCGGATGGCACGCCTGATGCGGAGCCGAATGGGGCGAAGGTATACGGAGGCTGACATCCCGCGCTTCCTAAGTGACGACTTGAGAAACTACTTCTCGAGCCCCTATGGCGAGAAGTTCGACCCGCATGCGATGGCAATCTCTCCCAACTTCAGGGGAAGCGTGCGCTGGAACGGCTACACAGAGGCGGTCTTGCAGGGCTCGTTTGGCGAGTCCATGCAGCAGGTTGCCTACTGGCGCGGTAACGTCCCGGTGGAGCAGGGGCAGGCCATCGACCTCTGGCTCGAGTACGAGAAGGACGGCGACGTGCAGATTGAGCTGCAGGTGGTACAGTTCCCGCGTGGCAGCGTCTCGGTGGTCCAGAACGTCTGGAGGTTCTCGGAGGAGGACTTGCGCGAGCTAGTGACCATCGACAACGACAAGCTCCCGGGCCCGATCTTCGTGACGCTCAAAGCGCGGGGCCAGGGGACGCTCAGGATTCGGGCCCTCCACGACCGCCACTCGCGGCGCGGGGTGGGTGCCTTTGTGCCGGGCGGGCGCCGTTGGGTCACCGCCGACCGCGAGGAGCTGTTCACCTACTTTGATCCGGGTGACCTGAAGCCACCGCTGTGCGTGTACTTCTCCGGATACAAGACCATGGAGGGCTTTGAGGGCTACCACATGATGCGGCGGATGGGCTGCCCATTCTTGCTGGTGAGTGACGCCAGGCTAGAGGGCGGTGCCTTCTACGTTGGGAGTGAGGAGTACGAGGGTCTGGTCTGCAGGGCGATACGGGATGCCCTGGGGGAGCTCGGCTTCACGGAGGAACAGATGGTCCTCTCGGGCCTCTCGATGGGGACCTTCGGCGCGCTGTACTACGGCACCATGGTTCGCTCCAGCGACGTGATCGTGGGCAAGCCGCTCCTGAGCCTGGGCAACGTTGCCAAGAACGAGCGCCTGCAGCGGCCGGGCGTGTTTCCGACCTCGCTCGACCTGCTCTGGAAGGAGTGCGGCAGCCTGGACGACGACGCGGTGGAGCGGCTCAACAATCGGTTCTGGGACCGCTTTGACCAAACGGACTGGTCCGGGCGCACCATCTATGCGGCGTACATGATCGAGGACGATTACGACCACGACGCCTACCAGCGACTCCTGTCCCACTTGAGCGGAAACGGGGCAAAGGTGATAGGGAAAGGTCTCCACGGCCGCCACAACGACGACACGCGGGGCATCGTAAGCTGGTTCGTCGGCCAGTATCACCGGGTTCTGGGCCAGGAGTACGGAAGGGGCAGGAGGCGCGATGCCTGAGCAAGAGGGGAGCTGGACCGTCTACTGGGACGAGTATGCCAGCGGCGTCTACCTGTATGGGTCGGAGCTGGAGTTCCACGCCCGCGACGACGTGGAGTTTCGCAACGACCTCATGCCTGCGGGGACGGTAATCAAATCCTGGTACTCCATGGTCAACTACCAGGGGAGAAGGGTGGAGCCATCTCTGCCGATCATCGACGGCGAGGGGAGCTACCACGTCTCCCTCGACATTGACTGCGACGTTCCGCAGGGCATCTTCCTGCGCTTCGTGTTCCTTGGCAAGAACGGGGAGGAAGCCGGCAGCCTGGTCATGGACCAGCCCGAGATGGATCTGAAGTGCCCGCTCAAGACCTACAGCTACGAGGCGCAGCTGATTTGCGCAGGGGCACATGCGTTCCACTTCCACTCGTTTACGATCACCGAGAGGGGGCAGGAATGACGGGGGGGAGGCTCGGCCGGGTGGTCCGTGCGGTGAAGGCACGCTCAAAAAGGGCGCGCGGCCTTTCGGACGACGAGCTGCGGAACGAGACCGCACGGCTCAGGAGCGAGCTCGCGAGGGGCCGGTCGCTCGACGCAATCATGCCCGAGGCGTACGCGGCTATCGCGGAGGCTGACCGCAGGGTGCTGGGCACCTACCCGTACGACGAGCAGATCTACGGCGCGGCGGCGCTGCAGGCGGGCTGCCTCGCCGAGATGAGCACTGGGGAGGGCAAGACCCTCACGGCGACGATGCCCCTCTACCTCCATGCGCTCACGGGGAGGAGCACGATCCTGGTCACTGCAAACGAGTACCTGGCCTACCGTGACGCCGAGCAGATGCGTCCCGTGTTCACGTTCATGGGGCTGACCGAGCGCGCGGGCGTCTCCAAGGCGCCCGACCACACCCTCACCAACGACGAGAAGCGCGAGAACTATGCGGCGGACATCCTCTACACCACCCACAGCGTGCTGGCGTTCGACTACCTGCTCAACAACCTCGTCAAGCGGGCGGAGGACCGCTTCCTCAGGGACTTCGACTTCATCCTGATCGACGAGGCGGACTCGGTGTTGCTCGACGGGGCACAGATGCCGCTGGTCATCTCGGGCTCCCCGCGCGTGCAGTCCGACCTCTATGCGACCGCGGACTTCTTCGCCTCCACGCTCAGGGAGAAGCGCGACTACGAGGTGGAGGATAAGGCCGTCTGGCTGACCGACGACGGCGTGAGGTACGCGGAGCGCTACTTCGGCATTCCCAACCTGTTCGCACGCGAGAGCTTCGAGCTCAACCGCCACATCCAGCTGGCGCTGCGCGCGAGGGTCCTGTTCAAGCCGCAAGAGGACTACATGGTGTCCGACAAGGGCGAGGTCGTCCTCCTGGACAACAGCACGGGCAGGAGCCTCCCGGGCATGAAGCTGCGCGGGGGCGTGCACCAGGCGTTGGAGCAGAAGGAGCGTCTGGAGATCTCGCAGGAGCAGCGCTCCGTGGCATCCATCACCTACCAGAATCTGTTCCTCATGTTCCCCATGATGTGCGGCATGAGCGGCACGTTCTCGGACGCCAGGAGCGAGCTGCTGCGCGTGTACCACAAGCGCGTGGTGGTCGTGCCGACGCACCGCGGGGTCCAGAGGGTGGACAGGGAGGACCGCTACTTCCAGACAGCGGAGGAGCAGTACGACGCCGCCCTCAAGGAGACGTTGCGCTGCCATGCGAGCGGCCGCCCCGTCCTGGTGGTCACGGCGACGATCCAGGACACGCAGATCTTCTCCAGGATGCTAGTTGAGAAGCACGTGCCTCACAGCGTGCTGAATGCCAACAACGCCTACTGGGAGGCAGAGATTATCGCGGCGGCGGGCCAGAAGAACGCCGTGACGGTCTCCACCGGCATGGCGGGGCGCGGGACCGACATCAAGCTGGGGGAGGGCGTCCGCAAGCTGGGCGGCCTCGCCGTGATTGGCCTGGGCCGAATGCAGAACACACGCCTCGAGCGCCAGGCGCGTGGCCGCGCAGGCAGGCAGGGCGACCCGGGGTCGAGCCAGTTCTTCGTCTCCCTTGAGGACGAGATCGTGACCCAGATGTACCCCGAGAAGGCCTCTCAGATCCTGGACGCCGACCGTCCCGTCTCGCGCCGGAAGCTCCGGGGCGTGATCGACCGCGCCCAGAGGACCATAGGGGAGCAGAGCGTCTCGTCCCGCGAGCAGGCGGTTCGCTACGACCGGATTCTGCGCCGGCAGCGCGAGATCCTGTACGGCGCCCGAAACAGGCTGCTGGACGGGGAGACGGTGCCAGAGGACCAGGTGCGTTCGATCGTGCGCCAGAACCTCAACCGCTTTGTGAGTGGGCATCCCAAGCTGACCCAGGCCGAGCTCAACCGCTACGTGCTGGACAACCTGTCCTACGAGCTGGACCAAGAGGAGCTCTCCATGCTCCGAGACGCCCCGGACGCCCGCACGCTGGTCAACAGGTTGGATGACTATGCCGAGCGGCTCTACTCCGCCAAGGTCGCCACGTTCGCCTCGCCCGAGGAGCTGCAGGACTACACGCGCGCTTGCATGCTGAAGGCGCTCGACGAGGGCTGGGTCGAGGAGGTCGACTACCTGCAGCAGCTCCAGTATGCCATCGTCTCCCGGGGCACCGCGCAGCGCAACCCCATCTTCGAGTACAGTCGTGAGGCGTACCGCTCCTTCCAGGACATGCAGCGGATGATGATGGAGAGCATCGCTCGCAACTTCTTCCTGGCGGAGTTCCAGATGGGGCGGGACGGCAAGCGGAAGATTCTGTTTCCGTAAGAGGGGCTACGATGATCTACAACTTCAACCTTGGGATCGGCTGGGCGTCGAGCGGCGTCGAGTACGCGCAGCTCTACCGCGCCCGGATGTTCCGCGCGCTCGGGGAGCCCGCCCGGTTCGTGTTTACCGACATGTTTCCGCAGGAGAACATCGAGCACTTCACCAGGGCAATTGGCTTCGAGGACGACGAGGTGGTATGGCTCTACACCGCGTTCACGGACTTCCGCGTGTCGCCGGTCACCCACACCCTGGCGCAGTTTCAGGACACGATCGGTGACCAGGACTACGCGGTCACCCGTGACGGCAAGGTCGGCAGGCTGCAGTTTGCGGGACGGGGGGACTACTGCACGCTGTATTTCACGGACGAGAAGCGCGACCTCCTCCACCGCGTGGAGTACGTGTCGGGCGGAAGGCTGATCCGCAAGGACTACTTCACCTATGGGCGCATCTACTCGGAGTACTACGCCCCCCTCGACGGGAGGGCGCACCTGTACCTCAGGCGCTTCTTCAACGAGGACGGGTCCGTCGCCTACGAGGAGATGCCCTCTGCCAACGGGTCGACGTTCCGCTTTTCCGACCAGGTGCTCTTCTCCAAGGAGGACCTGGTGGGCTACTTCGTGCGTCGTTTGCACCTCTCCGCGAGTGACACCGTGATCATCGACAGAACGACCGGCATCGGCCAGGCGATCCTACAGAACGCGGGTGACGCACGGGTGGGCGTGGTGGTGCACGCGGACCACTACAGCGTTTCTGGGACCGACGACACGCACATCCTCTGGAACAACTACTACGAGTACCCCTTCGACATGTGCCGCCACATCGACTTCTTCGTGACCTCGACGCAGGCGCAGGCGGACCTCATGACCGAGCAGTTCCGGCGCTACGTTGGCGAGGCGCCGCGGATCGTCGTGATTCCCGTGGGGAGTCTTGACCACCTTACCCATCCCGCAACGCCGCGCAAGCCGTTCTCGGTGGTCACGGCGTCTCGCCTGGCATCGGAGAAGCACCTGGACTGGGTGATCGAGGCCTGCGTGCGTGCCAGGGAGAGGGTCCCGGGCCTGACCCTGGACATCTGCGGCGAGGGCTCAGAGCTCGGGCGCCTCCAGGCGCTGGTGAGGGAGCGCGACGCGGGGGAGTACGTGCGCTTTCTGGGGCAGATGGACATGGCGCAGGTATATCCCAACTACGAGCTGTACCTTTCTGGCTCCACGAGCGAGGGCTTTGGCCTGAGCCTGATGGAGGCGGTTGGTAGCGGCCTCGCCATGATCGGTTTCGACGTCCCCTACGGCAACCCGACCTTCATCGACGACGGTGGGAACGGACACCTGGTCCCGGTCAGGGAGGCCATGACCGAGGGCGAGCGGGTGCAGGCGTTGGCGGACTGCGTGACGCGGTACTTCCTGCACGACGACCGAGCGGCGTTTGAGCGCAGGTCCTACCAGATTGCGGAAGACTACCTTACGGAGCGTGTGGCTGAGCGATGGAACGGCGTGATTGGGACAAGGTGAGCGGGGAGGGCGTCCTCCTGCTCGACCACTACGACGAGATGGCGGGGATGCTCGCCGACTCCTTTTGGCGCGCGGGCTTCTCGGGTCCAGTGATCGTGCTCTCCGAGGACGCCTGCCTGCCAGAGGGCGTGCATTCCCTGTACCGGTTGGCGGCGGGCGACTCCGTGGCGAGTACGTTCCCCGGTGCCGTTCGTGAGGCGGGGGAAAGGGACGCGGCCCAGGTGCGGGACTACCGCCTTGCCCACGCGGGCTGGACGCCCGGGACGGGCCGCCACTTCAACCAGATTGAGCTGCCCGACTACTGGGAGATCACCGCGGACGGGACCTCGGGGAAGGTCTTTGACCGCAACCACCTGCGGGGCAGGATCTTCTACGCGCGCACGGAGGCGAGTCGCATCGTGAGCGACGTGGACTGGCTGGACGAGGCGGGCACGGTGCGCTTCACGGACCACTACGACCTCCAGGGCCAGCTCTATGCCAGGACCACGTTCAACGAGCGAGGGGAGCGGTTCTGCTGCTCCTGGTTCGACGACCGGGACTGCGAGCGCATCGTGGAGAACTACGTGACCGGAGACCTGATTGTCTCGCGCAACGGGGTCACGAGGCGCTACCGCAACCGCACTGAGCTTGCCGTGGCCACGCTGAGGGGACTTGGGCTGGAGGGCCAGCGAATATTCTACAACTCGCTCTCGTACCCGCTCTTCGTGAGCGAGCGCCTGGCCATGCACCCCGCCGGCAACGTGCTGTTCTGGCAGGAGGGCCCCCGCAACGACATCCCCGGAAACATGCAGATGATCCTGCGCGGAGGCTCCCACACCAGGCAGGTCCTGGTCCAGAATGCTCAGAGCTGCCAGATGCTCCTGTCACTTGGCGCGTCGGGCGACTACGTACGACCCTTTGGCTTTGCCTATGGCTTCGAGCGGGACAACGCTGCTGGCGACGACGTCCTGGTCTGCACCAACTCCGATCAGATCGAGGCGCTCGGCCAGATCGTGGGGGCGCTGCCCAACATGCGCTTCCACATCGCCGCCGTCACGGAGATGTCCGGCAAGCTGATGGCCTTTGGGTCCCAGCCCAACGTACGTCTCTATCCCGTGGCCTCCAAGGCAACCTTCGCCCGGCTGTTCCAGGACTGCGACTGGTACCTCGACATCAACCGTGGGAGCGAGATCGTCTCGTCCGTCAAGCGGGCGTTCCTCAACAACCAGCTGATCCTGGGCTTCTCGAATACGCTGCACCGCCCGCGCTACGTGAGTCCGGAGCACGTGTTCGACGACGCCGACGGCATGGTTGCCCTGCTGCGGGGGCTGCACTCCTCACAAGATGAGCTGCGGAAGCACCTGGGGCTGCAGCGGGCGGCGGCGATGACCGAGAGCCCGGAGGCATATCGTCGACTGCTTGGGGGGCGCTGATTCTCTCGCCTTCTCGCGCGTAGGCAACGCCAGGGGAGAGGGGCCGGGCAATCCTGCTTGCTGCCACCCCCGCCGGGTGCCTGCTTTCAGCGTGCCGAAAGGGTTGAAAGGGTTGACCAATGACCTCTGCGGCGGATTGCGAACCAGCCCGTTTGGGAATAGAACAGAGTTGACCCCCCGACGCTCCCTTTCGTAGAGACTGCCTCAGGACAAGAGTGTTGGTCGGGTTTATCAAGCGCACGTGCTTAGTCGCGAAGGGAATGCCATGGCATCGCAGATTGTCTCTGAGGAGTGCTCCCCACAGGTGCTCTTTGACATTCTCAACACTATCCCGATGCCGGTACTCGCCTATTCGCTTAAAGACGGCGGGCGGGCTTTGACGTTTGCGAACCAGAAGTGCCTGGAGATGCTCGGAAGCGGCTCGACTGCCGAACTCATCGACTCGTGCAGTGGCAGCTTCTGGAGCTTCGTCAGTCCGGATGACATCGAGCTCGTGAAGGGCAACGAGCAGCGCGTGCTTGATAACGTCGGAACGCCAGTCACATACGAGTGCCATATCAGCCAGGGAGACAATCGCTGGCAGCTGATTCGCGTTCGATCCGTCGCATGGAGGACCACGGACGGAGACCCCATGGTCGTCGACCTTACGGTCGGTCAGGGCCTTCGGGGTGACCTCGTGGAGACAGACACCCTCGACCCCATCACCGGGCTGATTCCAATGGGCTCCTTCTTCCAGGTCATGCATAGGTGGAGGAGTAAGTTCAACTCTGCGAGGGACGAGTCCGAGCTCGCGGTCCTCTACATCGACGTGGTGAACTTTCGCTCCATCAACATGCGCAAGGGGATCTCGGCTGGAGATGCGTTCCTCAAGTCTGTGGGGGACCACCTCAGGGCCATCTTCCCCGCCAATCCGATATCGCGCTTTGACGTCGACCACTTTGCGGTACTCATGCACTCGGGGAACATTCGGGCGAAGGTCGTAACCGTGGTCGAGGTGTTCCAGGAGATTGCGCCCAAGGGTGTCGGCATCAGAATCGGTGCGAGTGTCTGGGACGACCACGAGTCAAGCCCGGAGACGATTTGCAACCGCGCGAAGGTTGCCTGTGACGACTGCAGGAAGCATCCGGGAACCAGGTTCTCTGTTTACGACGAAGAGATGGGGAGGCGCCTGGAGGTCGCGGAGTACGTTGTCTCCAACATCGACGAGGCAATACGAAACGGCTGGATTCGCGTCTACTATCAGCCCATCGTTCGGTCGAGCACGGGAAACCTCTGTGGAATGGAGGCTCTCGCCCGCTGGGACGACCCCACGAGGGGGCTTCTCTCGCCTGCGGTCTTTGTCAGGCCCCTCGAGGATTCGCGCCAGATCTGCAAGCTCGACCTCTGTGTCATCAGACAGGTCGTGGAGAGGATCGCGGGGCGAAACCGACTGGGCCTGGCCGAGATACCGATCTCCGTCAACCTCTCTCGGGTCGACTTCCTGTGCGGAGACATCTTTGGCGAGGTTGAGGCCCTCGTGAGGGAGCACGACATCCCCAGGAGCTCCCTTCACATTGAGGTCACCGAGAGTGCGTTTGCCTCCCAGGAGACGGCAATCATCGATGCGCTCAACAACTTCCGCGAAGCTGGCTACGAGGTCTGGATGGACGACTTCGGGAGCGGCTACAGCTCGCTGAACCTCCTCAAGGACTACGACTTCGACGTCCTCAAGCTCGACATGGGCTTCCTGCGCAAGGACACGGATCGGTCGCGGAAGATAATCTCCTCGGTAATTGCCATGGACAAGGAGATTGGCATCAGGACGCTCGCGGAGGGTGTCGAGACCGAGGAGCAGGCGGACTTCCTCAGGATGGCGGGCTGTGCGAAGATGCAGGGGTACCTGTTTGGGAAGCCCCTTCCATTTGACGAGGTCCTGGACGCCTGCATGAGGCGTGGGAGCTCGATTGAGGATGCAAGGCAGAAGGCCCTGCTCGATGAGGCGGCCTACGTCAACTTCCTCTCGGATTCTCCGCTCGTGATGTACGACTACTACGATGGCTCGTTCCGCACCCTGCAGTACAACGCGGCTGCGTCGAAAATGTTCCCCCAGTATGGGATGAATGGCCCCAAAGCCTTCGAGGACGCCGTGAACGAGTGGAACTGGCTTTCTGGCAAGGACCTGGACAAGGCGGTGCTGTTCGCGACGAAATCCGGAAAGGTGGGGGAGCAGGCCATCACGTTCTTTGGAAGGGAGATGCTCTTCCGCTTTCGCTCCGTCAGCCAGGTGGGTGGCCACAGCGTCATAGTCGCAAGCTTCTCCGACCTGACCGAGCAGACGAAGAGGCTAGTGGAGTTGAGGGCTGCCGCGGCCAGCATTTTTGCGTACTACAAAAACGTTTTCTACGTCAGCCTTTCAGACGGCACGGTTCGGGACATCGTTTTCGAGAACATCTCCACCGACCCCAGGGAGCAGGAGACCGTCCTATGGGGCGAGAGTGGCGAGTGCGCGAGCATCGTCCCCCGGGTCTTCGATGCCGATAGGGGCAGGTACGCCGCGTTTCTTGACCTGGGCACGATGCGCGAGCGCCTGGAGAACACAAGCGGAATGGTCGTCCGCGATGCCTTTCGCACCCTTGATGACGACGGCAGGTATCGGTGGATGGAGCACGTGCTCGCCTTTGCCCAGGATTCAAACAGGGAAAAGGTGATGTATGGCATACGTCTCCTTGACATGAAGGGTTTGGAGGATACGCTCCGCACCATTCAGGAGAGCTCTCAGTCGCTGTTGCTGGGGCGCAACCAGTCCGTTAGCGACGTGCTCTGGGACTCCCTGGTGCAGAACGTTCCCCTCAAGCTGTTCTGGAAGGATGGAGAGCGCAGGTTCCTGGGGGCAAGCAACGCCTTCCTCGACTACTACGGATTTGCCTCGTCTAGCGAGATCATCGGCAAGACGGACGAGGACATGGAGTGGCACCCAAACGAGGAGCTCTACAAGGAGGAAGAGCTCGGCGTGCTACGAACCGGCAAGGTGAGCCGTGTCGTTCCGGGCACCTGCATAGCGAGGGGCGTCACTCGGAGCATCTGCGCCACCAAGTGGCCGATCTATCACAACGGAAAGGTCAGTGGCCTGATGGGGTGCTTTACGGAGGACCCCAGACTTGAGGCTGATGGTGCCCAGGAAGATTCGTTCTCGAGCAGCTGTGACGAGACCGAGAGGTTCGTCCGCGACCTCATGGAGTATGTGGCGGACTACCGGATGAACGGAAGGTTGTTCGGAGCCATCTGCATCAGGATACCCGAGGTACCGCGGATTCTCGATCGGCAGGGACGCGACGCGGTGCGAAGGCTGGACTCTGCCTGCGAGGTAGCCGTTGCGAATGCACTAGGCAATGAGGCAACCTGCGCCAATCTTGGGGGAGGGCTCTTCGGGGTTCTCGCCAAGTATCGCCTTAAGAGCGAGCTCAGGGACATTGCCAGCAGAATACGTACCAGCATCGATGCCATTCACAAGGTCGGGAGCACGAACATTACGCTTTTTGCGGACGTTCGGGTCCTGTACATCGACGAGATGGTGAGGTTGCACGATAGGGTCACAGGCTTGCTCTTTGCCGATGACCTCAATCCTGGTCCCGCAGGGGACGAGCGCTCCCATGACGACACCGTCGCGTCCTGGGATGGCTTCAAGGGTCTCATGAACTCTGTCCCCATTGGGTGCTATGTCCTGCAGCCCAATCAGACGGTCGAGTTTTGGAACCGTGAGGCAGAACGACTCCTTGGCTATTCCTCAAGCGAGATGGTGGGTAGGAGGTGTATCGACTCGGAGCTGGGCTGCTCCAATGCAAACGGGACGAGGATTGCATCGGACCATTGCCCTGCGATTCTCGCCTTGGCGACGGGTAAACCGCAGACTACCCAGATGTTCATGAGGGCCAAGGATGGAAACGACGTACTGATTAGGAACACGCTCGCCCCGCTGAAGGACGGGGAGGGGAGAATCCAGAGGGTCGTCTCGCTCTTTGTCCCGCTCGCGGATGGCGACTACGAGCACGGCCTCGTGAAGCAGATATATGAGGTGGCGACGAGGGATCCCACGACCTGCCTGCCGGGCAGAAAGTACATGGAGTCCTGCATCGATGATGCCCTGGAGCTCTATCACCGCACGGGGCGGCAGTTCGCCATTCTCTTTGCTGACGTCGACAACTTGCATTACCTTAACAACACCTACGGGCACGTGGTGGGTGACAAGGTCCTGAGGGCCTTCGCCCTCGCCCTTCGAAAGTATGGAAGAAAGACCGATGACTTCTGCCGCTGGGGTGGCGACGAGTTTGTTGGCATCCTCCGCCTGAGGAGTGCCGAGGACGTCAAGGGTGCGTCCCGCCGCTTTGCGAGGATTGCGGAGAAGGGACGCGTCAGCGAGGGCGACCAGGAAATCGACTGTCAGGTGTCCATGGGCATGACCGTGGTCAGGGATGAGGACGACCTCAAGTCTGTGGTTGCCCGCGCCGACCGCTACATGTACGAGGCGAAGCGGAACCATGCAAATAGGATTGTGACGGATTTTGATGCGGGGGTCCTCGGCCAAGAGGATTAAGTTGTATTACAGACCGTGTGTGGCGCGTCTCTCTCCCCATTGGGAGGTGAGGGAGAGGTGTGTGCGCCTTAGCCACATCAATGGGGTCTGCTGCCGTTGCGTGTCAACTGCCCGAGTGGGCTTCTGCGTAGGAGTGTGAACGATACCGCATGCAAAGAATGCGTGCGGGGGGGGGTTCTTCGGGCCGATGGTGATCTTGCGAAATGGAGGAGTGCGCGTCGGCATCAAGTCGCATATTACCGACGAGCAGTGGGAGCGCATCCGGCCAAGCATTGCCAGAGAGAACCGCCGCAGCATCATCATCGTTACCGCCGCCTTCTCCATCATGATGGTGCTCATGCTGCTTATGTCGTTCTTCAGTTCGATGATGAGTCGCGCAAGAATCCTGTATCTCATTTCGCTTATGCTCTCCCTCCTCCTGTGCTTTGTCGCAGTTCGTGTGAAGCCGAGTGACGAAAGGAAGATTGGGTTCCTCACCTATGTGACGATTAGCTGCCTGCTCGTCTACTCGACGGTATTGGGGACGCGCCTCAATGCGGACCTGGTCGCGACCGCCTTTCCCGCCTTCGTCCTCGCCTCGCCGCTGCTCTTCACGGATAGGCGCCGGAGGATCATTCTCTGCATCCTCATCAACACCGCCTTCTTCGTTTGCATGTCGTTGATATTCGATAACCCGGCGTTCGTGGTGGACGACATCGTCAACTCCTGTCTCTTCTCCGCCGTCAGCATTGGCATCAACTCATACATGCTCAACGTGAAGCTCCAGCAGGAATACGCTCAGCTCAAGCTTGCCGAGCTCAGCGAGAAGGACCTGCTCACAGGGGTCAGAAACCGTAACTCTTACGAGCAGGCGCTCTCAGAATACCCTCTGCGTTGCAAGCGGAGTCTGGGTTGCGTGTATGCGGACCTCAACGGCCTCCACGAGCTCAACGAGAGATCTGGGCACGAGGCCGGGGACAGGATGCTCAAGTGCCTGAGTGCCGCGCTCAGGGAGGCGTTTGGCAAGGAGGACACGTATCGCATCGGAGGCGATGAGTTCGTCGTGTTCGCCTGCGACCTCGACGAGGGCCAGATCAGGAGCAAGGTTGAGGAGGCGAGGCGCCTCGCGGAGGGGAGTTCCTGCCACGCCTCGTTTGGCGTTGCCGTCTCGGAAGCACCCAACATCGATGTCGCAGAGCTCACCAGGCGTGCGGAGCGACAGATGTACGGAGAAAAGCGCCGCTACTACAATCAGCCGGGCGTTGAGCGCCGGGGCATGAGGGACTGAGCCGCGGGGACGTGTGCCCGCCCTGCCGGCGGGATGGGCGGCGGGAGTCGTCGGCGGTCATCTCGCCCCGCCGGCGCATAATGGTGAGTCGTCAATGGCATGGGCAGAGGAGGTCGTGGCGCATGCGGGACTACGAGGAGACCATCGCCAGGGTGCGGGCGTTTCGCGATCAAAGGGACTGGGCGCAGTTCCACAACCCCAAGGACCTCGCCATCTCGATCAGCCTCGAGGCGGCGGAGCTACTGGAGGCGTTCCAGTGGTCGGGGTCGGATGTCTCGGTGGAGGGGCGGACGGATCGGGTGGCGGAGGAGCTCGCGGACGTCCTCATCTACTGCCTCTACATGGCGGATGCGTGCGACCTTGACCCTCTTCAGATCGTGAACCGCAAGCTCGAGGCCAACGCCAAGAAGTATCCTGTAAGCCTGAGCCGCGGAAGCTCGAGAAAGTACACCGAACTCTAGCGCCGGGGGTGCCGTCAGCTTGGGCGGTCGTCCGGCAGAGAGAGATGCACCATACCGACCCCCCAGCTCGGCTAGCTATCGGCACGGGCCACGACAACGCAGCCGGCCGGGGTGCGCCTTCACTCGGCGGATGCGTTCGCGGCAACGTCTCGGCACGTCTCACCAGGGAGGGCAATGGCGCCAAGGCAGCCCATAGTCATCGACGTCCCCTTTCGCGAGGACGACCGCGAGGTCGAGCAGAGCATCGACGACGTCGACCGCGAGGTCGATGGCCGTGCGGTCTCGCGGGAGGACCGGGCGCTCCTGAAGACCTTCCCGACGGTCTACATCATCCACGGCAAGCGTCACGAGCGCATGCGCAGCGGGTTCGAGCGCGACAGGTTCTTGGTGTACGTGGGTGAGACAAACTCCATCGTGCGCCGGACCAAGGAGCACTACTCGGACGACGTCACGTACCGCTCGGAACGCGGCAGAAAGGCGTGGCACCAGCTGAACCAGTCGGACGCCCGCATGCTGGTCATTGGCCAGGACCATTTCAACAAGTCGCTCACGCTCGACCTCGAGAACACCTTCCTGAGCTACCTCCTCGCGTCCGACGTGGAGGACGTGACCCTGGTCAACGGGCGCGGCAACCCCCAGGACGATTACTTCACCAAGCGCGAGCTCCCCGCCATCACATCTGCGGCGTGGCGCAAGCTCAACCGGTACGAGCCGCGGCTCTTTCCGGCGGAGTCGGTCATCCGGGATTCCGCCATCTTCAAGGCATCGCCGTTCCACGCCCTCGGGAGGGACCAGCTCAACGCGGAGGACGCGATTCTCGCCCGCCTGCGCCAGGCGCTGCCAAGCGGGGGAGAGGTGCCGTCAAACCCGGACGCGCCCGTATCCACCGGCGAGCTCATTGTGGTCGAGGGCATGGCGGGGACCGGCAAGACCGTGCTTTTGAGCCACCTGTTCCTTCGCATCATGAACGAGCTTGGGTCAGGCGAGAGGACCGTGGACGCGTGCCTGCTGGTCAACCACAAGGAGCAGCTCACCGTATACAACGCCATCATGCGCCGGCTCGCACTCCAGGGGTCGGACGGCAAGGTGGTCCTGGCGCCGACGCAGTTCATCAACCAGCACAGCGAACTGGGGCATGGCAGGGGGCTTGACAGGCAGGACCATCCCATGCACCCCGTGGACATCGCGCTCGTGGACGAGGCACACCTCCTCCTCAACGAGGGCAACCAGGGGTATCGCGGCTCAAGGAACATGCTCGTGGACATCATGCGTCGCGCACGGGTCGTCGTGGCGGTATACGACCTGGGGCAGGTGCTGAGGAAGTCGCAGGAGCTTGCCCCAGAGATGAGGGACGCCCTGTTTCCGCAGGATCGCTTCCCGGGCCGCTGCACCGAGTGCCCGCGGAGGCAGGCCGAGCTCGACCGCCTCCCGTTTCACGTCTCCAACCTGCTGCTCCGCCAGCAGTATCGCATCGACGCCTGCGACGAGGTCATCGCGTGGATCGACGACTTCGCCAGTGGGAGGGGCGTGGGCCCGATTCCCCACGACATCCCGCGGGACGGGCACGAGCCCTACCAAATCAGGGTCTTCGACTCCCCGTTCGAGCTGAGGTCAGCGATCGAGGAACGGGCGCTGACCTTCGACGATAAGTCGGGCGAGATGGTCGACGACACGTCCCACGGGCTCTCCCGCATGCTTGCCACGTACGACTGGCCGTACTCCAGCAAGTCGCACCCCGCATTTGGAGGGGTGTGGGAGGTCCGTATCGTTCGGGAGGAGAGCCACTGGGTCTCACTTGGGCAGGATGGCCACCGGCAGGACAGTCAATCCGACACCGGCGAGGCGGGTTCCTCGGAGTGCTTCCACATGCCGTGGAACTACCAGACTGTCCAGACGCCCGCGGAGGCGAGGCGGGACAAGGGCAAGGCATGGGCGGAGCAGAGCCACACCCTGGGCGAGTGCGGATCCATCTACACCATCCAGGGGTTCGACCTCAACTACGCCGGCGTCATCATCGGCCCGTCCGTTTGCTGGCGCGATGGGCACCTGGTGTTCGACCCCACCAAGAGCTGCAACAGCCAGGCCATCAACGGAAGCGAGAGGCCCGAGGATAACCTCAGGCACGAGCTCAACGTCCTGCTCAAGCGCGGGGTGCACGGCCTGTACCTCTTTGCTGTCGACGAGGGGCTGGAACGCCGCCTGCTCGACATGCAGCTGGCGGGCTCCGAGGGATAGGTGCCGTTCTGAGGCTTGCACGAACGCATCCTGCAACCGCCGGAGGACACCGGTACCAAGCCGTTGGCCCCGCCGCTTGCTAATTGTGGGCCATCCCACTTACTGATTATGGTCGCCAAGACTTACCGATTGTGGGAATGTCGAGGGCTTGATGCCACCGATTTAGCTTCCTTGGGAGGGTCCCAAGTAAGGCTGCTGAGAAAACTCGAGTGTTGGCAATCGGGAGGTGCCCAGCCGCTGAGAAAAGGCGAGTGTTTGCAGCCAGAGGTGCTTCGGGGCCCTGTTTCTCTGCCATTACTCGCATTTCCTCGGCAGTCGAGGCTTTCAGATTGCCATAACTCGCATTTCCTCAGCAGGCATGGTGCGCATGGGCGATTTCACCGACCACAGTCCCCGCGACAAACCCCAGGACGCCCGGGACAACCCAGCCCAGCCCCATGGAGGACAGGGGAAGGCGATCGAGGGGAAGTGCAAGGCCGGAGGCGAACGCTTCGCGCAGCGCAGAGAGCGTGCTCACGGCGCCGACGCATGCCATCGAGACGCGCCAGGGCAGCACGTGTCGCTGAGACCCGGGCACGAGGCCCATCGCCACGGCGCAGATTCCCATGGGATAGAGGGCCATAAGCACGGGCACCGAGTAAGCGAGGATGGCGGTGAGGCCGACGTTGGAGAGACCGCACGACACTAACGCGATGAGCATCGCCCAGGCACGGTACGAGAGTCGTGGGAAGGTCTTGGCAAAGTACTCGCCGATGGAGGAGACCAGCCCCACGCACACGTTGAAACAGGCGATGAGGAAGACGGCGGCGGTGAGCACGGCTCCTGCGGTTCCAAAATGCATGGAGGCCGCGAGCGAGATGACCTCGGCCCCGTTCTGTGCCCGTGGCATTACGGTGCCCATCCTCGAGCCCAGGTAGCTGAGGGCGCAGTACACGACCGCCATGAGCGCGCCCGCGACGACGCCCGACCGCGCGACCTGGCGGGCGACCGCATCGGGCCTGGTGACCCCGAGGCTGCGGATGCTGCTGGTGATGACCACGCCAAAGGCGAGCGAGGCGAGAAGGTCGAGCGTCTGGTAGCCCTGGAGGAAGCCCGCCACCGCCGGCGTCGCGGCGTAGCCCGTCTGCGCCTCCGCGAGCGGGTCCCCGGCGGGTGCCACCACCTGCGCCGCGACCATCAGCACGAGGAGGGCGATCAGCAGAGGCCCCGTCACCTTGCCCATGAGGCGGACGATCCGAGTTGGGTGGAGGGCCAAGGCAAGCGCCGCGGCGAAGAAGGCGAGCGAGAACAGCAGCCTAAAGGCGCCAGCATCCCCTCCCGAGGGGAGTAGCGGACTCACCATCTCGAAGGAGGTCGAGGCGGTTCGAGGGATGGCGAGTAGGGGTCCTATGGCCAGGTAGGTGAGAATCGCGAACACGCGCGAGAACCTCGTCCCGATGCGGTCGAGGAGAGACCCCGCGGTCCCCGCGCGGGCTATGGCCACGATGGCGGCGATGGGCAGGCCCACCCCGGAGACCAGGTACCCCAGCGTCGCAGCCACGACGTTGGGCCCCGCCTGTACGCCCAGCAGCGGGGCTATGATCAGGTTGCCCGCCCCAAAGAACATGGAGAAGAGGGCGACCCCCACCTCAAGCGACCCACGGGCGCCGAGGGTCTTGCCCGTCTCGCCCGCGTCCCGGGCCATTCCCTCGCGCTCTTCCATGTCTTGAGCAGATGATTCCATCGTCTCTCCCCCAACAAGTCAAAACCACGACGGAAGAGTATGACCAATTCCTCCTCTTCGAGTGCTGATGACCAATTGGATCCTTTGAGCAACGCGCGTGACTTGGACGTCGATCGCCATGCCGAATATCTGTCTCGGGAGGGGTCGTGGCCAAAGTCCCCGAACCCTCCTGCAGAAACCCATGACCCAAGGGGGAGACGCCCCTCCCCCTTGCGCTACAATGGCACGCGACAAACGGGGGCTGGCGCACGCCGGCTGAGAATGGGCCCAGCAACGCGGCCCTGACCGAACCTGATCCGGGTAATGCCGGCGTAGGGACCAGAGCACCGGATGTTCGGGGCGCCTACGTGGAGTGGGCGCCCCTTTTGGCGTCCGGAAGGGAAGCTGCATGGACTGTAGCGTGGCAATCCAGTTTCTGCCCATGGACTCCAAGTCCGACGAGGAGACCTGTCGAGTGGTGGACGCGGTGATCGCCTACATCGACTCGACGGGCCTGAACTACTTCGTGGGTCCGTTCGAGACCGCCATCGAGGGTGACTACGACGCGTGCATGGAGGTCGTGAAGAACTGCCAGCTCGTGGGTGCCAAGGCGGGCTGCGGTTCGATGATGACCTACGTCAAGATCGACTACCGTCCCGGCGGGGACGTCATGTCCACCGAGCACAAGGTCTCCAAGTACCACGAGGGCGACCCCGAGTTTGCGCCCACGGGCAAGGCGGAGGTCGCGTAGCCCATGGCACAAGGCTCCAGGGGAGAGGCCCGTCCCGCCCCGCATGGCACCGGTCGCGCCCGGCGCGTGGCGATCCCGCTCGTGACCACGCTCGCCATCCTCATGGCGTGGCAGCTGCTGGTAGTGTGCGGCATCGTGCCCAACTTCATGCTGCCCACGCCCACGCAGGTGATGGCGGCGCTGGTGGGGGACTTCCCGCTGCTGGTCTCCAACTCCGCCACCACGCTCGCCGAGTCCGCACTCGGCCTCGTGATCGGCTGCGCCGTGGGCTTTGCCTTCGCGGTGCTCATGGACCGGTTCGAGGGCTTTCGCCTGGCGTTCTCGCCGCTCATCACCATCTCGCAGACCATCCCCACCATCGCCGTGGCGCCGATCCTCATCCTGTGGCTGGGATACGGGCTGGCTCCCAAGGTGGTCCTCGTGGTGCTCACCACGTTCTTCCCCATCACGGTGTCGCTGGTCTCGGGCTTTCAGTCGGTCGACCCCGACATGGTCGACCTCATGCGCACCATGAACGCCACGCGCTGGCAGATCTTCTGGCAGGTCAAGATGCCTGCCGCCGCCGAGCAGTTCTTCAGTGGTCTGCGCATCAGCGCTACCTACGCCATCGTGGGCGCCGTGATCAGCGAGTGGCTGGGCGGCTTCAGCGGCCTGGGCGTGTACATGACCCGGGTGCGCAAGTCCTTCTCGTACGACCGCATGTTTGCGGTGATCATCATCATCTCTGCACTGTCGCTGGCGCTCATGGGGCTCGTCGACGCCCTCCAGCGCCTCTGCATGCCCTGGAAGAGGGCAGAAGGGGAGAAGTAACATGAACAGCATCTCTCGTCGCCAGTTCCTCGCAGCGAGCGGCCTCGCCCTGGGGTCCGTCGCCCTCGCTGGCTGCGGTGCCTCCGCATCCAAGGGTGGCTCGGCGTTAGACTCGGGCGCCGGCTCCACTGCCAAGACCAAGATCACGTTCTGCCTGGACTACACGCCCAACACCAACCACACGGGTATCTACGTGGCCAAGGAGAAGGGCTACTACGCGGACGAGGGCATCGACATCGACATCGTTCAGCCCGCCGAGGACACGGCGGAGGCCATGATCGGCTCCGGCCAGGCTCAGCTGGGCGTGTCGTACCAGGACTACATCGCCAACGCCCTCGCGTCCGACAACCCGCTGCCCATCCAGGCGGTGGCCGCGATCATCCAGCACAACACCTCGGGCATCATGAGCCGCAAGGAGGACGGCATCACCAGCGCCAAACACATGGAGGATCACGTGTACGACACCTGGAACATGCCCGTTGAGCAGGCCACCATCAAGGACGTGGTCGAGGCCGACGGCGGCGACTACTCCAAGGTCAAGATGGTGTCCGTCTCCACCGACGACGAGGTGACCAGCCTCAAGAACAAGCAGTTTGACTGCGTGTGGGTGTACGAGGGCTGGGCCGTCCAGAACGCCATCGTCCAGGACTTTGCCTACAACTACTTCAGCTTCATAAGCATCGACGACAAGCTCGACTTCTACACGCCGGTGCTTGCCGCCAACAACGACTTCTGCAAGAAGAGCCCCGACGTGGTGAAGGCCTTCGTCCGCGCCACCAAGAAGGGGTACGAGTACGCCGTCAAGGACCCCGACGGCGCGGCGCAGATCCTGTGTGACGCGGTCCCCGAGCTCGACTCCAAGCTCGTGCGCCAGAGCCAGAGCTACCTCAAGGACCAGTACGTCGCCGACGCCAAGAGCTGGGGCGTCATCGACAAGGACCGCTGGGCCACCTACTTCAAGTGGCTCAACGACAACAAGCTCGTCAACAACCAGCTGGACGTCAACTCCGGCTGGACCATGGACTACCTGGAGGCCTAGCGTGCTGCGACGCAAGCGCGATGCACCAGGCGCGGACGGCGGGGAAGAGGGGACGGTCCCCTCTCCCGCAACCAGTTCCGCCGGCAGCGGCGATCCCCTCGCCCCCAGCCTGGAGGCGCGCAGCCTGACGCTGGCCTGGGAGGGTGGTCCCGACGTGGTCCGCGACGTCAGCCTCCACGTGGGGAGCGGCGAGGTCGTGTGCCTGGTCGGACGCTCCGGCTGCGGCAAGACCACCATCCTGCACGCGCTGAGCGGCCTCACGCGCCCGGTGAGCGGGATGGTGCTCCTGCACGGCCGCGACGTCACCGGCACGCCTGGCCACGTGAGCTACATGCTGCAGAAGGACCTTCTCATCCCCAGCAAGCGCATCATCGACAACGTGTGCCTGCCGCTGGTGGTGGGTGGCATGTCGCGCGCCGAGGCACGCGCCAAGGCCGAGCCCCTGATGGAGCGCTTTGGCCTCGCGGGCACGGAGGAGCGCTGGCCGGGCGAGCTCTCGGGCGGCATGCGCCAGCGCGCCGCGTTCATGCGCACGTACCTTATGGGCAACGACGTGGTGCTGCTCGACGAGCCCTTCTCCGCCCTGGACGCGCTCACGCGCACCGACATGCGCGGCTGGTACTGCCGCATGTCCGCAGAGCTCTCGCTGGCGACCCTCGCCATAACGCACGACGTGGACGAGGCGGTGTCCATGGCGTCGCGGATCTACGTGCTGCGCGGCAACCCCTCCGGCGGCGTGCCCAGCACCATCGCCCGCGAGGTGGTCGTGGACCGTCCCAAGGGCGCGTCGGCCCCCGAGGAGTTTGCCCTCACGCCGGCCTTCCTCGAAGCCAAGCGCGAGGTCCTCTCCCTCCTGGGGGGCTAGCCTCCTCTCGCCCCCCCATCCCCACGCGCGGCCGTCCGTCGTCCCAGGCGGGCGGCCGCATCGCGTCTGACGCATCCTCGCCGCTGCGCTATGGTTGAGCCACCACGAGGACGGAGGCTGCCATGCTCGACCAACGCGAGGGATACGTTCCCTTTGCCGGTTACCACACCTACTACCGCATAGCGGGTCACTGCGAGGAGGGCAAGCTGCCGCTACTGGTGCTGCACGGCGGGCCGGGCGCGGCGCACTACTACCTCCAGACGCTGGACGGCATCGCCGAGCGCTACGGGCGCGCCGTGGTCTACTACGACCAGATCAGCTGCGGCAGGTCAAAGACCCCTCCTCTTCCGGACAAGTGGGGATGCCGACTCTTCCTGGACGAGCTCGACTGCGTGAGAGATGCACTCGGCCTGGGCCGCTGCCACATCCTGGGGCAGAGCTGGGGCGGCATGCTCGCGATGATGTACGCCATCGGCGAGCCGTGGCACCCGCACGGACACGATGGCCTGGCGTCGATGGTCGTGGCCAGCTCGCCCGCGAGCATGGACCTGTGGCTGCACGAGGCGGTGCGCCTGCGCCACTACCTCCCGCCCCAGATGGACCGTGCCCTCGCGCAGGCGGACGTCGACGGCGACTATGACCGTCCCGAGGTCCGCGCCGCGTCCGCGGAGTACTACCGCCGGCACGTCTCGCTCGTGCCCGAGGACGAGCGCCCGGACGGCCTGCACAGCCCCGAGCCCGACCCGGTGGGCGACGAGTGCTACCACTTCATGCAGGGGATGAGCGAGTTCGTGGTCACGGGGGCGCTCAAGGGCTGGAGCGTGGTGGACCAGCTCCCGGGCATCGACGTCCCCACGCTGGTGACGTCCGGCACGGCGGACGAGTGCACGCCGCTCATCGCCAAGCAGGTGGCGGACGGCATTCCCGGGGCGCGGTGGGAGCTCTTCCAGGACGGCACGCACTGGGTGCACGGGGAGCAGCCGGAGCGCTACAACGCGGTGGTCGAGGCCTTCTTGGAGGCCCACGAGTAGGTCGTCCGCGCCACTCTCGCCTGTACATGGCGGGAAGACGAGGCGAGCACGACGTTCACGCGCCGGCCGAGACCCTCTTTCCTGTCGCGGCCGATTGGTGGGTGCCGCGTGTCCGGGTGACATTAAAATGGGTTTGGAATCGTAGGGGACGGCCGGCGCCGGGCGCCGCCAGCGAGAGGCAGGGGGCCTCGTGAACATCCAGGACTTCTACTCGGGCCACGAGTTCTTTGCGCACACCTACCTGGGGGCGCATCTGGAGGGGGAGGGGGCGACCTTCCGCACCTTCGCCCCGGCGGCGGACGGCATCGTGGTGCTGTGGTGGCCCCTCGGCGACGACGGCGAGCCCTCCTGCGACGAGCCCCGCACGGTCGAGATGCACCGGGTGGAGGACGGCAACTTCTACGAGGCGTCCATCCCCGGCGCGAGTGAGGGCGACCTCTACCAGTTCCGCATCTACCACGGCGGCAGGTACCTGGACCACGCCGATCCCTACGGCTACGGCACGGAGCTGAGGCCCGGCCACCGCTCCGTCATACGCGACCTCGGCGGGTACCAGTGGGGCGACACGCAGTGGATGGGGGAGCGTACCTCCCGCACCAACGCGCCTCTCAACATCTACGAGCTGCACCTGGGCAGCTGGCGCAAGCGCGGAGGGGCGGAGGAGGCGTCCGACGACCCCGCGGACTGGTACTCCTACGAGGAGATTGCCGACCCCCTGGTGGAGTACCTCGCCACGATGGGCTTTGACGCCGTGGAGTTCCTGCCCCTGGCCGAGCACCCACTGGACGCGAGCTGGGGCTACCAACCCACCGGGTTCTTCTCACCCACCAGCCGCTACGGCACGGCCCGCCAGCTGATGGGGCTCGTGGACCGGCTGCACGCGACGGGTATTGCCGCGATCCTTGACTTTGTCCCCGTCCACTTTGCTGTGGACTCGTTTGGCCTGGCAAACTACGATGGAACCGCCCTGTACGAGTATCCCAACGACGCCGTGGGCGTGAGCGAGTGGGGCAGTCACAACTTCATGCACAGCAGGGGAGAGGTGCGGTCCTTCCTGCAGTCGTCCGCAAACTACTGGCTGGGCGCCTACCACTTTGACGGCCTGCGCATGGACGCCATCAGCCGCATCATCTACTGGCAGGGCGACGAGGCACGCGGGGTCAACGGCAACGCGGTCGACTTCCTGCGCGTCATGAACTCGGGCGTGCACGCGCTGGACCCGGGCTGCATGCTGATCGCCGAGGACTCCACCAACTACGACGGCGTCACGCGGCCCGTGGAGCAGGGCGGCCTGGGCTTTGACTACAAGTGGGACATGGGCTGGATGCACGACACGCTGGAGTTCTTCCAGACCGGCCCGGAGTGGCGGCCCCAGAACTACCACAAGCTGTCGTTCTCGATGATGTACTACTACAACGAGCGCTACCTGCTGCCGCTCAGCCACGACGAGGTCGTGCACGGCAAGGCGACCGTGGCGCAGAAGATGTGGGGGGATTACGGCCTCAAGTTCCCCCAGGCAAGGGCCCTGTACCTGTACATGGCGGCGCATCCCGGCAAGAAGCTCAACTTCATGGGGTCCGAGGTGGCGCAGCTGCGCGAGTGGGACGAGAGGCGCCAGCAGGACTGGTTCCTCACCACGTACCCCGTGCACGACGCGTTCCGCCGCTACTGCCGCGACCTCAACGCGCTGTACCTGGCACATCCGGCGCTCTGGGAGGGCGACTACGACCGCGACGGCTTCCGCTGGCTGCAGGTGGACGACCCTGAGCACGTGGTCTACGCCATCGAGCGCTCCACGGTCGGCGGTGCGGACGGCGAGGGCGGGCCGGAGCCCGAGCGCATCGCGTTCGTGTTCAACCTCTCCGACCAGGCGCACGAGGGCTACGAGCTCCCGGTGCCGGATGCCGCGTCGGCGGAGGTGCTTATCGACACGGCATGGGACTGCTACGGCGGGACCATCGCCAGGGGAGACGAGCGCGCGACCCTGGAGGACGGGACCCTCACTGCCGACCTGCCGCCGTTCTGTGGGATGGCGCTGCTCCTCTCGCCCCAGGAGGGGTGAGGAGGTATCTAGGCGCCTTTTGTCCCCTGGTCATGTAACAGGGATTGCATGAGCGAGAGGAGCTGCTCCGCTGACCTCACCTCGTGCTCCGCCGGCTGCTCGCCCCGCGGCATCTCGCGGTTGCGGTGGTTGAACCAGACCGCGGGTATGCCTGCCGCGTGGGCTCCTGCGACGTCCACCTTGAAGGCGTCCCCCACATAGAGGGAGCGCGACGGCTCGACGCCCATGTGGCGGCAGGCGCGCAGGAAGATGGCGGGATCGGGCTTTGCCACGCCCATGGCGTCGGACACAAACACGTCCTCCGGACGCACCCAGCGGTAGACGCCCAGGATGCGTAGCTTGTCCCGCTGGCGGTCGTCCCTGCCGTTGGACACCACGCCCAGATGCGCGTGCCTGTGGCACAGGTCCAACACCTGCGCCATGGTGGGGGAGAGGGACATGGCATCGCCGCTGTCGTGCGAGTATGCCCGCTGCAGCTCGATCGCCGTCTGCCGGTCGATGCTCACCCCAAAGTCCGCCATGGTCTGCTGCATGCGACGCACGTACTCCCCCTGGGTGGGAAGCCTGCCCGCCGAGAGGGCAGCAAACACCTGGCCGCTATGCCTGCGGCTGGCGTCAAAGAGCTCGTCGTCCCCGGCGGGGACGGGGCCCAGCACCGACCGCACGGCGTGCGCGAAGGGCTGCGCCTGGTCGTAGAGCGTGTCGTCTATGTCGAAGAGGATGGCATCCATGGAATCGACTATACGCCAGCGAAGGCGTGCGGAAAAGTTGACGCAATGAGATTGAAAGCATCGAATATGCGTTTAGGATGCAAATGGATGGGTACTATACACAGTGAACCGAAACCACAGGGGTTCCGACGGAAGCAGGAGATGCGGGGGCGATACCAATGGGCACAGACCAGATACATCTCGTCCTGCCAGTGGCTGCCAACCCAAGGCTCGCCCGTTAGAAGGCATTCGTAGCAGCCAGCAAGGCGAAGCTCAATTCGCGACAAGGGCGCAATCAACCTGGCCAACCACGGGGCAGGGGTAGTACAGGTTCGAGGCTGCGAGGGAGCGATTCCACCCAACAGACAGGCAAGGGGACCGGGAGCATGTTTCCCGGTCCCCGTTTTTGTCTGGAATGGTGCGACGGAATGCCTGCTGAGGAAATCTTGAGTCGTGGCAATTGGTGTTGGTAGCGCGTCTTAGCAGGCTCTCCGCTCCTGTGGTTGAACGAGGGCAAAGAGGGGGTACACGGGTCGGGCACCGTGGATTCCGGCGTTGTTAGCTTCCGCCGCCAAGCTTTGGTGCACGGCTCTACCAAAGTGGAGGCTTGTGGCAAGCCATCAGTTTCAGGGAAAGGCAGGGGGGCTACAAACCTGGGACACTGGGCCGGGGGACGCCCACTAAAGTCCCCCTCCCTGTCACGCGATGAGAAAGCTCGTCTCATAAGGTTGGGCTCGTTGGGTGCTTAGCGCCACTAGCAATCGTGCTGTTGTGACGACGAACTGCTTAGAAACTCTAGCCCTCGTGCGGATTGGCAGTCTGGTTGCTTAGCCGCCCTAGCCCTCTTGCTATTTTGGGGAGCAAACACGCACGAGGGCTAGTAGTACTAAGCAATTGGCGTCGGAATCCACACGAGGGCTAGAGCTGTTAAGCAGCGACCACGCAACCCCTAGCGGACCTCGTAGGGGGAGTCCTCCCCCGCATCGAAGGAGAGCAGCGCCTCGCAGGAGGTGCGAATCATGTCCTCCACGTCCTCCTCGGTGTAGAACGCCATGTGCGGCGAGACGATCACGTTGGGGAACGAGCCCAGGATCGCGCGGTCGTGGTTGGGGAGCACGTCGCGGCTCTTGTCGTGGTAGTAGAGGTTGGCCTCGTTCTCGATGGTGTCGAGTGCCGCCGCGCCCAGGTGGCCGCTCTCCAGGCTCTGGATGAGCGCCGCGGTGTCCACGAGCGAGCCTCGCGCGGCGTTGACCAGCACGGCGCCCTGGGGCATCTTGGCAAACGCGTCCGCGTCGATCATGTGGTAGTTCTCCTCCATGCCGGGGGCGTGGAGGGTGATGGCGTCGGACTGGGAAAGGAGCGTGTCCAGGTCGACGTAGGTGGCGACGCGCGCGACGTCCTGGTTGGGGTAGGGGTCGTAGGCGAGAAGCTTGCAGCCAAACCCGGAGAGGTGCCTCGCGACGGTCGCACCAATGCGGCCCGTGCCGACGATTCCCACCGTCGCGGACGAGATGTCCATGCCGATCTTCCCGCGAAGGCCAAAGCTCTGGGAGTCATTGCCGCGCATGATCAGCTTGACCTTGCGCATTGCCATCATCATGAGCATGATCGAGTAGTTTGCCACACCCTCGGGCGGGTATACCGCGTGTGCCACGCGCATGCCCAGGCCCTTCGCGGCGGCGACGTCTATGTGGTCGTAGCCGATCGTGCGGGTCGCCACGTTGCGAATGCCCACCTCGTGGAACTTGGCCAGGAGGTCCGCCCCCATGGGGCTCGTGATGATGTTGATGGCGTCGTAACCCCTTGCAAGCTCAACGTTATTGGCAGTGGGGTATTCGGGCGTCCATCCAAACGCGAAGCCCTTCTCGCTTGCCATCTTCTGGAGATACCCCAGCTCGTCGTACTCCCTGAGCGCGTAGGCGAACAGCCGCATTGCATAGCCTCCTTGGTACGTTCCAATATCCAGCCAATCGTATCCCACGTGGGTTTCCGATTGTTGTCCCGTCGACGGGCGCAACCGCAATGTGGGGGGAGAGGAGCATGCTCCCATAAGTTGCGAAGGAACTGTGAACTTACTAATAGGAAAGATTCTCGTTAGAAGAGCCACTGCCATAGGGTATAGTTCCAATAACAAGAAAGAGTCCTAACAAGGACGACACAAACAGAAGGGAACCACCATGGAATCCAAGCTCAACCAGCTCCTCGCCAACGTCACCGTCGAGTACCACAAGCTCCAGAACCAGCACTGGTACGTGAGCGGAAGCGACTTCTTCCAGGCACACGCCCAGCTTGAGGAGCTCTACGACTCCCTGCTCCCCGTGATCGACGACGTGGCAGAACTCATCCTTCAGCTGGGAGGCAGCCCCATCGCCTCGCTGCGCGAGGTGCTCGACCAGGCAACTATCGCCGAACGCGAGGACGCGCCCCTCAAGAGCGTCGATGCCTTCCGCAACGTCCGCGAGGACCTCTCAGCAATCCTCGAGCAGGTGACCGCAATCAAGGCGCAAGCAGACGAGGAGTCCAACTACCTCGTGAGCGCCAAGGCGGACGAGTACATCGCCAGCCTGTCCAAGACGCTCTGGATGCTCCGCCAGCAGGCGGCATAGGAAGCCGGACATCCAAAGGACCATCAACTGGCACAAACTGCGAGGGGCTCGCGCGCAACCGCAGCGAGCCCCTCGCAGTCTTTATCAAGAGCGCGTATGTGAGAGAAGCCAGCCCCTACCTGCTACGCAACCACGTAGGGCTCGAGTATCTCCGCCGCCCTTCTGGTTGCGTCAGGGTTGTTGATGGTGATGGGCTTGCCACTCATGTTGAAGACTCGCGGAACGTTGAACCAGACCGTGGACGTTGCCGCCTGCGCGCGCACGAGGAGCCCAAAGTCCTTGGTCTGGACCAGCTCGACGCTCTCGAGGTCGTGCAGCGAGATGAACTCGCTGTCAGAGGCGATGTGAAGCTCCTCTCCCACACCCTCAAGAGAGCCGTCCTTAGGCTTGGCGTTCTTCTTGATCTGGTTTCCAACGTAGTAGAAGACCCTCACGATGACCTCCCCGGCCAATTCATTTATCACCCTATAATCTAGCATTCCTACGCATTGTTCGCTGCCCGTCCGACTTGGTTGTGCAAACAGTCAATCGAACGGTGAGAAACCCGCGCCAAACGGCAGCCCAGACCACGCATTCGGTGTCCGACGCATGATGGTTGGGCGAAGAGGGCCGCTCGTCTCGAGTCCCTGCCAATCGCTGGCAGCGGCATGTGTTGAATCGCAGAAGTTTCGAACATCCTTCAACCAAATAGAATCACAGTTCGAATCAAGGTGGTTGTTGCGAAACATGGGGAGAGGTTCCGGGCTCCAACGGCACACGCCCGTCTCCACGGATGCGCGCATCGGCGGGGTAGAATCGTCTCGGCGGTCGGCCCGCCCTGTGACGGCGTCGACCGAGGCATCCTGCGGCGCTCGTCGCGGCTGGTGCCCAGGCGTCTGACCGAGGAGCGAGGATGAACCTTCGACAGCTCGAGTACTTTGTCGCCATTGCGGAGGAGCACCAGCTCACGGCTGCTGCCCGCCGTCTCCACATCACGCAGCCGCCCCTCTCGTACGAGCTGCAGCAGCTCGAGCGTGAGCTGGGGACCAAGCTGGTGGAGCGCGGCCCCCGCACCGCGGAGCTCACCGAGGCGGGCAAGCTGCTCTACGTCCGCGCGGGACAGATCCTCGCCCTCACCTCTGCCGCCAAGCGCGAGGTCGAGACGTTTGGGAGCGGCGAGGCGGGAGTCCTCTCGGTCGGCGTGATCTCGTCCTCGGGCGGCAAGCTGCCGGGTCCCGCGCTCTGCTCGCTCGCCGCGGACTTCCCCAGCGTTGGCCTGCAGCTGCACGAGGGCAACACGTACCAGGTGCTCGACATGCTGAGCCGTGGCATCGTGGACGTGGGGGTGGTGCGCACGCCGTTCCCCCAGGAGGGGCTCGAGTGCCGCTTTGCCGCACCGGAGCGCATGGTCGCCGTGATCCCGCCGCGTCTCGCCGCGCAGAATCCCGCTCGGCTGGAGACGGGCGACCCCGTCAAGCTGTCAGAGCTCGCCGGCATGCCGCTGGCCATCTACCGGAGGTTTGAGCAGGTGCTGCGCACGTGCTTTGAGGAGGCGGGGGTTGAGCCCACCTTCTCGTGCGTGGCGGACGACGCCCGCACCACCTGCGTATGGGCCTCCCGTGGCATGGGCGTGGCCCTGGTTCCGGAGTCCTTTGTTGACACCATCAGGCTCGTGGAGGGGACCGCCGTCCTGCCCATCGACTGCCAGGACCTTGTCACCCGTATGGCGGTGGTCTGGAAGGCGGGGCGCTACCTGCCTCCCGTGGGCCGCAGGTTCGTCGAGCTGTTCGAGAGGGACTGCGGCAACGACGCCGGGGGAGATGGGCAAGAAGACGGTGCCCCCGCCCGCCAGGAGCCAGTGCCCCGCTAGAATACCTGCCATGGGACGTGTGCGCCCGACGCAGGGGGTCGCGTCTCCGCAAACCGAAGCCTTGGAGGTAATCATGCTCGGAATCAATAACGAGGCCCGCGGCGCAGAGGCCGTGCTCGCCCCGACCTTGGTGAATACGCCGTCTGCGCGTGCAGTTGCGACGGGAGTGGCCGTGGTTGCCGCGGTCGCGCTGCCGCAGGCATTTCACGTCGCTGGCGTTGCGCTGGGGGTCGGCGGTGCCATCGGGCAGACCTTCCTGCCCATGTTCCTGCCGGTGTTCATGGTCGGCCTGCTTGCCGGTCCCGTTGCCGGCGGCGTGACGGGTGTCCTCGCCCCGCTGACGAGCCTTGCGCTCACGGACATGCCCGCCCCTGGTATTGCCCTCGCGTACGTGACCGTCGAGCTCGCTGTCTGCGGCGCGGTCTGCGGCCTGCTCGCACCCAGGAGGATGCCGACCGTCACCAAGGTCCTTGCTGCCCAGGCGTGCGGCTGGGCAGCCGTCCTCGCAACCTTCGTCGCCTCTGCCCTCGCGTCTGGCAGCCTGGGTATGGCGACCCTCTCGGCGGTGGGCGCCGTGATCGTGCGCGGCGTGCCCGGGCTCGTGCTGCAGTGGACGGTCCTGCCCCTCGTGGTCGACCTCGCTTGCCGTTCGCGCAGGGGGTTCGATGAGTAGCGCCGCGGAGCAGGGGAGCGGGGAGCCCAGGGGAGACGACCTCGAGCGCGCCCGCGAGCTTCTCCTCGGTGGAGGACGCACCCTCGCGGCGGTGTGTGGGGACCAGTCGCTGATGAGCGGCGCTCGTGGCGTGCGACCGCTCCTCTCCCTCATTGGGGAGGGAAAGGACCTCGAGGGCTTCTCCGTTGCCGACAAGGTTGTGGGCAAGGCCCCGGCGCTCCTGTATGCCACGCTGAGGCCTAAGGCGGTCTACGCGCCGGTGATGAGCAAGGACGGTGCGCGTGTCCTGCGCGCGCATGGCATCCAGGCCAGCTGCGGCGAGCTCGTTCCGCGCATCCTCAATCGCGGGCGAGACGGGCAGTGCCCCATGGACGCCAGCGTCAACGACGTGGAGGATCCCCAGTCCGCCCTCGAGGCGATTTGGGCATGCGCGCGTCGTATGGCCGTCGCAAACGCCGCGAGGGATAGCGCCGTAAGGCGGTAGGCTCGGGGCCTTGTTATTACGCACTTCTCTGCGGGCGGATCGCCCATGTGGGCGCCCGCCCGTTTTTCATATCTTCCTAGCAGGAATGCTTGACTTTGCAAAAAGATTGGAAACAATTGAATTGTGCGCAATACAAATGTCCGGCAGATCGGCACCGGGCGAGGGGAGAGGAGACCCCATGTACGATTACGACGTTCTGTTCGTTGGCGCTGGCCACGCGAGCTGGCATGCCGCGCTCATCTTGCTCAAGGCTGGCAAGAGGGTTGCCTTCGTGGAGGAGGGCGTTGTCGGCGGTACCTGTACCAACTACGGTTGCAACGCGAAGATTCTCCTCGATACCCCGTTTGAGCTCATCGACGGCCTCGAGCGGTATCGCGGCCTGGGCGTCGACGACGTACCAACCGTTGATTGGGCAAGGCTCATGGCGTACAAAAAGCAGGTCATCTCCCCGCTCAACCAGGTGATGGAGGGCATGTTCTCCAAGTCGGGCATGGAGGTGTTGCATGGGCACGGCAGGCTCGTAGACGCCCACACAGTGGACGTGGACGGCAAGCGCGTGACCTCCGACTACCTCGTTCTGGGCACTGGCGAGCGTCCCATGAGGCAGGACATCCCGGGCAAGGAGCTCGTGCACGACTCTAGGGACTTCCTCGACGTCGAGTCGTTCCCCCGCCGCATCGCCTTTGTCGGAGGCGGGATCATCTCCATGGAGTTCGCCTCCATTGCTGCCAAGATGGGCTCGCAGGTAAAGGTCATCCAGAGGGGCGACCGGGTGCTCAGAATGTATCCGGAGCGGTACGTGGACCGCGTGGTTGCCAAGATGGAGGGCGAGGGGGTCGAGTTCCTGTTCAACCAGAGCGTTGCGTCAGTCCAGCGAGATGGCGAAGCGTATCTCGTCAACCTGGCAGACGGAGACTCCTTCCAGACCGACTACGTGCTCGAGGCAACCGGTCGCACTCCCAACGTCGAGGGGCTGGGGTTGGAGGACGTGGGAGTCGAGTTCTCTGCCCGCGGTATCGCGGTGGACGACCACATGCGGACGAGCGTCCCCAACATCTATGCATCGGGCGACTGCGTTTGCAAGCGAATCCCCAAACTCACGCCCACGGCGACCTTTGAGTCCAACTACATCGCCACTCAGATTCTTGGCCTCAACCCCAACCCCATCAGCTATCCCGCGATTCCCAACCTGGTGTTCACCCTGCCGCGCATCTCGCAGGTGGGTGTCACGCTCGCACAGGCTGAGGCCGAGCCCGACGAGTATCGCATCGAGGTCGTTGAGTACGGCAAGCGCCTCTTGTTCGAGGCGAAGAACGAGGCGGACGCGGAGTTCTCCTTCGTGTTCGACGGGGATGGCTACCTTGTTGGCGCGGCATTCTATGGCCAGGACGCTGGCGTGTGGGCTGACCTTGCAACGATGATCATCAACCGTCGCACGACCGCCACCGAGCTGGGGAGCATGATCTTCACCTTCCCCACCGAGTCCCAGGGGCTCCTGAGCCTCCTCATCCCTCTGCTTCCGCAGAAGTAGTCGTCTGCAAGGCTATGATTACGCCCCCGAGCACACCTCGTGCCCGGGGGCGTTTTCGTCTGTGTCCCGCGTGAGGCGTTTGCCACTATCGGCGCATGCCATCGGTGCGGTAGGGTGTTTTGGTTGGGGCCAAGTGTCCCGTGATCCCAAGCGAAGAAAGGTCCCCTCATGATCAGGCTCGCTCTCACCGACCTCGACGATACGCTCATCCCCTTTGGTGCGGATGGGGCGAGCCCCAAGGCACTCTCCGCCATCCATCGCATGCTGGACGCGGGCTTGGAGTTTGGTCCGGTCACCGGGCGGCTCCCCTCTGCCATGGGCTGGATGCTCGGTGGCGACCCGCGCTGCTGTGCGACGGGGGCTTTTGCAAACGGCCAGGTGATTCGCATAGACGGCGAGACGGTCAAGGTCATCTCGATAGCAAGTGACCTGCTCCAGCGCGTGGCGGACGTGCTCGACGAGGCGGACGTCCCCGCCTGGCTTGCCATCTACGACGAGACGGGGGAGGAGCCGGCTCGCCTCGTCACCTCTCGCCCGCAGAGCGTGGGGGAGAACCCCCCAGACACCTGGGGCCGAAGCGTCTGCGGCACGGCGGCGCGCGTAGAGCCTGGTGGACACGTGAAGGCGAACGTGCAGTGCTCGTGCGACCGATACCAGATGGTGGAGGTGCGCGACCTGCTCCGCCGCGAGGTGCCCGAGCTCTCGTTCGTGCTCCCCAGCCTCACCGCCCGCGTCATCGACGTGAACGTCGCCGGATGGGACAAGGGCGATGGCGTGCGGCTGATTGCCCGGGAGCTGGGCATCCCCATCGACCAGGTTGCAGTCTTTGGCGACTCCGAGAACGACCTTGCCATGATCGAGTCCGTTCCCAACTCGGTCGCCGTTGCCAACGCCTCCCAGGCGGTGCGCGACGCGGCACGCTGGCACATCGGCCCGGCGGCAGACGACTCGGTTGCCGACGCGCTGCTCCAGATCGCCGATTCCGCGGCCAGGGGAGAGGACCCCGCCTTCATGCGCTGACGCCGGTCCCGTCGGCATCGCGTCCCTCACGATTGGTGACGGCAACGGCAGCTGCCCCTCTCGCCTGGCCACGCCCCTATGCTGTGTCACGCGTGCTCGGGATGCCGTCCTTTGCCCTTGGACCTCTCACAGTCATAAGATGCCAGCCGACGACGTCTTGTCTGGACGAGAATTGACCCAATCGTGCCATGGATGCGACAATCCCCGGAGCGTCGCGTCACTCTCCCCATGCCTCCCGACCTCGCGCTTGTCCCAAAGCGCTTCAACTGCTCGTGAAAGTCTTTCCACTGTTTCAGCCCGTTCCATGGGGCTAGGGTTGAGAACTACCATGAGGCCAGTCGGCACCTTTTGGTGCCTCCCTTCGCATTGGCCGCATGCTCCTTGTCCGATATCACGCCCGAGGGATGTGTGCCCAAGTGAACGAACGGACCGTCCAGATAGTGCACAGGCTTTCCAGGTCTTCCGATGACTGCTCGCTCGGAAGCCTTGCGGAGGAGTTTGGCGTCTCTGAGAGGACCATTCGCAACGACATCAAGTCCCTCAACCGGTTCCTTTCCGAGACCTCGCTGGGCGAGATTCGCCTGGGGTCGGGTGGGGTCATCATCCTTCCGGACGACTTCCAACGCACCGAGGGGCTCCTGCCCGTGCGCGACAACGTCACGTACAAGATGTCGAGTGACGAGCGCAAGTCGCTTGGGGCGGCAATCCTGGTCGGTGCCACCTCGTACGTTACCCTGGCGGACATCGCCGAGCGCTTCTCGGTGAGCCGTGCCTCAATCCTCAACGACCTCGATGGCATGAAGCAGATCGTGCGAGACGCCGGGCTTGAGGTGGAGTCCAAGCCCAGCCGAGGCCTCAGGGTCTCTGGAACAGAGGGTCTCAGGCGTACCTTCCTGGTCAACTTCCTCGACGACAAGACGCCCATCGTGGAGCAATGGCTGCACTTTCCCGAGAACTCGTCCATCCGCGACGACGCGATAGTGGTGAAGAAGATCCTCAACGAGCAGTGTCATGCCTTTGGGCTCTTCATGCAGGACTCCACGTTTCGGAAGGCGACCAACGCCCTGTGCATCAGCGTGATGAGGAGCAGACAGGGAAAGCGCCTTGAGGAGGGAGAGACGCGCGGCGACACCCACGACGGTCGCAGCGCCGGGGACTTCGAGAGAAACGTCATCGCCTACGTGTCGCAATACTGTGGCGTGGAGCTGGGCGAGGGAGAGGTGACGTTCTTCTCCAACCTCCTGAGGTCACTCCGCTTCCATGGGGACCAGCAGTTCAACCTCGACGACCTCCAGGTACAGAAGATAACGAGGATCTTCATCCGCTGCATCTCGGAGGAGATCTCTGTCGACCTCAACGGCGACTATGACCTGTTTGAGTACCTCTCCAATCACCTCGAGTCCATGTTCACCACCGAGCCCTCGCACTTTCCCGAGAACCCGGTGCTGCAGGAGGTCGTGGAGGACCAGCCCATCGTCCTCGCCGCGGTGAGGAAGAACCTGGACATCCTGGAGGAGTTTGCAGGCCGAGAGATCACGCCCATCGAGACCATGTACGTGGCCCTCCACATCTGCGCCGCCCTCGAGCGGAGGAAGAACAGGGGCGTCCGGCCCCGCGTCGTCGTGGTGTGCGACGGGGGAGTGGGAACGTCGCAGCTCCTCGCCGAGGAGTTGCGCGGGCGCTTTGACATCAGGATCGTCAAGGTGATGCCGGTTCACGACGTTCCCTACATCGACACGTACAGGACCGACCTGGTCATATCCACGGTGCCCCTCGAGAACTGCCCCGTGGAGTCGGTTGTCATCAGGCTCCCCATGAACGACCGGGAGTATCGGCGGATTCACGAGAAGCTCGGTAGCATCGTCTCGTCGTCCGACCGCGTCTTGGACGACAGTCCCGAGAACTTCACGGCGCAAGGCCTGCTGGAGAGGATCGAGCCCATCGTCCGTCGCAAGGCACCCGGGGACGAGCAGCTCCTCAAGGAGCTGAGACTCGAGGTCCGTCGCTACTTCCGCGAGGCGCAGCAGCTGGAGGACCAGATCATCGCTCCCTACCTGCACCAGCTCCTCCCGCCCAGCCACGTGAGGCTCGACGTCGAAGCCGGTGACTGGCGAGACGCCATACGCGAGTCTGCCCGCCCGCTCCTCGAGATGGGCTATGTGGAGGAGCGCTACGTGGAGGCAATGGTGGAGGACGTCGAGAAGTACGGACCCTACATGGCGCTGTCCCCTGGCGTCGCGATTCCGCACAGCTCGCCCGAGAACGGGACGATCAAGATGGGGATGAGCATGGTTCGCCTTGCCAGGCCCGTTGACTTTGGAAGCGAGGAGAACGACCCCATCGAGTTCGTGTTCACGCTGAGCGCCGTCGACCGAAAAACGCACCTTCGTGCCTTCGCCGACCTGATCGACATGGTGTCGAAGCCGGGGATCCCCTTCCTCAGCGAGCTCCGTGCGGCGAGGACCCCCGAGGAGGCGTCGCGAATCATAGAGACCTGCGAGTTCCAACTCATCAGCTAGAAAAAGTTTCATAATACATATGAATGACCGCATGCATCGGCGTGCGGCCATTTTTTATCGGTCAGTGGAAAGACTTACGTTTGTATCTGTAATTAGGTCAGTTACCTGCTTAAACAAGTTAGAAGAAAATACTTCAAACATAGTGAAAGAAACTAAACAGATTACAAGTCTGCACGGTTTAGTGAAGCACCTTTCACTAGTGTGCAGAGTTTGTGCCCCATAGAATCTACATCGACATGAGGGATTGGGCCGCCTGACGGCCCCAGGAGCCTCGGGAGGAGGATAGATGCTAGGAAAAGAAATCATCATGCGCGAGCTCGCAGAGATCGACCTCGACGTCGATAACTACGAGCAGGTGTTTGACGTGATGGGGGCGCGCTTCCTCGAGAAGGGGTACGTGAACGACCAGTACCTCCCCACCATCAAGCAGCGTGAGGCGGAGTACCCCACGGCGCTTCCCGTGGACCCGTATCCCATCGCCATCCCGCACACCATGGCAACCGCCATCATCAAGCCCTTTATCGCACCGGTGCGGCTGCTGCACACGGTCCCCTGGGGGGACATGTCAGACCCGGACAACAAGTTCGACGTCAAGCTGGTCTGCATGCTTGGCTTCAAGGACCCGGGAGAGCACATCGAACTACTTCAGATTCTCATGCACAACTTCCAGAAGCCGGAGTGGGTCAACCCGCTGTTTGAGGCAAAGACCGTCGACGAGTTCTACGACGCCTTCGTGAAGATGGAATGGACCCACGACTAGCGGGCCACAAAGGTGCGGCCGTCGGTCGGCCGCAGGGGAGCAAGGAGGACATCATGCCAGTGAAGGTAATCGTCGCCTGTGGAAGCGGGGTCGCCACGTCCCAGACCGTGGCATCCAAGGTCAACCGCATGCTCGACAAGGACAAGATCGACGCTCACGTCGAGGCAGTGGACCTCAAGAGCGTCGACCGCTACCTCAAGGACGCGGCGGCCTACATCACCATCGTGCGCGACAAGAAGGAGTACGACCTGCCCGTCATCGACGGAATCGCGTTCCTCACGGGCGTCGGCCAGAAGCAGCAGTACGAGAAGCTGCTCAAGGCAATCAAGGAGTACAAGGGCTAGCCACAGGCGCTTGACCCCGGCACTTTGCCGGGATGCGAATGGAAGAAGTTCTCCCAAACAAGGAAGGTGAGAGTGTATGGACTTTGCTGCAGCGAGTCAGTGGATCAACGGATTCCTCAGCTCGGTGGGAGCGGCAGTCTTCGTGCCCATCATCATGATCATCATGGGCCTCATCGTGAGGATGAAGCCCAAGGATGCCATCTCCGCCGGCATCCTGCTCGGCGTCGCGTTTACCGGCATGTCGATGCTCATCAGCTATATGGGCAACATCATCCAGCCCGTGGGCGAGGCAATGCTCAAGAACCTCGGCATCGACCTGCCGATCCTGGACGGTGGCTGGACCACCATGGCGGCAATCGCCTGGTCGTGGCCCTACGCGATCCTCATGTTCCCTCTCATGATCATCGTTAACATCATCATGCTCGTTGGGAACAAGACCGATACCTTCAACGCCGACCTCTGGAACGTCTGGGGCAAGATCTTCACCGCCGTGGGCGTCGTCGGCCTCACCGGCAACGTCCTTCTCGCCTTCGTGATCGCCGCCATCCAGATCGTCTTCGAGCTCAAGACCGCCGACCTCTTCAAGGACGAGATCTACGAGCTCACCGGCATCCCCGGCGTCACCTGCACGCACAAGATGGTGTTCCTAAGCGCAATTTACTACCCCATCGATAAGCTCCTCCGCAAGATTCCTGCCCTCAACCACAAGGCAGACGCCGAGGCCCTGCACGACAAGATCGGCATCTTCGCCGAGAACCACGTTCTGGGCTTCATCCTGGGCTGCCTCTTTGGCCTGCTCGGCGGGTATGACCCCGGCGCTCTCCTCACGCTTGGCATCCAGTGCGCAATGTGCCTGACCCTCTTCCCGGTCATCTCCAAGTACTTCATGGAGGCCCTCTCGCCCATCTCCGAGGCCGTCTCCGACTACATGCACGGCAAGTTCGAGGGTCGTACCCTGGTCGTCGGCCTGGACTGGCCCTTCCTCGGAGGCTCCAACGAGATCTGGATCACGATCATCCTCAGTATCCCTCTTACCGTTCTCTATGCGTTCATCCTGCCTGACAACAAGATCCTGCCCTTTGCCGGCATCGTGAACATCGCCCTTGTCGTCCCCGCCTACCTGGTCACCAAGGGCAACCTGCCCCGCATGATCATCCTGAGCGTCATCGGCATCCCCATCTTCCTGCTCGTGGGAACCGCCTTCGCGCCGTTCGTCTCTCAGCTCGCCCTCTCCACGGGCGCCGTCGCCAAGGACGCCCTGGGTGCCTCCGGCCTCATCTCCAACTCCTCCATCGACGGCCCCTGGTTCACCTACGCCTTCTCGCAGTTCCTCGACTGCATGAACGGCAACTTCATCCCGCTCGGAATGCTCATCGTCTGGCTCGCCGGCTACTTCTACATGTATCGCGACATGAAGAAGGTCGCCGCCAAGAAGGCGGAGTCGGAGGCCACCGAGCCTGCCGCCGAGTAGAAGGCAACTGCACGTCTCCAACTACCGTCCCATCCCAACGGCACACGGTACTAACAGCTGAATGGCCGGTGGGCACCAACGAAGTCCGCCGGCCATTCTCAGAGAAAGGACAAGCTACATGCTTGAGGATCTTAAGCTTCAGGTCATGAACGTCGCCAAGCAGGCCCAGCGCGAGGGCATGTGCAAGCACAAGTCGGGCAACTTCTCCGCCCGCGACGAGGAGACGGGCCTCGTAGTCATCACTCCCACGAGCGTCGACCGCGAGGACCTGGTCGTCCCCGACATGGTGGTCATGGACCTCGACGCCAACGTGGTCGAGAACCAGACCGGTCTGCGCCCCACCTCCGAGTCGCTCATGCACCTCAAGATCTACCAGACCCGTCCCGACGTGAAGGCCATCGCCCACACGCACTCGCAGTTCGCGACCACCTTCGCCATCCTCGAGAAGCCCATCCCCGCGGTGGTGTACGAGCTGGCAAACCTCAACTGCTCCAAGGCACGCATCCCCGTCGCCCCCTACGGGCGTCCGGGCACTCCCGCGCTCGCCGACTCCGTGGTCGACCCCGTCAAGGAGGCCGACGTCTTCCTGCTCCAGGGCCACGGGTCTGTCGCAGTGGACGAGTCCAACATCGACGAGGCCTACCTCAAGGTCTGCTACATCGAGGAGCTCGCCGAGCTGTACTACCACGCCCTCACCGCCAACGGCGGCAAGGAGCCCAAGTCCTTCCCGCCCGAGGAGCTGCAGAGCTGGGAGTACCCCAAGGAGATCAAGTTTCCCAACAAGTAGCCATTCGGTTTGGTGAGACGTCCTTCCCCAGCCGCCCGTCCACGCCTCTTGTGCGGGGCGGGCGGTTCCTTGAGGGGGGCGCAAAGGTCGTGGGAGGTCGCGAGCGTGAGCAAGAAGAGGCAGAGGAAGGGTCGCACCCCGGGCCCCGGCAACGCGTCGAAGAGGAGACAGCAGGAGAGCAAGGAGTTCAGGCTCCCGCAGGTGAGCGAGACCAAGCATCCCAGGCCCGTCACGGTAGGGGAGCGCATCGCTACCATCTTCGAGCTCGTAGCGGTGTGCGTGGTGTGGTTCATCGTCGCCTTCCGTTTCTTCCCGAGCACCGAGCCGGTGGGTGCCTTCGCGATAGGTGCGGTGTACTTCCTGGGTGCCTTCTCCATGTACATGGTTCGCGCCGCCATTGAGTCGAGGCGCCGCTACGGCAAGGTCGACAAGAAGAGGCTCCTGTACTACAACCAGATGATCAAAGGCGACCAGAAGTGGTCCCTCTACATCGGCCTCTCGTTCTTTGCGCTGTCGATGCTGCTCCGTTGGCTGTTCCCCTCTCCCAACTTCAACATGGTCGGCATCGACATCGCGACCTCCTTCTACCTGGGCTACATTTGGACCGCAAAGTACAAGGGCGAGGAGTCGCTTCCCTTTGAGTACATGGAGACGACCTTCCTCCTGCTCACCGTGTTCACAAATTACATCGTGTACTTCCTTGGATGAGAGGAACAAGCCATGAAGAAGATCATCAACGCGCCCGAGGACTACGTCGACGAGATGCTGCAGGGGATCTATGCCTCGCACCCCGACCAGGTGAAGTGCGCGGCGGGTGACCTGCGCTGCTACTGCACCGCTCATAAGCACGATGGCAAGGTCGCCATCATCACCGGTGGCGGAACGGGGCACCTTCCGCTGTTCCTTGGGTACGTGGGTGACGGCCTGATCGACGGCTGCGGCGTGGGCGGGGTGTTCCAGTCTCCCTCCGCCGAGCAGATCTACAACATCACCAAGGAGGTCGAGGCGGGTGCCGGCGTCCTCTACCTCTATGGCAACTACACCGGGGACATCATGAACTTTGACATGGCCTCCGAGATGCTCGAGATGGACGACATCGAGTGCCGCTCCCTCGTTGGGGCGGACGACGTGCTCTCCAACAAGAATCCCGAGGCGCGCCGCGGCGTCGCGGGAATCTTCTTCATGTACAAGGCAGCCGGAGCAAAGGCCGACGAGGGTGGCACCCTGGACGAGGTGTACGCTGCCGCCAAGAAGGCGGGGGACAACGTGCGGACGGTCGGCTTTGCCCTCACGCCCTGCATCGTCCCCGAAGTGGGTCACGCAAACTTCGAGCTCAAGGACGACGAGATGGCCTTTGGCATGGGCATCCACGGCGAGCCGGGTGTATGGAACGGCCCCATCAAGACGGCGGACGAGCTGGCGGAGGAGTCGGTGGGCGAGATCCTGGCGGACATGCCCCTGGAGGAGGGCACTGAGGTCGCGCTCCTCATAAACGGCCTTGGTGCGACCTCTGTAGAGGAGCTCTACATCCTCAACAACTCGGTACGCAAGCAGCTTGACGCAAAGGGCGTGAAGGTCTGGCGCTCCTGGACCGGCGAGTACGCGACCTCCATGGAGATGGCCGGCGCCTCGATTTCGGTCTGCAGGGTCGACGACGAGCTCAAGGGCTACTTCGAGCATCCCGTCAACACCCCGTTCATCTGCCAGAAGTAGAGATAGCGAGGAGCTTGAGCATGGATAAGATGACGATTGGCGACGTGCCGGACATGTTCGACTGCGTCGCCCAGATCTTTGCCGAGAAGAAGGACGAGCTCTGCCAGATGGACGCCGCCATGGGTGACGGGGACCTGGGGCTCACAATGAGCAAGGGCTACGGGGCGCTCCCCGGCTTCCTGCGCGACCTCCAGGGCGAGGGTGACATCGGCAAGATGCTGTTCAAGGGCGCCATGAAGATGCAGAACACCGTTCCCTCCACGATGGGAACGCTCATGTCCTCCGGGGTGATGCAGGCGGGGAAGTCCCTCAAGGGCAAGGTGGAGCTTGAGCCCGCCGACATGGCGACGTTCGTCACCTCGTTTGCCGAGGGAATCAAGAAGCGCGGCAAGTGCGAGCTGGGTGACAGAACCATCCTGGATTCCGTTGACGCCGGGGCCGAGGCTGCACGCGAGGCAGTTGCGGATAATGCGGATGCCACGTTTACGGATGTCATGGCCGCGGCGGTCGACGGGGCAAAGAGGGGCGTCGAGGCGACGAAGGACATGGTTCCCAAATTCGGTAAGGCGGCGGTCCACGCAGCAAAGGCTAAGGGAGTTGCAGACCAGGGAGCAGTGGCTGGCCTGTATCTGCTGGAGGGGCTCGGCAGCTACTTCGCTGGAAGGGAATAGACATCACCGGGGTCGCCGCCTCAAGATGGGGCCCGACCCCCACATCAGTGGGAGGCAACCATGCTCTACAACGATCCCAAGAACTTCCGCGACGACATGCTCAAGGGCTACGTCGCCGCGTACCCCGACTATGTGACGCTCGTCCCCGGCGGCGTTGCCCGAGCGACCAAGATGCCCGAGGGTAAGGTCGCGGTCATCAATGGCGGAGGCTCCGGTCACTACCCGGCGTTCTGCGGCATCGTGGGGGATGGCTTCATGGACGCGACCGTGGTGGGCAACGTGTTCACGTCCCCCTCGACCGAGGATGTCCTGGGCGTGGCCAGGGCCGTCGACCAGGGCACGGGCATCTACATCGTGGGTGGCAACTACGCCGGCGACAAGATGAACTTCAACATGGCGCGCGACAGGCTCCGCTCCGAGGGCATCGACTGCCGCTCCTTCTACATCACCGACGATGTCGCATCCGCCAAGCCGGAGGAGCGCGAGAAGCGCCGCGGCAACGTGGGTACGTTCATGGTGTTCAAGGCCGCCGGTGCCGCTGCTGCGGCTGGCCTCGGCCTCGACGAGCTCGAGCGCGTTACGGCGAAGGCAAACGACCGCACTAGGACCGTGTCCGTCGGGTTCCGCGGCTGCACCCTGCCCGGCGAAGGCGAGCCCCTGTTCCATGTCCCCAAGGGCAGGATGGAGGTCGGCCAGGGCATCCACGGAGAGCCCGGCGTCGGGGAGGACGACGTGAGGCCCGCCGCCGAGGTCGCGGAGCTGCTGGTCGACAGGGTCCTCGCCGAGGCACCGGACGACGACTCCAAGCGCATCGCCGTGATCCTGGACGGCCTGGGCTCCACCAAGTACGAGGAGCTCTTTGTGGTGTGGGGCACCGTGAGGGAGCTTCTGGAGGAGAGGGGCTACACGCTGGTGAGCCCGCTCGTGGGGGAGTACGTGACCTCGCTCGACATTGAGGGCATCGCCCTTGCGGTCGAGTTCCTGGACGACGAGCTCGAGGGGTACTGGCTCGCGCCGTGCGACACCGCCTCGTTCCGGAGGGGGCAGGGCTCCATGGCCAGGGGCGAGCGCAGGGTGTACGCACGCGCCGAGGAGGCTGCCGAGAGCTTCGAGGCGGGCTCCGACGCCTCGCGCGGGCTCGCCGGGCAGCTCGTTGGCGCCTTTGACCGCGTCCGCGACGCCATAGCGGCCGCCGAGGACGAGCTTGCGAGGATTGACGGCGTCGCGGGTGACGGCGACCACGGCCGCGGCATGGTGAAGGGCACCGAGGCTGCCGCCTCCGCCGCGAGGAGGGCATACGACCTGGGGGCCGCGGCCGGCTCCGTCCTCGACGAGGCGGGAAAGGCCTGGGCTGCCAAGGCCGGCGGCACCTCCGGCGTGCTCTGGGGAGCCGCGCTCGAGGCCGCGGGCTCCGTCGTGGGCGACCACGCCGACTCGTACGACGCCGGCACCGCCGCGAGGGCGGCCGACGCCGCTGCACGCAGGATGGGGGAGCTCGGCGGCGCCCACCGCGGCGACAAGACGATGCTCGACGCGCTAATCCCCTTCTCGGAGGAGCTCGGGAGGCAGGCCGCGGCCGGTGCCGGCTTCCGTGACGCCTGGTCCTCCGCGGCCTCGGTGGCGCGGGAGGCGGCGGAGGCGACCAAGGACCTCGTCCCCAAGGTCGGGCGCGCCCGCCCCGCCGCCGAGCGCAGCCTCGGCACGCCGGACGCCGGTGCCGTCTCCATGGCGCTGTGCATGAGGGCTGCCCTCCCGGAGGAGTAGGATCCAGTTTCCGACCCGTCGGGCTTCATGCCGGCGGGTCGGCCTCTCTCTTCTTGGGGGGAACGCCCTTCTCCCCATGGGGATGTGTTCTATGATTCCTGGGACATGGTTGATGCGCTGCGAGGGGAGACCACATGAGTGACGACGCGGCAAAGCGCCTGAGCGGGGAGCTGTATGATGATAGCGCTAGCTTAGGTTTCACCAGATTGACCAACACGCGCCCCAATCCGACCAGCGCGAATGCGCCAGCCAAACCAGCGTAGTTTCACCACTTTCACCAACTAGGCTCAGCCCCGAACCGACGA
>NZ_VUNC01000009.1 GCF_009695875.1 Olsenella porci
CCGAGGGCCCGTGTGGGCTCCGCGTCCGCGTCGCGCACGATCCCCGCGCGCACGGCGTCGGTCCTGCCCTCGAAGGCGACGGACGCCGGGTCCGGGGCCTGGGATGCCAGGCGGCTCTCGGCGTCCTTCGCGTCGGCGCTCATCTGGCGCCCCTCCCGCCGGAGGCGCGCTTGAGCTCGGCGACCTCGTCGGGCTTCGTGTTGAAGAGGTCGTAGAGCTGGCCCCTCGGGAAGTCGTCCTTTATGGGCACGCGGGCGGCGCCGGCGATGAGGAGGCCCTCGCCGGGCTTGGCGGACTCGTCGATGTATCCCTCCTCGCGCTCCGAGAGCCCCAGCAGGTCAGCCCAGGCCCTGCGGTCGAGCGGCGACTGCTTGTGGAGCAGCACGAAGTCGGAGTTGAGGACCATGTTGCGGGCCTCCTCGTGCTCCAGCATGTAGACGGAGTTCTGCGTGATGCCCGTGCAGATCAGGTTGAACTTGCGGCCCTCGGCCCAGAACTTCGAGAAGTAGCTCACGATCGAGGGGTGCTCGAAGAGCGACTGCACCTCGTCGATGTAGAGCCAGGTCGTGACGCCGCGCTCGAAGTTGGCGTACATGCGGTTGCGCACGCTCTCCAGTGCCGTGAGCATGCCGAAGGTGCGCATGTTCTGCGAGAGGTCGCGCAGGTCGACGCAGGTGATGCGCGCGTCGAACCCCACGTTGCTCTCGTGGCTGAAGAACGAGGTGGCCCCGCGCACGTAGCGCTCGTAGCGCAGCGCTATCCCCCTGGCCTCGGGCTCGGGCTGCGCGAGCAGGCCCTCGTAGAGGTCCGCGAGCACCGGCACCCTCCCCTCGGCGGCGCAGCGCTCGTAGGCGTCCTCGACGCAGCGGCTGATGATGGACTTGTCCGCCTCGGGCAGGCCCTGCCGGCCCTCCGCCATGGTCGCGCCGGACAGCGCGAGGAACGCGTCTATCTTGAAGGCGCGCTGCGAGGCCGTGGCGTGGCCCTCCACGTCCGCGAGGTCGAACGGGTTGAGGTGGGCGTCCGAGTCCGGGCCGAGCCTGATGCACGTGCCGCCGTTGGGCACGACGACCGAGGAGTACTCGCCGGCCGGGTCGAAGACGATGACCTGGTCGTCGGGGTACGCCAGTATCGTGTTCTCGATCTCGCGCTTGACCGAGAAGGACTTTCCGCTGCCGGGCTTTCCCGCCACGTAGCCCATGGGGCTCGCGAGGCGCTTGCGGTTGCAGATCACGAGGTTCGAGCTCTCCTTGTTCTGCCCGTAGTAGCCGCCGCCCTCCTGGTTGAGCTCCTGGGTGGCGAAGGGCATCTGCACGGCGATCTCCGCCGTGGTCATGAAGCGCCCCACGTCCACGTGGTTGTTGCCCAGGGGCAGGATCGAGTTCATGCCCTCGCGCTGGCGGTAGTCGAGCGCCTCGAGCTCGATGGAGTTCGACCTCGCGGCGCGCGTGATCTGGAGCACGCGCTCGTCGAGCTCGGCCTCCGTGTCGGCGTAGGCCCATGCGAGCCCCGTGTAGCGGAAGAGCCGCTGGTTCTTGTTCTGCAGGTCGTCGAGGAGGTCCTCCGCCTCCTCCTTGGAGTAGCGCAGCTCCGAGGGCAGGATCGTGTAGTCGTAGCCGCGCTTCACGGCGGCTCGCTGCTCGTCGATGATCTCCTTGTCCATCCAGGCGAGGCGCTGCTTCACGAAGGAGACCGCCCGCGCCTTGTCCATGCCCTGCACGTGGATGGAGACGGAGAGCGGGATCGGCAGGTCCACGATCTCGGCGATGCAGCGGTCCATGAGCTCGCTGCCGAACGAGCGGAACACGAGCGCCTGGCACCAGGTGCCGTCGATGCGGAGCTTGGAGGCCGAGCCCCCGGGCTTGGTCTCGATGCAGCCCGGGCACACCAGGTCCTTCGCCCTGAGCCCCGTGTGCGCTGCGAGGAGCGACCAGTCCGTCGGGATGCGGCGGCCCGGCCTTATGAGGGCGCCCATCGCCTCGAGGCGCGCCGGCCCGTCCAGGGGCTCGACCTCGCACCTCACGCGCTGGAGCGCCTGGGTGACCTCGCCGCGGATCCTCGCGAGGCGGGGCACCGCCGACTCCACGTCGCGCGCCCCGACCGCGTAGGTGAGGTGGCGCGTGCGCACGAGGTTCGAGATGCCCTCGCGCATCTTGTCGTTGAGGATGCGGTTGTACTCGGCGGCGAAGCGCCCCGTCACCGGGTCGGACTCGTCGAAGAACGATCGGCTGCCGATCTCCTCCGCGGGGATCGGCGTGTTGGTGATGGAGAGCTGCACCGACGAGTCGGCGCCGAACCCGTCCAGGAGCTGGCACCAGGCGGAGAAGACCGCCTCCTGGGCCTCCTTCCGGGCGCTCTGGTAGCTGATGTCCGAGAAGGCCACGGTCTGCGAGAAGAGCCCGCGCTCCACCTCGCAGATCCCGTCCGCCCACATGGACTCGAACCCGATGGCGTCGTAGACGTCGCGCGCCGCGTGGCGGCGGCGCCTCTGCTCGGCGGTGGCGTCGGCGAGCTCGCGGTCCTGCTCGCGCATGCGCTGCCCGACGGACTTGCCCCTGCCGGCGAGCCTCAGCCTCGGCCCGCGACCCTCTCCCTCGCCGCTAGCTTCCTTCCTTGCTCGGCTCACGGAGCTCGGCCCCCCTCCTCCTGGCGCGGCGCCTGTGGCGGCGCGTCGTCCTAACTGCGATTGGCCCGTCTGGGAGACGGTGGGCCTCCGGGCCCCTGTAGAGCAGCACGCCGTCGCCCGTCGCGTGCTCCCAAAGGAGCGGCAGGAACCGCTCCGCCCGCATGCCGTGCGGCCGCCAGAACCCGGCGAGCCAGAACGGCAGCGACGCGCACATGACGGGCAGGCTCGCGTCCGCGGCCTCGATGCCCAGCAGGAGCTGGCACGCGGCCGCCGCGGCGACCGACGTGGCGAGCCCGCCCGCGACGCACAGCAGCGTGCGCAGGCTGAGCTTGCCGACGACCTTCTCCTGGTACTCGCCTATGTCCTTGTGGACGGCGACCGAGAGCGGCATGGCCGGCCCCCTAGGCCGGGAGCCAGGACGTGTCGATCATCCCGAAGTAGACCGCCGCGGCCACGACGATGGCGCCGCCCGCGATGGTCGAGATGGCGCTCGCTATCTGCGAGCCGCCAGCCTCGGGCCCCCTGATCGCGATTCCCAGGGCGACCGCGCCCCAGACGATGAGGAAGCTCCCGAGGAACGTGACGCACCCCGAGACGAGCCTGATGATGTTGGAGAGCATCGCACCCCTCCCGTGTCGGATCCCTGCATTGCGGCGGCCTTTCCCGGCCGCGGCGCGGGTCGGCCGCCGGGTCCCCGCGCGGCCGTGGCTCATTTCATCCGTCCCGCCCCCTCCCCGCCGCCCGCGAGGGCGCCGCGCGAGAGCTCGCCCGCCCTGGGGTGGGACTCCGGGCTCAGCTTGCGGTCCATCACGGGGTCGCAGCCCGAGACGAGGAGGATCGCCATGCGGCGGTCCATCCTGCCGACCTCGGACGCCTGTATGAGGTCTCGGGCCTCGTGCTGGTAGCTCCTGGAGGAGCCGCCCGAGGGCCCGCGGCTCTCGGTGCTGGAGAGGGTGGAGACGGTCTGCTGCCCCACCTGCTCGGATATGGCCTTGTTGGTCTTGGTGGACTTGCCGCCGAGGAAGAGCGTCGTGTCGCAGCAGTCCGCGATGGTCTCGGCGTCCTCGCCGTAGCGCGCGGTGAGCTGCGAGAGCGACTGCACGACGAGCGTCATCCCGATGTTCCTGGACCGGACGGTGGCTATGGTGGTCTGGATGTCGGGGAGCTTGCCGATGGTGCAGAACTCGTCGAGCACGAGGTGCACCGGCGTCGGGAGCGAGCCCCCGTAGCGCACGAGCGCCCGGTCGCAGAGCCTTCCCACGCACTGCCACGCGAGGATCGCGTAGAGGAAGTTGTACGTGCTCTTGGTCTCGGAGGGCGTCGCGAAGATCGCCACGCGCGCGCCGGGGTCGCCCATCCCCTCGAGCCCGAGGTCGTCGTCCGAGAGGACCTCGCGGAGCTCGGCGGAGTCGAGCTTGCCCAGGCGGGCGTTGCAGCTGATGATGATCGACTTGAGGGTCTTCCCCGCGGCCGTCTTGAACGCGTGGTAGCGCGAGAGCGAGAAGTCGCCCGGGGCGGGCTCGGTCACGGGCACCCAGCGCACGCCCGGGCCGCGCCCGCGCGTGACCGACCTGCCGTCGCCCGAGGCGGCCTCGCGCACGGGCACGCACGTGCAGCCGGTGCGCAGCTCCTCGAAGAGCACGTCGAGCGGGCTCATGAACGACTCGTCCTCGTCCCTCGCCTCCGCGAGCGACAGCAGCGTCATGAGCCCCGGCAGGTTGCGGTCCGCCTCGGGGCAGTGCTCGACGAGGTACCCCACGAGCGCGGTGTACAGGAGCCGCTCGGCGTTCTCCCAGAAGGGGTCAGCCGAGCTCGTCCTCTCGCCGTTCGTGTTCTCTATGAGGCAGTCGACGAACTCGAGCACGTCCTGCTGGGTGCGCACGTAGGCGAGCGGGTTGTAGTGGCTCGAGCGCGAGAAGTCCACGGTGTTGAGCCACGCCACGCGGTAGCCGTGGGCGCGCAGCATCGCCCCGCAGGTGGGCTCGAGCGTGCCCTTGGGGTCGGTGACCAGGTAGGACGCGTTCATCTGCATGATGTTGGGGAGCACGTAGCCGCGCGTCTTGCCCGAGCCGGAGCCGCCCACCACGAGCACGTTGCGGTTGCGCTCGTAGCGCGCGTCGTGGTCGTCCCGGGACATCGCGAGGGACACGCCCTCCGTGAGCAGGATGTTGTGGTCGGGGTGCGCGCGGTCCGCGAAGGGGCGCATCTCGCGGGCGTCCGCCCAGCGGGCGCTTCCGCCCTCCTCGCCGCGCCGCCAGTTGCCGGAGTGCGCGAGGGCGCGCGCCCACGCGACCCACACGGCGCACGCCGCCACAGTGCCGCAGGCGAGCTGCGCGGGTCCCGCCGCCGGCAGCAGGTGCCGGGCGAGAGCGTGCGCGGGGAGGCCGGCGAGGGCGGACTCGACGGCGCCGACGGGGTCCGCGCCGGACGCGGCGGCGAGGTCCGCGAGGAGGTCGGCTGCGTCGAACGCGGCCGCGGAGCCGATGGCCGCGGCCAGTGTCCCCTTTGGTTTGCCGGCGCTCACTTTGACCGCTCCTCGCGCCTGGGCGCTAGGTCGCGCCCGCGCTCGCGGTCGCGCGCGCCGGACCCGTCGCGCATGGCCTCCGACGCCTCGCGTGCGCGCCTGCCGCGGTCCTCCAGGGGCTCCGCGTCTCGGTCCTTCCGGGCAACGGCCTTCCCGTCGCCGCGGGTCTCGCCGGTGTGGTCGTCGTCGCGCGCCTCGTCGGCGTGGCCCCTCTCGTCGCGGTCCCCGTCGTCGCGGGCGCGGGCGTCGCGCTCCGCGCGCTCGGCGGCCCTATGGGTCTCCTCGATGAGGTGGTCCAGGCACTCGGCCACCCTCGGCGCGTCGTCCAGCCTGAAGACGAGCTCGGTCCTGCCGTCCCGTCCCTCCACGAAGCCGTTGCCGACGCCGTGCGCCTCGAGGTCGGAGTGGATGATCCCCTTGAGCTCCTCGAATCCGTCGATGGCCTTGAGCTCGCGGACGTCGAGGCGGGCGTACTTGGGCGTCGCGCCATCGCGCGGCTCCTCCCTCGCGGGCCCCGGCGCCGCCTGGTCGCCGAGCTGCCGCCTGAGCGCGGAGAGCGCCTCCTCGATCCTCGCGGCCGCCTCGCCCATGGCGCCGTCGCGCGCGGAGAGCCCGGAGCGCTCCGCGGCGACCGTGCCGGCGCGGACGATCATGTCGTAGAGCCTCTGTCCCGAGTCGTCGCCGTAGTCGTCCGCCATGCCCGCCCCCCGTTCCTTGCGTGAGGGGCGGGCCGCCGGGACGGCCGCGCCCGGCCGAGTCCCCGCCATGTCCTGTGTGGCGCCGCGGCGACGCCGCCCCACACCCTTCTACAGGGGATGGGACGGCGCGTGTCGGCCCGCCGGGGCGCCTGGCTTCCCTGGGCTTCCCTAGGGTATCCCGTCATAAACTCTCCGCATCTGCGGGGGCGTGGCGGCGGCGCGCCGCTTGTCCGGACCGCCGAGCCTCACGTCGTCGCACGTCTGCCTGATCCGCGAGACTATCGCCCTCGCGGTCTCCGCCTCGCCCCGCCTCGCGAGCCGCGCCTCGAGCTCGTCCATGGTGTACTGGGTGGTGATGACCGTGGACCGCATCCCCTCGTAGCGCGCGTTCAGCAGCTCGAAGAGCGTCATGACCGTCCAGGGCGACTGCGTCTCCTTCCCCAGGTCGTCGAGCACGAGCACCTCGCACGAGAGGTATCGCTCCTTTACCGAGGCGGCGCTTGCCGGGGAGGCGTCGTCGAAGGTGTCCCTGATCCTCGCGAGGAGCTCGACCGAGGTCGTGAAGGCGACGGTCTCCCCCCGGTCGAGGAGCACGGACGCGATGCCGGCGGCGTTGTACGTCTTTCCCACGCCGATCCCGCCGTGGATGTAGAGGCCGTTGCCGGTGCCGTGGCGGTACCCCATCGCGAACGACGAGCACGCCTCGTCCGTGGGGAGCGCCGATCGGAAGCGGCGGCCTATCCCGCACCGTGCGAGGCGGGCCTCGCGGTCTTGCGCCTGGCGCTCGCCCTCCGCGCGGCGCGACTCCTCCTCGGCGGCGGCGGCGCCGCTGCACGAGCAGCGTTCCCTGGAGACCCACACGACCCTCTCGCCGACGACGACGCCCCTCGCCTCGAGCGCCCTCCCGCAGAACGGGCAGCGTGCGGCGGGCGGCTCGGGGCCGAGCCCCAGCTCCCTCGCCTGGGCCGGCCCGATGAGCGAGCGCCTGGGGTCTGGCGCCTTTGCTGTCTCTCCTTTCATGTCCCTCCTCTCTTATCGGGTGACGCCGCGTCACCCCTGCCGCTGACGCGATGTCATGGGGGCCCGGTTGGCGGCGTGACGTCCCGTCATGGGCGTGGGGCCTCCCGCCATGCCACGCCGTCATGGGTGGCTCAGCCTCCCACGGACCTGTTCCTCCGTTCCGTGACCCTGACCGCCCGCTCGACCGCGCTGTCCACGAGCCCGTACCTCTTTGTGATCCGCTTGTTGGGCAGCACGTGCTCGCCGAGCTCGACGATGAGGCCCCTGGCCTCCAGCGCTGAGACCGCCCGGTGGACCTGTCGCTCGCTGACGCCGAGCATGCGTGCCGTGCCCCTCTTGCTCTCGTAGAACTCGACGCCCTCGTGCCTGCAGAAGCCGAAGATCCTCGCGTAGACGAGCAGCTCGCAGCCTCGGAGGCCCATCCCCTCGGTCATGAACCGGTAGACCCGCACGTACTCGACGGCGCGCTCGTGCGCCCTCCCGTCAGTGCCCCGTGCCATGTGAGGACCTCTTGTAGACCGTCGCGTTCCTCCCCGCGGGGGAGTCCTTGTAGGGGACCGTGTTCCTGTCCCACCAGAGCTTGAACTCGTCCGCGTGGACGAGGGGGTTCCTGCGCTGGTCCTCGAAGATCCTGAAGGGTATCGGATCGACGTCCCTCAAGGCGAGCTCACGGACCGTGGTCACCTTCACGTGCATCAGCTTCCCCACGTCCGCTATGGTCAGGTAGTCCTGCACCATCTGCAGGACGTAGATTACCCTCTCCTCTTCGCCGCCTCTTCCACTCATCGGAATCGCCCCCGTTCGCCTCGTTGGGTTCCGACCGGCGTCCGAAGCCGGTGGTGGGGGCCTGCTGGCAGGCCGTTGGAGACGCGGGCCCGGCCTGCCGGCCGCTGCTCATAAAACGTTATACGAGCGACGTTGCCTTGTTCTTTCGGGGGCACGGCGGGTCACCAGACCAGACCTGCCGCTACGGCGGCGTCGAGGGCGCGCTTGCTCACGCGAATCCTCCTGCCGACCCTGCTCACGGGTATGGCGCCGTTCTTCACGAGCCGGTACAGGGTGCGCCTGGAGATCCCCAGGTAGAGCTCGACCGAACGCGTGTCCATCCAGAGGTCGCCATCGGCACCCGCCGCGCAGATGCGGGCGATCCTCTCGAGGTCCTCCTCGTTCCTCGGAACGGCGGGGGATTCTCCCCGATGCCCGTTGTCCGTGCGGCTCCCGGCCTGATCCGCAGCCATGCGAATCCCTCCCAAATGTTCCCGTCTCGGGTGACATCGTGTGCCACCATGTGCCAGTCGTGCGCGTCGCCATGAGTGGCGACGACACATGTATATGACTGGCACTTTCGACCATGCGTGCCTCGCGTGGACGCCTGGCTTCCACGGGCTTCCCGTGGCTTCCCGACCAGAAAATCGGCACAGCCACGGTCAGCTGGAAGAAGGATCATGGACGACCGTCATGCACGCGGGGCGGCACTGCGGACTCGAAAAATGTGTCTGCATAATGGAGAGTTCAAAATGTATAAGGTAAATTTTGACACGCAGATGAAACGGCATTCCGCGGAAGCGTCCTGGATGGGTTGCGTGCACTCCGCGTGCACTCTTGCGTGCACCAAACGAAAACAGGCCAGAGGACATAGCCTCTGACCTGCGAGTTTATGGTGGGCGTTAGAAGATTTGAACTTCTGACCTCTTCCGTGTCAGGGAAGCGCTCTCCCCCTGAGCTAAACGCCCGAATATGTGGAGCCGTTGGGGACGGCCCGTCATGCAAGGGAGAAGTATACGCGCACGGCTTCCCAAGGGCAAGGGAGACGGACGCCTCCACCTTCGCGCCTCCACATCGCCGAGCCTGGGCTCATCGGTTCCGTGTTGTACACCCATGGCACGACCGGCGCGCGACTTCCGACGAAGTGCCGCTGGCGGCCGGCGGGATGGGTCGCGGGGCAGGTCGCGCGCATGTCTCTCCCCCGGCAGATTCCAACACTGGCACCAGACGATGAAGGCAGCGAATGGGTACCATCCCCGCAACGCAGGGCTCGCTTGCGGGAGGCTCGCGAGCGACTGGGAACGTTTGACGATTGCAAGGGGGTCGTTGGGATGGCGGAGAAGGTCGACTACTCGCTGGTGGCGGAGCAGCTCAAGGAGCTTGCCGAGGGTGACGAGCGCTGGCTTCCCGCGCTCTCGAACGCCGCGGCGCTCATCTGGGACCAGGTGTCGGACATCAACTGGGTTGGCTTCTACCTGGTGGATGGGGCGGATGACCAGTCGCTCGTCCTGGGGCCGTTTCAGGGGCGGGTCGCCTGCACGTCCATCCCGTTTGGGAGCGGCGTGTGCGGGACCGCCGCGCGCGAGGATGCGGCGCAGCTCGTTCCCGACGTCCACGCATTCCCCGGCCACATCGCGTGTGACAGCGCGTCAAAGTCGGAGGTGGTCGTGCCCCTCCACCGCCAACTGTCGGACGGAAGCCAGCAGGTTGTGGGCGTGCTGGACTGCGACAGTCCGGAGAAGGCCCGCTTCACCGAGTGTGACCTGCGCGGATTCAGACTGCTGGCGTCGGTGATCGAGGAGAGCGTCGCGCTCGTGCCGTATCGCTAGAGGGCGGAGGAGGTGGTCCCGACGGCTGGGGCAGTCTCCGCCGTCGGGGTTGGCAAGTCCGCATGCGCGGCATCCCAGAGCCGCCTGCCGTCCGCGGGGAGGCAGTCGGGCAGGTCGGCTGCAAACTCCTCGCTCCCCCACTCGCACGCCTGACTGTAGTACCAGCACTTCCAGTCGATCATCGCGCGGGTGCGCTCCAGCTCCTCGATTTGCTCGTCCACCCTGCGGCGCTGCTCGCGGAAGAGCTCCAGCCGATCGTCGTAGGTGCTGGGACCCTCCTGACACCAGTCCATGAAGCGCTTGATGTCTCGGATCTCGAGCCCCGAGCGCTTGAGGCACTCGATCAAACGCAGCGCCTCGATCTGGTCGTCGCCAAAGCGTCGAGTACCCGACGTGCGCTCCAACCCAGGAAGGAGCCCCATCTTGTCGTAGTAGCGGATGGTCGAAACCGGAAGGCCGAACATCCGAGAGACCTGGCCGATTGTGTACATCGCGTGCACCTCAAATTCGTATCTAGACCTAAAGCTAGGTTGAGATTCTACAACAGAGAAGAACGTACCTTCGACGAAAGGAAGCGCCATGCTCGGAGACTTCACCTACCACAACCCCTGCCGCGTCCACTTTGGGCCCAACGCGCTCGACGAGCTCCCCAGCGAGCTCGCAGAGTACGGCCCCAAGGTCCTTCTCACCTATGGCGGCGGCTCGATCAAGAGAAACGGCGTCTATGACAAGGTCATCACCGCGCTTGAGGCTGCCGGCAAGACCGTGTTCGAGGTTCCGGGCGTCATGTCCAACCCCACCGCAGACAAGCTGCGCGAGGGCGCGAAGGTCGCACGCGAGAACGACGTCGACCTGATCCTGGCAGTGGGCGGCGGCTCCACCATCGACTACGCCAAGGGTGTCTCTGTGTCCGCATGGACCGAGGGCGACCCCTGGGAGCACCTGTACCTGCACATGGAGGAGCCGACCGGCAAGGTCATCCCCGTGGGCGACGTGTTGACCATGAGCGGCACCGGGTCGGAGATGAACGCAGGCTCCGTGATCACCAACCACGAGGAGGGCCTCAAGATCGGCCACGTGTTTGGCCCCAATGTGATCCCGCGCTTTGCCATCGTGAATCCTGAGGTCACCTTCACCGTGCCCGACTACCAGATGCGCGCAGGCATCTACGACGCCTTCAACCACATCTGCGAGCAGTACTTCTCCGGGACCGATGACAACACCAGCGACTACATCGCCGAGGGCCTCATGCGCAGCCTGGTGCACGCAAGCCGCATCGCGGTTAAGGACCCCACCGACTACGAGGCGCGCTCCAACATCAGCTGGGTCTGCACCTGGGCGCTCAACACGCTCATCGCGTGCGGCAAGTCGACCGACTGGGAGGTCCACATGCTGGGCCAGGCCATCGGAGCGGTTACCGACGCCACGCACGGCATGACCCTCTCCGCCGTGAGCCTGCCCTACTATCGCCTGGTCATGCCCTACGGAGTGGAGAAGTTCGCGCGCTTTGCCCGTGCGGTGTGGAACGTGGATGACTCCGGCAAGTCCGAGCGCGAGGTCGCCGAGGCGGGCCTGGAGGCAATGAGCGAGTGGATGGACCAGATTGGCGTGGTCAAGAGCGCCCGCGAGCTGGGACTGACCGAGGAGAACATCCCCGATGCAGTGAAGGCGACCTTCATCCTGGACGGCGGCTACCACAAGCTGACGACCGAGGAGGTCGAGCAGATCTTCCACGAGAGCCTGTAAAGCCGCGGCGCGCAGACGGCATGCGCTGGGCCGGGACGGTGGGTTGAGCCTTCCGTCCCGGCCCGCCTCTTTTCGGGCTTTGCCGCGGACGCCGGAGCCGGGTTTTGCTTCCGAGGAATATCGACCTGTAGCTATCAGTCAGACAGCGGGCAATCATCGACGAGCGGGACCCTGCTTAGGAATTGCGAGTATTGGCAATCGATGGGGTCCCACGGGGGCGTTCTGCTGAGGAAACGCGAGCTTTGGCAATGAGGAGCCCCCGATGACTGCCAATACTTGACTTTCCTCAGTAGGTAAGTGGTGCGCGGGGCCGTGCGGAGCTACCGGATTGCCACAACTCGACTTTCCTCAGCAGGTAAGGGGCGCACGGTGCCCTCACCGAGCTCCAGGATTGCCACAACGCGCATTTTCTCAGCAGGCACAGGCGCGAAAGCGCCGGCAACCCACCGTCGAAGATTCTTTTGGGAGTTCGACCGCCTGCAACGAGCCCACACTCCGCCGTAACGTTGCGACGGCAACCCCGTGCCATCGTCCCTCCCCCCAGGCACGTGGAAACGGGCCTATCATGTGCCGCGGCGAGAATTCGACGCGCCGCAGGCCGGCGCATGGGAGGCACGGGGACATGGAGACCTTTGACGAGCTGTACTACCGGGAGCCCTACACGCGCGTGTTCGACGCGACCGTCACGTCGTGTTCGCCGCGCGACGACGGCTTTGCCATCGAGCTGGACCAGACGGCGTTCTATCCCACAGGTGGAGGACAGCCCGGCGATCGCGGCACGCTCACTCTTGGCGACGGGGAGGACCAGGTCGTCGCTCACGTTCGCGAGGCCGTCCCAGGCGAGGGCGGCGAGGGCGTGGCTCACCTCTCGGACGCGCCGCTCCCCGTTGGCGCCCACGTCCACGGCGCGCTCGACTGGGCATGGCGCCGCGACAACATGGAGGCACACACCGGAGAGCACATGGTGTCGGGCATCGTCCACGCGCTCTTTGGCTACGACAACGTGGGGTTCCACATGGGCGAGAGGTGCATCGAGGTCGACTTCAACGGCATCCTCACGGCGGACCAGGCGCTCGAGGTGGAGCGCCGCGCCAACGCGGCCGTTCGCGAGGACGTGGAGGTCGAGGCGCTTCTCCCCAACCCCGAGCAGCTCGAGGCGATGGATTACCGCAGCAAGAAGGACCACGAGGGCCAGATTCGCGTGGTGAGGATCGCGGGCGTCGACTCGTGCGCGTGCTGCGGCACCCACGTGGCGACCACGGGGCAGGTTGGCCTGATCAAGATCCTGCGCGTGGGGACCAAAAAGAAGAAGACCCGCCTGGAGCTGCTGTGCGGACGACGCGCGCTGGAGCTGTGCGAGGAGCGCATGGGCCAGCTTCGCGAGGTGAGCAACTTCCTCTCGGTTGCCGACGAGGAGGTTCCCGAGGCGGTCCGACGGCTTTCGGGCGAGAAGGACGAACTCAAGCGGCAACTCAAGCAGTCCGTGCGGCAGCAGATCGACCGCGAGGTCAGGGCGTTTGAGCCCGAGGGCGGGCTGCTCGTGCGGTTTGAGCCGAACCTCGACGTCGAGGAGCTGCGCTACCTGTGCGAGCGCGCGCTGGAGCGGGACGACGTGGCGACGTGCGCGGCGCTCTCGAACGTGGAGGGCGATGCCGGTCGCATCGCCTACGTGATTGCCGCGAGCGAGACGGACCTCAGGCCCACGTGCAAGGAGCTCAACCGCAGGCTGGATGGGCGCGGCGGCGGAAAGCCGCAGATGGTGCAGGGTAGCTGGGCGACCTCTCGGGAGGACGCGGAGGCCGAGATCAGGGACGTGTTGGGCTAGGCGAGAAGGGCGGCGCCTCGGGGTGCGCGGCCCTCACCCAGGGCAGGACGCTACGTGCAGAGCCGACCGCCGGGGGTCTCGCAAGAATAGGCGCGTTCGACGGTGCCGTAAGCGCGCGATGTCTTACGAGACCCTCAGCCCGGGAGAAAAACGGCGTTTGCCCCACGGGACACAGCGGCCCATGGGGCAAACCGTTTCGTCTACGTTGCAGACAACCGCCCGCCGACGCTAACCCGACGTGGCAGCGCTGTCAGCGGCTGCCGCCGAGTCGCTCGAGCTGGTGTCGGGCTTGCCCCTCTCGAACGACATCTTGGTTCCGTCCTCCTCCATCGACAGGACCCCTAGGTGCCCATCGCCCCTCCGCAGTACTCGCAGCACCCGTTGGCATCCGGTATGGTCGTCGCGCCGCAGAACGGGCACGTGCGGGCAATCTTCGGAGCGGCGGCGGCCGCGACCCTCTCGCGCTCGCTCTCGCGCAGTTGCGTGAGCGCATCGCGAATCTCGCCCGCCTGCCGCTCCGCCTCGTGGAACTCCACGGAGTTGCGCTCCTCGATTCGATAGTCGTTCACCTTGAACGTGATCGAGTCGTAGTAGGGCACGTTCACATGAATGGTCACGTAGACGTCGTAGTCCACGTCGTAGCGAGGCGGGTCATAGCTGTGTTGCTGGCCGTCCTTGTCCTTCCAATGGAGCTCGGTGCGCGTCTCGCGCGTCTCCGTGTCACACCCCGTGACCTGCGAGAAGTCAAGCACATCTGGATTCGCGTCGCGCCAGCGCGAGGCAGACGTCACCAGAAAGCGTCCCGCATCCTCGTCCAGGAGCACCTTGGTGTCGCTCCCCAGCGTGCGCGTGACGTTGAAGGCAGTGACACGCTCCTTGTTCGCCTCGCGCCAGTCGAGCTGCTCGCGAATCTGCCCAACCGTCGAACGACGCCTGTCGCCGAAGAAGGGCGAGAGCTTGCTCGCGCACTCCTTGCAGAGGTTGCCGTCCTCGAGCTTGCGATTGCCGAGAAGCCCTATCTCACCGCCGCAGATGCTGCAGGCCTTCTTCTCGAAGATCTTCCCGAACAGCCCCATACTCACCACTCCCCTTCACCAGGCACATCCCGTCTCGTCCCCAACTCCCTTCACCACAGATTGTGTCGTGCCTCCGCCGTGCGAAGAAGTGCCCCGCGGCCCATCTGCGACCGCGGGGCAAGACACGACGTCCAAAGGAGGGGCTGGCGAGACGAACGGGGGGCCATCGCCCCAGCCGCACCCATCGCCTCCAACGTACACACCTCAGGAGGTTGTCGCGGTCCCTCGTTCCCGGCAGAGAGGGGAGCGTTGCGGAAACGCAGGCCTCAACCCCATCCCGGTGATGCCGCCTACCGAAGCAGCGTCACCTCTCCCCTCTCATGCCGGGGACGATGAAGCCGTTTGAGACCGCGTGGACGGCAAGGCGCAGGATGTTGTCGTAGCCGGTCTTGGCGAGGATCTCGGAGATGTGCCGCTTGACCGTTCCCTCGCTGAGATAGAGCTCCGCGGCTATCTCTCTCCTGGTCTTCGACTCGCACACCAGTCGCAGGATGTCTATCTCGACTTGAGAGAGCTCCACGCCATCAGGGATGATGCGCTGCCTGGAGAGGGGAAAGGTAGAGTAGCCCTCCATGGTCGAGCGGATGATGCTCAGAAGCTCGCCCGTCCCCACGTTCTTGTAGACGAAGCTGTCGACGCCCGCCTCGCGGGCACGGTCCACAAAGGTGATCTCTGGCAGGACCGTCATGATGACCACCCTTACGTCGGGGAGCTCCCCCTTGATGAGCCGGGCCGCCACGATGCCGCTCGAGTCGTTCTCGGTGCACACGTCGAGAAGTGCGCAGGTGGCGCCGGACCGGCGCGTAGCCTCGAGGGCGTCCGCGGCATTTGCGAGGGAGGCCACGACCTCCATGTCCTCCTGGGCGTTGATGGTGCATGCAAGCGATTCCCGAAGCATCGCCTGGTCCTCGACGAGCACGATGCGAATCATGCGAGCCCCCTCTCCCCTTGGGCCTCCTTGACGGATTCGCCCTCCCTGGCAGCCACCGCTCCCCCATCCCGCGGTAGAAGCACTGCCTTCACGACGAAGGGCGGACCCGCGCTCACGGAGAGCGTGGCGCCCACGGATTCCGCCACGCGACGCATGCCCGGAATACCCGTCCCCTCGACTATGACGTCTGGCACGTCCCCGTCGTTGCGCACCACCAGCGACGACTCGCCGTCGGGGCGACCCTGGAGCCTCACGCTCACGTGACGCGCCTGGGCGTGCTTCGCCGCATTGGTCACCGCCTCGAGAACGATCTCGGCGAACGCGCGGGCAACCGTCTCGTCGGCGGGAAGTTCTCCCGTCACACGCACGTCCACCCCCACGAGGGAGAAGGCGCTGCATATGGACTTCAGGCCGGCGCTGGCGGAGGGGCGGTCCGTCTCGACGAGGTCATCCATGATGCCGTTGAGGAACCCCGTGATCCTCTCGAGCGCCTCCGGGTCATCACGGTCGTCTTCGAGGAAGCGGTGGAGTACGGAGAGACGCGAGCCGATGGTGTCATGGACGCGCACCTTCATCCGCACGATCGCCTCGGCCTCTGCAACCTTCTGGACCCGCGCCAGCGACGTGCGCAGCTCCTCATTTGCAGCCTCTAGGAGCCTGTTGATGCTCTCCAGGCGCGCGTTAATCGCCGCCTCCTCGGTCACGTCGAGAGCCATCACGCGTACGCAGGGCGTCTTGCGCAGCACCACCCTGTCGCGCACGAAAAGCCGGGTCGTCTCGCCGTCCACTTCTACGAGCAGTCGATCGGCGGACGCCTCCCTTGCAAGGCTCCTGGCGCGAGGCCAAAGCCCGCGCGCATCCGCAAGGTCGGTCGTCAGCCCAAGGCGCACGAGGCTCTCCCGCATCGCGTCGTTCATGAACAGAACCTCGCAGTCCCCGTTCATCCACATCACGCCCTCGGGCAGGGCGTCAAGGGCATCGACGAGGGAGAGGCGCGAGACCGAGGCCCTGCTGTCGCGGACGTCGAGCGCCAGCGTCGCACCCACGCGGGCGGCGAAGTACGAGACGTCGACGACAAGGAGGATGGAGGACGCCCTTCCCATGGCAGATATGGCCGGCGGGGTACAGCAGGCGAGAAGGGCAAGCTCGGCAGCCATCCAGGGGCGTCGCATGCGCACGGCGTAGAGTAGCCCCAGGACGGTTGCGACCGCGTTTGCCCAGAGCAGCGGCTCGACCAGAAGGAGCACCGGATGCAGCCAGATGACGATCGCCCCCTGGTTCTCTATCGCCGAGTTCGCCACGGCGCATGCAAGCACAAGGTGAGTCGCAAGCATTGCCTCGTACCAGACGCGAAGCCAGCGGGAGGCACCGTCCCTACGCACGTAGACAAAGCACGCGTGGATGGTCTGACCGGCAGAGAGGAGGAACAGCAGCGTGCAGATGAGGACCAGCGTCGACGCCCGCATCAGAGAGAGGTGGGTCACGTCTCCCCTCCCCCCTGTCGCGTGGACTCGCGCACGCGAACGCGGACGGCAACATTGAGAGAGGTCGGAGACAGCTCGAGGGAGAGGACCTCGCCCGCACCGGCAAGGTCATCCCGAAGGCTCTGCGTGGCAGACTCCAGCCTGGACTGGTCCACCATCGCGGCCTCCAGCGCGGCCCGCATCTCCACGCCGTCCCCGTCCCCACCCACGAACAGCATGAGTATGGGGTCGGTCGCGAAGAGGGCGGCGGAAGCCACGTCATACAGGCAGTCGTAGAGAACGCTCACCACGCCGGCCGGCAGGTCCCCCTCCTCGCTCACCATCGCCGCGCAGTCGACACCGATTGAACGCAGGTCGGACGCCGTCTCGTTGAAGACGAGCTGTAGTCGGTCTCGGTCGAACTCGGGGTCGCTCCGCTCCGAGAGGACCAAGGCGCCCTTGCGCTTGCAATAGGCCACCAGCAGCTTGACCTCGGTGAGCATGTCGCGACGCCGCGCGCGGTCGTCCTCCCCTGCCCCCCTGGGAAGGGAGGCGAGGATCTGGCGCATGCGGCACACCTTGTCCGACACGGATTCCTCGATCCCACGGAGCAGGCTCTCCTCGCTCTGGAGGCGCCACAGCTCGCGTCGCACGCCGCTCTCGTGGCGGAGGACCTCGTTGCTTCTCCTCAGGCGTTCCTGCCTCTGGGTGAGGATGCGACGGCGCTCGTCAAGCGGGGCCACGTCCTCGGCGAGAAGAGCCGCCCCTCCGCTCACCCCATAGACCTTGAAGAGCGTGTGGGGGATCGCGGAGGTCCTGAATCGGGTTGCCCCGGAGTGCGTCCCCGATTGCGCGACCTTCCTCGTTAGATCGAGGACGCACTCCGGGACGGGACCTGCCGAGTCGGTGGAAAATGCCACAGAACCATCCCTGGCAAGGACCTTGAGATCGAGCGGCAGGCGAGAGAACGCCTCGTCGTACCAGCCATACGAGGGAAGGAGGCCAAAGTCCAGGGCAAGCTCGAGGAGGGTCACGACCACGACGCAGTAGTTGAGGGAGAAGTTAGTCCTGATCGCAAACTCGTGCCGAAGCGCATACATGAGGGAGTAGGCGGCAAAGGGGACCGCAACCATGACCAGAACGCCAATGACCCCGCGCAACCTCCGTCGGGACGCCACGAGGAGGAGTGCAAAGAATCCCAGGTACTCCGCCACATAGACCGCGACGGCAAGCCAATAGCCCCAGTTGTACGCATAGGCGGACTGCCAGTCGGGGTCAGAGACGTCAAACGAGAAGACCTGGAGGTGGAGGCTGTTGGTGAGCACCAGCGCGATGATTGCGCCGCTCGCCACCCAGAGGACCCTGCGCAGGACGATCGCGAATGGTCTCTCGTCCAGAGCCGAGGCGCGAAGGGCGCACAGGAGGCAGAGCGCCGGGATGAGCGTCATGGGGACGTAGTAGAGATACCAGAGGAAGGCGATGAGGCGAGGGGCGTCGATGGGAATGCGATATTTCACGAGCACGTCGAGCATCCACAGCCCAACGAGCAACGCGACGCCCTTGAGGCAGCGGCGAATCTGCGCGTCCGAGCACCTCATGTGAACCGAGAAGCCCCACACCGCCGCCGCTGGGGCAGCAAGGAGCATGAGGCCAGACGTCGAGGAGGGCACTGCGTTGTAGGAACCCCACGAGAAGGGAAAACCCAGCAGGAGCACGCTACTGCCCGGTTCGGGAGGCAGCATGCCTCCAAACGCCTGCATGGCGAGAAGGGTCAGGCACAGCATCGTCCCACCGGCACACGCGCCGACAAGTACCCTGCGCTCAAACGTGTCGTAAGACCGGCCCACGCGGGTTGCCCCTCTCCCTCACGCATCAGCGACAGCCCATAAGACGATTCTAGCTGCGTCGGACGCGGCACTTTTGGTCGAAGGGCCAACGTTCGCCAAGCGATATGGGACGTTCGGTGATACCGCCCCAACTGTCCCCGCGTCACTCTGAGGACGCAGGCAGTTGAGCCTGAAGGAGCCACGGACGAGAAGGAGCGTGAGCCATGGGGCTGATACGGGCTGGCGTTGGCGCAATGGGTGGGGTTCTTGCCGACACCTGGAGAGACTACTTCTACTGCGACTCGCTTGACGCGAACACCCTGGTTGCGAAGGGGGCGCAAGCGGGTCTCTTCGCAGGGCCGCTCGTCAAACACCCGCGGCGAGGACAACATCATCTCCAACGGGTCGATCATAGCCGTGAACGAGGGCCAGTACATGATCGTCGTGGAGCAGGGCGCGGTGGTTGAGGCGTGCGGAGAGGCCGGGGAGTTCGTGTTCGACGGCTCGACGGAACCGAGCCTCCTCTTTGGCGAGGGTGGCTCCCTCGGAAAGCGGATACGCACGTCCTTCGAGCGCGTGGGAACGCGCCTCTCGTTTGGCGGCGACACGGGCAAGGACCAGCGCGTCTACTTCTTCAACGCCAAGGAGGTCGTGGGCAATAAGTACGGGACCATGGCACCGGTGCCCTTCCGCGTAGTAGATGCGAACATAGGGCTGGACGTGGACATCTCCGTTCGCTGCAACGGCGAGTACTCGTACCGAATCGTCGATCCGCTCATGTTCTACAAGAACGTGTGCGCCAACGTCGAGGACACCTTCACGCGCGACAGGATCGACTCGCAACTTAAGAGCGAACTGCTCACGGCACTTCAGCCAGCATTTGCGAGGATCTCTGCCATGGGAGTGAGGTACTCGGCGGTCCCCGCCCACACAAGGGAGCTGGCGCATGCGCTCAACGAGGAGCTCTCCGACTCGTGGGGGCAGACGCGCGGAATCGAGGTGGCGGCGTTCGGGGTCAACTCCATCGCCGCGTCCCCCGAAGACGAGGCGACGATCAAGGAGCTCCAGAAGGCGGCCGTGCTGCGCGACCCCACGATGGCGGCGGCGAACCTTGCCGCATCCCAGGCCGATGCCATGCGCCTGGCGGCGTCCAACCAGGCTGGGGCAGCGGTAGGGTTCATGGGCATGGGAATGGCCAGCGCCATGAGCGGAGGCATGAACGCTCAGGGGCTCTATGGCATGGGCGCCGGGGGCGGGCCGGGGGCGGGTGGACCGTCTCCCGTTGGCGGGCCGATGCCGGCATCTCCCGGAGGGCAGTCCCAGCCTGCGGCGACGGACAATCCAAGGGCGACGGCTTCGAGTGCGTGGACCTGCTCATGCGGGGCACAGAGCACCGGCAGGTTCTGCAGCAACTGCGGCAGCCCCAGGCCACAATCTGCAGACGTTCCATGGACGTGCTCGTGCGGAACCCAAAACACAGGCAGGTTCTGCAGCAACTGCGGCCATTCACGGCCATAGGGATTCGGAGCAGTCTGGGCCAGACGAGACGGATGGCGACCCGCGCGCTGTGGCTCTCGCCCTAGGCAGGATGTTGCGCACAGCGCGACCGCCGGGCGTCTCGTAAGAAATGGCGCGTTTAGGAGCACGTAAACGCGCGGAATCTTACGAGGCGGTCCGACCAAGGGGACGTCGGCGAAAGTCCGGGACTCCAGGCAGGCGAGAAGCGCCGCCCGCCTTCGCCGCGACTACGACGCCAGGGCAGCCAGTTCCCGCTGCAGGCAGGCATCAATGGCGCCGACGCACCGGCCGCACCTGGTACCGGCGCCGGTGGTGCCCTCGACGTCCTCGAGGGTCCGCGCCCCGTTCGCGACGGCACGCTGGACGTCGGACTCGGTCACGCCCATGCAGGGGCAGATGACGGCGGAGGCGGAGTTCGTCTCCGCCTGCTGCTCGGTGCCGCCCTCGTGCTGACGGTCAACACCGCCGTGGCGACCGTGGTGGCCATGTCCGTGGTAGTGGTGGTTTCCGTGATGGTCGTGATGATCATGGTGGTCAAAGTACATAGGTATGTTCTCCTCTATCTAAGGCATGTAATGGTTGGGGTTTGCCCCGACTCGCGGAGCTAGTGATATGTTATCAACTACATAGCACTTGGCACAGAAGGGGCGCATGCCTGTGGGTTTCCCAAGCGGGGGGGCGGGCAAACGCTGGTTGCGGCAAGGCGTCCGGCGCGAACGGCCCGCTCAACTCTTAGCCCATTGACCCCGCGCAACGATTGGCGCGACTGGGGTTTGAGCAGCCGAGCGCCGAGGGGTGACCCAAACCGCGCCGACACCCCAGCCATCCAATCGGGCGAGACGACCCACAACGGAGCGGAACCCATCCCGGTAGGCAATCGTATAAGACCTGCTGACAAGCCGTTCTCGGCTAAACCCCAGAGGAAGGGAGTCACATGGACAAGGAACTGCTGGACTTCGCATCGACCAAGGTGGACCAGATGCTCTCCGCGCCGTCAGCTTCGGAGGAGACCAAGCGGGCGGCCCAGGCGTGGAAGGATGCCATCGCCGCAGGCAAGGACGCAGATGCCGCGACCAACACGCTCCTCGACGCCATCAGCGAGCACCAGACCACTATCGACGACCTGATTGCCTTCGCCGGATCCGACACCGGCAGGCAGGTCTTTGGCGAGGAGGGCGCCGCCAAGATGCTGGCACACTCCCAGGCGCGCAAGGAGGCCGGTGCCAAGTTCTGCGACTGCGCCGCCTGCAAGCCCTGCCACGAGCTGCTGCACAAGTTTGGCCGCGAGGAGGCGGACGTCTACCTGTAGGGAACGCCATGCAAGGCGCCACCGCCGGGTTTGGCATGGGGGATACCCAGCGAGGCCCATCTGCTGTCACTCGGCGGCATGGCGTCACCACTTGGTTAGGCGTTGGGAACATCTCAAAGCCCCGCTTCGGACAGCGAAGCGTCGAGGGTGCTGAGAAAAGTCGAGTTGTGGCAATTCGAGGGGGCTGTTCCGCTGAGGGAGATGGTGTTTTGGCAACGATTGAGGGCAGAAACTACCCCGTGGTCTGCCAATAGCTCGTCTTTCTCAGCGGAGTGCGCCTCTCAATTGCCACAACTCGACTTTTCTCAGCACCTCGTTATTCAGGGGCCCGTACGCAGTCACTGGCACCGACCCGCACCGCAGCAAACCGGGGCTCCCATCAACCGATTGGGCGAGACGCGCCCTACTCCCCCACCCGCTGGGCAACGCCGGCGAAGAGCGGCGTCCCATACTGCCAGTCCACGATGAGGTAGATGAACGGACGGTTCAGGATCACCGTCTTGACCTCGGGTTCCCCCGACCCCGGCGCGGAGGAGCCCGAAACGCCAACGGAGGTTGCGGCGGCCGCGCGGGTGCCCTCCTCGCTCACGTCCACGTAGGTCTTCTGAATCACGCTGCCGATGAAGAGGCTCCCGTCGCCCACGGTCCCCATCGGCGAAAAGTCGGCGCGGTCCGCGTCGAAGGCGTCGGTAACCCCCAGCGCCTTGAGCTGCTCCTCGAGTCCCGCCTCCCAGTTGATCGTGAAGCGGGGAAGGCCGACGTCGACCACCGTGTTGGCCACACCGGAAAGCGCCAGCGACGCGAGCGACGCGCCGTCGAGGGACGCGACCACATCGCTCACCGTATGGCCCTCCCGCGGCAGGATGCCCACGAAGGCGAAGTCGCCGTTCTCGTATCGCTTGACGAAGCCTTCCGCCAAGTCGTTCGCCAGGTAGACCTCCTCGCGCGAGTGCATCATGGGCACGCTCAGGACGGTCCCGTCCTCGCAGGTGAAGTTGGCGTCCTTGGTGGCGTCCCTCTCAAAGGGCTCGTCCCACGCGTCGTTGAAGGCAAGGGCGTTCACCAGGTAGACCATGGCGTCGGGGGAAATCTGGTCCATGAGCCGGGAAATCATACCGTCGGTCTTGTCCGACACCCACGAGTTGACGTCCTCCACCGTCGACGAGTCAAAGGGCGCCGCAAACGCCTGTGCGCCGAGCTTCCCCCCGCACGTTCCGAGCCAGTCCCCCGAAACTTGGAGCCCCTCCGCGTCGCGCACCCAGACCGAGTTCGCGCTCTTGAGGTTGAGAGGACCGCCGGCATCCAGCCCGCTCGCGAGCGGCTTGCCAGCAAGTCTCCGCGAATAGGCGGCGAGATAGTCGGTCAGCGCGTCCGTGGTCATCCCAAAGGCGCCCTCCATCTGGGAGCGCGTCTGGCCAGACGCACCGTTTGCCGCGAGCGCGAGGGCATACAGCGCGGAGAGGGACGACGCCAGCACGTCGCCGTCAGACGCGGCGAGGCTCTCCCTCAACAGCCCCACCGCAAACCCGTAGGCAGCCTCCCTGGAGGCGTCGTCCGTGAGCACCTTCGTCAGGTCGTACGCCCCCGATGGCGAAGAGTCTTCCGCAGCATCTGCCGTGAGCTCGCGCGCGGACGGCGGCCTTACTGACCCCGGAGACGAGGGCGCGAGCGTCTCGCACCCATGGAGGATGGGCGCCGCCGAGAGCGCGGCGAGGGCGAGAAGGGCAGTCCGGCGAGTGACGGAGGGCATCATGGGCGCTCCTTCCGGTTGACTTTGCCCAAGGATACCTGAATGCCCGTCCATCTCCCCACGCATCCACGCACGGCGAGGGGAACGGTGTCCCGCTATTCCCCAACCGCACGGGGCGCGACCCAAGCGCAACGCCCCTCTCCCCCACCCAAGGACAGGCACCCGCCGCGCCGAAGCGTGACGGGTGCCGAAGCTCGCCATCTTCCGTCGGTCATGGGACCCGGGACGGCGCGTCCCTCTCGCCCTACGCCCGGGCCGCCTTGCCCAGCGCCTGGTCCAGGTCGGCGAGCAGGTCCTCCACGTCCTCGATGCCCACCGACACGCGGATCGTGTCGGGATAGATGCCCGCCTTGGCCTGTTCCTGCTCCGAGAGCCCAAAGTGGGTGGCAATCGCCGGATACACCACGTATGACTTTGCGTCCCCCACGTTGACCATCTGGTCAAAGACCTCCACCGCGTCGAGGAAGCGGATTGCCGCCTCCCTGCCGCCACGCACCCTGAACGACATCATCCCCGTGAGCCCGCGCGGAAAGTAGCGCTGGGCCAGCTCGTGGTAGGGGTTGTCGGGAAGGCCCGGGTAGTCCACATGCGACACGGCCGGGTGCGCCGAGAGGAACTCCGCCACGCGCTGCGCGTTGGAGGCATGGCGCTCCATGCGGAGCGACAGGGTCTCGATCCCCTGCAGGATCTGGAAGGCAGACTGCGCCGCCAGGTGCGCGCCAAAGTACGAGAGCGACCGGTTGTAGAGGCGACTCGTGAAGGGGTGGGGGTCATCCGAGCGTCCCGACTCGCGCAGGAACTCCTCCATCTGGGGGAACCGACCATTTGACCAGTCAAAGCCACCCCGCTCCACCACAACGCCCGCGACGGTGGTGCCGTGTCCGCCCAGGTACTTGGTGGCGGAGTACACGTCGATGTCCGCCCCGTGCTCAAAGGGCCTGAACAGGTACGGCGTGGCAAAGGTGTTGTCCACCACCAGCGGGATGCCGTGGGCGTGGGCCAGGGACGCCAGGCCCTCGAAGTCGATGATGTTGATGCACGGGTTGCCCAGGCTCTCGATGTAGACCGCCTTGGTGCGCGGGGTAATGAGCGCCTCGAACTCGTCCAGGTTGTCCGGATTGCCCACGATGCGCCCCGTGATGCCCAGGTCGGGCAGGACCTTGGTCAGCAGCGTCACGCTCTCGCCGTACATGGTGGGCGCCGCCACGATCTGGTCCCCCTCCTGCGCCAGGTTGAGGATGGCCCCCGTGATCGCCGCCATGCCGGACGAGAAGCTCAGGCCCGCGACGCCGCCGTCCAGCGAGGCCATGCGCTCCTCCAGCACCTGGTTGGTGGGGTTGGCGCAGCGGGAGTACGACACCGCGCCGGGCTCCTCGTGCGAGCACACGCGCAGGCAGCGGTCAAAGTCGCCAAACTCAAACGCCGCCGTCTGGTAGATGGGCACGTTCTTGGCGTAGTGGTTCTCCGCCGGGTTGTAGCCGGCATGCAGCTGGCGCGTGGTGAAGCCAAGGCTGCGGTTGTCATATGCCGTGTAGGGCATGTCTCTCCCTCGTTTCTCCCGAGGTTTGCAGCAGGCGAGAGGGGCGGTGCGACCTCGCCCCCAACCACCCCTAATGGCTGTGGACGCGGCTGGGGTCCGGCTCCTCCGGACGCAGCCCCGGGTAGCTTGCCTCCGCCATGGTCAGCGCACCGGCTGGGCAGGTGTTGGCGCAGAGGCCGCAGCCCACGCAGCGGGTGGCGTCCACGCTCACCTTGCGGTCCGGCGTGCGCTCGAACACGTCGCGCCAGCATCGACGCACGCAGAGCCCGCAGCCCACGCAGCGCTCCCGGTCGTACTCCACCACGTGGTGCGCCAGCGGCCAGTTGGGCCCGCTGCCCAGCTGCTCGCGCCCGCGCGAGAGGTAGCAGCAGTCCCCGCAGCAGTTGCAGATGGTGGTGCCGTTAAGGGTGTGCATGAGGCCCGCACGGTCGAACTTGCGCACGGCCTCCTTGGTCTGCTCCACGCTGAGCCTGCGCGACCACCCGCGATGCGCATACGTGTTGATGCCGTCACGGTACGAGATGCAGGTCTCGCGCGGCTTGCCGCAGTCTCCGGCGAGGCTCCGGCAGTCGCAGAAGCTGAGGTAGGCGGGTCTGCCGTTCCGGTCGATCCAGTCCAGGGTCTCCTGCAAGGTGTAGACCTCGTCCTCGGTGGGCGCTACCCCCTGCTCGCGAGCCTGCCGCTCGCGGGGGTCAAAGCTCGCGTGAAAGTACTTCCAGTCGATGTCGCGGAGCTCCTCAGGGGTAAAGCGGGAGCGGTACTCCTCGTTCTCCCACACCGGCCACACGTCCAGGAACGTGGCGTAGCCCGCAAGCTCCCAGGACGTCTGCGCCTCGTCCACCAGGTCGAGAAAACCGATCTTGTACTGCTTGCGGAGAAATTCTGCGGCGCCGGCGGGATCCTCCCCCAGGCTGGCGAGGACGCGGCCCGTCTCCCCCACCCCAAAGCGGTCGGGCGCCGCGAGCGCAAAGCGCACCTGCAAGGTCGAGAAGAGCCTCGCCATGTACTGCCGCACGTTCTCCGGAACGCTGTATCGCTCCGCAAAGCGGTCCCAGTCCCCCTGGCCAATCGGCCTCAGCTCGGTCATGACATCCCTCTCCTCGTCTACTCGTTCCCGGGCCCCCGCCCGGGTTTCTCGTCGCATGGGTCGGAGCGACGCGGACGGCGCCACCCTCCCAGGCCCCGCAAACTCATCGCGGGGAGCGACGGCGGGCCGCTCCCTCTCCCCCAGGGCACATACGGGCTAGATGTAGTACTCCGGCTGCGGCTCGGCGCTCGCTAGGTTGAACTTTTCCAGCAGCGAGGCACGCAGCTCAAGGAACTCGGATCCACCGCGATGCCGCGGCCTGGGAAAGTCCACGTTCACGACCTCGCTCACCCTTCCCGGGCGCGCTGTCATGATCACGATGCGGTTGGACAGGTAGATGGCCTCGTCCACGTCGTGGGTCACCAGCACCATGGTGGTGTGGTTGGCACGCTGCAGGTCGATCAGCAGGTCCTGCAGGGTCGCGCGCGTGAAGTTGTCGAGCGCGCCCATGGGCTCGTCGAGCAGCAGGACCTCGGGGTCGTTGATGAGCGCGCGGGCGATGGCGACGCGCTGTGCCATGCCGCCGCTGATCTAGTGCGGGTAGGCGTCCCCAAAGCCGTCAAGCCCCACCGCGTGGATCAGCTCGTCCACGCGGCCCGCATTCTCCTGGTACACGTGGCGGGCACGGAGCCCCGCGGCGATGTTCTCGCGGATGGTGAGCCAATTGAACAGCGCGCCCTGCTGAAACACGAAGCCGCGCCGGTGGGACGCCCCGCGGATGGGCTCGCCGTCCAGCGTGAGCTCGCCGCCCTGGGGCTGGTCGAGCCCGGCGATCAGGCGCAGGGTTGTGGTCTTGCCACAGCCGGAGGGTCCCAGGAGCGAGACGAACTCGCCCCTGCGCACATCCAGGCTCACGTGGGAGAGGGCCTCCACGGTTCCTCCCGCCGCCGTCTCGTAGGTGCGGCTCACGTCCCGCAAGCTCAGCGCAACGACCCCTCCGGGGAGACCCGCGTCCTCCCTCACCTGCTCGCTCGTTGTGTTGCTTGCGGCCATCAGGCCACCTCCCCCTGCTTGCTGAGAAGCCCCTCCTGCCACCGCAGCGCGCGGGCCTCGATGATGTTGAGCACCTTGGTAATCGCGCTGAACAGGATCGCCATGACCAGAATCGCAGCGAACACCTTGTAGTACGCGCTCCAGATCTTTGCCATGTTGATGTAGTAGCCCAGGCCGCCCGGCTGGCCCATCATCTCGGCCATGACCAGCGTGGTGAACGCGAAGGCGTTGGCGGTGGAGAGGCCCTGGAACACCTGCGGCAGAGCGTTGGGCACCGCAACGTGGAACAGCAGGTAGCGCGTGTCGCCGCCCAGCGTGCGCGCCGCCTCGAACAGAACCTTGGGAGTGCTTTGCACGCCCTGGGCGGTGACCGACGCCACCGGGAACCACACGCAGATCACGATGAGAAACACCGCGGCGGCAAAAGGCGTGGGCAGCAGGGTCATGGCAAAGGGCATCCAGGCGACCGCGGGGATGATGCCCGAGAACCTGAGCACCGGGCTTATCCAATAGTACGCGCGCGGAAACCAGCCTATGAGGATGCCGGTGCCCACCCCAAAGGCAGCGCCCAGCAGGTAGCCCCACAGATACAGGCGCAGCGAATAGAGCGTGTTCTGGAGGATGAAGTCTCCCTCCTCCAAAAAGGCCCCCACGATCTGGGCGGGACCGGGAAAGAACGGCTGAACGAACACCTGCGTCTTAGTTCCGAGGACATCCCAGGCGAGAAGCGCGATGCCCACGGCAAACCGCAGCGGCGCCCCATGCACAAAGGCGTTGCGGTTCTTCTCGTTGCCCCTGCTAACTAGCGCGTCGAGCAGGTATCCCAGCACCACGGCGCCCAACACCATCCGGTACAGCCCGTTGAAGTTGACGAGCCAGTCCCCCACGCGAACGGGGGTGATCTCGACTGCGGCAACCTGCGGCACCAGCACGTTCCCGGCGATCGCGAGCAAGAATCCCCCAATGGAGAGAGCCACGGCGGCCGGGTATCCAATCCTCCTCATGCGGCGAAGCCCCCTAGTCCAGGCTGACGCTCTTGTAGTACTTGCTCACGAAGTCGTCCGGCGAGGACTTGATCATGCCCAGGCCGTTCAGGAGGTCGGCGTAGTAGCGCACGTCCCCCTTCACGTCGTGACCGCCCGTGGAGAGTTCGCCGTAGCCGTACGCCTTGATCATCTCGACCGCCAGGTCCTCGTCGTCGATGGTGGCGTACTTGTTCTTCGCCACCAGCTCCACGGTCTTCTCGGGGTTGTCCGAGATCCACTTGTCCGCCTTGTGGATTGCCCTGATGATGGCGGCGATCTCTCCCTCGTCCTCCTGGAGCACCTTGTTGGACGCCACCAGGAAGCAGCACGCCCTGCCCGAGAAGTCACCGCTCTTGGAGTTGTCCAGGATGACCTTGGCGCTGCCGTCCTTCTCGGCCTTGGGACCATAGGGGTCCCACACCGCGGCGGCGTCCACGGTGCCGTCCTTGAGCGCCTGCAGCTCCAGGTTGCCGTCGTCGTACACGGACACCTTCACGTCTCCGTCCCCCGTGCCAATGGAGAGGTTCGCCTCCCGCTGGAGCCACAGCGCGAGCACCTGGTACGGGGTGCCTCCAATCTTGTTCACGGCGACGGTCTTGCCCTTGAGGTCGGCGGCCGACGAGACGCTGTCGTCATCCGAGCGTGCAACCACCTTGATGCACCCCAGGTTCACCGCATCCACGACGGTGGTCTGGACCCCGGACTCCATGGACTCGAAGGTTGAGAAGTCACCCATGCCAACGGGAAAGGTGCCGTTGTTGAGGCCCGTCTTCTGGGTGTCGACGTCGGCGGAGACTTCCTCCACCTCCACACCCTCCTCCTCAAAGTAGCCCCTCTGCTTTGCGACCCACAAAGGGGCGGCGCAGAGCGAGCCGGACAGGTCGGGAATCTGCACGGAGTACTTGACTGCAGCGGCGGACAAGTCGCCGCCCGCGCTGTCAGAGCCCTCCGGCACCCTGCTGCAACCGGCGATCATGGTACCGGCGAGAAGGAACAGGAACCCCCTGCGAGTCGTCATTCTTGAATTCATATAACCCCTCCTGGACCGGCAACCCAATACTCTCTCGTAGCTTGCTCTGTTTAACTGCAGTTTTACAAGTTGTTTTGCTTGTATGAGTAGCGCTTGTCTAAACATAGCAACACAGAAGGGCTCTGAATAATTCCTGTTTCCGCTATACCGTTATCGTTCTAATGTATATCTCATGAGGGGGAAGGACGGTGGGGTGACTCACCCCATCCCGGCGCATGCTGACCCCACTCCCGCTCTGACGGGGCAACCCCCCAGCAACCCTCGCGTATGCCAAGGATGCCTCGGCAGACCTCTCCTGCAAACCAAGACCGGCTATGCTTAAGGTATTGAAGGTGCAAGCACGAAGCCATAGGACGTACGCAAGCAAACGGAGTGACCAGACGTGCCCCGAGGCCGACCGGAGGGCGCGGAACTCTCGCCAGGACTAGGCAAAGAGAGGCGAGAAACGCGGGGGCCTCGCCGTCTGCCCATCCCCTGGCCGCGAGCTTTACCTCGCAGGTGCCCGTACGCTTTCCGGGACGGGACGCTTAACATCGCTAGCCCTCTTGCTGATTCAGAATCCGGATGCTTAGCGCCACTAGGTCTCATGTGGATTTGGGCGCCAAATGCTTACCGCCGTTAGGCCTCATGTCGGCAGGGCGCCCAAAAACCCACACGAGGGCTAGACTCTCTAAGCCCATCTCCCCCCAATTTCGCACGAGGGCTAGGTTTCCTAAGCATCAGGGACACCAATCCGCGTGAGGGCTAGCAACGCTAAGTACCCCTCCCCCCGATTTCCCACAAGGGCTAGGACCGTTAAGCACCCCCGTTGCCAAACCTACGGAGGATTCCAGTCACGCTTCTACGAGAGCACCAATCCCGGGTCGAAAACGTCATTCAACACGAGTTCCGCGAGCATGGCATCGTCACAATCAACCGAAGAAAGCCGGGCGACAATTGACAGCAAGCTAGACTGCGGCAGAGCGCGAGGCAACCCGCTTTGCACACCCATCGTCAAGACGCTCGGGGACCCACATCTTGATGACTGCTTGACAGTTGACACCAATGCGAGCCGCCTCACAATCGAGCGCCGTAACCATCCACACGGGAAATCGACGTTCACGCGCTTTGCCTCGCGATTGGGAAACTCGGGATGTTCGAAGTCAAAGTACGCTTCCATGTCCTCGCCAGAGTCAAAGCTCTCGAGCAGGGCGTCATCATCTATGCGCGTTGCGTTTATGGCTCTTCCTCTCCCTTTCTGTGGCACGACGGGCGGAGATGACCCGAATGGTTTCCTCTCCACCCTCGGTATGAACAACGCTCAGCAGCATCGTGTACGTGCGACCTATTGCCATGAGGCGCTTCTCGCCCTTCCTTTTCGCGTGTACAACCATGAGGTCCGGGTCATCCCAAATCTCGATCGATTCCTCGAACGAGACCTTGCGCTTCCGCATGTTCCCCTCGCTCTTTGCCGAATCCCGTTCGAATCTCATTCTATTCGTGATATATAAGTTTTATATCTAATATGCACTGCTTCAAGCCTTCGCGAGGGGGCTCCATCTCCCCCTCGCGTGGAAAGCTTTTTTCTCGATGGCACCACTGTACCCACGAGGGCACGAGGCTCCGTCTCCAGAACCACGCCCTGACGGGAATGCCCCCGAGAGGTGTGTCCTCGACGAGATGTTCGCAAATTGACAAGAAGGATTCTCCAGTTGCTCACAAATTGACAGATTCGTCCCCATATTAGGTTTGTAAATTGACAAAGCCAAGGTCAGAGCCGTTATGGAACGCGAGCCGTCCCCCAAGCGAGAGACGGCTCGCGTCATCTGCCCACTACCTGCGCGCGTGGCGCGGGGTGTGTCCAGGCGCCTTAGCCTTCCCGCGCACGACGACCCAGCGCAGGATCAGGAGGCCGATGCCCACACCCAGGCCGAGAAGCGACAGCAGCACGAGCGGGGCGCCCTTGTCGGAGGGGGTCAGCAGCGGCACGTGGTCGCCCTCCTTCTGCATGTCCAGCCACTCCTGCGGCACCTCGCAGCGCTCGGCATGAACCAACAGCCTGTGCGTGTTCACCCCGTAGGGAGTGCAGGTAACGAGCGTCACCAGGTCCTTGCCATCCTGGGTGACGAGGCTCTGCGTCTGGTCCGGAAGCACCACCTCCGAACCGGTCACGCGGTAGGCGTGGTCCTCCCCCAGAACGCGGATGATGAACCAGTCCCCCTTCTTCATCTGGTCAATGTCACCCAGTATCTTCGCGGAGGGAAGGCCGGTGTGACCGGCGAGGACACAGTGCGTGGAGGGGCCGCCAATGGGCAGCGACGTGGTGGGCAGGTGCCCCACGCCCCGCAGGAGCTTGTCGTCCGACACCCCATGGTAGATGGGGAGGTCCACCCCAATGCACGGGATGATGAGCTGCCCCATCACGCCATCGCCCGCAAGGTTGAGGACGCTCTCGTACTCCTGGTCCGAGGGAGTCGCGTTGTTGGGGTCAAAGGGGTCCGACACCACCACGCGCCCCTCGAGCTGCCGTTGGTTGAACTCCCGAGCGCGCTCCCACTCCGCGGAGAGGTCCTGCTTGGAGGTCTTTGCGACCACGCCCTCTTGGTACTCCCCCACCTGCGCCTGCCCCCTGCGGGCAAGGTAGTCGCTCACATAGGGGTACAGGATGGCGGCAACGCCCGCAATCGCAAGCAGCAAGGCGACCACCATGGCACGCGTGTTGAGTCTGCTGGCAGGGCGAGAAGGGCCGGAGGCGCTGGCTGCAGCCTCCGACCCTTGGGCCTTATATCCGATTCGCTGGAACAAGACGGGCGGCTACCTACTCGGAGCGCTTGGAGCCGCGAGAGGCAATCACACAGGCGGTACCAACGAGGACAACGCCGCAGACGGTGATGGCGAAAGTACCGGCCTGGCCGGTCACGGGCAGCAGGGGCTGGTTGCCATCGACGACCTTGTCGGTTGCAACCAGGTAGTTGTTCTCGATGACGTCCTTGGTCGCGGGGTTGTCAAACTTCGCGTCATCCTTGTTGAGCGAGAAGCTCACGTCAGCAGCCTTGACCTTACCCGCGGGGACCGTGGTCTCCTTGGCAACGTAGTCGCCAACCCCAAGGTCCTCAAAGTACACGTACGCCTTGCCGTCAACCTTCTTGGAGGTGGAGGTGATCACCTTGTTGTTCTCGTCCTTGACTACGTTTCCAGCCTTGTCATACAGCGTGAAGACAGCGCCCTCGAGGGCATTTTCTTTCTGGTCAACCTTCTCGAAGACGAAGCCGTAGGTGTAGACCTTGGTCTTGTCATTAGGCGTGACGGTCGTCTCGGAGTACGGGTTGGGGTTGAAGGTGACCTGTGCGGTGTTGCCCGTCACGTCGCCATTGGCGTGCGAGAAGGCAGCGGAGGTCAGCTTGGCATTGTATGTGACGGTGACATCAGCGCCAGGGTGAGCGAGCACATACTTCTTGGCAAAGTCGAAGGTGTAGCCGCCCTTTGCCTGCTTGGTGGTATCGGTCTTGAACGCGCTTGCCCCATCGGTCGTTGCGGAGCCGTCCACCCACACCGTGGTCTCGCCAACCTTGACCGTAATCGAGCTGGTGTCGATCTCGAGGCCGGCGGTCGGGGTGTCGACGATGGTGAAGGTGGCGTCCTTGGAGTCCGCAGGGTAGTTGGGCACGTTCGTCGTCACCTTGAAGGGAACGAACTTGCCAACGCTGTACTTGTCGGTCTCCTCCTTGAAATCGTCGCCCACGCCCTTTGAGACATTGACAGGCTCGCTCTTGATCTGGTTGACATTCTGTGCCATCGTCGTGTTGGCAGCCCATGCGCCATTCTTCTCGACGGGACTCGCGTCGATCGTGGTGGGCTGGTACACCTTGGTGGTGCCGCTCGTCGAGGTCACGACGACCACCCAGTAGCCAGAATCAAGCCCGGTGAAGGTTGCCGTCCCGTCCGCCCCTGCCGTAGCCTCGACCTTGGTAGCCACACCAGTTGCGGTTCCGTCGGCAAACGCCTTGGAGTAGGCGTCTGCGGCGGCCTTCGCACCATCCGAGCCAGTGTTTCCGGACTTCTGGAGCTCCTCGACGGTGTCATACTTTTCGGGAAGGCCGGTCGCTGCCTTGTACTGCAGCACGTTGCTACCGTCGATGTAGGCGTCAAAGACCTGGTACGCAGTCGCCGTGTCGCCACTGGTCAGTCCAGAGACGGTGAGGCTGGTGTCATCGACATCGGTGATGCCGGTGCCGGTCGTCTTCGCGAACGCGACCACTGGGCTCATCGCGGCGATGAGCGCGGCAGTGCTCAGGACCGCCCCAACGCTTCTCCTGCAGTTCATGGTTCCTCCTCTTTGCCCAACAGGGCACTAGCCAACAAGCCTTTTTGCATATATCCAAGCCCGGCGAGCGGACGGATTGCCTGGGTAAGACGAGCGAGGCTACGAGCGCCGTGAGAGACCCGCCTTTACGACCGCGGCGGCTACGGCAGCCACGCCTATCAGGAACAGGGGCCCTACTCCCATGCCACCGAAGAGCGGGAGGCTACCGACGGCCTTGACGTCGGTGACTGTGATGGCAAACCGTCCCTGGTCGTTCTTTTTGATTTTGGTCTTCGCTCCCGAGAGGCTCGTGAAGTCAGCGGTGCCGTCAACTTTGATAACGAGGGTGATCGTGCCCTTGGGGAGCTGATAGCCCTCGGGTGCCTTGGTCTCGGTGATGGTGTACGTGCCGGGACGGAGAGTGTTGGGAACGACGACCGTTCCGTCGCCCTTCGTGGTGAGCTCGACCACGCCCGGCGTTATCGAACCGTCGTCCTTGACGTAGCCGCCATCCGTTTGGATGGTGAACGCGGCCCCGGAAAGCGGTCCCTCGTCTGTCTTGCCGTCAGCCGAGACGCCCTTCTTGAGGAGCGAGAAGCCAAAGCTCGACGTGTTGGTGACGGTGAAGCCGTCAGCCATAGAGCCCTCTATCTTGGAGGAGTACCCGCTCAGCGGCTCCTCCTCCACGGAATAGGTGATCTCGTTTCCCTTCGAATCCCGCTTGGGGAGGTTCTTCCACACCACCGTGAGGTCGTTCCCTGTGGCACCTGCGTTGATGGTCCTGTCCTGGCCAGCAACCATTGTGGGGTTGGCATTCCCGACCTTCTGCATAAGGTGAAGGGTCACGGCAGGATGCCCAGCGGGATCGGCACCGCCGTCATTCCACACCTTGGTCGCTCGGACCTCGACCACGGTACGGTTGGTAATTGTGGGGATGTCTGCCGCCGCGTTGATCTCGTGACTCGCCGAGGTGACGTCGGAGGACGTCTGAGAGTAGGGTGCTGCCTTGGCGGAGAGGTTCGTCACCGTCGTTGTCCCGGAGCCAAAGGTGCCGCTCGTGCCACTCCCGTGGTTGGGCTCCGTCACCGTGAACGCGCTGAGGACGGTGTAGTTCCAGCTCTCTGGGGTACGGATCGTGAAGTCGTGGGAGTCGCTGCCGTCGTCCCACCACTCGACGGAGCCAAAGTCCGCAACGCCTTTGGTCACCTTGGCGGTGGCGCGCTGCCATCCCACGTTGTCCGAGGGCGAGAGGGCAAGAGTCTTGCCGTTGTACGCAGCACCGACGTTTGCGCTCACGTGGAGAAAGTACCTGTTGTTTCCAGCAAACGTGAGCTTGTAGCTCCCCGAGACACCCGTCTCGGTCTTGGTCTCCTTTGAGACGGTGACGCTTACCTTCGCGCTCTTGCCGCCAACCGTGACGGTGTAGGTGTAGGTGCCGGCCTGAGCGGACGAGAGGTCGACCTTTCCAAAGCTCACGCTTCCGTCGTCGCCAACCTGCGCCGTCGCGTTCTGTGGCGATGGCGCGCCATCGGAGGCGGTGACGGTAGCGGTGCCGCCAAGACCCTTCACCGTTGCGGAGAGCGTGCCGGAGGGTGCGCCGTTGTCCTGCGAGAACGCCGGCGTGATTGAGGTATCGTGCGAACCCCTCGTGACCTCGAGCTCCGCCACGTGGCTCCCGGCGCTCACGAGGTACTTGTAGGTGCCGGAGTTCACCTTTGAGAAGTCCACCTTCCCAAAGTCTGCCGTACCGTCCGAGCCAATCTGGGCACTTGCGCACTGGGGCATGGGCGCACCATCGGTCTCGGCAGATATGGTCGCCGCCCCTGCGATGCCGTTGACCCTGGCGACGATCCCGCCGTTCTCGTACGTTGCGGAGAGCGTACCCTCCCCGTAACTCGTCGTGATGGCGATGGGGTCCCCCGAGGCCTTGGAGTTGTAGGTGCCGCTCACGCGAACCTTGACCTGCTCGGCGGAATAGACGATCCCATCCTTGGTGCAGGTCCCGTCCCCGTTGTCCGTCGCGCCAGTCGGGACCTGCTCGGAGATGGTGTAGTCGCGATTGATGGTGCCATCCTGGTAGTTGAAGTCCGAGGGCAGGAAGCCTGGAACCGTGAAGTGCGCGATGCCGTCGGCCCCGTTTGTTGCCGTACCCACCTGGCTGCCGTTTGCGTCCCTCAGCACGAACGCGAACTGGCCCTTCTGCAGGTCGCCCCCAACGAGCGACTTCTTCGCCTTGAGGTCGATGCTGTTGCCGCTCTGGTAGGAGTTCGAGAACTTGGGGCGATAGTCGTCCCCGCTCCCCTCCTGCTTTGAGAACTTGCTGTCGGAATACCAGGTGTTCTGGATGCTGTAGCTGCCATCCTTGCCCTGGACCACAGCGGCCTTGAGGTAGTGGACGTGACCGTCGTACACCACGCCGTCCTTGGTGTAGGTGCTGTCGCCGTTGTCCTTGGCGCCACCGGGAACGACCTCACGCACGCTGTAGTAATAAGTCTTGCTGGCATTTTGCGCGCCCAGCTGCATGGAACCAAAGTTGACGCTGCCGTCCGCCGCGCACCCGACGGTGGCGGAGGTGTAGTCCTTCCCCGTCTCGTCCGAGGCGATGCGGTCCTTTGGGATGCCGATTGGCATGGCTGGTGCGGTGTCACCGTCGTAGTAGCCGCGGAGCTCAAACTGGAACTGACCCTGGCGGAGGTTGACCTGCTTGCCACCCGAGGTGAGCGTCTTCTGGGCGGAAATGGAGTCTCCGCCCACCAGGTTGTACTTGATCTTCATGTTGGAGAGCTGGTTGCCGCGCTCCATGTAGAAGAAGCTCATGGTGTGAGAGGTGTAGTCCGCGAAGGTGTTCCCATTCCACGAGACGGAGCCTTCGCGGCCGGCCGCCTGGTAGAGGCCTCTCAGGGTGTACGTTGCCGTTTCGCCCTTCGTTTCGCCCTTCTGTCTCACGTCGCTGATCTTTACCGCGCCCGTGCTGTAGTTGATGTCGAGGGATGACGCACCGTGAATGCCGCCTAGGTCTCCCACGAGCACGCCATCGATGTACACCCACACGTCGTCGTCGCCCGAGAACTCAAATGTCATGGGCTCGAGGCTGCCGTCGGCCTTCTCCACCATGCCGCCGTAGGGCTGCGTGAAGGGCGTGGTCATGGTGACGCCGAAGTAGTGGTCGTGGTAGTTTCCCCTATGCGTACTGTGATACTGCGGGGCAATGGTCGGATCAAAGGGGAAGAAACCGTAGTAGGTTGCCTCGTCCTTCCCGTTGATGTCGTGACTTGCATACCCCGGAAGCGTGGAGACGATGAAGCTCTTAGAGTTCTTGTCGAACATCGCCCAGTCGTCAGCGCTGTTATAGTAGTAGTAGCCGTCGCTGTCCTGCTGGAAGAGGTGGGTGGCACCCGTATAGGACGCCTTGCCGTTCTGAGTCTTTGTGGGGTCAAACAGGTATGCGAGGGACTCGCCGCCATTTTCGGAGGAGAGGACGGGATAGCCGTCTTCGCCCAGGGTTTTCTGGACGATGCCCTGGGTTACGATATTGCCCCCCAGATACTTGTTCAAGTCACCCGTGACCTGATTGTTAAGCTGGTGGAACTTGAGATTGTGGTTTGCGTTGATGCCGCGATCTAGTGGGCCAACACCATTCTTGTTCTGCCATAGGCTATCGTCCTCGTCCTGGCTGTCAATCCAGTAGTCGAAGACGTTCATGGTGGCGCCAAGAGGGTTAGAGACGGTCTGCAGAGTCTTCGCAATCGCTGTGGCAGGTGTGGCAAATGCCACCAGCAGGGCTACTAGGAGACCCCCCCCCCAGAGCAGAATTCCAGTCATACGAGACGCGCCAAGCCGGGTTCCCGTCGCGCTGCCTTCAGCCAGATCAGAGCACCGCATTTGTACCCCCAACCAACAGCCAAGACGTGAAAGGCTGCTTACGCCGTTCAGAGCAAACGGAAAAGCAGCTGGCTGCCTGTTAGGGCCCTGTAGCTTTGCGTCACCGCCTTTCGGCGGCTTTGCCTTTATATTCCGAACCGATAATCCAACACCTTTAAGTTCTTGTGCAGGATACTAATCCTCCGCCTTTGTTCACACAAGGCATTTTTCAGGTCTGCAGGTTCTAAATTAGGGACCAGAGCCAAGTTTGGGTCCTCAATGAAAAATGGAGCCCCCGAGCTTTCACGCCCCTGATGCGTTCCAATCATCATCACCCGCATAGCGGGTGGTTTGCTTTTAGTGTATAACCCAGAAAAGCCGGCCAGGGACTCAAGTCCCTGGCCTTCACTTCGTTCAGACCAGATGGTCGGCCACCCAGGCTCTTGGGTACATGATGCAAAGTGACACCCAGCTCAAGGAGGCTCCAATGGACAACAAGTTCTTCAGCGACGAGGACCCGTACTTCCAGGTGTGTGACAGGCTCGATGCCGGGGAGAAGCCCGAGGCGGTATACGCCTGGGCGCAGAAGCAGCGTGGTAAGGCAAAAGACGAGGTGCTTCGCGACGAGTGGGACGAGGCACTGCGCTACATCCGGGAGGAGAACCCCGGGCTTCAGGTCTCCTAAGCGGGTCTCGGTGGCCCTAACCCACCAATAGCACTAGTAAATGCGCAGGCAAGAGGGTATATTCCATCTGACCTGCTTTTCTGAGTTGACCCCCGCTGTTTCTCCCCATTGAATTGACGGGGTTCCAAGCAAGCTCCATGAGCCAAGACGGGAGACAGGAGTGGCCTCGAAATCACGAACGCAAACCCTGTCCCCCAACGCTGTTTTCCACCTCCCCAGGAGAAGGCAAGCTGAATACGGGGAGTTCGTGCTCGGACATCAATACTTCCCACACCCCCGCAATCCCTACAATCGTATGGCCCTGCATGGTGGGCCTATGCAAAGCCGAGGTGGGAATGTCCTCGCGCATGTCGCCAACACGTACCTGGGTTCATCTTTCCTACCTGCGCCAAGCAAGATTCCGAGATGCGTACATGAGAAGTTTCCTCATCCTTCTTGCCCTGGCCCTTGTTGCCAGCTCTTGCGGCTTCCGCAAGTACGTGTGGTTCATCTCCATCGGCTATGGGACGGCCATCGGCCTGATCGGGGTTGGCCTCCTGGCGCTGTTCCGGGACTCCCTCACCATCGGGACCGCATCGCAGTGTGCCCTGCTCGTCGTCTACGGATGCCGCCTTGCCGGCTACCTGGTCTACAGGGACGCAAAGACCTCCTACAACCGCCGCATGAAGGGAGAGATCAAGTCAGACGACGGCGTCTCCCTTGCGGCTAAGGTGGGCATCTGGGTCTCCGCCTCGCTCCTCTACGTGCTTCAGACGTCTCCCGTCCTGTTCCGTCTGGGCGATAACCGCGACACAGATGCCCTCTGCTACGTCGGGCTGGCAATCTCGGCGACAGGACTCGTTCTCGAGACGACGGCAGACCTCCAGAAGAACCGCGAAAAGCGGGAGAGGCCCGGGCGCTTCGTGGACACCGGGCTCTTCCGCCTGGTGCGCTGCCCCAACTACCTTGGCGAGATGGTCTTCTGGACCGGCGTCTTCGCATCAGGACTGAGCGTGTACGGCAACGCCATCGAATTGGCCTGCTCCATCCTCGGATACCCGGGGATCATCTACGTTATGTTCGGTGGTACGCGGCGTCTAGAGATTCGGCAGGACAAGAACTACGGGGACGACCCCGAGTACCGGGACTACAAGTCCAGGACGCCGATCATGGTCCCGTTCGTCCCGCTCTACTCCGTGAAGGATCACAAGTGGCTGGTCGCATGAGGGTCCATGAGGAGGAGCAGGAGGACGCCATCCCCGAGGGATTCACCCCCCCTGATGGCACTGCTTGACTGCGCGCCCGCGGCATTCTTCTGCATTGGCGCGGACGTGCTGGCAACGCGATTCGACAGCACCCTGTTCCGCGTCGGCATCGTGCTGGTGGTGCTCGCCGGAGCGCTCAAGGCGTCCTGAAAGCTCGTGATCGCGCTGGCGGGGAGGGACGTTCGCTTCCTCAACCGGCAGATGAGATACCTGATGCCCGCCGGCTTTGCACTGGCGCTCATCTCGCTCGCAGTGGACCGCGCGCGTTGGTCGCCCGCTGCCATGCTGCGTCACGTGATCTCCCTGCCCGCCCTCCCCCTTCTTATCGCGGGGAGACTGCAGGCATGCTCCTGATAGCCTGGTTCGCCCGTCACCTGAACGGGCGCGACGCGCGGGCAAACTAGAAGGGGCAGATGGTGAACGCGATTTCCCAGTTGTGCATCATGCTCGCCATCGTGCTCTGTGATCTGAGTGGACAACGAGGAGGGGGACGGGACCTCAAGTTGTCCCGCCCCCCTTCACATTCCCCCAAACGGGGTAGCGTCGCCTTCCGCCCCTTCTCGCGACGTCCTCTGCCCTAGTGCGCGGGGACGATCGCGTCGAGGTTGAACCCCATTCCGGTCGTGTGCGCCGTTGCGTCCGACGCCAGGAACAGAACGGCGTTGGCAACCTCCTCGGGACGCGCGTAGCGCTTGTCGAGGGCGGTGGAGGCAAAGATCTTCTCGGCCTCCTCGTGGGTCTTGGTGTCACCGAAGGTATCGAACTCGATGCGGCGCATCATGTCGGTGTCAACGGGGCCCGGGCAGACGTAGTTTACGTGGATGCCCTGGGGCATCAGCTCCTGCGCCACGCACTTGGTGAGGCCAGCCACGGCGTACTTTGAGCTCACGTAGGCCTGCATCGTGGCGGTGGGGGTATAGGAGCCGGCGGAGGCGAGCACCACGATGGAGCCGGCGCCCTTCTCCACGAGGACCGGGGAGGCGTACTTCATGAGCCACATAGGAGAGTAGACGTTGAGGGTGTAGACCTTCTCGAACTCCTCCGTCGACTGTTGGGAGACCGGGCAGACCTTGCCCTCGTACCCGGCGTTGCAGACCACGATGTCAATCGTTCCGTAGGCAGCGACCGTGTCGTCGACGAGCTTCTTGACCTGCTCCTCCTTGGTGGCGTCGCAGACGAAGCCCTTTGCATGGCCGTCGTCCACGCCAAGCCCCGGGATGAGCCTGTCGAGCTTCTCCTGGCGCGTCGACGAGAGGGCGAGCTTAGAGCCCTCCGCCGCGAACGCGCGGGCGATCGCGGAGCCAATGCCACCGGTGGAGCCGGTGATGAGAACGACCTTGTCCTTCAGATTCAGATTCATTGCTTTCCCTTCTCGTGTGTTCTCGCCCCCTATAAATTAACCCTAGTAAGGTAATCATGACCACGGTACGTGGCACCAATCCGCAAACGGCGCCTTGCGTCAAAGGAGCGCAGGGACAGGCCTCCCCCTACCCCCGACGGCATCCGTCGCGAATGCGGGGGATGACGCTTGCCGCCCGGAATATGGGACCCGCCTGGTGGGCCTCACGACCCCGAGATTCCCATGTAACGCAACATGCCATCTGCCGCCAGCTTGGCGCCAGCGACCGCATGCACGACGGTCTTTGGCCCCGTGACGACGTCACCCGCCCCAAAGACGCCCGGCACCGTTGTCATGCCGTTCTCGTCCACCCTGAGCGTCCCGCCGTCGGTGGCCTCGAGGCCCCTCGTCGTCAGCAGCAGTTTGTTCTTTGGGACCTGCGACACGCAGAATATGGTCGTATCGGCGTCAAAGTGGACCGTCTCGTCGCCCATGCCCGCGAAGGAGCCGTCCTCCGCAAGGATCGAGCGCTTGAAGACGGGACCGCCCTCGTCCACCGCCACCACCGAGAGGCCGTATTCAATCTGCGCCCCATCGAGCTCGGCAAACTCCACCTCGTCGGAGGAGGCCGAGACGCCGCCCCAGTTGGAGAAGAGGGTCACGTGGCGGGCACCCTTCCTCAGTGCAGTCCGGGCCACGTCCATGGCGACGTTGCCAACGCCGATCACGGCGACGTTGCGACCGGTCTCGCAGTCGTCTGGGTTCACCAAGTAGTCGATGCCAAAGAAGACGTTGCCCCGCGCCTGCCCCCTGATGCCCAGGGTGCGCGCCCTCCACGCCCCGGTGCCAACGAATACGGCGTCGTATCCGTCTCGCAGCAGGTCCTCGATCTTGAGGGCACCGCCTATGGTCGTGGCGGTGCGAATCCGCACGCCAAGCGAGACCAGAAGCTCGCGATATCTCTCCACGTAGCTCTTGGGCAGGCGGAAGTCGGGAATCCCATACTCAAGGACGCCGCCGATCTTCGGCTTCTGCTCGAACATGGTGACCTCGCAGCCCGCAAGCGCCAGCCTGATCGCGACGACCATGCCTGCGGGGCCAGAGCCCACGACGGCGGCAGCCCGGCCATTTGGCGCCGCCTTCGAGGCGACGATGCGATGCATGTCTCGCCCAAGGTAGGACTCCGACACATATGCCTCGATGGACGAGAAGTGGATTGGGTTGCCCCTCCTGCCCTGCACGCAGTGCCCCTCGCACTGGCTTCCGTGGTTGCAGACGATGGAGCAGATGGCCGACATGGGGTTGTTCTCGAAGAGGATGGCACCCGCGGTCTCAAGGTCATGCTCCCTGAACAGGCGGATGACCTCGGGTATCGGGGTATGGACCGGGCACCCCTCCTGGCAGAGCGGACGGCGGCATTGGAGGCAACGGTTTGCTTCCTCGACGATGTGCAGTGACATGTACTCCCTCTTCCGCGACGACCAAGGGTAACTTCATCAAATGTGGCACTAGGTGCAGCCCGTCCGATGGTACCTGTCCCCCACCCCGTTTGCCACGGCGCCTCCGTGTGCGTCGCACACGCGACGCTCACCGGCGGATGCGGTGCAGGGGACAGCATGAAGCCGCGCGTCACGCCTCAGCTCGCATAGTCGTCGTAGTCGTCGTAGTCTCCGTTGAGGTAGTCGTCCAGCTCCTCCTCGACGAACCTGGACTTGCGATTCTGGTACTTGGGACGAAGCCTCGTCTTGGTCTTCTCGGGCTTACGATCGTTCTTCTTGTTGTGACGCCTGCGTGGGGCGGGAAGCGGAGCATGCGTCGTCACTATCGACTTCACATGCTCCTCTCGCTTGGAGCCGTCGGGGTCGGTGTAGGCGATGCTCATCCGGTCGGCAAGCTCGTCCACCTGTTCCTTGGTCCAGCATGTCTCCTCCCTGCCCTCGATCATGCGGATGACGTCGACGATGTTCTGCGGGCTCTCGCTCGTCGTGGCAACGTACGCGCCCCCAATGCCCTGGGATGCGCTCATCTCGAAGCCGCAGCTGTTTGCATAGGCCGTCACATTGAAGACGTGGCCTTCCGGAACAAAGCCAGCCAGCTCCTCCTCCAGAGCCCTCACATGTCCCGCGTTCTGGGCTACCCCCTTGTCGACCGCCCTCTTGTCCGTCAGGGGCTGCCCATTCTCCCCGACACGTGTCGTGATGACCGAATAACCGTCCTGATAACTATCGGGTCGCACCTCTATGAGACAATACAGGCTCTTGACCTCAATCGAGTACAGTCCGTGGGTTGTGAGAAGGGCTATGTCAATCTCGTCGGTACATTCGATTCCGGCTTTTCCCCGCGACCTTAGGCGCTGCTTCGTCGGGATATAGAGATGCCACAGGAGACGTGCGGGACCGAGTTCGCCAGCATCGATTGCTTCCTCCAGAAGGCTGAACACGACGTATTCTCCGTATACGCCACGCTTCCAGGTGTTGTCCCTGTGAACGCGCATGTGGAAGATGCCATCCTGGTCGTAATAGGGTTTCCCGAAGGGGTTGCTTGCGTTCACCTTGGGATCAGACGTGTTGACACGCAGGAAGCACCGTGACTGCCTAAACCACTCGCTCGCGTAGTAGCGGTCGAAGGGGAAGCCCCTCTTGTGGCTGAGCTCTGCAATTTTCTCCCTGAGCTGCTGGGTGTTGGGCGTAAGCTCGTCAATCGCTCGGCGCGAGGGAAGGAGGGGGAGGTTCTTGAGCATCCCCCAGCGATTGTTTTTCCTGATCGCCATATTCAGTTGTCTCTGGAGCTTTGAAAGCTCGCTCTCGAACGCACGCCGTTGCGTTGCGAGTTCCCTCGCCCGGGCGTCGTAGGCCTTCGGCGTCAGTGGCGCCCCGCAGTTGGGACATGCCTCCCCGCTGTACTTGATGGGGACCTTCTGCAGACAGTTCCAGCAGGTAATGCGCGTCCTAGGTTTCTTACTGCCCATGACCATCCGCCTTTCCCTAGACTACGGGCGGCTTGAGCATACGAGGGACCCCGGACAAAAATGCGATGTGCAGGCGGCCTCAATCTGGACATGCTTAACATTTCCCTGCCTAGCGTGGATTGGGGGCCGAATGCTTAGCCTCCCTATCCCTCGTGGGGATTTCGGTGCCTGATGCTTAATCCTCCTAGCCCTCGTGGGAGCTACGTGGCGGAAAACCATACGAGGCTGGGAATCATTTAGCATGACACGGTCGAATCCGCACGAGGCCGGGGAACTCTAAGCCAGGCCCTACCTGTCCCCTCTCCTCCTGCGGAAGCTGTGTCCCTTGTCCTGATACATGTTCATGTCTGCCTTCGTGAGGAGCGCGTCGAAGTCGGTCACCTTCCCGCGGATGCTCGAGAACCCGATCGCCATGCTGATGCCGTTGTTTTCCGCGCTCTTCCGCATGTGCCGGATCAGCAGGAGGATGTCGCGCTCCTCCAGGTCTTCCGTAATCACGACGAACTCGTCCCCGCCGGTCCGGAATACGTAGCCCTCCCCCGCACATTCCCGGAGGACCCGTGCGGTCTCGCTGATCAGAATGTCACCGGCATGGTGGCCCTTCGTGTCGTTTGTGTTCTTCAGGCCATTCAGGTCGATCGATATCACGCCTAGCACGCCGTCGCCCCGCCACTCCCGGACCCGGCGCTCCAGTGCCCGTCGATTTCCGGCACCGGTCAGCTGGTCGATCATGCTCTGCCTCTCGAGTTCGTGCAGGCTGTTCCTGTTGCGGATCATCACTGCGATGAAGTCCGTCAGCGTCTTGTACAGGGCGCTGCCCGTCTTAAAGCTCTCCTCCGACGGGTTGACGACCAAGGTAAAGCCCTCCCTCTGGTTTTGGAGCAGCAACTGTCCCGAGACAAAGCTCCTGACCCCATGGATCCTGAACGAGAAGCCCGGGTGCTCCCTCTGGAACGCCTCCATGTCGCTGACCATGACCAGCCGCTCGGAGACAAACTTTGCGTACAGCGTCCGCAGCTCCATCCGCGGGATGCTCTGCAACTCCTCCTTCAGGGGGATAACGCCCGGAGCCGTCCACTCGTAGGTGGCGCTGACGGTGTTGTCGCCCCTCTCCTCGAAGACCAGGAACCGCTCTGGCTGCATGTTCTCGGCGATGCACGAGATGGTGCTCTCGATTCCCTTCTCGGGGTCAGCCTCTTGCATCCCGCGGGAGATGGCATCGCTCGCACGCATCTCCTGGTAGACCCGCTCGTGGTCCCTTGACAAGGTGTGGAGGTACTCATCCAGGTTGAAGGCGACCGTGAGCTTGAGGGTGCGCTTCTCCCACGTGGTCAGGAAGGAACGCATCAGCAGGCTCTCTCCGGTCTTGTTGTTTGTGTGGGATACAGGGAGCGCACGGTCCATCCGCAGCATCGCATTTGGGCAGTCCCTGCATGGGGCATCATAGCCTTCGAGGTCCTTGTAGCAGAGACGTCCCTTCAGGCTTCCTGTCCCAATTCCAACGTCCTTGCGCGCGGCAGGATTCAGGTATACCAACTCATACGTCTTTGGATCGCTGATGACGACCCGCTCCGGCAGGTTGTCCAGCACCTCCCTCCTGACGAAGATGCGATCCCCAGTGTAGGGCTTGTCTCCGTAGGCTTCACTCTCGGCACTGCTCAGCCGCCGAGTCATGAGCTGGAGCATCTCGTCGAGGCTCATCACCTCCGAGCCGTACGCGACCGCATGCATCAGCACGGGCATCGTCTGGATTCCCGTCCGTCTCCACAGTGACGGAAGGGCCTCCGAGACCGTCTGGAGCCTCTCCTCGATCTTCCCCACATGCTTCCTCTGGCAGAAGCAGAGGAAGCAGCAGAGCCCAATTCGCGCGACCGCCCAACCGGGAGTCAGCGACTTTCTAAGCAAGGAGGAAATCTTCGCGAGAATCACTTGTGCATCGTCGGCACTCTTCTGCATCACCTCGGCAAAGGCGGGGACGTCAATCAACAGTCCCACGTAATCCAGCCCCTTCAGGCGATACTGGTCCGCAAGGATCAGCCCTGGCTCAATAGCCCCCCTGAAGCTGAGGAACCCGGTCTCGTGGTCGACGAGCCCCAGGCGGGATTCCTCGTCCTTGTCGTCGGACTCGTTCCCGCGAACCATGCTCAGCGTCCCGACAATCTCCTTCTCCTGATACCAGGGAACCCGCGTGACCTGGACTTCTCGGAGCCTCCCTTCCGACAAGGCCAGCTCTTCGGTGCCGATGGCATGCGTCAAGTCGCTCGATGTGCCGTCCTCGTGCGGGACATCCCCCGCATTACCCAGGCGGCAGCCGAGCTCCTCCTCGGTTTTCCCCAGATACTGCGCCTCGTCGTCGAAGCCTGCCTTCTGTAGGAGGTTCCTGCTTGCGCCAAGGATCCGCCCCTCCCGGTCCTCCCAGAAGAACGAATACGGAGAGGAGCCGCTGAGCGCACGGAACAGGCCGCTCTCCTTCTCCAGGGTTTCCGACTGTTTGGTTTTGGCGCCCATGATTCCAAAGGATTTGCAGAACACCGGCAGGAGCGTGTCTCTGTCGCTCTTCTCCTCCCAGACGTCCTCTCTCTCGCACAGCAGGAAGTTATTGGATTCGCTCTTGTAGATCGACAGCGCCTCGAACACCGCCCACCGGTAGGTGCCGTCCGCCCTCCGAACGCGAACGACCTCGGCGCGAGAGGTGCTCTCCCCTTCCTTTGCCCCCGCCTCAACGGCCTCGGGGCTGATGAAGGCGGCAAAGCGCCCCCTGTCATCCGGATAGACCAGCCTCTGGGAGAACAGGCTGATAAACTCGCCGATTCCCAAGGATGACGTCTCCTGGTTCAATTCCAGATGGCTCGATCGGAGGACCCTGACCTCTCCCTTCCCGCGGTCAAACAGGTAGAAGCCCTCGTACAGCTGAAAAATGTCGCGCAGCGTGCTGTCCAGCAACTTTGCCTGCCGAATCGCGGAGCTATTGCTGATGTTGTAGATATGCGCCTCTCCAACCCAGTTGTGCTCGTCTCCGGAGATCCAGCGAACGCTGACCCGCATGTACTGTCCGTTGTCCGAGTACGTCAGGGTCTCCTCCGACCTTGACCGCAGGGCCTTCCCCAAGAGGCGGTTGAACCTGTCTCGCAACGGATATCTCGCATCCGCAAGATTGGCATTTGCCTCGGCCATATCCAGGGTTCCGGTACTCCTCAGCTCTCTCTTGTAGGCATCGTTCTCGATGAGGAGCTCTATATGGGTTCCGTCGAACCTGAAGAGCGCCGTGGGGGAGTCGGAGATGACGTTGACGCTCTCTGCGGCATCCATCAGATGCGCTTCCTCGGAACCCTCAAAACGAAGGCTCTTGCCTTGTATGAAGGCAAGCGTGTCCTCGTACATCATCGGGTGCCCGTAGTAGTACCCCTGGATCCTTCCGCACCCAATCTTTTTTAGGAACGCGACCTGTTCCTGCGTCTCCACTCCCTCTGCTAACGTCTGCACGCCAAGCACCCTTGACATCGCCACAACCGAGGTGATGATCTGTCTGCTTCTGTCGTCAAAGTGACTGAAGAAGCCCATGTCGATCTTGATCACGTCAAAGTGATAGTTGTGAAGCAGGTTCAGCGAGGAATACTCACTCCCAAAGTCATCAATCCACATCTGATAGCCTGCCTGCTGGAACCGCCGGACATTCTCTGCCATGCTCATGCGGTTCCGCATCATGACCCGCTCGGTTATCTCGAAGAAGAGCACCGTCTTCGGAATCCGGTAGTGGCTCACCGTCTTCTCGATGGTGCCGAGTGGGTCCGCCACATCGAAGTCATAAGCCGAAAGGTTCATGGAGACGGGGAGGAGTGGTAGGCCGTTGTCCATCCGGTCGCGAACGAGACGCGCAACCTGGTCCAGGACGTATCGGTCAAGACGGTTTATGAGCTGTGCTTCCTCCAACACCGGAACGAACACCCCGGGGAAAATCATACCGAGCACGGGGTCCTCCCAGCGCGCCAGCGCCTCGAAGCCGCTCAGCTTACCGGTCAGCGTCCGGATCACCGGCTGAAAGTACACCTTGATGTAGTGCTTCTCAAGCGCCTCGCTAAAGTGTCGCAAGACATAGGTCTTGTTGGCGATGGTCTCTCCCATCGAGGGCTTGTAGAAGGCAACGCTGACATTTCCGTCCGTCTTTATACTGTCGCAGGCAATCTTTGCCGCGTCGAAACCATGGCGCGGGTCGTCCAGCGTGTCCGCCTCCGAGGGCCTGTAGACTCCGGCCTTAAGCTGTATTACATCATCGTTGATGTAGCAGTTCACCTCGCTGCAGACGTGCTCCAGCTTTGCCTCCAGGTCGTTTGATGGCAGCAGCGCCACAAAATGGTCTGCCGTCAGATGTCCGACGAGGGCACCCGGAAAGCAATCGGTGATGATCTCTGCCATTCGCCTTAGGCATCGGTCCCCCTGCCGCATGCCGTACAGCCAGTTGTATTCCTTGAAGCTGGTGAGGTCAAAACAAACCGAACAGAGCGCGGGCACCGAGGGCTTTGCCGTACAGGCATCAACCTTTCGCTGCGCCTCCTGAAAGAAGTCGTGCATGCCCAGCACGCCCGTGTTGTCGACACCGGTGTGATCGCTTGCGATCTGCTCCGCGGAGAAGACCATCAGGACGTAGGCGCGCCCAAGGGGGGTGTCCCTCAGCGAACCCGCCCCCTCCGCCTTGAGGAAGTGCCCTGCCTTTGTCCGATAGTGGAACGAGAGGGGAAAATGATCGGGGTGCTTGCCGGCGACTTCGGCAAGGGGCCTGTAATCCTCCTCCATGAGGTTTCGATAGTTTGATGAGCAGAGTCGCAGAAAGTCCCGGGCATCCTCGCACTCATAGAGCGACGCCATCTTCTCGTTGGCGAAGGCGATTCTCTCTGTCCCGTCTGCAAGGACGAAGCAGACCCCTCCGTCAAGCAGGTCAAAGTATTCTTGGCACTCAGCCTGGACGCGACTCTTCCCAGACGCATTCGCGATGGCCTCAGTCATACCCTCACGACCCCATCCATTCAGTCACCAAAGCTTGCCCAATGGTACTTCGTTACGCTCTCACAATCCGTTCCGTTCGAACTGCATTTGATGACTTTAAGAACGCATTCAGGTCTGGAGGAAGCGCACTGGGCGGACAAGCTGCCGGGACGAGTCTTGGGCTAGATTCTACGCGCCACTTTGCAAGGGAGCCATCTGTGAAAGGGGGGCGCCGCCCGGAGCGGCACCCCCTACCCTGCAGTCGCTCGAGCCGTTAGGCACCCGAGACTTCGCCGGAGATGGCAAAGGTGGTCACGTAGTCGGTGGCTTCGGGCGCCTCTATCCCCGGATCCGACTTCATGAACGTCCCCACCAGGCCGGCATCCTGGGCGGCAATCTGAAAGTGGCAGGCCGCGATGCCCATGTCGACCTTCTGGATGTCCCCGGTCGACTCCCGCGCGTACCCCTTGGTCCTGCGCTCGAAGAAGTGGACCCTCCCGCCGTCGACGACAAGTCGCCACGGTTGCTTGTTGGTTGCCGAGGGAGACCAGCGCACCATCTGGAGCGGCCCCAGGAGGCCGCCCGCCTCTCCCTCGCCAAGGGGATGGCCGAAGTCGCCCCTGAAGAAGAGGGACTCGAACGGGGCCCGCTCGTCAGATTTCATGTTCCTGCGCATGAGGGACTCGCGCACGGACCTCTTGTCCGCAGCGTAGCCAAGGGGGGTCACGGCGGGCATGACCTCGTCGGAACCCACCCCCATGGCCCTCTCGAACGCCTTGCGGTCGATCGTCGCGGCAAGCCACACCGTACCCAGCCCCAGCGACGTGGCGAGAAGGACGAACCGCTCAAACGAGCAGCCAAAGCCCAGCTCCGCGTCCTCCTGCCTACGGTACTTTGCCGCCACGTACGTGTTGGCACCAACGATCACGGGGCTGGACACGCCGTCGCGCCTGCGGTCGAGGAACCTGAACGTTATGGGCACGCCAAAGGGGTTGGTGTCCTGCTTGGTGAAGTCCTCGAGCTTCGCCATAATCTCGTCCGGGATGGGTTTGTCGCTGAAGGTCCGCACGCTCTTGCGCGCCTTGATGGTGCTGGAGTCCATGTGTTGTGCCCCCTGTTCCTCTCGCCACTACGTGCTTACGCCTTGCCGGAGTGCCCCTAGTCTTGCTCGACGTGCAGGAGGGTCTTGCCCTGGGAGTGGCCGGACCTCACGCGCTCGAGCGCGTCGTTTACCTGGTCGAGCCCGTAGGTGCCGTCGATGGAGACCTGCAGCGGACGCTCCGCCGGGAAGAGCTCCCCCACGCGCTCGAGCTGCGCGCCGTCCTCGTGGACGAAGACGAAGTCGTACGTCTGGTCCCTCTGCGCCGCCATCCTGTCGAACTTGCGGCCGGCGATGCCGAAAAGCGCGCGCTTCACGGGCGAGAGGCCAGAGCGCCTGGCAAAGCGGCCGTTGGGAAGGCCGCGCAGCGACACGAGGTGCCCGCCGCGCTTGAGCACGCGGAACTCGTCCGGCAGCTCGCGCTCGCCCAGGGTGTCGAGCACGCAGTCGACGTCGTGGAGCACGTCGACGTAGCGCTGCGCCTTGTAGTCGATGAAGGTGCTGGCGCCGAGCTCGCGGACGCGCCCCTCGTTGCGGGCGCTGCCGTTGGTCGACACCACGAGCCCCATGCGCGCGGCGATGGGGATGGCCATGGCGCCGAGGCTGCCCGTCCCGCCCGAGATGAAGAGCGTCTGGCCCGCCTTCGCCCCCATGAGCTCGAGCGCCTGCATGGCGGTGAGCGCCGTGAGGGGCACGCAGGCGGCCTCCCCCATCGATAGGTAGTCGGGCACGACGGCAAGGGCAGACTCGTCCACGGCGGCGTACTCGGCGAACGCGCCGATCTTGGCGAGCGGCATGCGGCCGTACACGCGGTCGCCGGGCTTGAACTTGCCAGCCGCAGAACCCGCCTTGACGACGGTGCCCGAGAACTCGTTGCCCATCACGAGCGGCGTGCGGTACGGCACGATGAGGCGCACCTCTCCGCGAACGATCATGTTGTCCAGCGGGTTCACCGCCGCCGTGTGGATGCGCACGAGGACCTCGTGCGCTGCGAGCTCGGGAACGGGGATGTCGCGCACCGCGAGGGTCGCGCCGCTCTTGCCGTACCTGTCCAGGATCGCTGCCTTCATTTGCCGTTGCCTTCCTGCTGGTGGGAGTCCTTCTCGCCCTTCTCGATCCGCTCGCGCATGCGCGCCATGCAGTCCGCGAGCGTCGCGCCCGCGAGCTCCGCCTCCACCACCTGCTCCGCGTGGCGGAACATCCCCCCGAGCACGGGGCGGATGTTTCTGCCCACGATGCACTCGTCGCTGGGGTTCTGGTGGATGTCGAACACGTGGACGTCATCCGTCTCCTCGACCGCGCGGTACACGTCGAGCAGGGAGATGTCGGCGGGATCCTTGAGCAGGGCAAACCCGCTCCTGCCGCGCCGGCCCTCGATGATGCCCGCGCGGCTGAGGCGCGCGGCTACCTTGCGGATGTAGCTGGCGTTTGTCCCCACGCTCGTCGCGATCTGCTCCGAGCTCATGGGCTGCTCCGCCTCGGAGACGAGAATCAGCATGTGGATTGCCGTCGAGAACTTGGTGTCCATGCGCTCCCCTACTTCCTACGTCTGTCGAGAAGATATTGTATCCGTAGGTGATACATCTAGCGCGACAATGACTCACGGCCGACCAAGGTACACAAAACTCATCACTTGGAATACGCCGAGGGGACGTGCGCAAGCATCCCTACGCAGGCTCAATCGCCGCTCTCGCGCACCAGCCTCTGTCCGATCCCGTAGGCGTTCTCCAGGTCCTTGGGGAAGTTCTTCTCGCGCGAGAGCTTCTTTTTGGCCTCGTCGAAACCCGCCATGTTGTAGCGGGAGTAGTCCGACACCTGCAGGGTGTCGTGGCACGGGTACAGGCAGACCTCGCCGTTGAGCATCTGGAGCTCCTGCGCGTACCCCTCGAACGCGTCCTTGTAAAGCCTGTCGTAGAACTCCTTCGTCGCGTTCATGCTGACGAAGAGCCCCACGTTCACCTTCCCGGTGAAGTAGTTGCTGTAGTCGTCGTAGGACAGCGCGCAGAAGTGCAGCCGCTCCATCACCTCGAAGTACCGGCTCGTCGGTCTGCCCAGGTAGATCGCAGTGCCAACGAGAAGGACGTCCGACCGGAAAATCCTGTCGATTATCGGGGACAGGTCGTCCTTCCAGTAGCAGTGGCACCTCTCGGCACCCTTCCTCTTGCAGAGCATGCAGCTCCTGCAGCCAGTGAAGTCGAGGTCGTAGAGGTCTATGTGCTCGACCTCGGAGCCGGCGCTCCTGGCACCCTCGGCCGCCGATTTTAGCAACTTGGCGGTGTTCCACGCCTTGCGAGGGCTTGCGTTGAGTACCAGGGTCTTTGTCATGAGTCTCCTAACACTGAGAATCACAAGTAAACGTGCGCGTATCCAACGCGAGTTTAAACGCTTTCGCGAATCATGTTCCACAGAAGACGTGCCAACTCGCCGCAGCCCAAACACGCCGCGCTAGCTCCTGGAGTCGGGCTCTTTCCAGGGAACCTCGAGATAGTTACCAGAAGACATGGCGGCGTCCACGGGGATCACGGCTCCCGTGACATAGTTGACAAGGACATCCAGGGAACCGTATGCATCAAGGGCGGTCTGCATGAGCTGCGCCACATCTTCTTCGGAAGTTACGTCCGTCTTGCAGAACAGGGCCTCGCCTCCCTCTTGACGTATCTCTTCAGCGATGGCCTCTCCCCTGTCGGCTCTACGTCCGACAAGCACGACCTTCAGACCTTGCGCAGCAAAGACCTTTGCAGTCGATTCGCCAATGCCCTCAGCGATCGCTCCCAGAACAGCCTCGACGCCTACCTGCTCGATTTCTACGTGAGGAACGAGCGTGAGGCCGTCTGCCGGTACCAGGGGGTGACGACCCTCGACGAAGAGACGGAATACGTGATTCGCCAGTATTCCTATGGATGCCTTGGCACCACGATCGAATGGATCCTTGGGAAGAACGGCCTGAGCGTTGAGAGCATGGCTCGGTACCAGTACCTCTGCATGCCCGAGATACTCAAGCGCGCATGGATGGCCGATGCCGGCAGCATGAAGGGCCCCGCTTGCCGAACGGAATCATAGTGGGCAAGCTCGTGGCAAATGCTTCTCATACGTTGGACACCAAGTCCGGGCTCCCTCGAACGCATCTTAAAATCTGCAGGACAGACATCTTCATCTTTACTGTCTAAAAAGCAAAGGTGCTTACGCTGACACCAACGCTGTGGCTGAGGCAACTACACGCACTGCGACGGCATCGGGCGGGCGTGCACATCTATTTCGTCGGGTCGGTCGTGCCCGCAAGGGGTCTCTCCCCCGGCCGCGCGAGGGGGCCAACGAGCTCGTGGGGGCGGTATGCCTCCTCGAGGAAGCCCACCTCCTCGGCAGAAAGACTCAAGTCCAGCGCCCTCACGGCATCGTCCACGCGGTCGGGCCTGGAGCAGCCCACGATGGGCGCGGCAACTCCACGGGACCAATGCCACGCGAGCGCGATGTCGGCCATGGGTACGCCGCGCCTGCTCGCAAGCTCCGCGACGCGTTCCACAATGGGCAGGTCAAGCTCCCTGTCGTGGTCGTACTTCTCGCGCATGGTGGAGTCGGTCGTGGAGCGCCTGCTTTCGGAGTCCCACGTCGGACGCGTGAGGTGGCCGCTCGCGAGCGGGCTGTACGGGGTGAGCGACACGCCGTACTGCCGGCACACGGGAATCATCTCGCGCTCGTCCTCGCGGTACAGCAGGTTGTAGTGGCACTGCATGGTACTGAACGGGGTCCAACCGTTTTCTTGCGCCGCGACCTGCATGTTGTGGAACTGGTAGCCGTACATCGCGCTCGCGCCCAGTGCCCGCACCTTGCCTGCGCGCACGAGGCCGTCCAGCGCCTCCATGGTCTCCTCGATGGGTGTGTCGTAGTCGAAGCGGTGGATGATGTAGAGGTCCAGGTAGTCGGTGCCAAGGCGCCGTAGGGTGCCGTCGATTTCGTGCTCTATCGCGGCCTTGGTAAGGTGCCCGAGGCTTCCCTCGTTGAAGAACACCTTGCTCGCCAGCACCACGTCCTCTCGCCTCGCCCCGAGGTTCTTCAGAGAAGTGCCTATGAACTCCTCGCTCGTACCGTGCGCGTAGCAGTTCGCCGTGTCGATGAAGTTTACGCCGAGCTCGAGGGCGCGTTTGAGGACGGCTTGCGTTGCCGGCTGGTCGATGACCCACTGGTGAAAGTCGGGAAACACCTTGCCAAAGCTCATGCCGCCGATGCACACGCGCGATACCTTGATGTCGGTCTTGCCAAGAGTTGCGTACTCCACGATTACCTTCTTTCGGCAGAAAGCCAGCTATATCCCAAGCCCATCGACCCACTCGGCAAGGCGACGCCCGGACGGCGAGCCGTTAAGGACGCGACCGTCGAGCACGCGGGCCTCGGGATGAAGCTTCCTGATGCGCTCCGTCGCGCGAGAGATCCCGCTCCCGGTTGAACCCGAGCGACATATCGCCCCACTCGGCGGAAATGGTGTTGGTGAGGTATAGCCAGGACTGCAGGATGATGAGACACACCACGACGTAGCTCGCGAGCCTGGAAAGGGGAATCACACCTCCGACCGGCTCCTCGTTCACGCCAGGCACGAGGCTACTCCCTGTCAAGACGCAGGCATCCCCCAACGCGCTCGCCAAGACTCCAGTACGAGTAGGTGGGGAACTCGAAGAGGACCGGCGCCACCCTGCCGTAGTCTATCTTTCCCCTCTCGTCCAGGCATGCCTCGTCCACGTACGTGCCGTCGATCGCGAGCACGAAGGTCTCGAAGCCGTCCGTCTCGTACACATCGTCGACGGAGCAGGCAAGCGAGAGGGGCGACTCGTCGACGAGCGGCGCGCCGTCCTCGGCCGCGCTCCACGCAAAGGCGCAGGACTTGTCCTCCTTGGTGCCGCTCACGCTGCCCACGTGGTCTGCCGCGCGAAGGAGCTTCTCATCGATCAGGTTGACCGAGCAGGTGCCGTTCTTGCGGATCCACTGGTTGGTGTAGTGCTGCTTGGCGCAGCTTATGGTCACCCTGTCGTGCCCTATGATGCCGACGTGCGCGACGAGAAGCCAGTTGGGGCCCTTGTCCGTCATGGCGCCCACGACCGTCACGGGCGTGGGGTACAGTGCGAGCTTCGATCCAAGGTTCTTCTTTGCCATTGTCTCTCCTAGTCCATCTTCTTTTCCCAGGCGCGCACGGCGTTGATGCCGAGAGAGTCCGCGACATTTTCGAGCTCGCGCACCTCGTCAGCGGATAGCACGACGGAGCTTGCATTTGCTGCATCCGTCACGTGGGACTCCTTCGTGACGCCCACGATGGGGCGCGTCCCCTTGGCGATCGCCCAGGCGACGGGGACCTGCGCCAGCCCCACGCCGTGCGCCTCCGCGACCTTGGCGAGCTCGGCGTTGAGGGTCTCGAGCCTGTCGAGGACCGGGTTGTACTTCTGGGCGCGGGCAGAACCCTCGGGCATGGGGTGCGACGTGTCGTACTTGCCGGACAGAGCGCCCTGCTCGAGCACCATGTACGACCAGAACTCGACGTCGTTCTGGCGGCACCAGTCGAGGATGCCCGAGTCCTCGGACGAACGGTTGATATGGCTGAAGTGGTTCTGCACGGCACCCAGGCGAAGCCCGTGCTCGCGCAAGATTGCGTCCGCCTGCTTGACCTCCGCGAGGTTGTGGTTGGAGACGCCGATCACGGGAGCGTCCTCCCTGCCGTCGAAGAACACTGCGAGCTCGCCAATCCAGCGTGGGGCGTCCACCGTGTTGTGCACCCAGTACACGTCGAAGTGGTCGAGTCCCATGGTGTGGAGCTGCATCTCGTACATATCGGCCACGGCTGTCTTGGACGACACGTCCATGCACTGCGGCGTGAGCTTGTCGGAAACGCGGTAGTCCTCGCGAGGCAGGTCCTTCAGGAAGCCTGCGAGCGTCCTCTCGGACTCGCCCATGCCATAGACGTACGCGGTGTCCCACAGGTTGAGGCCCGCGTTCATCGCGGCGTCAAACACGGGTCGAAGCTCGTCTGCGGCGAGCCCATGCCCAAACGTACCATCGTTTCCCCAGGCCCAGGCGCCCAGCACGATCTTGGGGTCCTTCTCGTTGTGCATTCCTGTCTCCCATCGTCCGAGCTGTGTCTTCCTCAAGTCGCTGGGACGATTCTCAGACTTAGACTATGGTTTAAGTCAATATACTTTCTCTAAATTATGAAAGCGGCTTCACATCCTGTGACGGGGTGCGGGGCGCCACCAGGAGGGGAAGCGTTTTGGAGAAGGTCTACACCATTGGGGAGGCGGCGGCCGTGCTGGGGATGCCGGCGTCGACCATCCGCTACTACGACAAGAACGGCCTGTTCCCGGACATGGCGCGAAGCCAGGGCGGCATCCGCGTGTTCACCGAGGACGACCTGGAGTGGGCGCGCTTCATAGAGCGGCTCAAGGTGTCTGGCATGCCCATCCGCGAAATCAAGCGCTACATAGACCTCTATCGCGAGGGGGACTCCACTATCGAGGAACGCCGGCGCATCGTGAACGAGCGGCGCGAGGCCATCCTGAGGCAGATGGAGGACCTCAGGCTCTCGCTCGACTTCATCACCTACAAGTGCTGGTATTACGACGTGGCGGCAAAGTCGGGCACCTGCGACACGCCCAAAAACATGCCCGCCGAGGAGCTTCCGGAAGATATACGGCGCATAAAGGCAGAGTGCCGAATCAACAGGTACTAGGTTGCCGGAAAACGCCTCGCACGGAGGGCTCGACGTCGCCAGGGCGTCCGGACTCGCGATCCCTGTGGCAAGACTGCTCAGAATAGGGATAGGATTCAATCCTTCTTCTAGAGAGATTAGACCACGAGGGCTCGCTTGTGAATGGGCCGGGGATTCCCTACCTGAGCGTCATTGAGGCATTCCGGCGTCTCTGCGTTCGCCCTGGCCGGCATCGTGATCGCAAAGGCGAAGCGGAACAACAAGACCCATGCCTCTAATGTGGCAGATACCCTGATCAGGCCACCTGATCGTGATGCTCGCGCCCGAGGGGCGCCTCAGGGCACGGCCCTGAGAGTTCTCCTGTCAGGCCCTCCCAACTCCGTGGACAAGCTGTGCATATCGCGTGTGCCCGCGGCAGGCGGTATTCAGCATACCTAAAATAAATTGCGTACAATGTTTTTACCGAGGAGAGGAAGACGCATGACCGAGAAGGAGACGGGGCCGATTGGCTCTTCGAGCAGCGAGACCGCCAACAGGAAGATCCTGGAGCTGGTGGATGAAGCCAAGGTGAGGCGCATACCGTTCTTCGTGCGCAAGCATGCATTGAGCAAGACCTTCGAGAAGATCGAGCACGAGCACCCCGAGCTCTATGCCGTGGCCGCGCAGGAAGGCCCGCTTCCCGACGAGGCGCGCTCGCAGCTCGGCGCCATCGTGAACGCGATCTTCGACCAGAAGCTCAAGAAGCACAGCCTGTAGGGTGCGTGGCAGATTCGCATTGCGCGGTTTCGGGCTGCGCAGCCTTATGTAAGTGAGACCGCCCTCAGAGGGGCGGGGCGCCGATAGAAACGCGAACCTTGTCGAGGTCGCGTTCGAAGAGAGGCGCGTGCCTGCTCTACCTCGCGGACCACGGCGACGTGGACGCGATACGACACGACGTGGTCTCCATCGTCGTAACGGGAGAGCGCCAGGCGAGGCTACGCCACCTCATCGGTGCCTGGCAGTGGGCGGAGAGCAGGGAGTGACTTGGGACGTCATAACACAGACACCGCCCGCCTGGAAGGGGCGACCGCTCGGAGAAACCCGGGCGGTCGCCCCTTCAAGCCGCCACGGCCGCAGCCAAGCCCTCCCGCGGCCGCCCTCCCCGCCGTCAGGAACACCTAACGACGGCGGGGAGGGACAACTGCAAGGCATCCGAACGCCTGCAAGTCTGAACTTCTACTCGCAGAGCCTCTCGTATGCCTTCCTTACGGTGCCCGCCATGAGCACCCTCCTCTTTGCGAGGAAAACGGGGTACTCAAGGCTCTCGAAGCCGAGGGGAAGCGCATTGTCCTCGCAGGTCCTGGCATACCCCTCTTCGCCGAGCCTCTCTCTGAAGGCAGCGACGTATTCGGAAGGGGCCTGGTCGCCAATCTCGATGTTCGTGTTGTAGTCGAGGTACGTGAAGTTGGCGATCTGGTTCCGGTCGCGGTCGTTGTCGTAGCCAATCTTCGTAAGATAGCTCTTCGGGTAGATATGGTGCTTGTCGACAGCGTTTTTCTTCCCGCTCGCCCCGATGGCGAAGTACTGGGCGAGCGGCGACGTGCTAAACAGCATGGGCGTGCCAAGGACGATGAGCGAGGCGACGTAGCCGAACCACGACGGCGAGTTGGCGGAGGACCCCTCAAGGCTGCTCGGAAGGCTGTAGGTGAAGAAGTCGTCGGTGAGTCTGGTCTCAATGGCAGTCTCAAGGTATGTCACGAAGCCCTCCGCCGTCGTGACGTCTCTTAGGTCGGCGAACTGCTTCTCGACCTCGGATTCGGTCGACCCGGTGTAGAAGCCGGTGATGGTGGACATGAAGATCCACTTGGTTATGACCTTGTTGAGCTCGAACGGCGGCACCTTGTAGTCGTACTTGCCGATGAGATAGAGGACGTAGCTGAAGACCACCGCGTTGGTGGAGGCAACGATGCTCCCCTTGAGGTATCCCGCCTTGCCGAACAGGTTGAGGAACGCATGCCAGTTGTTGAGGTTGAGCGCGAGGTCAAGCGACCTCTTGAACATCTCGAGGTTCTCCTCGCGCGTCTTGCTCGAGGTGATGCCGGTCTTGAGATCCTTTCCCCGGAGGAGCATGTAGGCGTACTTCAGCCGGGCGTGCCTGAATCCAACTCCAACCGCAACCCGGATGAGATGCGACGGGTCGACCTCTATGATCTGGTTGTATGCGGTCCCGTCCTTCGGTACGCGTGACTCCGCGCAGAAGCTATCTATGCGCGAGTGAACCTCGTTGTCGAACACCGCGAGCAAGGTCTCGATGAAGTTCTTCTCCGTGAGCTTGGTCCCGCCAGAGCTCACGCGCACGAAGATCTCTGCCACGTCCTCCTCGTCTGCCTTCGAGCTGATCTTGAGTGTCGGCAGGGTGTATATGCCGAGGTTGAGAAGGTCGTTGAGGTTCTCCTCGACCAGATCCTCCTCCTCGTCGGTCAGTTCGGGCCGGTCGTTCCTCCTCCGTCCCTCGTCGGCCTGCCTGATAAAGGACTTGCGGAACTTGGACACCGAGTGGTTCCTGTCGGCCTCGAACACCGAGCTCACGGAGCTGATCCACTCCGTGTTCCTCTCGTATGCCTGCGTCCAGACCGCGAACTCCCCCGTGAGCGGGTTGAACGAAATTTTGATTGTCCTGTCCCTGTAATTCTTGTCCCTTACCCTCGTCCCGTGCAGCGCCGCCAGGAGGGCGGTGAGCCGCTGCTGGCCGTCGATGACGAGGTCGTCCGGCTCCTTGTAAGCCTTCTCGTTGCCGCCGATGTGCTTGGCGTTCCCGTACTCGTCCGGCGACGACCAGAGCATGATGTAGCCGACGGGGTAGCCCTTGAGCATCGAGTCGAGGAGGTCCCTGACCTTGCTGTCGGGCCAGACGAAGAGCCTCTGCAGGTCGGGCAGGCCGATCTTCCCCAGCTCCACGTCACGGAGGAGGTCCTCGACCTTGCTGGGGATGTTGTCGAACAGTTCCTTTCCCATGGCTACTCCAGCCTCCCGACCCACTGGAGCAGGTCGTCGTAGTCAGCCACCTGGTGGTAGCGCACGTCGGACGTGCTCGCCTCGTAGGCCTAGCTCGCGTCGTCCGGCATGCGCGAGGTGAAGATGGCGGTGTCGTAGCTGCGGTCCGTCTCGTGGTACTCCACGTGCTTCACGACCATCGCGGCCTTCTCGGAGAGGATGTGCCCTCCGGCACGCTTGATGAACTCCTCGGGATTCACCCGGTAGAGCAAGAAGACCTGGGGCGATATGGCAGAGAGAATCCTCGCGGCGCTCGCCCGGGTGACCTGGGCCACCGAGGCGACCTCGCCCACCAGATCATAGGTCACCGCAACCGGAGCAGAGGCTTCATCCACGTCGTGGGTCTCGCTCCTCTGCGCGACGAACGCCCTCCCGCTCGCAAGCTCATCGCGCCTCCCCTCGTCGCGCTGGGAGCCAGCGGTCATGGTGTACTGGAGCCGGCTCACGGCGAGGTCACTGTCGATCCTCGCCACGGCCTTGCGCTCGAGCTCCGCGTCATCAAAGGATACGGTGTAGCTGTGCTTCCTGCTGATGCGGTCCCACAGTTCCTTGAGCTCGGTCCGTGCGAAGTTCTCCTGCACGATCGCGTTCTCGGTGACCTTCTCCTGGGCGCGCTGCACCATGCCGTCAGCGCATGCGGGTCGTAGACGCCGCGAATGAGCGCCTCGATTGCCTTGGCGTGCGCCTCGTCGCCGAGGCAATCGGGCAGCTCGTGCATGGCATTAGCCTGGAACTTCCCCTCCCCCACCATGGCCCGGAAGTCGTCGGAGGGCCGGTCGGCGTCGTCGAGGAAGCCGTTCTTCAGGAGGTACTTGTAGCTGGCATTGGAATCCGTTGCGGAGAAGCTAACCTCCTCGCCGTCCACCTCGAGCGTCTTTCCGCTGAAGAAGTCGATCTCGACCTTCTGCGACCGCTCGCGCAGCGTGCCCCTGATGTCGCTCTGCAGATCCCGCACGAAGGTCTCGTAGCTCTCCGAGGCGATGACCGTGAGAACGTTCACGCGCTGGACCTCGTCGGGCCCGAGGAGCTGGGCGTCCTGGCGCACGCCGTCCTGGTCAACGCAGAGGCGCATTCCGCGGCCGACCTCCTGGCGCTTGGCGGTCTCCGGCCCCGACTCCTTGAGCGTGCAGATCTGGAAGATGTTGGGGTTGTCCCAGCCCTCGCGCAGGGCCGAGTGGCTGAAGGCGAACCGCACGGGCTCGTCGAGCGAGAGCAGCCGCTCCTTGTCCTTGAGGATGAGGTCGTAGCCGCGCCGGGCGTCGTCGTTGATGCCGATGCCCTCTGCCGCCTCGGCCTTCTTCTCACGCCTTGACTCGACCGCGTGACCCTTCTTGTCGATGGAGAAGTACCCGTCGTGGACCTGGTGCGCCGTGTCGCGCCTCAGGTACTCCAGGTAGCTCGGGTCCGCGAGGTCGTCCGTCGTGGGGTGCGCAAGCCTGCCCGCAACGGCGGCGGCGTACTCCTCCTCGAAGACCTTCCCGTAGCCGACAATCGCGCCGTTGCCAGTCACGTCGCGGTACTTCGCGACCTCGTCGATGAAGAAGAGCGAGAGGCACTTGATGCCACGGCGGAAGAGCGCCTGCTCCTTCTCGAGGTGGCTCCGGATGGTCTCGCGTATCTGCACGCGCTGCATGTCCTCGAGGGCGGAGTCGTTGTAGACGGTGCCCCCATCGATCTCCACGCCGTTCAGCAACCGCACGTGTCCGGGACGGCCGTCCACGCCGGGTACGATGCCGTCGTTGCCGCCGACGATCTGATAGCCGCGATATGCCTCGAGCCTCGTCGAGCCAGAGACGTCGTAGATGCTGTCCCCCCTCGCCAAAGCGGCCCGTGGCCTTGCCCACCCTGCCTGAAGCCGACATCCTCTTGTACTCTATGACCGCCACGGGCGGCCTGTTCTTGGTCACCAGGATCTGTCGGAGGAAGAGGTATGCATCCGTTCCCCGCATGTTCTTGAGCTTGAAGCCCTTGACCTCGATGCGCTTCACGAGACGCTGGTTGTAGGCGTCGAGTGCGTCGAGGGAGTAGACGAGGTCGTTCCTCTCGCGGTTGGTAGCAGAATAACCCAGCACGAAGAGGGGCTTGAAGAGCGCGATGCCCCTCTGGGTGGCGGAGCCCCTCCTTCCCATCTTCTGTGGCTCGTCGAGGATCACGATGGGGCGCATGGCGGCAATCACGTCGATGGGGCGTCGGCTCCCGAAGTCATCGCGCTCGTCGAAGATGATGCGGGACGCCTTGTTCTTTGCGCCCTCCTTCATGGAGGTGTTGAATGCCTGCATGTTGATGATCATGCAGGAGACGTCCGAGGACTGCGCGAAGGAGTCCAGCTCGTTCAGCCGGTCAGAGTCATAGATGAAGGCATTGACACGCTTGCCATACTGCTCGAAGAAGTGTTGCTCGGTGGACTCGAGCGACTTCTTCACGCCCTCGCGGATGGCGACGGAGGGCACAACGACGATGAACTTGCACCAGCCGTAGCGCCGGTTGAGCTCCAGCATCGTCTTGGTGTAGACGTAGGTCTTGCCGGTGCCCGTCTCCATCTCCACGTCCAGGTGGCAGGCGATCCCCGCCATGTCGCGGCAGGTGGTCTCGGACTCGTCGAGCTGGTTGCGACGCTCCACGCGGCGGATGTTGGAGAGAAGCTCGGACTCCGTGAGCCTCACGGGTGCGTTGGCATAGCCCTCCTCCATGCCCTGCTGTAGGTCGCCGGCGCCAAACAACGCTCCCATGCCACCGCGAGCGGGCAGTGCCCCCAGGTCGCGCAGGTACGCCGCCGCACCCTGGTTGGGCTGCCCCTCGAAGGCGTCGCACACGGCATCCGTCGCGTCCGTCTGGTACTGCTGCACTTTGAACCTGAGCCTCATTGCCCATCACCATCCACAACCACCCAGGTACCTGCCTTCCGTGAACCCTCGCGTCTCACCAGGCCTGCTTGCTGAAGGTGCGCAAGCATGAGCGTCACAGTGCTTCGTGACAGGCCGAAGGACTCCGCCATACGAGCCTGCGTGATGGAGGGGTCCTTCGCAAGCATTGCGAGAAGGGCTCTTTCCTCCGAGCTGACGCCCGTGTTATTGTCCGATTTATTGTCTTTATTGTCCGATTTATTGTCCGACGCCAGGCTGTTTGCGATCTTCCCAGGGGCGTCCGTGACGGCCTGTCCGTGGAGGTAGGCGCCGAACTGCTCAGCTGACGGGCGCCACATATTCACGCGCAGCATACCGTCGATGTCCAGGAACTCGGGAGCACGCAGTCCCCTCTCCCCGAGCTCATGCATGATCCTGGGAATGCCGCTCCCCCAGCCCTCGATAAGCCCCATGTAGAGGAATGCCTGCGCCAGCGCCTCGTTGCGGGGCCGCGACTGGCCTGACAAGGCCCTGTCGAGCGAGAAGCCCCTCACTATGCCTCCCGGGGAGCTCACCTCGAGGCGGTCGTCGTAGAGGGCGACCTGCACCGACGAGCGCTCCACGTACGAGCGGTGCACCACCGCGTTGGTGATGGCCTCACGGACGGACCACTCCGGCAGCTCGAAGACGTCCCTTCGAACCACGCCGCCAAGGTCCGCTCCCATGTTCATCTTCTCCAGCACGAACTGGTAGGCGCTTGCTTTCTCGTGTCAACACGTTCGTGGCGCACATTGCCACGTGCCCGCCCATAAGGCCCCTCATGTGTCCGGCGGGTCTGCGATAGTGTCACCCGTGACTAATCCGTACGCAGGGGGGAAGCGCATGGCATTGAGCAAGAAGGCCGTCGAGGAGTTCGTAAGGCGCTGGACGGGCAAGGCACGAGGAGCAGGACAAGCACCTCTACTGGATTGGGCTCTTCCAGGACGTCCTGGAGCTTTCGGACGCGCTCGACCGCCTCAGGTTCGAGCAGCCCGTGCACGCCAAGGCCTCAGACCACCAGTGCTTCATCGACGTGCTCATCCCCACAGCCTCGGTCATCGTTGAACAGAAGGGCATAGGCCACGACCTCTCCAAGGCCGAAGTGCGCCAGGGCTGCCCCGTCACGCCTTCCCAGCTGGCGCTCGCCTACACGGAAGGGCTGCCTCTCTCCCAGATGCCCCACTACGTCATCGCCTCCAACTTCGCCGAGATGTGGGTCTATGACACCGAGCGCGACCCCCTCTGCAAGGGCGAGCCGCTGGTCATCGCGCTGGAGGACCTGCCCAAGAACCTCCCGGCCATCCAGTTTCTCGCAGGACGCGGCCAGGCGCCTGAAACCATCCAGAAGGCGGTCTTCGTCGAGGCGGAACGCATCATGGGCCGCATCCACGAGGCTGTGGCCAGGAGCTTTTCGAGGCAGCCGGCTTCGACCGCAACGACGAGACGATCCACCACGCCATCAGCGCCTTCTGCTGCCGCGTGATGTTCCTCATGTTCTGCGGGGAAGAGGCTGGGCTCATCCCGCAGAACGCCTTCCGCGACTACGCGCAGCACTTTCCGGCCAACTCGGCCGACTACCTCCGCAACGCCATGCGCGAGCTCTTCAAGTGGCTCGACACGCCGGACGATGCGCGCAATCCCTTCGTGAGCGACCTGCTCAAAGCCTTCCCCGACATGAACGACGGTCTCTTCTCGGAGCGCACCGTCATCCCCACGCTCTCGGAGGTGCTGCGCACCACCATCATCGTGGAGGGCTGCCAAGAGTTCGACTGGTCCGAGGTCAACCCCACATCCATCTTCGAGGGGAGCCTCGGCCACGACCAGAGGCGGTCGGGCGGCATGCACTACACCAACCCCGAGAACATCCACAAGGTCATAGACCCACTCTTCCTCGACAACCTCGAGGCCGCCTTCGCGGAGGCCTGTGCCAAGCCCCTCGCGGGCGGCGCCCACACCAAGGCGCTCGAGGACCTGCACAAGAGACTCGGCAGACTTTAATACAATGTAATTATTCCCAAGAAGCCGCCGCTTAGGGGTGCAAGGCTCCCAAGTCGGGCGCAAATCGGAATTTCCAAGGGCGGGATCATGACGTTTCAATTACTAAGATACATAGTCGCTATCGCGGAAATCGGTTCAATTACCGAGGCGGCAAAGCAGCTACATATATCACAGCCCAGCTTGTCGGCGGCATTGAAAGAAGCGGAACGGGAAGTTGGGTTCGAGATATTCACAAGAAGCCGCAGCGGTGTCGCGTTGACGAAGGAGGGCGTAGAATTCCTTGGATATGCGAGACAGGTGATTCATGAGATGAATCTTCTGGAAGACCGCTTCATATTGAGCAAACCCGAGAAACAGCGCTTCTGCGTATCGACCCAGCATTACACCTTCACGGCAAACGCGTTCGTCGAGATGGTTCAGATGTTCGGGCAGGAACGATTCGAGTTCGTCCTCAACGAAACCCAGACTCACCAGATACTGGAGGATGTGAAGAATCGCTTTTGCGATCTGGGCATCATATATCTGTGCGATAGAAACGAGACATTCCTGCGGAAGACAATGGACGAAATGGGCCTGAGCTTCCATGAACTGTTCTCTGCTTCTCCGCATGTCTTTCTCCGGGCAAAGCACCCCCTGGCCGGAAATGAGTCCGTCACGCTGAAAGACCTGCAGCCATATCCGAGGTTGAATTTCCTTCAGGGAAGCTACGAATCGGCCGATTTTTCCGAGGAGCCGTTCAGCACCGAGCTGTCGGAAAAGGAGATTCGCGTCAGCGACCGAGCCGCCATCGTCAATCTGATGATCGGACTCGATGGATACACCATATCGAGCGGAATATTTCCGAAATTCCTGCAGGGACGGCAGATTGTCTCGGTGCCACTTGCGGAGAAGGAGAAGATGCGCATCGGATATGTGCTTTGCAAGGGACAGGGTCTGTCAGAGCTTGGGTCGATCTACGTGGACGCGTTAAAGAAGTTCGCTCCGCAACATGCATAGTCTATAACTATGGTTAAGCATATAAAATACGTGTTATCTATAGGTCTCCATTTTGCAGCATGATGATATCACCGCCGCGAAAGGAGATCTCGTCATGTCGGGATATGTGCTCGCTTTTTTCTTCGTCTATGCGATCGTGAATGCATTTACGCCGGGACCGGGAAATATATTGGCGCTCAATACAGCGACCAATTACGGGTGGCAGAAAGGGAAGCCGCTCTTTTGGGGAATATTCGCTGGGTACTATGTGGTTCAGATCGTTTGCGCCGTTTTCGTGTACGGAGTAGGGGCATTTCTTCCTGATGCCTTGCAGGTCATGAAGTATGCCGGAGCCGCCTATATCCTTTGGCTTGCGATCCACGTTGCCACAAGCAAGCCCGAGATCGGCGAAGGGCAGGGGTCCGCATCTTTCATGAAAGGATTCCTGCTGCAATTCGTGAACATCAAAATATACATGTTCGGAATCACAGCGCTGACAGGGTTTGTCACTCCATACAGCAAGGCATTGTGGACTCTGATGGGGTTTGAGCTTCTAATCGCAACGATCGGGACGATTGCAACTTCAACTTGGATTGGCGCCGGGCTTCTGATGCAGAAATTCTATGTTGAGCACTACCGGATTATCAATATCATCCTGGCACTAACATTACTGGAATGCATATGGAGTATGCTGCAAGTTTAAATTCTAATTTGTGTAGATAAAGAAGATCAAAGATAAGCAGTACGTAGAATATGGGCAGTATCGGAAAGACAGAGACAGTGGGCACATCCTGACGCCGGACGGCCTCCGTTTCATGTGCGCTTCACACGACTACGACCCGGAGGCGATCGGCAGGCACTTCCTCGAGGTTCTGTAGAAGGTCTGCCCACCGGACAGGGAGCCGGTCGTGGCGGATGACGATGGGTGAGGCGATCCGAATGGGTCGCCTTTTCTGCGCTCTGATTTCCTGTCCGTTCTTGAAGGTGACGCATCTGTCATCTGCGCCGTAGACCGTGACGTGGTCGACGAGGCTGCAGAAAGCCTCGGGGTCGAATTTCGTGATGACGGAGTCCTGTCGCTTGAGGTCTTCGAGGAAGGTCTCGATGGTCTCCCGTACGAGCACGCGCAGCTCGATCTTCTCAGCGGTCTTGCCGAACGCGGCCTTGGCGGTCTCGAAGCGGCTGACCAGCTCGTCATATCGCCTCTGGTACTCGCCTTGATCCTGCGCCTTGCGGGCGTTCTAAGCGATGAGCTGGTCGATGAGTCCCGATGCTACGTTCATCTCCTCCTCGAGGATCGTGCGCTCCTTTTCGAGGGCGTCCGTAGAGTAGAGCTTCCGTTTGATCTTCTGGAAGTTGCGGTAGACGATGTCCCTGTTCTCTACGAGCCGGTTCAGGGCGGATAGGAAAGGAGGCCTCGATCTGCGTGTCCGTCAGGTGGGCGTTTCCGCATCTTTCGCCGCCGTCGTTCTTACGGTTACATTGCCAGACCGTCCGCTTGTACTTGCTGTTGGAGTGCCAGATCTTCGAGCCGAACAGGCTCCCGCAGCATCCGCAGTAGACCTTCCCGGAGAAGAGGTGCACGCCGCTGTGGCGGTTCCTTCCGGGGGTGCGTCGCTTCATCTCGCGCTGCACCGCGTCGAAGACCTCCGGGCCGACGATCGCCTCGTGGTTGTTCGAGACGTAGTGCTGGGGTATCTCGCCCGTGTTGGGCACCTGCCTCTTCGTTAGGAAGTCCTCGATGTAGCTCTTCTGAAGCAGTGCGTCGCCCTTGTGCTTCTCGTTGGTGAGGATGCTCTTCATGCCCCCGGCGTTCCACCGGTAGTCGCCAGGTGGTGCCCGGTGGCCTTCCTCCATGAGCTTCGTCGCGATGCCGTAGGGTGTCATGCCCCTGAGGAAGAGTGCGTAGATCCTGCGGACGGTGACGGCCTGCTCCTCGTTGACCACGAGGTTGCCATCCTCGCCGCGCTCGTATCCGAGGAAGCGCGAGAAGAGCACCGTGACCTTGCCGTCGGCGAATCGCTTACGCTGACCCCACGTGCAGTTCTCCGATATCGAGCGGCTCTCCCCCCTGCGCGAAGCTCGACATGATTGTGATGAGCGGCTCGCCCTTGGGGTCGAACGTCCAGATGTTCTCTTTCTCGAAGTAGGCCTCGTTTCCGTGCTCCTTGAGCTCGCGTATGGTGGTGAGGCTGTCCACGGTGTTGCTCGCGAAGCGGCTGACCGGCTTCATGAAGATGAGGTCGATCTTGCCGTCGAGCGCATCGTCGACCATAGACTTGAAGTCCTCGCGCCGCTTGGTGCTCGTACCGGTTATTCCCTCGTCGGTGTAGACCTTGACGAACTCCCAGTCGTCGAGTTTCTTGATGTAGTTGGTGTAGTAGTCCACCTGAGCCTCGTAGCTTGTGAACTGCTCGTCCTTGTCGGTGGACACCCTCGCGTAATCGGCCACCTTGCGCCTCTCCCTGCTCCCTATTGAGAAGCGGAGTAGCGGTTCAGGGTCGCGGGATCGCCGTTACTTTCCTTTTCGCCAATTGGCTCCACGCTCCTTCGGGCTACCGAGGGGGGTGCAAAACAGATAACGACGATGCGGGCAGAAAGACTGCGAGCAAGAGAATATGGCAATCTGGTACTTACCGGAGGTATGACAAGAAGCCGAAAATGCCGTGTTTACAGGCGGTTTCGAGACTTCTCTCCTTGTGCTGCCCAAACAGCGGATTGTATCAAAGTCGGTCGATTGTTAGACCCGGCCTGCGGCAGCGGCAACTTCTTCACCAAGAGCTACCAGTGCCTGCGCAGGCTCGACAACCACGTCCTCATCGAGCTCTCCAAGGACGGCCAAATCTCCTTCGACATCGAGGGCACCGGGGAGGACCAGGTCAAGGTCACCCTCGCAAACTTCCACGACATCGAGATCAACGACTTTGCCTACGCGGTCGCGCGCACCGCCCTCTGGATCGCCGAGAAGCAGGCGGACGCCGATACCGCGAGCATCGTTCACCACGTCTACCAGACGCTTCCCCTCACCGACTACGGCAACATACGCCAAGGAAACGCACTGCGGCTCATGGGGTTCCAGGACAGTGACAGGCTGAGCTCCTCCACATGGGCACGCACCAGATATCAGACCTCAGGCGCTCTCGGAGGAATCGGTGAGGCAGACCCTCATGAGCCTCACGAGACGCAGGTACCTCCTGAGGGACGGGCACGAGATGCCAATACTCCGGATGCTGGAGCACGCGGCGAGGGGCAGGCCGTCCACCTACGACCTTGGAGTCGCACGCGAGGAGAGTGTCGACTCCCACAAGGTCGTCTCACCAAATGAGGCAGAGGAGCTGCGTCAGTCCGGCAGGGTCATCGCGTGTGACGCAGGTCACGCATCAAGAATTGAGAATCTAAAAACCCATAGGGTGGGAGCCATGCTTTCCTATAATGCGCGACCCCCGACCGCATAATCCACACCGCGACTCGGCAGCCGAAAACGTCGCGCCCGATCTGTCGACCGCGGATTACGGGGCTTCAAAGCACCGACCTTTATGCAAGCCCACCATACCAGCCACCGCTTGCCGATTCGCGTTTTGGTGCAAGAAAGAAAAAGGTCAGAGGCTTAAGCCTCTGACCTGCTGTTTTCTGGTCGGGTGGACTGGATTCGAACCAGCGACCCCTTGACCCCCAGGGCGCAATCCTTGATGAATGTCAATAGACAACAAAGGACATTACTTCCACAAATTGTGCTGTTTAACTGGGCATTTGCCGACCTTGGCGAACATGAGGCGACCACAGCCCCCAACATGTAAAGTCGTCCGCAGTACGCAAATAGTACGCCACGTACTATCCACGTACTACACGTACTACGACTGCCGAGGACAGGCGTTTCAGAGGTTCAATCGTTGATGGAGGGCACGATGCCGAGGAATCTGAGCAACGGGTTCGTCTTCAAGGACGAGAGGTCCGGCCACTGGAGGGCCGCGATCAACTGGCAGGACGAGGACGGCAGGCAGAGGAGGATGACGCGCAGCACCCCCGTCGCCTGCTACCCCGACAGGGTGAGCAGGAAGACCGGGAAGGTCACCAGGGACAATCGCGGGAAGGGCGCCGCCGAGGACTTCCTCAGGGAGTGGCGCGACGAGGAGGTGCGGAAGGACGAGGAGCTCTCCGGCACCGTCTCCTGCGAGACGCCTGTCTACCGCTACGTCCTCGACTACATAGACCTGAAGGAGTCCACCGGCAACATCCTCGCCTCTACGGCTGACGGCTACCGCTGGTACGCGAAGCACCTCCTGGGCACCGAGCTCGGCAAGACCCCCGTGGGGCAGGTCACCGCGCGGCAGATCCAGGAGTTCGAGCGCGACATGGTGCAGGACGGCTACGGCGGAAACACGGTCTCGCACACCCACGTGCTCCTCAAGACCGCCTTCATCAGGGCGCGCAAGCTGGGCGACATACCCTCCAACCCCTTCGACCTCGTCGACGCGCCCAAGAGGCCTACGAAGCCGATAAACTCGCTCGACACACAGAGCGTCCGTCAGCTCAACCAGACGCTGGGAAGCGTCGCCGACCCGTTCTCGACCGCCGTGCTCCTCGCGCTCATGACGGGGATGAGGCAGGGGGAGATATGCGCCCTCAGGTGGCAGGACGTCGACCGCGTGTCCCGCAAGATCCGCGTCTCGCACGCCCTCACGAGGGCGAGCGGCACGTTCGCGCTCTCCACCCCTAAGACGAGGAGCTCGGCCAGGACCATCCCCTACGGCGACGAGCTCGCCCGCGTGCTGGAGGCGAGGGCACGCGCGATGCACGGCGAGCGCGAGTCCATGGGCCTCGACTGGGACGAGGGGCTCTTCGTCGTGGGAAACGCCGTCAACGGCGCCTGGAAGAGCCCGATGGCGCTCGGGCAGGAGTGGAGGGCGTTCGTGAGGGTGGCGAAGCTCGTGGGCTCCCAGGGCGAGGCGCCGCGGTTCCACGACCTCAGGCACACCTTCGCGACGATGGCGATCGGCTCCGGCGTGGACGTGAAGACCGTGAGCGCCATCCTCGGCCACTCCAACGCGGCGATGACCCTCAACGTCTACGCCGACGCGCTCGCAGACAGCAAGAAGGTCAGCATGGACCTCATGGGCAGGATCATGTCCGCGGGGCTCTCGTAGGAACGGGGTGCAGGCGGCACCCATCGAAGCATCGGAAGCGGATTCGGGGCGGAAGCGAGTCCGATTGCCGCGGCGCGTGCGGATGCACACCCTGGGGCGAACGGAACGCCGATGGCGACTTTGGAGGATCGCATTATGGAGTATACGATCGAGGATGTGTCATATGTAGAGTGCTTTCGCTATACTATTGCCATGGCTAAGATAGACGACATATACGGGGCGGCCGACGACTACGGCCTCGTGACGTCCGCGGACGCGAGGGCGCTCGGCGCCTCCGACGCGGAGGTGGTGCAGTACGCGGCGCGCGGCAGGCTCGAGCGCGTGGCCAGGGGCGTCTACCGAGTGCCCGTGTGGCCCTACCAGGAGCAGGCACCCTACGCTATCGCCGTTAGGGCCGCGGGCGAGGGCGCCTACCTCTACGGCGAGTCCGTGGTGGCGCTCCTCGGGCTCTGCCCCACCGACCCGCGCGCAATCCGGGTGGCGACGCCCAGGAGGACCAGGCGCAGCCTCGGCGAGGGCGTGAGGCTCGTCTGGCGGAGGCACCCGGACCGGGTCACGCTGTACGAGGGCATAGCCTGCCAGGAGGCCGCCGACGCGATCCGCGAGGCGGCAAGGACCCTGGGACCCGCCCGCGCCGTCGACGCGGCGCGCGAGGCAGCGCGGATGGGCTACGTCACGCCGGCCGAGCTTGCGGAGATCGAGGGGGAGGTGGGCGCCCATGCCTAAGCGCCCGAACAGCATGAGGCACCTGGACGACGCCATCCGGAGGGCCTCCGGCGGCACCGCCGACGGCTACGTGCGCATGCGCACCCTCGTGGCCAGCGCCATAGTGGCACAGATGCTGCCCGACGGGGTCGTGAAGGGCGGAAGCGCCGTCAGGATGCGCTTCGGGTCCGGGGCCACGCGCTACACTACCGACCTCGACACCGCCACGGCGAGCGACCCGGACGAGTACGCTGCGAGGCTCTCCGATGCGCTCGCCGCCGGATGGGAGGGCTTCACCGGCCGCGTCGTGCGCCGCGAGCCCGCCACGCCACCGGACATCCCCGGCGAGTACGTGATGCGTCCCTTCGACGTGAAGCTCTCCTACCTGGGAAGGCCCTGGTGCACGGTGCCCCTCGAGGTGGGGTTCGACGAGATCGGCGACGCCGAGCGGGCAGACGCGACCAGCCAGGCCGAGGCCTCGGACGCCCTCGGGAGGCTCGGGTTCCCCGCCGTCGGGGACGTGGCCCTCATGGACCTCTGCTACCAGGTTGCCCAGAAGCTCCACGGGCTCACGAGCGGCGGCGACCGCGTGCGCGACCTCGTCGACCTCCAGCTCATCATGGGCAACGCCGACGTGGACCTGGCGCGCACGAGACAGGTCTGCGTGAGGCTCTTCGCCTACCGGAAGGCACAGGAATGGCCGCCCAGGGTCGTCGCCGGAGAGGGCTGGAGCGAGCTCTACGCCGACCAGGCGGATGGGCTCGACGTGTTGCAGGACTTCGCGGAGGCCATCGAGTGGGCCAACGGGCTCGTCGCCCGCATCGATGCCTCACGGTAGCGGGAAGTCGCAAGCGACCCAGTCCTTCAATACCAGTCGCCAGCCCCAGAATGCGAGCACGCCGCCACCGTTAGCACGGCGACGTCCAGACCACGAATCCGATTGACCGCCAATCCCGGCTGGTTAGAATGGAACCAGATGTCAAAACCCGATAGGGTTTTATGTGGCGGGGACGCACGAGCGCCTCCGCCTAATTTTTGCTCGAAGGCATCACTGGCATAGCCACCAAAACACATGGATACGAGACATGGAGTCGGGACGATGAAGTGGATCTATGATTCCGACGGCAACGCGGACCTCGAAGAGGTCGCGTTCGCGGAGAAGGGCATCTCGGCAATCCTGGAGAATGTCGACCTCTCTTCGGCGCCAAGTGACGCTGCGGACGCCGCGATGTGCCTCCTGGGGCGTTTGGTAAGGGAGCTCGCCGAGGCGACCGAGGCGCACTCCCATGCGGGAGGCGGCTTCCCTGCGCGGTAGGGTCATCCTCACCGTGCGGGCCAGGTGCTGCGTGAGTTGCAAGTCGGTCCCCACGATCCTGCGGGAGCGTGGGGACATCGGGCCGGATGTGCCCTTCCGACATCCGCTGCGCCGGGGACATCGTCGGCATCCCCTTTCCTCGCGGTCGTCGAAAGCGCCCGGCCGGCGCGGCAGCGGAGGTCGCCCCCGCGCCGGGTCGGTGCAGAAGTTCGCCGCACTTCCGCGCCAACACCTCCAATCCCTCCCTCGCCCAAGACGCTGGCACAGGGAGCAAGCACCTCTTCCCGCTCCCCGACGGCCCGCGCGACTGGTCGGCGCCGCGCCACGCCCGCAAGGGCGCGCCGCCCCGCCACGCGGGCCTTGCCGCTCGTTGGGCGAGGGAGGGCAAAGGGCCTTCCCACGTCCTAGGGAGGTCACCATGACCGAGAAGACAGAGAGCGCCGCAGCAGTGACCGAGGAGAGTCTCGTCGCCACGTGCGAGGGCGTCGTGAGAGACTACCTCGCCCACAGGGGATACGAAGTCCACGCGGGCGACGGCTGGTCATGCGACTGCGAGGACGCGCCAATCGTGGCCACGGACGGCGACGAGACGGTGCTCATAGCGGTCATCTCCGGCTACGAGGAGGGCTCGGCCAGGATGCCCGAGCTCAGCGTGGGAGCCGCCGAGTTCGCGATAATGAGGCGCGCGTGTCTGCTCTACCTCGCGGACCACGGCGACGTGGACGCGATACGCCACGACGTCGTCTCCATCGTCGTGACGGGAGAGCGCCAGGCGAAGCTCCGCCACCTCATTGGCGCCTGGCAGTGGGCGGAGAGGAAGGATTGACCTAGGACGTCATAACACAGACACCGCTCACGGCAGGAAGGCGACCGTTCGGGGAAACCCGGGCGGTCGTCCCTTTCCTGCCGCCACGGCCGCAGCCAAGCCCTCCCGCGGCCGCCCTCCCCGCCGTCAGGAACACCTAGCGACGGCGGGGAGGTAAAAACAAGAAGTCATGTTTGTATCTCACACTGACCGAAAAGCTAAATGTGCTTCTCAAGTATTGCTTCCATTATCGCGATCCAATCGAGAATTCATTGTTTAATTCGCTTCATGCTCAACTGCCTCGAGGCTCGCAAGCACAGACTGGTATTTACTTTTTTCCATTGTTACCCTCCATAACTTCTGATTGTTGCCGTCTTGACGATTATGTATCTTTACATTACCTTCTGAAACATATGGCGCACCTTGTCCAGGCGGCTGTTTGGACGGCGGGGCTGGATGACCGGCTGACCGACAGCGGCCTGATATCCTTTCAGCTCTGTAAGGCATACGCTCCGCCCGTTGGTGTAAAAGGCCAGATCAGTACGGTATGCCTGTATACAGCGGGCGGGAATCTCGCCAGTAAAGACAACTTCATCCTTTTTTACCTGGGCCGTTTCGATGGTGGCACAGTATTTCGGTGCATCATGATAAGCCCTGGAAAGGTATTCCTGGGGCGCATAGAGGGTGAAGGAGAGATAAGGTTCCAGCAGCTGCGTCCCCGATTCCTTCAATGCCTGTTCCAATACAATCGGGGCCAATGAGCGGAAGTCCGCCGGCGTGCTGACCGGACTGTAATAAAGCCCGTATTCAAAGCAAATCTTACAGTCCGTTACGTTCCAGCCGAACAAGCCCTGCTCCAGCCCGTAACGGATACCATCCCTGACAGCGTTTTGAAAACTCTGGTTCAAGTATCCCAGCGAAACCCGGCTCTCGTATTGTACACCGGAGCCAAGCGGGAGTGGTGTAACAGACAGTCCGATGGATGCCCAAAACGGGTTGGGCGGCACCTCGATATGGATGGTGTGGCTGGCTGCTTTGAGCGGCCGCTCCATATAAATGACGGTGGGTTCCTTTACCACTGTTTCAAGCTTGTATTTTTCCGACAGCAAAGCGGAAACAACCTCCAACTGCACCCGGCCCAAAAAAGAAAGAATGATCTCATGGGTGATGGAATCCACCTCGCAGCGCAAAAGCGGGTCAGTATCCGCAAGTTGCGTAAGAGCGTCCAGCAGCCGTTCTCTTTGCGCTGCCGTTTTCGGCGCAATCGACGTCCGCAGCATGGGGAGGGGGTCCTCACGCCACCTTTTACGAGGGAGCCGGGTTGGGTCCCCTAATACATCGTTTAACCTCACGCTGTCGCTGGGAAGGATAACAATTTCACCCGGATAAGCGGTGTCTGTCCGAACAATTTCCCCTTTGGATGGAATACGCATCTCTGTGATTTTCAGCTTTTCTCTCCCGGCCAGGGCCACCGTATCCCGCAGGCGCAGCGTTCCGCTGTATAGCCGTAGATAGACACGCCGCTGGCCGCAATCTGTATACTCCACCTTGAAAACGCTGCCGCATAGGGCGGCGCTCCCCTGTTCCCCAATCGGTTGGAACAGCCCTGTCACCGCATCCATCAACGGTTGAATGCCAAGGCCCTTTTTGGCGCTGCCATAATAGACCGGGAACAGGGAGGCGTCTTGAACCCGCCGCTGTTCCTCCCGCACAAGTTTTTCCCGGCTGATTGGTTCTCCTGCGATATACTTTTCCAATAATTTATCGTTATTTTCGATGACCGCATCCCATGCTTCTATGTCGGTATTTTCCTCCAGGACTATTTCCGGGGACAGCGACACCGTCTGCTTGATGATAATATCGGCGGAGAGCTTATCCCGAACAGACTGAACCACGCTCTGCAAATCAACGCCAGCCTGGTCGATCTTGTTGATAAAGATAACGGTGGGAATGTTCATTTTCCGCAGGGCATGGAACAGAATACGGGTCTGGGCCTGCACGCCATCTTTAGCGGAGATCACCAAGATGGCCCCATCTAAAACAGCCAAAGAGCGGTACACCTCCGCCAAAAAATCCATGTGGCCGGGCGTATCCACAATGTTGACTTTACATCTGTGCCACTGGAAGGAAGTGACTGCCGCTTGAATGGTAATCCCACGCTGCCGCTCCAAAAACATGGTGTCCGTCCTCGTTGTCCCTTTTTCGACGCTCCCCGGTTCTGAAATGGCTCCGCTGGCATATAGCAGGCTCTCCGTCAAGGTCGTCTTTCCAGCGTCTACATGGGCAAGAATCCCGATATTGATAATGTTCATGTCTATCCTCCATACAAGGCCCGAATGGGCGCAAAAATCCCCAGCGGCTAATACTTTTACCGCTGGGGATCATGACTTCGGACACACAGAAACATACACGACTTACATAAGCCGCGGTCCGTCACGATATTTACTAAAAAGGCAAAAGTATTCTTAAAATTGGGTACAAAAACCAAGCCCCTGCAAGGGGCAATCATTTTTGCGCCCATTATCAAATTTTATTTAAAAATACCTTGCCGCATATTTTTACTCCTTTTCTGGACTTGAATTATTATATCACATCAGTTTTAGGAAAACAAGTATCTAAAAGAAATTTTTCTTCCCCTTATATGTAACAATCATACCGGCTTCCTAACGTTCAGAATGGTTTCTACTGTCTGCTGCGGTGTTTGGTTGGAATTGTCCAGCCAAAAGCCGATCCGTGGTGTTGTCTGCATTTTACTAAATACAAATTCAATGTATACAGAAAGAAATATATAAGGAGTGGGAGGGATTCCGCCGTAGTCGGCATTGTAGGAAAATCCAAAAGTTTAGATTTTCTCAAAATGCTTATCTTTTGGTCTTTGGTTCGGAATAGTGTAGTGCTGGCGGTCTATCTATTGTTTTCGGTTGCTTGCTTCTTTACCGTACATGAGCATTTGGCAGGGAGTTGAAGTACTGGCATGGGTTGTCGAGATAGCTTTTAAGCTTTTCAAAATCCTTTGAATCGGAGAACGAGACGATTGACATCAGTTCGTCACGGTCCATCTGTCGGAGAAAGTCAACGGCGTGGGCTATCTCGCTTTTCCCACTCGACTCCCAGAAACAGAAGAATTGGTCGAGGTATTTATTCATCTCGGCTGACTTCTCCTCGTAGGGCATGGGGTGCCAGTCGTAGTCTATTCCTCGCTTGCCTTGTTTCATTGCATGGGGACTTAACGCAAAGTGAACCCCGTAGGTGACCAAGTTATCGAGAAGGACATTAATGTCGATTGGCGTTTTGCCCTTACCACTCCCGACGTTTCGGTCATCCAGTAGGCGGTTCAACTTCTCAGCTAGAGGTTCAAGCCTACCAATGTCATTAATTGCATCAAAGTAGACAATGAGGTGCTTCGATGCACCGCCTTCTTCCAGATTCACGTCAATTTCTATGCCAGGAAGCAGGGTTATACGGCTGCCGGCATTATAGAATGCACGGTATAGCTCGACACTAATATGGTTGTGGTCAGTGAACGAAATCATGTCAAGGTCTTCATAGCACTCGAGAAGCTCAAGGAGACTACTGACGTATTCTTCGACACTAAGGCTCCTGAGCTTTGGATCCGTGCATGAATAGCACTGGTTAGAGTGAATATGTAAGTCCCATATCTTGCCACACGGGCAAATGCGAGCGTCTTTCATATGCTCTATCCAATCCTCAACAAACCCTGATAGAACGAGCCCGGGAACACGAACCTACGCGATGGCTTCATCTTGTGGTTGTCGCTCTCGAATACCACTTCAATGTTAGAGTCATCCAAGCTGACGACTTGCCCATAACCGAATGCCCTATGGAACACCGTGTCGCCAATATCCAGGTCGTCGAGCTCAGCCTTCGTGACAATGGGAGCAGGCTTGCTGGTGTCGAATGATTCTTCCGGGTAGCCTTTGAGCCACCAGGCGGCGCGGCCGCCCGTCGCCCTCCCCCCGTGGGAGCTGAGCTTGAACCCCACGCCGCTCTCATTGAGCTTCTTTACGAGCGCGGACGCCGTCGCTGAGTCGATGACCCAAAGGCAGCCGTTGCCGTTGCGCTTGTCGAGGTACTCGAGCCCGGCGTCGTCCAGCTCGTCGTCGAGCCAGTCGCGCCTTGCGTCCCCCTCGCCCCTCGGCGTGAAGCTTGCCGACGGCGTGCCACCCTTAGAAGGGGCGGGACCGATCTTGTCCACAGGCTTCGTAGCAGCTGGCGAAGTCGTGTGCTCGCCCGTTGTCCGTGCAGGCTCGGCTGAGGAAGTCCTCGACAGGCCGTTTGGCTCCACCATGGACTCCTGCTGAGCCATCTCCATGTACTCGAAGTCAGAGAGGGTGGTATCGAAGAGGCCGACCCTCTCGCCCTCGTGGCGGTTCACGCCCGCGTAGGTGAGGGAGGAGTCCTCGTAGCGACGGAACTTGTAGACGGCGTCATTCATGAGGGCGTCGTTGAAGACCCCAAGCGACACCAGGAGCTCGAAATCCTTCACGGTCAGGCCGGTGACCTTCTTGAAGAGGCCGGGCTCAAGCTGCGTGATCACGTCCTTGAGCGTCTGCTCTCGGTAGTCCGTGAGGTACATGAAGACCGGGATGCGCGTGGCGAACTTGATGAGCTTCTCCTGAATCTGCTTTCGCTTGCTCTTGAGCTCCTTCTCCTCGGCGGTCATCTCCTTCTTCTCCTTGGACGTGAGACCGTCCTTCTCACGCTTGGCCTTCTTTATGGCCTCCGATCGGTTGATGATCGTCTCGATGTCCTGGTTGAGGTTGCGGAACCCCTCGATGTTCATGAGCGCCTTCAGCGCGTCTTCGTTGCCGAGGATGCGGCGCAGGGTGTCGTTGTCGACGTTAACGAGTAGGGCACTCTCCCAGCGCCGCGCGAGCAGCGTGGCAGAGGTGCCCGCCATGGCGATGTCAAGGATGTCCGCCGCGCTGACGGGGCGCATCGCGCTCCCATCGTACGCGAGCACCGGGAGGAAGTCGATGAACTCGCCGACCTTCTGCTCCGGTCCCTCGTTCTCGTCCACCTTGAGCCGGCAGCTGTAGTCGGACACCATGCGCAGGGACCTGTCGAGAGCGAAGTCGAAGACGTAGCACTCTCTCTTCACTATCTCGGTGTTTCCCGCGTCGTCCTTTATGGTCCAGGGCGACTGAACGCGGAAGGCGGCCTGGAAGTACGTCTCCGGGCTCTTCATGTTCGTCAGCATGAAGATACCCGTCCACGGCTTCACGGTGACGCCCGTCGTGAGCTTTCCGCAGGTGAGGGTGATAGTCTGGGAGTTGAGCGGGTCCTCCATGCTCTCGCGCACCCTGTCGAGCGCCGCCTCCCCCACGCCCGCCTCGGGGCCGGCGCACACGTTGACGGTGTAGTCGTGGAAGAAGACGTTCTGCGGCTCGGCGAGGAGGTTCCTCATGGCGTAGCAGCTGTTGACGCGGGGCAGGTACCAGAGCGTGTGGTTGAGCACGCGGAGCAGTCTCGTGTCGGAATACGGAAGCGCAGGCTTCTCGGCCCCGAGCTTGAGGTCGTCCACGGCCGAGGGCCTGTATGCGCCGCGTATGAGGTCAAGCCACTTCTGGACGGACTCCTTGAGCACGAACTCCGCCCCGGCGCCCTCTCCCCTGGCCTCGAAGAAGGCGTTGAGGTCGAAGCTGTTGTACTCGCCGCCGAGCGCCACCCTGCGGATCTCTTCGGGCATCTGGTAGGTGAGCATGACCATGCGCGGGAGCGACTCGTATGGGTTCGGCACGCCGGGGTGCTCGACCGGCCACGCCTCCTTGGCCTTCTGCTCGTCGGAGTACGTCCAGTTGAAGATCTGCTCCTCGATGAACTCTCCAGAGTTGAGGGCCCGGAAGGGCGTGCCGGAGAGGAAGAGGTAGTAGCGGGTCACGATTGGCAGGTCGCCCTCGTCCATCTCGTTGCCCGTGTTCACGTGGCCCACGCGGGTGTCGACGTCCTCCTGCGTGTCCCGCTCGTCCTCGTCCTCCTGCTCGAAGAGCGTCTTGGAGTTCTCGTTCCACGCGCCGAAGTGGTACTCGTCGAAGACGACGAGGTCCCAGTCCTCCTCGCGGACCCACTCGTGCTGTGGCTTGATGCACCCCGACCGGTCTCGGCCGAGGAAGTCCTGGAAGGAGCCGAAACAGACAATCGGGCGGCTCTTGTCGGCCGCCTCGTACTGCTCGGCGATGTTCGGCCTGCCCGGCTCCTTGGGCCTGCTGATGAACTGCCATCCCTCGAAGTCGACGTGCGTGGTGAGGTCCTCCTCCCACGCCGCCTGCACCGCCGGCTTGAAGGTCAGCACGAGCACGCGACTGAACCCCATGTCCTTGGCGAGCTCGTAGGTGGCGAACGTCTTCCCGAAGCGCATCTTGGCGTTCCAGAGGAACTTGGGCGTGCGCGTGCCGCCCTCGCGCTCGATGGAGCGGAAGTACTCCTCGGTCTTTTGAACCGCAGCCGCCTGCTCGGGCCGCATCACGAAGTCGCGCGTGCGCCTCTCGACGTTCTCCGCTCGGTCGCGCACGGCGATGTATGCCGCCCTCACGTCGTCGACGGTGCAGCGGAACCACTCCGTCTTCTTGCCGTCACGGTCCTTCAACCGGCGGAAGCCGTTCGCCTCGAGGTTCGCGTGAACGTCATGGTCCATGAACGTTGTGCCGTCGGTGCGCATGGCAGGCTCGACGAACACGACCTCGTAGGGCTTCTCGCCGGGCTTGAGCGTCGGGTAGTGCTCGCGCATGCGTTCGTCTATGGTGCGTGAGGTATAGCCGACCTTGAGCAGGCCCTTTAGCTCAGAGTTCTTAGGCTCGCAGTAGGCGTAGATGATGGGTTGGGCATCTGGACGCGATGGGAAGAAGTCACTAATTGGCACCTGAATCACCAACCTGGAGAATTGGCTTCATCTTGGCTTCTATTTCATTAATGGAAGCTTCATCAAGCCCAAAGTATGTATACAGATCAGAGTCCACGGGCTTCTTGGAAAGGTCTACAACGGGAAGAAACATGAAGCAGCTCTTTGAGATATTCTGCGTCGGAGTGGCCTGCCAAATGAGATATCTAGCAAACTTCGTGCGAAGGTAATCCGCCAGGTTCTCTGCCTCCCGTTGGGAGTCAAATGCATCTACTACGAGATATGTCTCGCTGCAAACCGTTCGCGGAGGAAGAACTTCGATGACAGTTAGCATCTTACGTTGACCATTCTTATCGGATTGCCCTGCGTGCTCGGCTGCCGCCTTCGACACAATGACCTTCCACTGATCGACCATCTCAAGCCCACTCGTTACTTCGCAAGAACTAACAGTGGTCAATCCTCCGCGATATCTAAGCTTAAGATCCCCCTTATGAGATTCGCTTCCCGCCCCAATGCCAAATGGTTTACGGGACCGGACAATCCCATCGTAATAACTGCTTGCCCTTTGTTGAATAGTTCTGATTACATGAATTGCTTTGTCCGAGGCAATGTAAATGGAATACTCGTCAAGCTTGCGCTGCGAGGTCATCATTTCGCCGTTCTCAATGAATGTAGATTCGCACAAACCCTCGTAATCCCTTTGCCAGAGGAAGTATGAAACTCCCCCAGCAATGTCGACTCCCTGAAAGCAATCTCTCGAATCGCTGTAGGTAACCATTTCCTTAATTCGATGGTCATGAAGCATAGTGTCTCGGAAGCTGTCAAGGCCCTTTCCACCCGACTGCCATTTGGCTGGAATAATCATGCAGAGGTACCGAGGGTTTAGCTTCTTAGCTTGATTTATGAAGTGATGGTATATCGGCATTGCGCTACTACCGTTACCGCCACCATCGTTCATCTGATATGGAGGGTTACCGATGATGACGTCGAATTTCACTTTGAATACCTCTTCAGGGTTAGTTAGATGTATGAACTCATAGGCGTATGACTCCATGCCTTCTTTGCGGTCATATACCGACTTAGGCACTCCACAGTACTTGCAACGGCCACCTTCCCATGTATGGCCAAGTTGTCGATAGTCGATTCGACCCTGAGGCTCTACAAATTGCACGACAGAGTACCTACTGTTGGGGTACTTGGAGCAGTACAGACTTCGCCTCGAGAGCAGGCTCGTGAGCTCGGTGATGGCGATCCCAAAAATCTGCTTCTTGTAGATGTGCTCCAACCGTTCCTGCAGGTCGGGGTACTCGCTCTCAAGTCCTTTAATAAGCCGCTTGGCTATCTCGCGCAGGAACACGCCCGACTTGCACGCAGGGTCCAGAAACGTCGCGTTGGGATCCTTCCATATTTCTTGCGGTAGCAGATCGAGCATCTTGTTAGCAAGTTCGGGCGGGGTGAACACCTCGTCGTTGCTTAGATTTGCGATGCAGCTCAGCACATCCGGGTTGTAAGTGGTCTCGAACAGGCTACTCATGCTCCGTCTCCATCCTTATACGGCGGTCAGAAAGAAGCTCACCGTCGTAGCTGAAGAACCTGGGACCCTGCAACGAACTCGCTCCGGAGAACTTCTCCGCAAGGCCAGAGAGGGTCGAAGTAACCTCCTCGCCAGTGGACTTCTCTAGATAAACCACGTGCTTGTCATCCAAAACGCGCGCATTCTTGGTAGTGTCACTCGCATATGTCACGACATCGCCAGGCTTGAGCCCGACCATGGAGAACCTGAACGGTGCTCGGCGTGCCGGGTGCTCGCGTGCCTCCGTCGCCCGCTGCTCCTCCTCTGCCTGTTCACCGGTGGGAGTTACACGATGAAGGCGGTCTTCCGTGCCAGAGATGCGGGCTATCGCTTCGAGGATGCTGTAGGCATCCTCCGCCGACATCTCGAAGAACTCCTTCGTCCTCTTCTGGCCGTTGAACGTCTCCACTGTTCGGAGGTCGGGGTTGAGACGGTCTATGAGCTCGTGTAGAACCTTGTCTGTCAGCCTGTGGTCGGTATCGTAGGTCGCGTACGCCCTGAACGCATATGGCAGGGTCTCGGAGCGGTTTAGTTGGCGGAGCCGCTTTTCCAGGTCGTTCGCATACCCGATCTTCACGTATTGCGGGAAAGAGGGGTTGGTGAGGATGTAGATTACTCCCGACTTCTTCATGCTCATTTTGCATCGCCTATCTCGTAGAGGCTAGCAAGCGGGAATTCGCGTATTGGCTTCGGAATGAAGGACTTCGTCTCCTCGTCGTACTCCCAATCGACTGCCGGAGTGTTGTCGGCCGCGAAGAGCGATCTGGTTTGTCCCTTGTCGACGTTGCCCTCCAGCATCTCGTCGAGACGGAAGTCGCGGCGCTTCACCTTGTCGCCCAAGACGACGGACCACTCGGAGAAGACGATTGGCTCGTCGGTGTCTTGACCATGCTCGTTCACTGCCTTGAGGCTGAGGGCGTTGCCGTTGAGGATGTTCCGCTCGAGCACGAACGCGATGGCATCGAGGAAAGTCTGGTTCCCGCCGCCCTTGGACACCCGCGCGTAGCGCCCCTCCACGATCCCAAACAACCTCTTGCGGCATGCCATCGTGTTGTCGCGGAGGAGCTCTACGCCGTAGATGCTGCCTACGGCTATGAATGCATATTTCTCCCACTCTGGGAGTGACCTGCGGTATCGAGAGTCAACCACATCCAGCTTCCGCCTCAGCACCTCTGAGAGGAAGTTGCCGTCGCCGCATGCGGGCTCGAGGAACCTAGAGTCGATGCGTTCGGTCTCCTGCCTCACCATGTCCAGCATGGCGTTAACCTCTCGCTCGTTCGTGAACACCTCGCCATGCTCCTGAACGCGCTTCCTTGACTTTACCTGTCCTGACACCCTCTAGTCCCCCTCGGAGAGTTCGTTGATGATGCACGAGCGGACGAACGCGGAGAAGCTGACACCCCTGAGGCGAGCGGCCTCCGCCGCTGCATCCTTGAGGTTCCTTGGCACCCTGAGCGTTATCGGCGTAGGCTCGCCTTCGGAGAGGTAGTCCATCACCTGGGAGGATGTGGCACCGGAATCGACGAGCTCGGAGTACTTCATGGCTCACCCCTCGCAATTAGCGTGCAAAATGCAATAAATGTAACTACATTCTAGCAGGTTGCTTACAACCGCAAACAAGCTTCTCTCGACTACAGCAAGTAGCCCATCCTGTACACCCACGGTGGCCAGGATGGACGCCGCGGACGGAGCGGACAGGGTGGCCACGTGAGCTGCCCCGATGGCTCAGACTTTCGTCTGTGCCCCGGGGGACGCCTCCGCGGCCGAACCGTCCGAACGTCTTTTCGCTCTGCGGGGGATGCCCCGCGCCCCTGGGGGTGACCGACTTGAGCCGTGACGCCATGCCGAGGCGCCTTAACGTCCGGATCTCCGATGGCGAGCTCGAGGCCCTGGACCGGGCGTCCGCCGAGATGGGCTGCTCCAGGAGCCAGGTGGTGAGGCTACTGGTCCACTGTCTCGCGGACGGCGGGACGCGCATGGGGGCGGGCACCGTCGCCTTCGACTACGAGACCTCCCACGGCATCGTGCGCAACCTGCGCTCCATAGGCACGCTCTACAACCAGTCCGTGGCGGCGCTCAACACGATTGCGAAGGTCGCACGCGAGTCCCCGGACGAGGTGACGGCCGAGGACGCGCTTGAGGTCCTCAGGGTTGTGGACGCCGAGATGACCTACGTGGCGGACTCGCTCGGGTGCCTTCGCGAGGATGTGGCGAGGCTCTCCGACAGGCCGACCGTCTTCCTCTGGAGCTGACCGGCGTGCCGGCGATCAAGGCCATATCGGGGCACACGGGGCTCGCCGCCGCGAGGAGGTACCTCGAGCGGGACGGGAGGGCGCTCGCCAGGGACCTCCTGCACTTCTCGCGGATGGACGAGTCTGCGCGCCAGGCGGGGCTCCCCGAGGATCGCTTCGACTGGGACGCGGCCATGGACGAGACGAGACGTGCCAACGGCAACGACGCCCCGTACCGCGAGAGGCCCGCCAGGACCTACAAGCACTACGTGCTCTCCCCCGACCCGCGCGACGGAGTCTCGCTCGCGGACCTTAGGGGGCTCGCCGTGCGCTGGGCCGAGGAGAGCTTCCCGGACTTCCAGGTGGCCATCGTCTACCACGACGACAACGATGGCCACGTCCCCCACGCGCACGTGATCGTGAACAACACGAACCTCGCCACCGGGAACAGGCTCCGCGACCCCGACCCAGGCCTCCTGAACGGGCGGCTGCAGGCGATCGCGCGGGACATGGGGCTCTCGCACTTCGAGGGCAGGATCGACGCGCGGCACCCGGACACGCGCAAGCGAGGCTCGAGGGAAAACTACCAGCGGGTCCACGTCGGGCGCGCCGAGGCGGAGCTCTCGTCCAGGGGTGCGTACTCCTGGGTCGCCGACATCAGGTCGAGGGTGGACGTCGCCGTCGCCTCCTCGAGGACCGAGGGGGAGCTGCTCGGCAGGCTCTCGCGCCTGGGAGTGGAGGCGAGCGTTCGCGGCGACGGGAGGGACTGGACCTTCTGCCTCGCAGACCAGCCCGCCAGGAGGGTGAGCGGGACGAGGCTCGGCACCGACTACCAGCGAGAGAACGTGCTCACGAGGCTCGCCGCCCGACGTGGGGAGGCGCTGCTGCCGGACGGCTCCGTCATGGGCGTCGAGGAGGCCGCGCGCCGCGCGATCGAGCTCAGGGACTTCTCCGAGCTCAGGGGGCTCTCCTCCGCCGTCGCCGTGATCGAGGAGACGCGCGCACGCTCCGTCGAGGAGCTCGCGGCCGCGGCCGGGCGATGCGGAGACCCCGGGGAGAGGGAGCGCATCGACGCGGCGATCGCGCTGGCAAGGAGGCACGGCATGCTGCCGGAGAGGCAGGAGGCCGCGGGGCGCGGCGGTCGCGTACGTCGGGACGCCTCGCGCGGCGGGTGCCGCCGCGACGCGAGGCGCTGCGACGAGCCCATCGGAAGGCGGCAGCCAGACCGCGGAGACGACAGCCGGACGAACGGGAGGGAGAGATGAGGGTCACGGTGTCGTTCGCCGACGGGCGGGTCGAGGAGTTCGACTCAGACCGGCTCACGCGCCCCAACCCATTCCCGGGGAGGAGCGTCCTCTCGGACCTCGTCCTCAGCCTTGGGGAAGACGGAATGTGGATCGAGCTCGACTACTACGACTCGCAGGGCGTAGCCGAGGGCGGGGCGCTCAGGAGGCGCCGCGGCTGGAGGGCGCAGCTCGCGACGGCAGAGGAGCTGGCAGCGGCGTCCAGGGTGGACGTCGACGGCGCCACGAGGTGGATGAGGGTGGGCGACGGCCTCGTGAACGTCTCGAGGCTCGAGGACGTCCGCGCCTCGCTTGACGACGGGCCGTCCGACCTGCCGGCCCTTGCCGCCTGGGCGTACCGCACGGGCCTCTCCATCCCCGAGGTGGTGGGCGACGACCCGCGCGACGCGGCCGGCAGGGTCTGTGCCTGGGCCGGCGTGCCGACCGAGAGCCTCGAATTCATGTCGCGCGTGCGTGCTACCGTCACGCCAACGTCGGACTCGGCATTCGGAGGTGCGTCATGAGACGGTTCTTCTCGACCCTGGGCAGGATCACGCTCGCCGTCCTGAGGGGGTTCCTGCGCGTCCTCCTCTGGGCGGTAAGACTCGCACTGCGAGCCGTGTTCTGATGAGCGCTTCCGCCACGGCACTAAATCGTAGGCCGATTCCCACACGTTGTTGGTAGCACCTACGCCAAGGAGTCTAATGAGACCTCGACTCAATCGCTCACCGCATCGATTCTGCCGCGGGCGAAAGGATCCTTGACCTCTTCCGTCGGGTGATAGTCTGATATCAGAAATACAGCTGCCATATCGCTCGTCTCCGAACGATCTCCCATCTTTGGAGAAGGCGCTGCAATGAGTTCGGCAATGCCGACCACTGCCATGTTAGCCATGCACTTCGAAAGGCGGATCTTGGCCATGAGTGGCGAATCAACCGAGCTGGCAACCGACGGTGTCAGCCCACTCGTCCAGTACGACATCTCCTTCCAGAAGCGCACCCCCCTTCTGGGCACCCCCTCGCTCACCCTTGGCGATGAGGCGTCACGGGGCAAAGAGACCTCCGCGGACATCCACGAGACGCTCGAAGATGAGGTCGATTGGGATCCAAGCGTGGACAAGGCCGACAGGCTTGACTACCTCGTTGCTGCCGCTAGCGGCGTTGTCTCTGGACTCATCGATACGTTGTGGGTCGGCGAGTTCTCGCTCGACCGCGCGGGTAGCTGGGGAGAGGACAAGGTCGAGCGCTTCGTCATCAGCGTGGCAAGGAGCGAGGGGTACAACGGGGACGACCTCGCCGGGGCCATCAGGAAGCTGGAGAAGAACCATCCTTTCGCTGCTGACGGCAACGCGAATGACTTCGGCGGCGGTCTGCAGCACCACCTCAGGGACTTCTCTCACCACTTCGGTATCGACGGACTATTCTTCTCGATGTTCACCCAGTTCACCGGGCTCGTGGTGGGTACGGACGTGTCTGGCGCCCTGAGAGTCGCGCCCGTGCCAGAGTCACACAGGCCCCTCATCGGAAAGAACCTCCAGGAGAAGCTCGCCTTCGGGACGATCGGCTGGTTCTTCCATATGGTGAGCGACATGGCCGGCTCAGGCGGCTCGCTCATGGGCGGCACCGGCATCCCGGGACCCATCGTTTCCCTCATAAAGGATGTTTCTGCCCTTCCCTTCTTCAGGGAGGCAACCGCGGAGGAGCCTGGCCTACGCCTCTGGGTGAGCAGGCTGTTCAACGGGACCCTGCTCGCGGACCATGACGAAAACGGGAGGATCGTGAAGGGGACCGCTCGCAAGTTCGACCTTCGTACGGAGATCGGCATGCTGGAGGAGGCAGGCAGGCAGGCCCTTCCCGTTCTAGTCAACCAGTGCGTCGTGCGGGGATTCTACTTCTGCCGCAGAGCGGCAAGGGAAATCAGAGACTTGGATATCCATGGGGTTGCTGATCTCGGTCGCATCGCCCCCGAGGACATCCTACCCTGGGGCACCCCCGCGATGCGCCGCATGGTCACTGTGTCGAGCGGCATCTTCGTCGGCGTCGACATCGCGGATGCGGCCGTACGCTCCATCGCAAGCAGGGATCCCGTCAAGTTCTTCCTGCGGGTCAACTACGTCGGCATTGCGACGTTCACCGTCGCATGCGTGGTAGACGTTCGCGCCATGCTAGAGAACGAGTCTTCGACCTCCGGAGAAGGCCCGGAAGAGACATACGAGCGCGGTCTCGCGGACCTAGGATGTCTCAAGCTGGACTTCATGCAGGCCCGAATTCTCCACTCGATAGAGCATGCGATAGTGGCCTACGACATAGCTGCGGAGAAGCATCCGAAGCGTGCAGCAGTGAAGAGGGCATGGCTAAAGGAGTGGAGCAAGCAGGTCGTCGATGCGGTGAACCTTGTCTGGGCAGCGGACGCTGGATACTTCTTCCCAGACGATGCGCTATACGCGAAAATCGAATCGCGCCTCGGTGACGGGGAGGACGCTTCATGGCTATGGCTCGTCGCAATGGAGGCGGGACGCTTCAGGCCATACGGGCCGCTGCATGCCAACAACGACGGTGATTACAAGGGGCTCAAACCGTGCTCGGACTACCTAAACGATGTGTTCTGCATTCGCCAGGACGTAATAGGAACCAAGGAACTCGCTGACCTTGGGCACGCAGTGGACGGTGCGAAGGCCAGACTAGATGGGTCCAGAGGAAGACTTGTTGCGGGTGTCGCCTGCACCGCAATCATCGTGGTTGCTACCGGCGGCCTTGCCGCCTACTTTGCCCCGGCCATTGCTCCAACCCTCGCCGCCGCGCTCGGACTTGAGGCTTCCGCCCTGCACGGAGCGGCGCTCGCGAGCGCAAGCCTTGCATTCCTCGGCGGCGGAGCGATTGCCGCAGGTGGCGCCGGGATGACGGGTGGAACGATGCTCATCGCCGGCGGAGGCGCTCTTTTGGGTGCGGCCGGGGGCACGGGCCTGACCGCGGCGGCCTCGCTGGCACTTGCTACCGACGGGAGATATGTCCTGGAGGAGTGCTCGAAGCTTGAGGCATTTTGCCAGACAGTTCTCCTCGACCGCAATGATGACGTGCGCTCAGTGTCCTCCATCTATGCAAGCCTTTGCAGAAGGATTGTCGAACTCGAGGCTGAGTCGGAGTCAGTCAGGCTCGCCATACCTGGCGAAGGGAACTGCCCGCATGGGAAAGACGGCACCGAAGAAGGCATGTCCGCTAAGGACATGTTCGAGGCAATCAACCGAACGATCAAAGTGATGAGCAAGTGCCGGAATGACCTCGCTGCTGCCCTGCGGGAGACGAATCAAGAGTTTTCTCTGCTCCCGTGGCCAACGCGATGAGCCCATGCCTGACGCCGCGAGCCCGTAGGGCTACTCTGCCCCCGCATGTGTCTTTGATAATCTGAACGCAACACGTCTGCCTGCCGTATTCCTACTTGGTCCTCATGTCCTCCGGTGTTATGCCCTCCGCTGCGATCAGGGAGGCGGCCTCCCTCGCGCTTCCCGCCCTCTCGGAGAGCGGCCTCTCGTCCCTCGAGCGCGAGCGGGCCCGCTCCGCCCGCGTCACCTCGTACCTGCCGATGACGAGGTCGGACGCGCGCGACGCCTCCGAGGCCGCCCTCGCGAGGGCGGATGGGTCGTCCCTGATCTCGTCCAGCCAGGACCTGAGGTACGCCGCGTGGTTCTGGGTCCAGGTCTGCACCGACCCCCCCTCGCGACCGCGGACATGTCGAGCCCCGCGTCCGCAGCGGAGAAGGCGCTCCCGAGCTCCGCGACCAGCTCCTCGAACGCATAGGACTCTTGGTCGCTCGGAAGCGGCCTGCCGAGCTCACCCGCGGTCGAGTGGCACATCTCGTGCATCAGCGTCCTGCAGAAGCCCTCGGCGGACTCGAACTGGCCGCGGAGCGGCATGGTGATCGCGTCCTCGGCCGGGGCGTAGAAGGCGTCGTCGCTCCTCGTCTCCCGCACGGGGCACCTCGACGACGCGATGAGGTCGTCTGCCACCCTCCAGGGTTCCGTCCCCGGATCCGCCGCGCGAGGCTCCATGACGGGCGGGACGCCCTCCACCTGGCTCGCGTTGAAGACCCAGGCGCCCCTCCCCCTCAGGAATCTGTCCCCGCAGACGTCGTCCTCCGAGATCCTCCCCGCGGCGACGAGCTCCCGCGCCCTCTGTACCGTGACGACCGACTGCCTTCCCGCGCGCATGATCGGCACGTACCAGCTCCAGAACTCCACCGTGGCCTGCGCCCTCTCGCCGCGTCGCACGTGCCAGCCGGCGTCCCGCGCCTGGTTGTACGTGACCCACCTGGGGTCCTCGAATCCGCATCGTGCGGACGCGGCCGCGAGGGAGAGCCTGTTGACGCCCCTGTACCGGGCGCCGGTCGCGGCGTTCCTCGCTGACCAGCACCTCTCCCACCCCGCGTACCACGAGAGCCCGTCCTCCTCCATGGCGCTCGCGAGCGACTCCACGAGCCTCGCCCGCCCCTCGGTGAGCGTGTCCCTGCCCTTCTCAGCGCGCATGCCTTCCTCCCTGTAGAAGATGGGGCGACCCGTCCGGGCCGCCCCGCTATCTTTGCCGCTACTCCTCGCGATCGTCCGCGGTCCCGGCCGCCCTGCAGAGCGCGAATGCCGCGACTGCCGTGGCGCCGGAGAGCGCGCCGAGGAGGTGTTGAAGTCAAGATAGATTTCACCAGACTAGACAGCGAACCGCCCCCATCCGCACCAACGTACATTCGCCAGTCCCGTCACCGCGGGGCGCCGGAATCGGCGACCACTGCCGGCGAGGCCCTGTCC